>NZ_OENA01000023.1:210618-270420 GCF_900239185.1 Tenacibaculum finnmarkense
AGTTTCTGCTGCTAATTCAGTTACTGCTGCGTCTACAATTAATTGTAATGCTGCTGCATCGGTAGGTGCAGGACTTGCTGCTGCTACTGCTGTTTGAATTGCTGCTATTTCAGCAACACTTAAACCTGTATTTGTAACTCCTGCGGCTGTTAATTCAGCTTCTGTTAAAGTTCCATTTCCTGCTGATGTTACTGCTGCTAATACTGCTGCAGTTTCTACTGCTAATTCAGTTACTGCTGCGTCTACAATTAATTGTAATGCTGCTGCATCGGTAGGTGCAGGACTTGCTGCTGCTACTGCTGTTTGAATTGCTGCTATTTCAGTTGCACTTAAACCTGTATTTGTAACTCCCAACGGCTGTTAAAGTTCCATTTCCTGCTGATGTTACTGCTGCTAATACTGCTGCAGTTTCAGTTACTGCTGCGTCTACAATTAATTGTAATGCTGCTGTATTAGTAGGTGCAGGACTTGCTGCTGCTACTGCTATTTGAATTGCTGCTATTTCAGCAACACTTAAACCTGTATTTGTAACTCCTGCTGTCGTTAATTCAGCTTCTGTTAAAGTTCCACTTCCTGATGATGTTACTACTGTTGCTACTGCTAAAACCTTATCTACAATTACTTGTATTTTTAATAAAGTATTTACATTTGCACCTTCTACTGCATCTATTGCTGCATTTACTTCTGCTAAATTTGCTGAAGTAACCCCTATAACACCTGCTGCTGTATAATTTGCTTCAGTTGGTACTGAATTTGTATTATTTTCTGCATAATCTTCAATAATTTTTATTGCTAAAACCTTATCTACAACTGCTTGTACTTCTGATAAAGTATCTACATCTATACCCTCTACTGCATCTATTGCTGCATTTATTTCTGCTAAATTTGCTGGAACAACTCCTATTACTCCTGCCGATATATAATTAGCTACAGTTGGTGCTATATTTGCATTATTTTCTGCATAATTTTCAATAATAACCAATACTTGAACTGCATCTATCATTGCTTGAACCTCTGCTAAAGTTGCAGGATTAGAAAATTCACTTGGATTTCCATCAATATAATTTTGGTATTTTTCTTCATTAGCTACAACTACATCAGTTATTCCTGGAATTGTACTTAATAAAGTTGTTATAATAACAGAATTTACTACATCAGGACTATCTGCTTCTTTTCCTATTTGACTAAAAGCATTGTTAGTACCTAATAAACCACAGGTTACTATTGTTGACAACCTACCTGTAGTACCTGTTCTAAATTCAGGAATAACAGTAGTATGAGCAATATCTTCAAAAGTACCATCAGCTTTACCTATATATACTGTAATACCATTTTTAGTATCACCAAGGTTGTCGTAAGTTGCTACAAAATCTGCAATACCATCACTTGTTACATCTTCAAAGAAAGACATCTCATTATTTCTACTATTTGCAAACCTACCTATTTCTCCTTGTGGTAAATTTATAATAGTAGTTATTATTGCAGTAGTAGAAAATGTACCTGTACCACTTCCTTTAAAATACAAAATTTGAGCTGTTCCGTTAAGAGCTTCAGCATGCATATAATCTAATACACCATCACCATCCATGTCAATTAACTGTGAATATCTATCTTCACCACTACCTACAGAATTAGATGAGCCTGAATCGTATAAGACTCCGTTATAATCTGCTGTAGAATTAAACCCACCATCACCTATTCCGAAATATACTTGTATCTTTAAATTAGAAGTACTTACTAAATCGGCAATGCCATCATTATTTACATCTCCTATAAAATGATCTTCTCCACCGTCTACACCCGAAGTATTACCTGTATTATTATCCGTTATAGTTGAACTTATTTTAGAAAGATTAAAAGTACCATCTCCGTTTCCTAAAAAGGTATGTACTTGATTGTTGTTACCTGAAAATATATAATCAATTTTTTTATCATTATTGGTATCTGCCATCCAGCCTTGTTCTGCGTTTGATAAACCTGTAAAAGTACCACTTCCAACTGACTCCATACTCACAGTAGTCTTAGGTGATTGGTCAAAAGTATTATCTCTATTATTCAACCATACATAAATACTATTATTATTTTCAGTTACAGAAACAATATCTTTATAGCCATCACCATCTGCATCTTTAAAAAAGGTTTGTGAATACCCATCGTCTCCAAACATTTCTGTACCTTCATTATTACGAATAGTAAAAGTGTTTGGTACAATTTTAGTCGGAGAAAAAGTACCGTCATTGTTAGAAACCCAAGCAGCAACCTCAATATTCTTAGGAGTACCTAAGAATACATCATCACCATCATTTCCTACAAAAAATGCTGCAGGAGTTACGCTTGTTGGCACTATTACAGGTGGTAAGGCTAAAGATTCAATATTCGTTGCAGATTTTGCTGCTACTTGATTTAAATCTCTTGAATTACGTTTAACGCCAATAATATTCTTATCGTAACCTGAGTGTTTTGACGCACCCCACATAATAGCATTACCGTCTGAAGTTACATAAGTATTTGCAACTGTTTCATCCATTGATATTCCGTATTTAAAATATAAAGAATTAGGATTTCCTTTTTTAATCGCTGTAGCACCAAAAGAAGCATTAGCATCTAATCGAAAAATTGAAAGTTCTGATGATAAATCAATAGTGGTTTCGTTTACCCCTGTTTCAGTATCATTGGTATTGATCACCTTAGTCGGTAACCTCATTATAGAAGTGGCTCCTACCACTCCCGCGAATAATGATTGCCCCCCTAAAAAGAGCGTAACCACAAATGTTCGTGTATATAAAAATAATTGTTTTTTCATAATGTTATAAATTTAAACCTATAGACATAGTTTTAAGTATTTTGATAAAAAAAATGTTATTTAATAATTAATTAAATTATGTTGTCTTAATAGACAAAAGAGTACTTAGTATCTTATACTATTGTAGCTCTAAAACATTGAATTATTTTCTTAAACAATTCAATGTCTATTTTTTGAAACATGCAAAACGGGGTTTTTCTCATACTTTTATTTATTTATTTATTAAGATGAATGAATTGGTATACTTATTGGTTTATATTATCTGGTTGTTCATTTTCAATTTAGTTTTAAGAAACAATAGAATGTATTTCTCACAAAAGCTTCATTTCTTAAAACAAGAAAAAACCAAATAAATAACGACAGTTCCCTTGCTAGTTAAAAAACTAAGTAAAGAAACAATTAGCTAAGTAAATTAGTTAATCTTGGTCTATATAAAACGTAAAAAGAAGATGACAAACACCAAAAACTACGGCGTTATTATTATTTTTTTAAACAAAAAAAAGTCATAAACACCAAAGAATAACTACAAGTAAGCTTCTTTCGAAAATAGTTACTCATTGTTATTGGTAATTTAAAACCTTTATTAACCTCAGTAATAACTACTGAAACCATCCTGTTAATTTGGTGAAGAAAAATATTATTAGTACATTGCGTAGAATTTGCTATTAAAATAGCATTTTGTCTTTTCATAAAAGCACAATAGCTTCTTATGAATTTAAAAGGAAGTACTATTTTTAGAAAAATAATACGAAGATATTTAAACATAATGATTGATTTTTTTAAATTAATTATTACCCAACCCTGCTCTTGTGTGCTCGCCAAAGTTTTACAATTGCAGGGTTTTATTTACTAATTTTAGTATTCAAATATTTTTCATTTTAAAGAAGTGTGTTATATCGTTGTGGTAAACAAGTAATTCCTACTAAAACAGTAGGCTTTTTTTTCCAAAAAAAGAAGTACTTAAAACAGACAACTTTATACAGTTATATGTATATATCATAATCAGGGGGGGTTAAATTAACAACATAATCTTGTACATAACAAGAACTAATTTATTATAATTTCTACAGCGGTAACTTACACCTACTGGGGAGTATTTTTAGTTTATGAGTGAAGGTATTTATCATATTTAACTTTTTTTAACTTTTTCTTAGTGCAATATAATAAAACATAATTTTCTTAATTTAAATTTGCTTATGAAAATTAAATTTAGTCAGTGTTTTTAAGGGTTTGTCCCTATTTATTTTTTTTTTAATTTTACTATTTTTTTAATTAAAAAATGAAATTAAAAAAAATTTCACAACACTAAAACACGTCAAAAAAAGCATAAAACACGTTCGGTCAATTTATTTAAACAACTCTAAACACTATTTTAATTATTTGAAAAACAATTAATTAACATAAAATTAACCATTACTTGTTTTCATTTTAAATTTTAAGATCCTGTTTAAATTTTATTTTAAAAAAAACTGTAACATAAAAAAAGCAATAGAATTAGTTAACGAAATTTTAGTTCAATTTCGCATCCTGATTTACCCTTTCTTTTGCATGCGATACTGAAATAAATTCAGCATGACGTTTACATAAAAAATTATCGAACTGACAGTTTATTTAATTTTTAAACAAACTCTTATGTAATTCCTTTTTTTATGATAAACATTCTAAAAACACCTACCCATTTTTTTGCAAAATACTAAGCCCAATTCGTATTTGTTCATACGGAACTTTTTCGCCTAAAAATTCAAAATAAGGTTTTAAAGTTTGTTCATTTTTTAAAACTTTTTTGGCATTTGCTATTAACTTTACAGTATCGGCAGTTATAAATTTTTGCAAATCAATCTCTTTTCCTTCCAAATATAATTTTGATAAATGAGAAAATATTGTTTGGGCTTTTAGGTTTCTTTTTTCTGCTATTTCATCAATTGTAAAACCTTCTTTGTATAATTTATAGGTTTCTAAAGTCGTATCTTTTTTACCTTGTTTTTTATCTTTTATAAATTTTTTAATTTCGTCCATAAACTCACCTCCGTACACTTCTAATTTTCTGTTTCCAACACCACTAATGGCTAAAAATGCCGAATCTGTTTGCGGACGTTCGTTTTCTAAGGCTCGTAATGTAGCATCACTAAAAACTAAGTATGCAGGAATATCTTCTTCTTTTGAAATGCGATAACGCAATTTTTTTAACGCTTCAAACAAGCTGCCTGTAGCTGTTTTTGCAGTTGATTTTTTACCTTTTACTCCTGGTGTTTTTTCCTCTTTCTTAAATTCGACAGGCGTTGTTAATTGCACTTTTTGACCATCAAAAAGTACTTTTTTTGAAAATTCTGTTAACTGTAAGCTATTCTTTAAGTGAAAAGCAATTCGGCAATATCCTTGATTTATCAACTGAATAATATAATGTTGCCAATGTTGCCACGAAATATCATTTCCGATGCCGTAAGTTTTTAAAGTTTGATAATTCTTATCAAAAACATTGGCGTTTTTTGCGCCTCTAAGCACGTCAATTACAGTTCCCATTCCTTCTTTTTCTCGCAATCTATAAATTGCCGAAAGCGCTTTTTGAGCGATAATAGTTCCATCAAAAAACTGAACTGGATTTTTACAAACATCACAATTTCCACAATTTTTCTCGATTAATTCACCAAAATAACTCAGTAAAATTTTTCGTCGGCAAACCGTTGCTTCCGAAAACTGTTTCATGCGGTCTAATTTTGCCGTTTCCACTTCCTGATTGCTACTATTTGCAATAAATTGACGCAGCTGAATTACATCGGCATAACTATGAAAAAGCAAGGCTTGAGCAGGCAAACCATCTCTTCCTGCACGTCCTATTTCTTGATAATATCCTTCAATATTTTTGGGCATATTATAATGAATTACCCAACGCACATTCGATTTGTCAATTCCCATTCCAAAGGCGACCGTTGCACAAATAATTTGGACTTCATCTTTAATAAAATCTTCCTGATTTTTTGCACGTTCTTCAAAAGTTAAACCTGCATGATACGCTTTTGCATTGATATTATTTATCTTTAATTTACTAGCCAATTGCTCTGTAGCCTTTCTGCTTAAACAATAAATAATCCCCGAATCGTTGGGTTTTTGCTTGATAAATTTAAGTATTTTCTGCACCCTATCATTTGCCGGGCGCACCTCTAAACTGATATTTTCTCGATTAAAAGAACTCACATATTTAGTCGCATTTGGCACTGATAATTGCGTTAAAATATCTTCCTGAGTCGCTTTATCAGCAGTTGCCGTTAGGGCGATAATTGGTGTATTTGGCAAGGTTTTTTTCAAGAAAGATAACTGCTTATAAGACGGTCTAAAATCGTGTCCCCAAGAAGAAATACAATGCGCTTCATCAATAGCAATGCAACTTATATATTTTTCATTTAATACATTTTGAAGCAATGACAAACTCTCTGGAGCTACATAAACAAGCTTTACTTTTTTGTTAATAATAGCATCAAAAACCGCTTCTTGCTCCTCCGATGATTGACTACTATTATAATAAGTTGCCGTAATTCCATTAGCTTTTAGGCTATCAACCTGGTCTTTCATTAACGCAATTAAGGGCGAAATAACCAAGGTAATTCCATCAAAAAATAAGGATGGTAACTGAAAACAAATAGATTTCCCACCTCCTGTTGGCATAATTACCAGCGTATCTTTTTTAGCTAAAACATTTTCAATAATTGTTTTTTGCTCTAATCGAAAACTGTCATATCCAAAATTTTCTTTTAATTTTACGAGTAAGTCTTGTTCTGTTAGCTGTATCATTTTACAAAAATAATCATAAAAAAAAACGTAGAAATTAAATTCTACGTTTCTTTTAACTGGTTATTTAAAATATTTTGAAGCTATTTCCCGCTTTCCGCACTCGCTTTTTTTATTTTTTAAAAAGAAAAATAAAACAGCCCTCAAACAATTGCTTCAATCGGGGCTAAACATTTTTACAATAGTATTTGCAAAGTATTAAAACAGATTGCATCTTTATAAAAATTAAGCATTAATAACAGTACTAACAAAATTAGAAATACCTGCAACACCATTTTTATCTAAATCTTTAATAAAAGCAGAACCAATTATTGCTCCATCGGCGTGTTTACAAGCAGTTGTAAATGTTTTGTTATCAGAAATACCAAAACCAACCACTAATTTACTTTTTAAATTCATTGCTTCAATTCGCTTAAAGTAATCAATTTGCTCGGTTGATATTTCTCCTTTTGCTCCTGTAATAGATGCCGAAGCAACTACATAAATAAACGCATCTGTAAGTGCATCAATTTTTCGAATACGTTCTTCCGATGTGTGTGGTGTAATTAAAAACACGTTAGTAATTCCGTATTTTTCGAATAATGCTTTATAATGATTTTCATATTCAATCATTGGTAAATCAGGAAAAATAACAGTTTTCATACCGCAATCTTGTACTGCTTGACAAAATTTATCTTCGCCATATTTAATAAGCTGATTCAAATATCCCATTAAAACTAATGGCGTTTTATTGGTATCTTTAACTGATTTTAGTTGCTCAAAAACAACATCTAAATTCATTCCATTTTGCAAAGCTCTATGACTACTATCTTGTATCGTAGTACCATCGGCTAAAGGATCTGAATAAGGTAAACCAACTTCTATAAAATCGACACCATTTTCACTTAAATCGTGTATAATTTTGGTGGTATCATCTAACTTCGGAAAACCTGCTGTAAAAAATATAGAAAGTAAATTCTTCTTTTCTTGAAATATTTCTTTTAATAATTTCATGGCTTTATTCTTTTAAATGCTTCATATACGTTTCTAAATCTTTATCTCCTCTTCCAGATAAATTTACGACAACTACTTGGTCTTTTTTCAAATCCATTTTAGGTAAAACTGCCAAAGCGTGCGCGCTTTCTAAAGCAGGAATAATTCCTTCTAATTTGGTTAATTCAAAAGCAGCTGCTAAAGCTTCATCATCTGTTGCATTCAAAAATTCGGCACGCTTAGTTTCATGTAAAAACGCATGTAACGGACCTACTCCTGGATAATCTAATCCTGCAGAAATAGAATATGGCTCTGTAATTTGTCCGTATTGATCTTGCATTAAAATAGTTTTACTTCCGTGAATTACACCAACCTGCCCTAATTGAGACGTTGCTGCACTTTCACCAGAATCAACTCCTAAACCACCAGCTTCTACTGCTACTAAACCAACTTCTTCATCTTCTAAATAATGATAAAAAGCACCCGCAGCATTACTACCACCTCCAACACAAGCAATAATTGTATCAGGGTTTTCTTTTCCTGTTTTTTCTTTTAGTTGCCATTTCATTTCTTCTGAAATAATAGCTTGTAAACGTGCTACCATATCAGGATACGGAGCAGGACCAACCACAGAACCAATTAAATAGTAACTATCTGGATGCTGAATCCAATAACGAATTGCTTCGTTTGTAGCATCTTTTAAGGTTTTACTTCCACTTAATGCAGGCACAACTTTAGCTCCTAACATTTTCATTCTCGCAACATTGGGCGCTTGCCTTGCAATGTCTTTTTCACCCATAAAAACAATACACTCTAAACCCATTAAAGCACAAACTGTAGCCGTTGCAACACCATGTTGCCCTGCTCCTGTTTCGGCTATAATTTTTGTTTTCCCTAGCTTTTTAGCTATTAAAATCTGCCCAACAGTATTGTTTACTTTATGTGCTCCTGTATGATTTAAATCTTCCCGTTTTAAATAAATAGTAGCGCCATATTTTTCTGATAATCTTTCTGCCAAATACAACGGAGTAGGACGTCCAACATAGTCTTTTAACAATGCTTTGTATTGTTCTTGAAACTCTTTAGATTCGATAATTTTAATATAATTATCTTCTAATTCTTGTACGTTTGGATGTAATAATTCAGGAATAAATGCACCACCGAATTGCCCGTAATATCCTTCTTTAGTTGGTTGATATTTCATTTTTTATCTATTTAGTATTCCTCACGGGTTTAAAAAACATTGAGGTCTTTTTTAAATTTTGTTATATCTTTTACTGATTTTAAACCAGCTTCAATTTCAAATTTACTATTTACATCTAAAGCATAAATAGGTAAATTCAATGCTCGTAATTTTTTAATTTCTGATACTTCTTCTAACCCAATTCCTCCACTTAAAAAAAATGGTTTTGTTAAATTATATTTTTGAAGTACAGACCAATCAAAAGTAATTCCATTTCCGCCACGTTCTTTTCCTTTAGTATCGAACAAAAAGAAATCAACTAAGGCTTCGTAGGGTTTTAAAACTTCAAAATCGAAACTATCTTTAATACCAAAAACTTTTACAATTTCGGGTGTTTTATATTTTAAATGCGGCTTTTTATCAGCAATACTTTCGGTAAATATCGTTTTTAATTTCGCAATATATGCTGGAGATTCATCGCCATGTAATTGCAGCATATTTAAACCGTATTCTTCCGTTAATGAAACTACAATTTCAGGAATTTCATTCACAAAAACACCTGCTTTTTTTATCTCCTTAGGTAAATCGGGAATAATTCCTTCAAAATTTCTTGTTGATTTTTCGTAAAAAATAAATCCTAAATAATCAGGCTGCAATGCGGCAACTTCTTGGATATTTTGTACGTATTTCATTCCACAAACTTTCAGTTTCATACTTATCGTATTTGTGCTATAAATTCTTTACAAGCTTCTCCAGGATTGGCTGTTTTCATAAAATTTTCACCAATTAAAAACCCTTGAAAACCATGTTCTTTTAAGCCTGTAATAACTCTTGGGTCTGAAATTCCGCTTTCTGAAACTTTAATTGCCGTATCAGGAATTTGCCCAGCCAAATTGATAGAATGCTCTAAATCAACTTCAAAAGTTTTCAAATTACGGTTATTAATACCAATAATTTTATTGTCTAAATCATTAATTTTATCTAAATCTTCTTTGGTATGCACTTCGTATAAAACCTCCAAACCTAAATCGTTGGCTAATTGTCCGTAATTTTTAAGTTCTTGTTTTGTTAAACAAGCTGCTATTAACAATACAACATCTGCCCCAATTGCTTTGGCTTCTACAATTTGAAAACCATCAACAATAAAATCTTTTCTTAAAATTGGAACTTGCTGATTTACGGTTCTTGCTTGTAGTAAATCGGCCATGGTTCCGCCGAAAAAATTGGTGTCGGTTAAAATAGATTGTGCGGCAACATTGGCATCTAAATATCCTTTTGTTACCTCAATAATTGTTGCTTTGTCGTTAATAATTCCTTTGGATGGTGATTTGCGTTTAAATTCGGCAATAATTCCTGTTGAACCAACTTTTAATAAGGACTTTTTTAATGAAAAAGGGGCATTTTTAAAATTGGGACTTTTCACCAATTTACTTACAGGTACTTCCGCTTTTATTTTGGCGATTTCTGTTTTCTTAAAGGCTATTATGTTATCTAAAATTGTCATATAATTAATTATGAATTCAAAATTATGAATTACGATTTAGTGTTTCTAATGTTTTTTTGAATACTTCCGATAATCTTTACTATTTCTTCAATATCCTTTAATAATGATGCTGATTATTTATTGCTAGTTCGTAATTATCTTTTTTAAACACGCTTTTGCTTTCAATCCTAATAACGAATCTTTTGCTTGGCTGTAAGCCTCTTCAAAACTCTTATTTTCATCAACAATTTTTAAAGCAAATGCAGCATTTGTTAACACAACACTATTTTGTGCTTCCGTACCGTTTCCTTCAATAATATTTTTGAATATTTTAGCCGCATCAGCAACCGATTGTCCTCCAAAAACATCTGATTGTTGCAATCTTTTTTGCCCTAAATCTTCTGGATTTATTAATTGTTCTCCATTTTTAGTGAATAACTTAAATCCGCTTGTTAATGAAATTTCATCGTAGCCATCAAGTGCATGTACAATTCCGTAATTTGTATTTTCTTCTTGCAAAATATAATTATACAAACGGGCAACTTCTAAATTAAACGTTCCTAATAATTGATTTTTTGGCGAACTCGGGTTTACCAAAGGACCTAAAATATTGAAAAACGTTTTTAACGCTAATTCTTTTCTTGTTGCACTCACCGCTTTCATTGCTGGATGAAATTTTGGTGCGT
The DNA here is from genome assembly GCF_900239185.1 of Tenacibaculum finnmarkense. GTDB lineage: Bacteria > Bacteroidota > Bacteroidia > Flavobacteriales > Flavobacteriaceae > Polaribacter > Polaribacter finnmarkensis. The sequence goes on from NZ_OENA01000023.1 coordinate 221,529, forward strand.
GTAAAAAACAGATATTTGCTTTTTCTAAATGCGATTTTAAAGTAGCTTCATCGTTGGTAAATTGATAGCCAAAACTTTCTAACATATCCGAAGAACCCGATTTTGAAGACACCGAATAATTACCATGTTTTGCTACTTTTTGCCCTGTTCCTGCCACGACAAAAGAAGTCATTGTTGATATATTAAACGTATCTTTTCCATCGCCACCAGTTCCGACAATATCAATGGTATTATAGTCTGAAAAATCTACTTTTATAGCCAATTCTATTAAGGCATTTCTAAAACCTGCAAGTTCATCAACAGAAATCGGGCGCATCATAAAAACAGTCATAAATGATGCTAAATGTGCTTCGTTAAACTTTCCTGAAGCAATATCGATTAAAACCTGTTTTGCTTGTTGTTTGGTTAATTTTTTATGCTGATATAAATCGTTTAATAATTGTTTCATAGCTTAAAAGATTGTTATTTTTTGATAGTATCTAAAAAATTTCTAACAAGTTGCTCCCCAACATCAGTTAATATTGATTCTGGGTGAAATTGCACTGCTGATATATTAAATCCCTTATGCTCAATTGCTTGAATTCCTCCTTGCTCATCTTTTGCGGTAATGGTTAATTGGGCTGGGAAATTATCGTGAGAAGCCGTCCAAGAATGGTATCTTGCAGCTAGGAATTTTTGTGGAATATCTTTAAAAATAACGGCATCTTTTTTGATGATTTCCATTTCGGTAGCAACTCCATGAAATACTTCGCCCATGTTTTCAATAGCTCCACCAAAAACTTCGGTAATTGCTTGTAATCCTAAACAAACACCGAAAATAGGTTTTTTACCCGCGTATTGTTTTATAACCTCTTTTAAAATCCCTGCTTCTTCTGGTATTCCTGGTCCTGGGGATAAAAAAATAACATCATAGCGGTCAATTTCTGCTATTGAAATTTCGTCGTTTCTATATACGTCTGGCAAATTACCCGTAATATCTTCTACCATGTGTACCAAATTATAGGTAAACGAATCGTAGTTATCTAGTATTAATATTTTCATCTTTTTCTAATTGTAATTGCCTAATAAATGTTGTTGTTTATAAGTCAATTTGTTTGTTTATTTTTTTAAGATATTAATGAATAATCTAAATAATATCTTAAAACTCAATTTTGCGTTAGGGATTGCAACGGCATCCTTTTTATTTTTTTTCAAAATAAAAAGATATAGTGGAAAGCCCGCTCGAACGCCCTAAATATTCTCTGCTAAAATCAAGGCTTTTTTCAAGGCCGCCAATTTATTATTTACCTCTTGCAATTCTTTTTCTTCATCAGAATGAATTACAATTCCCGCGCCTGCCTGATAATACAACACGTTGTTTTTACTAACAAATGAACGAATAGCAATCGCCAAATTTACAGAACCGTCTAAACCGATAATTCCGACTGCGCCTCCATAAAAACCACGAGATTGGTTTTCATAGGTGTCGATTAACTGCATCGCCTTGTATTTTGGAGCACCGCTTAAAGTTCCTGCCGGGAAAGTGTCGCCAACTATTTCAATCGGATCGCCTTTAATTTCGCCTCTTACCGTAGAAACCAAATGAATTACATGACTGAAATATTGCACTTCTTTAAACACCTCAACCTTTACATTATTGGCGTGTTTACTTAAATCGTTTCGTGCTAAATCAACTAGCATTACGTGTTCGGCAGTTTCTTTTTTATCTTCGGATAATTTTTTTCCAAGCTTAATATCTTCCGCCATATCACCAGTTCTTCGAAAAGTTCCTGCAATTGGATTGATAATGGCTTTTCCTTCGCTAATTTTAATTTGTGCTTCGGGCGATGATCCCATTAATTTAAACGAACCGTAATCGAAATAAAATAAATATGGCGACGGGTTTATAGAACGCAATGCTCTATATACATTAAATTCATCTCCTTTAAATTTTTGCTGAAATTGACGTGATAAAACCAATTGAAAAACATCGCCTCGTTTACAATGAGCTTTTGCTTTTACAACATATTGCTTAAAATCTTCGTTGGTACAATTGGAAGTTTCTTCGCCTGTTATTTCAAATTTTTGGGTGTTGAAAGTTTGGGCTTCAATAATAGTTTCTATTTCTGAAATTCTTGACGCACCTCCTACTTCTACGTTTTCAAGTATCGTCATTTCATCATTAAAATGATTGATAGCGATAATAAATCGGTAAAAACTATACTGCATTAAAGGAATTTTTGACGGCGCATCTTGTACGTTTAATGCGATGTTTTCAAAATATTGAACGCTGTCGTAGGTTGAATATCCGTATAATCCATTAAATGATTTTAAGGCGGGATCGCAGTCTAAATTGATTGATTTTGAGAAATCATTAAACAGACTGTAAAAATTAGTATCCTTTTTATCTATCTTATTTTTTTCAATAACATTTCCTTGTTTTGAAACAATAAAATCATGATTTTCTACTTTCATTGTTAGCAGCGGATCAATAGCAATAAAAGAAAAACTTTCTTCTTTACTATGATAATCGGAACTTTCTAGCAATAAAGTATTGGCATATTTATCTCTAAAACGCAAATACAAACCCACGGGTGTAACGGTGTCTGCAATTCGTTTTTTACTGACTGTTTTGAATGTCGTTTTATTCATTTTAATTTTATTGTTAAAAACAAAAAAGGCTTATCGTGAGATAAGCCTTTTCTTTATATAATATAACATATAGGTTTCCGCTCACTTATTTTCTAAGAGAGTTCCACCACCATATGTTGTTTTGTTTCATCATTATGAGACAAATATATGAAAGTTATTTTAATAATTTATTTTCTTCTTTTAAATTTTTAGTAATTTATTATCAAACAACATTAGAACTGCTTAAAAGTAACTTTTAAACTTTCATTTAATAATAAAAAAACAATTTAAAGTTATAATATGTAACTAAAAAACATATTCTTATTTATAAAAACAAACATATATCCAATATTTGCAACATAATTAGAACAAGAAAATTTAAAATATAAGATTATGTGTGGAATTGTATGTGCGTTTGATTTAAAGCAACCTTCGGATAGTTTACGACCTCAAGTTTTAGAAATGGCTAAAAAAATTAGACATCGTGGACCAGATTGGAGTGGTGTTTATAGCGATGATAAAGTTATTATGGCACACGAAAGATTGGCAATTGTAGACCCTGCTTCAGGACAACAGCCTTTATTTAGTGCCGATAAAAAACTAATTTTAGCAGCAAACGGCGAAATATACAACCACAGAGAATTAGCGAAAAACCTTAAAAATCCTTATGAATTTCAAACAGCTTCTGACTGTGAAGTAATTTTAGCGCTTTACAAAGAAAAAGGGATAGATTTTGTAGATGATTTAAACGGTATTTTCGGTTTCGCTTTATATGATGTTGAAAAAGATGAGTACTTTGTTGCTCGTGACCACATGGGAATTATTCCTTTATATATTGGTTGGGATCAGAACGGAACTTTTTATGTTGCTTCTGAATTAAAAGCCTTAGAAGGTACGTGTTCTAAAATCGAATTATTTCCTCCAGGACATTATATGTCTAGCAAAGATGGAAAATTCGTGCAATGGTACAAAAGAGATTGGGAAGATTATCAAGCAGTAAAAGACAACGAAACGAGTATTGCAGAAGTAAAAGAAGCTTTAGAAGCAGCAGTTCACAGACAATTAATGAGCGATGTTCCTTACGGTGTTTTACTTTCTGGAGGATTAGATTCTTCAGTAATATCGGCAATTTCGAAGAAATATTCACAAAAAAGAATTGAATCTGATGATACCTCAGCAGCTTGGTATCCGCAGTTACATTCTTTTTCTGTCGGATTAGAAGGTTCGCCCGATTTGGCTGCCGCTCAAAAAGTAGCCGACCATATTGGAACGGTTCATCATGAGATAAAATTTACCATTCAAGAAGGTTTAGATGCTATTAAAGATGTAATTTACAACATCGAAACCTACGATATTACCACAATTCGTTCTTCTACGCCAATGTATTTAATGGCACGTGTTATTAAGTCGATGGGTGTTAAAATGGTATTATCTGGTGAAGGTGCTGATGAAATTTTCGGAGGATATTTATATTTTCACAAAGCGCCAAACGCCGAAGAATTCCATGAAGAAACAGTTCGTAAATTAGATAAATTACATATGTACGATTGTTTAAGAGCCAACAAAAGTTTAATGGCTTGGGGAATTGAAGGACGTGTACCATTTTTAGACAAAGAATTTATGGACGTGGCAATGCGCATCAACCCACAAGACAAAATGATTAACGGACAGCGTATGGAAAAATGGGTTATTCGTAAAGCTTTTGAAGATATGTTACCTGAAAGCGTTGCTTGGAGACAAAAAGAACAATTTTCTGATGGCGTTGGTTATGATTGGATCGATACTTTAAAAGAAGTTGTTGATAAAGAAGTTACCGATGAACAATTGGCAAATGCTAAATTCAGATTTCCAATTCAAACACCAACTAACAAAGAAGAGTTTTATTATAGAAGTATTTTTGAAGAGCACTTCCCTAGTGATACCGCTGCATTAAGTGTTCCGCAAGAAGCAAGTGTAGCCTGTAGTACCGCTATTGCTTTAGAATGGGATGAAGCATTTAAAAACATGAACGAACCTTCTGGTAGAGCAATTATGAGTGTTCATGATGATGCTTATTAAAGATAGATTTAGAATCTATGTTCAAATAAAAACACTTTTGCTTAATTAAAAAATAGCGCACAAGTATTAAAAAAATTAAAAGCTCAAGTCAAAAAATACTTGGGCTTTTCTTGTTAAAGAATTAATTCAAAAAACGAATAACCGACGATAAATCAAAGCTTTAAAACAAGATTAAATTTATATTTATTATCTTGTTACCAAACAATAACGAACAACGAAAAAGAAATAAAACTCCTATAAAAATGAAAATAAAAAAAGTACTTGTCGCAAATAGAGGTGAAATTGCTATTAGAATTTTTAGAGCCTGTACCGAAATCAATATAAAAACCATTGGGGTTTATACCTTTGAAGATCGATATTCATTGCACAGGTACAAAGCAGATGAATCTTATCAAATAGGTGCCGATAACGAACCCTTGAAGCCTTATTTAAATATTGATGAAATTATTCGCGTTGCTCTAGAAACTGGTGCCGATGCTATTCATCCTGGGTATGGTTTTTTATCTGAAAATCCGCAATTAGCCCAAAAATGTGAAGACAATGGGCTTATTTTTATTGGACCAAAAGTATCGGTTTTAAAATCATTAGGAGATAAAATAACCGCAAAAAAAGTAGCCGTTGCTAATAACATTCCTGTTATCAGAAGTAATGAAAAACCTTTAATAGATGTTGAAACTGCTTTAAATGAAGCGCAAATAATTGGCTACCCAATTATGCTAAAAGCAGCTTCTGGTGGTGGCGGACGCGGAATGCGTGTTATCAGAGAAGCATCCGAATTAAAAGGAGCTTTTAATGAAAGTAAACGAGAAGCTTTAAATGCTTTTGGTGATGATACTGTGTTTCTTGAAAAATTTGTAGAAAACCCAAAACATATAGAAATTCAAATAGTTGCCGATAATTACGGAAATACCGTGCATCTTTTTGAGCGTGATTGTTCGGTACAACGTCGTTATCAAAAAGTTATTGAATTTGCTCCTTCTTTCGATTTAAAACAAAGCATAAAAGACGATTTATATAAGTATGCAATCGCTATTTGTAAAGCGGTGGATTACAACAATATTGGTACGGTAGAATTTTTAGTTGATGATGATGATGCTATTTATTTTATCGAAGTAAACCCGCGTATTCAAGTAGAACATACCGTTACAGAAGTGGTTACAAATATCGATCTTGTAAAAACACAATTATTTATTGCAGGTGGTTATAAATTAGCTGATCAGCAAATAAAAATAAAAAATCAAGCAGCTGTAAAAGTGAACGGTTACGCCCTACAATGTCGAATTACAACTGAAGATCCTCAAAATGATTTTAAGCCCGATTACGGTGAAATTACCACCTACAGAAGTGCTTCAGGTTTTGGTATTCGCTTAGATGCAGGAAGTGTGTATCAGGGTGCAATTATTTCGCCTTTTTTCGATTCGATGCTTGTAAAAGTAACCGCAAATAGCCGAACTTTAGACGGCGCTTGTAGAAAAATACGTAGAGCATTGGCAGAATTTAGAATTCGAGGTGTTAAAACAAACATGCCGTTTTTAAATAATATTCTGCAACATGAAACCTTCAGAAAAGGAGAAGTTACAGTAAATTTCATCAAACAAAACCCTGATTTATTTGTTTTTAAAGCATCTAAAAATAGGGCTACAAAATTAGTTACTTATTTAGGTGATGTTATTGTAAATGGAAATCCAGATGTTAAAAAAATAGATCCAACTAAAAAGTTTATTCAACCTGTTGTTCCAAAATTTGATATCAATGCTAAACACCCAGAAGGAACTAAAGATTTACTAACAAAACTAGGTCCTGAAAAATTTTCTCAATGGTTAAAAAATGAACAAAAAATTCATTTTACAGATACCACTATGAGAGATGCGCATCAAAGTTTATTAGCCACACGAATGCGAACTTTTGACATGCTAAAAGTTGCCGAAGGATACGCCAAAAACAATCCTACTATTTTTAGTATGGAAGTTTGGGGAGGCGCAACTTTTGATGTTTGTATGCGTTTTTTACAAGAAAACCCTTGGGAGCGCTTGCGTTTATTACGAAAAGCGATGCCCAATGTATTATTACAAATGTTAATAAGAGGTTCAAATGGCGTAGGTTACACGGCGTATTCAGATAATTTAATTGAAAAATTTGTAGCGGAATCTTGGGAAAATGGTGTTGATATTTTTAGAATTTTTGATTCTTTAAACTGGATGAAATCAATAGCTCCATGTATTGAGCACGTACGCACAAAAACCAATGGTTTAGCCGAAGGATCAATATGTTATACTGGTGATATTTTAGACCCTGAAAACACCAAATACAATCTTAAATATTATACGCAATTAGCCAAAGATATTGAAAATGCTGGTGCGCATATTTTAGCGATTAAAGACATGGCTGGTTTACTAAAACCTTATGCCGCTTTTGAATTAGTTTCGGCATTAAAACAAACCGTTAATATTCCAATTCATTTACATACACACGATACTTCTTCCATTCAATCGGCTACTTATTTAAAAGCTATTGAAGCTGGTGTTGATGTTGTTGATGTTGCACTTGGTGGTTTATCTGGATTAACTTCACAACCTAATTTTAATTCGGTTGCTGAAATGATTAAATTTAACGAAAGAGAAAGTAACTTAAATATTGATTCGTTAAACGAATATTCTAATTATTGGGAAACTGTTAGAGAATATTACTATCCTTTTGAATCAGGTTTAAAAGCAGGTTCTGGAGAAGTTTTTAAACATGAAATTCCTGGTGGTCAATATTCAAATTTAAAACCACAAGCACAGGCTTTAGGTTTGGAAGATCGTTTTCATGAAATTACCAAAATGTATGGCGATGTAAATCATCTTTTTGGCGATATCGTAAAAGTTACTCCAAGTTCAAAAGTAGTTGGAGATATGGCACAATATTTAGTGAGTAATAACTTAACGGTACAAGATGTATTAGAACGTGGCGATACTATTTCATTTCCTCAGTCGGTAGTGAGTTTTTTTAGAGGAGATTTAGGGCAGCCTGTCGGCGGATTTCCAAAAGAGCTTCAAAAACTTATTTTAAAAGATGAAAAACCTTATACCGACAGACCTAATGCACATATCGAACCTTTAGACATCGATAAAGAATACAAGGAGTTTAAAAAAATATTTGAAAAAGATTTAAGCAGACCTATTGATATTACTGATTTTTTATCTTATAAATTATATCCAAAAGTATTTACAGATGCTTACAATAAGCGTTTAAAATATGATAGTTTAATCAATTTGCCAACCAAAAATTTCTTTTACCCAATGGAAATTGGCGAAGAAATTAATGTTCAACTAGACAAAGGAAAAACATTATTAATTACCTTAGATTCTGTTGGTAAAGCGAATGAAGACGGAATGGTTACTGTTTATTTTAAAGTAAATGGTCAAGGTAGATCGGTTCAAATAAAAGATACTTCTATCAAAATAGACAAGGTAGTTCACGCTAAAGCGGATAAAAATAACGCAAAGGAAATTGGCGCGCCCTTACAAGGAATGCTTTCTACTATTCTGGTTAAAAAAGGAGATAAAATAACCAAAAATCAACCGTTATTTATCATTGAAGCCATGAAAATGGAAACCACCATTACAGCTACCCAAAATACAAGTATCGATGAAATTATTTTAAAAACAGGAACAATGGTATATGCTGATGATTTAATTATTAAATTGAGCTAAAAACTAAATAACAATAACTAAAAACGGTGCTTTTGCGCCGTTTTTATATTAATTTATTTTATAAGCTTTTAAAAAACAACAAACACTTTCTCTAGGCTTTTTTAAGCCATTTTAAAGCATTATATTAAAAAATACAAATTACTTTAATTTTACACATCAACAGCTAAAAGCTTTTAAATCACCTTGATTTTTCGTATTTTTGTACGCTAGGCTCTTATAGAGTATATCAACTTTACATTTTATAAATCAGCCTATTTTTTTATCCGCAGAAAAAAAAAAATTAATATTTATTTTGTGATAAAAAACAGAAAAAAACAAAAATTAATTAACTCTTTTTTAGAATGAGCGAAGAAAATAAAGGTAATTATGACGCTTCCAGTATCCAGGCCTTAGAAGGAATGGAACACGTAAGAATGCGTCCATCAATGTATATTGGAGATGTTGGCGTTAGAGGTTTACATCATTTAGTCTATGAAGTAGTAGATAACTCTATTGATGAAGCAATGGGTGGTTATTGTGATACCATTGATGTTACTATTAATGAAGATAATTCTGTTACTACCAAAGATAACGGTCGTGGTATTCCTGTAGGAATTCATAAAAAAGAAGGCGTTTCTGCATTACAAGTTGTAATGACTAAAATTGGTGCTGGTGGTAAATTCGATAAAGATTCTTATAAAGTTTCTGGTGGTTTACATGGTGTTGGTGTAAGTTGTGTAAATGCTCTTTCTGATCTTTTAACAGCTACTGTTCATAAAGAAGGAAGTGTTTGGCAACAAGAATATTCTCAAGGAAAGGCTTTATATCCTGTAAAGAAAATTGGCGAAACTGATTTTACAGGTACGATTGTTACTTTTTTACCTGACAAATCTATCTTTAAACAAACAACAGAATTTAATTACGAAACGTTGGCTACGCGTATGCGTGAATTGTCTTATTTAAATAAGGGAATTACCATTACTTTAACCGATAAACGTAACACAGATGATGAAGGAAATTTTATTTCTGAAGTTTTTCATTCTGATGAAGGTTTGCCTGAGTTTATTAAATATTTAGATTCTACGCGTGAGCAACTAACTTCCAAAGTAATTTCTATGGAAGGAGAAAAAAACGGAATTCCTGTTGAAGTTGCAATGGTTTATAATACGTCATATTCTGAAAATTTACATTCGTATGTAAATAATATTAATACACACGAAGGAGGAACACATTTATCTGGTTTCCGTAGAGGATTAACTGGAACATTAAAAAAATATGCCGAAAATTCTGGTTTATTAAAAAATGTGAAATTCGAAATTGCTGGTGATGATTTCCGTGAAGGATTAACAGCTATTATTTCGGTAAAAGTTGCAGAACCACAATTTGAAGGACAAACAAAAACAAAATTAGGTAACAGAGAGGTTTCTGCGGCAGTATCACAAGCTGTTTCAGAAATGTTAACGAATTACTTAGAAGAAAACCCGAACGATGCTAAAACAATTGTTCAAAAAGTAATTTTAGCAGCAACAGCAAGACACGCAGCAAGTAAGGCCAGAGAAATGGTACAGCGTAAAACTGTAATGTCTATTGGTGGTTTACCTGGGAAATTATCTGATTGTTCAGAAACAGATCCAGAAAAATGTGAAATTTTCTTAGTTGAGGGAGATTCGGCAGGTGGAACAGCAAAACAAGGACGTGACCGTAATTTTCAAGCAATTCTTCCACTTCGTGGGAAAATTTTGAATGTTGAAAAAGCCATGCAACACAAGGTTTTTGAGAACGAAGAAATCAAAAATATGTTTACCGCATTAGGTGTTTCTATCGGAACAGAAGAAGATCCTAGGGCTTTAAATTTATCAAAAGTACGTTATCATAAAGTAGTTATTATGTGTGATGCCGATGTCGATGGATCGCATATTGCTACCTTAATTTTAACATTTTTCTTTAGATATATGCGTGAAATGGTAGAGCAAGGTTATATTTATATTGCTACTCCTCCTTTATATTTAGTTAAAAAAGGACAAAAACGTGAATATGCTTGGGATGATAATCAACGTGATTTAATTGCTCAAAAATTAGGCGGAAACGTAAGTATACAGCGTTATAAAGGTCTTGGAGAGATGAATGCAGATCAATTGTGGGATACTACAATGAATCCTGAATTTAGAACTTTACGTCAGGTTGTTATTGACAGCCCTACCGAAGCAGACAGAGTATTTTCTATGTTAATGGGAGATGATGTACCGCCTCGTAGAGCTTTTATCGAAAGAAATGCAAAATATGCAAATATTGATGCATAATATTTCCTGTTTTATTAAATAATATGTATTTATATTAACTATTTATTGCGTTTTTATTAAATCTTTATTAAAGAATAAAATTTAAAAAGCTCCGCCTTATAGGGCGGAGCTTTTTTTGATACATTTGTTTAAAATAATTTTAATCAAATGAAAAAATTCCCCCTAATTTTATTTGCTGTTTTTACGACAATATGTACTGTAAAAGCACAAGAATTAGAAAGTATCCTTTTAGCAAAGGAAGATGCTTCAAAATTAACAAAAGCCTATATCAGCCCCGCTATGAAAGGGCTCATATATAGTATGAATAACGGCTGGTATCACACGGCTAAAGTGCACAAAAAATTTGGTTTTGATATAACCATTGGTGCCAACGCTTCTTTTGTGCCTTCAAAAGATGAAATTTTTAATCTTACAACCTTAAATTTATCGAATCATACAAAAATTACAAATAACGTAACCTCTTCATCAACAGTAGCAGGAAGTAAAAACAACAGCCTTACAGAGTTAAAATACGAAACAAGTATAAAAGGTCAAAAAGTAAGCGCAAATTTTACACTTCCTCAAGGAATTAAAGAAGATTTACCTGCAAGCGCTATTCCTACCCCCGCTATTCAAATAGGTGTAGGTTTGCCTTTTAAATTAGATGCTATTATACGTTATGTTCCTCAAATAGGTTCTACTGATGTAAAAGGAAACCTACTTGGTATCGGGATAAAGAAAGAAATTACAAGTTTATTTGGCCCGATAGATAAAACACCGTTGCATGTTTCTATAGTGGCAGGGTATACTAAGATGACTGTTGATTATAGAATTGGTGATATCAACCAAAGTGTAAAAGCCCAAAATGCGGTTGCCCAATTTGAATTAAACAGTTACACAGTTCAAGCAATTGCATCTATTAACTTTCCCTTTATCAATTTTTATGGTGGAGCGGGATACAATGGTGGAACAACAAAATTAAATATGAAAGCTGATTCTGATTTTATAGCAACCTATCAAGTTGAAAATTATCCAACGATAAGTATTCAGGAAAACTTAGGGAAAAATCCAATATCATTAAATCAAGTAACAAAAGGATTTAACGCCACTATTGGAACTCGTTTAAGCTTGGGATTCTTTAAAATATTCGCAAGTTATACCCTACAAGAATACAATTCTGTGAATGCAGGAATTGCATTTAGTTTTAGATAAAATCAACCTAAAAAAATACCTAATAAATTAACATAAAAGCCCGTTGAAATTTCAATGGGCTTTTGTTTTTATATCGATACTCAAATTGTTATTTTTGTACAACTAAATTAATCATCACAATTAAAATATAAAAATATGAAAGTAACAGTTGTAGGAGCAGGTGCTGTAGGTGCAAGTTGTGCAGAGTATATTGCTATTAAAAATTTCGCATCAGAAGTTGTATTAGTAGATATTAAAGAAGGTTTTGCTGAAGGTAAAGCGATGGATTTAATGCAAACAGCCTCTTTAAATGGTTTTGATACTAAAATTACTGGTACCACTGGTGATTATAGTAAAACTGCGGGATCTGATGTTTGTGTAATTACCTCTGGTATTGCTCGTAAACCAGGAATGTCTCGTGATGAATTATTAGATATTAATGCTGGTATCGTAAAAATGGTGGCTTCTAGTTTGGTAGAACATTCTCCAAATACGATTATTATTGTGGTTTCTAACCCAATGGATACCATGACTTATTTAGTACACAAAGCTACTGGATTGGCTAAAAATAAAATTATTGGAATGGGTGGAGCCTTAGATTCTGCACGTTTTAAATACCGTTTAGCAGAAGCTTTAGGAGCGCCTATTTCTGATGTTGATGGAATGGTAATTGGTGGTCATTCTGATAAAGGAATGCTTCCTTTAACGCGTTTAGCTACTCGTAATTCTATGCCTGTTTCTGAATTTTTATCAGAAGAAAGATTAGAAAAAGTATTACAAGACACCAAAGTTGGTGGTGCTACTTTAACTGGTTTATTAGGTACTTCTGCTTGGTATGCACCAGGAGCAGCAGTTTCAGGAATGGTTCAGGCAATTGCTTGCGATTCTAAAAAAATATTCCCTTGTTCAGCTTTATTAGATGGTGAATTTGGTTTGTCTGATTTATGTATCGGAGTTCCTGTTGTTTTAGGGAAAGACGGAATTGAAAAAATCGTTGAAATTAATTTATCGGAAGCAGAAAAAGCAAATTTAGTTGCCTCTGCCCAAGCGGTAAAAAGTAACAATGCTGCTTTAAACTTGTAAAAAAATTTAAGGAACAAAAAACCCGTATAATTTAAAATTATACGGGTTTTTATTTTTGATGTTATTTTAGTATAAAATTAATAAAAGTTAAACAACTTGTTGTACTACTTCAAAAAGTTCGCCACCTTCACATTTTAATGTTTTTTGCTTAAACTTTACAATTAACTGATAATCATGGGTTGCCATTAAAATAGTTTTTCCACTTTTATGAATTTTATTTAATAATTCCATGACTTCTAACGATGTTTTAGGATCTAAATTTCCTGTTGGTTCATCGGCTAAAATTAATTCAGGATCATTTAATAAAGCCCTTGCAATTGCAACTCGTTGTTGCTCGCCTCCTGAAAGTTCAAAAGTGTTTTTATTGTATTTTTGCTTCATCCCAACTTTATCTAAAACCTCGTAGATTTTATTTTCTATATCGCTTTTATTTTTCCAACCAGTGGCTTTTAGCACAAATTCTAAATTTTTAAAAACATTTCTATCGTTTAAAAGTTTAAAATCCTGAAAAACAATGCCTAGCTTTCGTCTTAAAAAAGGAATGTCTTTTTCTTTGGTTTCATTTAAGTTAAAGCCTACAATTTCACCAAAACCTTCTTGTAATTGCAAATCACCGTATAAGGTTTTTAACAGGCTACTTTTTCCGCTCCCTGTTTTTCCTATCAAATAATAAAAATCTCCTTTATTTAATCTGAAATTAACTTTTGACAATACTAAGTTCTCTTGCTGATAAATAGCCGCATTTTCAAGATGTAAAACAGGTTTTTCCATAATTAATTGATTTTTACAAATCTAAAATTTTATTACTTAATTATATAACATTTCTTACTTTTGATGCGTATTTTTAATACATCGTTTTCCAACAAAAATAAAAAAAGAACGTTATAGTTCTTAGATACTTAAAAAAATATGAAATTTATTTATTATAAAAAAAGTTATTACCTGTTGTTTTTAATCGCTTTTTCAAGCACTATCATAGCACAAGAATCGGCTATTAATTCGACCACTACTGCTACCTATTACAAGGCGGTGAAATTATACAATAACAAAGCGTATTCAGCTGCACAAGAATTATTTAAAGAAGTTTCTACAAATGCAAAAATACACCGAAATAGCAAAGCTGATGCTGATTATTATGACGCTATGTGTGCCATTAAATTAACACAAAGTAACGCCAATAATAAAGTACAGGCTTTTGTACAAAATTACCCATATCATAGCAAAAGAGAAAAAGCTTTTTTAAAGGTTGGTAACTATTATTTTGCCAATAGAAAGGCTGCGCACGCCTTAAAATGGTATCAAAAAGTAAATGAAGACCTTTTAAGTAGTGCCGAAAGAGACGAATTAAATTATAAAATGGGCTATGCCCTACTGGTTTCTAATTATTTAAAAGATGCAAAAGAGCATTTTAAAGGCTTATTAGGAAACCCTATTTATGGTAATGATGCCCGATATTACTTCGGATATATTGCCTATAAACAAGAAAATTTTGGCGAAGCAGAAGATAATTTAAGTAAATTAGCCAATGATGCTACCTATCAAGCAAAAGCGAATTATTATATTTTAGACATCAGTTTTAAGGCAGGACGTTTTGATAAATCTGTAAAAATTGGAGAAGAACTTTTAAAGAAATCAAAAGATAAAAAAGAAATTTCTCAAGTATCTAAAATTATTGGAGAAAGTTATTTCAACTTAAAAAAATACGATGCTGCAATTCCATATTTAAAAGCCTACAAAGGAACTAAAGGAAAGTGGACAAATACCGATTATTATTATTTAGGATACGCCTATTATCAGCAAAAAAACTATGAAGAAGCTATCGGAAATTTCAATAAAATTATTGATGGAAATAATAAAGTAGCACAAAATGCCTATTATCATTTAGGCGAATGTTATTTAGAATTACTAAAAAAAATGGAAGCTTTAAATGCGTTTAAAAATGCTAGCGAAATGGATTTTGATGCAAAAATAACTCAAAGTGCCTCGTTAAATTATGCTAAATTAAGTTATGAATTAGGAAACCCCTACCAAAGCGTTCCTGAGGTTTTAAAAGGGTTTTTAGCTAAATACCCAAACAATGAAAGCGCTAATGAAATTAGTGATTTATTAATTACCTCGTATTTACATCAGCAAGATTATCAAGGAGCTTTAACCTATTTAGCAACCACAAAATCAGCCAAAAACAAAGAACTTGCCAAAGAGGTTTCTTTATATAGAGGAATTCAATTATTTAATGAAAATACCTTAAAAATAGCAAAACCTTATTTTGAAAAAGCAAGTTTATCGCAAAATGAAACCGTTCGTAGCAAAGGGCTTTTTTGGCTAGCGGAAACCGATTATTTATTAGGAAATTATCAAAATTCTTTGACTAATTTCTTACAAATTACGAGTACTAATTTTGACGAATCTAAAAAACTAACCTACCATATTGCCTACACCTACTTTAAATTAAAAGACTATCAAAATTCGGCTATTTATTTTCAGGATTTTTTAGATAAAAAACTAGAAAATAACGATTTAAACGATGATGCTTCGAACCGATTAGGCGATTCTTTTTATGCTTCCAAAGGGTTTTTAAAAGCGGTTAGCTCGTATAAAAAAGTAATTGACCAAGGTGGTGTTGGCGCTGATTATGCGCAATATCAAACCGCTATGAGTTACGGTTTTATGGGTAAAAATAATCAGAAAATTGAAGCCTTACAAACCCTTATTAATACCTATCAAGATTCGCAATTACAAGACGATGCCTTGTTTCAATTAGCAACAACCTACACCACGATTAATAATGCTGCTAAGGCACAAGAAAGCTATACTAACTTGTTATCAAAACATAAAAGTAGCCATTATATTCCTAGTGTTCTTTTACGTCAAGGATTGTTGTATAACAATGAAAATCAAAACGAAAAAGCCTTGGTGAAATACAAGGAAATTGTAGCAAAACACCCTAATTCAAAAGAGGCATCGCAGGCAGTTAGCAATGTTAAAAACATATATATTGACCTTGGTAAGGTAGATCAATATGCCGCATGGGCTAAAGATATCAGCTTTATAAATATTACCGATGCAGAGCTTGACAATGCCACCTATCAGGCTGCTGAAAATAAATTTTTAGAGAATAATAACAACAAAGCAATTACAGGTTTTAACAAATACCTTCGTACTTTTCCTTCAGGAATACACGCTTTAAAAGCCCATTTTTACTTAGCACAATCGTACAGTAACATCAAAAAATTTCAAAATAGCATACCTCATTATAACTATGTAATTGGTAAAGATAAAAACGCATTTACAGAAGAATCTCTAATTAAACTTGCTAAAATATACTTAGAAAAAGAGGATTGGAAAAATGGAATTCCTATTTTAGAAAAACTAGAAAAAGCAGCAAATTATCCTCAGAATATTGTTTTTTCTCAAAGTAATTTAATGAAGGGTTATTATGAAAAACAAGCCTATTCAAAAGCAATTTCTTATGCCGAAAAAGTATTGGCAACTTCAAAAATAGACACCAATATTTCTAATGATGCAAAAATAATTATTGCCCGTTCGGCTTTTAAAACAAATGATTTTACCACTGCCCAAGAATATTTTAATGAGGTAAGTAAAAATGCTACTGGCGAATTAAAAGCAGAAAGTTTATATTATAAAGCCTTCTTTTTAAACAAACATAAAGATTTTGAAGCCTCTAATAAAGCAGTACAAAATTTAATTGCCAATTATTCCTCTTATAAATACTGGGGTGTAAAAAGTTATGTTATTATGGCAAAAAACTACAATGCCTTAAATGATGCGTATCAGGCAACCTATATTTTAGAAAATATTATTAAAAATTTCACCCAATATAAAGACATTACAGAAGCGGCTAGTAATGAACTTCGAGCAATTAAAAATAAAGAAGCCAAAACCAACGAATCAATTAACAGCCAAAACTAAAATTTGTTAAAAACAAAAAAGAGTTCAATGATTAAATTAATAAAAAAACACCTTGTTTTACTTGTTTTATTTGTAATTTCAATTGCCAATTCACAAGAAAAAAAAGCAGCCGAAAAGCCCGTAATTTTAAAAGATAGTATTATAAAAACAGAAGTTGTAAATGTTGTTACTTCCTATGTTCCTAAAATTACAGATGCTTTTAAAATAAAACAAAAACCGTTTATAAAACACACGAAAGAAACTCAGAAAAAAGCCCTAGAATACACTATCTTTTCAGTGCCTGTTGCCTCTACTTTTATTCCTAAAAGTGGCGTTATGAAAAAAGTTGATTTAGGAAAAAGAGAAGAATTATACCCTAATTATTTTTCGCTTGGTTTTGGTACAAAAATGACGCCTTTTGCAGAAGCCTATATCAAAAATAATGATGGATATGGTGGTGAATTTGGTGCCTATTTAAATTTTTTACTTTCGGCTAATCCCGTTGCAGAAAAACCACTTAGTAGCACCTATTACACTATGGGATTGAAATTGTTTTACGCACAAGATGAACGATATTACAATTGGAAAGCAGGTATTAATGCAAATCGAAATAAGCATAATTGGTATGGTTTACCAAAAAATATAACTTTTAAAGATACTACAACTAGCCATATAGAACCCGAACAAGCCTACAACTTTTTTAATCTTTTTGGGGAATTTAACATGGAAGACTCTTCTTTAGAGTACGCAAAAATTTCAGGATCATTTTTTTCTGATATTTTAAGCAGTAGTGAATTTTTAGTTGATGGAAATGCCCTTTTAAAATTTCCTTTAGATAACATACATCGCGAATTAAATGACCTATACATCAATACAACTTTAAGTTATTTAGGTACTAATTTCAACAATAACTACCAAACACAAACCCAATTAAAACATGGTTTTTTTACCGCAGGAATACATCCTAGCTATAATTTTTTAGCACATAATTTTTCGGTTAAAATAGGGGCAAAAAGTTATTTTTCTATGGATATGGAAAAAAGCACCAACCAATTTTTAATCTATCCTGATCTTGAAATTTCTTACCCTATTATAACAAATGCACTAGATATATATATAGGTGCTTCTGGTGATTTAAAAACAAATAACTACCATGATTTAGCCACTAAAAACCCTTATATTTCTCCTACGCAAAAATTATTACAAACTAGTAAATATGAAGCTTTCGCAGGTTTTAGAGGGAAGTTAAAACATCAATTTAGTTATCATTTAAAAGCAAGCTATGCTGATATTGAAAACAAGGCATTTTCATCTTTAAATCAATCAAAATCTAACGGAAAAAACAATGCAGGAAGCAATGCTTTTTCGTTATTTGGATATGAATACGGAAACTCTTTTAATACCAATTACGATAATGTTAGCATTATTTCGGGCTTTGGTGAACTTGCTTTTGATGGTATTAAAAACCTAAGTATTGGTTTAAACGGGCAATACAATCAATTTACTTTAACTACCCAAACAGAACCTTGGAATACACCTGAAATAAAAGGAGAATTATTTGGAACTTATAAAGCTGATAAATGGTTTGCGGGTACAAACTTATTTTTTGTAGGACAACGAAAAGGAAAATTACACGCTATACTACCCCAAAAAACGTTTACAACGGTAAATTTAGACAGTTATTTTGACATCAATTTTAATGGTGGTTATCATTTTAGCGATTCATTTTCGGTGTTTTTAAACCTGAATAATGTATTAAATAACGAATATCAGCGCTTCCATAATTTTAACGTACAAGGCTTTCAAGCTATGGCAGGATTAACATGGAAATTTGATGCTATTTTATAAGTAAAATAGCAAGCACTAAAAAACTAAATTCTACATGGAAAAAACACTATTTTACGGCCTTATTTTTAGCCTTTTACTTTCTTGTAAAACCCATCAAAAAGCCGATTTAATTGTTATTAATGCAACCATATACACTGTTAATAAAAACTTTGATAAAGCCCAAAGTTTTGCTGTTAAAGACGGTAAATTTATCGGTATAGGAAGCAATAATGATATTCAAAAAAAGTACAGCGCAACCAAAATTATAGATGCTAAAAACAAACCTATATACCCTGGTTTTATCGATGGGCATTGTCATTTTTATGGCTTAGGATTACAACAGCAAAAAGTAAATTTAGTCGGCACAAAAAGTTATGATCAAGTGCTTGAAAAATTGGTGGCATTTCAAAAAGAAAAAAATAGCAATTTTATAACAGGTCGTGGATGGGATCAAAACGATTGGGAGGTAAAAGAATTTCCTAGCAAAGAAAAGTTAGATAAATTATTCCCTACAATTCCTGTGGCTATCCGTCGAATTGACGGACACGCAATGTTGGTTAATCAGGTGGCTATTGATATGGCTAAAATTAACATTGATTCAAAAATTGAAGGTGGTGAATTTCTTCAGAAAAAAGGAAAACTCACTGGCGTATTAATTGACAATGCGATGAACTTTATCAATGTTCCTAAACCGAGTAAAAAAGCGCAAATTCAAGCGTTAAAAGATGCTGAAAAAATTTGTTTTAAAGTTGGGTTAACTACCGTTGACGATGCTGGTTTAGACAAACAAGTTATTGAATTAATTGATAGTTTACAGCAAGTAGGCGCTTTAAAAATGCGTATTTATGCCATGATTTCTAATAATAAAACCAACTTAGAGTATTATCTAAATAAAGGAGTTGTAAAAACCGACAGACTGCATGTACGTTCGGTAAAAGTATATGCTGATGGAGCTTTAGGTTCTCGTGGTGCGGCTTTAAAAAGTGACTATTCTGATAAAAAAGGGCATTTTGGTGCATTGGTTAATTCGTATGAAAACTTACAGAATTTAGCTCAAAAAATTGCCGATTCAGACTACCAAATGAACACCCACGCTATTGGCGATTCTGCCAATTATGTAATGTTAAAAACTTATAACAAAGCATTAAAAAACAAAAAAGATCGTCGTTGGAGAATTGAACACGCTCAAATTGTTGCTCCGCAAGATTTTCATCATTTTAAAAACATTTTACCCTCTATTCAGCCAACACACGCTACAAGCGATATGTATTGGGCAGAAAACCGTGTGGGTACTCAAAGAATTAAAGGTGCTTACGCCTATAATGATTTGTTAAAACAATATGGTAAAGTTGCCTTAGGAACTGATTTTCCGATTGAAAATGTAAGCCCACTTTATACTTATTTCGCCGCTACTATCAGAAAAGATTTAAAAGGGTTTCCTAAAGATGGATATCAAATGAAAAATGCCTTATCTAGAGAAAACGCCTTAAAAGGAATGACTATTTGGAATGCCTACGCTAACTTTGAAGAAACCGAAAAAGGAAGTATTGAAATTGGTAAAGTTGCCGATTTTATCATCCTTGAAAATGATATTATGACTGTCACAGGCGATAAAATTCCAAATACAAAAGTTATGGCAACCTATGTAAATGGTCAAAAAGTGTACTAACCTTAACCTTTAATATTTATAGTAATTTAAAACAATCAATAATGAAAAAAATAGTATGTTTATTAACACTTATCGCCTCATTCTTTTCTTGTGGCTCATCATCATCAAATGATGTTCGTGATTTTGATGCACAAAACCAGGCTGATATTATTAAATATATTGCCGATAATAATTTAAAAGCAACAAAAACTGAGTCAGGTTTATACTATGTTGTAAATAAGGAAGGCTCAGGAGCAAAACCTGTTAGTAACTCGCAAGTAACCGTGGCATATAAAGGTTATTTTTTAAATGGTAACGTTTTCGATCAAAATAGCAATGGTATTTCATTTAACTTACAACAAGTTATTGCTGGTTGGACCGAAGGAATTACCTATTTTAAAGAAGGTGGCGAAGGAATGCTTTTAGTACCTTCTAAATTAGGGTATGGTAGTCAAAATAGGTCAAGAATTCCTGGTGGCTCTGTTTTAATTTTCGATATCAAACTCTTAAAAGTAAAATAATTTTAGCAAAAAGCATAACATCTACAAAAAAGACACTTTAAAACGATATTTTAAAGTGTCTTTTTATTTTAATTTAAGGTTTAAAAAATATTTTATCAAAAAAGTGCATCTTTTTAAGCTTTTTAAAGTCTATTATATGAACTTTAAAAACAAATTACCATGACCAACTATAAAAATCAATG
This sequence comes from Tenacibaculum finnmarkense, assembly GCF_900239185.1. GTDB lineage: Bacteria > Bacteroidota > Bacteroidia > Flavobacteriales > Flavobacteriaceae > Polaribacter > Polaribacter finnmarkensis. The sequence goes on from NZ_OENA01000023.1 coordinate 242,511, forward strand.
TAACTGTACCTGTAATTGTGACGGATGTAAAACAGGAAACTGTGCTAGTTGTACCTGTGAAAACTGTACTTGCAATAATTGTAATTGCTAAATAAACTAGGTATTAATTTTTGTCATTACAAAGTTGCAAGTACCTGTTGACTTTGTAATGACATTTTCGTAAATTTAGAAGATGACAACAAAGCAAGTTTGGGCAACATACGCAAGCGATGTAAAATATTTTATTTTAAGTAAGGTAAAAAATACTGCCGCTACCGATGATATTCTACAAGATACTTTTATTAAAATACACACAAAACTTCACCGCTTAAAAGATATTACCAAGTTAAAACCTTGGATTTTTACCATTGCCAGAAACACTGTAATCGATTATTTTAAAAGCAATAATCAAACAGCTAAATTAGCTAATGAATTGGCTAATTTAAAAACAGCAACACTTCAAAAAGAAGAAATACATACCGAAAAAGATTGTTTACAAGGGATTTTAAAAAACTTACCTAAAAAATATAGAGATCCGTTGTTTTTATCCGATATTAAAGGACTCAAACAACAAGAAGTTGCCGATACCTTAAAACAAAGCTTGCCCACCACAAAATCGCAAATTCAACGAGCTCGTAAACTCATAGCAAAAGGATTTATGGATTGTTGCGGGTTTGTTTTAAATGAAAATGGTAAACTTGTTGGCGAAATACAAGACAAAGACGACTGCAAAGTTTGTGGGTAAAAATCAAAAAATAAGGCATAAAAAAACTTTCAGCTTTATAAAAGATGAAAGTTTTGTGGGGAGAGCAGGATTCGAACCTGCGAAGTCGTAAGACAACGGAGTTACAGTCCGTCCCAGTTGGCCGCTTTGGTATCTCCCCAAAGCTTTTGCATAAAAAATAAAAAAGCTTCTCTTTTAACAAGAGAAGCTTTAGTGACCGGGCTGGGGCTCGAACCCAGGACCCTCTCCTTAAAAGGGAGATGCTCTACCAACTGAGCTACCAGGTCATTATATTGTTTTCTGCTTAGCGGTTGCAAATATACAAGGTTTTTAGAGTTCTACAAACTTTTTTAGCAAAAAAAATTAAGTTTTTTTCAAGTTTTTTGATAGCTATTTGTTTTTCAATTATTTACCTTTAAAATTATTTTTCTAATAAATAGGCTTCCCGTACTTTTTTAAACAAATTAGACGAATATACAAAGTTTACTACAGCCTCGTTATCTGTTCTAAAAATTTCTTTATGCGATCCTTCCCATTCTTTGAAGCCATTTTTCAAGAAAACAATCTTCTCCCCTATTTCCATCACCGAGTTCATATCGTGTGTATTGATAATGGTTGTTATTTGATATTCATCAGTAATTTCTTTAATTAAATTATCGATAACCGTTGCGGTTTGCGGGTCTAAACCTGAATTAGGCTCATCACAAAACAAATATTTAGGATTCATTACAATAGCTCTTGCAATTGCCACCCTTTTTTGCATTCCTCCTGATAATTCGGCAGGAAATTTTTTATTCGAATTTTCTAAGTTTACCCGTTTTAAAACAACATTTACCCTGTCTAGCATTTCACTTTCTGGCTGCTTGGTGAACATTTTTAAAGGAAACATTACATTTTCTTCTACGGTTTGTGAGTCAAACAAGGCGCTTCCTTGAAAAACCATGCCTATTTCTTTACGAAAATTTCGTTTTTCAGCTGCTGTCATTGCTGTATTTACCAAGCCATCATAAGTAACAGTCCCTGATTCTGGAATGTGTAATCCTATTAACGATTTTAAAAAAACTGTTTTTCCCGAGCCACTTGTTCCTATAATTAAGCTGGTTTCTCCTGGTAAAAAAGTGGTGCTTATTCCTTTTAAAATTTCAACACCATTAAATCCTTTATGTAAGTTTTTTACTTCTATCATTTACGTTAATAACATTTGTGTTAATAAATAATTGGCGATTACAATAAGTACGGTTGTCCAAACTACCGATTGCGTACTTGCCTTACCCACTTCTAACGAACCTCCTTTTACATAATATCCGTGGTATGCTGGCACAGTAGCTATTAAAAATGCAAAAATTAAGGTTTTTATCATCGCATAAGTTATTAAAAACGGGTCAAATTCCATTTGTAAGCCTATAATATAATCTACTCCTGAAAACAGCCCCGAAAGCATTCCGGTAAGCCATCCTCCAAAAATCCCTAAAATCATTGCTAATATTATCAGAAAAGGATAAAAAAATACCGTGGCTATTATTTTAGGTAATACCAAGTAATTTAAAGAATTAATTCCCATTACCTCTAGCGCATCAATTTGTTCGGTAACACGCATAGATCCGATACTTGATGTAATATACGACCCTACTTTTCCTGCTAAAATAATAGAACAAAATGTGGGTGCAAATTCTAAAATCATCGAGCGTTTTGCGGCAAATCCGATTAATGAATCAGGTATAAAAGGACTGTCTAAACTCAGGGCGGTTTGCAAGGCAATTACTCCTCCTATAAAAAAGGAGATAAAGGAAATAATCCCTAATGATTTAAGCCCCAATTCATCAACTTCTCTAAACAATGCTTCTTTAAAAACACGTGCACGCTGTGGCTTTGTAAAAACTTGCTTTAGCATTAAAATATACGTACCTATATGCTCAATGTAGTTCTTCATTTAAACGAATCTATTTTTCTTTTGGCTAAAGTATTAAAAAACCATTAACTCTTGGCTTTATTATTAGTTTTAGTGTGCATTTACCTACCTTTGATTTTATAACTTTTTAAATTTTATAATGAAAAAATTCATACCCTTAGCTGCTTTGGCTATCGTTTGCCTGTGTAGTTTTACTCCCCCTAAAAAAAAGACTCCTAAAAAACCGAAATTGGTTGTAGGCGTTGTTATAGATCAAATGCGTTACGATTATCTTACCCGTTTTGCGAGTAAATATGGTGCCGATGGTTTTAATCGCCTATTAAATGAAGGATTTTCGCTTGAAAACGCTCATTACAACTACATTCCTACCTATACCGCTGTTGGGCATACCTCTATTTATACAGGAACAACACCTATAAATCATGCTATTATCAGTAATAATTGGTATGATAAATACTTAAAAAAATCGGTGTATTGTGTTGACGATAGCACTTATAAAACTGTTGGAAACAATGGCGATGGCGGGAAAAAATCACCTAACAGAATGCTTACCACCACCATTACCGACCAATTACGATTGGCACAAAATATGAACGGAAAAACTATTGGTATTGCTATTAAAGACCGTTCGGCAATTTTACCTGCGGGGCATACTGCGAACGGTGCATATTGGTTTGATGGCGGTAGTAAAGGTGATTGGATTACCTCGTCATATTACATGGATAAATTGCCAAAATGGGTACAAAAATTTAATAAGGCAAAAATTGCAGATGCTTATTTAAGCCAGCCGTGGGAAACTTTATACAACATAAATACCTACACCGAAAGTATTGCTGATGACAACAATTTTGAGCAAGCTTTTAAAGGTGAAAAAAAACCTGTATTTCCACATAATATTCCTAAATTAAGAGCTAAAAACAACAATTACAGCATTATAAAAGGGCTTCCAGCAGGAAATTCTTTAACGACCGATTTTGCAAAAGCAGCCATTATTGGCGAAAACTTAGGGCAATCTGATTATACCGATTTTTTAGCTGTTAGTTATTCATCTACCGATTATGTTGGGCATCAATTCGGTGTTGCATCTAAAGAAATTGAAGATACTTATTTACGTTTAGACAAAGATTTAGCTTCTTTATTTCAATTTTTAGATGCTAAAGTTGGTAAAGGAAATTACACCTTATTTTTAACAGCCGACCACGCAGCAGTTCAAGTGCCTGCTTATTTACAATCGGTTAAAATTCCTGCCAATTATTTTAGTTATAAAAAATTTACTGCTTTTGTAAATGATATCACCAAAAAATATTTTAATTCGGATGCTTTGGTTGAAAACATTTCAAACTTTCAGATTTTTTTAGATAAAGATAAAATAGAATCTTTAAACTTAAATAAAAATGAAGTAGCACAAAAAATAGCCGATCAGGTAATTAATTACAAAGGAATTTACAAAACCGCAACCGCAAGAACTTTACAAACAACCTCGTTTACTACGGGTATTTTAAATTCGTTACAAAACGGCTATAATCAAAAGTTTTCAGGCGATGTAATGCTTGTTCCTACTCCGTCAACGGTTAGTTATCCTAAAAAAGGAACTACCCACGGATCGGGATATTCGTATGACACACATATTCCTGTAATTTTTTACGGAAACGGGATTAAAAAAGGGGCATCAAAAAAGAAATATGAAATTGTTGATATCGCTCCTACACTTTCTAATTTACTTCAAATTGAGTTTCCTAATGGTAGCACAGGAAAAGTTATAGAAGAAGTTTTAAACTAAAAAAATTAAGAGGCGCTCAATGAGCGCCTCAAAAAAAACTACAATATAAAAGGGGGGATAATTATTTTTTTTATGTTTTGTTTATGCAATAACTTTTGCTAAGCATCTTTCTAAATTATTAGACACCTTTTTTTACAAAAAGTCACATTTTACAATTATTTAAAAGGATTCACTCAATATATTATTTGTTGTAAGCTTTACCTTTAAAAACTTAAAAAGCTCCCAAATTGGGAGCTTTTTACTTTTTAATCAATTAAAAATGTGATTAACTACTTTCAATAATCGCAATTTCAGCATCGGTTAAATTATACAATTCATAAACCATTGTATCAATTTCTTTATCGGTTTGGTTTATTTGAGTTTGTAAGGCTTGAGCTTCGGATTTTTTAACTGTAAAAACATCCATCCAATCCATTTCATCTAATTTTGTAAGTACAGGAATTATTGGCAGTTCGTTTTTTACAAGTTCTTTATTATTGCTTTTTATCGCCTTGTTGAGTTCTTTTATAAAATCGCCAAATTCTAAATCGTGCCAGTTTTGAAGCTTTTTTGATAACTTTTCTAATTGAAATTTTTGCTTTAGATAGTTTTGGAAATTGTTAGATAAAATAACAAAATCCTCATTTAAATTTAAAATATAATCTGCTTTATTAATAAATAGAATTTGCTCTTTTTCTGAAATCTCTTTTATTGGAAACTTTCTTAAATCATTTAAAATAATTTTAGGAAACATTTTTCTTACAGATTTTGCTGTATTTTTAACAAAATAGTAAGCTATCAATTTACTATTAAGAATAGCAACAATATATTTTAATGAAATGTTTTTTTCAGGTCTTTTTATGATTCCAATATTACTTCTATTATACAAATAGAGTTTATCATTAAATGTTGCAATAATACTATTTGGATATTTACCTGTTATTTCACGAATTATTATTTTTTCACCGTCAAATAAATCAATATTTCTTGGAGAAGCAAGCTGTTTTCCATATTGTAAAAATAATCCACACCAATTAACAAAGTATCTTCCTACATCTTTTCCTTCTAAATATTTATGTGTATTTTCATCATATTTATAAGTATAATCAAAAGGTCTATTTCTTACATCTTCAACTGATTGCTTTGGTTCTCCTTTGTTTTTTTCATAAGCTTGTAAACCTGCTTTTATCAAAACTAAGTTATCCAGAATTTCAGAGTTCTTTTTTAATTTATTCGTTAATTCAACACTTGTTTCATCAGAAAAAACCTTAAACTCAAAACCATCATTTTTCTTAAAATCAATTTGTTTTCTTTTATGAGAAAATCTAAATTCTTTTCCAGCACTTAAAAGAACATCAACATTATTTTGAATATTTTCTTGAGTTATTTTAGTAGCAAGAATTATTATCGTTTCAACATTTACTCCTTCAAATGAATAACCTGCTAAATTTATTATTTGATTTAAAGAACAACTTTTTAATATTAAATTTCTTAATCCTTTTGCTGAATCAATCATTAACCAAGCATTAGGTATAATTAAACCATAATTTGCTTCATTTTTTATAAGACCTATTGTTCTTTCTATAAAAAGTAAGTATAAGTTAATTTGATATTCTGCTGATACATATTTTTTAGTGTAATAATCTTTAATTTCTTGTGAAAAATTATCCCTTGCAAAAACATACGGCGGATTTCCAATAATGACATCAAAACCACCATTTTCAAATATTTGAGGAAACTCATTTTCCCAATTAAAGGCTTTATCTCTTGCAACCGCTTTACTATCAATTAAAGAATTTCCACATTTAATATTGCTGTTTAAGTTGTTTAATTTTCGTCTAGGTTGTGCGGTTCTTAGCCACAGCGAAAGTTTGGCAATTTCTACGGATTCTTCGTTTAAATCGACACCAAAAATATTTTTTTCAAGGATAGTATTTTCAATATCAGGAAATATAAAACCACCTCCTAAAAGTTTGGTTTTTAGTTCGTCAATATAGGTGTGTTCTTTAATTAAAAAATCTAAAGCTTGGTTTAAAAATGCTCCCGAACCACAAGCGGGGTCGCAAATAGTTAATTTTAATAACCAATCTCGATAAACATCTAAGAACGAAACTAATTTAATAATCGTTGTTTTATTTCTGTTTTTTCGTCCTTTAAAATAGTCATCTTCTTTTATACCAAGTTCAATTTTCTTTTCGATACAAAGTTTACCAACCGTATTATCTACAATATATTTTGTGATGTATTTTGGCGTATAAAAAACACCATCTTTTTTACGTTTACTTGTTTGTTTATCAAAATTTGTACCTTCAATTTCGGCATTGATACTTTCAATTTCATTTAACGAATTTTCAAAAATATGCCCTAAAATATTTACATCAACTTGACTATTAAAATCGTATTCCGATAGCTTTTTAGTATGTTTATATAGTAATTTATCATCTAAAATAAGCGAATTTAAAACGGCATCAGGTTTAAAAAGTCCGCCATTATAAGCGAAAATTTCGGCTTTTTTGTCTGTTCCTTCTCTACCAGTATCTAAATATTTAAAATACAGTTTAAAGCGATTATATAACGGAACTTCAACATCTAAATCTTTTAATTTATCCCAGTTTTCAAGGATTTGAAGTGTTGAATTTGGCGGTAATAAACCGCTATCTTCGGCAAAGAAAATAAACAGAAATCTATCAATTAATTTTTGTGATTTTTTAAAAAGACTTAATTTGATATTTTTATTAATGCTATCAATATTTTCTTTTTCCTGTTCGGTTCTAAAAATAGGATTCTTTAAATTCTGTTTTATTAAATCTCGATATAATTCTCTTTTAAAAAGCGAATAATCGTTATAAAATTCTTTCGTAATTTGTTCTTCTTTTACTACGGATGCTTCTTTAATTTTTAAAGGAATATTGTTTAGCATATTATCTTTATGCAAACACAAATAAAGCAAGTCAAATTCTTTTCTTGTTAACGTAAAAAGATTAAATTCTTCTAATTCTTCGGAAGTTTCTATATAAAATCGAATTTTTTCAAAATTAGAGGTAACAATATATTTACAAGTCGGATGGCTCGATTTATAATCAAACGCTTGTTGTCGTATGCTTTCTAAGTCCTTTGTTTTAGTTCCTTTTAATTCGATTACACAAATAGCCTTTCCATCAACTAAAATAGCTCCATCGGCTTTTTTTGCACCTCTAAGGTTTTTAAATTCTGTAGTTAAATTATAATTTTCATCAGGAAAAATAGTGTACCCAAAAATATTTTCAAATAATTCTATTAAAAATTTTTGTTGAAATTGCTCTTCTTTGCTTATTAATATATTTTCCTGAATTTTCAGATTATGAAAATACTTGGTGTATTTTTTATAAGCTTTATCTATAAGTGTTGCATCTTGTAATTTTAAATATTTATTTAATACGGATTTTTGAAATAATGACATTTATAGCTTTTTTTATAGACTCTAAAATTACTTTAAAAAAAATAATGTGCAATTATTATCTGTAATAAGTTATTCAGATAGTTTTAAAATAAAGCAATAATCAAGCATTTTATGAAATACTAACAATATTTATCAGCAAACGAACATAAAACATTTTAAAAATGCTTAGAACCTGTTTAAGTTTCATTTGAAAAAAAATATAAAAGAAAATAAGAAATAGCATCCGCCAACCTGAATTTAGTTCAGGTTCACATGCTGATTTGCCGTATTTATTCCCTTTTTTCTTGATGATTTTGTCAATTCGAGTGATTTTAATGACTAAAAGGAATTAAAATTATATCGAGATTTTAAATTATTTTATGTTGATGAATTTTAATTGACTTGACTATTAAATAAGTTCTCGATACAATTTTTTTGAAGGAAAAAATTACTCGAACTGACAGTTTCTTTAATTTTTAACAGGCTCTAACAATTATGCTTAATTTATGTAGCTCCCAAAGTATTATACTTGATCCGAATTTTAATTGACTTGACTATTAAATAAGTTCTCGATACAATTTTTTTGAAGGAAAAAATTACTCGAACTGACAGTTTCTTTAATTTTTAACAGGCTCTAACAATTATGCTTAATTTATGTAGCTCCCCAAGTATTATGCTTGATCCCTGAAATTATAATAGTTTCTCAAATTATCAAAATTAACACAAATGCCTAGCCCCGATTGAAGCAATTGTTTGAGCTCTTTTTTGTTTTTCCTTTTAAAAACAAAAAAAGCGAGTGCGGAAAGCGGGAAATTGCTTCAAAAAAAAATCCTGATACAGAACAGAAACTAATAAACAACAAAAAACCTTACTATTTCTAGTAAGGTTTAAGTGAGCCCTGGAGGATTCGAACCTCCGACCGCCTCCTTAGAAGGGAGGTGCTCTATCCAGCTGAGCTAAGAGCCCGTAGTTTTAAAGTTGCTACGTACAACTGTGTCGGGGTGGCAGGATTCGAACCTGCGACCTCCTCGTCCCAAACGAGGCGCGATGACCGGGCTACGCTACACCCCGAGTAGTCATCTTTTGCGGAGAGACAGGGACTCGAACCCTGGAGCCAGTTACCCGGCTACAGATTAGCAATCTGCTGCATTACCACTCTGCCATCTCTCCTGAGTGATTCAAAAACTATTAAAAGTAATAGCCTCGAATTGCGAGTGCAAATATATAACGAATTAAAAGATCTCACAAGTTTTTTTTGAAAAAAATTTAATCATTCTGGATACTCTACGCGTAAATGATAGATACTCATCAACTTACTCTTAATAATTTTTTTTATTTTTTCGATCTCTCTAAAGGTAATATCTGAATTTACGAACTGATTATCGTTTTTTTGCTTTTCAATAATTTTATCGATTAAATTATCTATCGATTGCGCTGTTGGTTCTTTTAAACTTTTTGAAGCCGCTTCGGCAGCATCACACATCATTAAAATAGCCGTTTCTTTTGAAAAAGGAATCGGTCCTTGGTATTGAAACTTTTTAATATCAACAAATCCTTCAGGGTTATTCTCTAATTCTTGCTTGTAAAAATAATAGGTAACTGTTGTTCCGTGATGTGTTCGAATAAAATCAATGATTCTGTCTGGTAATTTATGCTTCTTTGCAATTTCAATTCCTTTAATAACGTGTTCTAAAATTATTTGGGCGCTATCTTTTGCTGATAAATCATGATGCGGGTTTACCCCTGTCGATTGATTTTCGCCAAAATATAACGGATTTGCCATTTTACCAATATCATGATACAACGCACCTGTTCGTACCAACATAGAGTTTGCACCTATTTCATTGGCGGCTGCTTCGGCTAAATTTGCCACCTGCATAGAATGCTGAAAAGTCCCTGGCGCTTTTTCATTTAAATCTCTCAATAAGGTTGAATTGGTGTTTGACAATTCTAATAAAGTAACATCAGAAACCAATCCAAATAATTTTTCATAAAAATAAATAAAGAAAACCGCTAAAAAAGACAGCAATCCGTTGGCGGCAAATAAACCAAAATAACCCCAGTTTATTTTATCGGCACTTCCTTCTTTTATAATCGAAAAAGCAAAATAAGTAATCATATAAATTAAGGTAATTCGCCCAATCGATATAAATAAACTCGCACGTTTATAAAGTTCTGAAATCGTTAATATGGTTACAATCCCTGCAATAATATGTAAATAGATAAACTCAAAGCTATTTGGCACTATAAAACCTAGTAACAATACGGTTAGCACATGAGTAAAAAAACCTAACCGAGCATCAAAAAACGTTTTTAGTATTATTGGTAAAATACTCAGCGGAACTACATACAAAAAACCCGAATTGTATTTAACCACTAGTGTTTGCGCTAAAATCATTAAAAAAACATTTAAAAAAATAAAGGTTACTTTATTATTATCATTAAAAATTTCTAAACGGTATTTCTCTAAAAATAATAATAACATTAACAATGCCAATGCCACTAAAATGGTGTATCCGAAAACAATCCAATTATAGTTTGATTTTGTTAAAAGCTGTGAACTAGATGCCTTTTCGTACGATTTTAAAATTGTTAGTTTTCTGCCAGTAACAATATCACCTTTTAAGAGCATTAATTCACCTTTAGAAATTTTTCCTTTAGCATACGAAATTTTCTTTAAAGCCTCGTTTAGCTCCTTGTCGCTATATTTAGTATCAAATATTACATTTGACTGTATAACAGCTGATAAATGACTTAAAAGAATGTTTTGATTGACACTATTAACTTCGGATGTGTTTTGTGAAATAAACTTCAATACATCTTTTGATTGTAGTAATTTTGAAAAAGGAATTTCAGCAATCGAATTGCCTTTTCGTAAAAAAATAAGTTCGTCTTGAGTGGCTTTTTTAATACTCGAATCATCTAAAAATCCGTAGTTATAAATTTTATGAATAATAGCCTCCCCTATTTTTTTTAGAAATACAATATCATTAACCGCTAGCGAATCTGCAAGCATAATTTTACTATTATAAGCCTTTAATACATGTGCTGCTACTTTTTGATCGCACACAAAATATTTTTTAACACTCGCTTTAATTTCATTCGTTTCTTGACTAATTTCAAGGCTTGTTTTTTGAATAGCAAAATCAAAAGGTGCATATAAATTGTCGTATTGCCAAGGTTTTGCTTGGGTATATTCATATTTAAACTGCCCTCGTTTAGGAAATAAATAGACAATTGCCACTACCGAAATTAAAAACAAGAGTATTTTATAAATAATCGCATTGTTCTTGTATAATTTATTTATGAAATTGTTCATTTTGTATGTTTAGATATGTAAATATAACCTTTCTCTATTATTTGAGTACTTATTATAAAATGGTTATTTTAGCAGAAGAAATTATACGAAAACATATGAAAGAAGTAGTTATTGTATCAGTAGCAAGAACACCAATAGGTAGTTTTTTAGGTTCTTTATCAAGCATACCCGCGCCAAAATTAGGAGCAGTAGCAATTAAAGGTGCGCTCGAAAAAATAAACTTAAATCCTGCCATGGTAGAGGAGGTTTTTATGGGAAATGTAGTTTCGGCAGGTGTAGGACAAGCGCCTGCACGTCAGGCAGCAATTTTTGCAGGAATACCTAATACCGTGCCTTGTACTACCATAAATAAAGTCTGTTCATCAGGAATGAAAGCAATTATGTTAGCCGCACAAACAATTGCTTTAGGCGATGCTGAAGTTGTGGTTGCCGGTGGAATGGAAAACATGAGTATGATTCCGCATTACCAACACGCTCGAACAGGTAATAAATTTGGTTCGATTACCCTTGAAGATGGTTTGCAAAAAGATGGTTTAGTTGATGCTTATCAAAAAGTAGCTATGGGTGTTTGTGCCGATGATTGTGCTACACAATATGGTTTTTCAAGAGAAGATCAAGATGCTTTTGCTATAGAATCGTACACCCGTTCTGCAAATGCCTGGAAAGAAGGTAAATATGCCGATGAAATTGTACCAGTAGAAATACCTCAACGCCGTGGCGAACCAATTATTTTTTCTGAAGATGAAGAGTATAAAAACGTAAAAATGGAAAAAATTCCTGCTTTACGTGCTGCTTTTACCAAAGAAGGAACAGTTACCGCTGCAAACGCCTCAACAATTAATGATGGTGGAGCGGCATTAGTTTTAATGTCTTTAGAAAAATCTATAGAACTAAATTTAAAGCCTTTAGCAAAAATAAAAGGGTATGCCGATGCTGCTCACGAGCCAGAATGGTTTACAACAGCGCCTGCAAAAGCGTTACCAAAAGCCTTATCAAAAGCAAATATTTCAATTGATGCTGTTGATTATTTTGAATTAAACGAAGCGTTTTCAGTAGTTGGCTTGGCAAATATGAAAATTTTAGACCTACAAGCCGATAAAGTAAATGTAAATGGAGGGGCGGTTTCTTTAGGGCATCCTTTAGGAGTTTCAGGAGCAAGAATTGTTATTGCTTTAACATCAATATTAAAACAAAAAAACGCCAAAATTGGTGCAGCAGCTATTTGCAACGGTGGTGGTGGTGCTAGTGCAATCGTTATTGAAAGAATGTAATATTTTTCAACCTTAAAAACTCGTAATATTATGTTTTTCGGAATTTGTAATTTAAGTAGTATTCCCATGCGTTTTGAAGCTAGTGATGCTTCAGAAATGGTAAATCAAGTGCTTTTTGGTGAAGCTTTTAAAATACTAGAAAAAAAAGACAATTGGACTAAAATTGAATTGGCTTTTGATCAATATCAAGGGTTTATTGATACCAAGCAATATCAAGAAATTAGCCAAGAAATGTATCATAATTTAGCATCTGAAGAACCTAAAAACTATTCGGGTAGTTTTGTTAATCTTGTTAATTTTAAGGATTTTGATGATAACTTTAAAGATAAAAATTCTCAATACAAGCAACAAATAAGTATTCCTTTAGGCGCAAGGATTCCTTTTTTAAAGGATGGAGAATTTAATATCAACCAAAAAAAATATTCTTATAGCGGTGAAATTTATGATAAAAAGAAAGCTGTTGCTAAAACAGCACTTTTATTTCTAAACATACCCTATTTATGGGGCGGAAAATCTGTTTTTGGAATTGATTGTTCGGGGTTTACACAAATGGTTTACAAATTAGCTGGCTACAATTTATTACGCGACGCTAAAGACCAAGTAACCCAAGGCGAAACCTTAAACTTTATTGAAGAAAGCCAAGCAGGCGATCTTGCTTTTTTTGATACCTCTTTTAATATTTCTGCCGATCAAAAACCTGCAAAAATAACACATGTAGGAATTATTTTAGAAAACAACACCATTATACACGCACACGGAAAAGTTCGTATTGACACCTTAGATCATCGTGGTATTTACAATGTAGATTCTAAAAAATACACGCATCAATTAAGAATTATAAAACGATTTTTTAAATAAATTACTTCAAAAAAAGGCATAAAAAAAACCGAAACGTTAAAAGTTTCGGTTTTTTTATAGTAAAATAGTTACTCATTAACTTTCGTTAAAATACTATTTCATTGCTTTGTATAACGTTCTATATTGAGTTGCTTTGGCTTCCATTTCTAAAACTTCGTATAAGTTCATTAAGGTTTTAACAGTATCTACAGATCTTTTAATTGTATCTGCTTTTTCTAAAAATGGCAACGCTTCTTTATAAACTTCTTTTTGTTCTAACGCTAAAGCATCGTACTTTTTAAAGTTATTAAGATTGTTGTTCATCGCCTCAACAATTGCTTTATCTTTATTTAATACAACAACAGCTAAATTCATATAAGCATCTCCGTACTCAGGATTTAACTCAATGGCTTTTTTGTAATATTTTTTAGCATTATCGACCATACCTTCATTGAAGTTAACTACTCCTAAGTTATAGTATAATGTTGGGTTTTTAGGATCTAAAGCAATCGCTTCTTTCATTAATTCCCCAAATTTATCCATTTGTTTAAGCTTGATATACATATCAGCTTCGTTTAACAATAAATTTAAATCTTTTGGATTTTCTTTTCTTGCCTCTGCTAACGCCGCTATAGCTTCATCGGTTTTTCCTTGTTCTTTTAACAATAATGCTATGTTTTTAACAATAGCTGCCGATTTAGATGCTGTTGATTTATTTTCAGGTTTAATATATTGCTTAGACCTAACCATTAAATCTCTTTGCTTCTTAGACCCTAAGTTTTCAACTTTACCTGTTAATTTATTGGTTGCTAAATATTGAGTTTCAATACCTGTATAACCAATTTTACGCAACTCTTTGTAATACTTAATTGCCGTGTCATATTCGTTTGCTTGTGTTGCAGATATTGCTGCATTGTAAGCAAAAGAAGTATCTTTAGGGCTTAATAAATAGGTTAAGTAAAAGTTTTCAGCAGCATTTTTATAATCTTTTTTATTGTTATAAAAATCAACCGCTTTTCCTGAAACTTCTTGAATCATACTATTCAAAATAGGCTTCGCTTTTTCTGTATATTTGGTTTTACCCATCGCTAATAAACTACTTAATGCTGTTGCGGCATTTTGATAGTCTTTTGTAGCAGCCAATGCTTTTCCTTTTAAAAAGTAAAATTTAGAGGTGTATTTACTTTCTCCTTTAGCTATTACTAATTTTTCAGCAGCATTTAACGTAGTAATTGCTGTTTTATAATCTAACTTTTTTATCGCTTTCTCTGCTGTTTTTAACTCTGATTTTTGAGCCACTAAACCTAATGATACTAATCCTAAAGAAAGTGTTATTAATTGTTTTTTCATTGTAGTGCTTATTTATGGTTATTCTTGATCTTCGTTTGTGTTGTTTTCAATTTCCGTGCCAGTTTCTGATGTAGCATCTTCTGCTAACTCATCCCCTTCAAGCGCCTGATCTTGATCATCTTCTTCAACCTCTTCTTCACGCATTACTTTTGCTACTGCGGCAATGCTATCATTTTCTTTGATGTTAATTAAACGAACACCTTGTGTTGCACGTCCCATTACACGTAAATCTTCCACAGCCATACGAATGGTAAGCCCCGATTTGTTAATAATCATTAAATCATTTGAATCATCTACGTTTTTAATCGCAACTAAATCACCTGTTTTTTCTGATATATTTAAAGTTTTCACTCCTTTTCCACCACGGTTTGTAACACGGTAATCTTCTAATTTAGATCGCTTACCATATCCTTTTTCAGAAACAACTAAGATATTACTATCCATGTCATTTACGGCAATCATTCCTATTACCTCATCTTTATCATGTTGTAAACTTATTCCACGAACTCCTGATGCAGTTCTTCCCATCGGACGCGTTTTAGCTTCTTCAAAACGGATAGATTTACCCGATTTTAAAGCTAACATTACTTGACTATCTCCAGTAGTTAATTTTGCTTCTAAAAGCTCATCACCTTCTTTAATAGTAATGGCATTAATTCCGTTGGTTCTTGGGCGAGAATATTGTTCTAAAGAAGTCTTTTTAACCTGACCTTTTTTAGTTGCCATAATTACGTAACGACTATTGATGTACTCTTCATCTTTTAAATCTTCGGTAACTAAAAATGCTTTTACTTTATCATCAGGTTCAATATTGATTAAGTTTTGCATTGCTCTACCTTTGGTGTTTTTCCCTCCTTCAGGAATTTCATACACACGCATCCAGAACACTTTTCCTTTTTGGGTAAAGAACATCATATATTGATGATTTGTTCCGATAAATAAATGCTCTAAGAAATCTTCATTACGAGTCGTTGCTCCTTTTTGCCCACGTCCGCCTCTATTTTGAACTTTATATTCATCAAGATTGGTACGTTTTACATATCCTGCATGCGAAATAGTAACGACAACTTTAGAGTTTGGTATCATATCTTCGATACGCATATCACCACCAGCATAATGAATTTCAGAACGACGCTCATCTCCATACTTATCTCTAACATGGATTAGTTCATCGGTAATTATTTGATAACGTCTTGGCTCATTGGCTAAAATATCTTTTAAATCAGTGATCGTTAACATAATTTCATCAAACTCACCACGTAATTTGTCTTGTTCTAAACCAGTTAATTGACGCAAACGCATTTCAACGATGGCTTTTGCCTGAATTTCTGTTAATTCAAAACGCTCAATTAAACTCTCACGAGCTTGATCACCATTTTTAGAGGCACGAATAATTTTAATTACCTCATCGATATTATCCGAAGCAATAATTAATCCTTCTAAAATATGCGCTCTTGCCTGTGCTTTCTTTAATTCAAATTCTGTTCTACGAACAATTACTTCGTGTCTGTGTTCAACAAAATAATGAATTAATTCTTTTAAGTTTAACTGCTCAGGACGACCATTTACAAGTGCAATATTATTCACACTAAACGACGTTTGTAATTGGGTATATTTGTATAATTTATTTAATACAATATTAGGAATTGCATCACGTTTTAAAATATAAACGATACGCATTCCGTTTCTGTCAGATTCATCACGAATATTCGCAATTCCTTCTAATTTTTTATCATTAACTAACTCAGCAGTTTTTTTAATCATTTCTGCTTTGTTCACCTGATACGGAATTTCAGTAACAACAATACATTCTCTTCCTTTTACTTCTTCAAAAGAAGTTTTAGCACGCATTACAATACGACCTCTACCAGTATGAAAAGCATCTTTAACACCTTCATAGCCGTAGATAGTTCCTCCTGTAGGAAAATCGGGCGCTTTAATGTGTTCCATTAATCCGTCAATATCGATGTCTCTATTTTGAATATAAGCAATCGTTCCGTTTACAACTTCTGTTAAGTTGTGTGGTGCCATATTGGTTGCCATTCCTACTGCAATACCTGACGCTCCGTTTACTAATAAGTTAGGAATACGTGTTGGTAATACAGTTGGTTCTTGTAGGGTATCATCAAAATTTAAACGATGATCAACAGTATCTTTTTCAATATCCGCCAACATATCTTCGGATATCTTCTGCATTCTTACCTCTGTATAACGCATTGCTGCTGGAGAATCTCCATCAACAGAACCAAAGTTACCTTGCCCATCAACCATAATATAACGCACACTCCAACTTTGTGCCATACGAACCATAGAATCATATACAGAAGTATCTCCATGTGGGTGATACTTACCTAGCACTTCCCCTACAATTCTTGCGGATTTTTTATATGATCCTGTTGCCTTAATACCTAGTTCGTGCATACCGAATAAAACTCTTCGATGAACTGGTTTTAAACCATCTCTTACATCTGGTAATGCTCTTGATACAATAACCGACATCGAATAATCGATATACGCTGATTTCATTTGCTCTTCAATGTTGATCGGGATCAACTTTTCGCCATCTGCCATATATATTTCTTTAAAATATTAGTTATCATTTTTATAAAGAAATGAACTTTACACCTTATAAAACTCATTTACAAAATACGCTAAAATCAGCTGTATTTCTTAAAACATTGCAAGATACTACAAAGCCTCCTTTTATACAAAAATTATACTTATTGTTTTAACTAACGATATTAATGGTTTTTAAACATTAACAACGTATATTTAACACCACAGAATCACTAAAAAATATGCGCTAAAAAGTAGTGGCATATTTTTTGTTATTTTTAAGAAGAAAAAACGTAGTAACTATACAAATTAATTTTATGGAAGATAATTTTTCACCACAAGTTAGAGATGTAATTACTTTCAGTAAAGAAGAAGCCTTACGATTAGGGCATGATTTTATTGGAACAGAACATTTACTGCTAGGTTTGATTAGAAAAGGAGACGGTAAAGCCATCGAAATTTTAACTACTTTTGATGTAGATTTAGAATTGATGCGTAGTAAGTTAGAAAAACTAAACCCAACTACACTATCAATCGAAAACCTCGAAAAAAAGAGTTTACATCTTACAAGGCAAGCAGAAAAAGCAATAAAAACAACTTTTTTAGAGGCAAAGTTATACCAAAGTAATTCAATAGATACAGCACATTTATTATTATGTATTTTACGTAATGAAAATGATCCTGCAACAAAACTACTTCAAAAACATGATGTAAGTTATGAAATTACGAAAGCTCTTTATAAAGAACTTCATATAGAAGATAATTTTTCTTCTCCAACTGCCGAAACACCTTCAGAAGATGCCCCTTCTGGTCAAGGCTCAAATCCCTTTGGGCAAGGTTCAAAGGCAAAACAAGCAAAAATTTCTAAAACACCTGTTTTAGATAATTTCGGGCGTGATTTAACGGCATTTGCTATTGCTGGAAAATTAGATCCTGTTGTTGGGCGTTTAAAAGAAATTGAACGTGTATCGCAAATTTTAAGTAGACGAAAAAAGAACAATCCAATGTTAATTGGTGAACCTGGTGTTGGTAAATCAGCAATTGCAGAAGGATTAGCCTTACGAATTGTAGAACGAAAAGTATCTCGAATTTTATTTGACAAAAGAGTTGTTTCTTTAGATTTGGCTAGCTTAGTTGCCGGTACAAAATACCGTGGACAGTTTGAAGAGCGCATGAAGGCGCTGATGAATGAATTAGAAAAAAATGACGATATCATTTTATTTATTGATGAAATTCATACCATTGTTGGTGCAGGAGGTGCAACAGGTTCTTTAGATGCTTCAAATATGTTAAAGCCAGCCTTAGCGCGTGGCGAAATTCAATGTATTGGAGCTACAACTTTAGATGAATACAGAACAAATATTGAAAAAGATGGCGCATTAGAACGTCGTTTTCAAAAAATAATTGTTGAACCTACAACTGTTGATGAAACAGTACAAATTTTACACAATATTAAGGGTAAATATGAGGCGCATCACCAAGTATCATTTACCGACCAAGCTATTGAAGCTTGTGTAAAATTGACGAATCGTTATATGACAGATCGTTTTTTACCTGACAAAGCTATTGATGCTTTAGATGAAGCAGGGTCAAGAATTCATATGACTAACATTGTAGTACCTCAACAAATTTTAGAGTTAGAAGCTAAATTAGAAGAAATACGCAAGCATAAAACAACCGCGGTAAACGGGCAGAAATATGAAGAAGCGGCAAAACTTCGTGATGACGAAAAGAACATTGAAACAGCCTTAGTATCTGCTGAAAAT
Organism: Tenacibaculum finnmarkense; assembly: GCF_900239185.1. Classification (GTDB taxonomy): domain Bacteria; phylum Bacteroidota; class Bacteroidia; order Flavobacteriales; family Flavobacteriaceae; genus Polaribacter; species Polaribacter finnmarkensis. The sequence continues at coordinate 261,399 of NZ_OENA01000023.1, forward strand.
CAATGGGAAGAAGAAGCCAAATTAAACCGAGAAATTGTAACTGAAGACAATGTTGCTGAGGTGGTTTCTATGATGACAGGAATTCCTGTAAACAGAGTTGCTGAAGCTGAAAGCCATCGTTTAGCCGATTTACCTAACATGATTAAAGGTAAAGTTATTGGGCAAGATGAAGCGGTTACCAAAGTGGTTAAAGCAATTCAACGAAATCGCGTTGGTTTAAAAGACCCTAACAAACCAATTGGTTCGTTTATCTTTTTAGGTTCTACAGGGGTTGGAAAAACACAATTAGCAAAAGTTTTAGCCCGTGAATTATTTGATTCTGCCGATTCTTTAATTAGAATTGATATGAGTGAATATATGGAGAAATTTGCTATTTCTCGTTTAATAGGAGCGCCTCCAGGATATGTAGGGTATGAAGAAGGTGGTCAATTAACTGAAAAAGTTCGTAGAAAACCGTATTCTGTAATCCTTTTAGATGAAATTGAAAAAGCACATCCTGATGTTTTTAATATGCTTTTACAAGTTTTAGATGACGGGCATATTACCGATAGTTTAGGGCGTAAAATTGATTTTAGAAATACCATTATTATTATGACCTCTAATATTGGAGCTCGTAAAGTAAAAGATTTTGGTAGCGGTGTTGGTTTTGGTACAGCCTCTAAAAAAGACCAAGAAGATGCCCACGTAAAAAGTATTATTGAAGGAGCATTAAAAAAATCGTTTGCTCCTGAATTTTTAAACAGAATTGATGATGTTATTATTTTCAACGCCCTAGAACGTGAAGATATTCATAAAATTATTGATATTGAATTAGAAAAATTATTAGTTCGTATTGCCGATTTAGGCTATAAATTAATCTTAAGCGAAAAAGCAAAAGATTATATTGCCGATAAAGGTTTTGATAAAAAATACGGTGCACGTCCTTTAAAAAGAGCTATTCAAAAATACATTGAAGACGCTTTAGCAGAAGAAATTGTAAATTCTAAACTAGATGAAGGCGATACTATTTCGATGGATTTAAACCCAGATAGCAATACCCTTGTTATTAGTATTGAAAAAGGAATCAAATCAGAAGAATCTAGAACAGAGGTAAAAGAATAAAATAATTGAAGAATTCAACTAAAAACTCCTAAGTATTTACTTGGGAGTTTTGTTTTAAAAGCTATCATTACCATTAAAAAAAGCTACTTATAACTAAAATATATCAAAAAAACAAAAGCTGCATTAAATATATTACTAATTTCTTTTGATAAAAAACCTAAAAAAAGTAACTTTGACCCTTTAAAAACCTTCAATCACATAAACCGTAAACGATGAAAAAAATACTACTTTTAGCACTAATAGGAGTTAGCATTATTTCTTGTAAAGAAGAAAAACCTAAGCCAGTAAAAGATTATCTTGTTTTATCTGGGAAAATTGAAAATTTCAAAAAAAGAGAAATTACTTTAACAGGGTTTAACTTTGAACAAAAGATAAAAGTTAATAAAAAAACAGGAGCTTTTTCTGATACTGTAAAAATTGATAGAGATAACTACTACACACTTATACTTAAAGCTAAAAGAGCTAGTTTAAATTTATACCTTAACGACACTGTAGATACAAATATAATTGCTGATTATAAAAATATTGATGCTGTTAAATTTAAAGGAACAACTGCAAATATTAATAAATATTTAGCTGAAAAAAAGATAAAATTTTCTGAAATTTTAGTAAATGCAAACCAACTTTTTTCTTTAGAAGAAACTGATTTTTTAGCTAAAATGGATCAATATAAGGAAGCTTTAATTACACTTTCAATAGCAAATAATTTACCAACTAAGTTTCTAAAAAAAGAAGTTAAAAATATTAATTACGAATATTTAAGGAATTTAACTAATTATCAAACTTATTATGGGATGTTATCTGAAAATGAAGAATTTGTAGTTTCTCCTAATTTTCCCGATCCTCTTAAAAATTTTAACTACAGTAGCGATGAAGACTATCTTAGCTCTTATTCATATCGTAAAATATTAGAAACTCAGTTAAAACTTTTAGCAAAAGAAAAAAATGAAGAAGGAAAATGTTATTATTTAACATATTTAAAAACCACACAAAAAGAAGTTAATAGTACTGTTGCTAAAAATGATTTATTGTATAAAAATGCCAAAAATGGAATTACTTTTACACCTCATTTAAAAGAATTTCATGATAAATTTATGTTGTATTCAACAAATGAAAAACATAAAAAAGAAATTTCTGATACTTATAATATATTAAAAGCTACCGAAAAAGGACAAATTGCTCCAAAATTTTCAAATTTTGAAAACTATAATGGCGGAACAACTTCTTTAGATGATTTATTAAATAAAGGTAACTATTTATATATTGATGTTTGGGCAACTTGGTGTGCATATTGTAAAAGAGAAATTCCTTTATTAAAGAATTTAGAGGAAGAATACCACGGAAAAAAATTAACGTTTGTAAGTATTAGTGTTGACGATAAAAAACAACATGAAAAATGGAAGCAAACAATAATTGACCGAGAAATGACAGGAATTCAGTTATTTAGTGGTAAAAAACAAAATGACTTAGAATGGGCTCAAAAATTCTTAATTAAAGGATTGCCTAAGTTTATCATTATTGCGCCTGACGGAACAATTGTAAGCCCAAATGCACCTGCACCTTCTCAAGGAGAAAAATTAACAAATATATTTGATGAATTAGGAATATAATTTCTAGTCTTTCAAAAACTCATAAAACTCAAAAAAACCGCAATTTAGAATTGCGGTTTTTTTTTGATTAAAATTACGATATATAATTAAATGGCTTTTTATTTCACTTTTAAACTCCATTCAAATTCAAATTTTGATACCGAAACACCTTCTTTATTAATTCCTTGTGAAGTTACTAAAACAGTTTGCCCCTCGCCTGTTTCAACTGATTTTTGAATTGCTTTTTTTATTGCCAATCCGTCATTGCATGAAAACTGAATTTTTCCCGTGGCTTTTTTGGTAAAAGTTGCATTCATATTAGTTACCAACATAGATACTTTTCGGTTTGATTCCTGAATAGCTTGTATGACCAAAATACCTGTAGACAACTCCGCTGCCATTCCTTGAACTGCCCAAAACATACTGTTAAAGGGATTTTGGTTTATCCAACGATGTTTTACCGTTACGGCTGATTTTTCTTCAGAAATAGACTGTACTCTAATTCCGCAGATATATGCCGATGGCAGTTTGAACAAGGTAAATAAATTTATTTTTCGAGGTGTAAATTTCATTTTATCTTAATATTTAAACGCAATTTACTTCTTTTCTTTTAAAGTCAACAAAAACAACAACTTCAGGTATTTTATATCTCTACTCAAAAAATAATAACACATTTACAAATGTTAAAAAAATGTTAAATACAGTACTATGTATTACAAAGTACCTTTTAAAAGATATATATTTGCATAGTACAGTAGTATTTAAAACACATCATTATGCCAAATAACGAAAACACCAATGCTTTTTTAATACATTTATCCGCTTTTACTGGGTATTTTTTTCCATTAGGAAATATTATTGCGCCTTTAATCTTATGGCAGTTATTTAAAAGTGATACTTTATTTTTAAACAACCACGGCAAAGAGGCTGTTAATTTTAACCTTAGCTATACCTTATATCTTTTTATAACAAGCACCGTGTTTTTTTTATTTTTAAGCTTGTTTTTTTTCGGAAACGTCATTATAGACATCTATAACAAACCCTCATTTGATTTTGATACAAACCACACATACTTCAGTATTTTTAGTATCATCGGCTTATTTATTAGTGGGTTTTTAATGCTGACCCTTTTTATAAGTAGCATCGCCTTAATTATTATCGCTTCCATAAAAGCGAATAAAGGAGAAGAATATCAATACCCTTTTAGCATTAAATTTATAAAATAATCTTACAAACCATCGTATATGAAAATTGAAAACACAAAAGCACAAATGCGAAAAGGGGTTTTAGAATATTGCATTTTATCTATTTTACAAAATGGAGATGCCTATACTTCTGAAATACTTCTAACATTAAAAAGTGCCCAAATGATTGTGGTTGAAGGAACAATTTACCCCTTACTAACACGCTTAAAAAATGCAGGTTTACTAAGTTACAGATGGGAAGAGTCAACCTCTGGACCACCACGAAAATATTATGTTTTAACAGAAAACGGGGGGCTTTTTTTAAAAGAATTAAACAAAACTTGGGGGAATTTAGTGAACGCTGTAAATTTAATAACTACTACAAAATCAACTAAAGATGAATAAGACAATAAACATAAACTTAGGCGGATTCTTCTTTCATATAGATGAAATTGCTTATCAGAAATTAAACTATTATTTAAAGGCTATCGCTAATTCTTTAAATGATGATCCGCAGGGTAAAAATGAAATAATTTCAGATATTGAAGCACGTATTAGTGAACTTTTATCTGAAAAAATAACAGATGTACGCCAGGTGATTAATGAAAATGATATTGAACAAATCATTACCATTATGGGGCAACCTGAAGATTATTCGGAAACACAAGACACTTATAGCGATGATTATTCTTCTAATTATAAGGCTGAAAAAGGAAGTGTTAAAAAATTATTTAGAGATGGCGACGATAAGTTTTTAGGCGGTGTTTGTTCGGGTATTGCGCATTACTTTAATATTGATGTTATTTGGATTCGACTTGCTTTTATCATTTTAGTTGCTTCTGGTTTTTCACCTTTAGCCTATATTATTTTATGGGTTTTATTACCCGAAGCAAAAACAACTTCTGAAAAATTACAGATGCAAGGCGAAGCTGTAAATATTGATACTATTGAAAAAAAAATTCGCGACGAGTTTGAGTATTTATCAGAAAAGTTAAAAGATGGAGCAAACGATATAAGTGATAAATTTTCAAGTGCCGACTATGAAAAAATTCGCTCACAAACAAACTCTAAACTACAAGATTTTATAGGTATTATAGGCGAAATTTTACGTGCATTATTTAAAATATTTGGTAAATTTATAGGGATATTATTAATTTTTATTGCTGCTAGTACTATACTTGCGTTATTATTTGGGGCATTTTCAATCGGTAGTTTCGAAATTTTAAATGTTGATAACGATTTTGTACAGTATCCGCCGTTTTTTTATGAAGCTATGTTGCCTAAATGGTTGTTAGCAATTTCATTATTTTTATTGATTGGAATTCCGATGATGGTATTGTTTATTTTAGGGTTAAGAATATTATCTCCATCAGTTAAAAAATTAAATACAACGACTGTTTTCATCTTATTAGGCGTTTGGTTACTGTCGTTATTTTCGATTGGTTTCTCAGGTATTGAATACGCTACAACGCATGCTTATAATGGTGCTAATGTGAATAAACACACGATTAATTACACCAAAGAACAGCCTTTAAAAATTAGCGTTGTTAATGATGATAACATGTATTACAGCCATAATTTAAGCAATAGAAATAACGCTGAAAATGTAGTGGTTAATGATATTAAAATGAAATATTCTAACGATATAAATATTGATGTTCGTAAAAGTGAAACTCAGGTTGCTTATATCGAAATTAAAAAAACATCCGAAGGTAAAAAACGTAAGCAAGCAAATGATAACGCGCAGGCAATTCAATATAATTTTAAGATAGTAAATAACAGTATTATTTTCGATGCCTTCTTTTTAAGTGCCTATAAAAATATATGGAAAGACGAAGAAATTAAAGCAACTGTTTATATTCCTGAAAATACAATAATTTATTTTGAAGATTCAGCTGGTAAATTTATTGACGACATTAAAAACACTCAAGATATTTATGACCGTGACATGGCAAATCATCATTTTAAAATGACTTCGAAAGGTTTTGAATGTTCTGATTGTAATTCTTCCAATAATGATGATGGTCATAATGACCGTCATGATGATAAAAACGAACATACTATTAACGAAAATTAAGCTATATAATATTAATTATCAATACATTACAAACACAACCTATTTTTTTATCGAAAAAAGCCAAAGCAATATTGTTTTGGCTTTTTTATGCTTAATAATCAGCTATATTTAACAAATAATGTAGGAGGTCTTTTTTATATCGGCAAAACCTTACGGATTATAAATAAATTAAAAGAACACTATGAATACAAGTCAAAAAGAAAAATCAGAAGAATTATTTGAAAAATTCAGTCAGCAAGAAGTTAGCCAAGCCGATTTTGAAAATGCGGAAAAAAAATCTAAAAATCTAGGCGAACAAATGGACAATTTCATCTTATTACTAGGAATGTTAAAAGATTCCTGGAACGGAACGTATCAATTAAATAAAACATCTTTAGCCATTATTGTAGGTGCTTTATTGTATGTTGTGTCACCAATAGATGCGATTCCTGATTTTATTCCTGTTCTGGGTTGGCTCGATGATATTGCTATTGTAGCCTTTGCAATGTCAAAATTAAAAAGTGTAATTCAAGATTATAAAAATTTTAAAGGGATTCATTAAATTTTATCTAAAAATAGCTTTATAACGGCAAAACAGAATGGCAAGGGGTTAAAATCCCTTGTTAAAAGTAAATATCAAAAAAAATGAAATTACCAAAAAAAGGCGCACTTTCTTTAGCCATCGCAACCCTTGGGATGCTGCTGCTAATCGCAGGTATTAAAACTGAATTTTTAACACATATCATCTGGCATATTTTATTAGCTGGTTTTGAGGCTGCCGTAGTTGGTGGCTGTGCCGATTGGTTTGCGGTACGGGCATTATTTGCCGAAATTCCTATTCCGTTAATTAGCAAACACACCAATATTATTGTTAAATCAAGGGCTAAACTTTCTAACGGTATTGTTGATTTGGTTTCTAACGAATGGCTTTCGAAAGAAAGTTTAGCTGATAAAATAAAATCGGTTGCTATTGCCCATAAAATAGTAGCGGCACTAAAAGAGGAAAAAAATGTATCAAAAATCATTCATTTTTTACAAGATATTTTATTGCAATTTTCAAAAAATACCGATTTTTCAAAACTTACACCCTATTTAGAAAAAATGCTAAAAAAAGAATTACAGGGTATTCAGCTTGGTAAGCCTTTAGGTATTTGGCTACAAAAAACACTCAAAAATCAAGAACATTCTGAACTTTGGAAGGTTGCTTTATCGAGTGTTTCTAAAACCATCAATAGTGATGAAACTCGCAACATGCTTGTAGAAAATATTGCAAACCAATCTGAAAACCTAAAAAAAGAAAGTACTTTTAAGCTTATTGCCGTAAAAACAGCACAGAAATTCGGCGGATTAAACAATGAAAGCATAGCTGATAAACTAGTAAAATCAATCAATGATTTATTAGACGAAATAGCAAAAGACAAACAACATCCGCTGCGTAAGAGATTAGAAAATGAACTGCTAGATTTTGCTCAAAAATTAGAAAATGGAAATTTAAACGCACTTGCTTCAATTCAAAATATGCAAGAAAAATTAATCGGCAATATTGAAGCAAAAAGTATTGTTTCAAAATTAGTAAACTCACTACAAAATAAATTACAAGAACAATTAAACGATGATAAAAGTGTTTTTATTGAGTTTATCAAACAAAAATCTACCCAAATAATAAGCGATTTTTCTAAAAATACCGAGCTTATTGAAAAAGCAGATGCTTCTTTAAAAAAGCTATTGGTTAGTACAATTCATAAAAATCATCATTTAATTGCAAACACGGTTTCTGAAAGTTTAGAAAACCTAAACAACGAAGATTTGGTTAAACAAATTGAAGATAAAGTGGGCGATGATTTACAATACATTCGACTTAATGGTGCCATTGTAGGTGGTGCTGTTGGCGCTTTATTATATATTTTTAGAGTAACAATTTTAAGTTTGTAAACTATTTTTTAACAGCAAAAAAAATACAAAAAAAATTAAAGCCCTTAGAAACAAATTTCTAAAGGCTTTTTTAGTGATTATCAAAATAACAGCAATACCTTTATAACTTCCTTAAATATTTTACAATGTTTAGACTTTTTTATACACTCCTATTTTTTCTACTTGTATTTTGCAAAGTAACAGCTCAAAACAAGCCATCAAATACGCCTGATTTTAACAGGAATAATTTTAAGATTTCGTATCTTGTTGAACGTCTTGAAAATGTTAAAAACATTAAAAATCAATATTCTTTTGAAAAAATTAAAAATTTCAAGGAAGCAGAATTTACCGCAACCTCAAAAACATATATTAATTTAGGAATTACAAAAAGTACGCTTTGGGTTAAAATAAAATTACGTAAAACCAACTTAAGTGATACCGCTATTTTAATTGTACAAACACCACTAAAAGATAGCATTACACTTTGCTATTCTTTAAAAAACGGGGAACAAATACAAGAATTACTAGGAGTTACACAACCGCATTCTAAAAACAAATTTAATCATTGGGTTCCTGCTTTTGAAATACCTGTTTCCAACCTAAAAACACCGACTATTTACCTTAAAATAAAAAGTAGATATTCAATGAAAGTACCTATTGTTATTAAAACAAAAGAAACTTTTTATAAAGATAGAGTTACCGAATATTTTATTAGCGGATTACTTATTGGCGGGTTAATTTTAATGGGTATTTACAACTTATTTCTATTTTTTAGCACCCGTGATTTTAGTTATCTTCTTTATGTTATTGCCTTGTTTTCGGCTGTTTTATCGCAGGGCTATCTTTTTGGTATTTTAATACAATATTTAAGCCCCGAACATCCCGAATTTTCGTTTCGATTTCCAATTGTTATTATGGCAATTACAGGTATTTTTTCATCCCTATTTGCTATTCAATTTTTAGAACTAAAAAACACCAATAAAATATTATATCGCATACTGATTTTGTTAATTATTCTTTCGTGTTTTAATATTTTTTTAGAGTTGTTCAAATTAGATTATTTATCAAGAAAAATAAGTATCGCATTAAGAGCCTGTTTAAATTTGTAAAATAAAAAGAAAAAGGTTTCTGAAATTCTATTAAAATGTTTCTTTTGTGGTTCTCAAAACAAAAAAGATGTA
>NZ_OENA01000002.1 GCF_900239185.1 Tenacibaculum finnmarkense
CTCAAAAAACTAATTTATAGAATTATGAGCCTAGAATAATAATGTATAAACTTAATCAAGAAAAGAGTTGTTTTTTAGCTCAGTTCTTTGTTGGCAGTAGTTATTCTTCTTCAAGTTTGTTTATTAATTCTAAAGACTCATTAGGAATTTTATTTTCATCATCTTTTAGCACACAATCCCAGTCATCTTTTTTTTCATTATATTTCATAGATATACTTGTTACATTACAGTTTCCAACATCTTGAAAAATCTCGATAATGGTCTTTATGTCTATTTGAAATATTGATTTATCTTTATTCTTATCCGAGTTAAAAAAGATTCCTATGACTTCTTTTTCTGAATTTTCGTGAATTTCACAGTGTTCTTCATCAGTCAGTTTTTCATTTTCCATTAATTTTAGACTATAATCATCTACGGTAGAGATTATTGGGCTAAAAATATAACTATGTATAAATTGATTATTCAAAAATTTTAAATCGGATTTACGAATACTATAATTTCCAAAATCATAATATTCATCGAAACTATGTCTATTTCTTATTGTAATTTTCGTTCCTAAATTATTATGAACCTTATATTCTTTTTTAGTTGAGACAATTTTGTTAGTCAGCTTATTCGCTTCTATTAGTTTTCGGATTATATAAAACCCAAACATTATTTCCTTTTCGAATTTAGCGTACTTTTTAGGTGTCCAATATTTCTTAACTTTTATCTTTTTTTTTAATTTTTCAGACGTTTTTAGAAGTTCTTTTTTCCAATAATAACTTTCCAATATCATAAAATCGAGTTCAATTTGTTATTATAATTTTTTTATTACTGCCAACGTTGTTGTGTATGATTAGTTGCGTGTTTTAAGCACTAAAGCTAGTAAATAAAACACAGATAGAAAGTTCGTGAGGACTTTCGTAAATTGGCTAAAACCAAGCAATTAATTATACACGGTGTTGTAGCTAGTTTTTTATTCTTTATAAATGTATAATCTAATTTCGTTAAAAGTCTTAAACTTAAATAAATAAGCATTAATTCCGTTTGCGGATTTCCATTTCGTATCAATTCTACCAGAATCTTTTTCTTGTTCAATATCTAATGGATTGCCCAGTAATTCACTTACTACATTAACAATGAAATCATATTTCGAATTAAATTTTCCACTTAAATCTTTTTCTATTTTTGGATTAATTCTAAAATTTGATTCTTTGAAGGTTTTCCAATTAAATGAAACAACTTTAATGCTTTTATTATCTTTTGTATAGAAATAATTTGATTTTCCTTCAAAATAGGGACACTCAATTCTTCTATAACTTATCGGATTACCAAATTTAAATTCTTTTTTATTTGGATAAATACCTTCTCCGAGAGACCAAAAATGTCCAAGTGAAACATCTTCTGAATTAATAGAATTCTCGTATTCAGTCATTTTTTTAAGTTCAAAATTCTCAATATTGTCAAATTCCGAAATCGCTAAATCAAGATGTTTTTTGAATTCTTTTTCTCCAAACTCAATATTTTTATTTTCATTCTTAATACAAGTTGAATCTATTTTTGTCTCAATTTGAAATGATTGAAAATTTTCTTTAGGAATAGTTTTAAACTTCTTGAAATCAATTTTCTCAATTTCATAAGGCCAATATTCAATTGATTTTACATCTTTAAATAGAGTAGAAGTGGAAGTTTTTTGAAGTTTTCTTTTCTTTGGTAATTTTATTTTTAAGTCATAATCAAGATTATCATTTAAACCACTAATTAATACAAGCATAGAATTAGTTTTGTTTCCAAATTTTCCGTTTGCAAACACACCAATTATTTGATTTTCTTTTGGCTCTGTTTTTATTATAGAATCCATTTTTGACAAATCAATAATTTCATTGTATGAACTTTTTGATATTAGTTTGAAATCCATATTTTTTTCTGGATTACTAAATTCAATTGTAAATATTGTTCCAATTTCAACTTCCTGTGAATAAGCGGAAATTGAAAGGCTCAATATTATGAATATGTTTAATAGTTTTCTCATTTCTTAAATTGGCTACAATATTAGGTCTATGTATAGTGCCATCCTGTAAGGTGGCATTATATATAGATAGTGTTGTGTGTTTTTTAATATTACTAAATTAAAAAAATAAAA
>NZ_OENA01000046.1 GCF_900239185.1 Tenacibaculum finnmarkense
GGTTGCAAATATACATCTTTTAATTTGTTTTAAACAAGCTAAATTTAGCTTGTTTTTTACATTTTAATAAAATGTTTTCTGCAGATATTTTAATGAGCTTTTGTTAACTTTTAAACTTGCGTTTTGTTGTTAGCGGTTGCAAATCTACGTCCTTTTATTGGACTGACAAGGGCTTTTATTTATTTATTTTTGAAGTATTTTTTTAAGTCTTGATTTTTAATGGGTTGCCTTGTGTGTTTTTTGTTTTTTATACTGTTTCGCTTTTAAAAAGTAGTCTTCTACTAAAATTAACACGTATTAATATCTGAAATTATGTTTTTTTTGGAGTGTTAAAAGTGATTAAAAACAGCTTCGAATGTTTTGTATTGCTATTTTAGTAATAGATTTTTATTTGTTTTTTTGATTTTAAGACTGATAAAGTTCTCGATACTATTTTTTTGAAGGAAAAAAAATCACTCGAACTGATCGTTTGTTTTCGTTAATAGGAATTTACTTCCGATTTTCAGACTGATGTTCTGGGGTTCTCATTTTGATGCCACGCTCAAATAAATTCAGCAGGACGTTTTAAATAACTTAAACAGAAAAAAAAATCACTCGAAATGACCGTTTGTTTTCGTTAATGGGAACTTACTTCCGATTTTCAGACTGATGTTCTGGGGTTCTCATTTTGATGCCACGCTGAAATAAATTCAGCAGGACGTTTTAAATAACCTAAACAGAAAAAAAAATCACTCGAAATGACAGTGTGTTTTCGTTAATGGAAATTTTACTTCCGATTTTCAGGCTTATGTTCTCGGGTTCTCATTTTGATGCCATGCTCAAATAAATTCAGCAGGACGTTTTAAATAACTTAAACAGAAAAAAAATCACTCGAAATGACAGTTTGTTTTCGTTAATGGAAATTTTACTTCCGATTTTCAGGCTTATGTTCTGGGGTTCTCATTTTGATGCCATGCTCAAATAAATTCAGCAGGACGTTTTAAATAACTTAAACAGAAAAAAAATCACTCGAAATGACAGTGTGTTTTCGTTAATGGAAATTTTACTTCCGATTTTCAGGCTTATGTTCTGGGGTTCTCATTTTGATGCCATGCTCAAATAAATTCAGCAGGACGTTTTAAATAACTTAAACAGAAAAAAAATCACTCGAAATGACAGTTTGTTTTGTTAATAGGAATTTTACTTCCGATTTTCAGGCTTATGTTCTGGGGTTCTCATTTTGATGCGATGCTTAAATAAATTCAGTAGGACGTTTTAAATAGCTTAAATAGAAAAAAATAACTCGAACTGACAGTTTGTTTTCGTTAGTAGGAATTTCGTTTTAAATTCTTCAAACAAGAATAAACCTCACAGGTTTTTAAAACCTGTGAGGTTTAAATTTTACTGCTCGAAATGATAGCGTGAACTTTGCCTAAATTATAGTTGATTTATCAATTTATCGAAATTAGTACAAATGCCTAGCCCCGATTGACGCTTTGTTTGAGCTCTTTTTTGTTTTTTTTTCTTCAAAAAAATAAAAAAAGCGAGTGCGGAAAGCGGGAAATTGCTTCTAAAAAAAATAATTATTGACTTAATAAGGATAAATATATATAAGGTCTCTCTGTTCATATTGTATATTTGTTTATTACCAAAACAGTTTATAAAATAAAGTATCTATGAAAAAAATGATGATTGCCGCTATGGTATTAGGGGTTTTTGCTGCAAATGCTCAAGAAAAATTAAAAAAACAAGACTCTCAAAAAGTTACGGTTTATGGTAGTTTTAGACCTTCGGTTACTTATAGAAATGATAGAGCTACTAATATTAAAAGTGTTGATGTTACTGATTTTTTCTCTCGATTAGGTTTTAAAGCGGAACAGAAAATTGATGAAAACCTAACGGCTTTTGTTCAAGGAGAATGGGATATTGATATTGAAGGTGATGCCGATTTTGGTGATGCTCGTTTAGGGTATGCGGGTTTAAAAGGGAATTGGGGACGCATCGCTATTGGTAAACAATGGTCGCCACATTATAATATTATTGCCGAAGTAACGGATGTTTTTAATCATAGATCGAGCCCTTTTGCTTATGATACGCAAAGTCCTTTTAGAACTAATAATTTAGTTACTTACAAAAATACGTTAGGAAATTTTAAAATTGATGCGGGTGTGCAAATAAATGGTGACTCTGGCTCTACTAATGGCGGTGTTACTGATGATGCCTACGGAAGAAGTTATGTGGATACCGCCATATTTGGTGTAGGATATACTGCTGAAAACTTTTATTTAGGGGCTTCTTTTCTTTCGGATAAAGATAAAACTGCTGTTAAGCGTGATATTTTTGCTTTTGCTGCTTCTACTACACTTTTTAATAATTTATATACCGCTATTAATTATCAAAATATAACTATTAAAACTCCTGCCGATGTAAAATTGGATGCAAGTACTTTAGACGTTGCCGCTGTATATTCTTTTAATGAAAGTTACAATGCTAAAGCTAGTTATTTTAATTATGATAACGGTACTGTAAATGGTAATGGTTTTAATTTTACTTTTGAAAAAAGATTTAAAAAGAGCGTTCGAACCTATATTGAAGTTTTAAATTATAATGATTCTGATAAGCCTGCGATTACCAATGTTTCGGTAGGGTTGCGTTATGATTTATCGTACGATTTGTTGTAAGATATTACAATTGGTGTTGTATAAACCAAAAAAACTCGAAACTATAACGTTTCGAGTTTTTTTATCTATTAAAATATCAAAAAAATTATCTAATTAATTTTCTGTATTTAATACGTTTTGGCATTAAATCACCACCTAAACGTTTCTTTTTATTTGCTTCGTATTCAGAGAATCCTCCTTCAAAGAAATATACTTCACTGTTTCCTTCAAAAGCTAAAATATGTGTACATATTCTATCTAAAAACCATCTATCGTGAGAAATAACTACGGCACATCCTGCAAAGTTTTCTAAACCTTCTTCTAATGCTCTTAATGTATTTACATCTAAATCATTGGTAGGCTCATCTAATAATAAAACGTTTCCTTCTTCCTTTAAAGTCATTGCTAAGTGTAAACGGTTACGCTCACCTCCTGAAAGTGTAGAAACTTTTTTGTTTTGTTCGCTTCCACCAAAGTTAAAACGACTTAAATAGGCACGAGAATTTACTTGCTTTCCTCCCATCATTACTAAATCTTGACCTTCAGAGAAATTTTCCCAAATAGATTTATCAGGGTCTATATTAGAGTGTGCCTGATCTACATACGCGATTTTTGCCGTTTCACCTACATTAAAACTTCCTGCATCAGGAGTTTCTTCGCCCATTATCATTTTGAAAATAGTAGTTTTACCTGCACCGTTTGGTCCGATAATTCCAACAATTCCCGCTTGCGGCAAGTTAAACTCTAAATTATCGTATAATAATTTATCTCCAAAAGCTTTTGAAACACCACTAGCTTCAATAACATTGGTTCCTAAACGTGGACCATTTGGAATATAAATTTCCAACTTTTCATCGGTTTGTTTCTGATCTTGACTCATCAATTTATCATAGTTCTTCAAACGTGCTTTTTGCTTTGTTTGACGACCTTTTGAACCTTGACGAACCCATTCTAATTCTCGTTCTAATGTTTTTTGACGCTTAGAAGCTGTTTTGCTTTCTTGTGCCATTCTTGTTGATTTTTGATCTAACCAAGAAGAGTAGTTTCCTTTCCAAGGAATTCCTTCACCTCTATCTAATTCTAAAATCCAACCAGCAACGTTATCTAAGAAATATCTATCATGTGTTACAGCAATTACCGTTCCTTTATATTGTGCTAAATGATGCTCTAACCAATGTACAGATTCTGCATCCAAGTGATTGGTAGGCTCATCTAATAATAAAATTTCTGGTTCTTGTAATAATAATCTACATAAAGCAACTCTTCTGCGCTCTCCCCCTGATAAGTTTTTAATTGGCGTATCACCGTCTGGAGTACGTAAAGCATCCATGGCAATTTCTAACTTAGTATCTAATTCCCAAGCATTAGAAGCGTCAATTTTATCTTGAAGCTCTGCTTGTTGCGCCATTAACTTGTCCATTTTATCAGCATCAGAATACACTTCTTCTAAACCAAACATATCGTTGATTTTGTTGTATTCTTCTAAGATAGCTACCGTTTCAGCAACACCTTCACGAACAATTTCGATAACCGTTTTGGTTTCGTCTAATTTTGGTTCTTGCTCTAAATAACCAACTTTATATCCTGGTGAAAAAGTAACATCACCTTGAAAATTCTTTTCTACTCCAGCAATGATTTTTAATAAGGTAGATTTACCCGATCCGTTTAAACCTAAAATACCAATTTTAGCTCCGTAGAAAAAGCTTAAATAGATATCTTTTAAAACTTGTTTATTGGTACTTTGATAGGTTTTTGAAACCTTATTCATTGAAAATATAACCTTCTTATCGTCTGACATTTTGTTGTAATTTTGATTTAATTAAACTCTTCCTTTTAAGGCGTTAAAAACCCATGCGTTTGCAAAAAAACCTAAGCCTACTGCTGCAAAACCGTATCCCGCTACCTCATCATATCTAAAAGCTCCTAGTAATACTAACAAAAGTCCTATTAAAACCATTATAAGTGTTGCCCATGCTAAGACGTTATTTTTATTCATTGCCATAATTTACTCTTTTTACTCTTTACAAAAAATATGTGGGGCAAATATCGGCTTTTATTTTATTATTTTTGATGACACTTTTGCCTTTTCGCTATAAAATAGCTTATAATGCTTCTTTTAGAGCTATAATTATCGCTATTTTAATAATTAACTGTATTTGAAAGCTTTTTATTTAACTTTAAACTTGAAATTGAATTCTAACTTTACTTCGGATAAATAAAATCCCTAGCCCCGATTGAGCAATTGTTTGAGCTCCTTTTTTGATTTTTTTCAAAAAAGAGCGAGTGCGGAAAGCGGGAAATAGCTTCAAATAAAAAATTTACTGCCTCCCTAATTTACGAAGAGCTACCCATTGTTTCATCTTTTCTCTAGCATCAGTTGCGGGGTAACCAAGTACGGTTTTACCTGCGGGAACATCGGCAATAACGCCTGATCCTGCGCCTACAGTTGCTCCAGAATGAATCGTTACATGATCTTTTATAGAGGCACTTCCACCAATAATTACACCATCGCCTAAAGTAACCGACCCTGCTAAACCACTGCTTCCAGCCATAATACAAAACTTCCCTAGCACACAATTATGCCCTATTTGCACCAAGTTATCAATTTTACAGCCATCGCCTAAAATAGTCGCACTAAACTTTCCTCTATCGACACAAGAATTTGCACCAATTTCTACTTGATTTCCAATAATTACGTTTCCGATATGTGGAATTTTCGTTAATCCTTGTGCGCTTGGTCTGTATCCGAAACCATCGGCACCGATGCTAACATTGGCATGAAAAATACAGTCATTTCCGATAATCGTTCGCTCTCTTATTACCGTTCCCGACCAAATTACCGTGTTTTTTCCAATAGTTGTATCGTCAAAAATAGTTACGTTTGGGTACAAAATAATACCTTCGGATAATACCACATTTTTACCGATATAACAATTTGCTCCAATTTTACAACCTTGTCCAATTGTAGCGGTTTTATCGATAACTGCCGTTGGATGAATATCAGTTTCAAAATACAGAGACGCTGGCTCAAAAGCTTCTAGCAATGTTGCCATGGCTAAATCGGGATTTTTCACTTTTATAAACGCCTTATTTTCTTGTGGTTGCATCTCTAATTTTTCACAGATAATGGCAGCACTTGCATTGGAATTTCCCCATAATTTTGCAAATTTCTTATTTCCGATAAAAGTAACTTCTCCTTTTTTGGCATTTTCAATTTGCTGTGGAGCAGTAATTTTTTCAGAACAATTTCCTAGCAATTCTCCTTTTAATAATGAGTTGATTTCTTGTACAGTAAATGACTTCATTTTGTTTTTTTGGGGATTAATTTGCTAAAAATAGTGTTTAATTCCTTATTAAAGACAAATCAAAAAAAAATCCTACAGTAATGTAGGATTTTTAAAATGCTAGTATTTTTTATTAAATCTCCGCTGCTAATCTACTTCCTTGATTAATTGCTCGTTTTGCATCTAATTCTGAAGCAAAATCTGCCCCGCCAATTACATGTATTTTGATGCCTTTTTCTTCTAAAGGAGCGACCAATTCTTTAAACGGCACTTGCCCTGCACAGATAATTACATTATCGACTTCTAGTATTTTTTGCTCCTCGCCTTGGGTATAATGCAATCCTTTATCGTCAATTTTTGTATATTGAACTTCGTTGATAAACTGTACTTTTTTCTTCTTTAAAGTTGCTCGATGAATCCAACCTGTTGTTTTTCCTAAATTCTTACCAAATTTTCCTTTGCTACGTTTAAACATAAAAATTTCTCTTGGCGATGGATGAAATTCTGGTGTAACATTTTCAATTCCTGCACGTGATTTTAGCGTTTTATCAATTCCCCATTCTTGTAACCACGCATCAATATTTAAAGATGTACTTTCTCCTTGGTGCGCTAAATATTCCGACACATCAAATCCAATTCCACCAGCACCAATAACGGCTACACGATTTCCTACAGGTTTTTTATGCTTGATAACATCGATATAATTTAATACTTTTTCGTGCTCTATTCCGTTAATTCTTGGCATTCTTGGGGTAATTCCTGTGGCGATAATTACCTCATCAAAATTTCCTTTTGATAAATCATCCGCAGAAACTCGTGTATTTAATTTAACCGTTACTTTGTGTAATTCTAATTGCTTATTAAAATATCGGATAGTTTCGTAAAACTCTTCTTTTCCAGGGATTTGCTTCGCGATATTAAACTGACCACCTGTTTGTTTATCGGCATCAAAAAGTGTTACTTCGTGTCCTCTTTGTGCTAAAATTGTGGAAGCAGATAATCCCGCTGGTCCTGCACCAACAACGGCTATTTTTTTCTTATTTTTCGTTGGATTATAATTAAATTCCGTTTCGTGGCAAGCTCTCGGATTTACCAAACAACTCGCTACTTTTTGTTGAAAAGCATGGTCTAAACACGCCTGATTACAAGCAATACAGGTGTTTATTTCATCATCACGTTCTTGTTTTGCTTTGTTTACCCACTGCGGATCTGCTAAAAAAGGACGCGCCATCGAAATCATATCGGCATGTCCTTCTGCTAATACTTTTTCTGCCGTTTCGGGCATATTAATTCGGTTTGAAGTTATCAACGGAATCGATAATTCTTCTTTCATTTTTTGAGTAACCCAAGTAAATGCTCCTCTTGGAACAGAGGTTGCAATGGTTGGAATGCGTGATTCGTGCCAGCCGATTCCTGTATTAATTATGGTAGCACCTGCTTTTTCGATTTCTTTTCCTAATTGCACGACTTCTTCCCATGAACTTCCTTGTTCCACTAAATCGAGCATTGATAATCTATAAATAATAATGAAATTTACACCAACGGCTTCTCGTATTTTTTGAACCAATTCAATTGCTAAACGGATTCTGTTTTGATAAGTTCCACCGTAATTATCAGATCTTTTATTGGTTCTTTTTACAATAAATTGATTGATTAAATACCCTTCCGAACCCATTATTTCAATACCATCATAGCCTGCTTCTTGCGATAATTTAGCAGAATTCACAAAATCTCTTAGCGTTCTACGGATTCCTGATTGCCTTAATTTAAACGGCTTAAACGGATTAATTGGTGCTTGTATTTTTGATGGAGCAACGGTTAACGGATGGTATCCGTAACGCCCAGAATGTAAAATTTGCATACAAATTTTACCACCTTCTTTATGCACGGCATCGGTAATTATTTTATGTTCTCTTGCGTGTTTTTTAGTACTCATTCGGGCTGAAAATGGGGCTGTCCAACCTTGAATATTTGGCGAAATTCCACCAGTAACAATAAGCCCAACACCTCCTTTTGCACGCTCGGCGTAATAACTAGCTATTTTATGTGTCCCCTCTTTTTCTTCCTCTAAACCCGTGTGCATAGAACCCATTATTACACGATTCTTTAATGTTGTAAATCCTAAATCTAATGGTTCAAAAATATGTTTGTATTTCATCTATTGAGCGTTTTTAAAGTTTGAAAAGTGTTATGCGTGCATAATATATTGCAATATACGTTTTTTATTAATATCTATGCTAACGTACATAAACCCACTGTTGCTTCTTTTTATTTTTTTTTACAAACCCAGTAAGTTGTTCTTTTTTTATTCCGCATATAAAAAATGAAACTAAAATTATTGTAAAATAAAACCTTCCATAATTATACAGAAGGCTTTATTGTGTAAGCAATAATCGCAATGATATTTAATATAAAAAACCCATTTTCCCCATTTTAAAATCACGCATTGCTTCCATAATTTCGGTTTGTGTATTCATTACATAAGGTCCGTATTGTGTTATTTTTTCATTAATTGGCTCTCCTGATAATATCAATAATGTACTTTCTTTTTTGGCATCAATTTTAATAAAATCGCCATCATTATTAAAAGTAATCATTTGAATTGCGCCTTTTTTTAATGTTGTAATATCATTTATTAAAACTTCGCCATCTAATAAATAAACTAAAGATTGATGTGTTACAGGAATTTCAATATCCATAAAACCAGCCTCATTTGTTTTTACGGTAAACACATTTACAGAAGTTTGAGTCGTTATCAATCCAAATTTATCGGCTTGTGTTCCTGCAACAACATTTAATTGAATGGTTTTATCAGTATTAAAAACAACAGGAATACGTTCACTTTTTATATGCTGATAATTCGCAGGCATCATTTTTTTAGATGCTGGTAAATTTAACCATAATTGAATTCCTTCTAGTTCGCCTCCTTTTTTAACAAATTCTTTTGAGGGTCCTTCGGCATGCACAACTCCTCTACCTGCGGTTGTCCATTGCACGTCACCTGCTTTTACCAACATTTCATTTCCTAAAGAATCTCTATGTAATTGCTCGCCTTTAAATAGCAAAGTTATCGGTTCAAAACCACGATGCGGATGTGCTCCTAAATCAAACGGATTATTAAACTCGCTAATTGCGTAAGGCCCGTAATGATGTAATAATAAAAACGGATCTACATTTTCAATACCTTGTGTTGGTAAAGGTTGTCTTAATTGGATATCGCCCATATTTACTAACGGACTTCCTACTTTATGCTGTATTGATTTTAATTTTTTCATTGATGAATTTTTTAATTAAAATACTATCCATGGAAAATATTTTTATAAATTTTTTGCTTTAAAAATGATGCTTAACAAACAAGAATTTATCTAATTTTATCTAATAAATCACTTAATTTATCGGCTTCTTCTTCTGTTAAATTATCTAAAAAATTTAATTTTTTTGAGGTATCAATTGTTGTTAATAACACCAAGCCTTTTTTGGTAATGCTGATATAAACAACTCTTCTGTCATGTTCACAGCGAATGCGTTCTATAAATTTCTTATCGCATAACTTATCCATTAAACGAGTTGCATTCGGAGCTCGCTCAATCATTCTATCTTTAATAACTTGTACTTTTATTGGCTTACTCGCACCTCTTAAAATTCGTAAAATATTAAATTGCTGTGGTGATATTCCGTAAGGTTTGAAAAAATCGTTTTCATTACTACTCAACCAATTTGCCGTGTATTTAATATTTACTAATGCTTTTATTTTATTGTTCGGAAATTTAGATTTTATATCTTTAGAAATATCTCCCATGCTGTAAACTAATAATTTTTATATTAAAAAAACTCCTTTATTATCAAAATACAAAATTACAAAAAACACATTTACACTCCAAGGAATATAAACTCAATAAAAATAGTGTAATTACAACGATTTTTTAAGCTTGATAACTACTTCTTTTAATTGTGTATTAAATGCATCATCAATAATAATTCCTTCTTTAAAATTATCAAAAAAACTTGGAAAAGAAAAATCAGCTATAATATTTCCGCCCATATGAGGAAAACCATTTTTAGCGATTGACAAAACAGATGCTCCACCTCTAGCTCCTGGTGATGTTGCCATTAATAACATCGGAATATTATTCCATAATTTTTGATTAATACGAGACATCCAATCAAACATATTTTTAAATGCTACCGAAAAATTTCCATTATGCTCAGCTAATGATAAAATAATTCCATCAGCACTTTGAAGTATATCAAAGAATTTTTGAGCATTCTCTGGAATTCCGTTTACAGTTTCTTCGTCCACTCCGTAAACAGGTATTGGAAAATCATTTAAATCTAAAACCGTTGCTACTGAATTATCAACTAAAGTTGTTGCGTATGTTGCTAATTCTTTATTGATTGACTTTTTACTGTTACTTCCTGCAAAAGCGATTATTTTTTTCATGTTATTTATTTTTAATATTTCTTAATTTTACTGAATACTACTTACTATTTCGGTTCTTCCTTTTACCATTTGTGCAACGGGACATGTTCCTGCAATTTCTAATAATGTTTCTTTTTGAGCCTTGGTTAACTCTTTTTCAAAAGATATCTCTTCTAGTAATGATTTTTTTATTCCTTGAGATGTTAATCTTACTTGCTGTGTAACATTGACTGTAATTTCACCAACATCCCATTTTTTATTTTCGGCATAGGTTCTTAAAGTAATCGACACACAACCACCAATTGCCGTTAATAAATATTCCACAGGCGTTGGCCCGTTATTATCGCCTCCTTTTTCAACAGGCTGATCGGTAATTACAAAATGATTTCTCATTTTTGCTTCTGCCATATAATTACGATTACTTAATAGTACTTTTGATGATACTTTGGCTGCCATTATTATTATATTTTTTTGCTATAAATATAAAAAAATACACTTAAAATAGAATCATCTACTCTAAACTCAATACAAATATACTACAAAATAATTTAACTACCATGGAAACTATTTTCTAGGGATTTAAAAATACTTTAATACTGTGTTTTTAATTACATTAATAAATTATACACTTGCATAAGTACTTATATAAATACTTATAGTAAATATGGATGCATTAAAAGGATTTGGAGAAATAGGAATTGGTTCGCGTCTAAAAAGAGTGAGTGAATACATGATGCGAGAAACCCAATTGGTTTACGATGCTTTTAATATTGATTTTGACCCGTATCTATTTCCAGCTTTTAAAATTATAAAAAATAAAAAAGGCGTTACAAATACCCAAATAACAAACAGCTTACAAATTTCGCAACCTGCCACAACACAAGCGATTAATAAACTGTTAAAAAAAGAATTAATTTTTTTAGAAGAAGACAAACTTGACAAGCGTAAAAAGATAATATTTCTGTCTAAAAAAGGCGAACAATTAGTTAAAACTGTAACACCTCTTTGGAATAGTATTGAACATATAATTAAGGAATACACCACTATTTATTCCAATTCATTAGTAGAACATTTAAATATTTTAGAAGAAAAATTTAATAAAAAATCGTTCAGTCAAGCAATTATAACACACACTAAAATGACCTTAAAAAAAACAACTTCTCTTGAAATCATCTCCTTTAAACCAGTCTACGCTACTGATTTTTATAATTTAAACATCGAATGGATTTCTTCTTTTTTTGAAGTAGAAGCTTATGATAAAGAGGTTTTAAGCAACCCCAATAAATACATTATTAACAAAGGCGGGCATATTTTTTTCGCAAAACTAGACGATAAAATTATTGGAACCGTTGCTTTAATGCCGATAAAAAACGAAAAAAAATCATCAGAAAATAATAAACCAACTATTTTTGAACTTACCAAAATGGCGGTTTCACCTCAATATAGAGGCTTTAAAACAGGGCAGAAATTAATGCAGAAATGTATTGATTTTGCAAAAGATCAACAATTTAGTAAGCTTGTTTTATATTCTAATCGAAAACTTGAAAATGCTATTTATATTTATAAAAAATATGGTTTTTTAGAAATTCCTGTAGAAAAAAACTGTCCTTACGAGCTTTCTGACATTAAAATGTCGTTAAAAATAAACGACTAAAAAGAAGAAGTTAATGCGATACCTGCTGTAATGACACGGCTAACTTTCTTGTATTTTAATCGGTTTTTCTTACTTTAGCAGTTGCAAATAAATAACCGATCATCTATGGATATTAACTTCAATAAAAACGAAGATTACAATAAACTTTTAGTTTCTGATTTACGCAAACGTTTTGCCAAAGTAAAGTTAGGCGGCGGTCAAAAACGACTAGATAAACAACACGAAAAAGGAAAATTAACAGCCCGTGAACGTGTAGATTATCTTTTAGATGACAAAAAAAAATCTATAGAAATTGGCGCCTTTGCAGGCGATAAAATGTATCAAGAACACGGCGGATGCCCATCAGGAGGTGTTATTGTAAAAATGGGATATGTTAGCGGAAAACAATGTATTGTTGTTGCCAACGATGCTACTGTAAAAGCTGGTGCTTGGTTTCCAATTACAGGAAAAAAGAATTTAAGAGCGCAAGAATTATCTATAGAGAATAAATTACCGATTATTTATTTGGTAGATTCTGCTGGTGTTTATTTGCCTTTACAGGATGAAATTTTTCCTGATAAAGAACATTTTGGGCGTATTTTTAGAAATAACGCGATGATGAGTAGCATGGGTATTACACAAATTTCTGCAATTATGGGAAGCTGTGTTGCAGGTGGTGCTTATTTGCCAATTATGAGCGATGAAGCTTTAATTGTTGATAAAACAGCGAGTATTTTTTTAGCAGGAAGCTACTTAGTAAAAGCTGCAATTGGTGAAACTATTGATAATGAAACTTTAGGTGGCGCAACCACACATTGCGAAATATCAGGTGTTACCGATTATAAATCGAAAGATGATAAAGATGCTTTAGATACTATTAAAAAATTAATGGACAAAATTGGCGATGCTGACAAGGCTGGTTTTAATAGAAAAAAAGCACTTCCGCCAAAAGAAAACGAAGATGATATTTTCGGAATTCTTCCAAAAGAAAGAAATGCACAATATGATATGTTAGAAATTATCAAACGTTTGGTTGATAATTCTGAGTTTGATCAATATAAAGAAGGCTACGGAAAAACAATTTTAACAGGTTATGCACGCATGGACGGTTGGGCTGTTGGAATTGTGGCAAATCAACGAAAATTAGTGAAAAATGCCAAAGGTGAAATGCAATTTGGAGGTGTAATTTACAACGATTCGGCTGATAAAGCAACCCGTTTTATTGCCAATTGCAATCAGAAAAAAATTCCTTTAGTATTTTTACAAGATGTTACTGGTTTTATGGTCGGTTCAAAATCGGAACACGGTGGAATTATAAAAGATGGTGCTAAAATGGTAAATGCGGTTAGTAATTCGGTTGTTCCAAAATTTACGATTATTATTGGTAATTCGTACGGTGCAGGAAATTACGCCATGTGCGGAAAAGCCTACGACCCTCGATTAATTGCTGCTTGGCCAAGTGCTGAACTTGCTGTTATGAGTGGTAATTCTGCTGCTAAAGTTTTATTACAGATAGAAAAAGCATCTTTATTAAAAAAAGGCGAAGAAATTACACCTGAAAAAGAAGCTGAATTATTTGATAAAATAAAATCACGTTACGACGACCAAGTTTCACCTTATTATGCCGCAGCAAGAATTTGGACGGATGCCGTTATTAACCCGTTAGATACCAGAACTTGGATTTCTATGGGAATTGAAGCAGCAAACCACGCTCCTATTGAAAAGAAATTTAATTTAGGAATTATTCAGGTTTAATTATTTGATTTTAAATAAAGATTTATAACATCAAAATAAGATGACAAGGGGTTAAAACCCCTTGTTAAAAAAAATACTTTCTTTAATTTTTAAACACGCTTATTCAATCTTACCCCAATAGCAACAGACCTCACAGGTTTTAAAAACCTGTGAGGTCTAAGTTTAAAACTAAATAATTTATGTATTTTATTATTAAACAGGCTTTAAAAAAATTAAAATTTAAACAGGTTCTAATTATGAAAAAAAAGATTTTATGGACTGCTTTAATCGCTTTTTTGAGCTTTTTAGCTTATCAAACCTACCTTTTTACTTTTGATAATCAAGATAATATAAAACCTATTTATCTCGTGCCAAAGGATGCTGTTTTTATTTTAGATACCCAAAGACCTATTGATACTTGGGACGAAATTAGTGCCAGCCCTATTTGGAAACACTTTCAAAAAAACAGCTATTTTAAGGAACTCAGTAAAAGTTTAAATACGCTTGATAACACGATTAAAGAACAAAAAAGTATTGTCAGTTTTATCGGCGAACGAGATGTTTTAATCTCTGCTCATGTTTACAAACCTAAAAAATATGATTTTTTATATGTTGTTAATATAGGGAAATTATCAAAATTAAATTTTTTAAAAAATACCATTACAGGTTTAGCTGGGAGTGATTTTCAAATTACCAATAGAATATATCAAAAGCAAGAAATAACTGAAATTTATGATAAAAAAGCAAGGGAAACCTTATATTTTTCGTTTATAAAAAATCAATTAATTGCTTCTTATACTCATGTTTTAGTGGAAAATTCTATCAATCAATATCAAAAACCTATTATTGGTAGAGATGTTAATTTTATAGAAATTACCAAAGAAACCCCTGATGATGGTTTCTTTAAGTTATTTTTTCAATATAAATATTTAAACAACTTTATTGCTTGTTTTGCCGATAAAACAAATAAAAAAACCATCGAAAATATTCAAAACTCACTGTACTATTCTGGGTTTGATGTTTCTTTAATTGAAGGAACTATTATTCAGGCAGATGGTTACACAAACGTAAAAGAAAATTCTGAAAGCTATTTAACAGCTATTCAAAAATCAGGAAAAGGGAAAAGAACTGTTGCTAGTATTGCACCTAAAAATACGGCGCTCTACCTAAGTTTTGCTTTTGATAGTTTTGAACTATTTCATGAAAATTTTGAAAATCTTAGAAAGGAAAAACCAAAAGAATTTGAAGTTTATTCTAAACAAATTGCTGAAATTGAAGAAAAATTAGACATCAGCATCAAAAAAAATGTATATAGTTGGATTGGAAACGAAGTCGCTTTAATTCATTTTAATTCATCGCTTTCAAGAAATAAAAAAGATATTGCGGCAGTGTTTAAAACTACAAATATTGATGATGCTACCGAAAATTTAGAATTTATTCTATCTCAAATAAAAGAAAAAACACCCTTACAGTTTAAGCAAATCACCTATAAAAACCACCACATTAATTTTTTAGATTTAAATGGTTTTTTTAAAATAATTGTGGGTAATATGTTCCAAAAAATGGAAAAACCTTACTTTACTATTATTGATGATTTTGTGGTTTTTAGTACAAGCCCTAACACGTTAAAAGAAATTATAAATAATCATCAGAATAAATATACCTTAGCTTCATCAAAAGAGTTTGAAGAATTTAATTATTTATTTAATACAAAATCAACTATTTTCACTTACGTTAATACACCGTATTTATATACTGATTTAGTTAGTTTAGCCGATAGAAAAACACAAATTCAACTAAAGAAAAACAAAAATAATGTTATTTGTTTTAATCAGTTTGGTTTGCAATTAACATCTGAAGGAAGTATTTTTAAAAGTTCTATTACCACTACTTTTAATAATCCGAAATTAGTTTTAGAAAAAATTACTTTAGATAAACAATTAAAAAAAGAAAAAGCTTTAAAATTAGCATCTAAAAAAAATAGCACAATAACAAATACAGTAAATACCAAAAAAGACCTCTTTAATTTTAAAGAAATTCATCCGTCAGATTTAAGCGCTTCAACATACAAAGAATATTACAAGAACGGTAACTTGTGGTTTGAAGTAGCTTTAAAAGATGGTTTATTAGACGGAAAGTTTCGAATGTACTATCAAAATGGAAAATTAAAACTAAAAGGAAGCTACAAAAATGGCAAGAAATCAAGTACTTGGCGTGCTTATGATGCTCAAGAAAATAAGCTACTTATCAAAAAAGGATTTTAATTGTAAATAATTACTGCAATAACTACATTTGTCATTGCGTAAAAATAATTTTAGCGTAAAAATAATAATTTAATAAAATGGGAAGAGCATTCGAACTTAGAAAAGGACGTAAGATGAAGCGTTGGTCTGCAATGGCTAAAACATTTACCAGAATTGGTAAAGATATTGTAATGGCAATTAAAGACGGTGGGCCAAACCCCGAAGCAAACTCACGTTTAAGGGCGGTAATGCAAAATGCAAAGGCTGCAAACATGCCTAAAGAGAATGTAGAGCGCGCCATTAAAAAAGCGGTAGACAAAGACACAAGCGACTATAAAGAAGCGTTATTTGAAGGCTATGCTCCACACGGAATTGCCGTTGTTGTAGAAACAGCAACCGACAATAATAATAGAACTGTTGCTAATGTACGTTCTGTATTTAATAAATGTAACGGAAACTTAGGAACTTCAGGTTCTGTTCTTTTTATGTTTGACCGTGTTTGTAATTTTACGGTAAAAAAAGAAGATATTACTGTTGATTTAGAAGAGTTAGAATTAGAACTTATTGACTTTGAAGTTGAAGAAGTTTTTAATGATGATGAAGGAATCATTATTTATGCACCATTTGAACAATTTGGAGCTATTCAATCTTATTTTGAAGGTAATAATGTAGAAATTTTATCATCAGGTTTTGAAAGAATTCCTGCTTCTACCATGAAACTTTCTGAAGAACAGCAAGCAGATGTAGAGAAGTTATTAGAAAAATTAGAAGATGACGATGATGTTCAAAATGTTTATCATAGCATGATGATGTAAAACTCTTAATACATAGCTATCATAAGACAAACCCTCTATTTTAATAGTGGGTTTTATTTTTCATATCTATTCATTTTTAGTTATTTTTACCAAAAAAAAGAACAAATAGAGAACAAATGAATTTTAACCTACAAATCAACGCTTATAAAAAGCAAAACGGTACGCAAACCATTAGATTAAAATTATACACCACTCCATATGATGTTCAATATATTGATACAAAAATATCTGTTTTAAAAAATCAATGGGATCAGAAAAAGCAAAAGATAAAAAAACATCCACTTGAAGAAAATATAAACGCAAAGATAAACGCTTTACTTATTGAGGTTAAACAACTCTATTATAAAAATGATGGTATTTCTGCTAAACGATTACTTCAAATTTATAGAAATAGTAAAAAATATGATAATGCTGATTTTTTAAATTTTTATCAAACTTTAGTTGATGAAATGATTTTAAAAGATAAAATAAGGTCTGCAAACACTAATCAAATTTATATCAATAAACTAAAACAGTTCTCTTCTTTTATTTCTTTTTCTGATTTATCTGTTCTTTGGGCTAAAGAATATGAATTATGGCTTTTAAAAAAAGGAAATAAGATAAATACTATTGCTTCGAATTTTAAAGCAATTTATGCAACATTAAATAAAGCTGTTGTTTCTGGAGTAATTAATTCAAATCCTATAAAAGGCTATCAAATTGTAAATGAAAATGTAGAAAAGCAATCGCTTACTTTAGATGAAATACAAACGGTTATTAAATTAGAGATAGCACCAAGGCACAAAGCAATGATTAAAGCAAGAGATATGTTTCTTTTTTCATTCTATACCGCTGGTATGCGTTTTACTGATATATGTAAATTACAATGGACTAATATTATTGATAATGATATTGTTTATACTATGAACAAATCAAGAAGCAGAGCTGGTGCAAGAAGATCAATTCCTTTAAATCCTAAATCTATTGAAATACTAGAAAAATATAAAGGTAAAGATGAGTTTTTTATTTTCCCACCATTATATAATTACAAAGGCAAGACTACTACAGAAATAGAATATCGTTTAAAAGTTCAAAACAACAATCTGAATAGAGCCTTAAAAATTTTAGCTGAACATTGTGAAATAAACAAACCTATTTCTATGCACATGGCTAAACATACATTTACAGATTATGCCGTAAAAAGTGATGTTGGTTTATTAATGATTTCAAAATTATTAGGACACACCAAATTAGCTACTACACAACACTACCTAAAAGATTTTTATCATAAAGATGAATCTGATGCTATCAATAAATTATTTGGGTAAATAGTAATCTATATCATCTAAAAAGCAATTAATAAAGTAACTTAAAATAATATCTTTAAATATTATTTTTTGTAAAAAATAGAATAACAAAAGAAAAAAATGGCACAATCAATAGAACCAAATATTGCAGACCTAGCTAATGGCTGGATGAAATCATATAAATTACCGTATAAATTAGAACAAGAAAATATAAATAGTGAAATTGATAACGCTTTAAAAGATTACGAATCTAAAGGTGGCGGTAAAGGTGGAAATAGACCAGATGCAAAAGTTTTATTACAAGATAAAAATTTAAACTACTACCCTATATTAATTGAATACAAAGGTGAAAAAGGGAAATTAGTAAAACTTGATAAAGAAAATCAAGTTGAAAATATCACTATAAAAAACGAACCTAACTACAAAAATATAAGTTCTTTTGCTGTAAATGGAGCAATTCATTATGCAAATGCCTTACTACATCACACCAGTTATACCAATATTATTGCTATTGGTATGACAGGATATAAAGATGCTAAAGGTAATATTCATCACGAAATAGGTGTATATTTTGTATCTAAAGATAATTTAGGAGTTGGGCAAAAAGTAGGTGAATATTCTGATTTTTCTTTCTTAGCTCCTGAAAATTTCGATGCTTTTATCGAAAAAGTAAAATTATTAAGCCTTACTGATGATGAACTTGAAAAACTAAAAGAAAGAAGAGAAAAAGAAATTGATAAAAGTTTACAAAACCTAAATCATCATATTTATCAGAATGAAAAAGGACTTGGCGAAAATGACCGTGTTTACCTTGTAGCTGCTTCTATTATTGCAACACTTGGCGTAGCGGGAAAAGTTCCTGCTCTTGAAAAATCAGATTTAAAATCTTCTCAAGAACACGGAAATACCGATGGCGAAATAATGGTTCGTAAAATTGAATCGTTTTTAAGAGAAAAACATATTCCAACTGATAAAAAAGACCTTATTATTAGAAGTCTTAAAAATACGCTTTTAGCTTCTAATCTAAATAAAATTGAAAATGGTGAAACGCAATTAAGTCGAGTTTTCACTAAAATTATTGATGATTTAGGAATTTATTATAAAATAGGTTTAACGACTGATTTTACAGGAAAGTTATTTAACGAAATGTACGGTTGGCTTGGGTTTTCTCAAGATAAATTAAACGATGTTGTTTTAACTCCTGCTTATATTTCAAACTTATTAGTAAAATTAGCACGAGTAAATAAAGATTCTTATGTATGGGATTTTGCAACTGGTTCGGCTGGTCTGTTGGTTTCGGCAATGAATGAAATGTTGATTGATGCTAAAGAAAATATTACTTCGCCAAGTGAATTAATTGAAAAGCAAGTACATATTAAAGCCAAGCAGTTATTAGGGATTGAATTATTACCAAGCGTTTATATGTTAGCCATCTTAAATATGATTATGATGGGTGATGGTAGCTCTAACATCTTAAATAAAGATTCATTAACCGATTTTGATGGAAAATATGGTTTTGGTGATACGGATAAAGAATTTCCTGCAAATTCTTTTGTTCTAAACCCTCCGTATTCTGCCGAAGGTAATGGAATGGTTTTCGTAGAAACTGCCTTAAATATGATGTACAAAGGATACGCATCTATTATTATACAAAATTCCGCAGGTAGCGGAAAAGCAAAAGATTTTAACCTACGAATTTTAGAAAAACACACCTTAATAGCAAGTATTAAAATGCCTATTGATATTTTTATAGGAAAAGCAAGTGTACAAACTAATATTTATGTGTTTAAAGTAAACGAAAAACATCATAAAGATGAAATGGTAAAGTTTATTGACTTTTCTAATGATGGATACACACGAAGCAACCGTAAAAAAGCAAGTAACAATTTAAAAGATACCGACCAAGCAAAAGAACGTTATCAAGAAATTGTAGATTTAGTACGTTTTGGTAAAAGCAAACTAAAACTTTTTACTGATAAAGAATATTACGAAAACACTATTGACCCAAAAAATGGCGCTGACTGGAATCAAACAGCACCGATAGACACCAAACCAACATTAAACGATTTTAAAAAAACCGTTAGCGATTACTTATCTTGGGAAATTTCAACCATCTTAAAAAAACAAAATAACCAAAATGAAAACTCGGGAAAGTAATTTCCCCACTTAACAAAAAATTAAATAACGTTAAGTGGGGTGAGTTTAGAGTTGGTGATTTGTTTGATATTAACAATACTTTAAGTTTCAATAAAGATAGTTTAGTTATTGGTAACGATTATGATTATGTAACAAGAACATCTCAAAATCAAGGTGTTTTACAAGAAACTGGTTTTGTTAATAATACTAATATTAATCCTTCTGGAAATTGGAGTCTTGGTTTAATGCAAATGGATTTCTTTCATAGAGAAAGAGCTTGGTATGCTGGGCAATTTGTTAGGAAAATAACACCAAAAATAGAATTAAATAAAAGTTTTATAAAATTTCTTACAGTAGCATTAAATAAATTAAAACCTAAATTATTAACAATATTGGTTAGAAATATTGATACTGAATTTTTAAATTCTAAAATCCAACTTCCAACAAAAAACGGCAAAATAGATTTTGATTTTATGGAAAATTTCATAAACGATTTAGAAACCGAACGCATCGCAAAATTAGATGCGTATTTGGTAGAAAATGGTTTACATGATTATGAATTATCAGCAAAAGAAAAACAAGTTTTATTAGATTTTGAAAAGGATAAAATTAAGTTTGGAGAGTTTACATATCAAAATATTTTTAATAATATAAAACAAGGTAGAAGGCTTAAAAAAGATGACCAAATTTTGGGAGATATTCCTTTTGTTATGGCTGGGGTTACCGATACAGGAATTGTAAATCATATTTCTAATCCTGTTGCAACTTTCCCTAAAAATTCGATAACTATTGATATTTTCGGAAATACATTTTATCGTAATTATGATTATGGAGCAGGAGATGATACAGGTGTTTATTGGAATGATAAAACAGAATTTTCAAAAGAAACGATGTTATTTTTTGCATCTTCTATGGAAAAGTCAATTTTTGGAAAATTTGATTATGGTAATAAATTAAGAAGTTCAAAAAGTCTCAATTTTAAAATGAAACTTCCAATAAAATCAAAAAAACCTGATTATAAAATTATGGAAACGTTGATTTCCGCAATTCAAAAAACGGTTGTAAAAGACGTGGTTTTATATGTTAAAAATAAAGGGAATTATTAAAATATTTTTCTTTTAAAAAAAATGCCCAAGTCTTCAAAACTTGGGCATAATAATTAAAAACTTTATTTTATTCTAAATCTTTTAAAACTCCTTCAAAAATATTGTATTTTAAATCGGTTAAATTTTTATTTTGATAACGGTTTTTATCGGCATAAATATAGTTATCCTGGTAATTATCAAATTTTTCAGTAAATAAAATAATATCGGCATCAAATTGGCTTTTTGAACCGCCACGCATTTTACCATCCGTAGTTTGCTGAAAAATTACAATAAATAATTTACCATCGTATTTTTTTCGCAAGTCCTTATCTACCTCGAAGCCTTTTTGTATTTCCTGCATTTTCGCAAAACTATCAATAACAATAATATCATTTTCTTTTACTAACGTATCTAAATCACTAATGCTGTTTATTTCAGGATTATGAATATTATTTAAAGCATTATCATTTATATATTCATCTACTTTATTATAGTAAAGTGTACTTTCTGGATGCTCTTCAATACTGGCGTGTCCTACTTTATATTTTTGTGCAAAAGCATTCATAAATCTAAAAGCACAACGAGTTTTCATAGAACCTTGCCCACCAGTTAAAGTAATTACAACCGATTCTTTTTGCTTTACTTCAATTTCGCCTAAAAATTCACTGATATTTTTATCTCTAATTTTATAAATTTCAGAAACTTTATTTTGACGATTTGCCATTTTATACGCTAAAGAATTTGTCTTTTTTGGATTTTCTGGATTTTTTGGATTGCCTAATTTTATAGGTGTTGGCTTTACAACGGTTCTAGTTGTTTTTCGATCTCTTTTGATTATCATTTTCTTTTGATTTTCAAAAGCTTCAACCAATCTCTTAAAGTAATCTATATTTTTTAAACAAAAATCATCTGTATATCTATCTTCTACCCAAGATGGATATACTCCCTTTAAATAACGTTCCCAACTATATAAACTTGATCTAGCACTAAGCATTCCTGTCTCTACCTGCTCTAACTGTACAGGTAAGCTTCCTGGTCTTTTAAACGATGTATCTGTTTTTACTACCTTAACCGCAGGTTTCACAAATGTTTCAGTTGTTTTTTTAGTTGGTTTTTGAAGTAATTCTTTCAATAATTTATTATTAATTGATTTACGTTTTTTAGCTTCCTTGATAGCTATTACCCAATAATTAATATTTTTCTTATCTTTTGCTGTTTTTTTGCTTTTTGCTCTTGTTTCTTGCAGTAATGCTGTAACCTCTTTTATATATCTATCCTCTAATTCAATTTCACTTTTTAAATCAATTTCTTTAGATGGTAGTTTTATACTTTTAGTTGGTTTCTCAATTTTCTTAATAACCGCCTTTACAACCTTTTTAATTTCAGCTTTTTTAGTAGCTTTTTTTTTAGGAATAACTTGTACAGGTTTACCGTTTTGAAATTTCCAACCTTTACGCAAACGC
>NZ_OENA01000031.1 GCF_900239185.1 Tenacibaculum finnmarkense
GCTCAAAAAACTAATTTATAGAATTATGAGCCTAGAATAATAATGTATAAACTTAATCAAGAAAAGAGTTGTTTTTTAGCTCAGTTCTTTGTTGGTGGTAGTTTTTAACCGAGATACTCTAGATTATACTCATCTGGATATATGATTGTCAAATCACGAAGATTTAATCCATTTTTTTTAAACACACAAATTTGAATAGCTGGCTTATAATCTAAAAATTGAGCTCTTTGTAATTCAAAACTAAGTCTAAAACGGTATTTTTTATATTCTTCTTTATGTTCTGAAATAGATTTGATTCCATAAACTCTAATTGCTTCATAACTGAAACCAATTTTAGTTTTTATAAATTCTAATATTCTTGCTACAGATGTTTCTGAATTTATTAACCCTTGTCCTTTTAAAAATTCAATACTTTGACTAAAGTCACTCATATGGTCTGTATCTCCAACTAAGTCAAAACACTTATTATTATGAAAATCACAAGTCATCTTACATATAATATATTTTTTTTTATGCCTGACTTCACCCCACCAATGAGCGTTTTCAACGAAAGTATCCCAAAAGTAATACCCTTCTCCAAGCCAAGTATTGTCCCAATTACAGTTAAAAGGTCCTTTTTTTAAAATATATTCTGGATTCCCTCTATCTTTAAGGGTTTGATATAATACTTTTGATTTCAAGTCTTGTTAATTTTGAGTAGTATTTTCCTTTAAAGGAGTTTCTAAAGAAGATAAGTTAAGTGTAGGTAGTACAATTGGAGGAATATTTGCTTGTAATGTAACAGAACTTATGAAGGCTCTAATATAAGGAAAGATAATTGCTATACTATTCCTATAAAAATATGTAGGTATATCTTCAAAGTTAGTGTTTTCCTCAAACTTAAAAATTGAATGACATTCAATTTCAGCAAATTTTTGTTCTGATTTTCCACTCTTTGAAGAAAATAATATTATTAATTTAAATTCAGAACTTTGTTTATTAAAAATTCCTTTTGGGTCAAATGAGATATCTATATCATTTGAAGTTTGTTTTGAAAAATCAATATTTATTTTTTCAAACCTATAATTGTCTAAATAGAATGCAGCTTTATTCACTATGTTGAATTATTTATATTAGGCTAATTTAAATAAAAAATCCGAAGTGAACTTCGGATTTTTTGTAATATTATTAAGTGAGGTTATTTCCCAAAAATCTTTGTTGTTTTTAATTTTATGATGATAAATAGTCTGTTCTATAAAATCATCAATTTTCGGACCAATACCGTTGTATTTTTCAGATTCAGACCAATCTTTTTTAATCTGTTCTTTTGAGTTATTCTGAAAATACAATTTCAAATTTTCTAAAATTGTAGTCATAATCGTTGTTTTTTATATCCTAATTACAAATATGATGCAAAAGTACTTTAATTTTTATTTAAATCTACTGTTTGTTTAAATTTTATTATTTACTCAATATTAGCAATTATATGTCCTAAATATACAGTTTTTTTTTGTAAATTCAAAATAGAATATGAATATTTTAAATTACCACCAACGTTTTAGCTATGGAAAGTAGCGTGTAAAAATACACTACATTTTTTAGTTTAGCACTAATTTATAATATAAATAGAAAACTTTAATTAAGCAAATAAAAGCTATTTTTTATAGCTGTTGTTAGCTACAGGTTTTTTTCTATTTTTGTTGGATATAATAATTTTTCAAAATGTCAGAATATATATTAAACGTTCCATCATCTCAAACAGCAAATGATTGGTTTAGTTTTATCGAATGTAGTTTAGAGAATATCGATGGTGTAAATGAATTAATAGTGGATTTTAATAATGTTAAATTTTTAGATACAGATGATTTTGTTGTATTGGCATGTTTAATTGAAAGTTTTTATATTCATAATTGTAATGTTCAGTTTACGGGAGGTACACCAGGGTTTAATCACCACTTATACAATATCAAATTCAAAGAATATTGGAAAGATGGTTTTGATAGATGTAAATTTACTTTGTCAAATAATCAAACAACATTGTGTTTATGGAAAGTGTCTTCTGATATGATTTATTCATATTCTCAATATGCTAAAGAATATTTTGAAAGGTTTACTGATAATAAAGATTTAATACCTTTGGCTTCTAATATAGATGAAGTTTTTAATAATATATTTGACCATTCAAAGTCTCCAATTACAGGATATATAGTAACTCAATACTACCCTAAAACAAATAAGATTTCATTTTCTGTTTGTGATTTTGGAATAGGAATCCCTAAATCTATAAATAATTCATTAGAAAGTAGAGGTGAAGCAAAAATTGAAGATTGGAAAGCGATTTTAAAATCTCTGGAGAGAGGGTTTTCAATAAATTCTACTCCAAGAAATAGAGGTTTTGGATTGAATAATATTTTTGAATTGACAGAAACCTCAAACGGAGAATTATTAATTATTTCGAATAAGGGGATTGTACAAAAAAAAGCAAGAAAAATGTATCAGACAGGAGAGTCAAATTATAATTTTTCTGGAACTTTAGTTAAAGTAGAGGTGGACTTAAATACTTTTGAAGAAAAAGATAATTTTGATGAAATTTTTGAGTTTTAATAATTATTTGTATATTTAATCATACTTTTGCAGAAGTATTTATTAATATTTAAAATACTCTTAATTATGAAAACATTAATTTTAAAAGATATAGTACAAAATTCTAGCTCAAATAATCAGGGGGAAGTATTATTCAATTATTTAGATAATGCTTTTGTGAATGGTGAGTCGTTGATTTTAGAAGTAGGTTCAGATTTACCTATGTCTTCGTCTTTTTTAAACACTTCCATAGGTTGTTTTTTGGATAGGTACGGGATTGTGTCATTCAAAAAAACTGTTAAATTTAAAGGTTCTAAAAATCAGTTTTCAAGATTGTCTCATTATATAAAAACTTATTCTGAAATATATTTAGCTTAACTTGTAGCTAACGATTCGTGTATAAGTAGTAAGGATTTGATCTGTAATAAATTTCATTTAAGCACTTAACCAAATTTGCAATTTTATTGTTATTTTCTTCAACTATAAAATTTCAATTTTGGTGTATTTCGTAAATAATTACAAAATTTTCAACTTAGCAATTTCCCTTATTACTTATACATACTGTTAACTTTTCGTTTATTTTTCTTTTTTTACAATTAAAATACCGATATAAAATCACATATTTTTCAGCATTTTTATTCGGCGTTTAACTTGTCTAAATTTTGATATAAACTTACGCTAAAAAATCTAAAATCGGCAATATTCCAAACAGTTTTTCTCATTTTCCATTTCCGATTGCGCAAACGAGCTAGAAATTCTGCCATTTTCATTTCATAATTATAGACAAATTCTTGCGTAATATTTTTCGAAATCTGCTGCTTTACGATTCCGTTTCTATTGGATAAACAGGCTAAAATTCCGCCGTTTTTATTTCATAATTATAGACAAATTCTTGCGTAATATTTTTCAAAATCTGCTGCTTTACGATTCCGTTTCTATTGGATAAACAGGCTAAAATTCCGCCGTTTTCATTTCATAATTACAGACAGATTCTTACATAATATTTATTGAAATCTACTGCTTTACGATTCCGTTTCTACTTGCGTAATATTTATCAGAATCCTACTTTTTTAAACCACTTTTACGCCAATTTCACGTATTTTTGTATTGTCCTGAAATAGGTTGACCTTTTTTTTGAATTTATAAGGTTAATAATTCCAGATTTTTTTTATTTCTTCGATACGATTTATATTCG
>NZ_OENA01000011.1 GCF_900239185.1 Tenacibaculum finnmarkense
TACATCTTTTTTGTTTTGAGAACCACAAAAGAAACATTTTAATAGAATTTCAGAAACCTTTTTCTTTTTATTTTACAAATTTAAACAGGCTCTTAAGGTATTAAATTCTGTCTCATTAATTAAGCCACTTTCTTTAAGATTATTTAACTTCGTCAATTCATCAGCAATAGAAGTTTCATTTTTCTGTGTCATTTTTTCTAATGCTTTTTTTTGTGCATTCTGTGTTTTTAACACTTCTTTTTTATAATTTTCATCTTCTTTGTTCTTAGAAATCAAAGTAATAACCAATCCAATCAAAGGACTTAAAAATAATGATAAAAAGAAGGCACTAAAAAAACCAATTTCTCTATCTGTACCAATAAGACCAATAAGACCAATAATAAAACTAAATATTATCCAGCCAAAAAATATTCCCATAATTAAAATTTATATTTCCTACTCTTTTGGATTTTCGGTTTCTCCTTGTTTATTTAAGTGGTTTCTAACTCCACACGCTCAGTTTTTTTCTTAAATCGAATAACAAAACCACAGTTACCTTTTCACTACAAAAAAAGGATCTTATATATCTCATTATGAGTACGAATATAATTAATCTAAGACATTTTTTATTATTTTTAAATTTTCTTTTCGCTTTTACATTTTAGACAATGTTTATTGTTTTATTTTCATGAAAAAAAAATAATTTACAATCTGTTAAATTTAAAATCATCAAAAATTAACTGTTTTAATATTTATTTATGATTTCTAGAAATAAAAGCAAATTACACTAAAAAAAATAATCACTAAAAACTTTTTTATAGTCATTTATTACCAAGTTACTAAGCTTCTTATTTATTCACTACTTTTTAATTAAGATAGTTAATGACAGTTATTATGTATTTTGATATAAAAATATTAAATTTGCAGTCAAATTTTGGACAGATAAGATGTTAGACAAAGTAAAAGAATTGATTGGTGATGTAAATGTTTTTCAAGCAACTTCAAAACAAGAAGTAGAAGCTTTCAGAATAAAATACTTAGGAAGTAAGGGTTTATTGAAAGATTTATTTGCTGAATTTAAAAATGTTGATCCAGCAATGCGTAAAGATTTTGGGCAGGCATTAAACACTTTAAAAAAATCTGCAGAGCAAAAAGTTAGCGAATTAAATGACAATTTAGATAGCACTTTTGAGCATAAAAGTTTTTATGGCGATTTAACCCGTCCGTCAGAACCAATTAATTTAGGTTCTCGTCATCCAATTTCATTGGTGAAAAATCAAATTATCGAGGTTTTTAACAGAATTGGTTTTACCGTTTCTGAAGGACCAGAAATTGAAGATGATTGGCATAACTTTACCGCATTAAACTTGCCAGAATACCACCCGGCACGCGATATGCAGGATACTTTTTTTATCGACAAAAACCCAGATACTTTATTAAGAACCCATACCTCATCGGTACAGGTTCGATATATGGAAAATAACACACCTCCTATTAGAACCATTTCACCAGGGCGTGTTTTTAGAAACGAAGATATTTCATCACGTTCGCACTGTATTTTTCATCAAGTAGAAGGATTGTATATTGATACTGATGTATCTTTTGCCGATTTAAAACAAACACTTTTATACTTTACCAAAGAGATGTTTGGAAAGTCAAAAATTAGGTTAAGACCTTCTTATTTCCCATTTACAGAGCCAAGTGCTGAGGTAGATATTTACTGGGGATTAGAAACTGAAACTGATTACAGAATTACCAAAGGAACAGGTTGGTTAGAAATTATGGGCTGCGGAATGGTAGATCCTAATGTATTGAAAAATGCCAATATTGACCCTACAAAATATTCAGGATACGCTTTCGGAATGGGAATTGAACGTATCGCTATGTTATTATATCAAATTCCTGATATTAGAATGTTTTACGAAAACGACAAACGTTTTTTAGAGCAGTTTAAATCAGTTATATAAATAAAAGTTACTATTAAATACAAAAAGTTGAAAAGTAAAGAATCAATTCTGCTTTTCAACTTTTTGCTTTTAACACCTATTACATGAGAAAAGACATAAAAATACCAGGAGTTACTGATGTAGAAATTGCCATCACTTTAGAAAAAAATCCACAGGATAATTTAGAGGAGTGGAGCGTTTATATTATCAATAAAAAAGACATTGATTTAGAAATGGTCGTTATTGTTTCACAAGGATTTTCTGAAACTAAAAAAACCTCTTTATTCCGAAGAAAAATTGACCTTTTAAAAGCGAAATCATTTTCTAAATTTGAAATAATGCAACCCGAATTATTTGCTTTAGACAATCAATTTCAGGTTACTTTTTTCGAAAATAATATTTTACACGACAAAACATTTATCTTTCAAGAAGGAACAATTCAAAAAGGATTTTTCAGGCATATCGACCTTTTAAATAAAGAAGGCGTAGTTTGTAAATAATTTCATTTTCAAATAGCTTTTTTTTGATATTTAATTCAACGAAAACACCTAAAAGTGGCTTGTAACATTATTACAAGCCACTTTTTTTTATACTAATTTTATTCATTTCACTAAAAAACAATCGTTATGTTTACAGAAATTCAAGATATAGTCGCCACATTTTCAGCATGGATTTGGGGAATTCCCTTATTAATATTACTAATTGGTGGCGGATTATGCTTATTTATATATTCAGGCTTAGTGCCTTTTAAATACCTAGGACACGCCATCGCTATTTTAAGAGGAAAATACGACAAGCACGACACACCAGGAGAATTATCACATTACGAAGCCCTATCATCCGCTATTGCGGCAACCGTAGGAATGGGAAATATCAGTGGAGTAGCCATCGCCATTGCCATGGGAGGACCAGGTGCCATTTTTTGGATGTGGATTAGTGCTTTTGTAGGAATGGCAACCAAATTTTTCACCTGTAGTTTGGCAATCATGTACCGAGGAAAAGACGAACAAGGAAACGCAAAAGGCGGGCCGATGTACGTAATTACAGAAGGATTAGGAAAAAAATGGAAGCCTTTAGCAGTATTTTTTGCCACCGCAGGTTTGGCAGGAACACTCCCCGCTTTTCAAGCAAATCAATTAACACAAACCATTATTGATGTTTTTAAAGTAAACCAAGCAAATGAGTTTGTGGCAAAATTATTAATAGGAATTGTCATTGCATTTATAGTATCTACCGTAATTTTCGGAGGAATTCAACGCATCGGAAAAGTAGCTGGAAAATTAGTTCCTATTATGGTGGTGGTTTATTTAGCAACCGTTTTAGCAATCTTATTTTTAAAAATCGAAGAAGTTCCAAACATTATTTCATTAATATTTACGGATGCTTTTTCAGCAAATTCTGTTTTAGGAGGTGCTTTAGGAGCGTTGATAATTACAGGAGTAAAACGAGCAGCATTTTCTAACGAAGCAGGTTTAGGAACCGCCCCAATGATGCACGGAACCGCCAAAACAGACGAACCAATTAGAGAAGGATTAGTAGCCATGTTAGGGCCTGCGATTGACACTTTATTAGTTTGTACGTTAACAGCCTTGGCAATTTTATCATCAGGAATATGGAAAGATTTTGACGGTAACGGAATTTCAATGACCTTAGCCGCCTTCGATTCGGTGTTGCCATATCATTTAGGAAGCATCATTTTAACCATTTGCGTTTTAATTTTCGCCTTCTCAACATTATTCACCTATTCATTTTACGGCTATAGCTGTTTAAGTTATTTAACCAACGCTAAAACGGGTAAATATTACAATTATTTTTACGTTTTTGTTATAGTAATCGCCTCGGTTATAAAGTTAGATTTTGTAATTAATTTAATGGACAGCGCCTATGCTTTAATGGCGATTCCAACGGTAATTTCTACACTTTTATTAGCACCAAAAGTTAAAAAAGCCGCCACTATTTATTTTGATAAATTAAAATCAGGTGCTTTTGATTAAGTGTATTTTCTTCATTATTTTTTAAAATTTCACCCAAAAACACCAATCATAATTTATATATATGATTGGTGTTTTTTTTGAAGCTATTTCCCGCTTTCCGCACTCGCTTTTTTTTGAAAAAAAATCAAAAAAAGAGCTCAAACAATTGCTTCAATCGGGGCTAGGAATTTGTGCTGTTTTTGATAATTTGTATTTTATAATTAAGAGATTGTTTAAATTTCATCTAAAAAAAATATCAGAAGAAACAAGAAATCGCATCGGTCAACCTGAATTTATTTCAGGTTCGCATCCTGATTTGCCTTGATTCTCCTGTTGATGCGATGCTGAAATAAATTCAGCATGACGTTTATCTTTAAAATTTAAACAAGCTCTAAAGTTTCATTTTCAAAAACCAATCCTTCAAAACCTGTTTTCATAAAGTTTCTAATATTCTGATGGTCGGTTGCTGTTGGGTTTTCTAAAACATCAATAAAATAATACGCTCCAAAACAAGCCAAGGCTTCTTCTTTGCTTAATTGCTCTTTAATAGCAAATGAAAACACTTTACACGAACCTAAATTTTGAGTACTTGCATTTTCTAAATCGCCATTTTTAAATGCTGATGCCGTAAAAGTGTAGTTTTCTTCAATAACATTAATTGTTTCTGAAAAATCTAGTTCTTTAGGTGTGTTTCTTAGTTTATTTTTAAATTCTTGTAATGTCATAATTTTAGATTTTATCTAGTTGTTTACTTATCTTCTAAAAAGCTTGTGAAATTACATTTTTTATGTAAAAAAGAACACGTTTTACACTGTTACATCTTTTATCTGACGTTAATAAAATACAATTTTGATTTTATCACTAAAAAAAATACACCTAAACAACTTTTAATTAGCTCGTTAATTTATTTAGCCCCGATATGTCCGTGATAAAAACCTAAAAGTCACTAGTCAGTAAACATCAAAAAAAACAAAATACTGTAAATCAAGTTTTTACACTATATTTTTATGTCTTTTAATATTCTTTAAAACTGTTATATAATTGTATGTCAACAATCTGGAATAATTAAAGTAATCCTCATTTTAAAAAAAATTATGTATTCATATTTAAAAACAACTGCAATGTTAAATTTTATAATCGTATTAATATTTCCTAAATTATTGAAAGTTTTAAATGCTTGGTTCTTAAAAAAATTATATCCAAAAATGACAATTGACGATTTAATTAAATACGAGAAAGAGGCTAAACAGACCATATTTCAAAGGATAAAAAACTAGATAAAAACTAGATTCTCGTCATACTGAATTTAGTTCAGTACCACATCAATTAAAAAAAAGTAACGTTTTATTTTAAAAATGTAAAGTTTTGTTTACATTTGATAAAAAAAATATGAACACACAAATTTTACCTAATTGGTGTAAAAAAATAGGTTTAACCGTTTTTGTAATCGGTTCTTTTATAGAGGGAAGAGATGATTTTATAGAAGGATTTACAGGAAAACCCTATCAATCTCTTCAAAATACAGGAGTATTTACATTTCGAGAATATTTTGGTGATAATTTGATTCATTTATTTGGAATGTTCTCTTTAATTGGGATGATTATTTATATAGTATCCAAAGAAAAAATAGAGGACGATTATATCAATAAACTTAGATTAGAGTCTTATCAAATAACAGCATTAATAGTATTATCGGCTTCCTTGTTACTTTATGGTATTTCTAATAATTTCACTGTTAATATAGACAGTTTTATTAGCGTTTACTCATGGATTTATTTACTCATTTTTGGGATTAAAAAAAGACAATTTTAACATGAAAAACTTACTAAAAGTAGAACGTGCAAGGCATAATTTAACCCAAGGTGCTTTGGCAGAAAAATTAGGTGTTTCAAGGCAAACTATTTACGCAATTGAAGCCCAAAAATTTAATCCGTCAGTAACATTGGCAATTAAAATGGCACGCTTATTTGATGTTACCGTAGAATATTTATTTGATATTGATCAGTAAAAAAAATACAATTATGATACAAATTATTCTCATAATTATCATTTATGTTATAGAAAAACTGCTAATAATCTTAAGTTAAAAAACTTAGATAAAATATATTTATAATTGCGTAA
The DNA here is from genome assembly GCF_900239185.1 of Tenacibaculum finnmarkense. GTDB lineage: Bacteria > Bacteroidota > Bacteroidia > Flavobacteriales > Flavobacteriaceae > Polaribacter > Polaribacter finnmarkensis. The sequence goes on from NZ_OENA01000011.1 coordinate 6,020, forward strand.
TTTTGCATATCTAAAATTCTAGAAATGTACAGAACACATACTTGTGGCGAATTAACAGCCTCGCATATTAATACTGAAGTAACCCTTTCTGGTTGGGTACAAAAATCACGTGATAAAGGTTTTATGATTTGGGTCGATTTACGTGATCGTTACGGAATTACGCAATTAATTTTTGATGAAGAACGTACTTCTAAAGATTTAATCGAACAGGCAAAAACCTTAGGGCGTGAATTTGTAATTCAAGTTACAGGTACTGTTATTGAAAGAGAATCGAAAAATAAAAACATCGCTACTGGTGAAATTGAAGTGTTGGTTACTAAATTAGAAATTTTAAACCAAGCAAAAACGCCACCTTTTACTATCGAAGATAAAACAGATGGTGGTGAAGATATCAGAATGAAATATCGTTATTTAGATATTCGTCGTAATCCTGTAAAAGATAGTTTGATTTTCAGATCAAAAGTATCTATGGAAGTGCGTAAGTATTTATCTGACCAAGAATTTATAGAAGTTGAAACGCCTTATTTAATCAAGTCAACTCCTGAAGGAGCGCGTGATTTCTTAGTGCCTTCAAGAATGAACGCAGGGCAATTTTATGCCTTACCACAATCGCCTCAAACCTTCAAACAACTATTAATGGTTGGTGGAATGGATAAATACTTTCAAATTGTAAAGTGTTTTAGAGATGAAGATTTACGTGCCGACCGTCAGCCAGAATTTACACAAATTGACTGTGAAATGGCTTTTGTTGAGCAAGAAGATATTTTAAATATTTTTGAAGGATTAACCCGTCATTTATTAAAAGAAATCAACAATGTTGAAGTGGATAAATTTCCAAGAATGTTGTACGATGACGCAATGCGTTTATACGGAAATGATAAACCTGATATCCGTTTTGGAATGGAATTTGGCGAATTAAACGAAGTAACACAACATAAAGATTTTGGCGTTTTTAATAGTGCTGAATTAGTGGTTGGTTTCGCTGTTCCTGGAGGAAATAAATTCACAAGAAAAGAAATAGACAATATTATTAAATGGGTAAAACGTCCTCAAGTTGGCGCTTTAGGAATGATTTATGCTCGTGTAAACGAAGATGGAACATTCAAATCTTCTGTAGATAAATTCTACGATCAAGAAGACTTAGCGAAATGGGCAGAAATTACAGGTGCAAAAGCTGGTGATTTAGTGTGTGTTTTATCTGGAGATACCAATAAAGTAAGAGCCCAATTATCGGCTTTAAGAATGGAATTAGCAGAACGCTTAGGTTTAAGAGATCCTAAAGTATTTGCTCCTCTTTGGGTTATAGATTTCCCATTATTAGAATTAGACGAAGAAACTGGGCATTATCATGCAATGCACCACCCGTTTACATCGCCAAAACCTGGGCAATTAGAATTGTTAGATACAGATCCTGGAGCGGTTAAAGCAAACGCTTACGATTTAGTGTTAAATGGAAATGAAATCGGTGGAGGTTCTATCAGAATTCATGATAAAGAAACACAAGCGATCATGTTTAAACATTTAGGATTTACCGAAGAAGAAGCAAAAGAGCAATTCGGTTTCTTAATGGATGCTTTTGAATATGGCGCACCACCACATGGAGGTTTAGCTTTCGGATTAGATAGATTGGTTGCTATTTTAGGCGGACAAGAAACGATTCGTGATTTTATCGCTTTCCCTAAAAACAATTCAGGACGTGATGTTATGATTGATGCTCCTGCTGCTTTAAATGATGCACAATTATCAGAATTAAGTATTAAATTAGATTTGAAAGAGTAATCTTTTTTTTAAATATATTGTAAAATCCCGTGCTTTTAGTACGGGATTTTTTTGTTGGGATTATTTTAGTCGCATAAATTTATTCTAGATACAATAAGTTGGTAAACTACCAACTAAATAATAACTCTCAGTTTTGATTTATCTGAAAAATTGAAATACTTTTTAAGAATATCATGAGGTAAATAAAATGCTTTAGACAAATCTTCATCAGAATAATTTAATTCTTTTTTATGTAATTCATAAGCATTTTTAAATATAACAGGTTTATCAATATACACAAGTGTTTTTTCCACTTTACGCTCACCCATTCTACTTAATTCAATCATAAAATAAGTAGCTCTATTTTCAGGAATACTACGTAAATCTTTTGCTCTTCTTATAATAGACTGTTTTGATGTATGCCAATATTTTTTTAATGGAGCTAAGTCATATAAACTCAATCCAAGTAAAGAATTTTGAATACCAAAAGCAGGCATTAAAAATTCAGAAGCAAAACGATTTGCTTCATTCTCTTTTTGTTTTTCATCACGATGCATTGGATTAGGAAAGTCACCTGTACAATGCATTAAAATATGCCCTAACTCATGAGCAAGAGTAAATCTTTTTCGATCATTAGAAAAATTTCTATTAATAACTATAACAGGATTTCCTTTATCAGTTAAAAATGATACCCCATCAAATTTATCTGTTACATCATCAAATTCTATAACAATTATACCATTACTTTCAAGATATTTAAAAATATTTATAACAGGTTCTCGCTTATCAAGTCCTATTAATTTCCTAGTGAATCTAGCTACCTCCTCTGGAGTATATTCTTCAGGATCTAATGGTCTTAATGAAAAATCAGGATAATCAACAGAATCATTTAATTGATCGACTAAATAACCAATAATTTTATTATTCGAGTCTAACTGTACTTTTACAGCCTTAGTTATGCCTGATTTTTTTCTATAATGAGCAATTTCAATGTCATTATTAATCTTTTTAGTAAAAAATGTTACAGGAAAATTAAGAAAATTAATTAGTTCATAAATAATATTTTCTGATAAAACATCAAATCCCTTTTCAAATTTTGATAAGTTAGATTGAGATAAACCTTTAATTTTTTTTGATAAATCAGTTTGACCTATCCCTCTATATTCTCTCGCAAATATAAATTGTGAGTGGTTGAATTCCATAATTTTAAAAATTTAAAAAACATTCTAAAATTTAAGGTGTCTATTATTAATTACTCATTAGAAGCTTTTCTTCTAACTAATTGCTCTTTTATAGAGACTTTTACTGTATTATTTTGTGTATTCGGTTTAAATAAAGTTTTTATAGCTATTACATCATTTTCTGCAACAATCCATTTAACTTGATTTTCATCAATATATACTACTTCTGGAGATACTATTTCGCCCATTCTATCAATTTTATATCCAAAAAATAAAATTGGATCATCTTGATAAACTTCATTATCAAACATAGGTAAACTCAATTGATTAGAAATTGTATTTACATGTTTTGTTTTAATATTCATTGGCATATTATTGTTGTTCAATTTTTTCACAAGGAAAATATAATCATTCAACCTTAAAATAAACCTTTTGTATTTACCCCATTTCCAATCATTAGAGAATTCAACTTGTAAACTCTCAACTATTGAAGTATTTAGAACAGAGGCATCAAAACGAACTTTTGAATCGGGACTAAACATAGATGAAACCTTATTAAACTTCTTAACACCTCTATTAAAAGCTTTAAAAATTTTAGGCAACTCACTTTTTAAATCTAGCAAGCACTCATCTTTAGACACTTGCCTTCTTTTTCCTGTTCGACTTGTGGACTCCATTTTTGTTACTATATTTGTAGCCATATATAAATTGATTTTGTGACACCTTAAATCAAAGAACTTATAAATAACTCTGCTCTAACAGAGTTTTTTTACAGATACAAATATATAAAAATAAACAATAGTTGTAATATTAAATTGAAAAAATTGTATTTTCTTAATTAAGAAAACCAATTAACAATATCATATTATTTCTTACCTACTTCCAAAAAGCCTCAAAAAAACTTTCAAGTAGGTTTTTTATGTACAAAATTCAAGAGTAATACTGAGTAATCTTTTTTTTAAATATATTGTAAAATCCCGTGCTTTTAGTACGGGATTTTTTTGTTGGGATTATTTATATAACTCAATATAAATTAACATTTTAAAATCAATAAAATTTATTTAGATTAATTATATTCGTATTTAAAATAAGATAAAAAAATATGGGAAAAATTGAAAATGTACTAGAGAAACAAAACAAATTCTGGGTATTTATTGTTGGTATCGTTTTAATTATTGGAGGAATATATTTCTTTTTTGATATGAAAACAACGGAAGAAGCTGGGTTACCCGTAAGAATGAAAAAAGTATTTCAAATAGTCTATGATTTTGGTGGAAAATATGCAATTCTCGCAATTTTTGAAGGCTTAGGGCTTTTTGCATTAATTTCAGGAATACAACAATTAAGAAATAAATTATAATAATAATAATATGAATCAAAATACATACTACATAATAGGCGCAATTGCAGTAGTTTTTACCATATATATCATTTTTGTAATCACTTACGCTAGTAAAAGAAAGAAAAAACAATTAGAAAAATTTAACAACCTAAAACCTTTAAATAAAAACGAAAAAAATGCCTTAGTCTTTGGAGCAATACTTTCTTATCATAGAGGCGAAGATATCTTAGAAATTAAACCTAAAGATTCAATTGATACCTATAAAAATGGACTAAGAGATTCTTGGGAAATATCAACTAAAGAAGAAGCTATTCAAACAATTAGTGCATTAATTTCACTTGACAGAAGCCAAGAATTTGATAAATATCTATTAAATCCTTCGGAAGATTTAACCAAAATAGAAAAGAAAATAGCAAAAGGCTTAAAATTAGAACTAGGAGAAATACAGCAAGTAAAATCAACTTTTTCTTGGGATATTTGTAGAGCAGTATCCTTAGCAAAATGGTGTTTTTGGTGTGATTATTTAACAGAAGAAGAATGTTGGAATTTTATTAATCAAGCGGTTAATACAGCACAAAACTTAGGTTCAAATTGGAAAGATTATACCATTTCATTTTTATTAGGAAGAACTATGCAAGGTTTTGATTTAGACGATGTAATTATAGAATCTGAACAACTTTTAAGTGGTAAAAATTTACTTGGAGAAAAAAAATTTTTAACTGTTTATTCAAAATTCCCGTACAAATAATAACAACTTATAGCATTAAAAATTATTATGAAACACCTTATAATTAAATCGATTATAACATGACTAAAAGAAACCTATCATTAGTGATGACTATATTGGCAATGTTTTTAACTATTTTAAATTTTGACTTTGCTACTTTCAATATTGAATCAAAAAGCACTTGGATTTTTATAAGCGCTTCAATACTTCTTATTGCATCGATCGTATTACTATTTATCAATAAAAATAAAACTATAAAAATTGAAGAAAAAACCAAATAAATTAGAAGCGAAAAAAAGTGTAAAATTTACTTTAACAATCGTTGTTGTACTATTTTTGATAGAAATAAGTTATTCTTTTTTTAAAGGAACTTTTTTTCCCTTTATTTCAAACTAAAAGCTGTTTATTAAATACACAAAAACGTGTTTAGAAGTTAAAAAAGATAGTCCGTTCGAACGTTTTTTTTCCTGCTAATTATTTTAATTAAAGATATATATAAAATTAAAATCCCTTTTAAAAACATATTTTTAAAAGGGATTTCAGTTCAGTTTAGATACTTTTTTTAAAGAACTATTTTAAAACAACCGCCTTTTCGATAAGGACATCAAAAACATAGCCTGCTCCGAAATCTTTATTCAAAATAACAGTTCCTTTTAGCGTAATAATATCGCCAATTTTTACGATTTCATTGCTGGTAACGGTAATATCATATTGCCCGTTTCCTGTTGTTCCGTCTTGTAAATGGATGAAATTAACACCCATAATCCCATTATTTACCTTTACAGCTTTCCCTTTAATAATAACCTGTTTATTTTGATACGCTTTTGGGTTTTCAAAAAGATCGGCAACTCGTATTCCGTTGCTTGCTTTTTCAATAATACCTACTTTCGATTTTCGTGTCGTATTCTTTTTTTTAACGGCATTTACCTTCTTATTAGTTTCTTTTTTAGGCTTACTCCCTACTTCATTAATTTTTTCTCGAATCCCCTGTGCAAAAATAACACGGTCAAAAGTTCGTTTTAAAATTTTGCTTTCAAAATTTCTCATTTCCATTCCTCCATCGTAATAATAAGTAGCACCTATTTTTACTTGTTTTCCTGGAACGGCAATCCAATATTCTTTCTCTTTTTCTGAAACTTTCAAGTAAACATAACCTCCTGCAGGTATTTTTTCAATTACAACCACTTTATGAGCATTTGAATGCATTGCTTTTTTGTCACTATTTTGGTCATTATTTTTTTCTACAGCAACTTTTTCTGTTGTAGATTCTTGATTTTTAATTGTTACTTTTCCTGAATTTTTACACCCTGTTAAAACACTTGTTATTACTAAAAAAATTACGGTAAAATACTTCATTATTCTTGTTTTGTTTTAAGGATAAAATTACAGTTTTTCGCTAAAATTAAGCGTATTTTATATGACTATTATTACTAATCTTACTAAGAGATTTTTTAGTACTTTTATCCTATGAAAAAAAAGAAAATTATAAAAATTGCCCTCATTAGTATTACAACGCTGTTTGTTGTGCTAGTGGGAATATTTCTCTATGGATATTGCTATCTTAAAGAAGCGTACAATACCGAAAACAAGCCCTATAAAAACTACATTGGTTATATCGACCAAAACAAAGCTTTACTTAATAATAAATACCAATTATGCAATGAGGGTGATATTTATAAAACCTATAGCGGAGGTAGTTTAAAAGCGTATAAAGGCTCTAAAAAACGATTTAGAGATACTTTAAACACCAATTTCAACACTAATAATTATACAGATTCTGGTTATTTAAATTTTCGATTTTTAGTAAATTGTGAAGGAAATGCAGGTTGGTTTGAAATTATTGAAATGGATTTAGACTTAAAAGAAGCACCCTTAAATCCTAAAATGGTTGACGAACTTTTTAAGTTTACTTCAAACCCAGCGCGTTGGAATGTTATTTCTTATGAAAACACTCCTCTAAATTATTATATGTACGTATCTTATAGAATAGAAAATGGAAAAGTTGCTCAAATTATCCCTTAGTATTAGTATTGTTTTGATGGTTGTATCTTGTAAAAAAGAAACTGTTTTAAACTCATCAGAAAAAAGAATTCTTGCCGAAAAAAGATATGAAAAAGCCGTTCAATTTAGGCAAGGTTCTACCCCTTTTCAAAATGGTATTATAGAAGCTTTAAAAATAGATTCAACCTATGAACAAGCTATTTACGAATTGTCTGTTGCACACCTAAAAAGAGGAATGCCACATAAATGGAAACCACAATATGACAAAGCTTTAAAACTAGACTCTATAAACAGAATTCCATGGCGTGGTTATTTGTATTTATGGTTTTACCGTGATTATAAAAAAGCCATTGCCGATTTTGATATGAGTGATGTTTTAACACCTAATTTTATCGATGCTCCTCAAGGGCTTAGTGTAGATTGCTGGCGAGGCATTGCCTATTTAGGACTAAATGATTATAAAAAAGCTATCTTTTATTTTGATAAATACATAACCAAAGAAATTGAAGATTTTAGTGAAACTTCTGTCGATGTTACTGCTTTTTTATATCAAGGAATTGCCTATCTTGAATTAGGAAATTATACTAAAGCTGAAGCATCTTTTAATAAGATGATAAAAAATTCTTACGGTTTTAGTGCTGATGCTAAATATTACAAAGCATTGATTTTATCTAAACAAGGAAAAACAAAAGAAGCAAAAGTGATGCTTACTACTGCTCTTAAAGATTTTAACGATGGTTATTACAATAAAAGACCTTATATCGAAGCATTAAGACAATTATATTTAGATGATTATAAAGAACTAGAAGCTTCTTTAACAAACTAAAAACCTACAAAATTAATGAACGACAAATTACACAATCAAATTATAGATAATTACGATACTTTAAAATATGCCTTATTAAAAGCACAAACTTTTGATGAATCTCATTTTGGTTTTCCTGAAATTTATTATAAAATAATGGAAACAGATGCGCAAAGAGTAAACGCATTTAAAAAAGCTTTTGAGCTAAATAATAACTTTAAAGATGCCGTCGTTTGTGAAATTGGTGTTGGTACTTTGCCACTAACAAAATTATATATGCCACACGTTAAAAAGGCGTATTTAATTGAAAACAATCCAGATTTAATTCCTTTTATCAACAAAGAAATTGAAAAATACGATTGGAAAGATAAAGTAGAAGTTATTTATGCCGATGCGCTTACCGTCAATTTACCCGAAAAAGTAGATCATATTATTGGTGAATTAATGAGTATTTATTGTGCTAATGAATTTCAAGTGCAAATTTTTCAGCATATGCGTCAGTTTTTAAAATCGGATGGTAAATTATTCCCGAATAGAATTGTGAATTTCGCAAGATTATGCGAGGCTGAAATAGATGAAAATGTGCATCATTATCCTGTGATGTTTACAAGACATCAGCCGATGTTTTTATCGCAACAATTTTTAGCCAATGAAATAGAATTGTTAAAAGAGAAAAAAGAAGGTGTAAATTTAAGTTTTTCAGTTCCTGCTTTATTTTCAGGTACAATTAATGCCTTATATTTAGAATCGTATGTAGAAGTTACACCTGGTGCTAATTTTACAGGTACAGATAGTTTAATGCCTCCTACGGTTTTAAAAACCACCAATACTTTAGATGTTAAAGCAGGTGATTTAATACATATCGATTTTAGTTTTAAATATGGCGATTCTCTTGATAAAATTAGCTGTATGCTTTCTTAATTTTTTAGTAAATATTATTTATTAAGATACTATTTCAATATCAAAACCAATAATATCTCTAACGCCTTTTTCAGCTAAATTTATCGGCTGAATAGGCGTTACATAATGCCATAAATCAGTTCCGAATTCTTTTTCTTCACCAGTATCTGCTTGAAAAGCAAATTCTCCTGCTTCTAAAATCGTATTAAAAATCAATTCTTTTTTTTCTGAAATAGCTTCAAAAATTTGAGTTTCTCCACCTAAAATATTCGTTCTATTGATAACCAAAGCAGACACAATATATTTTGCACCATCTTCATGAACACCTTCTGGAGAGTTTTCTCCTTTTATCTGAACATCAGAAATTGTGCGCATAAAATGACTCGTAACTTTTATCTTTTGAGTAGTTGGATGAATTTCACTTATCAAAAGAAATACTTCTTTTAAAAGGCTTTTAAATAATTCATTTTCTACGGATGCTTTTGATGCTTGTTTAAAAACACGTTTCCAAACTCTAAAATCAGATACATCTTGTTTAAATGATTTTGCTTCAATTCGTTTTACAAGTAAATTATTTCTTTGTTTTTTTGATGATTTTTCTGATGATTTCTCAACTGTAAAAGAAGAAATATTTCGTTGTCTTGTAATTTTAGAAAGGATTAAAAATTCTTTCTTTTGATTTTCTGATAATGTATCAATCCAAGGATTTAAAACACTTTTTGATAACTTTCCTTCAAAATAATCTTGATATATTTTTTCTAAAGAAATTCTATCTTCTATAAAAATCGACTTTAAAAATGCAATTTGATTATTTTTAACCAAATACACATCATCCATTAAATCAGTATCAAAAAAAGGTTTAAAAGATGCTATAAAATCGGCTTTATTAATGGCTAAATCGGTTAACGAACCAATACGAATTGGCGCTTTTATAGTTCGTTTTAATCTTGCAGATATCTCTTTTTCGGTAATCATTTTATAATACTTCTTCGGCTTCTTGAAACATCAAATATTTTTCCACTGTTTTATTTACTGGCGGTATATCTTGTTCAACAATCGTGATTAATAATTCTTTTGTTATGGGAGCAATTGCAATAATTCTGTTTGCTTGATATTCAATTATTTTTTCAAAAAGATTTCTTGCTACACGAGCATTTCCAAAGTTTTTATCCTTTTTTTCGTAGAGTTTTTCAAAGATAAATAAGAGTTTTTCTTTGGCATCAGCAGCTAAAACAAAATCGTTCTTTTTACAAAAAAGCTCAAAAATAGCGACCAATTCTGTCGGTTTATAATGATCAAAAGTAAAATACCTGTTAAAACGCGATTGTAATCCTGGGTTTGAATTGATAAAACTTTTCATTTCATCAGGATATCCAGCTACAATAACGACCAATTCTTTTCTGTGGTCTTCCATTTTTTTCAGCAATACTTCAATTGCTTCGTTTCCAAAATCTTTTTTAGCATCTTTTGCCAACGCATATGCTTCATCAATAAATAAAACACCATTTAACGAAGCAGTTACAATTTCTTCAACTTTTAAAGCCGTTTGCCCAACATAACCCGCAACCATTCCGCTACGGTCAGTTTCTATTAAATGCCCTTTTTCTAAATATCCTAAATGTTTGTATATTTTAGAAATTAAACGTGCTACCGTAGTTTTTCCTGTTCCTGGAGGTCCCATAAATACAGAATGCAATGAATTATTTACACTTTTTAATCCTTCGGCTTCTCGTAATTTTTGAACCTTTAAAAAATTAGATAATTCAGTTATTGCGCCTTTAATATTATCTAAACCTACCAATTGATTCAATTCCTCTAAAACTTCTTCTAAAGTCTCATTTTCATCAATTTCAACCTCTTTTACGCCTTGTAATTTTTCTTTCGGATGCTGTAACTTATCGTTTATCTTTTTAAGAATTTCTTGTTCTTCTTCAGATACTGTTCCATCTGCTTTTGCAATTAAAGAAGCAATTCGATATAAAAAAGCAGCTGAATTTGAAAAATGTGGATTCTTTAATCGCTTTAAAATTAGTGGTAATAAAAACTCATTTTTATAGGTATCTCCTAAATCAAAAAGAGTGGCTTCTTTTATAATTTCGATATTTTTATCAAAACTATCTGAAGCAACAAATTCATTTATTCGAGCGATACTCAAACTGCTTATAATATCCTTTCCTTGTAATTTTTCAAACAAAAAAGCCAATAAAAACTTAATTCTTAGCGTTGCTGTTTTATTTTCTTCACTTATTAAATTACAAACCTTATTAAAAAGTTTAATAATATCTTGTAATATGATATGTTCGGCGGTAAATTTTACGGCATCATCGGTTTTAGTTACGATGTCATTAATTACTGTTGAAAACCGTTTATTATTATTTAAATCGTCTGCTAAATTTTGAATTTTATCACCTTCATTTTTTAAAATTTCTAAAAAAGAAGCATCAATATCAAAATTAGTAGCACTACTTTCTTTTTGATTTACAAAGCGTTTAAATTTATCAGTAAAAGAAGCTAAATTTTTCTTTTCTTCATTTACTGATACACCTAAATCACTCACCAAATTTCTTATTAATGATAAATGCTCTTCATCAAAAGAAAGAAATTCGTCATTTTTTAAAGCCGTAATTCCTAATAAATACGTGTTATTTTTTGTGTGAATATGTTTTGAAGTAATTACAAAATCGAAATCATTGCTATCTTTCTTTGACGAATAAAGCAATAATAAATCTTCATCTTTAATTTTCAGTTTTGAAAAATCCGCAGAAATAGCAATTATTTTTAAAGGATTTGCCAATTTCCCTTTAAAGAAATAAGGCGTATCTTTTGAAGATAATTTCTTAAAAAATAGGTCGATTATTTTATACGATTTTGTACTATGCATAGACTATTGATTATTAATTTTCTGAATCTATTGCCATCATTGCATCTTCTACTTGATGCACTAATTCATCAAAATGAGGCAATCTTTTAGTTTCTCTATTTCGTTGAAAAGGCAAATCGACATTAATATGTTTTACAAAATTTGACGGTGCGTGTTTCATGATATAAATATCATCGGCTAAATACACCGCTTCCTGAATATCATGCGTTACAAACAAAATAGTTGGGCTAAATTTCTCCCAAATATTGATTAATAAATCTTGCATTTGTAGCCTTGTTTTAACATCTAAAGCTCCAAAAGGCTCATCCATCAATAAAATTTCTGGATTCGACATTAAACTACGTGCAATGGCAATTCTTTGTAACTGTCCTCCTGATAAATTTGGATATTGTGCATACTTTTTTTGATGCCCATCTAAACCTACTAATTGAATCATTTCCATAGCCCGTTCATCACGTTCTTTTTTAGAAATTCCTTCAAATTTCAATGCCAAACCAACATTATCTAAAACGGTCATCCAAGGTAAAGAAGAATATTGCTGAAAAACCATACTTACCCTATTTTCTTTGCTAACAGGTTGCCCTTTTACCAAAACACTTCCTGATGTTGGTTGTTGTAAACCTGCAATATATCTTAATAAAGTAGATTTCCCACAGCCCGACATTCCTAAAATAACAGCGAGTTGCCCTTGCATTGGTTTGTCTTCAATTAGTAAATCTAAATTTTGAATAATTTTAGTTTGTCCGTTATTATACGACTGCTCAATATTGCGTAATTCGATAATATTAGAAGCTTGTGCGTTGTCTGTAAATAGTAAACTCATCGTTTATTTTTTATTAACGTTTGTTTGTATTAATGTGTTTGTAAGGAAACAAAAGTTTGTCTATAATGACAAATAATCGATCTTGTATTACGCCAATAATAACGATGATAATTAATATTGCAAACGCTTTATCTATTCTACTTTGTCTTTTTGCTGTCCAAATTAATTCACCAATTCCACCGCCTTTATTTAGCATTTCTACGATGGTAATATAGGTCCACGAAATTGCGGTTAAAACTCGAATATCATCAATTAATTTTGAAAATACATAGGGCATATATACCGATTTTATGGTTTGCCATGGTGTTGCTCCTAAAGTAAACACCGTGTTTAAATATACTTTTTGAACCTGGTCAATTCGTTGAACCACCACAGGAATTAAATAAACTATAATACCAAAAGCTAAAAAACTGACTTTCATTTGACTTCCTAAACCGAGCCACATAATAAAAATTCCTGTTACAGCTGTTAGCGGAATAAAACGATATGAATCAATTATTTTGCTAAACAAACCTCTAAAAAGCGGAATTAATCCTAAAAGAAAACCAACAGGAATTGCAATAATAATTGCTAATAAATATCCTAAAAGATTTAATTTAATCGATAAAAAAGTATTTCCAATAACATCATCATCTTTATTTAATTCAGGAAAAGCTTTGATTACTTTTATTGGCGAAGGTAAAATAGGATATACTTTGTTTTTAACTAAACCGTACTGTGTTAGTTTTTCAATACTTTTTGTTTCTAAAAGTGTATAATTAGCTACTAAAAGTGAATCGCTTTCGTAGTATTTTCTATTTTCTTCGGATAAAGAAGTAGGTGAGATCGTGTCGTTTTGGGTGATGATAGTTTTAGATAAAACTTCAGCTAATAAAAACCAAAACAAAATAAGAATTACGCTTCCCAAAATGGTTAGCGTAATTCTTTCTTTCGATGTGAGTTCTCCTCGTAACTCAAATAATTTTTTATAGTTCATTAGTCTACAACTAATTCAAAATCGGTTCTTCTATTTTTTGCTTGACAATCTTTATTCTGATTTCTCTCACAACCAGCAATTGGTTTATCAGGACCATTTCCAAGGATAATAAACCTGTTTTTAGGCATATTATGTTGATCGATTAAATAATTAGCAACCGACTGAGCTCTTCGTCTAGAAAGTAAAACATTAGAACTTCTTTTTCCAACATTATCTGTATTTCCTTCAATACGGATGCGTGTATTTGCAAAAGCTTTTGCTATTGGCGTAAATTGTACGTCTATTAATTGCTTTGCATTATCACTTAAAATAAACTGACCAGTTCTAAAACTGATACTTACTTTTTTTGATGATAAAGATGCTTTTTTAGTTAATTTATCATTGGCTACAGAAAATTGTTTTTCTTTTTCAGAAACATGATTTGCTCCTGTTAAAGAAGTTGTTTTTGTTACTAAATCTTTTGTAGAAAGTAATCTCCAACTTTTTGCACCTGAAGTATTGTATCCTAAATTTTGATACTTTACTTTCATTTTATTATATAAATTCTCTCCTGTTACACCGTTGTAATTATTATTTAATCCGAAGAAATTTTGATTATCTCCATGAGTCGCTAAACGTACATTATTAATGGCATCATAACAAAAATCTTCCGGTTGCGATAAGCCTTCTGCTAAAATTTTAGCGGCTTTCTTTTTATTAGCATCCGAATTATTAAGTTCAGAAGCTCCAATCATCCAACCTTCGTATAATTCTCTTAATTGCTCTTTATTATTTTCGATAAAATCTTTTTTAGCGACAAAAACATCAGCAATAATATGTGTTGCATTTTTAGTACTTTCTAAAACACTAGCTCCTGCAACTTTTTGAACACAATCAGCATCATCCGGGCTCCAAACAACAGCTGCATCTACAGTTCCACTTTTAAAAGCATCGGCAGCATCAATAGCACTTGGTACTTCTATAATTTTAACATCTTTTACACTGATATCTCCTGCTTCTAATAACCAAATTAAAAACGAGTGCGATGGTGTCATTGGTGCTACTGCAATTTTCTTACCTCTTAAATCGCTTACTTTATTAATTCCACGACGTGCAACAATGGCATCTCCTCCACGACTCCAGTCTGCTTGAAAAACAACTTGCGGTTGATATTGCGATAATCCTGCAACTTCGGTAGGAAAAGCATCAATAGTTGCCCACATTAAATCGATATCGCCATTTTTAAACGCATCACGAGAAGCATCAAAATCATCAATTACTTTAAAATTTACTTTAAATCCGTAATCTTTATAAAATCGAGAATTCGTATTTGCTTTAAATCCTTCATTAAAATATTGTCCACCTGCATAACCTCCCCAAGTAACAACTCCGATATTTAAGACATCTTGATACCCTTCTTTAGTTTCTGAACTCGCAGTTACTTCATTTATTTTGTCTTTAACCTTCGGATCTCTTAGTTTATTTAGTAAGAAATAAACACCGCCAATAATTACTGCAACGATTAATATTTTGGATAATGGAGTTAATTTTTTTCCTGCCATAATTTATTTTTTTACTAGTTGATATTTTTTTAATTATAAATATTTAAAAATTGAATAAATCAGTATACTGATTATTATGATTTTTGTTTTTCTTTAATGTTGGTGCATCTAAATCTACACTGTGGCTATCGTTTACTAATAAATCTTTTTGATTTCCAAGGATTAAAGAAACCCCTTCTTTTTCCCATTTATCTAATAAATCTAAACCTTCTTCTTCAAAAATTCCGTTTTGTAAATCGATAGAATCCATAAAACCGTTTGACATTTCCATAAAACGCTCCATTTCTCCTATTTTCATACTCACATCATCAGCAATTGCTTCTAAAGCTCTATCGAACATTTCTTTTTTATCGTTGTTTCCTGAAATGATATTCATTGCCGATTTCATAGCAGAATGACTCGCACGTATTGCTTTACGTTCTTGTTCTTTTACCATTACTTGGTCTTCAATATCTTCGACTAAAATTTCAGAATTTTCATACATTTTTGTTAATACTCTGTATAAAATCTCCATTTTTCGATACAACTCATCTAGCTTTAAATTAGATTCTCTTAATCTCCCTGCTTTACGAGATTTCAGAATCATAATTCCTTTTTTATCTTTCTCTTTTGCCGCACTTGCAAGCTTTAAATTGTTATTGATATTCTTTTTATTTTCATTCATTATTTGCTGTAGCCTTCTCATTTGACCTTTTAAAACAGCAATTTGTTTGTTCATTTTCTTTAAGTTATCTTTTAAATCATCAATATAACTTTTTAAAATTCCTATCGGATCAATTAAAATAAACAAACCTGTAATCCATCGCATAAACGATTTGTACATATAAAAAACAAGGTTACGCATTTTAGGGTCTAAAATCATATAAATTAAAGCTCCTAAACCTGCTAAAAGTAATCCTAAATGTAAGGTGTTTTCAACAATATTAATAAGATAAGGCAATGCTTTGTATAAAAAATACATACTCCCTCCTGCTAATAAAGCTGTAAAAAACATTCCTGTTTTTCCTTCTGGTTTTTCCCAAAAAGATTTGGGTGTAAAATTTTCCATTATTTTATGTATTCTTTTATTTTTTGAGCATCTTGCTCTATTTGTGTTCTTAAATGCAAATAAGAAATTTTAAAATCATTTTGAGTTTTAGTAATCTTATGACTACTATCAGCTATCAATTTTTTTAATTCTTCTATTTGATTTTGATGCGTTGTAATTTCGTTTGTTAACTGCTTTATTTTTGCTGATTTTTCGTTAACAACCGCTTCAAACTGGGTAATTTCCTTTTGTTTATTTCCTACTTTAGCGACTAATTGCCCTTCAAAAGCTTTTGTAAAAGTTTTATTTTCAGTATCTAAAACGCCTATATAATGTTTTATTGTTTCTAATAAAGTCTCTAAAGTTGCGCCCATTGTAGAAGCTGCTGCATAAGTTGAACGGTATTTTGTAGCCTCGTCCATTGGAATTTTTTCTAAAGCTTTTAAGGCTTTTTTAAATTCTAGATAATCAAAACCATCTAAGTTATTGTTTTCAATTGCAGCTAATAATTTTTCTACAATAGCAGCATCAACACTACCTGTAACATTACTATTTATAGTGGTTGATTTATTTACTGTATTTATTTCTGCGGATTTTTTAGCTGATACCGCTTGTTTTTTATCTTCTTGCTTGTTCTCTTTTTCACTTTCATCTTCAGTAAAAAATAGCGATTTTAAATTTTTTAACATAGTTACTCTAGTTTTAACAAATTTAAAAAAATTAACCAATTATAAGAGCCTTTATCTTTTTTGATTATTTTCTGATTACTTTACCAACTTATTCCATCCTAATTTTAAAACTACCAATAGCACTAAAAATATGGCGATAAGCTGTGTAAAACTTCCTATAAAAAACACACCTATAATTGCTTTTTGAATAAAATACGTAATTAAAAAAGTGATGATTAAAATGATAAACAGCCCTGATAATTTATCAAAACCAGGAATTGCTTTTAAAGGAACTGTTTTTTTAATAATTAACAGCAACAATATCATGGCTATTATTGGTAAGTAATACGTGATTAATTGAAGTTGCAGTAAATTTTTACGCAAAAAGAAAAAATTATAAACAACCAAGATAATAGCTAAAATTCCAGGTATCGCCAAAGCATATATTAAAATACTATACACATATAAAATTGGCGATTTAGGGCGAATCATATTTGAAAACAAAAGACCTAATAATGTCAGTAAAAGTAAAGTTATATAGTAATTTATTATCGTATTTGAATTATTACTAAGGATATTTATAAGATCATATACTGTCATGTTTTGTTTTTTTTTCTGATGTATCACTGATTTACAAATGTATAAGAATAATATTCTTGATGCTTATTTTACATAAAAAATATCTAACACATCATTAAAGATTACATTTTGATTACATTTGAACTAAAATTCAAAACGATATTTTATGGAAGGACTCTTATTTATAATCGTCTTACTCTGTTTATATTTTATCAATAAAAATATAAATACAAAATTTGAACAACTCAATAAAACAATTGCCGATTTACAAAAAAAAGTTTTTTCAAAAGATACCGTTACAGCTCATAAAAATGTAGCATCCGAAGAAGAAAAAATTGTAATTCCTGAAGTAATTAAAACAGTAGCACCAATAATTCCTACTCCTAAAAAAGAGGAAATTATAATAACACCTTCTGTTACTAATTCTTTAAAAACAACACCTGTTTTAGAGGATAAAAAAACAGCAAAACAAACGATACAGCAAACCAAAGATCAGGCTGTAAAATCAATTCCTGAAAAATCATTTTTTGAAAATTTTAAAGAAAAAAACCCTGATTTAGAAAAATTTATCGGTGAAAACTTAATTAATAAACTAGGAATCTTAATTTTAGTATTAGGAATTAGTTTTTTCGTAAAATATGCCATCGATAAAGATTGGATAAACGAACCTGCAAGAGTTGGAATTGGCGTTTTATGTGGTTCATTAATTATGGCAATTGCACATAAATTAAAGAAAAATTACACCTCTTTTAGTTCTGTTTTAGTGGCGGGAGCAATTAGTATTTTTTACTTTACTATTTATATTGCTTTTCATGAATACGAGTTATTTAGTCAAAGCGTAGCTTTTGCTATTATGACGGTAATAACCATTTTTAGCACCCTAGTTTCGGTTTCTTACAACAAGCAAGAACTGGCTATTTTATCGTTAATTGGTGGTTTTGCAGCACCATTTATGGTAAGTACTGGCGAAGGAAATTACGTAGTATTATTTACTTACATCGCTATTTTAAATATCGGAATGCTAGTGATTTCTTACTTTAAAAAATGGCGTATTTCAACTGTTTTATCTTTTATATTTACAACAATATTATTCGGAAGTTGGTGTAATTTAAAAATAGGTAGCAATACATTTTCACACACAGGAGCTTTAATTTTCGCTACCCTGTTTTATTTTATATTTAGTATTACTATTGTTTTAAATAACCTTCGAAATAAAGGGAAATTCTCTGACATAGAATATTTTATTTTAGTAGCAAATACCTTTGTATTTTTCGGATTAGGAATGTTAATTTTAAATGATTTAGCATCAAATTTAACAGGATTATTTACGTTACTATTGGCGCTTTATAACATTACTTACGCTACTATTTTATATAAAAAATTCGGATTAGATAAAAATGCTATTTACTTATTAATCGGACTTGCTTTAACTTTTGTTACCTTAACAATTCCAATTCAATTTGAAGGCAATATTATTACACTTTTCTGGGCTTTGGAAGCTGTTTTATTGTTTTGGCTATCTCAAAAATCAAAAATAGACACCTTTAAAATTGGTGCAATTGCCGTACAAATATTAACCCTTATCAGCCTATTTTTAGATTGGGACAGATATAGCTTTACAAAAGATTTAAACGTTATTTTAAATCCGTTATTTATTGCAGGTTTCGTGGTTAGTTGTTCGTTATTTTTAACGTATTGGTTATTAAAAAAAGCTCCAAAAACCGAAATAAAACAGCTTCTAGTTAGCAGCCATTCTTATGCTAATTTTATTTTGATAATTGCCATTTTGGCTAGTTATTTTACAGGAATTTTAGAAACTAATTACCAAGCAAATCAGTTTTTAGCAAATATTTATTCTGCCCTATCTTTTTCTGTAACCTATCATTTTATTTTTATTTCGGTACTTATTTATACAACAAGCACTTTAAAAAACAACCTTTTTACAAAAGCAATACTGTTAATAAGTTGCATTTCTATACTAAGTTACATTTTGTTTTTTTACAAATTACCAGCAAACGAATTAATTGAAAATTTCTTAGAAAACACCAATACTTCCTATGCTTTTTACTTTCATTATATCATTTTAAGTTGTTTAATTTATTTTGGATATCAATTATATAAGACATCCGATTTATTATTTAAGATAAAACCAAAACAACGTAAATGGTTGCCTTGGATATTTACTTTTGCCATTGTATATATTTTAAGTAATGAAATAATGATACATGGTTTACATCTTTCAAATACAATTGATACAGTAGTATTATCTGAAAAATTTACGGAATCAGAAAATGATTTTTACGATAAAAACATTTTTGTACGCAGCCAAATATCAGCGACAAAAACACAAATTATTAAAATAGGATATCCAATACTTTGGGGAGTTTTTTCTTTTATCTTTTTAATTATTGGGATAAAAAAACAATGGAAAAACTTACGAGTAATCGCACTATCGTTACTTGGTTTAACTATTTTAAAACTTTTTATCTACGATATTAAAAACGTTTCAGAAACAGGAAAAATTATTGCTTTTATATTATTAGGAGTTTTAATATTGATAATTTCTTTTGTGTATCAAAAATTAAAAAAATTAGTTATTGATGAAACCACCGAAAATAAAAATACAGATGATGAAATATAGTTTATTAATTACCTTTTTTGTTTCTCTTACTACTTTTGCTCAAAATTATACAGGTAGTATTCATCCGATAAATGAAAACGGTTTGCATAAAATAATGCTACCGATAAAAGTTCGTTCGGCAGCAACTGAAAATTACAATTTTTTAAGAATTAAAGACTCTTTAAAAAATGATGTTCCGTATGTTTTAATTTATAATAATGATAAAAAATTCTCAACCTTTGAGCAACTTAAAATAGCATCAAAAAATGTTATTAACGATTCTGTAACCTCAATTGTAATAGAAAATAAATCCGCAGAAAAACTAGCTAAATTTACGCTTAAAATTGCCAATACAAAAATCAGAAAAAGCTATAATATCTACGGAAGTGATAATGGTTCTGACTGGTTTGGGCTGATTTCTAATCGTATTTTATCGCCTAAAAACTCACCTAAAAAAACAGCTTCAGGAAAAATATTTTTAGAACAAACTATTCATTTTCCTTTAAATACCTATCCATTTTTACGCATTAATTTTGATGATAAAAACTCCTTACCCATAAATATTTTGGAAGCTGGGATTTATAAAAGTAAAATTTTTACTCAAAATGCGATTCAAATAAATCAATACAAACAAGAAGCTGTTTCTATCGAAAAAAAGAAAAAAGTTACACAACTTAAATTTACGGCTGAAAATTCACATAAAATAAATAGTATTTCTTTTAAAATTGATTCCGATTTTTTTCTAAGAAATGCTAAAATTCTTGTAAAAAGAGAACGAAAAATTAAAAAACGTATAGAAAATTACACCGAAACTATCGCTTCTTTTCAGTTAAATTCTAAAAACAAAAACTCATTTACCTTTAATAATTTAAATGAAAAAGAGTTTATTATCGAGATTCAAAATAAAGATAATCCTGCTTTAGCAATAGAAAATATTCAGTTATTTCAGAAGCCAATTTATTTAATTGCTAATTTAAAGAAAGCAACTAATTACAAAATAATAGTTGATGCTACGTTAAAAAAACCGTCGTACGATTTAGGAAATTTTATTTCATCGACTACAAAAAATATTACAGAAACAAATATTACATCATTTTCTAAAAACAAAAGCAAAGCTGTATCGCCTAAAAATATACCTTTTTGGCAAACCACTATTTTTATGTGGATTTGTATTCTTTTAGCTTCTTTAGGAATTATTTATTTTGCATTTAAACTGATAAAAGATATTGATAGTCAAGAAAAAAAACAATCTTAAAAAATTTAAGAACCTGTTTAAATTTTAGTCAATAAAATATTATTACAAAAGTTCACAAATAATCTGTCAGTTCAAGTAATTTTTTAGCATCAAAAGGAATCAAAATAAAATTCTCGATACAATTTTAATTCCTTCTAGTAATTAAAATCACTCGAATTGACAAAATGGTGGCAAATCAGGATGTGAAACTGACATTTAAAAGTTTAATTCTCATTCAAAAAAGTAACCATTTTATCAGGGAAATCAGTAAAACCGCCATCAATATTCGCTTCAAAAAATAATACTTGCATCATTTCTTCAAACGAAGAAAATTCGTCTAAACTATCGGCTCTAAAAGTGTACGGATGTACTTTTAAGCCGAGCTGATGCGCCTTTAAAACTAAGTTTGTAAAAGTGAATTTATCGGCTACTTTATCGGCTAAAATTTGCTTATACCACGGTCCTATTCCATCGGCATAAGTTGCAAAATGTTCTAATTTTTTAACTTGCTCATCAAATTCTATTAACTGCACTAAAAACAAATCCGATTTTAGTTCTTTTCGAATTCTCTCTAATTCTTTTTCATCAAAACATTGAAAAATACAGGCATCTTTTTTGGTTTTATATCCATAATCAGAAAGAATATCTAAGGTTATTTTAGCGATATCTTTTCCATTTTTATGATGAAACTCAGGATTTTTTATCTCTGGATAAATTCCAATATTTTTACCAGTACCATAATTTAAACCTTGAATAAGTTCAATTTCTTGTTGTAAAGAATGAAGTTTAAAATTCCCTTTTCCTTTAGGAAATCGCTTCAAATAAAACTGCTTTCCTGTTTTGGTATCAAAACGTTCGGTTACCTGTAATTCTTGCAATTCATCAAAAGTAAAATCGATTACATAATACCGATTATCCGCTCTTTTTTTATCAGGAAAAACAAGCGCAACATCGGTTACATCATCTAAATAAATATCGTGAATAACAATTGGAACATTATCTTTACTTAGCACCAAATCTTGCTCAATATAATCAGGATTCATAGCATACGCCATTGCTTTAGCCTCCATGGTATGCTCGGGCAAATACCCTGAGGCACCACGATGCGCAATTACTATTTTAGGTGATTTCATCTTTTTAATACTCGTTTTTTCTACCTTATTACATCCGAAGATAAAAAAGCAAAGAATAAGAGCCTGTTTAAATTTGTAAAATAAAAAGAAAAAGGTTTCTGAAATTCTATTAAAATGTTTCTTTTGTGGTTCTCAAAACAAAAAAGATG
>NZ_OENA01000006.1 GCF_900239185.1 Tenacibaculum finnmarkense
ATTGTAGTTCTTTTTTCGGCAGGGTAGTTTTGTCTTTGTGTCCATAGTTTAACTAAAAGTGTTTAAATTTTAGTCAACCTATTTCAGGATTTTACAATTTTTACATTTAGCTATTGTAAAAGCAGCTATTTCATCTTCTCGATAATCACTCAATTCTTCACTTGAAAAACCTCCAGGGTCAGGTAAATTATCTATAAAATAACTAGTACCGTTGTGCATGCCTAATACATTATTATATACTGTGTATTTATAAAATAACACTGTTGTTCTACTTTTCTTTATAAGAGGGTTTTTAATTAAAAAATGTATCAGTTCTTTTTTCAATAAAGAATCTCTTTTATGAGAGTTTTTGATTAAAAAAAGGTTACTCATTACATTTGATTGAATAAATTCAATACTATTTCTTTTTTTAGTATTAGAAATTTCACAACTTATTATTAAAGTTGCAAAAAACAATAGTATCATGATTGATTTAAGGTTTTCCATATTTACATTTCTCCCGGTTTTTTTCTTCCTATTTGTCTAAGTCTCTCCATTTTTTCTTCTTCTTTTTTAAGTTGTAAAGCTTTTACCTCTCTTTCTTTTAACCGTTCTGACTTTCCTATATTAAAACTACCTTTAAATTCTCTCTCAAAAGTTATTTTGGTTACAAACGGTTTATATCCACGTAGGTGCTCTAAAATAAACCAACAGATAAAAGCTTCTTTTACAGTAAAATAGGTATTGAATTCCCTTTGCATATCCGGTAAATCTAATCCAAAATTATCCCAAAGTATAACTTCATATTTACATGTATAATTTTCGCCGTCGTTTTTAAATAGTGCCGCTATTTAATGTGGTCTATCTGGTAATTTCAACTTTTTTCTATTTGGTTTACAATAAATAGTATCGTGGTATTCTTTACCCCACATATTTTGGTTTAACACCCACATGTTTTTATTTTTTTTATCACGTTCATAATAAAAAAGATATTCTCCATCTCCTTTACAATCACGAAATGTGGTTTGTGAAAAACCTGTATGATCTTGTAAATGATTAATAAAATACGCTGTACAATTAGATTTTCTATAAAATGTCATTCCATAATAAGTAATATCATCTTCTACCAAACATAATTTATTATTTTTTTCAAAATATGCTTTTTGAATATCATAGGTAACTTCATCTAATTCTCCTTTTTTTTGCCTTTCTGGTAGGTTATCTATTAAAAAAGTTTCGCTATATATATATATATTATTAACTTTTCCATCTATTACTTTATAACTTACTGGTGATTTTCCACTATGCTTTTCTAACAGCATAAAACTTATGGGATTCTGTTTTGTTTTGCATCCAAGAACAAAACTAAATAACATTAAAAAAATTACTACTCTCATATGTTTACAATTTTGGTCCTCTCGGCCATGGGTTCGTTACTTTATCAAAAGTTCGTTTGTCTCTAGTTTTTTGGGTTGCTTTTTTAAGAGCTGCTTTTTTTTCTTTTTGATCTGCTCTTCGCTCTTCTCTTCCTTCACTTATAACACCCTTAAACTCCTTATTAAAAGTAATTTTTGTAACAAAAGGTTTATAACCTCGTAAATGTTGTAATACAAACCAACAAATAAAGGTTTCTCTTATTCCTGGCATTATATTAAAAGGTTTTTGCATATCGGGGATATCTAACCCAAAATGATCCCAAAGAGTTACTTGATATTTACATGTATAATTTTCGCCGTCGTTTTTTAGCTCTTTTAAAACAACCTCAGTCGACCAAATATCATTAGTAGCTATTGTTAAACCTTTACCTGCTTTCCATAAGTGTTTTGGGTTATACCAATTACCATAAGAATATTGAGGTTTTTTTAAAACAGTAGTAAAACCATCTATGTCATTGGTAATATCATTTCCTTTTATTTTTTGTTTTTTTCTTCTTTTTAACTCATCTTCTAAATTAGAATCAAAATCTGGCGACCTGTCTTCTACCTTTAAAATGTTTTCAAATGTTTCTTGTTTTATTTTTTCAGCGATATAATTTTCAATATACATACAATAGGTATCAGTAGAAGGATCTGCTAATACATGCTTAGTTAATATTGGGTCTTCATAAATTCCACCAGTATTACTTTTAAATTTAGCTATCATTCTATTAATATTAAACTGCAATTCTCCTCTAGCAAAGAATAATTCTGCATTTTCTTTAAATAAATCAAAAAGCAAGCTATCGCTTCTCTTTTCTCCATTTAGCAAATCTATAATTCCATCATACTCCTCATGGTACTCTTCTATATCACCACCAATATCAAAAATTCCGTAATCCACTTTATATATTTGGTTTCTACTATAGATTGCTTTCTGATTTTTAGTAGCTTCTTCAGCTCTAAATGCTGCTTCTTTATAAATAGCATCTGTACTCGGGGTTTTTACAAAAGTATTGTCTTTTTTAACTGAAGTTTCTTCTATAATTAAAGAAAGCCTCTTTTTCTTATTCGTAGATGTATCGTTATTATTTACTTGCTTACTAATAGTAGGCGTTACAGCAGGAAAATCTTTTTTATTCGTAAACAATGCATGCTTATCTTCATTAAGCCCAAATGATTCATAATCAACTTTAAATTGATTGACTTGTGCTGTTGTGTAAATTTCTTTTTTTTGTGGTACTCCTGTACCATAAGAAAGGTCATCAGCAATATCTGTTCCCGAAGTATTTAACCCAGGCATTTTATACCTATCTATAACCAATGTACCTACTACTAAATAATCTTTAGGTTTTGTTGGTAATTCTACATGTTCATCATTATAACTACATCTAAAATATAACTCAATTTGTTTATCAACATCATTTTTAATAAGTTGCTCAAGATTATCTAACCGTATTGTTTTTATTATTTTCCCGTTAGAAACTGTTTCGTGCGTAGCTGGTTTTTTAATAGCACTACTTACTAAAGGTTGGTGTTCGTCTTTATCGCCCGTACCTTTTTCTTCTTTTTCATTATTATCATCTTCATATAGCTCAATATGTACACTTTCTCCGTTTGGAATTGATGTTTTTATATGAAAATAAACTAACATACCTGGCACTGCCCTTGTAATAGGTTTTGTGCCTTTTAAATCAATAGTCCACTTTCCTTCTTTTAATATTCCAGAAGCTTCATTATTTTCTAATACAGCTTCATTACTAGTAATATCGTTAGCGGCAATTTCTTTTTTAGAGTTTAGGAACACAATTCCTTTTCCTGCAGGGTCTATGTATGTAGCTAAAGCTATTTTTTTTTCTCCTTTTTGTATCTCTTTTTGGGTGTCCTCATTTTCTAACTCAATAAGAACCTCTTCTCCTGGTAAAACGTTTAAAGTTGTTATTTCTGCCCAAATATTAGAATTTGTTGCTGATTTTTCAATTTTTTTATCAGGAGCATTCGTTTGAAGTGCTTTATTCATTTGCTGTTTTTTTTGAACTTTTCCATTCAATATTAATAACTTCTGGTTCTTCAACAGGCAATATTACCGGTGCCATAAGGGGTTGTAGCTCTGTTGGTTCATTTACTTGTAAATGATCTGTTATTTTTATTTCAACCCCACCAAAACCACACATAATAGTAGAATCTTCCAATAAAGCTTTACCACCTTGTATAAGTGCATCTGCAGTACCTTGCCATGCAATAGGTATCATAACGGCCTTACAAGGAGATGCTTGGTAAGGACTTTTCTTACAATTACCATCAAAAACAAGGTTTGGTTTTCCTTTATCATTTTCATTAGCAAAGACTTGTCCTTGTATTTTAATTTCATTTGAAGTAACGGTTAAAGTTCCTTCTGGATTAACACATAATTGACATTCAATTTTAGCTCCATCACACACATAATTTTTACTCATAACCTTTATCTTCTAATGAAAAATGTAATTCTCGTCTATATCCACGTCCATTACTTAATGTACATGTAATCTCAGCCTTAGCTGTCCACGCAGTATATTTATTAATTTTATAATATCCGCTATAATTTTCTAGGTAAATAGGATCTGTTCCTATATCATAATACCTTAAATATTTATTAATCCGAGCTGTAGTTTCGACATCAATAGCATGCAATACACCAGTAACTTTATAGGTAAGTAAATTTGTAATTACATCTTCTTCAACCAACGTTAATTGCTCGGTAATATGTATAGGCAAACAATGTATAACGTTTGTAAAAATTCGAGTTCTAGATTTTACAGATTTATCATCAAAAGGAATACGTAACAAACTATTAAACAACACTCCAAACAAACGGTATTGTTTTAAATCAGTCGTAAACCGATTTTCATCTTTTATTTTTTTACCGATACCTTCTAAATATCCATGTGCTAATACCCCTTGATGATGTCGCTTTAATTTAGGAAGTAGTAATTCCCATTTTTCTTTTATTTCCTCATAATTAAGAACCTTACCTATATCTCCAGTAGCATTTATTTCTAATTCTACCGTTGCTGTAAGGCTATTTAATTGACGAATAAGTAATTCTTGTTTTTTTAAAGAAGCATCTAATACATACTGGTGCTTGGTTGTGTTAACATTAAAAACTAATACATTGCTAGCATGATGTGATATTAAATCAACCTCTAACTGTTGTTGGTAGTTATTTTTTATGATATGCTCCTGAAGCTCGGTGTATTCATTGATTTTAAAATCATATAAAACCGGAGTTTCAAATTTTTCATATACATACGGGTATTTTCTATCTTGTACATATAGCATAATCTAACCTTTACTTACTTTAACATCAGAGCCTCCTTGAAAAGTAGCTACACCTGCCCCTTGTACATTCATATCTCCATTTTCGGCAATCAGATCTACTTCTGAAGCATTAACTTGTAAACTACTTTGGATGTCTATAATTTTACTACCTTCAATCGTTTCTGTTACCTCTGTTGCTTGAAAAGTATAACTTTGCTCTATAGTTGTATTCATATTATTACCAACACCTAACACAAGATCTTCACTTACTTGTGTATTCATGTTTTTAGCTTGATAGGTAATAGATTCAGTCGCTCTAAAATTGATGTTTTTAGCTTCAATATCAATAGTTTCTGGTGCACTAATTCGTATGCTTTTATTTGCAGTATCAATAAATATAATATTATTATTTTTATCGGTAATCGTAATACTTTCACTATTATTAGTATCATTAAATTCCAAAACATGCCCGCTTTTGGTAATAATACTTTTAATGTTATTTTGATCTTGACCTCCAGCTCCTGTTGTTCCATTAAATAAACTTCCCATTACAAAAGGTCTGTTAGGATCGTTATATCTAAAACCAACCATTACTTGATCTCCTATTTCGGGTATAAATACCTGCCCACGGTTTTGAGCATGATTATCACTACTTCCTGCATCTGGCGTCATTACACGTATCCATGATGTTTTCATTCCTGCTGTTTGCCATTGAAATTGTACTTGAACACGCCCTTTTTGAGCTGGATCTTCATTTGATAATACCGTAGCTAATTGTGGTGATGCTTCTGGTAAAGCTACCGATGGCTCTGGTAAAATAGCGATACCCGAAGAAACAGCCTCAAATTCGTTACAATACTCACTTGATCCTGTAGCTGTATGAGTTATTTTTATAATAATATACTCTCCGTAATTTTTAACATTAAAGGAATCAATTCCTCGCTGTGCTCCCGTTACTTTTATTACAGTACCCACAGTTAAGCCTTGTTTATTACTAGTACCACTAAGTATATTTGCCGTAGATACCTTACCTGCTTGTTTATTAGCTACAACCGTATCTATTTCATTTCTATTAGCACCTCGTACAGATAAATGATCTTTACTATCGATTACAAAAAGAGCTTTAGATGTTTCAAAAGCATAATTTCCTAATTCATTTAATCCGGATACATTACCTCTTGATATGGACTCATCTTTAGCATCTTCTAATGCATTATATGAAAATTTTGTCGCACCTGT
>NZ_OENA01000055.1 GCF_900239185.1 Tenacibaculum finnmarkense
AACCGTAAACGCAGGAGCGCCTTCAGGAACCTACGAAGTTACTTATGAAATCTGTGAGAATGGAGCGAATCCAGCAAATTGTAAGAGTAATACAGCAACAGTTTTAGTAGAGAATCTATTATTAGCCGATAATGATACTTTAGGGACAGCTTTAGTACCTTTAGCATCAGGAGTAAATCCAGTAGCAGCGGGAAGTGTTTTAACAGGTGATACCTTAAATGGCGTTCAAGTAACAACAGTAAATACAGATATTACACCAGTAACCTCAGGAAATATTTTGATCGATGCAGACGGAAATGTAACTATTGCAGCAAATACACCAACAGGATTTTATCCTGTAATATATACGATTTGTGAAAACGTAGCAAATCCAGCGAACTGTACAGAAGCTACGGTAACGGTAGAAGTAGTTGGCGAATTAGTAGCCGTAGCAGATAAATTTACTTCAATCAACGGAAAAGATAGAGCTACAACCGTAAGTGTTTTAGAAAATGATACTTTAAATGGAGAAAAAGTAATTCCATCAGAAATAACATTAACTGTAGGAACAGCACCAACGCCAATAATAGGAAGCATTTTAATGAATACTGATGGAACTATAACAATAGCGCCAGGAACAACAGCAGGAATTTATGATTACGAATACACAATTTGTGAAAATCTGAATCCAGCGAATTGTTCTACTGTAATTTCAGAAGTAATTGTAGAAGCTGCTCCAATTGAAGCGGTAAAAGCTGAATTTACTTCAATCAATGGAAAAGACGGAGCTACAACCACAAGTGTTTTAGAAAATGATACCTTAAATGGAAAAGAGATTGTTCCATCAGAAGTAACATTAACCGTAGGAACAGCACCAACGCCAATAGCAGGAAGCATCACCATGAATGCCGACGGAAACATAATAGTAGCACCGGGAACAACCGCGGGAACCTATGATTACGAATACACAATTTGTGAAAATCTGAATCCAGCGAATTGTTCTACTGTAACTTCAAAAGTAGTTGTAGAAGCAGCACCAATTGAAGCGGTAAAAGATGAATTTACTTCAATCAATGGAAAAGACGGAGCTACAACCACAAGTGTTTTAGAAAATGATACCTTAAATGGAAAAGAGATTGTTCCATCAGAAGTAACATTAACCGTAGGAACAGCACCAACGCCAATAGCAGGAAGCATTTTAATGAATACTGATGGAACTATAACAATAGCGCCAGGAACAACTGCCGGAACCTATGATTATGAATACACAATTTGTGAGAATTTAAATCCAGCGAATTGTAAAACAGTAACATCAACCGTAGAAGTTGTAGCAGCTCCAATTGAAGCCGTAGCAGATACATTTACTTCAATCAACGGAAAAGAGGGAAATATAACCACAAGTGTTTTAGAAAATGATAAATTAAATGGAAAAGAGATTGTTCCATCAGAAATAACATTAACAGCAGGAACAGCTCCAACGCCAACATCAGGAAGCATCACTATGAATGCCGACGGAAACATAATAGTAGCACCGGGAACAACTGCCGGAACCTATGATTATGAATACACAATTTGTGAGAAATTAAATCCTTCAAATTGTTCTACTGTAATTTCAAAAGTAATTGTAGAAGCTGCACCAATTGAAGCTGTAAAAGATGAATTTACTTCAATCAACGGAAAAGAGGGAAATATAACCGCAAGTGTTTTAGAAAATGATACCTTAAATGGAGTAAAAGTAGTTCCATCAGAAATAACATTAACAGCAGGAACAGCTCCAACGCCAACATCAGGAAGCATCACCATGAATGCCGACGGAAGCATCACGATAGCGCCAGGAACAACTGCCGGAACCTATGATTATGAATACACAATTTGTGAGAATTTAAATCCAGCGAATTGTAAAACAGTAACTTCAAAAGTAGTTGTAGAAGCAGCACCAATTGAAGCCGTAGCAGATACATTTACTTCAATCAACGGAAAAGACGGAGCTACAACCACAAGTGTTTTAGAAAATGATAAATTAAATGGAAAAGAGATTGTTCCATCAGAAATAACATTAACAGTTGTAAATATAGCTGGTGGTTTAACTTTAAATGATGACGGAACAGTAACAGTTCCACCAAATACACCTGCAGGAACTTACCAAGTGGAATACAGTATCTGTGAGAAATTAAACCCAACGAACTGTAGCGCGGTAATTTCTGAAGTAGTAGTAATTAGAGCACCAACAGCAACAGATGATACATCAACAGGAAATACACCAGGCGATGATGCAACAATAGATGTATTAGACAATGATAAATTAAGTGATGGAAGTTCAATAACA
>NZ_OENA01000008.1 GCF_900239185.1 Tenacibaculum finnmarkense
ATACATCTTTTTTGTTTTGAGAACCACAAAAGAAACATTTTAATAGAATTTCAGAAACCTTTTTCTTTTTATTTTACAAATTTAAACAGGCTCTAAGAAGTCTCATTTTTTTTATAATAAATAGTATTGTTATTCACAAAAAAACCTCTCAGAGTAAACTGAAAGGTTTTTTAGCTTTTTTCTTTTTCAAAATATTTCCCCAAATAATATTGAATTCTGCTGCAAATATACAAGCACTTTATCAACTTAAAAAAGGGATTACCGCAATAAAAAATGTAGATTACCGCAATATTCTAATCTAGAATACCTAAAACCTATCGTTTTATCTTTTTATATCGTAAACAGTAATATTATTCACAAAAAAACCTCTCAGAGTAAACTGAAAGGTTTTTTAACTTTTTTCTTTTCAAAATATTTCCCCAAATAATATTGAATTCTGGTGCAAATATACAAGCACTTTATTAACTTAAAAAAGGGTTTACCGCAATAAAAAATGCAAATTACCGCAATATTCTAATCTAGAATACCTAATTCTTTTGCTTTTAACACTAAATCAGTATTATTATGAGCTTGTAAATCTCCTCGAAGTTTTGCTAATTTGGCTTCTATAGACCTTGTTTTAACTAAAGATCCATCTGCTTTTTTTATAACACCTTCTAAATTGGTAATTTTAGTATGTTTTGGCAATTCTTTTAATATTTGAATAGCTACCTCATCCATTTGAATTTCAATTAAAGCTCTTTTTGATAGTTTTTGATGTATTTCATGTGTATAATACACCTGATCTTTTAGCATTTTTTTTATAGCAAATGTTAATTCATCGGTAGTACAACTTCCTTTTAAAATATAGGCATTAGGATTTAAATTATGAATAACATTAAAAACCCGATTGGTTTCAAAATGCCCTGTAATAACACCTGTTTTAATAGCTATATTTTCTTTTTGAATGGCTTTTATTAAAGCTTCGCCACCATCTAATATTAGACTTCCTTTTGTATCTTCAAAACTTAAATCAGTAAAAACAATATCAAAAGGCACGCTGTGAATTGCTGTTTTTATTTTAGAAAAAGCATCATCGCAACAATTAGTTGTTTCTATAACTAAATTATCAATGTTTTTTAGGCAGGAGAGTATTCCTTCGAGTATTAATTGATGATCATCAACTAAGAGTATTTTTGTTGGTCCAAGCATTTAGGGGTATTTGAATACTAGTTAAGGTTCCAGTACCTACTTCACTTTTTATATGTAGAGTTCCGTTTAACTCTTCAATACGTTCTTGTAGATTCTGTAAACCAATTCCTTTTTTGTTGATATTGGCATCAAAACCAATGCCATTATCTTTAATTTGTAAAAATACATGATTTTTATGTATTGCAAATGTTATTATTACTTTACTAGCTTTTGCATGTTTTTTACAATTTTGGATAGTTTCCCGTACACTTAAATACAATAATCTGTTAATAGCGTTATTTAATTCTTGCCAATTATGTTCCTTTAAACCTGTAACACTTATTCTAAAATTAATTTCAAAATAATCACTTATCAAATTAATTATTTGATCTTTAAAAGACACTTTATTAAAGCTAATACTACTTAATTGATGCGATAAATTTCGAACATTTTCTTTAACTGCATTTAGTTTTTTAGCCTCTTCTAATAAATTTGATTTTTTTAATTTTTGATGCAATAAACTTAAATCACCCGCAACTTCATCGTGTAATGATTTTGCAATTTGTTGTCGCTCGTCTTCTCGAGCAGTTATTCTTTCTAATTGTGCTTGATATAACAGCTTTCTTTTTCTATAAAAATAAAACAAAACACTACTGATAAATAATAATAAACCAATGGCAGCGGCTAACTTACCAATAGTTTGTTGTTGTTTATGATACACTATTTCTAGTTGTTTACTTTTATTTTCTGTTTTTAAAACCTTATTTTCTGTTTCTTTTTTTTCAGTTTCATACCTAATTTTAGCAAACTGATTTTTTAATCGGCGTTCTTTTTCAAATAAACTGTCATTAAGTTTTATGTATTGTTGTAAATGTTTTTTTGATTTTTGTCCTTTACTAAGCTCTGATAAAAGCTTTAAACATTCTAAAACTATTTTATTATTTCTTACTTTTCTAGCTAATTTTAAACCAATATTTGCATGTTTTTCTGCTAGTATATAGTTTTTGTTTTTTATATATGCCTCTGCTAAAAAAGCGTGAGAAAAACTTTCTGAGTAGCAATTTTTAAGTTTTTTTCTACTTTTTAAAACTATTTTATATCCTTCTATTGCTTTTTTTGTATCGCCTTGCAAAAAATAAATGGACGATAAGTTCCCTAAAAAAGATTGATAATTTTTAGGATATTTTATTTCTAAACTATCTGTATGCAAACCCTCTTCAAATAACGAAACTGCTTTTTCATAATCACCTTGATCTTTATAGGTCATCCCTATATTACTCAAAAGATTTAAATATTTTTTTTCTCTTTTGCGTTTTACCTTATTATACTTAACAATATTTTGAGCTTTGTAATAATAGGTTCGAGCTTCTTCTGGTCTTTTTAAACTCGCTAAAGTGTTTCCTAAGGTTTGATATAAAGAACTTAAAGTTCGATATTTTTTTAAAGGCTCTACATATTTTAACCCCTCAACTGTAGTTATTTCACAACCTAAGAAATCTAGCTCTTTTACCTGAAGAATTGCCATAGACAAAAGCCTTCTACCTATTTCAGCAGAATCTTTTAAAGCGATAGATACATTCTTTGATTTATGATAATAGTAAAAAGCACTGTCTAAATTATTTTTTATTTTATGGTTTAAAGCTGCAAAATGATAGGCCTTTGCCAAAGATAAAGAGTCTTTTTTTAGTTCATAATGTTTTAATAATTTGTTCTTTGAAAACGTTAAGCCCAAGGTATCTTTACTAAAATAGCTTTGTTTACCATAGCTCATGCTTGTTTGCTTTAAAAGCGAGTCTTTTTTTAAATCATCCGAAAGTATCACTGCTCTTTTGAGGTATGATAATTTAGTAACTCCTTTAACCTTTTTAGCATTCTTTAAATAAAAAGAAATAGAATCTTTTTGCTCTTGTGAGCAAACAAAAAACGTAGTCAGTAGTAAGAAAAAAGTAAGAATTTTTTTCATAAAATAAAAGGGGATTTATTTATATTTGAGAAACAAAACTAAGACATTTTCTGAAATAAATCCCAAATTACAATACCTGTTGTAACCGATATATTTAAAGAATGCTTCGTTCCTAATTGCGGGATTTCAATGCAAAAATCAGATGCAGAAACAACTTCTTGTTGTACGCCTTTTACTTCATTTCCCATAACAACCGCATATTTTTGGTTTGGTTCAGGAGTAAATTCATTTAACATTGTACTATTTTCTGCCTGTTCGATGGCTAAAATTTTAATGTTATCTTTTTTCAATTTTTCAACTAAGTCAATCGTATTTTCAACATGCTCCCACGCTACAGATTCGGTTGCTCCTAATGCAGTTTTATGAATTTCTTTATTCGGAGGCGTTGCTGTAATTCCGCACAGATATATTTTTTCAATTAAAAAAGCATCCGAAGTTCTAAAAACAGAACCCACATTATTTAAACTTCTGATGTTGTCTAATATTACAATAATGGGCGTTTTTTCGGTTTCTTTAAACTCGTTCACCGTAATTCTACCTAACTCACTATTTTTTAGTTTTCTCATAAAAAATGTTTACTTTAAAATCGAATATTTATCTTCGCAAAACTAATTTAAAAAATCTAAAAACTTGGCAAAAACAACCGCAAAAAAGGTAACTCCATTGATGCAACAATACAACGGAATTAAGAAAAAATATCCCGATGCAATGTTGCTATTTAGAGTAGGAGATTTTTATGAAACCTTTGGTGATGATGCCGTAAAAGCATCCAGTATTTTAGGAATTGTTTTAACAAAAAGAAGTGCAGGAAGCGCCAGTGAAATTGCGTTGGCAGGTTTTCCGCATCATTCGTTAAATACCTATTTACCTAAATTAGTAAAATCGGGTTTAAGGGTTGCTATTTGCGATCAGTTAGAAGATCCTAAAATGACTAAAAACATCGTAAAAAGAGGAGTTACCGAATTGGTTACACCAGGTGTTGCTTTAAATGATGAAGTTTTACAAGCAAAATCAAATAACTTTTTAGCCGCCGTACATTTTGGTAAAAAATTAATAGGAGTTTCTTTTTTAGATGTTTCTACAGGTGAGTTTTTAATTGCCCAAGGAAACGAAGAATATATTGATAAACTTTTACAAAATTTTTCGCCAAGCGAAGTTTTAGTTGAAAAAAAATACAAACAACAATTTTCAGAACTCTTTACTGATCGATTTCATACCTTTTATTTAGAAGATTGGATTTTTCAAAAGGAATATGGAAATGAATTATTAAGTACGCATTTTAAGGTTAAAAACTTAAAAGGTTTTGGTGTTGAATCTTTAGAACAAGGTATCGTTGCTGCTGGTGCGGCAATGTATTATTTATCAGAAACACAACATAATAAAATTCAACACATACAATCGATCAGCAGAATTGCCGAAGATAATTATGTGTGGATGGATAGGTTTACCGTTAAAAATTTAGAATTATACGGCGGGAACGCTTTAAACTCCGTGTCTTTATTAAATGTTATTGATAAAACAATTTCGCCTATGGGCGGACGTTTATTAAAACGTTGGTTGGCTTTGCCGTTAAAAGATTTGACACAAATACAAGAACGTCATGAATTGGTCGCTTTTTTAATTGATAATGAAGCCTTTTTTGAAACGGTAACCTATCAATTAAAACAAATTTCTGATATCGAGCGCTTAATTTCAAAAGTCGCCACAGGAAAAGTATCGCCAAGAGAAGTTATTTTATTGAAAAACTCCTTAAAAGCTATTCTTCCGATAAAAGCATCCGCAGAAAAAAGCCGCAATAAAACAGTTAAAGAAATAGGAAAAAAATTACACGATTGTGAAATTTTAATTACTAAAATCATCAAAACTATTTTTGAAGATGCACCTGTAAATATCAATAAAGGAAATGCTATTGCAAGTGGTGTTTCTGATGAATTAGATGAACTTCGTAGTATTTCTAATTCAGGAAAAGAATATTTAGAAATGATGTTGGCTCGTGAAACCGAAAGAACGGGAATCACCAGTTTAAAAATCGCTTTCAATAATGTTTTTGGATATTATATTGAAGTTCGAAATACCCATAAAGACAAAGTTCCACAAGAATGGATTCGTAAGCAAACACTTGTAAATGCTGAGCGATATATTACTGAAGAACTGAAAGAATACGAAACTAAAATTTTAGGAGCAGAAGATAAAATTCAGCAAATAGAAGCAGATATTTTTTCAAAATTAGTGCAGTTTATTATTGATTTTGTACAACCTGTTCAGCAAAATGCTCAAAATATTGCTAAAATAGATGTGTTATTATCATTTGCCAAATTGGCGATGGACAACGAATATGTGCGTCCAGAAATGGATAATAGTACCGATATTGATATTAAAAATGGGCGTCATCCTGTAATCGAAAAACAACTTCCAATTGGCGAAGAATATATTGCTAATGATGTTGTTTTAAATCGTGATACGCAACAAATTATTATGATTACCGGACCAAATATGTCGGGTAAATCGGCAATTTTACGCCAAACCGCATTGATTGTTTTATTAGCACAAATGGGAAGTTATATTCCTGCACAAAGTGCTAGAATTGGTATGGTAGATAAAATTTTTACCAGAGTTGGCGCAAGCGATAATATTTCGATGGGAGAATCTACTTTTATGGTAGAAATGAATGAAACAGCATCAATTTTAAATAATATATCGGAACGTAGTTTGGTTTTATTAGATGAAATTGGGCGTGGAACTTCTACCTATGATGGAATTTCAATTGCTTGGGCTATTGCCGAATATTTACACGAACATCCATCAAAAGGAAAAACGTTATTTGCTACGCATTATCATGAATTAAATGAAATGACTAGCACTTTTAAACGTATCAAAAACTTTAATGTATCGGTAAAAGAATTAAAAGATAGTATTATTTTTTTACGAAAATTAGTCGAAGGAGGAAGTAATCACAGTTTTGGAATTCATGTGGCAAAATTAGCAGGAATGCCAAATTTGGTGATTACAAAAGCACAAAAAATTCTAAAACAATTAGAAGCA
Source organism: Tenacibaculum finnmarkense (assembly GCF_900239185.1). Classification (GTDB taxonomy): domain Bacteria; phylum Bacteroidota; class Bacteroidia; order Flavobacteriales; family Flavobacteriaceae; genus Polaribacter; species Polaribacter finnmarkensis. Next base: position 6,176 of record NZ_OENA01000008.1, read on the forward strand.
AACAACGCTCATAAAGAAGTAAAAGAGGTTTTAAAAGATTCGCAAAAAGAAGATATGCAAATGAGTTTCTTTCAATTAGATGATCCTTTATTAGAAGAAGTTCGAGATGAAATTTTAGCTACAAATATTGATACGCTTACGCCTATTGAAGCTTTAATGAAATTGAATGAAATTAAGCGAATGTTACTGAAAAAGTAAACAAAATATTGTTGTTATCTCGATCGGAGTCGAGCGGTTATTCACCATAGGTTTCGACTCCGATCGACCTAACGAACACACTTTTTTAGATGCCACAAGACATCAGTTTTAAAAGAATAAATAAACTGGCTTTTCCAGCTTTAATTGCAGGAGTTGCCGAACCTTTATTATCAACTACCGATTTAGCAATTGTAGGAAATATCAATCATAATGCAACCGAAAGTATTGCCGCTATTGGAATTGTCGGTGCTTTTTTATCGATGCTAATTTGGGTTTTTGGGCAAGCACGTAGCAGTATTTCATCAATTATTTCGCAATATATTGGTGCTGATAAATTATCCGAAGTAAAAAATTTACCTGCTCAAGCTATTGCCATTATTTTAGTAACAAGTTTGGTTATTTTAGGAATTACGTATCCGTTTGCTAAAGAAATATTTCAGTTTTATAATGCTTCTGATGCTATTTTAGATTATTCGATTGAATATTATAAAATACGAGTTTTTGGGTTTCCGTTTACTTTGTTTGTAATCGCTATTTTTGGAACATTTAGAGGTTTACAAAACACCATGTATCCGATGTTAATTGCTATAATTGGTACAGTTGTAAACATTGTATTAGATGTTGTTTTTGTGTACGGAATTGAAGGATATATTCCTGCAATGAACATTTCAGGAGCTGCTTATGCAAGTGTTATTGCACAAATTGTTATGGCGCTTGTTGCGGTGTATTTACTGATAACTAAAACAGAAATATCGTTAAAATTTGAGCTTCCTTTTAACAAGGAAATTCCGAAGTTTATCAATATGATGTTAAACTTATTTGTTAGAACTATTGCTTTAAATCTTGCTTTATATTTTGCCACTTCTTATGCAGTTTCTTATGGAAAAGAATACATTGCAGCCTATACAATCGGTTTTAATATATGGCTAATGGGTGCTTTTATGATTGATGGATATTCATCCGCAGGAAATATTTTATCAGGAAAATTATTAGGAGCAAAAGCATATCCATCATTACTTAAATTAGGAAATAAGTTGCTTCTTTATGGCTTTGTATTTGGTGTTTTTTTAGCAATTATTGGATTTGTTTTTTATGATTTTATAGGAAGAATTTTTACACAAGAACAAGCCGTATTAGAACATTTTTATAATACTTTTTGGATTATTTTAATAATGCAACCTATTTGTGCTATCGCTTTTATTTATGATGGAATGTTTAAAGGAATGGGAGAAATGAAGTATTTACGAAATTTATTATTGATATCAACAGCAGTTATTTTTATACCTGTTTTATTATTTTTTGATTTCTTAGATTATAAATTACATGCCATTTGGATTGCTTTTTATGCGTGGATAATTGCACGTGCAGTTCCTTTAATTCTTAAATTTAGAAATACGTTTTTATCACGTTCTTAAAATGAGTAAATTTGAGAATAAAATAATTGAGAATGACAACAACAAGAGAAAACGGAAGTTTATATACTCATATTGATAAAAAAATTGCAACTATTGAATTTGGACATCCTGCAAGTAATTCTTTTCCAAGTGAATTATTAGCACGTTTGGCTAATGAATTTAATAGCTTATCAAAAAATAATGACGTTGCAATTATCATTTTAAAATCCGAAGGAAATAAAGCTTTTTGTGCAGGTGCTTCTTTTGATGAATTGGTTGCTATTGATACTTTAGAAGCTGGTAAACAGTTTTTCTCAGGGTTTGCGAACGTAATTAATGCGATGCGTTGTTGTTCAAAATTAATTATTGGACGTGTTCAAGGTAAAACCGTTGGCGGTGGAGTTGGTTTAGCAGCTGCTTGCGATTATGTTTTTGCAACAGAAAATGCCGCTATTAAATTATCAGAATTAAGTATCGGAATTGGTCCTTTTGTTATTGCTCCTGCGGTTACTCGAAAAATTAATGTGAGCGGTTTAGCCGAATTAACTTTAGATGCAACAAGTTGGAAAAATGCATACTGGGCAAAAGAAAAAGGATTATACGCCCGTGTTTTTGAATCTATAGAAGATTTAGATAAAGAAATAGGTTTTTTTACAGAAAAATTAGCTGATTACAATCCTGTAGCTTTATCAGAAATGAAAAAAACTTTGTGGATTGGTACAGAACATTGGCAAGAATTATTAATAGAAAATGCTGAAATATCAGGAAAATTAGTCTTATCTGATTTCACTAAAAAAGCATTATCAAAATTTAAAAAATAAAAAATGTTTTTATTTCAAGAGATAAAAAATATTCAAAATAAAACAGCAGGGCAGGAAATTGCAAGATGGATACTTGAAAATCAAATAGTGTTTTTACTAGTAGGAGTATTGCTTTCAGTAGGTTTCGTATGGATTTTAACAAAAGTTGCAAAACAAATTCGTACTTTCGGCAAATAAAATATTAAATTATGGGTGGAGATTATTTATTTGCCATTTTAGCAGCAGGAGTAGCAATTGTGTATTTTTACAATAAATACAGAGCAAACAAAAAATTTAAGAGATAGTGAATAATATAAGAATTACAAAACAGTTTACTTTTGAAACAGGGCATGCGTTGTATGGTTATGATGGAAAATGTAAAAATGTACACGGTCATAGTTATAAACTTTATGTAACTGTAACAGGGCAGCCAATTAGCGATAGTACAAACGTAAAGTTTGGTATGGTAATCGATTTTGGTGATTTAAAGAAAATTGTCAAAGAAGAAATTGTTGATATTTTTGACCACGCAACCGTTTTTAATCAAAATACGCCTCATATTGAATTAGCCAAAGAGTTAAAAGACAGAGGACATCATGTTATTTTGGTTGATTATCAGCCAACAAGCGAAATGATGGCGATTGATTTTGCTAAAAAAATTAAAGACAGACTTCCTGAAAATATTAAGCTTCACGCAATAAAATTACAAGAAACCGACAGCAGTTTTGCTGAATGGTTTGCCAGTGATAATCAATAGTGAGCATTAACAAAATTTAGATTGAAATATAAAAAAAGCCCTAAGATTTTAAATTTTAGGGCTTTTTTTATTAAAAATTAAAAGTACTTATTTTAGTAAATTTTGAAATATTCGTGGCATCTAATTGATATTGATCAATACTGTTTTCAGAAATAATAAACGCATGATTATTTCTGATGATAATATCCGTGGCATTTTTTGTAGGGATTTCAGTAATATATTTTGAATCTTTTGGGTTTGATATATCAAAAATTTTAACCGTGTTATCACAAACTAATAAGTAATTATCGGCATATAAACTTAATCCTTTAGGCTGTGTTAAATTTCTATTGTTTAATAATATTGGGTTTTTAATATCGGTAATGTCATAGGTTTTTAATTCATTTACCGTTCCCTGACAATTACTGTTCGTATGCAAAGTAACATAAGCATTTGTACCGTTGGCAACCACAGGATCGCAAGCTGTAAAATGATTCGATTGGGCTAATTTTTTAGGCAATTCTTTGTTGGTAATATCATAAATAAACATCGCATTTTGTGAGCCGATGAATAAATAATTATCAAAACTAAATAAGGTTTCAATATTAAAGCCAACATCAATAGTATTTACTTTTACAGGATTTTTAGTATCAGCAATATTAAAAACAGTTAGTTTAAAAAAATCAACGGTGTATAAATAAGCATCTTTTAAAATAAAAGTAGCTAAAGAACCACCCATTCCGTCAGCAGATTGATTGCTTGAAACATCGTTATTACTCGAATCTTGACTGCAAGAAATACTAAGCGTCAAAATAGCTATAATTAGTAGTGTATATATCTTTTTCATCGCCTTTATTTTTTTATCCAATTAACAATAATTTCTTCCTTTTTAACCGATTCATAAAAACCATCTGGTGATTCTAATCTGGGAAAAACATTTTCTAATCGTTTATCAATATTCAACTTAAAGGTCTTCAAATCGATGCTTAACGATACTAAATCGGTTGCCTGGTTGATAAAAAAAGTATTGTTTCTAATAGCAATATCGGTAGCGCCTGGTATTTTTAAGAATTTCTTTTTGATGGGATTTTTAGGGTCGGAATTATCAAAAACATGAAAGCCTTTTCTTTTATCATTTATAAAAATATAATTGTCAAAAATATAAATTTTAGACGATTCGCTCATTACTTCTGCATCTTGAAAAGCAATAGAAGTGTTTAAATCGGCTCTTTTTATGGTAACAGGTTCGTAAGACGATTTAAAACTATCATATCCTGGATCAGTACATCCAATATCAAAACAACTGGAAAAGATAAAAAAAGAGAATAGTATTAGAATTTTCATAATCAAGTATTTAAGATTCAAAAATAATACTATTTCTCAAAAAACAATTATTTATTTATAATAATTATAAATAATTTTCATCAAAAAATAAGCTTAGAAAATAATATATTCTTAATTTATTTGCCGTTAAATTCGTTCATGGTATTTGCCATTCCTGCGGTAATAAAAGAAGTAACAGCGTTTACAGAAGTTGGAATACGTTCAATTAATTCGCTTATTTCGTCTTTACTCCATGTTCCTAAAACATAATCTACCTGACGACCTTTGCCATAATCTGCACCAACTCCGAAGCGAAAACGTGGATATGCACCCGTATTAAATTTTGCTTGAATATCTTTTAATCCGTTATGTCCGCCTGAGCTTCCTTTTGGTTTAATGCGAAGTTTACCGAAATCTATATTTAAATCATCGGTAATGACCAATAAATTTTCTACCTGAATATTTTCTTGTTGCATCCAATACATAACCGCTTTACCACTTAAGTTCATGTAGGTACTAGGCTTTAAAACAAGTACTGTTTTTCCTTTAATTTTAAGCTTGGCAATGTCGCCTAATTTTTCAGTTTCAAAACTAGCATTGTGTTCTTTTACAAAAGCATCTACTATTTTAAAACCGATATTATGACGTGTATTATCATATTGTTCACCGATATTTCCTAAGCCTACGATTAAAAATTTTTTCATCAAAATTGTTTCTAAAAAATGTTAACATTAAATTCCAAAAATAGAAAAAGCGCTACAAATAATGTAACGCTTTTTTTATTTATAGTAAAACTATAGCATGTTTTTAAGCTTCTTCTTCTTCTCCTTCTGCTGCTGCTTTGGCTGCATTACGAGACATACGAACTTGTGCAACTACAGTGTTATCTGGGTGTAATAAAGCGTATTTATCATTTCTTAACTCAGTAACATATAATTTACTACCAATAGCTAATTCAGTAATATCAGCTTCAATAAAGTCAGGTAAATTAGCTGGTAAAGCTTTTACTTTTAACTTACGTAAGTTGTGACGTAATGCCCCACCTAACATAATACCTTTTGCAGTACCTACTAATTTTACAGGAATATCCATAGTAAGTTCTTTATCATCAAAAATTTGATAAAAATCTACATGTAAAATAGCTTCTGTTACAGGGTGAAATTGGATATCTTGTAAAATAGCACTGTATTTTGCACCATCTAATTCAATCGTAGCAGTAAATACGTCTGGAGTAAATACTAAAGGCTTGAATAATTTCTCAGTTGCTGAAAAATGAACAAGCTCGTCTCCTCCGTATAATACGCAAGGAACCTTTCCAGCATTACGTAAGTCTTTAGTTGCTCTTTTACCTACGCTTTCTCTTTTTGATCCGTTGATTGTAATTGATTTCATTACTTTATTTTTATTTATTAAATTATTTACATTAAAAATTCATCGCTAATCGATACGTTACTATGTACTTTACGCATCACATCAGCAAATAAAGAGGCGCAATTTACCACTTTTATTTTAGACACACTCTTTTTTAATGGAATTGTATTAGAAACAATCAGTTCTGTTAACTTAGAATTCTGAATTCTTTCGTACGCATCACCAGAAAGAATCGGGTGTGTACAAATTGCACGCACACTTAAAGCGCCTCTTTCCATCATTAAATCGGCAGCTTTGGTAAGTGTTCCTCCTGTATCAATCATATCATCGACAAGAATTACATTTTTACCTTTTACCTCACCAATTAATTCCATGTAAGCAATTACATTGGCTTTTTGACGTTGTTTATAACAAATTACCACATCGCTTTCTAAAAATTTAGAATACGCATAGGCTCTTTTTGATCCACCCATATCAGGTGAAGCAATGGTTAAATTATCTAAGTTTAAACTTTCTACATATGGTAAGAAAATAGTAGAACCAAATAAGTGATCTACTGGCTTTTCAAAAAATCCTTGAATTTGATCAGCATGTAAATCCATGGTCATAATTCTGGTAGCTCCTGCTGATTCTAGTAATTTTGCCACTAATTTAGCACCAATAGCTACACGAGGTTTGTCTTTTCTGTCTTGACGTGCCCATCCAAAATAAGGCATCACTGCGGTAATATGCCTTGCAGAAGCACGTTTAGCCGCATCACACATTAATAGCATTTCCATTAAGTTATCTGCTGATGGAAATGTAGATCCAATTAAAAAGATTCTTCTTCCTCGAATAGATTCTTCAAAGGCTGGTTGAAATTCACCATCACTAAAATGTGTCGTTGTTACATCTCCTAGTGGTATTCCGTATTCTTTAGCAATTTCATTAGCAAGTTCGATACTTTGAGAACAGGCAAAAATTTTCGGACTTAGTTGATCTGTAGGCATTTACAAGGTTTTGTTAAAAGTTAATGTTGTTGTTGCCGCAAAAGTAAAACTATTTTAAGAGTTTAAAAGTTATTTTAAGTGAATTTAATTAAAAAAATTTTATAGATTTGCAGTACCAATACAATGCTCGAGTGGCGGAATTGGTAGACGCGCTGGATTCAAAATCCAGTGACTTAGGTCGTGCGGGTTCGATTCCCGCCTCGAGTACATATTTTTAACCTATTAATTATTAAACAACTGATAATCAATAGGTTATTTTTTTTCAAAAGATAAAAATGAGCAGTTTTTGTTCCGTTTTTTTTATCAAAAATAAAATATAGACAAAAAACAAAAGAGAAAATCACTACTATTTAAGCTCTTTTAAAACAATATTCAATTCTTGATCTAAGCTTTTAATTTGAATCACTTCTTTTTTATGCCCAGTAGCAGAAACTTGAATAATATATGGAAGTTTTCGGGCTATTATTAAAGTAAAATCCCCAGCACTATTCGAAGTTGTAGCTGCAGTACTTTGTAACGATTTGATACTTACATTAGGTAAAGGATCTAAATATTCATCGTAAACCTTTCCTTTTAAACTAATTTGCGCCGATAAAGCAACACTAAAAATCATCAAAAAAAAGAACAGTATTTTTTTAAACATTTTATATTGTTTTGAGTTATTTACTTAGTTTATAATTTGGTTTATAATTACGAGTTAATTATTCTAACGCCAATGAAATTGGAAAACCATACTTTACAGAAACACGTTTACCCTGTTTTTTTCCAGGAATAAATTGCGGTAATTTAGCAACAACCCTAAGTGCTTCTTTATGTAATAAATCCCCATTTTTATGCACAAGTGTTTTAATATTTTTTACCTCACCGTTTTTATCAATAATAAAACTTACCCAAATATTTCCTTGTATTGATTTTCGAATAGCATCGGTTGGATACTTAAAATGTGTCGAAATATGATTTACCATATTTTTATTAAAACAAAAAGCACGTCTTGTTTTACTTACATTTTTACAAGCATTAAATAGTGGAATTTTATCTGCCTTATTAAATTTAACCGCTGTATCTAACTCTTCTTTTGATAATTTATTGGTAATTTTAATTATATCTTGCCCTAAAGAAGGTTCTTTTTCAAGGGCTAATTTTTGATTTTCATTTTGAGGACTAATATGAATTTTAGCAATACCCACTCCTACTCCCTTGGTTATTTTACGTTTTTTTAAACTTCTTCTAGTTACAGGAATTTCTCTGGTTTTTTTAGTATGCTTCTTTTTCGTTTTTTTTATATCACATTTAGCAATGCTAATACTATTTAAATCTTCCACAATTTCTTTTGAAGATTCACACACCTTTTGAGCACATATGTTTATTGATAAACAAACAGTCAAAATCAATACTAATAACTTTTTCATAACACGGGGGGGTTTACTGTTTATAATGTTAATTTCAGCGCTAATTTAATAATTATTTAGACTTAATAAGAATAATTAGTAATAAAATACATCATAACAACCACAAAGAAAGTGAACAAAATAAGCTCAATGAAAAAAACAATATTAAGAAAACTTTAACTTAATATTAAGTTAAAATTTTCTTAAATAAACGAAACAACCCTAATTTTTTCCTTTTTTCTATAGGTATAACTCCTACGAATACTTAAAAAAGCCAATACTTCCTAGTGTTTTTCGTTCTATAAAAAACAACCTTTCTCAGTTGTTATTAAAAACATGATAAATGTCATATTTTAAACAAAACAGTACTGCTATTTTTGTCGCAAAAAGTAAGTAATATGATGCAATTGATTAATTTACCTTTAGTTTCTTGGACATACGGTACCGTTATAATAGGATTTTTCGCACTTGTTTGTGTGGGCTTAGTAGCCACTCTTTTAATTCTTATAGGTACAGGCAAGAAAAAGGAATAAGAAATTGTATTTAAATTTTTAATAGTTGATTTTAAGAAGAAGTTCTCTATATATATGTTGGTGGTTTAACGTGTATAGCCCTTCTTCTTTTTTTTAATAGTTCATTTAGTGTGCTTTATTATAAGAAGAAATAACTACAATGTAAGCTGGGGGGCTTAATTTTAGCGTATTTCTTCTTATTTAAAAGCATTTAAACCAGTAATATCCAAGCCTGTAATTAACAAATGCACATCATGTGTTCCTTCGTAGGTAATTACACTTTCTAAATTCATTGCATGTCTCATAATCGAATATTCGCCCGATATTCCCATAGCACCTAAAATTTGTCTTGCTTCTCTGGCTATATTTATCGCCATTTCCACATTATTTCTTTTCGCCATCGATATTTGCGCCGACGTTGCCCTATTTTCATTTTTTAACACCCCCAATCGCCATGTTAATAACTGCGCTTTGGTAATTTCAGTAATCATTTCGGCTAATTTTTTTTGCTGTAACTGAAACTGCCCAATCGGTTTACCAAATTGTGTACGCTCTTTTGCATATCGCAAGGCGGTATCATAACAATCCATCGCCGCTCCAATTGCGCCCCAAGCAATCCCATAACGAGCAGAATCTAAACATAATAAAGGCGCTCCTAACCCCGATTTATTGGGCAATATATTTTCTTTAGGAACCTTAACATTATCAAAAATAAGCTCCCCAGTAATCGAAGCCCTTAACGACCATTTATGATGCGTTTCAGGAGTCGAAAACCCCTGCATACCTCTTTCAACAAGCAAACCATGAATCCGTCCTTGTTCATTTTTAGCCCAAACCACGGCAACATCACAAATAGGTGCGTTAGAAATCCACATTTTTGCACCATTTAACAAATAATGATCTCCCATATCTTTAAACTTCGTTTCCATCCCACTAGGATTAGACCCGTGATTTGGCTCGGTTAAACCAAAGCTTCCAATCCACTCACCCGACGCTAATTTTGGTAAATATTTTTGTCGCTGCGTTTCATTTCCATACTTATAAATAGGTAACATTACCAATGACGATTGCACCGAAGCAGTTGAACGAATACCACTATCGCCACGCTCCAATTCTTGCATTATTAATCCGTAGGAAATTTGATCTAGACCAGCACCGCCATATTGCTCAGGAATATATGAGCCAAAAGCACCAACATCGGCTAATCCCTTTATCAATTCGCTAGGAAACTTAGCCTCTTGCGCGGCATTTTCAATAATTGGAGACACCTTTTTTTTAACCCAATTACGAGTCGTTTCACGAATAAGTTTATGTTCATCTGTTAATAAATCATCGGTTTGATAATAATCAGGAGCTTGAAATAAATCAGGTTTCATACAGTTGTTTTAAGGTTTTTTAAAGGATTTTTTTTGGAGCTATTTCCCGCTTTCCGCACTCGCTCTTTTTTGAAAAAAATCAAAAAAGGAGCTCAAACAATTGCTACAATCGGGGCTAGGCATCACTATAAAGTTTTGAACTTTACAAAGTACTTTATAGGTCTAAATATAAAAAAATTAAAAGCATAAAAATAAACTTGTCAAATAAAATTCATTTCAGTTTTACAAATCTTTCGGCTTAATACAAACACTCGCTATTTTATGGTGTATTGTTAAGCTACTTTACTTTGTAAGTCTGTTTAAAAATTATGGTAAAACAGGATGCAAAACTGAAATAAATTCAGTGCGACCGATTCGATTTCTTATTTTTCTGTTATAAAACTTTTTTAGATGAAATTTAAACAGATTTTATGCATTTGAAGGAAAAAATTGATGGTTATTATCTAGAAAAACTACAAAAAAAATGTTTGACTCTAGATAACCAATTAGCCTTAATTTCCGACCTAATTCTATTTTACTCCAAGGAATATCAGTTCTAGCTACGGTGTTTGGATATTTCCATTTCGAAACTTTTGGCATATTATTCTTATCCCATTTTCGGGTGTTTTGAATATCATACTGAATTATAATTTGCTCAGCCAATGATTGCCATACAGTTAGCTTGTTAAGTGTTTGCCCTAACTCTTGAAGTTTAAGTAGGTCTTTTTTATCGTCCCATTGCTTAAAAGTTTGCCCTTGTTTAATATCTAAAAACTCAAATGAGAATACAACTTTAGGCTCTCTTTTACTGCCACGTCTTTCTTTTTGACCTTGTCCTCTGCTGTAATTTCTCATGTTTAACGAATTAAATTTGTTAATTCGGATGATATTTCCATAGTCTCAGCTGCTCCAAAATGACAATTCAAATACATTTTCCTATAGTCCGAACTACCTCTAAGCCCCTGAGTAGATTTAAATTGAGACATTGGATATAACTCAGAAGCACCAAATTGATCCTTATCTATAAACCAAATTTGATCACGTCTATAAATATCATTGTCAAGTAATGTAGGATCGTGTGCTGTTATTATAAACTGAGCACCATTAATATTATGTTTATGAAATAATTGAACTAATTTTCTAGATAAATTTGGATGGAGTTTTGAGTCAAATTCATCAATTATAAATGTCCTTCCTGATTTCAAAGTAGCATATAGACCACCTAATAAATATATTAATTTTCGAGTACCATTACTTTCTTCGCTATCAACACGAAGGCTTACTTGTCCAGTTATGAAATTATTTTCATCGTACTTTTGATGAACCGCAACCAATTCATTATCCTCTATACTAACTGTTTTTATTTCTAGAAAACGTAAGGCAACAGTAATCCATTTTTTAAATCGCCCATCTGTTTCTAATAATTCTTTTGTATGACTTTTAACATAACTATCATCAAGTCCATCCATAATATTAAAAATATTGAACCAATGAAATATTTTGGATGATTCAGGAGCATTATGTTGAGCAAGAAAATTAAGAAGAAGAACATTTGAATTTACGTCTTTGTATCTTTTACCTTCTGAAAAACTTGTTTCATTAATCTTGAAATTAGAACCCGTTCTATCAAATAATATTGTTTCTCGTTTGTCCGTTTTTGTAAGATACTCACGAGTAATTATCCAATTTTGAATAGAAAATCCATATTTATAAATTATGCCATCAATTATAAATGACATTTCAAAAGAAGATGGATTATTAATTGTCTCTGTTGATAACCTGTGATGATACTTCCAAAAAGGTCTATCTTCTTTTGGCTCTAAAGAATCTTTAAATGAATTATGAAGTAGGTCTTTCATAAATTCCATAGCTTGAATTAAGTTAGATTTTCCGCCGCCATTACTTCCAAATACTGCAATTGATTTTAATAATTGAATATCTTCCCTACCGCTTTCTTTTATTATGTGTGTGTCATTATGTTCACCATAACTAGAAATAGGTGTCATATTAAGAATTACTTCATCTTTTATAGATAGGAAGTTGCTGCATTTAAATTCTAAAAACATAAGTCTTCTGTTTGTATTTATTTTGCAAATATAATTCTTAAACTCTATTTGTGCAATATTCATACACGAAATACATTTAAGTGTTTTCATTGATTGTTTGATATTCAAAATATCAAGGTGACTAGACCTAGCCCTATAAAAAATTAAAAGCAAGAATTAAAAAATACTTAAAAAAGGTTTTTACAATAGATTTGTGCAGTTTTGTGTAGGTTTATGTATGTTTGTAGCACATGAAATTTACACTAGGACAACAAGAAAGATTAAAGAGCAAAAAGCTAATAGGCAAGCTCTATGAAGAAGGAAAATCAGTTAAAGTTTTTCCACTTCGAATGGTATATATACAAACCGAACACACTTCAAAATTCCCTGTTCAGGTAGGAGTCTCTGTTCCAAAAAGAAACTTTAAAAGTGCGGTGGACAGAAACCGCATAAAACGCTTACTACGCGAAACCTATCGAAAAGAAAAATACACCGTGTATGATGCTGTAAATAAGCCACATGTATTTATGATTTCTTATATTGCAAGAGATGAATGGACTTATGCCGATTTAGAGGTTAAAATGAAAAAATTATTAACACTATTTGTCGCTGAAACTCATAAAAATGAAGAATAAAAAAGCGCTTTTTTTTGGTTTACTTGTAATTATTGCTGTTTTTTTTTCATTTCAATCCCGATTTTTTGAAATTGCAAAACAAATAGAAATTTACAACAATTTATTCAAGGAATTAAACATCAATTATATTGATGAAATTAATCCAGGAGAATTGACTGATAAAGCCATTAAAAATACGCTTAAAAATTTAGATCCTTACACCCGTTTTTACAACGAGCAAGACGTTGAAGACGCTCGTATTCGTCGTGAAGGGGAATACGGAGGTATTGGTATTGCTGTTTATTACACTAAAAAAGGCATTCTTATTTCAGAGGTTTACAAGGGGTTTTCTGCTGATAAAGCTGGGCTAAAAGCAGGCGATATTATTACAACTATCAACGGGCAAAATTTAACAGAAATAGCCAAAAGCCAATACGCACAAATGCTAAAAGGAACGCCTAACAAAGCACTTTCTTTAGGCGTTAACAGCAACGGAAACACCAAAAAAATCAGCTTAAAACTAGATAGGATTACAGTAAACCCCGTTCCATTTTACCGCATGATTGATGCTCAAACAGGTTATATCGTTTTAACAAAATTCACCAGTCAAAAAGCCACCGAACAAGTTGCCAATGCCTTCAACGAGCTCAAGGAAAAAGGCATGAAAAACTTGGTTTTTGATTTACGTAACAATCCTGGTGGTTCATTATTCGATGCTGTAAATATTACCAATTTATTTATAGATAAAGGTTTAAAAGTTGTCGATACTCGTGGAAAAACTAAAAAAAACACCAGAGTTTATAAAACAAAAAGAGAAGCTTTAGATACTAAAATTCCTGTTGTTGTTTTAATAAACGACCGTTCGGCTTCGGCTTCTGAAATTGTATCGGGTGCTTTGCAAGACTATGACCGTGCCGTTATTATGGGCGAACGCTCTTTCGGTAAAGGCTTAGTGCAACGTTATTTTAAACTAAATTACGGCACACAAATGAAAGCCACTATTTCAAAATATTATACCCCTAGCGGACGTTGTATTCAAGAATTAGATTATAGTAACAGAAATATTAAAACAGGTAAAGTTCCTAAATTTTCTGATGGAATTGTAAGTACATTCAAAACAAAAAACGGAAGAACAGTTTATGATGGCGGTGGCGTAACACCCGATGTAAAAACAGGGTTTTCTAAAAAATCAACAGAAACAAAAAAGCTATTAAAATCAAAAGCTATTTTTAATTTTGTTACCGATTTCACCCATAAAAACCCCAATTTAGCAACAGCTGACTTTCTTTTTAAAGCTACAAATTTTAATGATTTTAAAAATTACTTACTTACAATCGATACTAGCTTTGTAACAACTCAAGAAAAATTATTTAAAAAAGCCTATATTTCTGTAAAAAAGAACAACGCTATTGTATCAGAATATCAAAAAATAATCAACAAATTAAAGGCAGATAAAGTTGATCAAATTAGCCTAAACGAAGCTTTTTTAAGTACAGAAATACAAAATCAAATTATAAAAAGATACGTTTATAAACAAGGGCTATTTGCACATCAGCTTCAAAACGACAAAACCATAAGTAAAGCAGTACATCTATTAAAGAATCAAAAAAAGTATAACAAAATTTTAACAAGATAACATCTCTAACATATTTGTATCTTTGAACCCAAAAAAAATGTCAAAACCCAACCATAAAGAACGTAGTAGAGCGCAAGAATCAACCAACGCTATTGAAAAATTATACATTTCAATGCGTCATTTATTTAGTCGTGGTTTTTATAAACCCATGGGAATTTCAGGAGAAACATTGCGTAAATCATTACTGCAATTAAGACCCGAAATTTATGGTTCAATTGCCGAAGATAAAACCGAATTAAATGGTTTGGTTTACATTATTGAACGATTGCCTGAAGGTATTGAAGAGTGTCAGTTTATCAATTTAACTGCCGATGAAGGATATCGAAATTCAAAATTCGAAACAATTATTCCTCCTAAAAGAAGAAGAAATTGTTACCGTATTGATAAAGATCAAATGAATATCGAAATTACGCGTGGGCGTTCTGAAATTTACGATATTCTTACACATATTACCTTTTTATTTATTGAATCTCACAAAATAAAAGACCGTGTTGTTTCTGATAACGAAGATGGTTTTATTAGAGAATGGCTTCTTTTAGAAGATGTTGTTCTTTATAACAAAACGCTTTCAGACCAAGAAAAAGACGTAATTGTGGTACATCTTGGAAACATTCTAGGACGAACTTACGATGAGGTTTACGAAGCCTATAATACCTTTGCATCCGAAGAAAAACCAAACAGATTTTTCCATTTAATTTACTGGTTAGGTAAATTAGCCGTTAACGAAACAGCCAACGAACAAAAACGTTCTGTAAAATTTAGTACCGCTTTAATTGAAGAAATTGGACATCATTTTTATGGTGAAATTTGGGCAAATAGCATTAAAAAAACATTACTTGACAACAACTTATTAGAGCGTCCTATTCATATTATTAGTGCAAATATGCACAGTGTTATGAATAGTATTTATGGTAAAAGTGCCCTGCCTCAAGAATTTAAAAAACACAAAGGTTTTGAACTTTTTGAAGTATTGAGTAACTCTAACAGCCAACCTTTACAAAAAGCTGTTAAAAACCATGCGTCTAAAAATGGGTTAATTTATTTAAAAGATACTTCAGGAACCAATATCAATGTTCAAATTATTGATACCGAAAAAATAGATTTTAAAACAACTTCTTTTAAGAAAGTAAATTCTGCCGATCAAAAACCTGTTATTATTGTAATGGATTATGCTTTTGGTGAACAAGCTTTTGAAACCATGGATGAATTACTAAAACCTTATAAAACCGCTGAAAAAACAGTTCATTTAAATGTTGATTCGGTTTCTATTATGGGGAAAGCAGGAATTTTAGAAGGTGGAAAAGGTGATATTATGATTCCTTCGGCACATATTTTTGAAGGTACTGCCGATAATTATCCGTTTGAAAATGAATTAACCAAAGATGATTTAGAAGGCTTTGGCGTAAACGTTTTTGAAGGAACGATGGTTAGTGTATTAGGAACCTCTTTACAAAATAAAGATTTACTTGAATTTTTCCATGATTCTACCTGGAATGTGATTGGTTTAGAAATGGAAGGCGCACATTATCAAAAAGCCATTCAATCGGCCTCTAAAATTAGAGGGAATATCCGTGAAGATGTAAAAGTTCGATATGCTTATTACGCATCTGACAACCCGCTAGAAACAGGAGCAACTCTTGCCTCTGGAGGTTTAGGAATGAGTGGCGTTACACCAACTTATGCCATTACACAAAAAATACTAGAACAGATATTTTAATAATTATTTCAACAAAAAAGGCTATTTTTTTAAATAGCCTTTTTTGTTATTTTATATTTGCATTGATAACACAACAACACAACATACCATGAATATCTTAATTTTAGGATCAGGAGGAAGAGAGCATTCCTTTGCAAAAAAGCTTTCAGAAAGTACCAAAACAAAAAAGCTTTTTGTAGCTCCTGGTAACGCAGGTACAAGCGCTGTAGCTACAAATATTGCTATCAATCCAACCAATTTTAATCAAGTAAAAGAAGTGGTTTTACAACACCAAATTAATATGGTTGTTGTAGGTCCTGAAGCACCTTTAGTAGCAGGTATTCACGATTTCTTTTTAGCTGATCAGCAATTAAAAAACATTGCTATAATTGGTCCTAAAAAAGATGGTGCTTTACTAGAAGGAAGTAAAGATTTTTCGAAACAATTTATGATTAAGCACAATATTCCTACCGCAAGGTATGAATCATTTACTGCCCAAACACTAGCAAAAGGACACGCTTTTTTAGAAACCTTAGCGCCTCCGTATGTTTTAAAGGCTGATGGATTAGCTGGTGGAAAAGGTGTTTTAATTTTAAACGATTTAGAAGAAGCAAAATCTGAATTAAAAGAAATGCTTTCAAACGAAAAATTCGGAGAAGCTTCGGCAACCGTAGTTATTGAAGAATTTTTAAAAGGAATTGAACTTTCGGTATTTGTTTTAACCGATGGAAAAAATTATAAAATTTTACCTTCAGCAAAAGATTACAAACGTATTGGTGAAGGCGATGCTGGTTTAAATACTGGTGGAATGGGCGCTATTTCTCCTGTTCCTTTTGCTACGGATGATTTTTTACAGAAAGTAGAAGATTTAGTAGTAAAACCAACAATTGATGGTTTACAGAAAGATGGAATTGATTACCGTGGCTTTATTTTTATCGGCTTAATGAACGACAACGGAAACCCATCTGTTGTTGAATACAACGTACGTATGGGCGATCCTGAAACAGAGGTTGTTTTACCAAGAATTAAATCTGATTTAGTTGATTTATTCGAAGGTGTGGCAAACAGAACTTTGGATGAAAAATCATACCAAGTTACCTCTCAAACAGCAGCAACAGTAATGTTGGTTGCTGGCGGATATCCTGAAGCCTACGAAAAAGGAAAAGAAATTACAGGTTTTGAATTGGCGACAGATTCTACTGTTTTTCATGCAGGAACAACCGATAAAGATGGTAAAGTAGTTTCAAACGGAGGAAGAGTTATGGCAGTTACTTCTTTTGGAGATTCTATTCAAGAAGCGCTTGATAAATCATACAAAAGCATTGACAAAATTTCTTTTGAAGGAATGAATTACAGAAAAGATATTGGTTTTGATTTAGTCTAAATAATCGAAATTATTATAAACTAAAAAAGGAGTTGATTTAATCAGCTCCTTTTTTTGTGCTTGTTTATTAGAGTCTATTATAACTTTTTAATTGGCTTTTTCAAGGGTAAACGAAAATTCTGAACCCTTACCATACTCACTTTTTAGCAAAATAGTTTCATCATGAGCTTCAATAATGTGCTTTACAATAGAAAGCCCCAAACCTGAACCTCCTTGCTCGCGTGAACGGCTTTGATCTACCCTGTAAAAACGCTCGAATAAACGAGAAAGATGGTCTTCTTTTATTCCTTCGCCATTATCAATTATTTTAATGATAAATTTATTTGGGTTATAACTTTCAATACTTGCCGTAGTAACACCGCCTACTTTACCATATTTAATCGAGTTTACAACCAAGTTAATTAACACCTGTTCAATACGCTCAACATCACCTTTAACAAAGCGAGGGAATTCATAAATAGTATCAAATAATAAGGTAATGTTTCGTTTTTTGGCTTTCATTTCAAACAAATCAAAAACATTTTGAATAAGCTCTATAATATTGAAAGTTTGAATGTCCATTTTCATGCCCTCGGTTTCCAATTTAGCAAGCATGTCTAAATCTTTAATAATCGAGGTCAATCTTTCTACACCTTTATTGGCTCTTCCTAAATATTTAGTACGAATTTCTTCATCTTCGGCAGCGCCTTCAATTAGAGTTAAAATATAGCCTTGTATAGTAAAAAGTGGCGTTTTTAATTCGTGGGCTACATTGCCTAAAAAATCTCTTCTAAAAGAATCTCTTTGTGTTAATACCACAATTTGTTTGCTACGATCTTCTACATAAGTTTGCAAACTTTTGGTTAATGCTTCTACATCTGTAGTAACCTCTTTTCGTTCTAAATCGTTTACATCTAAAATAGAAATATCTTCATATAACTTTTTTACACGTTGATAAATAAAATGTTCTGCCCTGTATTGAATGATCAAAAAAGAAACCATGAACATTAAAATTCCGAAAATAACAACCGCCCATACTCCTAATGAATCTATTAAAACAAAATAAGAAACTAAAGCAATAACTAATGAAATTGTTGTAGAATAAAACGCTGACCAAAGCGCATAACGGTATGTTTTTTTAATTTTTTTCATTATATAAAAATAGATTGCCTTTCAGCAATCTATATAATTATTACGTTTTATTTTTATTTATTTATCTTCTTCTAAAACAAATTTATACCCAACACCTTTTACGGTTTTGAAAAAATCATCACCTATTTTTTCTCGAAGCTTACGAATATGAACATCAATAGTTCTTCCTCCTACAACGACTTCATTTCCCCAAACGCTATCTAAAATCACTTCTCTTTTAAATACCTTTCCTGGTTTTGATGTTAATAATGATAACAATTCAAATTCTTTTCTTGGTAAGGCTATTTTTTTATCACCTTTTAATACAACATATTCATCTCTGTTGATAACAATATCGCCTAATGTTGTTGTTGCATCGGTTTTATCTTCGGTTTTTAAGCGTCTTAATAGCGACTTTATTTTACTTACTAAAACTTTTGGTTTTACAGGTTTTGTAATATAATCATCGGCACCAGCATCAAAACCAGCCATTTGCGAATAGTCTTCACCTCTAGCGGTTAAAAAAGAAATAATTACGTTTTCTAACGATTTAATATTTCTGATTTTTTCACAGGCTTCAATACCGTCCATTTGAGGCATCATAATATCTAATAATATTAAATGCGGAGTTACTTTTTTTGCTAATTTTACTGCTTCTGCACCGTTGTTGGCTGTAAAAACCTGATAGCCTTCTGATTTTAAGTTATATCCTACTATTTCTAAGATATCTGGCTCATCATCAACTAGTAAAATTTTAACATCATTCGTGTTCATAGGTCATTTTATATTATGTTATCCAAAAGTAACGATAAAATTATAAATCATCCCTCTTGTTCTTTAACTTAACGTTCATTTAATTATTCATAAACATTTGCTTAAATTACATTTGCTATCCTAATAACAGGTTTTTTATTTACTTAGCTGTTTTTTGTATCTTTATCAAACTCGTTTTAACCAAAAATAACGCCCGCTTTTAATCGAAAAAAATGTTACATAAAATAGCCTTACAAAACATCTTATTTTTAGATATTGAAACTGTTCCTGAAACTGAATTTTTTTCTGATTTATCCGAAGAAAAACAAGAACTTTACGCTTTAAAGACCGATTATAAACGAAAAGATGATGGTATTGATGCCAAAGATTTTTATCACAAAGCAGGAATTTGGGCCGAATTTGGTAAAATAATTTGTATTTCCGTAGGGTATTTAACCAATAAAACTTCCGAAAACCAGCTTAGAATCACCTCTTTTTCTGGGGATGATGAAGCCCGTATTTTAACTGATTTTAAAAATTTATTAGACACCCATTTTAGCCAAGATAAATATGTGTTATGTGCTCATAATGGAAAAGAGTTTGACTTTCCATACATTGCTCGTCGCATGATTATAAACCGAATTGACTTGCCTAAAAAACTAAATTTATTTGGAAAAAAGCCATGGGAAATACCACATTTAGACACCTTAGAATTATGGAAATTTGGCGATTATAAACATTATACTTCCTTAAAGTTATTAACTGCGATTTTAAATATTCCTTCGCCAAAGCAAGATATTGACGGCAGTGAAGTAGCGCAAGTGTATTATCAAGAAAAAAACCTGCCTCGCATTGTTGAATATTGTGAACGTGATACTGTTGCAGTAGCTCAACTTATTTTGCGTTTTTTAAATAAACCTTTACTTGAAAAATCAGATATTATAAAAGTGTAAAGTATCTAATAAATTAACTAAAAACCACGTTTAAAATATTTTTAAACGTGGTTTTTTACTATTTTTAAATAACTATTC
Source organism: Tenacibaculum finnmarkense (assembly GCF_900239185.1). GTDB lineage: Bacteria > Bacteroidota > Bacteroidia > Flavobacteriales > Flavobacteriaceae > Polaribacter > Polaribacter finnmarkensis. The sequence continues at coordinate 26,511 of NZ_OENA01000008.1, forward strand.
TTTTAAAATTATTCTCCTTCAATTTTCATTGAAAGCTCAAACCAACGTTCTTCTTTGGTTTCTAAAGCCTCAATTATTTCTTGAAGTTCTTTTGATTTATCGTTAATTTCATCCGCAGAAAATTCCACATTCATAAACTTTGTTTCAATAACTTGTTTCTTCTTCTGAAGTTTTTCGATGTCTTTTTCTAATAAACCCCATTCTCGTTTTTCATCAAAACTTAATGCTACTTTTTTCGCTGATTTAACAGGAGCGGCAACTGCTTTTTTAGCTTCATTTTTTACCTCTCTTGCTTCTTTTACTTTAGAATCTTCATAAGTTCTAAAATCAGAATAATTACCAGGGAAATTATCAATAACACCATCGCCTCTAAAAACGAATAAATTATCTACAATTTTATCCATAAAGTAACGGTCGTGAGAAACTACCATTAAATTTCCTGGAAAATCTAATAAGAAATTTTCTAATACATTTAAAGTAACAACGTCTAAATCGTTAGTAGGCTCATCTAAAATTAAAAAGTTCGGGTTTTGAATTAAAATGGCACATAAATACAATCGTTTTTGTTCTCCTCCACTTAATTTCTCTACAAAATCGTATTGCTTTTTTCTATCGAATAAAAAACGTTCTAATAATTGACTTGCTGATATTTTTCGTCCTTTTGATAACGGAATATATTCTCCAAATTCTTTAACAACTTCAATTACTTTTTGCCCTGGTTTTATAACAATTCCGTTTTGAGTATAATATCCAAATTTAACGGTTTCACCAATAGTTACTTTTCCTGAATCTAATTCAATTCCGCCAGTAAGCATATTTAAAAAAGAAGATTTTCCTGTACCATTTTTACCGATAATACCGATACGTTCGCCACGTTTAAAAACATAATCGAAACCGTTTAAAATTACTTTATCATCAAATGATTTGTGCATTTTATGAAGCTCTAAAATTTTACTTCCTAAGCGCTCCATGTTAATTTCTAACTGCACCTCGTGTTCGTTACGTCGTTTATGTGCTTTTTCTTTGATTTCATAAAAATCATCGGTACGAGATTTCGATTTTGTAGTACGTGCCTTTGGTTGACGACGCATCCAATCTAATTCTTTTTTGAATAAACTTTTTGCTTTCCCTAAGTTGGTTGCCTCAAGGGCTAAACGTTCCTCTTTATTTTGTAAATAATAAGAATAATTTCCTTTGTATTTATATAATTGTCCGTTATCTAATTCGATAATTTCATTACACACACGCTCTAAAAAATAACGGTCGTGCGTAACCATAAATAAGGTGATTTTTTCTTTAGCGAAAAAAGCCTCTAACCATTCAATCATTTCTAAATCTAAATGATTTGTTGGCTCATCTAAAATTAATAAATCGGGTTTTTTAATAAGTACGATTGCCAATGCCAAACGCTTTTTTTGTCCTCCTGATAACTTTCCTACTTTTAATTGTAAGTTGTCTAGTTTTAATTTCGATAAAATTTGTGTGTATTGCGTTTCAAAATCCCACGCATTGTATTGCTCCATTAATTCAAAAGCTTCTTGAAAAGCATCTGCATTTTCAGGATTTTCTACGGCTTTTTCATATTGTTTAATTACTGATAAAACTTTATTATCCGTAGAAAAAATAGTTTCTTCAATAGTTAAATCAGGGTTTAAAGTATCCGCTTGCGATAAATAAGCGATGTCAATGTCTTTTCGGCTAACAACCTGCCCAGCATCAGCGGTATCAACTCCTGCTACAATATTTAAAATAGAGGTTTTACCGCTACCATTTTTAGCAACAAAAGCTATTTTTTGATCTTTATTAATTCCGAAAGAAATGTCTTCAAATAACACTTTTTCTCCATACGCTTTTGCAATGCCTTCAACTGATAGGTAATTCATATTCTATATTTTATGCAAAGAAACAAAAAACCCGAGCAAATGCTCGGGTTTTATTTATTTAATAAGAAAGGCTTCTTATTTCTTCAATAATTTTGTTGTTAGTACTTTTTGCCCATCATAAACTTCTAAAATATACATTCCTGAACTAAGGTTTGTAACATTTAATTTAGCAGTATTTAAACGACCTTTTTGCACAGTACTTCCTGTTATATTTATAATTTTATAGCTAGTGTTTTTTGCTTTTGAAGCTACATTAACATGTACAAAATTTACCGCAGGGTTTGGATATATCGATAAATTTGATGCTTCTTTAGTTTTAATATTTTCTCCTGAAACACTCATTGTTACTACTGTATTTATAACTGATGTAGCAATTATATTAACGGTATAATCTTCTACTTCACCATCTCCAAAAGTTCCACATGAAGTTGATGCTGAATTGTATTTCATTGAAACACGCATTCTTGTTTTTCCTAATTTAGCATTTTCAGGAATTACAATATTTGCAACTCTGTTTGTTGCACTAGATGAATTTCCCGTTGTAACTTGTTCGCCTGCATCTGAAAAATCACCATCTTTATTATAATCAATCCAAACAGTAAAATATTCGTTGTATGTACTACTTGCAAAACCTGCACTTAATACTAATTGATTTGTAGTTCCTTGTACAACTGTTGCTACTTTTGATGTAAAATCGCCATATCCACCATTTGCAGCTGTTGTATTAGTCATGCCTCCAAATGCAACATAATCAATCCATTCATAACTAACTTTTGTTCCTTTTGATTCACAATAAGAAACTGGAATAGCCAATGTAGTTACATTTAAGGTAGCACTTGATACCGATATATTTGCTTCTTCATCTGTTGCTTTTACTGAAAAAGCATAGTTTGTTTCTGAAGTTAAACCTGTAATAGTTGCTGTTGTTGTATTAGTAGAAGCAACTTTTGTTGCTCCTTGATATACATTATAACCTGTTACCGCTACATTATCTGTAGCTGCTGTCCAATTTAAAATTAAGCTTGTCTGTGTTATATTTGATGCTGATAAATTACTTGGTGCTGTTGGTGCAGTAGTATCTGATTTAGGTGATTCTATTAAAACTGTATAATCTTCAACTTCTCCATATTGAATATTTGTTTCACAAGCTGTTGGCGTTGCATTGTATTTTAACACAACACGCATTCTTGTAGCTCCGTTTAAAGCTGATTCTGGTATAGTAAAAGTTCCGTTAATAGGTGTTGTTTTAGATTTTGCTTTTGTAAAAACAGTTTCTCCTGCATCATCAAAATCTCCATCTTTATTATAATCTATCCAAACACCATATCCTTCACTATAGACTGTTCCATTCCATTTAGGAGTAATAGTAATTGTATTTGATTCACCTTTAATTAAACTAGTTGAAATTGATGTATAATCAGAATATCCATTACTAGCTGTTGAAGTATTATCGATAGTTCCTAATACTACTTTTTGAATATACTCATCAGCTACATTATTTGCTTTTGATACACAGTAATTTAATGGAATTTCTCCTGTTGTTGTAATTAATTTACTTGTAATTGTTCCACCTTCTCCCGATACACAATTTGCGGCTACACTACAGTTATAAATTGTACCTGAAACTAACCCTGTAATTACTTTTGAAGTATCAGTTACTACACTTGTTATTTCATTTATTGTTACTGTATAAGATACCGCTTCTGAAACAGCAGACCATGTTACAGTAAATCCATTATCATTAATATTAGTGGCATTAAAATTAGATGGAGCTACTAAGGTACAATCTTCAACATAAGCTTGCCCTACTCCTACTGCATGCCATGCGTTTGTTACCGATTGTACTTCGATACTATTTGCACCGTATAAATCTTCGGCAGCTGTTATAGAACCTACTCTTGCATCTTCAAATGTTGAATTTGCTGATAAATAATTTGCTTCTAAACGATATGATATTTTGGCTGATTTTTCCATACCAATAGCATCTACATTAAAGGCATTATTTATATCATTTGTTCCAGACCCACCTACTGTTAGTAAGTAAAACCAATAGTTTAAGACTCCTGAATTTGTATGTACTCCACAATAATCATTCGATCTTGTTGGTGTACCACAGTTAGGTTCTTTCCAATTTACTCCACCATAAGTATCAGGTTGATTTCTTTCATTAGGATTACTCATAGAACGTAGAGCTGAAGAGCCGTTACGTCTATCTATTTCATCTCCAATTAACCAAACTGAAGCATCAGGTGCTAAATCATTTCCGTTTCCTTTTGCAAAGTGTTCTACAGCTGCTCCCCAAATATCAGAAAAGCCTTCATTCATTGCTCCTGACTCTCTTTGATACGCTAAGTTTGCTGTGTTAGAGCAAACAGCATGCCCTATTTCATGCGCTGCAACATCTATTGAAGTTAAGGCATCAAAATAACCATTTCCTTCATTTCCATTTGATGAACCATCTCCATAAGTCATTACTGATCCATTCCAAAAAGCATTATCATAACCAGTGCCGCCAGCTACATCATCATAATGTACGTAACTATTAATTGTAGCTCCTGAGCCATTATAACTATTTCTGTTATGTTTATCTTGAAAATAATCATAAGTCATTTCAGCACCCCAATGTGCATCTAAAGCGGCATTATCTTTTGCTGAATTATTAAATTCGGCGGCAGTCCAATTATTATCTGAATCTGTAAAATCTGTTGTAGGATAACTAGGTTGAGCTCCACTATTATAAGTATTAACACCTCCACCTCTTGTGTTATCTCTTAAAGCATAAGTACTACCGACTAATCTTGTAGTTATTGATTTTGTACCGCTATATCTAGTATCTGCATTACCAGTTACTAATGTTGCTGTCAATTTTTCAGCCAAACCATTAACAGCACCTAAATTTTTTGAAGAATGTGCATGCTCACCTAAATGTTTAATTGTAGCATTAAAAAATAATGCTTCACCTGTATGTGCATCTATATATAAATCACCTCTACTTAAAGGTTTTGTTGTATAGATATCAAATTTATAAGCTAATCTTGCTGATTTTGTTCCTATAACCTCTCTTGGAAGAATTAATAATTCTCCTGTTGGTTTTTTATAATTTCCTAAATTTTTTGCTTCTTTTGGTTGTTCCCAAAGATATTTTTGAGCTCCAGTATGAGCAATTGCTTTTTTAAAAGCAGCTTCTTTAGATAATTTTGGTCTAATATTTACTTTTCCTACATCATATAACGCACCGTCCATAGTTCTTAATGTACTATTTTTCGCATGTGCTGTGTAAGTTCCGAATTCAACTTTTACGCCTTTAAATTTTTGTTGAAATTTTTCATGAATAAACCCTAAGTTATCAATTTCTGATTTAATTTTTTGTAAGTTATCATTAGATGTTAATTTTAATTTTGACCTAATTAAATCGGGTGCCTTTTGTAAAGGCATTTTTGAAGATTTTTCGAGTTTAATTTGTTTTAACTCTCTACTTTCTTGAGCTGTCATAGATGTTAATCCTGCCAATAAAAAGGAAGATAAAAACATCGTTTTTAAATAATTTTGATTCATTTTTTTGAAGAGTTTAAATGAGTTATTATATGTAATATTTTTCATCAAATATGACAAAATAATATTATTAACATAACAAATGTATCTAAAAAATAATAAATTATCAATAAAAAATACTTAATTAAATTAATTTAATAAAAAATGAAAAAACCCCTTCAAAACAATTAAATTATTGTATTTAAAGGGGTTATGAAAAAACTTATAGATTTCTTATTTCTTCAATAATTTTGTTGTTAGTACTTTTTGCCCATCATAAACTTCTAAAATATACATTCCTGAACTAAAGTTTGTAACATTTAATTTAGCAGTATTTAAACGACCTTTTTGCACAGTACTTCCTGTTATATTTATAATTTTATAGTTAGTGTTTTTTGCTTTTGAAGCTACATTAACATGTACAAAATTTACCGCAGGGTTTGGATATACTTGCAATGCTGTACTTGGTTCATTTACTAATCTATTACCACTTAGTAAAGCTTCTTTGGTAGTTGTAGCAGTTATATTTACCGTATAATCTTCAACTTCACCATCTTTAAATGTTTCACAAGCAGTTTGACTTGCGTTATATTTCATAGAAACACGCATTCTTGTTTGCCCTAAAAGTGCTGAAGCAGGAACGTTAAATGTAGATGTTAAATAGTCTTTACTTGATGACGCCCCTGTTACTACTTTTTCTGAAGTATCAAATATTCCGTTTTGGTTAAAATCTATCCAAACAGCCCAATGCTCGGTATATGCAGTGCTTTTAAAACCTGCACTTACAGTTATTTCGTTTGAACTCCCTTGCCCTAAAGTAGCTATTTTTGAAGTGAAATCAGCATACCCTCCATTACTAGCAGATGTATTTGCCATTCCTCCTAAAGAAACAGCATCAATCCATTCATAAGATGAATTAGTTCCTTTTGATTCACAATAAACAAGTTGATTTGCTAGCGTTGTTACATTTATTACATTGCTTGCTTCTGATTCATTTGCTACTGCATCAATTGCTTTTACTGAAAAAGTATAGCTTGTTGCTGGGCTTAAACCAGTAATATCAGTGCTTGTATTTGTAGTTGTTCCTAACTTAGTAGCTCCTTGATATACATTATATCCTGTTACTGCTACGTTATCTGTAGCTGCTGACCAATTTAAAGTTACACTTGTTTTATCAACATTTGACACCGCTAAATTTGCTGGTACTGTTGGAGCTGTTGTATCGGCGTTACCTTCTCCAATAACAACGGTATAATCTTCAACTTCTCCGTATTCAATACTTGTTTCACATGCTTTTGGTGTCTTATTATATTTTAAAACAACACGCATTCTTGTAGCGCCATTTGTTGCTGATAAAGGCACTGTAAAAGTTCCTGTTACTGCTGTGTCTTTTGATGGTGCTTTTGTAAAAACAGCTTCTCCTGCATCGTCAAAATCGCCATCGTTATTATAATCTATCCAAACTCCATATCCTTCTTTGTAAACTGTACCTGACCATTTTGGTGTAATACTAATTGTAGTTGATTCACCTTTTGTTAAATCAGTTGAAATTGACGTGTAATCATCATATCCAGAGCCAGCTGTTGAAGTATTATCGATAGTTCCTAATACTACTTTTTGAATATGCTCATCACTTGTATTATTTGCTTTTGATGTACAGTAAGAAGCAGGAACAACCACTACTTCTCCAAATTTATCCGAGGTAGCCAAGGTGTGTCTAGAACCACCTACACCTAAAACAGTACGCATTCTATCTTTTTGACCTGAAGTAAATAAATTCATACAAGAATCATCTGAATAATCCATATAATTTTCAACCATATCTAACGATCCACAAGAAGTATGTGCCGATTTACAGCCATAATTTGCAGCATCAGATTCTGGAGTATCTGATACAAAATCATCAGATCCACAAGGACCATCTCCCCAAATATGACGTAAATTTAAAAAGTGCCCTACCTCATGAGTCGTTGTTCTTCCACCATCAAAAGGCGCTGCAGCAGTACCTATTGTTCCAAAAAATTGATCCGCCATTACAACCCCATCGGTTGCTGCTGACCCTCCTGGAAATTGTGCATATCCTAAAATAGTTCCTCCTGTTGGTCTTGTTATATTATCAACAATCCACATATTTAAATACTCAGAAGTGTCCCATGGATTAACTCCTCCTTCAGAAGATTTTTTCATATAGTTATTACCCGTTAACCAAGTAGATGTACTTACCTGTGTTCTAGTAATACCTGTAGTAACATTTCCATTAGGATCTACAGTGGCTAATTTAAATTCAATTTGAGAATCGGCTGCTTGCGCCCATTTATTTGTTCTATCAGCATTTGTTCTTCTAAAATCGGCATTTAAAACAGCTAATTGCGATTCAATTTGTGCCGTACTAATATTATTGGTAGCATTGGTATATAATATATGTACTACCACTGGAAGTGTTATAATTTCACCAACTTTTTTACTTTGCTGGTTTTGCAGGCGTTTTAAGCTTCTTTGGGTAAATTGCTCAATAGTTGCCATTCGTTTTTTAAGCCCAGGATCCTTAATTTGTCGCTCGGCTAAATCGTCCATTGCATAACAGGTTCTTTTTTGCTGTGCAAAAGTTGCTCCAGTAAAAATTAAGCACAAGAGTGCTAATGTAAATTTTTTAGTCATTTTGAAGAGTTTTAAAAAATTAATTATAAATTAAAAGGGGCTATTTAAACTATTATATTTTTGATAAAAAAACAGTAAAAAGCCACCATACAAGTAGCAAATATATAAAAAATTAGCGCGTAAAGTATTTTTACCGCAACAAAAACAATTGTTTATTGTAAAAATCATACAAAAAACACCCTAATCATATTAAAACAGCGGGATACTCATTTACAAGGGCATATCAAAGAATTGCAATTGTCATCATTTTTTAAAAAGAATTGAAAGATATTAATTGTATTTTTATTGAAATTTTACACAAATGCTTCAAGTTAAAAATTTAGAAATAAGTTTTAAAAACGCCGCTTCCGTTATTCAAGAAGTTTCTTTTAATGTACAACAAACCCAAATACTAGGTATTGTAGGCGAAAGTGGTAGTGGAAAATCAATAACATCTTTAGCTATTTTAGGCTTATTGCCCAAATATGCTACAATAACAGGCGAAATTTTATTTAAAGAACAAAATGTTTTAAATTATAAAAATAGCGATTTTCAAAAAATTAGAGGCAGCGAAATAGCCATGATTTTCCAAGAACCAATGAGTTCTTTAAACCCAACATTAACCTGTGGTTTTCAAGTTGCTGAGGTCTTAGAATTGCATACTAATTTATCTAAAAAAGAGATAAAACAAGCCGTAATTTTACTTTTTGAAAAGGTTAAACTACCACGACCAAACGCTATTTTCAATGCCTATCCGCATCAAATTAGTGGCGGACAAAAACAACGTGTCATCATTGCGATGGCAATCGCCTGTAAACCCCAACTTTTAATTGCTGATGAGCCTACAACAGCGTTAGATGTTACGGTTCAGAAAGAAATAATTGCACTTTTAAAAGAACTACAACAGGAATATAAAATGGGCATTATTTTTATTTCTCACGATTTAGGCTTGGTATCAGAAATTGCCGATACCGTAGTAGTTATGCGCAAAGGAAAAGTAGTGGAACAAGGCGCAACAAAAGAGCTATTTTTACATCCGAAGGAAAATTATACCAAGGCATTAATCAAGTCAAAACCAACCCTAAAAAAACGCTTTAAAATATTACCGACCGTTATTGATTTTATCAAAAATACCGTAAAAACCGAAGTATATACCGATGAAGAACGCAAGAATTTTCATCAGAAAATATACAAACAAACACCACTTTTAGAAATTAAAAATTTACACAAAGAATATGTATCAAAAGTGGGTTGGTTTTCAAAAACAACTGTTGTAAAGGCAGTAAATGATGTTTCTTTTAACATTTACCAAGGCGAAACTGTTGGGTTGGTTGGCGAAAGTGGCTGCGGAAAAACAACACTTGGCAGCAGTATTTTACAGTTAGAAAAAGCAACTTCAGGGCAAATAATTTATAAAGGAGAAGATATTACAAGGCTTTCTAAAAAAGCCTTAAAAAAATTGCGAAAAGATATCCAAATTATATTTCAAGATCCTTTTTCATCGTTAAACCCACGAATTACCGTAGGAAATGCAATTGTCGAACCGATGAAAGTACACAATATTTTAAACTCCTTTAAAGAACGCAAAGAATATGTGCTTAATTTATTAGAAAAAGTGGGCTTAGAAAAAGCGCATTTTTACCGATATCCACATGAATTTTCTGGCGGACAGCGACAACGAATCGGAATTGCCAGAACCATCGCTTTACAACCAAAATTAATTATTTGTGATGAATCGGTTTCTGCCTTAGATGTATCGGTACAAGCACAGGTTTTAAATTTATTAAACGAGTTAAAAGCCGAATTTAATTTTACATATTTGTTTATTTCTCATGATTTATCGGTCGTAAAATATATGTCAGATCAGTTGGTTGTTATGAACAAAGGACAAATAGAAGAAATTGCTGATGCCGATGAAATTTATAACAATCCTAAAACAAGCTATACAAAAACATTGATTGCAGCAATACCAAAAGGTTTGTAACTTTTTTCAAACCTATATTAATGGTATATTGCAGCGTTAAAAAAACAAAAAAATATGAAAATTATAGTTCCAATGGCAGGAATCGGGTCGCGTTTAAGACCTCATAGTTTAACAACTCCAAAACCATTAACCGTTATTGCAGGGAAACCAATTGTACAGCGTTTGGTGGAAGATATTACCGCAGTTGTAAACCAACCTATTGATGAAATTGCCTTTATTATTGGAAGTACTGCCAAGGGGTTTCCTTCGGATACTAAAGATAAATTAATAGCAATTGCTGAAAGTTTAGGTGCTAAGGGTTCTGTATTTGTTCAAGAAGAAGCCTTAGGAACTGCACACGCAATTTACTGTGCTAAAGAAGCCTTAAACGGATCTTGTGTAGTCGCTTTTGCTGATACTTTATTTAAAGCAGATTTTACTTTAGATGCCAATGCTGATGGTGCTATTTGGGTAAAACAAGTGGAAGACCCAAGTGCTTTTGGTGTGGTAAAATTAAATGATGGTTTTATTACTGATTTTGTTGAAAAACCAAAAGAATTTGTTTCTGATTTAGCAATTATCGGAATTTATTATTTTAAAGATGGTGATAAACTTCGCGAAGAAATTAAGTATTTAATTGATAATGATATCAGACCTTCTGGTGAATTTCAATTAACAGAAGTTTTAGAATCTTTAAAACAACAAGGCGCTAAATTTATCCCTGGAAAAGTAGATGCTTGGATGGATTGTGGTAAAAAAGATCCAACGGTTGATACTAACAAACAAGTGTTAGGTTTTGAACAAGCCGATGGTAATAATTTAGTTTCTGATGATGTTATTTTAGAAAATTCAGAAATTATTCAGCCTTGTTATGTGGGTAAAAATGTAATTTTAAAAAATACTAAAATAGGACCTTATGTTTCTATTGGTGAAAATAGTATTGTTGAAAATTCAACGATTGAAAATTCATTAATCCAAACAAATGTTCGTATTCAAAATGCAACATTAAACAATGCAATGATTGGTAATCATGCCAAATATAATGCTAATTATACATCAGTAAGTATAGGTGATTATACAGATCTTACATAAAAATAGCAAGCCAAAAAAAGGAAAGACAATAGCACAACACGTGCTATTGCCTTTTTTCTTGTTGTTTTTTACATTATTCTTAAACGCGCAGCACAGCACTACTTCAACAATTGCTAGCGGTAAAAAAGACAACAGTTTATTTGAAAATAATTTTTTTAAAGCGCTTTCTCAAAAAGCACTTTTTAATCATAAAAAAGCCATTGAATATTTAAATAACTGCAATGAATTACTACCTAATAATGAAGCAGTTTTTTTTGAACTTTCTAAAAACAACCTAAAATTAGGTAGATACATTGAGGCTTTAGAATATATTGAATTAGGCCTACATATAGCTCCCGATAATTTATGGATGCTAACACATAAGGTTACTATTTTAAAAAAAATGGCTAATTTTGAAAATGCAATTGAAGTACAAGAAAAAATTGCAAAAACACATCCGAAGAAAAAACAAGAATTAGTCTATCTTCATTTAAAAAATAGCGATATTTTAGGTGCAAAAAGAGTTTTATTAGAGTTAAAAGAGGCTAAATTATTAAATTCAAGGTTACAGAAAATTTTAAAAAGGCTCGAAGAAAATCAAAAAAATAATAAAACAACAATTAAAAAACAGCCTAAAAAATTAGCAAACACTACTATCGGAGCTGTTTTTGAAAACGAAAAATCATTTAAAAACTTACGGCCTTTATTACTGAAATTAGCCACAAATAAACACATCGATTTACTAAAATACAGTACTCAGGGTGTAGCCTTATTTCCTGCACAGCCTTTTGTTTATTTAATGAATGGGAAAGCGTTAAACAACAATAAAAAGCATAAAAAAGCATTACAAAGTTTGCAAAACGGCATTGATTTTGTAATTGATAATCCTCAAATTGAAGCAAAATTTTATTTAGAAATGGCAAGAGCTTATAAAAGTTTGAAACAGCTTAAAAAAGCCGCTGATTTTAAAAATAAAGCCGCTAAAATTTTAAAATAATTTTTTTTCAACATTATAATATTTATGAAATACCTTGTAGTACTTAGTTTCTTTTTTTTAAGTTTTACGGCCTGTAAATCAAGTAAAAACTTAACGAATAATTCAACAACAATTAAAGAAATATCAGCAAGAAAGGTAGCTAAAAAACACATTGCCGCTAATTTTGATGAAAAAACAATTGATGCTCGTTTAAAAGTAAACTACAGCACAACAAAAGAAAAAGTAGGGCTTTCTGTTCGAATGAAAATAGAAAAAGGCGAAGTTATTTGGCTAAAAGGTGTTAAATTTATTACTATTTTTAAAGCAAAAATTACCCCTACAAGAGTGCAATTTTATTCGCCATTTTATAAAAATTATTTTGATGGAGATTTTAAAATGCTTCAAAAATTATTAGGAACAGCTATTAATTTTGAACAGCTACAAAATATGTTATTAGGGCAGTCGTTATTAAACGTAAAAAATAGAAGACAAAAAGTAGTTATTACTAATAAAGCATACCAGCTTTCGCCTAAAAAACAATCAGAATTATTTGATATCTTTTTTCAGGTAAACCCGCTGCATTATAAACTGAACAAACAATCAATTGTAAATACTGCTAAAAAACAACGTTTAGAGATTAAATACCCTAGTTATTCAACAAATAATGGTGTTTTATTTCCTAAGAAAATAATCATAAACGCGAAACAAAACCAAGCACTTACTGCAATTGATATTACTACGCGTTCGGTAAATTTTAACACCAAACTAAACATTAATTTTAGCATACCAAAAGGCTATAAAGAAATTAAATTATAATGAAAAAAATTGTTTTATATCTTTCCTTTTTATGCTTCGTTTTATGGAGTTTTTCTTCGTTTAGCCAAGAAAGGAAAACCCTTGAAAGAAAACATAAGAAGTTAAAAAATGAAATTAAACAGATTAATCATTTATTATTTGAAACCAAAAAAGAAAAAGGTGATGCCTTAGATGATTTAAAAGATTTAACACAAAAAATTGACACCAGAGCTCAGTTAATTAAAGTGATTGAATTGGAATCTCAGAAAATTTCTAAAGAAATAAACAATAATCAAAAGCAGTTAAACAGCTATAACAAACAACTTAAAAGCTTAAAAGAAGCATATACAAATATGGTTGTAAAAACCTATAAAAGTAGGTCTTTACAAAGTAAAACAATGTTTTTGCTATCTTCTGAAAGCTTTTATCAGGCGTATAAACGCTTAAAATATATGCAGCAATATAATGAGTATCGGAAAAATCAAGGGCTCGCAATTATTGTCAAACTAAATGAAATTAAGAAGATTAACAACGCATTAATTCAGAAGAAAAAGAAAAAAGAAGTATTAATTTCTGATGAAAAATCACAAAAATCAGCTATTGAAACCGATAAAAAAACCCAAGAAACCTTAGTTACTAAAATTAAAGGAGCTGAAAAAAAGTACAAACAAAATTTACGCAGTAAAATAAAAGAAGAAAAACAAATTACAGCCCGTATTGATAAGTTAATTTTACGTGAAATAGCGAAAGCTAATCGAAAAAAACGAGCAATAGCCAAAGCAAAAGCACTTGCAAAAGCCAAAAGAAGAAAAAAAGCACGACTCAAAGCAATTACTGACGCAAGAAAAAGAGCAAATAAACTTGCTGATAAAAAAGAAAGAGAAATTGCGCTTCAAAAAGCGAGAGAACTTGCCGAAACAACAAAAAAAGAAATTGCAGCTGCCAATAAAAAAGCAAAAGAGAAAGAACTCGCTAGTAAAAATGAAAAGGAAAAAACAGCAAACAGCTTTGTTTTAGATGCTGATGAAAAGAAATTATTACACAACTTCGAACAAAATAAAGGGAATTTACCTTGGCCTGTAAAAGGAATTATTACCCGAAAATATGGCGTACAACCACATCCGACATTTTCAGGAATTAATATTAATAGCCCTGGTTTACACATTGTAACCAAGGTAAATACAGATGCTAAAAGTATTTTTAATGGTAAAGTACTTGCTATACAATCACAGTCTGGTGGTAAAAAATCGGTATTAATACAGCACGCTAATTATATATCGGCATATAACAATCTTGAAAAGGTGTATGTAACAAAAGGCACGCTCATAAAAACTGGCGATAAAATAGGAAAGGTTTTTACCAATAAAATTTCAGGAAAAACCAAGTTACTTTTTGTTTTATTTAAAGATACCGCAAAATTAAACCCCGCAAAATGGATTCGCAAAAAATAAAGATAAACACATGAAAAATTCAGCAAATTTTATCATCATAATTGGTGTTATTATAGCAACTTTAGTTATTGGTAAAGGAATTATAATTCCATTTATTTTTGCCTTAATTTTTTGGTTTCTAACTCGTGAAATTCGTAAGAACATTTATAAAATACCCTTTGCTAAAAAATTCATTCCTATTTGGTTGAGCAATGTTTTTGTATTTACTATTATTATTTTCAGTTTTAGTTTTATGTCTGAAATTATTACCAATAGTATTGTTGATTTATCTACTTCCTATTCAAAATATGAACCTAATATTGATGTTGTTATAAAAAACTTAAACAATTATTTTCATATTGATATTATCAAATCAGCTAAATTAATTGTTGGTGATTTTAACTATGGAGCTGTTTTAGCAGAAACAGCAAACGCTATTAGTAGCTTACTTGGTGATACTTTTATGATTATAATCTATGCCTTATTTATGTTTTTAGAAGAAAGTAGCTTCAAGAAAAAACTTCATAAATTATTTAGCGGAAAAGACACTAAAAATACTAGCATCCAATTTATTTTATCTAAAATTGAAGTTTCTATATCAAATTATCTTCGATTAAAAACTTATGTAAGTTTGCTTACCGGTATTTTAAGTTACTTTATTTTGCTATTAATGGGTGTCGATAGTGCTCCTTTTTGGGCTTTTTTAATTTTTTTATTAAACTATATTCCAACTATTGGTTCATTAATTGCCACCATTTTCCCTGCCGTATTTAGCTTAATTCAATTTGGAGAACTTTCGCCATTTTTAATTGTATTAATTGCCGTTGGCGCGGTTCAGGTAATTGTTGGTAACTTTATAGAACCTAAAGTTTTTGGAAAATCATTAAATTTAAGCCCTTTGGTAACCATTTTATCTTTAGCTATTTGGGGTAAAATATGGGGTGTTACGGGCATGGTTTTAAGTGTGCCAATTACCGTAATTATGATTATTGTTTTCTCTCAATTTGAAAGAACAAAAACAGTGGCTATCTTTTTATCTGAAAACGGAGAAATTGATACAATATAAAAAAGATTAGCCTGCTTAAAATTTTTAAACAGGCTATTTTTTTATAATTATCATAAAATTTCACAAAACTATTCTTCTTTACCTAAAAATAATGCTTTGAGTTCTGTTGCTTCTTTCGGATCTAATTTCCCTGCTAAAACCAAGCTTAATTGTTTTCGACGTAAAGCCCCTTCAAAACGCTTTTTTTCTAAATCAGTTTCTGGAACAATAGGCGCTACTGGCACAGGTCTTCCTGTTTCATCTACTGCAACAAAAGTATAAATTCCTTCATTTACCTTTGTTTTTACCCCTGACTGACGGTCTTCTGTCCAAACATCTACATAAATTTCCATAGATGATTTAAAGGCTCTTGAAACTTTTGCTTCTACAGTAACAACGCTTCCCACAGGCACTGCTTTTGAAAAAGCCACATGGTTTACCGAAGCGGTAACCACAATTCTTCTTGAATGACGGCGTGCCGCAATACTACAGGCTCTGTCCATACGAGCCAATAATTCTCCTCCAAAAAGATTGTCTAAATAATTTGTTTCTCCTGGTAAAACAAGGTCGGTTAATACCGTTAATGATTCTATGGGTGTTTTAGCTGTCATCAATTAAATTTTTATACAAAGATATACATAAAGCTAAAAAGTAGATTATTTAACTATTGATTATTTACCTACTTTATAACGACTGATTTATAAATAGATACAACTTTATCGACTTTTTATTTAAAACTAATCTAAATAAACTTTTGAAGTTTGATTTCTAGTTAATACTTTTGTTGAAGTAAATTTTATTAAATCTAAATAAGTAAATTGAACAAACTTATAATAGCGCTTTTTATACTAGTAGCTGGAATATCAAATACAGTAGCGCAAGGAAATAGTATTAGTGGTCGTGTGTTAAATAATAATAACGAACCTTTGGTTGGTGTTAATATCTTAATAAAAGAAAAAAATATAGGAGCAGAAACAGCTTTTGATGGAAATTTTGAAATTAAAACATCAAAAGGAAAATTTACCTTAATCGTATCATATATCGGTTTTAAAACCAGAGAAATTTTAGTAAATGCGCCTGCAAACCTTTCTAATATCATTTTATATGAAGGAAATGAATTGCTTCAAGAGGTTCTTTTAACGAGCCGAAACAACAAGTTTTCTCGTAAAAAAACAGCTTATGTATCTAAATTGCCTTTAAAAGATATAGAAAATTCTCAAGTATATACTACGGTTACTTCAGAAATACTAGAATCTCAAGTTGTAACTAATTTAGATGAAGCAATGGCGAATGCTACAGGGGTTTACAAGCTTTGGGAAGCTACAGGAAGAGGTCCTGGAAATGGAACTTCTTTTTTTTCTACTAGAGGATTTTCTATACAACCAAGACTTATTGATGGCGTTGCTGGTGTTACTTTTAGCGCCATAGATCCTTCTTATATTGAACGTATCGAGGTTATAAAAGGACCCGCTGCTACCCTGTTTGGTAGTACTGAAACTTCTTTAGGTGGTTTAATTAATATCGTAACTAAAAAACCTTACCAAGGTACTGGTGGAAGTATTTCGTACACCGCAGGTTCTTTTGGGCTTCATAGAGCATCGGTTGATTATAATACAAGTTTAGACGCTTCTAAAAAAGCGTTCTTTAGAGTTAATGCTTCTTTTTTAACACAAGGTAGTTTTCAGGATGCTGGTTTTAAAGACACTTATTTTATAGCGCCTTCGCTTTCTTTAAGAGTAAATAACCGATTAAATATATCGGCAGGATTAGAGTTTTCTAAAACAAAACAAACCAATCCTTCAATGCTATTTTTACGTAGAGGACTGCCTTTAATATCTAAAAATATTAAAGAAATGGGAGTCGATCCTAAAAAATCCTTTACCAATAACGACATTAATTTAACCAATCCTACATTTAATACAAGGGCTATTGCTGATTATAAACTATCGGATACTTGGACTTCTCAAACAGTATTTTCTAGTAGTTATGCCCAAACTAAAGGCTATTATCAATATCAGTTTGATGGTGGTATTGCAGCACTTTTACAAATAAACCAAGTATATAATCAATTAGAAAATGCAAAAAATAATGGATTAATAACAGCGCCTCAACTTGCTTTTATTAACGCCAACATAAACCCGTTTACTACTCAAATAACAACCGAAGCAGCAAAAATGTTAGCTACTGATTCTTTTGTTAGAACTTACAGTAAAAGAGACGCCAACGAAACAAGGTTTAATTTACAGCAAAATTTTACAGGAAATTTCAATATTGGTCAATTGCGTAACAGGCTTGTTTTTGGTGTTGATTATGTTTCTAATACTCGAAATAATCGAAATAAAAATGGAAATCCAAATTTGACCAAGCAAAGCCAATTTCCGCAATTAATTGGTACTTTAAACGCCCTAGGTTTAAGTGCCGTTTCTGATGGAATAACCGCTAGCTTTTTCAGATTTCCATATATTGATGCCTTTTTAAATGGTAATGGAACAATCGCTAACAATTCATTTACACCTAATGCGAATTACAGCCCTAATAAAGCGCAATTAGATGCTGATTTTAAAAAAATACCCGCTTTTAAAAATCAAACAAAACAACAAACACTAGCAGCCTATGTTTCTGATGTAATAAATATTACACCCGAACTAATTGTTAATGTTGGTTTGCGTTTAGATCATTTTATTCAAGACGGGCAGTTATCTAGAAAAGAAGACGACTATACCAAAACTACCTTATCACCAAATTTTGGGGTGTCGTATCAGGCGTTAAAAAATAAATTATCGGTATTTACCAACTATCAAACTGGTTTTGTAAACGTAAATCCTGTTGTAAATGCTTCGGGAACTGTTGATGTTTTTCAACCACAAAAAGCCAAGCAATTTGAAGGAGGAATAAAAACTAATTTCTTTAACAATAAATTAAATATAGGTGCTAGTTATTACAACATAACCGTTAAAGATTTTACAACCTCCGACCCAAAAATACCTTTATTTCCTAAAACAATTGATATTGCAGAGGTAGTTAGTAAAGGATTCGAATTCGAATTAAATGCAAACCCTATTAATGGCTTAAACTTAAGAGGTTCTTACTCTTTTAACGACATGAAATACACCAATGTCTATAGCCAAAAAGCAAAAAGAGACGTTATCGAATTTAAAAACAGAAGACCCGAAGCTGCAGGACCAAAAGGTTTGTATAATTTTTGGGCAGATTATGCTTTTCAAGAAGATAGCGTTGCTAAAAACTTTGGTCTAGGATTTGGTTTTAATGGAGCCTCTGAAAACCTAACAGTAAACAATAAAACATCAGGAACTTTTACCCTACCTAGCTATACTATTTTAAATGCTTCGGCTTATTATAATCTTAAAAAAATTCGAGTAGGTTTTAAAGTAAACAACCTAACAAATAAAACATATTATACCGGTTGGACCACAATTAACGCACAACCTTCAAGAGCCTTTTTAGGAACAGTTTCTTATAAATTCTAAAACAAAGTCCCCCGACTTTACCTTTTATTGTGTTGAATTATTTTGAATTATTTTATCTTTAAATGCAGCGCAGCCCATAGTTCTCATGCTTTGGGCTGTGTAATTTTAAAATTAAAAAAACAAGTATGAATACCATTGCTATACTTTTAAACATTATCGGTTTTATTTTCTTACTAAACACCTCTAAAAAGGCCGTTTTAAATAGTAGTTTTTTAGAAATTTGGATGCAACAAAATAGTTTTATCTCTAAAATAATTGGAAGCATTTTACTACTAGTTTCTTTTTACATATCAATAAAAACAAACGGAATTACCGCAGGTATTTTATTTAATTTACTAGCGATAACGCTAGTAGGAAGTTTGCTTATTTTAATAAATCCTTTTAAAAAAATATTTTATACAAGTGTGTTCATTATTTTAATAATCACAGCTACTTTAAAATTTATAACACAATAATTATGCCTGCAAACACAAAGTATTTAACAACATCTGCCTGGCAAAAAGCTATTAAAATTATTTCAGGAATACTAGGAGGCTATATAATAAGTGCCTTACTACATTTGGCTTTAACACTGTTTTTACCGTATCAAAAAGAACTATTAATTACCTCGATATATACCTTATTTATTATATGGGTAACCCTAATTATTGTTCCTTTTTTATTTAAAAACGCCTGGAAAGTGTTTTTACTTTATAGCTTAGTAATACTCGTATTATTTAGCATTGTTTACTACGGAAAAATACACTACCCGATTATTTAAAAAACCACACTATGAGTAAACGAAATTACAATGTTTTTTTTAATACCCATACCGTAAGTGGTATTGTTATTAGTGTTGCCTTGTATGTTATTTTTTTTGCAGGCGCTTTTTCTTTTTTTAAAGAAGAAATAATTAACTGGGAAAAAGGAACTTTTGTAAAGCAAACACCTAAAGAAAACGTTAATTACGATGGCATTTTAAACGCCTTAAAAAACGACTATCAATTAGAAGGTAGAGACATTCTTTTTAGGCTTCAAAAAAAAGGCGAAGAAGCATTTATATCTCTTAGCCCATCTAAAGATTCACTCGCTTCTAAAAAAGCTAAAAAAGCTGCTTATTTTTCATTAAACACCAATACCTACGAGCGAAAATCGTACACTGAATTTTATTCGTTAGGCGAATTTATTTACCGACTTCATTTTTTTTCGCAATTACCCTATATCGGCATTTATTTAGCAGGGCTTGTTTCGGTATTTTTTCTATTTGCCATTGTTACAGGAATAATTGTTCATTGGAAAAAAATAGTGTCAAATTTTTATACTTTTAACCCGAAATTAATTTTAAAACGAGTTTGGGCTGATGCACATACCGCTTTAGGCGTTATTGGTTTGCCTTTTCAATTGATATACGCATTAACAGGCGCTTACTTCGGATTAAGTATTTTAGTCCTACTACCTGCTAATTTTTTATACAATAATAATCAAGATAAACTACTAGAAGATTTAAGACCACAGTTAAAAACCTATCCTTGGATTGCTAAAACTACCCAACAAATACCAAGTGCAAATGATTTTGTGGTAAAAAATGCCCAAAGATGGAAAAACACTAAAATAAAACGATTTACCATTAAAAATTATGGCGGTACAAATATGAAGTATCAATTGATGGTCAATCAATCAGAAAAAATACATTTTTTAGCACAAGGGCGAATTACCATAGATGCTTTTACCAATAAAATAGAAGACATAAAAGCACCCGGAAAAGAAGTCTATCTTGAAAACATTCAGGCATCTATCGGAAAACTACACTTTGGGCATTACGGTGGTATTGGCTTAAAAATCATTTATTTTATCCTGGCTTTAATTACTTGTTTTGTTATTATTACAGGCGTACTTATTTGGCTCGAAGCAAGAAATAAAAAAAGCATTCCTTTATCAAAAAGACTATACACCAACAAAGTAGGGCATATATATATGGCCATCTGTTTGTCGCTTTTTCCTGTAATAGCCCTATCCTTTATTTTTGTAAAATTACTTCCACAAGCGTATAATAATGACAGGAAATCGCTGATTTATTACTTCTTTTTTATCAGTTGGCTTATTGCAATTATTATTTTACGATATGTTCGAAATAATTATAAAACAAACAAATACACCCTATGGACAGCTGGTATTTTAGGATTACTAATCCCTATAATAAACGGATTTGTAACCAACAATTGGATTTGGAAAACCTACAAAGCCCAACAATACGATATACTAACTATTGATTTACTTTGGATATTTTTAGCAATAACCGCTATTATTTTTGCCGTAAAATTAAAGCCAGCTGTTCAAGAAAAAAGTTCATTGGCTAAAAACCCCATTAATTACAACGAAATTAAAGCCTTAAAAAAGCAAAATATTATAAAAGAGCAAGCTCTTGTAGCCCATCAAAACAACAATCAACTACCTATGAAAACAAAAATTTTTAGCCTTTGGATGCTTATTATCTTCGGATATATTTTTCATCATATTTACGGATTAGCAACCGTATTTTTTAATCAAACCGTGTTTATTGAAGGTTCAGATGGTAGCACGCCATTTTGGGCGCATCAATGGCGTGTTTTAATGGAAGGAACAGCATTCTTATTCGCTTTATTAACCATTCAATTATCAAAAAAATGGTTTAAAATAACCTCGTTAATTTGGGGGGTAATTGTTGCAGTTTTTAACTGTTATCATGTTATTGAAGAAGCAATAGGACACCCTGATGAACTTTCAAAAATATGGATATTATTACTTACCGCTATCGCCAGTATTCTTTTAGTTATTAACCTAAATCAATGGAGAAAACAAGCTGTTAATATCTAAAAAAGCAGAATATTTTTGACCAAAGAAAAAAATAATCAGAAAAAAAACACATTAGTAACCTTAAAAAACAAGCAATGAAAAAAATAGGTTTAATTTACGGTTCAGACACAGGAATGACCGAAGAAGTTACCCATACAATTGTTGATCAATGGACACTTTCAGAACTAGAAGTTATAGAAGTTAGCAATGTAAGCCCTGCCGATTTTGAGCGGTTTGATTTTATCATTTTAGGACTTTCTACCTGGTATGATGGCGATTTACAAAGTGATTGGGAAGATTATTTTGACGAGTTTAAAACCATTAATTTCACCCATAAAACCATTGCTCTTTTTGGTTTAGGCGATCAATACGGTTATGGTGAATATTTTATAGATGGCGTAGGAATGCTTGCCGAAGTGGTTTTAAAAAATGGTGGAAAAATAATTGGAAAATGGCCCACTAAAGACTACGATTTTACAGAATCGAAAGCCTTAATAGCCCCTGGAAACTTATTTTATGGACTAGCCCTTGACCAAGACAATGAGGCTCATTTAACACCTAATCGTATTGATAAATGGATCGATCAGCTTCAAAAAGAGCTTTTAGGTTAACGATTAATCTAGGCTGTTTTTTTGTTGTTTAAAAATATCAAATGATACATTAATCCAATAAAAACACTTCCCCCAATTATGTTTCCTAAAATAACAGGAATCAGGTTTTTTATCATCCCTGAAATACTTAAAAACGACGTAGTAATTTGAACATCGCTAAAAGTTTTAATCAGCAAACCTAGCGGAATAATAAATAAATTAGCTATGCTGTGTTCAAAACCTGCGGCTACAAATAAGGTTATCGGAAAGACTATTGCCAATATTTTATCGGTAATTGTTTTTCCGCCCATTGCCATCCAAACTCCTAAACAAACTAAAATATTACATAATATCCCTCTAAAAAATGCAGTCATAAAAGGCAAATTACATTTTGCATCTGCCATTTTTAAATAGGTTTCGGCTATTGCTCCGTTATTCATATCAAGGTGTCCTGAAAAATAAACCATAACCGCTAAACTTATAGCACCAATCATATTGCTAAAAAAAATAATGCCCCAATTACGCATCATTTGTTTGGTAGAAACCTTTTTTTCTGCCCAAGCAATTGCAATTAAATTATTTCCTGTAAATAATTCAGCACCTGCAATTATCACCAAAATTAATCCTAAAGAAAATACAAAGCCTCCCAAAATTTGCTTGGTAGCAAAGCTATAGGTTTGGTCAGATTTTACAATAGTGTAAAATAAAGCCCCTAAACCAATAAAAGAACCTGCTAATATTCCTAATAACAAACTGGTTAAAAATGATTTTTCAACTTTTTTAACGCTTGAGTTTAATGTTTGATTTACAATTTCTTCGGGACTAAATACTTTTGTTGACATCTAAAATTTATTTTTTAACTCTCAGGAGCTAATTCAATTTCTAAACCATCCATTTCAGGCTTTATTTGTAACTGACAGCCTAAACGGCTATTATCTTCTACATAAAAAGCTTCGGCTAACATGGCATCTTCATCATCGCCCATTTCAGGCAGTTCATGTGCTGATTTTACATAGCACTGGCAAGAAGCACACATTGCCATTCCGCCACAAATTCCAATAGTCCCTTCAGGAGCTAGCTCGTACGAACGAACAACTTCCATTAAATTCATTGCCATATCGGTTGGTGCAACAACTTCGTGTAATACGCCTTCTCGATCGGTTATTTTTAGTGTAATATCTTGTAGTACTTCCATTTTTACAAATTCATTTTTTTACGTAACGTTTTCGCTCGATGATCTTCGCCATCGTGTGACCAACCAGGTGAATTAAATATATAATTTAATTTGTCTGAAAACTTATTGGCACGTTTAACATCTTTCCAAATAGCAACATATTCGTGTGTTGCTACTTTTATCGGATTTTTAGTTTCAATATTTACTGTTAACCCATAAACAGGTTTTTCAACAGCTTTTAATTCTTTTGAAAAAGTACCAAAAAGTCGATCCCAAATAATTAAAACACCTGCATGATTACAATCTAAATATCGAATATTAGACGCATGATGCACTCTGTGATGTGAAGGTGTGTTAAATATAAACTCGATTGGTTTGGGTAGTTTATCAACCAATTCTGTATGTACAAAAAATTGATATATTAAACTAATTCCCATCACGGTAAACATCATTAATGGATCAAAACCCAATAACGGTATCCACAACCAAAAAAAGAATTTATGAATTCGCTCCCCTACACCTTGGCGCAATGCTGTTCCTAAATTCATATATATTGATGAATGATGCGGTACATGCCCTGCCCAAAATAACCGCACTTCATGGTTTAAACGATGAAACCAATAGTACGAAATATCATCGGCAAACAGCAATAAAATCCAAGCCCACCATTGACGTTGAACAACATCTTTAAATGGGCTGATTTCATGTATATATACAAATACAATAAAAGCTAAAACCTTTGGAATAAATTCTATAATAGCCGAAAAAACCATCATTAATAGCGATATTCCAGTATCTTTTAGCTGGTATTTTTCTTTTGCGAATTGATATTCAACAAACATGCTTATAAAAAATATAGGCAACGCAAAATACAAGAGTTTATCTTCTGATAATTGCGCTATATATTCGATAAAAATCATGTTTAAAAAACGTTTATTCTATTTTTTTAATCACCGCCTTTGGCGCTTCTTTTCGAGTTCCATCGAAACCATCAACACCGCCTACTGTAGTGTATTTCATTACGTATTTTTTATCAGGATAAATAATTTTAAACGCACTTTGACACATTAAAGTTGCTTCGTGAAAACCACA
>NZ_OENA01000010.1 GCF_900239185.1 Tenacibaculum finnmarkense
TTATCTAAAAATCAATACAATATAGTTCAAATTAACAAAAGGAACAATTTAGAGTCAATGAAATTAATTTAATAAAAGTGTGAGTTTGCCCTGATCCATTGATTGAGTTGCGAGGCTGTTATCTTATATTTTTGTTGAACTTCTTTCTTCTTCTTTTGTAAATGTATGCTGTTTAAAACTAAATTTTCATATTCACGAACAACAGATTTTTTAAATTTATCGTAATAATTTTTCGGATTTTCTGCTAATTGCATTGTTTTGGCTTTAAAAGCAGGAGTACCAAGTAGTGTAATCCAATTAGAAAATTGTTCGGCATTTAAATGATATTTTTCTTGAATTTGCTCTTTCTTACTTTGTAAATAAGCGGCATTAAATATGGCTTGCTCATATTCTGTAACAGCTAACTTTTTAAATTTTGAATAATAGATAGTACTGTATTTTTCAGGAGCGCCAATATCGGTTGTTTTAAGGCTGTTTTTATTTGTTGTTAAGTTAGAATATTTAGCAATCCATTGATTTAGCTGTTCAGCGTTTAAACTATATTTTTGCTGTAAATTATCTTTTTTACTTTGTGTATGAGTAGTTTCTAAAACTAATTTATCATATTCGGCAACCACCGAAAATTGAAATTTCTCATAATGACTAGCCGTACTTTCTGCTGATACTGTATTATTATTAGTTCGTGTTGTTTGCGACGAACGAACTGTTTCAACGGTTTTTTTAACTACTACAACAGGCGCTTTTTGTACATTATTTATCGTTGTTGTGTAATTTGCAGTGGCATCTTTATACCATCCTTCAGGGGTATTGTTAAGCTGTGTATCGTTTATCAAAATATTTTTTAACCTATTTGTAGTGGTGTCTAAGGTTTCTAATTTTGTACAGGCTTTAACATCTAAATTTGTTAATTTATTATAACTAGCGTACAAAGTTTCAAGATTTGGATTATCGCCTAGAATTAAACTTTCTAAATTATTACTATCGCAACTTACATAAACTAATTGATTATTATTACTAAGGTCAAGGCTATTAATTTTATTTTCACTGCAATTTAAAAAAGTAATAGAGGTGCTTTTTGATAAATCTATTTTAGTAATATTATTACCAAAACAATCTAATCGTTTTAAATTAGGGAAGCTTTCAAGCCCTGTTAAATCTTTAATTTTAGAGTGTACGTTGGGTAATAATTTGTTAGTTATTGGGTCGTTTATATTCAAATTAACCACATATTTTGCATCGCTAACCAAAATATTTCCATTTAAACCATTCGAATCAATATCTAAATCAATCAAACATTCCTCTAGGCCAATATCAGGAATTATAATGGTTTCTTGCGCCGTTGTATTTAAAGCGATAAAAAGTAAAAAATAGAAGGGTATTGTTATTTTCATAATTGGGGTTTTGTTGCAAAACTATCTATTTATATGCTTTTATCAACTAAAATTTAGAAGATATTTATTTTGTCAAAATAATGTTTAAAATCTGGTATATTTTAAAAGTGTACCTTTGCGAGTTGTATTTTATACGATTATGATAACCCAACAAACAATAGATAAAGTTTTTGAAGCTGCCCAAGTTGCTGAGGTAATTGGCGAATTTGTGCAATTGAAAAAATCAGGAAGTAGTTTTAAAGGATTGAGCCCATTTACCGATGAGCGAACACCCTCGTTTATGGTATCGCCAGTAAAGCAAATTTGGAAAGATTTTAGTACCGGGAAAGGAGGGAATGCAGTGTCTTTTTTAATGGAACATGAACATTATTCTTATCCTGAGGCTATTAAATGGTTGGCTAAAAAGTATAATATTGAGGTAGAAGAAACCGAGCAATCTGACCAGCAAAAAGAACAATTAAATGAACGAGAAAGTATGTTTTTAGCCTCTAAATTTGCTAAAGATTATTTTCACGATTTATTAATGAATAGCCAACAAGGACGTGCAATTGGTTTATCTTATTTTAAAGAAAGAGGTTTTCGAGAAGATATTATTGAAAAATTTGACTTAGGATATTGTAAGGATGAGTGGGATAATTTTACCAATGCCGCTTTATCAAAAGGCTACGATTTAAAATATTTAAAATCGACAGGATTAACCATTGTAAAAGAAGGCGGTACTCAAGACCGAAAATTTGACCGTTTTAAAGGACGTGTAATGTTTCCGATACATAGTATGTCGGGGCGAATTTTAGGTTTTGGAGGACGAATTTTAACCAATGATAAAAAAGCAGCAAAATATTTAAATTCACCAGAAAGTGATATTTACCATAAAAGTAAAATTTTATACGGAATTTATCAAGCAAAAAAAGAAATTGCAAAGCTTGATAATTGTTATTTGGTAGAAGGATATACCGATGTTGTTTCTTTTTATCAATCAGGAATTGAAAATGTGGTAGCTTCATCAGGAACGGCATTAACGCCCGATCAAATCCGATTGGTAAACCGTTTGACTAAAAATATTACGGTTTTATTTGATGGTGATGCGGCAGGAATTAGGGCATCTATTCGAGGAATTGATTTGATTTTAGAGCAAGGAATGAATGTAAAAGTGGTTTCTTTTCCTGAAGGAGAAGACCCTGATAGTTTTGCAAAATCACATTCTACCGCTGAATTAAAACAGTTTTTAGAAGATAAATCGCAAGATTTTATTGAATTTAAAGTTTCTTTACTAATGGAAGAAGCAAAGAACGATCCTGTAAAAAAAGCGGGATTAATTCGTGATATTGTAACGAGTATTTCAAAAATTCCTGACGGTATTCAGCGAGAAGTTTACGTGCAAGAATGTGCGCGTATTATGGATATTTCCGAACAAGTTTTATTTAATGAATTAGCGCAGTTGTTAAATAAAAGTGTTGCAAATTCGAATAAACGAAGTTCAAATCAGCCAACGGCATCTTATGCTGAAACGGCATCGCAAGCCTCTATGGGGGTTGTAAAAGGCGGTGGAAAAGGACGCAAAGAAATTAATCAATTAGAGATTTTAGAAAAAGAAATTATCAGAATATTATTATTGTACGGTAATGAAGTGGTCGACTTTGTAAATTGGGTGGCTACAGTTGATGAAAAAGGGCAGCCTGTTTTAGAAAAAGAAGAATATCAAAATACGGTTTCAAACGAGTTGTATTTAAATTTACAGGAAGATGAAATTGAGTTTGCCAATGAGCTTTTTAAATTAACCTATTATCAGTTAGTACATCAATTAAATCAAGATGAAAAAATTTCTATTGATAGATTGATAATGCACGAAAATCAAGAAATAGCAAGCTTGGTAACCAATATTTTAATGGATGAAGAAAAATATTCGTTAAGCGATTGGGAGCGCAAAGAAATTGTGGTTACAACGGCTATAAAAGTATTACCGAAATTAGTTTCTGATGCTGTTTTAAGATTAAGAACTATTTTAATTAAATTAAAGATTGAAGAAATAATGCATGAAGTACAAACGAATAAAATTATACCTAATTTAGAAGAAATATCAAATTATAACAGTTTAAGAACTCGTCTTTTTAATCAGTTGAATCGGGTAGTTTAATGGTTTTTAAAAAAAGATAAACGTCATGCTTAAATAAATTCAGCATGACGGATTCTATTTCTTATTTTCAAAATTAATTTACTTCAATTCACTAGGAATTTCACAAACAGGAATCGGAATCATTTTATGTTGATTGATGCGATTTAATCGAGTGTAAATTTTAAAAACTTCTAGTTCTCTGTTTTCAAAATCAGCTTCCGTTTTTCCTGAATCTAACATTTTCATTGCCCATTCTAATTCATCATAAGAAGCGCCAATTTGATCTTCATCTGTTCTGCTATCGCCAAAAAGTCCATCGGTAGGTTGGGCATTTTGTATCGAATCAGGTACTTTTAAATGTGCTGCCAAGGCATAAACTTCCGATTTTACTAAATCGGCAATTGGGCTTAAATCGACACCGCCATCGCCATATTTTGTGTAAAAACCTACGCCAAAATCTTCTACTTTATTACCTGTTCCGGTAACTAATAAACCGTGTAATCCTGCAAAATAATATAAGGCAGTCATACGTAAACGAGCACGTGTGTTTGCTAAGGCTAAATCGGTTTTTGCAGATGTTTCTACTTCAGGAACAACACTTTTAAAACCTTCAAAAACACTTGTTAAATCTACTTCAGCTTCACTAACGTTGCTAAAACGCGCTTTTAACTGTTTAATATGTTCGTTGGCTCTGTTTACTTGGCTTTCAGCTTGATGAATTGGCAATTCAACACATAAAACTTTTAAGCCAGTTTGGGCACATAAGGTTGAAGTTACCGCGCTATCGATACCTCCAGAAATACCTAGTACAAAACCATTTACTCCCGCTTTATTGGCGTATTCTTTTAACCATTTTACAATATGTTCAGAAACTTTTGGCGTATTCATAATCAACTATATTTTATAAGGGTTTATATAAAAATGATATAAACTATTTTAGTAATTTCGACGTTGTAATATTAAATGTAAATATACTATAAGTTCATGAGAAAATTTTTAGCACTTTGTGTTTTAGTTTTAGCGATAATATCTTGTAAAAAAGAAATTAATTCTAAATTAAAAGTAGATGTATCGAACATAAAAGTTAATGTAAAAATAGATAGATTTGATGTAGATTTTTATAAAACAACTCCTGCCGATTTAGGTAAAACGAAACTGAAATATCCATTTTTATTTCCGCAAGAACCCGACAGTGTTTGGATTAATAAAATAAACAATAAAGATGAACGTGAATTGTATGATGAAACACAAAAAGTATTTTCTAATATAACTGGTTTAACGACTGATTTAAATTCATTTTTTAAGCATTTAAAATACTATAATCCGAAGGCTAAAACACCAAGAGTAATTACGATGCTTACCAATATTGATTATGATAACCGCATTGTTTTTGCCGATAGTTTATTGCTTATTTCTTTGGATGCTTATTTGGGTAAAAAACATCCTTTTTATAGTGAATACCCTGCGTATATAAAACAAAACAATGAAAAAGAACAGGTTATTGTCGATGTAGCAAAAGCCATTTTAAATGCGCATAAGTTTTCTAAAAAACCACGAAGTTTTGTTGATAAAATGATTTATAAAGGTAAAAAAATGTACCTATTAGATGCGTATTTACCAGCAGTTTCTGATTCGTTAAAAATAGGATATTCACAAAATAAAATGCGTTGGGCAGAAAGTAATGAAGCGCAAATTTGGAAATATTTCATCGAAAAAAACATGCTATATAATACTGATAAAGAGCTAGATATTCGCTTTTTAGATATTGCGCCTTTTTCAAAGTTTTATCTAGAAAAAGATAGGCAATCTCCAGGAAGAATAGGGGAGTTTATTGGTTGGCAAATAGTGCGTTCGTACATGCAAAAGAATGATGTATCTTTGCCAGAATTATTACAAAAAAATGAAGCTGAAATCTTCATAAAATCAAACTATAAACCAAAGAAATAATGGCGATAGAGCACACTTCTAAAATAACATTTACAATAGGCTTAGACGAAAATAAAATCCCAGAACAAATTTCATGGAATGCCGAAGATGGAGGCATTGATAATGAATCATCAAAAGCGATTATGTTATCAGTTTGGGATCATAAGAAAAAAGATACTTTACGTATGGATTTATGGACCAAAGATATGCCTGTTGATGAAATGAAGCAATTTTATCATCAAACATTAGTGTCAATGGCAAGTTCATTTGAAAGAGCTACCGATGATAAAAAAATGGGTGATACCATGCGTGATTTTTGTGAGTATTTTGCTGAAAAATTAGAATTGAAAAAATAGTTTTAAAACATTTTTAAAACCTAAAAAAGCAGCTTAATAGCTGCTTTTTTTTTAGAACCTGTTTAAATTTTATCTAAAAAAGTATTTTTGAGTCGATTCCAGAATATAATATTTTACTAGCAACTAGTGATGGTTCAGAAATATTAAAATATATAGAAAACAATAAGACCCAAAAAATTGACCTTATTATAACAGATATTACAATGCCTAAATTAGATGGTATTTCTTTAAATAAAGCAATAAAATAAAAAAAATCAGCAATTAAAACACTTATTGTAAGTATGCACATAAATGCTGAAATGATAGCCGTTTTAATACATGATAATGTAGATGGTTATGTGCCTAAAAATGCCGAAAAGGAAGAGTTATGCAATGCTATTGAAATAATTTTAAAAGGTGAAAAATATTTTTCCAAAGAAATAAAAGATATGTATCTAGAAAGTAAATTATTAAATAAAAAAGAAGAATTAGTTAAATTAACACAAAGAGAAAAGCAAGTGGTTACCCTGATTGCTCAAGAATTTACAACACAAGAAATTGCAGACACCTTATTTTTAAGCAAACACACTATAGAGAGCTATCGTAAAAATTTAATGTTGAAATTAGATGTAAGAAATATTGCAGGCTTAACCAAGTATGCTTTAAGGATGAATTATTTAGCTAATTAATAGTATGTTGTACTATTTTATCGATTATAAATCTATAATCTTCTGGATTATTTACAAAATCTAACTCAGAAACATCAATTACTAAAATATTTAATTCAGGTACTTTTTTTATAAAATTACTATAGCCATCTTCTATTTTTTGCAAATAAGTTGCTGCTATATTTTGCTCGTAAGCTCTTCCTCTATTTTTTATGTTTTCAAGTAAACGCTCGGTATTTTGATATAAATACACATATAAATCGGGCTTTTTAACTTCTTTATAAAGTAAATCAAACATTTTTTGATACAAGGTGTATTCTTCTTTTGGTAAGGTTACTTGTGCAAAAATTAACGATTTAAACATATAATAATCAGAAATAATACAATTTTTAAAGCCGTTAAATTGTGCCAAATCATCGGTTAATTGCTGGTGTCTGTCCGCAAGAAAGCTCATTTCTAAAGGAAAAGCATAGCGCTCTTTATCTTGATAAAATTTAGGTAGAAAAGGGTTGTCTGCAAAACGTTCTAAAACAAGTTTTGAATTAAAATTATGAGCCATCATAGTAGATAATGATGTTTTTCCTGCACCTATATTTCCTTCAATAGCAATGTAATTATAAGTGTCTGATATCGTTATAGGTATTTTTAAAGTGTCTTTAATTTTTGAAATTTCAGAGGTATCGCTACAATTTATTAAACAATCGTGTAAGTTTTTTTTTGCTGTTGGATGAAGTATGTTTTTAGCAATTTCAACCAATGGTACTAACACAAATTTACGTTGTAACATTCTAGGATGTGGTACAATCAAATTTTCTGAAAAAATAATTTCATCAGTATATAATAAAATATCTAAATCAATAATTCGGTCGGTATAACCACTTTTATTTTTTCGAGTTCTACCTAATTCATCCTCTAAAGAAAGTAGGTGTTTAATTAAGTTTTCAGGCGATAAATGCGTGGTAAGTTTAATGCAGGTATTGTAAAAATCGGCACCATCAAAACCCAAAGAAGGAGTTTCATATACGGAGGCTATTTTTTGTATTGTACCAATACTGCTAGCAATCAAATTGATTGCGTTTTGTAAGTTTTCTAGTCGATTACCTTGGTTGGTTCCTATTGATAAATAGGTGATTTGTTGTTTTTTCATAAAAAGAGCACAAAGAAACTGAAAAAAGAGTTATTATTTAGCTATTTGTTTTAATTCTTTTAGTTTTTCTTGAGCGTCAACTTTATCATTAAAAAACAAGCTTTTAGAATTAATAATGATATATTTTTCAAATATACTCGCTGTTTTACTCATTTTTACCGTGGTGTATTTCGTTGTTTTTAGCCTAAAACTACTAATATCTCCAATTTTATCAAAAGTATAGGTTTCAGGTGTGCGAAATTGTTTCTTTAAAATTAAGGTGTTGTTTTCTATTTTTGCATTGCAAACAAACAAAAATAAGTAGCTTAAAAAACTAATAAAAGTTAAAAAAATGATGCTTCCAAATATTATTTTACCGTTGATTCCTTGGTTTATAACCGTATTAAAAATTATAGGAATTAATAGTATGGGCGCTAACAAACTAAGGTATAAACTTAAATTTGTAAATTTTGAAGATAATTTAATGCTTTTCATGCAATATAATTTTTTGCGAATATAAAAAAAACCGCTAAAATAATTTAGCGGTTTTAAGATTGTGTAAAAAAGAAAATTAATCTTCTTTTTTAACTTCTTTTACTTCTCTAGGTTCTCTTGGAGCTCTAGGTTTTCTGTCATCACGACTTCTGTCATCACGACTTCTGTTATCTCTAGGCTTATTTTCTCTTGGTGGTCTTGCTACATAACCTTCTGGTTTTGGTAACAATGCTTTACGAGAAACTTTTTCTTTACGAGTTCTAGGGTCAAGTCCGAAGTATTTTACATCAAATACATCACCCATTTTAACTACGTCAGAAACGTTTTCTGTACGTTCCCAAGCTAATTCACTAACATGTAATAAAACTTCATTTCCTGGAGCATCTGCATATTCTACAACAGCACCAAAATCTAACATTTTAATTACTTTTACTTCGTAAGCACTACCAACGGTAGGTTTGAAAAGCATCGACTCAATACGTGTAATTACTTTTTCAATTCCTTCAGGATCAGTTCCTAAAATTTCGATAATTCCTTCTTCAGTTACAGCGTCTTCAGTAATTACAATTGTAGTTCCTGTTTCTTTCTGTAATTCTTGAATATGTTTACCACCTGGTCCGATAAATGCACCAATCATATCATTCGGGATACGACGGTTAATCATTTTAGGAGCATGTTCTTTAACTTCTTCGTTAGATTGAGAAATAGTATCCGTTAATTTTCCTAAGATATGTAAACGACCTGCACGAGCTTGTTTTAGTGCATTCACTAAAATTTCGTACCCTAATCCTTTCACTTTAATGTCCATTTGACAAGCAGTAATTCCTTCAGAAGTACCAGTTACTTTAAAGTCCATATCACCTAAATGATCTTCATCACCTAAAATATCAGATAAAACAGCGTAACGATCACCATCAGAAATTAATCCCATAGCAATACCAGAAACTGGTCTTGTCATTTTAACACCTGCATCCATTAAAGCCATTGTTCCAGCACAAACTGTAGCCATTGAAGAAGAACCGTTAGATTCTAATACTTCAGATACAACTCTTACTGTATAAGGGCAATCAGCAGGAATCATTCCTTTTAAACCACGTTGCGCCAAGTTACCATGACCAACCTCTCTACGAGAAGTTCCTCTTAATGGTCTTGCTTCACCTGTACAAAAAGGAGGGAAGTTATAATGTAAATAGAAATTCTCTTCACCTTCGTAAGATGGCATATCTATTTTGTTAGCATCTCTAGATGTTCCTAAAGTAACGGTCGCTAATGCTTGCGTTTCTCCACGAGTAAATATTGATGAACCATGTGTTGATGGTAAATAATCTACTTCACACCAAATTGGTCTAATTTCGTCAGTCTTACGACCATCTAAACGTAAACCTTCCGCTAAAGTTAATTCTCTAACCGCACTTTTTTGAGCTTTGTTGAAATATTTTCCAACTAACTCAGCATAATCAGCTAATTCTTCTTCAGTAAATGAAGCTTTTACTTCTTCTTTTACCTCAGCAAAAGCTGTTGTACGTTCTACTTTTGATGTTCCTTTTTTAGCGATAGCATAACACTTATCGTAAGCAAGTTCATGTATTTTTTCAGCTAATGCTTCGTCTTCTCTTTCTCCTTCGTAAACTCTTGTTTCTTTCTTTCCGAAAGCTTCCGCTAAACGAACTTGAGCAGCACATTGTATTTTAATAGATTCATGAGCAAATTTAATTGCTTCAGCCATTTCTTCTTCAGAAATTTCATCCATTTCACCTTCAACCATCATTACTGAATCAGCTGAAGCTCCAATCATCATATCGATGTCAGATTCTGCTAATTGAGCTCTGTTTGGGTTGATTACAAATTCACCATTTACTCTAGCAACACGTGCTTCAGAAATAGGACATTCGAAAGGGAAATCAGATAATTGAATAGCTGCAGAAGCTGCTAAACCTGCTAATGCATCTGGCATAACATCTTCATCATGAGACATTAATTGGATCATTACCTGTACTTCAGAATGATAATCTTTTGGAAATAATGGACGTAAAACACGGTCTACTAAACGCATTGTTAATACTTCACCATCACTTGGTCTTGCTTCTCTTTTAAAGAAACCTCCTGGATAACGACCTGCAGCAGCAAATTTTTCTCTATAATCTACCGTTAAAGGTAAAAAATCAACTGTTCCTGCTTTGTAGCTAGATACAACAGTACATAACAACATTGCTTTTCCCATTTGAACAACAACTGAACCATGAGCTTGTTTTGCTAACTTACCAGTTTCTAATGAAATGGTTCTTCCATCTCCTAGGTCAATGACCTCTCTAAATACTTTTGGAATCATAAATTTTAATTCTAAATTTTTAAATTGTTTGTTGTTGTTGTGTTGTTGTTTTGTTGCAATGGAAATTCAAAATTGTTGTTAAAAATTTTGAGTTTTTTATATAAATTTCTATTAGTTAGATAGAAATGAATTTTTTTAAAATAAAAAAGAGGCACGTTTATAGAGCCTCTTTTTTTGAGAATTATTTTCTAATTCCTAATTCTACGATAATCGCACGATATCTGTTGATTTCAGTTTTCTTTAAGTAATCAAGTAAACTTCTACGTTTTCCTACCATTTTCACTAATGAACGCTCTGTGTTAAAATCTTTACGATTTTGCTTTAAGTGCTCAGTTAAGTGGTTAATTCTGAAAGTGAACAATGCAATTTGTCCTTCCGAAGTTCCTGTATCAGTTTTGCTTTTACAGTGTTTTTCGAATAATCCTTCTTTTACTTCTTTAGTTAAATACATTCCAATATTATTTAAATGATTTTTATGTACATCAATGAGCTATTCATTGAAGCTACAAAGATACAAATAAAATTTTAGTTGAATTGTATGCTAAACTAAAAGTGTTTTTTTGTTGATAAAAAAATAAAAAAAGCCAGCGTTTACTGGCTTTTAATTTTAGGCTCTTATAGGTTGATTCTGTATTAAATCGATATATAAGTTAACTTGTTTTTTTAATTGCTTACGTTCATAAATTGCATCTAAGAATCCGTGTTCTAATACAAATTCTGAACGTTGAAAACCTTCAGGTAATTCTTTACCAGTGGTATCTTTTACAACACGAGGTCCTGCAAAAGCAATCAAAGCATTTGGTTCAGCGATATTAATATCACCTAACATTGCAAATGAAGCAGTTGTTCCTCCTGTAGTAGGATCAGTACATAATGAAATATACGGAAGTTTAGAATCTGCTAATTGAGCCAATTTTGCAGAAGTCTTTACCAATTGCATTAATGATAAAGAAGCTTCCATCATACGTGCTCCTCCAGATTTTGAAACCATTAAGAATGGAAGTTGGTTTTTAATAGCGTAATCAATTGCTCTGGCTATTTTTTCTCCTACTACAGATCCCATTGACCCTCCAATAAAAGCAAAATCCATTGCGGCAATTACAATATCTTTTCCGTTTGATTTACCTACTGCTGTACGAACAGCATCTTTTAATCCCGTTTTCTTCTGTGCCGCTTTTAAACGATCGGGATAATTTTTGGTGTCTTCAAAATTTAAAGGATCTTTAGAGGTTAGTGATGAATTTAATTCTTTAAATTTATTGTTATCAAAAAATAATTCAAAATATTCATTACTTCCAATACGAACATGGTAGCCGTCTTCAGGGCTTACATATAAGTTTTTCTTTAATTCCTCTGTATCAATAACCTTACCACTTGGAGTTTTATACCACAAGCCTTTAGGCGTATCTTTTTTTTGTTCGGTAGGGGTTTGAATCCCTTTGTCTTTACGTTTAAACCAAGCCATAGTTTAGTTTATGTTTTGTTGTTTGTTAGTAATTAACTCATTCATTTTAAGAAAAGAGCCGACGACAAATGTAAATTATTTTTGCGAACTTTACTTTTTATAAATTAAAAAAAGCACTTAGAGGGTTCTAAGTGCTTATTTATAGTTTGTTATAACAGTGTGTAATCAGTTATAATTTATTGTAATTCTTATAAAGTGTTTACGTTATTTAAGTCTTCAAAAGCTTTTTTCAAACGAGTTTTGAAAGTTAATTCTCCTTCACGTAGCCATTTACGTGGGTCGTAATATTTTTTGTTTGGTTGCTCACTATCGTCAGGATTACCAATTTGACTTGATATATAGTCTTTTTTAGCTAAGATATAATCACGAGCTCCTTCAGTAAAGGCATATTGTAAATCAGTATCAATATTCATTTTAATTGTACCATAACCAATAGCTTCTCTAATTTCTTCTAAGGTAGAACCTGATCCTCCGTGAAAAACAAAATCGATAGTATTATGAGGTACATTGTACTTTTCAGAAATATATTCTTGAGAATTCTTTAATATTTTTGGTGTTAATTTTACATTTCCAGGTCTGTAAACTCCGTGAACGTTACCAAAAGCGGCAGCAATGGTAAACTGATCACTTACTTTCATTAATTCTTCATAAGCGTAAGCAACTTCTTCGGGTTGTGTGTATAATTTAGAAACATCCACATCTGAATTGTCAACACCATCTTCTTCACCACCTGTAATTCCTAATTCAATTTCTAAAGTCATCCCTATTTTACTCATACGAGCTAGGTATTTTTTACAAATTTCAATATTTTCTTCAATTGGTTCTTCAGATAAATCAATCATATGAGAACTGTATAATGATTTTCCTGTTTCTTTATAGAACTGCTCACTAGCATCAAGCAAACCATCAATCCAAGGTAATAATTTTTTAGCCGCATGATCGGTGTGTAAAATTACTGGAATTCCGTAAGCTTCGGCTAATAAATGCACGTGTTTTGCACCTGCAACAGCACCTGCAATAGCTGCTTTTTCATCTTTGTTCGATAATCCTTTACCAGCATTAAATTGTGCTCCACCATTAGAAAATTGAATAATTACGGGCGCATTTAATTCTTTTGCAGTTTCTAAAACGGTATTTACCGAGCTAGAACCTACAACATTTACAGCAGGTAAGGCAAATTTTTTATCTTTTGCTAATTGAAATATTGCTTGGACTTCTTTTCCGGTGGCAACTCCAGCTTTAATAGTATGAGACATTGTGTTATGTTTTTTTAGTTGTGTTAAGTTGTTTTTAGCGTGTCAAAAATAAGAAATTTTAAATGCTTTTGCTTACAATAACTGCTTGCTACTTGTTAATTTTTATTTTTTTTTAAAAAGGATAATTAATTCCGATATTTAAGATAGAATTTGAAAAATTATGATTTTTAAACCATCGATCATTTTTTAAATAAGGTTCGTGCATTTTAAAGCCTAAATCTAATCGTGCAATTAAAAAGCTAAAATCGTATCGAAGCCCAAAACCTGAGCCAACAGCAATATCTGTTATTGATTTTAGCTCGTTAAATTTAGCAACACCATCTGTGTATTTAGAATTGGTAAGGTCCCAAATATTTCCTGTATCAACAAATAAAGCGCCTTTTAAAGCGCCAATAACGTTAAATCGATATTCAAAACTCGATAAAAATTTTAAACTTCCTATATTATATTCTAATCCTGGTTGTCGTGTTCCAGGTCCTAAAGAGTAGGTTCTCCAGGCTCTAACATCATTAGAACCACCTGTAAAATAACTGCGTGAAAAAGGAATACTAGCATTATTATAGGTTATAATTGCTCCTAAAAATGTACGATGTGCTAAAACGGTATTATTTCCTAAATTCCAATATTTTTTATATTCAACATCTGCTTTAAAATATTGAGCGATAGGAATTTTTAAAACTGTTTTCTGGTTCCGATTATTTGTTTTTTTAGATATAACTCCCATTAAGTTTCCAGCATTAGCAACTCGAAATTTAAGGAAAGAAAAATTGGTGTCTTTGGTATTTTGTTGATTATTATAGGTGTAGGTGAAAGCAATTTCAGGGATTAAAAAATCGGAAGTAATAATGTTGTATCGGTTAAGAATATTAAGGTTATTCTGATATTTTAAAGGTTGGGTGTTTTTAAACGAACCGTCGGTAGCGATATTTCGCATAAATTGTAAAATATCGGCTGAGTTACCAGGCTGATTTGTAGGTAATGTATATTTAGAAGAGGCAGTTGCTACTTCTTTTAGTTTAAAATATTCTGAATTATAGATACTAAAGTAATTATTAACATTTAAGTTTCTAATGTATTGTACATTAAGTAATTCTAGTTGTAATGATTTTTGCTTGTTGTAAATCCATTTATAATCTAATCCGATGGTAATATTCTGATTATCTAAGCCAATATTTTTTTGATTACCCGCCCCAATTAAAAACTTTGTTTTTGGAAACATTCTCTTCGGAATAAGTCTTTTTAGCCCAAAAGGTGCTACAAAACGAGGGATTTCTAAGCTAAAATCAGCGCCCATTTCCCAGCCAAGCCCGTTATTGGAATTAAAATAAGATCCAAATGCCGAAAATTTAAATATTTCAGCACCTTTAAAAGTATTTCTGTTAATTAATGAATATTTTAGAGAAACATCAAAATTTCGAATATTAGAACGAGACAATTCAGCATCAAAACCTAGTGTATATTTTTCAATAGGTGTTAAAAAAATGTTTGCGTTTAATTCGGTGTTATTTAATTCATCATATCGAATAGAGGTTGTTTTAAAGTTTTTTAAGCCTCTTAAGTGTTTTCTAGTTAGGTTTTTATAGAAATCACTATAAACCGTATTGGGTTTTATAAATAATGATTGGGCAAGTATTTTAGGATTGTATTTTAATTTTTTATGTGCATAAAAAGCAATTCCTTTGTATAAAACAGTGTCTTTGTAAATGCTGTTTCGTTTATTATAGGTATAATCGGTATATACATTGATTTTCTTTATTTTTTGAACCTTAAAAGGAATAACTCTATCAGAAATATTAATAGTTACTTTGGTTTTCTGATAATTTTGGAGCGTATCATTTTCAAATGAAATATAATTTTCATTAAAATGATAAATTCCTTTATCTCTAAAAAAAGTAACCAGCCTGTTTGCTTCTTTAATAAAATGTGCATCTTTATATTGATTTCCTGCTTGAAGAAAACTATTTTCCTTTGATTTTTTATATAAAGAATCAAGGGTAGGGGCGGCTATTTGGGTTTTAATTAGGTTTAAAAAAGAAGGTTTTCCTTTTGTCACTTGATAAGAAATGCTTCCTTTTTTGTTGCCAATAGTATCTTTTTGAAACGAAACTTTTGATCTAAAATAGCCTTCTGTCTGAAAGTAGGCATTTAAGTTATCTGCTGTTTTTTTTGTTTTTTTATCATCAATAATAATAGGAGATTCTCCACTATTTAAAAACCAGTGATTAAGCCCTATAAGAGCTTTGGCGACTGATATACTTTGTTTTTCAGAAAATCCTTTTTTAAAAAACGAATATGTTTTAGGGTTTTTAATCCCCCATTTTGAAGGTGTTTTAGCTCCCTTCGGATTTCCTAAATTGTAAAAATATAATGACAATGGCACTCCTAAAGCTTTTGCATTAGGTCGTTGCATAAGTAATTCGGTAATGTTTTGATTGGTGTTTTTTACACCGTCAATATACACCGTATTTTTTGCTAGTAATAACTCATTTTCTTTAACAAATTTTATGGTACTGCAGGCGCTGAATAAGATGACTAATAAAAAGAGGAAAGAAAGTTTTTTCATTAACTTTACGGCTGGTATTTAAGTATCAAAAATACTGTTTTTTAGTGATTATAATATGTTAAAAAAATAATAATGAGTTTATCTAAAAGCAATTTAAAGTTAATAACGAGTTTACAGCAAAAAAAGTACCGACAAAAACATCAGTTATTTGTTGCTGAAGGGGTAAAAGTTGTTGCCGAATTATTAAAATCATCAGTAGAGGTAGCGCATATATTTACGGTAGATGCTTCTTTCGAAATTGCTAATAATGTTCAAAGTACGCTTATTTCAGAAGTTGAATTAAAGAAAATAAGTACGTTAAAAAACCCTAATAAAGTTTTAGGATTGTTTAAAATACCTACAGAAAAGGAGCAAAACAGCGCTAATTTTACGCTTGCTTTAGATGAAGTAAATGACCCAGGTAATTTAGGGACTATTATTCGTTTGTGTGATTGGTTTGGTATTACCGAGTTGGTTTGCTCTAAAAACACGGTAGATTGTTACAATCAAAAGGTAGTGCAGTCAACCATGGGATCTTTAACAAGAGTACATATTTCGTATATTGATTTGCCAAGTTATTTGAAAGAAACACCATTAGCTGTTTATACTGCCGATATGGATGGCGAAAAT
Source organism: Tenacibaculum finnmarkense (assembly GCF_900239185.1). Classification (GTDB taxonomy): domain Bacteria; phylum Bacteroidota; class Bacteroidia; order Flavobacteriales; family Flavobacteriaceae; genus Polaribacter; species Polaribacter finnmarkensis. The sequence goes on from NZ_OENA01000010.1 coordinate 16,277, forward strand.
ATTTACAAGGCTAGCCTTCCTGAAAAAGCGGTTTTAGTAATGGGAAATGAGGCAAACGGAATTTCAAATGAAATAGCAGCTATTGTAAAACATAAATTAACGATTCCTAGATTTGGTGATATTCAAAAAACAGAAAGTTTAAATGTAGCTACAGCAACTGCTATTTTATTAAGTGAATTTAAAAGAAGTTTAGTTTAACTCCTTAATTTGAGCATCTATTTTATCAATAATAAATTTCAAATCTTGTTTATTATTGATAAAATCTAAATTGTCAACATCAATAATAAGTAATTTTCCTTTAGTGTACTCGCTAACCCAAGCTTCGTAACGCTCATTTAATCTGGTTAAATACTCAACGCTAATAGCATTTTCATAGTCTCTACCACGTTTGTGAATTTGCCCAAGAAGGGTAGCGGTATCTGCACGTAAATAAATTAATAAATCGGGTGGTGTTACTAAGTTTTCCATCAATTCAAATAACGATGAATAGTTATTAAAATCACGATCGGTCATTAGCCCCATAGCGTGTAGGTTGGGTGCAAAAATATGAGCATCTTCATAAATAGTTCTATCTTGAATTATTTTTTTGCCAGACTCTCTTAACTCTAAAACCTGACGAAAACGACTGTTTAAAAAGTAGACCTGCAAATTAAAAGACCAACGCTCCATTTCACCATAAAAATCATCTAAGTAAGGATTCTCATCTACCGATTCATAATGAGGGTCCCAATCATAATGTTTGGCTAATAGGTTGGTTAATGTGGTTTTTCCTGCGCCTATATTTCCGGCAATTGCTATATGCATATATTTTGAATTTCAATACGGTAAAATTACATAAAAAAAGTATTGCTAGCTAAAATTTAATGAATCAATTTATACTGCTAGCTAGTTGTACTTAGAGTGTTCTTAGCGTGTTGTTTGAAGTTGTTATTTAAAGTTGTTATAAAAAAAAACGAGCCATTAAGCTCGCTTTTTTTTGATGTAATTTTTTTTTATTTCATCATAATTTTACGGGTACTTAGTTTACCGTCATTTTGAATTTGTATAAAGTAAATTCCGCGGCTTACTTTTTTAAATTTAATTTCTTTATTAAAATTACTAGATATTGTTGAAAATGTTTGTGTTTCTAATAATTGCCCTCTTGCATCAATTAATTTAATAATGGTTAGGTTTTTTTCTTTCACCTTAAAGTTTACCGTTAATGTTCCGTATGAAGGTACAGGGTATATTTTTAAATCGGTAAATAAATTTGCAGATGTCGCAAAACTTTCATCAACATTAATAGTATAATCTTCTACTTCACCATCAAAATTAAACTCACAAGAATTTTCTTTGTCGGTAGTTTCTTTTCTGGTTAAAATACGTAAGATTGTTGCGCCTAGTTTTGCATCTTCAGGAATGGTTATCGTAGTGTTATTTGTTGTTAAATTAAATGATTCACTTTCTTCAAATATCAAATTTTGATTCCAATCAATCCATCCGAAGGTTTTTAGTGCGTTATTTCCATCGCTATCAACTTCAATATTTAAATCATATTGCTCACCTCTAACAACAGGTGTTGTAACCGAAGTAAAATTAGAATAACCAGTTGTTTTTGTTGAACTATTATTAATCTCTGCAAAAGCAACATTTGTTAGGCTTATTTTTGAAGTGCTATTTCCTTTTGATTTACAATAACGGTCGTTAACAACAAGTGTTAAGTTAATTGATTTTTTTAGTAAACCAGCAGTTGCTATTACTTTAATGGTATAATCTCCAATAGGAGCATTGTTTAAATTATCAATATGTACTGTAAAGGTTCCTGTTTTGTTAATTGTTATAGGATTAAAAGTTACAACAGCATTTTCAGGGGCGTTTTCTGCTAAGAAAGTAACGTTTTCATTAAAGTCATTTAATGATTTAAAATCAACTATATAAGCTACTTTATTCACTGCTTTATTACAAATAGATATTGCTGGTTTTTGGCTTTTTAATGTAAAATCGGGTGTAATTTTAATGGTATAATCTTCTACTTCACCATTAAAACCTAATTGACATTCGTTTGAGTTTTGAGAACCTTCTTTTTGAGTTACAATTCTTAAAATGGTTGTTCCTAATAAAGCATCCGAAGGAATAGCAATTTTTAATCCACTATTTTTAGTTGCTGTATTTGCGTTGCTTGTTGTTCCTAAATCATATTTTTCATTAGCATCAAACAAACAGTTTTGATTCCAGTCAACCCAAGCAAATGTTTGTACCGTTTGATTTCCTGCCGAATTTGCATTAACCACTAACGGATACGCTTCACCTTTTATAACCTGAGTATCGATTGCTGTGTAGTTGGTATATCCTGTTGTTTTTGTAGAGGTATTATCAATACTTCCAAAACGAACAAGCGTTGTGCTAATTTGAGAGCTCATACTCCCTGCTGACTTACAAAGCGTATTGTTTACATTAAAAGGAATATTTACTGATTTTTTAATAGAAGATGCTGTAGCGGTAACCACCATTTGGTAATCGCCAATAGCTGCATTTTTTAAGTTAGAAACAGTTAATTTTACGGTGTCATTTTCTTTAAAAGGATTCGGTGAAAAGGTAGCCGTAGCATTTGCAGGAAGCCCTGTAACTGAAAAAACAATATTTTCGTTGAATTTTACCAATGCTTTATAAGCCATGGTAAAAACTTGCTGATTAGTCGCTTTATTACAAATAGAAAAATTACCTGAAGTATTTGTTAGTGTAAAGTCTGGCTGAGGTTTTTCTGTTACAATTAAGGTATAATCTTCTGTTTCACCCCATTCTTCTTTGTGGCTTGAATCGCAAGCGCCATCACCATAGCCATTAGTAGGGTCATCATATTCTGAAACTACTCTAATTCGAGTACTTCCTAAAGCGGCATTTTTAGGAATATTAATGGTATATGTTGAACTTACATTAGCTCCCGATTTGGTACCTAAATCATATCTTTCATCAGTAGTATTAAAGATAAAATCTTGATTCCAGTCGATAAATACATAACAATGATCTTGGTATCCATCGGTATTTAAAGTAACGCTTATTTGATGAGATTCTGTTCTTTTTACAGTGGTGCTTTTTGAAGTAAAATCTTCATAACCATCTACCTTATCGTTCCCTGAATTATTATTGATGCTATTAAAAGTTACATTGCTAATGTGGTTGGCACCTCCAGCTTCATCGGTAAATGTTGAAGCACAATAAGAAGGTACTTGGGTTGTAAATTTATAAACCTTAGAAAAAGTTCCTTCAGCACAGGAATTTTTAGGCTTTATACGCCAGTAATAGGTAGTGCTACCAACTAATGAAGTGGTTGAGGTATATGCGTTGGTGTTCGCTTGTTGGTCAATTACAATAGTTGAAAAATTAGCATCAGTAGCAACCTCTATTTGATATGCAGTAGCATTATCGTCTTGTGTCCACTTAAATTCGGGAGCTATACTAGTATCTGTATCGGTATCTATTGGAAAGATAGGATTAACAGTTGTTAAAACATCTTGAATTACTTGTAATTCTCCTTGAGTTGTTTGGGTAACACTTGCTGATTTCCCTTGAATATTAAAGATGTAATCTTGAGCTATACTGTTGCTGAAATTTTTAAGCATTAGGGTAGCATCGCCATTGGAGCTTATAGTTGCTGGAGTAAAACTAGCGGTAACACCAGTAGGTAAATTAGTAGCACTTAAAGTTACTGTTTCTTTAAGACCATTTAAAAAACTAAAATTAACAGTATAATTTACGGCATTAGTTCCTGATTTACAGGTTGTTTGTTTGGCTGTTTTATTGGTTATTAAAAAAGTAGGATCTGTTGAATTAATAGTGAAATTAGTAGGGTTCACATTATAAAAGACGTTATCGGCAGCCTCTACAAGTATTCTAGCCTGTGTTGTGATATTATTTGGTATGGTAATTTCTTCAGATCCATCATTAGGAGTATTCTCTTTTAAAATAATTGGAAAGGTAATACCGCCATCAACAGAAAGTTTAATAGTTACTTTTGCACAGTTTATTGGTGCGCTGTCTGTTGTTCCTTTATTCCATGAAATTGTTTGCTGATCTCCTGTAATCCAAGTAACATTTGTGTTGGGTACTGTTACAGTAAAAGGCGCTGCATCGGTTACTGTAATTTTCATGTCATCTCTTGCCGAATTTCCACCACCTGCATTGTTGTCTCTAACGGTTAATGAAAAATTTAATTCTCTAGCTACCGTAGGAAGAACAATCCATTGGTTAGAAGTTCCGTTTATAACATCTTCAAAAATAGGGAAATATCTTTTAGGTGATTTTGTAGGATTTAAAGACCTAAAAGTAGGACCTGCTGTACTTGTTGAAACAGGAGGCATTGTTGCTTTTTGAGTATCAATCTGCTCCCAGTTATAAGTAAGACTGTTAAGTCCTTGCGCATCGGTAGCTATTCCTTCTAAAACAAAAGGAGTTCCTTTAGGAATACTTACATTTTTACCTGCATTAGCTGTAGGAGCATCGTTATTAGTGCTTGATTGTACTGCACAACTTCCACTATTTTGCATATGCGCCCACATTTGAGCAATACTTACTGCATGAAAATACGGATCACTATTTCCTTGAACATTAGGCGAACAAATACCTGCATACCCCATAATTGTCGAACCACTTCCTGGTTCGGCAGAAGTTGATGATTTGTTACAATCGTTATTTTGTGTGTGAGTTCCTCCAAATTGATGCCCTATTTCATGACATACATAATCAATATCATAAGGATCATTAATCGGTTGATAACTACCTGTTATACCACTACCTTTATAACCAGTAACACATACTGAGCGAACTTGCGCTAAACCACCACCACCGGTACTAAATGTGTGACCTATATCGTAATTTGCATCCCCAATAATTGCATCACACTTTGCCTGACTTTCATCAATTAAAGCATCTGCATCATTATCGGTTAAATCATCAGTAGCAGCATCTAAAAATATTAATTTGTCGTTATTATTTACAAGTACCATTCTAACGGATAAATCTCTTTCATAAACTTCGTTTACACGAGTCATTGTCGTATTAATTGCCGATAAAACAACTGCTTTTTTGACAGCATCGGTAGCTGAGCTGGCAATATTTTGTCTGTTTAAATGAAATTGAGAATATTCACCAGTACAAGCAATAGCAACTCTAAAAGTTCTTAGAATACCATCATTGGCATTTCTTTTTTGAATTGATGAAGTCATTGTTTTTTTAGCCGTGCTTTCAACTTGACATCTAAAATCATTCTCTTTAGCTTTTAAAGCTGATTTTTTATAGATGATATATTTTTTTTTATCAACCGTATAAGGATCGATATATACAATGCTTTTATTAGCAGAATAGATAAGCGCATGCACACCATTGGCACCTAAACTAATTTTAGCAATTGCGGTAGGATCATCAACTCCTTGCCCAGAATAAGACTTAATCATCGGGAATTTAGCTGCTAATTCAGGCGCTAAATAAGAAGTTTCTTTTATTAGAAATCGCTGTAATTTACCTTCAGCGTTAGGTAATGTTATAATATGTTGACTTCTTTTTGATTTAAAACCTGTTAAATGATTTTGAAAACCATTTAAATTTAGCGTTGCTAAACGGTATTTTTCAGGCGTATTTTTTCTGCTTAAAGGTTTAACTTGTTGACTAGAAGTCTCTTTTTTTAGAGTTGTATTCCAAAAGTTTTGAGAAAAGGAATTTGTTGCTAAAAAAATAAAAAAGAAAAAGAGTATTGAAGGATTTTTTTTTATCATAATTATGAATTGTTAATAGGCATTGTTATAACAGCTTGGTGTTAATTTTAGTACCTTTGGGGGATTGTTTTAGGATACAAATTTATGAATAAAAATATAACAGTTAGTGATTTAGGTCAAAAAGATTATAAACACACTTGGGATTATCAAGCTAAATTATTAGAAGAAATCGTTTCTTTAAAACGAGAAAACAGAAATAAATCCCTGAAAATTAGCACGCCCAATCATTTTTTATTTGTTGAACATCCGCATGTTTACACCCTTGGTAAATCAGGGGATTTAAGCAATTTATTATTAAATGAAGCACAATTAAAAGAAAAAGGAGCTACTTTTTATAAAATAAATAGAGGAGGAGACATTACCTATCATGGTCCAGGGCAAATAGTCGGCTATCCGATACTTGATTTAGAAAATTTTTTTACAGACATCCATAAATACTTACGTTTCTTAGAAGAAGCAATTATATTAACAATTGCCGAATATGGCTTAGAAGCAGGGCGTAGCGATGGTGAAACAGGTGTTTGGCTAGGAGTAGGAACACCGTTTGCTCGAAAAATTTGCGCCATGGGAATTCGTGCAAGTAGGTGGGTAACTATGCACGGTTTTGCTTTAAATGTAAATGTAAATTTAGGCTATTTTGACAATATTATTCCTTGTGGAATTAGAGGAAAAGCAGTTACTTCTATGCAGGCTGAATTAGGTTATGAAGTTTCAGAAGCTGCCGTAAAACAAAAAATATTAAAACACTTTAAAACACTTTTTGAAGTAGAAGCTTATATAGAGGCATAAAATTTAAACATAAAAAAAAGGGTTGACATTTTAATGTGTCAACCCTTTTTTTATGTAGCTAAAATTATTTTTTAGCTTTAATATCAAAAGAAATCTCTAATAAATCGTTAATAAATTTATCTTTTAAAAGAGCATCAAATTTTTTAGATTTAAAAGTAACTCCAAAATCAGTTCTATCAATACTAAAAACAGCACTTTTAAAAGTAGCCATACCTTTGTTTTGAGTAACCGTTGCAGGAATTGTAATACTTTTTGTAGTTCCTCTAAGTGTTAAATTACCTGTTACCTGTAATTTCCCACCTTTAAGCTCAGAACTTGAAACTTCAAATTTAGCAGTAGGAAACTTTTCAACATCAAAAAAGTCAGCACCTTTTAAATGATTTTCTAATTTCTCTTTACCATCAGCAACTTCTAAATCGGCACATAAAATTGAATTCATATCAATAACAAACTCCCCAGATTTAAGTAGGTTGTTTTCAATTTCAAACAATCCTTTAGTAATGCTAACAGTACCATTATGAGAACCTGTAGGTTTGTTTCCTTTCCAGGTAACGGTAGATTCTGCAATATTTGCTTTGTAAGAATTAATTACATTTTCTACTTTTTTAATATCTTTAACCTCTTGGTTAGCAGTAACTTTATTTTTTTCTGATTTACAAGAAACAGCCGTAATTGCGATAAGAGCAATTGCTAAAATTGATTTTTTCATTTTAATTGATTTTTTATAATTGATTATTAATAAACTCAAATAACTTACGGCAAAGATACTTTAAAAATAGTTTCCACGGAAATTATTTTTTCGTTAAGATTTTGTTAATTACGTAAGAACTAGCTTGTAAGCCAAAAGCAGCGGGCATATAGCTGATAGTTCCGTAAAAAGATTTCTTAAAATTACTTCCGTCAGTCATTTGTAAACTTTCGGAAATTTGAATTTCTTCAGAGTAAACAGCAGTAATACCTTTGTTTACTTTTCGTTCTTTTAACCGTTTTTTTATGGCGCGTGCCATTTTACAATTCTTTGTTTTACTGATGTCTTTCACCACTACTTTACTAGCATCTAATTTTCCACCAGCACCCATCGCACTGATTAATTTCACTTTTTTTCTTTTGGCAGCAACAATTAAATTAACCTTCGGAGTAATGCTGTCAATACAATCCATTACGTAATCATATTGGGGGCTTACAATTTCAAAAGCTCTTTCAGGAGATAAAAACTCTTCTATTGCTGTTAGTTCTATTTCAGGATTTATATCTTTAATTCTGTCGGCAATTACGCTTACTTTTGTTTTTCCAACAGTACTATCTAATGCGGGTAACTGTCTATTTTTATTAGTTTCATCAAAAGCATCACCATCAACAATTGTTATTTTTCCAACACCAGCTCTTGCTATAAATTCTGCAGCAAACGAACCAACGCCACCCAAGCCAACAATTAAAATATTTGCTTTTTGAAGTTTTTCCATTCCTTCTTTCTGAACCAATAATTCCGTTCTTTCTAACCAACTCATTGTATAAATAATGTATTAAAATTTTGATGTATATTCTCTTGTATTTTTTTCACGCTAGTATTTTTGATGCGACTTGCTTTTTCATAAACAGTGGCGATATCAATATCTGCATTATCTGTTTCTAAGAAAATTTTATCCAAAGGAATAGTAAAAAATACTTCTTGTAATTTTTCGGAATATAAAAGGGCTTTTCCAAAGGATAAAAAACAGCCATTCTTAATTAAATCATTGGCAATTTGACTGTTTTTATGAAAACCGTGAATTAGCCATTTTTGCGTAGGTTTCAGCTCTTTTTTAATTTGAATTATCTCCTGAAAAGCCTTTACACAATGTATAATTAATGGTTTTTTATAAGCTTCTGATAATTTAACATGTTCTTTAAAAACTGTAATTTGAAGTGTATAATTTACTTCGGATAATCTATCGAAACCACATTCGCCGATGGCATAACAATTTTTATGAAGTAATTTTTTTTTGATAAAGATAAGTTCATCTTCAATAGTATTTTTGTTGATAAACCAAGGATGAATCCCGATAGAAAACGGCGTATTAAAATCGGTTGAATTAGGATAACAATTTAAAATACTAAAATTTTCATCAGAATTAGTATGCGTATGAATATTTATAAATTTCACAAAAAAAATAGCTAATTTTCTTGTTCAAAAATAATACTTCTTTCCATATTTTTTTTATAAACATTCTTAGGGATAAGCTCTTTATTATTTGTGTTTAGCATACATTTAATTTGATGGTCAATCATTTTTTCAAAAGGAACAAGAAAATCTTTGGTATCACATTGTTCTAAATTGCTTTGATTAAGTAAATTTAAAACGGTGTAAACAGATTCAATAGTACTAAGGCAAAGCGGTGCAGGCTGTTGCTTAATACTAAATTTTGATTTTATTTTATTATCAAAACTTACTCTTTTTAGTTGCTGTAAGTTTTCACTCAATTTAAGCATTTTACGAGCGCAAGGCCATGTTCCATCAAGAATAAAAATATGAGGATTATCGCCCATAAATGAATTTATTTCTGAACTTTTATTTACTGATAAGTTCAAGCTATCTTCCCCCGGATAAAGTAAAAAAGCCCCATTTTTTTCTTCAGTTAGTATTTCATTTACACGTTTATTATTTGTGAAATCTACACCAACTATTATTTCTGAATTTTCAAGTTGAAGATTCGTCATACGCCCCGTTCCATTTTTTTCTTTTTTGTATTCTTTCGGGTGCATAAGAATAATAAAACGAGTTTTGGTTTGTAAATTATTTGTGTGTTTACAAATACATGATGATGAGGGCATCATGCATTTATAACATGTTATTCTTGGGGTTTTCATTGCTGTTTTCAAAGCGAATCTCTCTTTTTTGAATTATTGCTAATTATAAAGCAGTATTACACCTTATTTTTACTATCCATAATAATTGTAACAGGACCATCGTTTAAAAGTTCGATTTTCATGTCGGCACCAAATTTACCTGTTTGCACTTTTTTACCTAAATTCTTTTCAAATTCTTCAATAAATTGCTCATATAAAGGAATCGCAATTTCAGGTTTTGCCGCATTCATATAACTAGGGCGGTTTCCTTTTTTTGTAGATGCCTGCAATGTAAACTGACTCACGATAATTGCCTCTGCTTGGGTATCAATTAACGAATTATTCATCACCTGATTATCATCATTAAAAATCCGAAGATTTACAATTTTTTTAGCTAACCAATTAATATCTTCTTGAGTATCATCATTAGTAATGCCTACAAAAACGAGTAAGCCATAATTAATATCAGCAACTTTTTCACTTTGAATAGTTACACTAGCATTGCTTACTCTTTGAATTACGGCTTTCATTTATTCTTGGCTTATTCTTGGCTTATTCTTTGTTTATTCTTTATCTTTTTCCCAAATATCAGTTCGGTAATGTTCCTCTTCGCCCTCTAAAATTTGCAAATAACTTTTGTAGCGTTCCCATGAAATAGTGTCCGCTTCTAGCGCATCTTTTACCGCACATTTTGGCTCATTTACATGAATACAATTGTTAAATTTACAATCTTGTTTTAACGCAAAAAATTCAGGAAAATAATCTCCTAACTCTTCTTTATCGATATCAACAACACCAAAACCTTTAATTCCAGGCGTATCAATAATTCGAGCATCTTGAGGATTTTCTAAATTCAAATCGAACATTTCGGCAAAAGTAGTGGTATGTTTTCCTTGGTTATGCTGATCAGAAATTTCTTTAGTTTTTAAATTTAACGCCTTATCAATAGTATTTACCAAAGTCGTTTTTCCAACACCAGAATGCCCAACAAACATCGACGTTTTACCAAGCATCATTTTCTTGATAGTATCAACATTCGTATTTTGTTTTGCAGAAACCTCAATACATCGGTAACCGATAGTTTGGTAAATATCTTTTAAATATAAAATTTCGCCACGTTCTTCTACCTTATAAGAATCTATTTTGTTAAAAACTAAAATAGTATCAATTCTGTACGCTCTTGCGGAAACCAAAAAACGATCAATAAAAGTGGTAAACGTCGGCGGATTATTGATAGTAACCAATAAAAAAACTTGATCAATATTAGCCGCAATAATATGTGTTTGTTTCGATAAATTTACCGATTTACGCACAATAAAATTATCACGTTCATGAATATTGGTAATTACACCCGTTTCTTCATTATTATTTGTTTCTAAGTCAAAATCAACTTTGTCTCCAACGGCAATCGGATTGGTACTTTTGATACCTTTTAATCTGAATTTTCCTTTAATACGGCATTTGTATAAAACCTGTTCACACTTTACCAAATACCAACTCCCTGTAGATTTATATACAATTCCTGTCATGCCACAAAGATGCAGAAATTTATGTAAAAATTAAAGTGTGAGTTGTGCTGTTTTTAGTTTTAGTGGTAAATAGTTAAAATAATGAATAATTTGAAGCTATTTCCCGCTTTACGCACTCGCTCTTTTTTTTGAAGGAAAAAAAAAGGAGCTCAAACAAATGCTTCAATCGGGGCTAGGAATAATAAGTTTTGATTTATATTTTTAGTTCTTTTTTTTAGTAAGATTCCGTTTAAATTTTAGTCAATAAAATTTTATTACAAAAATTCACAAATAACCTGTCAGTTCGAGTGATTTTTTTCCTTCAAAAAAATTGTATCGAGAACTTTTTAAGATCTAAATCAATCAAAATAAAATTCTCGATACAATTTTAATTTCTTTTAGTCATTAAAATCACTCGAATTGACAAAAATCTAGCAAATCAGGATGTGAAACTTAAACAGGTTCTAAAGAAGCTAAAAAGAAAAACCTCATAACTTTTTAATTTTATGAGGCTTTTAATAGTTTAAAAAAGGCAATAATAAGGTTGCTAAGTTGCGTTAAGGATTGAGTGGTTTGTTTGAGCTCTTTTTTGTTTTTTTTAAACAAAAAAAGCAAGTAACGAAAGCCTGACCCTTGTGGTAACGCCCAAAAAACAACTGTTATTATTTTATCCTTTAATAATTTTTTCTTGATGATTAATAGATTCTTGATGAATTGCCTTAAACATTTTTAAAACAAATTCTTCGCTTAAACCTTTACTTTCACCTTCTAAAATCATGTTTCCAAGAATTTCATTCCAACGTCTAGACTGTAAAACAGCAACATTTTTCTCCTTCTTTAAAGCACCAATTTTATCGGCTATTTTCATTCTTTTAGCCATCGTTTCTATTAACTGCCCATCAATTATATTAATTTGAGCACGTAAATTGTCTAAAGAATCTCTATAGCCAGAATCAGTTTCAGTGGCTTTTCTAATCTTCAAATCTTCCATTATTTGCTTTAATTTTGTAGGCGTAACCTGTTGAGCAGCATCACTCCAAGCTTTTTCAGGGTCGAAATGAGTTTCAATCATTAAGCCATTAAAATTCAAATCTAACGCCGTTTGACACACATCAAAAATCATTTCTCTATTTCCTGTAATATGCGAAGGATCACAAATTAACGGTAAATCAGGGAATCTATTTTGAAATTCAATAGCAATTTGCCATTCAGGAATATTTCTATATTTAGATTTTTCATAGGTAGAAAAACCTCTGTGAATTGCGCCTAAATTTTTAATTCCCGCCGTATATAAACGCTCAATTCCACCTAACCATAAAGCTAAATCAGGATTTACAGGATTTTTAACCAATACAATTTTATCAGTTCCTTGTAAAGCATCGGCAATTTCTTGCATAATAAATGGCGATACCGTTGAACGCGCACCAATCCATAATAAATCGATATCATGTTCTAACGCTAATTTTACGTGGGCGGCATTTGCCACTTCCGTACAGGTTTTCATCCCTGTTTCCGCTTTTACTTTTTGCAACCACTTTAAACCTAAAGCACCTACACCTTCAAAATTCCCAGGTCTTGTTCTTGGTTTCCAAATTCCTGCTCTAAAATAATTTACATCAGAATCTTTTAATTCGTGTGCTATTTTTAAAACCTGCTCTTCGGTTTCTGCACTACAAGGCCCTGCTATTACTAGTGGATGTGCTAAACTCATATCATCCAACCATGTTCTTAATTCTTTTGTATTTTTCATTTTGATTATTATTGTGGCGTTTATTTTATGCCGTTTAATATTTGTTTTATATGATTTGTACTTTCCATTTCTTTATGGATTTTAGTAAAATCATCTTTCAATATTGCGTCTTTAAATTGCTGTAAATTAGCAATATATTCATCTAATGTTTCTATAACATTGTCTTTGTTTTGCTTAAAAATAGCCGTCCACATTGCGGGCGAACTTTTTGCCAATCGAACTGTTGATGCAAAACCTGAACCTGCCATGTCAAAAATATCACGCTCGTTTCTTTCCTTTTCGATCACCGTTTTCCCCAACATAAAAGAACTAATATGCGATAAATGCGACACGTAAGCAATGTGTTTATCGTGCGATTTTACATCCATATAACGAATACGCATTCCTAGTTTTGAAAAAATTTCCAAGGCTTTTTCTTGCAGTTTGAACGCTGTTTTTTCTACTTCACAAATAATATTTGTCTTCTGATAAAACAAACCTTCATGCGCCGCTGTTGGTCCTGAAAATTCCGTTCCTGCAATAGGATGTGTTGCTAAAAAATTTCTTCGCTTCGGATGATTTTCAATGGTTTTACAAATTTTCTCTTTAGTAGATCCAACATCTAAAACCAGGCAATCATCGGTAATAATATCCAATATTTTAGGAACTATTGCTATTTGAACATCCACCGGAATTGAAACAATAACAATATCGGCTTTATCCAAGTCGTTAAAGTTTGCTTTATGCTTAATTACGCCAATTTTTAGCGCCTCTTCTAAGTGGTTTTCGTTGGCATCAATCCCATAAATAACAGCCTTCGGATATTCTCTTTGAATATCTAAAACCATACTTCCACCAATTAAACCAACCCCAATTACAAATACGTTCATATTATTTTTTTGCATCATTTCATTGCTTTTTTTCGCTTGAAATGATATTTTATTTTCACCTATTTTTAGGCAAACCTATTAATAGCCTCTTTGATAACTTCTTTTGTAATACACAATGAAAAACGAATATATCCTTCTCCTTGCGAACCAAAAACAGTTCCAGGGGTAATAAATATATCTTTTCCGTATAAAATTTCATCCGCCATTTCTTCGGATGTTTTTCCTGCTGGAATTTTAGCCCAAACAAACAAACCTGTTGAATTTTTATTATAAGTACAATTTAATGTATCGGCAAGTTGAAAAATTAAATCTCTACGTTCTTCGTATATTTTATTCTGCGCAATAAACCAATCATCCGATAAATGTAAAGCTTGAATCGCGCCTTTTTGAATTCCGTAAAACATACCAGAATCCATATTACTTTTAACCTTTAATATCTGGTTGATAAAGTTAGCATTTCCTAAAACCATTCCAACACGCCAGCCTGCCATATTAAAGGTTTTACTTAACGAATTTAGTTCTAGGGCAATATCTTTAGCGCCATCAACCTGTAAAATACTAATAGGATTATCATTTAAAATAAAACTATACGGATTATCATTTACAATTAAAATATGATGCTTTTTACCAAAAGCCACTAACTTTTCAAACGTTTGAAAAGTTGCATTTGTTCCCGTTGGCATGTGCGGATAATTCACCCACATAATTTTAACATTGCTTAAATCTAATTTTTCTAATTCCTCAAAATTAGGCTGCCAATTTGTAGCATCATTTAAGTTGTAAAAAATCGGATTTGCACCCACTAATTTAGTCACAGAAGTATAAGTCGGATACCCAGGATTCGGAATTAATACAGCATCGCCTTCATTTAAAAAAGCCATAGAAATATGCATAATTCCTTCTTTACTGCCCATTAAAGGCAATATTTCATTCTCAGGATTTGCAACAACATCAAATTTTTGCTTATAAAAATTCGCAATCGCATTTCTTAACTCAGGCAACCCCTGATAACTTTGATATTTATGCGCCACCGCATCGTTAAAACTTTCTTGAATAGCATCAATAACTTTGGTCGGTGGTAATAAATCAGGGCTACCAATTCCCATATTGATAATCGGTTTTCCTGCTGCTGACAAGCCTCTAACCTCTCGTAATTTCTTAGAAAAGTAGTATTCTTGTACGGTATCTAATCTTTTTGCTGCTTCAATCATTTTCTTCCATTTTTATAAGCCCCTAATATTTTAAAATCTTCCGCCATTATTTTAAGAATAGCAACCGCTTTTTCATAAAATTGATAACTATCAAAAGTAACATCTACAAAAAAAGAATATTTCCAAGGCGCTTCAATTACTGGCAACGACTGAATTTTTGTTAAATTCATTTTACAATCGCTCAATACATTTAAAATAGTCGCCAAACTACCTCTTTTATGATCTAGCTCAAATTTTAAAGACGCTTTATTTATGTTCTGAGTGCCATTATTTACTGGCTTTGTTTGCACAATAACAAAACGAGTAGCATTCTCTTTCATGGTTTGAATACCATCTTCAATTACCTGTAAATTAAAAATTTCTGCCGCAATTTTCGGCGCAATAGCCGCCACACCTTTTAGCTTATTTTTAGCAATTCTTTTAGCAACTTCAGCAGTATCAACATCTTCAATTAACTTTATTTTTGGATATCTCTTAAAAAACTCCTTACACTGTAAAAGCGCCATCGGATGCGAACAAACCTCGGTAATATCCTCTATTTTCTGATTCGGAAGCGCCATTAAATGATGATGAATATTCAAATATTCCTCTCCAATAATATGTAAATTATGCTGATCAATTAAAGCATAATTAGGAATAATAGACCCCGCAATCGTGTTTTCGAGTGCCATAATACCAATATCCGCCGTTTTATTAAGCAAACAATCCACTAAAACATCAAAAGACATACACTCTTTCAATAAAGTGTTGGCGCCGTAAAAATTTCGAGCAACCTTATGATGATTAGAACCTTCTGCTCCTTGAATAGCTATTATTTTTTTCATTTTAAATCAAAAAAAAAGCCTCGATATATCGAGACTTTATAAGTTATATTTGTTAGTTAACAATACGATACAAAGTCTCAGCCCTTATTAAAAAAATAAAAGTAAAAATAGAAACCTTGCCAGATGTTTTGTAACGTCATTTTTGTATTTGTTGTACAAAGACAAATCTAAAGATTAATCTCAGATAAAAAAACTTGTTGCTGTATTTTTTTAAAAAAAGAAAAGTTGACTAAAATAAGCGATGTTTTACTTAGTGTTATTAATCTTTAAGTGATGTAGGTCAATGTTTTAATATTATTGTCGCCAGCAGTAAATACCTATTTAGGTAAGTGTTTTAACCTAAATAAGAACAATAAAACAGCTTAAAGTTTTATTTCAAACAAATAATCTTGTTTTGTTATTTTTTTATAAAAAAATGCTAATAGCACAAATAAAGAGGGGAGAAGTAGTAAAATAATTAGAAAATTTGACACCTTATATATAATGACAAGAAAAACGCAAGAATTTCATTAAAACCAACCTATATATTAAAGGAACGATTTTTTAGCAGCAATTTCCCGCTTTCCGCACTCGCTTTTTTTGTTTTTTAAAAAGAAAAACAAAAAAGAGCTCAAACAAAGCGTCAATCGGGGCTAGGCATTTGTACTAATTTCGATAAATTGATAAATCAACTATAATTTAGGCAAAGTTCACACTATCATTTCGAGCAGTAAAACTTAAACCTCACAGGTTTTTAAAACCTGTGAGGTTTATTCTTGTTTGAAGAATTTAAAACGAAATTCCTATTAACGAAAACAAACTGTCAGTTCGAGTTATTTTTTTTCTGTTTAAGTTATTTAAAACGTCCTGCTGAATTTATTTAAGCATCGCATCAAAATGAGAACCCCAGAACATCAGCCTGAAAATCGGAAGTAAATTCCTATTAACAAAACAAACTGTCATTTCGAGTGATTTTTTTTCTGTTTAAGTTATTTAAAACGTCCTGCTGAATTTATTTAAGCATCGCATCAAAATGAGAACCCCAGAACATCAGCCTGAAAATTGGAAGTAAATTCCTATTCACGAAAACAAACGATCAGTTCGAGTGATTTTTTTTCTTCAAAAAAATAGTATCGAGAACTTTATCAGCATTAAGAGCCTGTTTAAATTTTAACTAAAGTGTTTTTTAACA
>NZ_OENA01000001.1 GCF_900239185.1 Tenacibaculum finnmarkense
AACCGATATCGCCGATGCTTATAAAGAATTTACTGCGGAATTTGTGAAAGTAATTGAGAAGTTCACTGTAAAATATACCGCAGGAAATAACGGAACAATCACAGGAGATTTATCACAAACTATTGAAGAAGGAAAAGCAACATCACAAGTAAAAGCAATTGCCGATGCAGGATATAAATTTGTAAAATGGAGCGATAATAATACTTCTGAAACGAGAACTGATATCGCGGATGCTGATAAAGAATTTACTGCGGAATTTGTACAGGTTGTAAAAGTCGTTAAAAATGGAATTACAGCTTCAAAAGGTTTTTCACCAAACGGAGATGCCAATAACGACACTTGGGTAATTCAAAATATAGACCGCTACCCTAATAATACCGTAAAAGTATTTAACCGATGGGGGAAAAAAGTGTACTATAAAAAAGGCTACCAAAACACTTGGGATGCCACGGCAACCGATACTGGTACAAAGCTTCCTGTGGGTTCATATATCTATATTATCAACCTAAATGAAGCAGGTATCAAGCCAGTTCAAGGCATGATTTACATAAATTACTAGAAACTTTTCAAAATTTTAATCGCTATAGAAACCTTTTTATAGCGATTGAAATACAGTTGTTTCAAAATAGGAAAAACAATATTTAAAAATATAAAATGAAAATAAATACTCTAAAATATATAAGCCTGCTATTCTTGGCAATGCTAAGCAGCAAGGCAATCGCACAGCAAGACCCCTCGTTTAGCTTGTATCAATTTAATATGAATATTATAAATCCTGCTTATGCGGGTAGTAGCGAAACTACAGAGGCTACAGCAATGATTCGTAGCCAATGGACGGGCATAGAAAATGCGCCATCAACACAAACTTTATCGTTTTCATCGCCTACTGTTTTAGGTAAAAATATGGGACTGGGTTTTTCAATTGTAAACGATAAATTTAACATCGCAAAAGAAACCGCTGTTTCGCTAGATTTTTCTTACAAATTACCCTTATCAGAAAATCAAAGTTTATTTTTAGGCTTAAAAGCTGGTGGTTCATTTTTTAATGTAGAACTGGCTTCCTTACAAATAAATGATCCATTATTTTCTAAGAATATCAGTAGTTTTAATCCTAATTTTGGGGTGGGTGCTTATTTAAAAGGAAAAAATTACTATGCTAGTTTGTCTGTCCCTGCCTTATTAAAGAGTAGCCGATACCAAAAAGATGGCAACACAATTACAGAAGCCTCAGATAAGCCCCATATTTATTTATCATCTGGTTATATATTTGATTTAGATGGTGTTTACAACGCTAAATTAACGCCTTCATTTATGATGCGTTATGTATCGGGAGTGCCGGTATCGTTTGATATTACAGTAATTACAAGTATGTTAGAAAAATATGAAATTGGTGTATCGCATCGTTTTCAAGAATCTGTTAGTTTCTTCGGATTGTTTAAGTTTTTAGACCATTATAAAATAGGATATGCCTACGAATATACGACTACTGATATTTCAATATACAGCAGTGGTTCACATGAATTTGTGTTTAAATACCATTTTTAACATCGAATAATTTACACTATGAGAAACGCGATAAATCGCGTATGTATTTACATTTTAAAAAAGCCGATTATTTATTTAATCGGCTTTTTTTGTGGGGTTAGAAACCTCAACCTAATACCTCTTTTAAAAGCTAAAAAATACGGCAAATTAGGATGCGAAACTGAACTAAAAATCCTTTGACAGCTTCCGTTTTTTAGTTAAAAAAGTTTTCTATATTTATAGGATTCCTTAACTTATATATCAGCCTGTTTTAGTACTTTTAAGGTTAAAATTTTGCTATGAAATTTAATGAAGACTCTAGGGTTAAGATTCCCTCAATTTTACATTTAATACAGTTAGGATATACCTATTTATCTTTAAAAGATAATCATTGGGATATTGATACCGATATTTTTTATGCTCAACTAAAAAAAATTAATACGAACCTTTCTCAAAAAGAAGCTGAAAAACTTTATAATGAAGTTTCACTTACTTTAGAAAATGAAGATTTAGGAAGGGCTTTTTATAAGAAGTTAACAAATAAATCTGGAATTAAATTAATTGATTTTGAAAATTTTGAAAATAATTCCTTTCATGTAGTTACAGAATTACCTTACGAAAAAGATGAAGATAATTTTAGACCCGATATTATTTTATTAATAAACGGAATGCCTTTGGTTTTTATTGAAGTTAAAAAACCTAATAATAAAGATGGAATTTTAGCGGAACATAAACGAATGCAAAGGCGTTTTAAAAATAAGAAGTTTAGAAAATTCATCAACTTAACACAGTTAATGGTTTTTTCTAATAACATGAAGTATAACGATAATGATACGCAAATGTTAGCAGGTGCTTTTTATAGTACCACAAATTACAAAAAACCAATATTCAATTATTTTAGAGAAGAAGAAAACTTTGATTTAGCTAAAATATTAGCGCCTATTTCTGATGAACAAGAAAATTATGTATTAAAAGATACAAATCTTATCAGTATTAAAAATGCTAAAGAATTTATTTCAAATAAAAATCCTACTTCACCAACAAATTCAATAAGTACTTCCTTATTTCAGAAAAAACGTTTACAATTTATATTACAATATGCTTTTGCTTATGTAGAAGAAGAAAATGGTTTGGAAAAACATGTAATGCGCTATCCTCAAATTTTTGCAACAAAAGCTATTGAAAACAAGTTAGAAAATGGTGTTAAAAAAGGAATTATTTGGCACACACAAGGTTCTGGTAAAACGGCATTGGCGTATTTTAATGTAAAGCATTTAACAGATTATTATCAGCAAAAAAATATTATTCCTAAGTTTTATTTTATTGTAGATAGAATAGATTTATTAAATCAGGCTGCAAAAGAATTTAGTTCTCGTGGTTTAGTCGTACACAAAGTAAGCAGTAGAGAAGAATTTACAAAAGATATTAAATCAAGCAAAGTAATTCATAATAATTCAGGAAAAGCAGAAATTACAGTGGTTAATATCCATAAATTTAAAGATGATCCTGATCTTATAAAAAACAACGATTATAATTTAAAGGTGCAACGAATTTTCTTTTTAGATGAAGTACATAGAAGTTATAACCCAAAAGGAAGTTTTTTAGCAAATTTAGAATTAGCAGATAAAAATGCTATCAAAATAGGACTAACAGGAACACCGCTTTTAGGAAAAGAATACAATTCTAAAACCTTGTTTGGTGATTATATTCATAAATATTATTATAATTTATCGATAAAAGATGGCTATACTCTACGTTTAATTCGTGAAGAAATAGAAACAAAATATAAATTAACACTTCAAGAAACTTTAGAAAAAATTAAAATTTTAGAAGGGAATGCTGATAAGAAGACACTCTATTCGCATTATAAATTTGTAGCGCCGATGCTACATTATATTGTTCAAGATTTAGAAACCGCCAGAATTTCTATGAATGATAATAGCATTGGCGCAATGGTGGTTTGCGATTCATCTGAACAGGCTGAAATGATGCAAGAAATTTTTGATGAAAAATATGCTATTAAACCAGCAAGCTATTTCTTGCAAGCTGCAGAAGATCCCGAACAATATGGGGATAAAAAAAATACAAATAGCAAAGTAAATAAAGCTGCTGTAATTTTACACGATGTAGGCACAAAGCAAGAACGTAAAGATTGGGTTTCTGATTTTAAAGCAGGTAAAATAGATGTACTTTTTGTCTATAATATGTTATTAACTGGTTTCGATGCTAAAAGATTAAAAAAATTATACATTGGGCGTAACATAAAATCACATAACTTATTACAAACATTGACCAGAGTAAATAGAACCTATAAAAATCATAAATACGGTTTTGTAGTTGATTTTGCCGATATTCAAAAAGAATTTGATAAAACAAATCAAGCGTATTTTAACGAATTGCAAAGCGAGTTAGGCGATGAAATGGAACATTATTCGAACCTGTTTAAATCATCCGAAGAAATTGAAAAAGAAATTGAAGAAATAAAAGATGTTATTTTTAAATTTGACACCAATAATGCCGAAATATTTAGTGAGCAAATATCAGAAATAAACGAACGTACAGAAATTAGAGAAATTGCAAAGGTTTTAAACAATGCTAAAGAACTGTATAACTTAATTAGATTATCGGGTAATTTTGAATTATTAGAAAAATTAGATTTTAAAAAATTAGCTATTTTATCAAGATTAACAAACGACCGTTTAGCACTTATCAATACCAAAATAGCCTTAGAAAATAATGTTGAAACGAATAATATTTTAAATACCGCTTTAGAAGATGTCATTTTTGCTTTTACAAAAGTAAAACAAGAAGAAATGATATTGGCTGATGAATTAAAAGATGTTTTAGGAAAAACTCGTGGGAAATTAGGTGATAATTTTGATCATAAAGACCCGAAATTTGTTTCTTTACGCCAAGAATTAGAACGTTTGTTTAAAAATAAAAATTTAAGTGAAGTTTCTAAGCAAGAAATGGAAGCCAATATAAAAGCCTTAAATGAAATTTATAATATGGCTAAAAAGTTAGAAAGAGAAAATCAGTTATTAAAAGCTAAGTATGATTATGATGAAAAATATGCTCGTATTCATAAACGCTTAATGGAAAAAGACCCGCTAACAGATAACGAACGCAAACTTTTTGATGCTTTAAAAGGATTGAAAACTCAAGTAGATAATGAAATATTACAAAATTCAAAGCTTTTAGAAAATGAAAGTTATGTAGAAAAAATGATGATGCGTTTGGTTATCAATGAATTTAAAAACAAACAAAACATCCATATAAATGCAACCGATGTAAAACGCATTAACAATATTTTAGTAAAAGAATATATTAACGAATACAATAGCGTAGCCTAATACAAAAAATGGAAGAAACAAAGCAATTTGAAACCCAAACCAAAGCATTAATAGACGATTTAAAAAGCGTTTGTGCTAATTACGGTTTAGGGAATGATGGAAATGAATTTAAAATTATAACGCAAGTTTTTTTATATAAATTTTTAAACGATAAATACGTTTACGAATTAAAACAATTAGACCCAAAATTAGCATCCGAAGAAAATTTTGATGAAGCCTTAGAAAATTATCCTGCTGATGATTTAGAAATGCTAATGATGCAAATTAGCGCAAAAACAGCTCGTTTTGCTCCTAAAAACTTATTGCCAAATTTAGCAAAACAGCAAAATAAACCCAAATTTGCCACGATTTTTGATGAAACTTTATTAGAAGTAGCCAAAGCAAACAACGATATTTTTTCTGTAAAAACAAAAGGAGGCGAAAAAATAGTATTATTCGATAATATTAGTAAATATGTAACCGATAATAGAGATGATTTTTGCAAAGCCTTAGTTAGCAAAATGACAACGTTTAGTTTTGAGCATATCTTTACGCAAAAGTTCGATTTTTTCGCCACTATTTTTGAATACCTAATTAAAGATTACAATACCAATGCAGGTGGTAAATATGCCGAGTATTTTACACCGCATGCCGTGGCAAAAATTATGGCAGCCTGTTTAGTAACCGATAAAAATGTAAATAATGTAACCTGTTATGACCCGAGTGCGGGTTCTGGTACGTTGTTAATGAATATTGCGCATGCTATTGGCGAAGAAAAATGTACTATTTATTCGCAAGATATTTCTCAAAAATCGTCTGCGTTGTTGCGTTTGAATTTAATTTTGAACGACTTAGTACATTCTATCAAAAATATTATACAAGGAAATACTATTTTAAATCCGTATCATAAACAAGATGACGGACAATTAGAACAGTTTGATTATATCGTATCTAATCCGCCATTTAAGTTAGATTTTTCTGATTATTCGGCAGATTTAGATAGTAAAGCTAACAAAGAACGCTTTTTTGCAGGAATCCCAAATGTTCCGAAAAGTAAAAAAGATGCTATGGCTATTTATTTGTTGTTTATCCAACATATTATGCACAGTTTAACCGAAAAAGGAAAAGCTGCAATTGTTGTGCCTACTGGTTTTATTACCGCTCAATCTGGTATTGATAAAAAAATACGTCAAAAAATGGTGGAAAGTAAAATGTTAGCTGGTGTGGTTTCTATGCCCTCGAATATTTTTGCAACTACAGGAACTAATGTTAGTATTTTATTTTTAGATAAAACCAATACTAAAGACGTAGTTTTAATTGATGCTTCTAACTTAGGAACAAAAGTTAAAGAAGGAAAAACACAAAAAACGGTTTTATCAGCAATTGAAGAACAACAAATTATTGATGTTTTTAATAACAAAGAAGCGAAAGAAGATTTTTCTGTCGTGGTTTCTTATGATGAAATAAAAGCTAAAAATTATTCTTTAAGCGCAGGACAATATTTTGAAGTTAAAATTGAATATACTGATATTTCTTCGGATGAATTTACTGCTAAAATGAAAGCTTTTGAAGATAATTTAGAAAGTTTGTTTGCAGCATCTAAAGGTTTGGAAAAGGAAATTCAGCATAATTTAAAAGGCTTGAAGTATGAATAGAATATCTCTTGAAAAAATTTCTAAAATAATAAACAGTGGATTAACACCTTTAAGGTCGAATAAAGAATATTGGATTGATGGAAATATTCCTTGGGTTAAAACAGAACAATTAGGAGATAAATATATTTATGATTCAAACGAGAAAATAACAAATTACGCTTTACAAAACACTTCAATTAAACTAAACTCTCCAAATACATTAAGTATTGCAATGTATGGTGAAGGAAAAACAAGAGGAAGTGTTTCTATTTTAAAGAACGAAACAACGACAAATCAAGCTTGTTGTAATATATTTATTGATGAAGAAAAAGCTGACTTTGAATTTGTTTATTATAATATAAAAACTCAATATAATAATTTAAGAAATTTATCTTCTGGTGTAAGAAAAAATCTTAATTCTAGAGATATTAAAAACTTTGAAATATTATTACCTAATCTTCAAACCCAAAAATCCATAGCGAAAGTTTTATCAGATTTAGATTCAAAAATAGCAATCAACAATAAAATAAACGCAGCATTAGAAGCGATGGCAAAAACGCTTTATGATTATTGGTTTGTTCAGTTTGATTTTCCTGATAAAAACGGAAAACCCTATAAATCATCCGAAGGAAAAATGATTTTTAATGAAGAATTAAAACGTGAAATTCCTGTTGGGTGGGAGGTTGAAACATTATTATCTATCGCAAACTTTCAAAATGGTTTAGCATGTCAAAAATTTAGACCTATTGATGATAATTTTTTAAATGTCATCAAAATAAAAGATATGAAAGAAGGTTTTTCTTCAAAAACTGAAAAGGTTAGAGTTGATGTTCCTGATAAAATTAAAATTTTTAACGGAGATATTTTATTTTCTTGGTCTGCTTCTTTAGAAGTTATTCAGTGGTCAGGTGGAAAAGGAGCTTTGAATCAGCATATTTTTAAAGTTACTTCTGATAAATACCCAAAATCATATTATTACTTTGAATTGCTTAATTATTTACAGCATTTTAAAATGATGGCTGAATTACGTAAAACAACGATGGGACATATTACACAAGAGCATTTAAAACAAAGTAGAATAGTAATTCCTCCTAAAGAAATAATAAATCAATTAGATAAGTTGATTAATCCTATTTTAGATAAAATAAATAAAGGTAAAATTGAAAATCAAAAGCTTTCAGAATTACGAGATTGGTTATTGCCCATGTTAATGAATGGACAGGTTCGGGTTGGTGAATAAAATATGTCGTAGAGACGCGATGCTTCGCGTCTTTATATTACAATTATAAAACATCAAAAAAAATTGTATAAAAACGCAATTATTTATGATGAAATATGCCGATTTATCGCATTTCAACAATCAAGATTATAATAATTAAACCACAATGTGAAACATCATAAATAGCAAAACAGACGCGAGGAAAATCGCGTCTGTTTTGCTATAAAAAATTATCAAAAAAACTATAAAACCCTTCCCGCTAATCGATGTGCTGACATTGGCTTATGATTTTCTAATCCTTTTATGTAAACCTTTCCGCCGCTAAACTGATAATCATGCTTAAAATGTTCTAAATTTTCCATTACAGAATGATCTACAAGTTTTGTTTTTTCTAAATCTATGGTAATATTTAAACCTTCGGGGATAGCCTCTAAAACTCTTTTAATCCCTAAATAATTCGTAAAAATTGCCGATTTATCAATTTCAACCAAATAATCATCGCCTATATTAGACACCACAGTAGGCGCTTTAAAAAATGAACCTATCGGTACGCCATTAATTAAATGGATTATCATTTTTAAAACCATACCCGCTACAATTCCTATTAATAAATCTTCAGCAAGCGTAACAACTATCGTTACTATAAATATTAATAATTGCTCCTTCCCTATTTTAAAAACATGTTTAAATTCTCGTGGATGTGTTAATTTTATACCAACCGCCACTAACATTGCTGCTAATGCTGAATTAGGAATCATTTCTAATACTGGGGCTGCTACTAATAAAAATATCAGAATAAAAAAACCGTGAAAAAAATTTGCCCAGCGTGTTTGTGCGCCGTTGGCTACGTTTGCTGAACTACGTGCTACTTCCGATATCATGGGTACTCCGCCTAAAAATGCCGCAATCGTATTCCCGATACCCACAGCAATTAAATCTTTATTCATATCCGATTTTCGCTGGTGAGGGTCTAGCATATCTATTGCTTTTACGGTCAGTAACGACTCTAAACTTCCTACCAAAGCAAACATAATTACATATTTTATAAATATTCCTGTTTGAAAAACGCCCGCAAAACTTGCGTTAATATTCAAATTATCTAATAAACTTCCTACCTCTAATAAGGCGTATGATGGCTCTGTATTGGCAAAATCCATAAAAAATTCAGCAGGAATAGCAAAAATTAATACAACCAATGCCGCTGGAATCATTTTAATTGTTTTGTTTTTTATACCTGGCCACAGTAACATTATTAACAAACTTACCACGCCAATTAAAGCAGCTTTAGGATCTAGGTTTTTTATAAAATAAGGGATGTTCCAAAGTAATTGTAAAGGACTCATTCCTTTTGAAATATCTGGCGCATCATTTAGTAATACAGGAATTTGTTTTGCAATGATAATAATACCAATAGCGGCAAGCATTCCATGAATTGCCGACAACGGAAAGAAATCAGCAAGTTTACCGAGCTTTAAAACACCAAAAATAATTTGAACTAAACCTGCAACAACCATTGCTCCAAGGGCTAGTTTCCAGCCTAAAACAGCATCGCCATGACCAAAATCAGACACCGAGCCTGCAATAATCACAATAAGCCCAGCCGCAGGACCTTTAATCGACAAGCGAGAACCCATAATAAAACTAACCAATAAACCGCCAATAATAGCAGAAATTAATCCCATAATTGGCGGAAAATCTGCCGCTTTTGCAATTCCTAAACTTAACGGCAATGCCAATAGAAATACAATAAAACCCGAAATAGCATCGGCTTTAAAATTTTCTTTAAAACCCGCCCAACCATCCGCAGGAATTTGTTTTAATTTTTGAGTTTTCATTCTATATGTTTTTAATTTAAAATTTATTTTAATTGTTTCTTTAAGCCGATCTTCTAGCTTCAGCATTAGACCATTTGTGGTTAGGTCCTAAAAATATTCTGGCGTAAATTCTCATTATCGAAATACCTGATACTACATAATTGATGGCAAGCATCCCCATAAAAAAAGGTTGATTTATACGCACATGAGAAAACAGTAAATCTTCGCCTAAAAATGTTGTGGTAATAGGAAAACCCCCTAAGGCAATTGCGCTTATTAAAAAAATAATTGCTTTGTATTTATGCTCAATAGCATGCCCGTAGTAATCGTCTAAACTGTATTTTTCTTGCTTTGCTAATTTGTACAAAATAACAAGCCCTACCACTCCCGATACAACCACACCAGAGAGGTAAAAAACAATTTCGATATACTCAAAATGTTCATTGAACGATATTGCTAAGGCAATTAAAAAATGGTTAAGAATTAATAAAATCCAAGCGCCATACGGATGCTTTCGAATGGTAAATGCTCGCAACACAAAAATTAAGGCAATTAAACCAAATACATCGGGTAAATACTGTTTAAAAATGAAGTGATCATACTCATAAAAAGATAAAATATATCCTGCTACGCCTCCAATTAAAGCAAATAGTATAAGCGCCGTTTTGGTATTTAAATTAGAAAATTTATCGCCTAATTTTTTAAAAGGAAACCACAAATAGTTATAAATATAGGTATCCATATGAAATTCTTTAAGCCCGAAAACATACAAGGTGTTGTATAATTTTTTTTGCCAAGCACCCATCGGTTTAAAACTCTTTTGTTTATAATTAAAAAACTGATCTCTTAATTTATATGTTACAATAGAAGGGCTAATTAATAATTGATACGAACGTAAAAAAGCATTTCCTGTTAAATGTAATAAGGCTAAGGTTTCAAAGCCCAATGCTACTTCCACCATCATAATTCCTATTTGAGCAAGAGACGAATAGGCAATTTGACCTTTAATTGAAAATTGAACCCTTGCAATTGTTGTAGAAACAAGTGTTGTAACCAAGCCTAAGAGTATTACATTAACCTGAATAAAGGGTATGTGATGCCAAAAAGGATAAGTTCTTAACATCAGATAAACACCAATATGAACAGCAATCGAGCCATAAAAAATAGAGCTAGAAGGTGTTGGTCCTTCCATAGCTCTTGGCAACCAAGATGAAAAAGGAAATTGCGCCGATTTAATTGAAGCAGCTAACATAATCGCAAAAGAAACCATAATGGCAACACCCATATTTCCAGCGATATGATTTTGCACAAATTCAGGATTTAACAACTGTATAAAAGTTACATTTTCATGAAATAAATGATGCATAAACCACATGGCTAATAAAATACCGATGTCTGCCAATCGATACATTGAAAATACTTTAAAGGCATTTCTAACAGGCAAATACCTGTCTCGATAATACGCAATTAATAAAAATGATGACAATCCTAAAATTTCCCAACCGATAAACATGGTTTCAAAATTTCCTGAGAAAATAATTACCTGAACACCAAAGAAATACAAAATCATGGTGGTAAAATACCGCTTAAAACCATTGTCTTTATGCATATATCCTCGGCTGAACATCGCAATCATAAAGGTTAGCGTACTAGACATCATTAAATAAGTTGCGGTAACTTTATCGAATAACAAATCAATAAAAAAGCTATAATCACCTGTACTATAAAGTGTTATTTCTTTAATATTTAACGTATTTTGATTAAAAAATAACCAATAAAAAATAAAGCCAATTCCAAAAAATACTTGAAGCCCTGCAGGAATAGCCATTGATAAAAAAATGCCTTTTTCATTTTTACTAGGGATGATAAGACTCACTACAAATCCTAAGAAAGGAATTAATAGAAATAAAGGTAATAATTGTTCCATTGTGCGCTGCTTAATTAAATTGATGAATAGGTAAATTATTAGAAGAACTTTCAATAAATCGCTCGAAATTCTCAATTTTAGGAACCACCTTTTGAATCGGATGGTATATTTGAAAACTGCCATTTACCAAAATATAAAGCTCCTTATTAAAAGGATTGTAAACCGCTAATTTCATCCAACCTTTATCGTACCATCCAAAAGTATCAGGATTTTCTTTGAGTACTTTGAGTACTATTTCTGGTTTTTGTTCTACAATTGTCAAAATGCGTACTGGGTCATGAACATCAATCATTTGATATGGCAAACCAGGTCTTAAATCGCCCTTTACGCCATTGGCTACCGAATATAATCCCATTACATTTTGTGGTAATTTTGAACCTGCACCAAGCTTTTCATTATCTACAGTAGAAAAAAAATATTCTAAGTTTATTCCACCTGCAACCCCTGTTCCTGCGCTTAGTATATTGGCTAAAAGCGCTCCATCTACATCCGATTTATAATCATAAGAATTTAAAAAAGCACGCTGATCTAAAAATAAATTTCTAGTTAAATTTCGATGCCCCACAATAAACAACGCATTGTTAGAATGATTATACTCAGGACGAGGTTCAAAAAGAGATAAGGCTCTTTTTTTAACAACTTCATGTACTTTTTTAGGTGTTTTTTTTGTGTTAATTAACAAAAATTGACGCGCACGTTCTTTGGCATTCATCGCTAACCCTGCTTCAAATTTTTCTTTATTTTTTGCATGTGCTGTAGCCAATATTTCAGGAATCAATTCTTGGTCAAAATAATCAAAAGTATCTTGGGTAGTATCGTGATACGCCCCTACAAAATGGGTGCTTTCAGGAATTATTACACCCTGTTTTACAAGCGCTTTTCGAAGGTCTTTTCGGTTTGCCATTTGAGCAAATAACCTAGCGTTTACCGTACTTGGTCGCCCTGCACAAGCACCACAGTTATACCCAGCAAAATAGGGGTTATTTGTACTACTTCCGCCATGACCAAAAAAATAAACTAAGGGCATAAAATTTTTAGTTAACCCTGTATTAAACAGCTCTTCTTTTACCATTTTTATCATTTCTGATAAGGTAAATCCTACAATTAAATTATCCTCTAAATCATCTTTTTCATCCTTTAAATTATTTTTATTTTCATAAATTAAGGTTGAATTATAATCCATGTGATCGCTTTCGGCGCTATACTGCCCTACACTTTTCTTCGGATTAAAAATATTGAGTAATAATTTAAAGCTAGACCAAAATCCAACGGTTTGAGAAACTATAAATCC
Source organism: Tenacibaculum finnmarkense (assembly GCF_900239185.1). Classification (GTDB taxonomy): domain Bacteria; phylum Bacteroidota; class Bacteroidia; order Flavobacteriales; family Flavobacteriaceae; genus Polaribacter; species Polaribacter finnmarkensis. The sequence continues at coordinate 12,742 of NZ_OENA01000001.1, forward strand.
AACAAAAAAACCATGGGTATTATTATTAAAATGTATATCGGTTTTAAATGTTGTTTTTCTATTTACTTCTTTAATTAAGTGCTTTGGAGATGCCGATGAAGGGCAAATCTGAGTCGCAAACTTCGCTTTTTCGGGTTTAAATTTTGCTAAAATATTAAAATGAGCAGGTGTTCCAAAAGTTTGACATTCAGGAAATAATAATTCAATATTTCTTCGGATACTCTCTTCTCTGTCGTCAATACAAAAAAATGCTTGTGTTTTTATCGCTGTTAATTCTTCCTTTTTTGAATATTTTATTCCCGCCAAAACTTGGTCGTGAAACATCAATTCAAATGAGGTGTGCCATAATTCTAAAACCTCCCAGTAATCAGTAGTTTTAACCTCTCTAAAAATATCTTCAGGCGCAAAATCGGCACCAATCGCTAGTGGTCTAAAATTTTTATTTACCGATAATTCTAAGGCTTCAAGTTCTAGTAATAATTCTAAATAAATAAATTCAAACAACAAAATTGGACGTGCTGCATACAGCGCATCAGGTTTTTTTTCAATGGCACAAACCATACCCGATATTCCTGGATGTGTGTATTGTTGATCTAGCAAATATTGCTCATAATAACGCTCATCACCTACAATTAAACACAGTATATCCGATAATGATTTCTCTTTTTTATAAAGAAGTTTTATGGCTCTTTTTGAATTGAAAACCTTTGCATAACTATGTTCTTGAATTTCAATAATGGTGTTCAGTAAACCATCAGCTTGCTTAGGAAATCCTTTAATTGCAATTCCTTGATCTAGGTAGGCGTTAATAAGTCGAATTAATTTTGGACGAACCATTGCATCCATATCGATGCTGTAATCGCTTTGCCAATGTGCTCTTAATTGTCCAATTCTTGGATTTATAAAAACAGGTTCTTCTAAGTTGAACATCTTTTTACGCCAGTCATCAATTTGATTTTCGCCTTTTTTAACGGTAATTATTTCATTAATAATTTGATCGTTAATTTCGCCATTTTTATACTTTTTTCTATAATTAGATAGCGGTAATAATGTTCGATTACCAAAAATAGTAGAAGAAACTCGTAGTGCTTTAAAAAATTCTAACTCTTGAAAAGCATGTAATGTATTGTGATGCACAAAATCTTTTAAGGGTGCTTGTGCTGGTAAAAAGTGCTTGAGCTGATGTAGCGTAAATGCTTCATCAAAAACGGCTTTTTTTGTAGACATTTTTGTGTATTTATATTGAAAATCAATGTGGTTTTATAAAAACCATCAGCAACCACCCTGACTTAAAAGAAGTTACAAGGAGTCGAACTATTGAAATTCAAAAAATTAAGAAAATTAAGAAGATAAGTGGTTAAGAGCCTGTTTAAATTTTATCTAAAAAAGTTTTATCGCTAAAAGTAAAAAACAGAACCATCAAAGGGGTTTTGTTTCAGTTTTACACACTGATTTGTGGCAGTTTTTTACGATGTTGAAATAAATTCAGCCAAACTTTTAAAGTATTTAAAACAGGCTCTAAGAAAAAATAAGAAGAATGTAAAATTTGAATTAACAAGGAATTTTTAACGAACAATATTCAATATACTTTGCGTTTTTAGGGGTAAAAACACAAAACTCAAAATCAATAAAAAGAGGAATGTAATAATCGTGAAAAATAAATGGATTTTTTGATTTTATAAAAACAGTATTAGCACCGCCAGAAGAACTTCCTGATTCTATTGTCTTTTTTTCAGATAATGCCGATACACTTTCTAGTTCCGTTTCTTCTTCAAGCCATTTATTACTTAAATTTTCAGTAGTATTGCAAGGAATAAAATTACCCAATAGCACCCCTTCCGAAACCTCTGGTATCAGAAAAAAAACAAGTGCTATTATAATATATTTTAAATTCATTCTCTAAAAACAAAATACTAAACAAAGCACAAATGTAACAAATATTACATTTAAAAATAATATTTATTACATTTATTGATATATTTTAATGATGAAAAATTTTTTTACACAGTTTGATTTCCAAAGTAACCTCTTATTTGAGGGCTTAAAAAAAGAAGATTTACAATTATTAGCGACTGTTTTAGAGCCTTGGCATATTAAAAAAGGTGCTGATTTATTTATTGAAAATGCGATTCCAACAGGAATTTTTCAAATTAAAGAAGGGCGTGCTAAAAAATTTAAAAAAGGGTTTAGTGGCGATAATCAAATATTTTATATTTATACAGCGGGTGATTTATTAGGATACCACGCTTTATTAGGCGAAGAGCGTTATCAGGATTCTTGTCAGGCGCTAGACGATGTGGTTCTTAATTTTATTTCTGAAAAAAACTTTAGAATGTTACTGCATAAAATTCCGACTCTTAAAGAAGCTTTCATCAAGAATATTAGCCATGAGTTTGGGGTGCTAGCAAACACAATTGCCTTGCTAGCTCAAAAAGATCAAAATGCCCGATTAGCCATTTTTTTAATATTACTAGACCATAAATTCAACCCTGATAAGGAACAAAATAAGGGTATTGATTTAACTAGAGATGATTTAGCAAATGTTATTGGTACCTCACGAGAAAGTTTGGGGAGAAGTCTTAAAATTTTTAAAGATAATAATTGGATTACAATACCTAAAAAAATCATTTATATTAAAAACAAAACAGCCCTTTTAAATTTTTTAAATTTAGATTTGACTGCTTTGTAGTTTTATAACTTTTTTAGATATGAAAAATGCGATAAATTACGGCGTTACATTACGCGTTCATCCGCTTTATAAGCACCACGTCTATGTAAAATCCATTGGGCTTCATCTAGTGGATTTACACCTTTATAATCTCGGTGTGTTCCTTCATTTTTAGGGCAAACATCATAGCCAGAAAATTGCAAACGCAAGCGTAATTTCCCGCTAGATATGGTATTTAATTTAATGCTAAAATCTAAGGAAGTAGCTACAGGAATTTTTCCTTTTAAACTAAAGGTATCGCCTGAAAATTCTGGCGTATCAAAAGTAGCTCTTCGGGTGCTTAACTCAGAGGCTACTTTTCCTAATAACGCCTCATTTGCCTTTATTTCAAAACTTAAAATTGGTTCTAATAAATGCGTTCCCCCCTTTTTTAAACCTTGCATAAGCCCCATCGGAGTTGCTAAATTAAAATCACCAGGACGAGAATGTATATTATGGTCTTCCCCTTTTATAAGCGTAATTTTTACATCGGTAACCTCCCAGCCTAAAATTCCTTGTGCCAATGCTTTTGGAATGGTTCGGGCTATTTCATTTTGATATTTTATATGCACATCATTTTGAGAAACAATACTACTATAACTAACCCCCGAATTTAACGGCGCAGGCTCAATTAAAAACGTCATAATTGCCCAACAAGGTTTTGGCATCCAATAACGAATATAACCTTCCGCTTTTTTACTGATGGTTTCTTTATACACCACTTGTGGGTCGGTAAAAGTTGCCGAAATATCAAAACGTTCTTTTAAAACATGGGCTAATATTTCAATTTGCATCTGCCCCATTAACAGCAATTGCAATTCTTTTTCTGCCTTAAACCATTTAAATTTTAACGAAGGATCTTCGCTGTCTAATTGCTCTAAAGCTTGTGCCAAGGCATTATAATCTTCATTTTTTTCAGGAATAACCTCAACGGTAAGCACCGGAATATGCAATTGCGGAAGTGTAGGGATTTTATCGGGGTTTCCTAAAATATCGCCTGCTTTTGTTCCTAAAACTCCTGTAATTACGCCAATATCACCCGCTTTTAAAACAATATTATCAACATATTTTGTTTGTTCTAATTGCTTGGTTTGATTTATTTTTGTTTCTAATTCCTGAGTATAATTGTACACCGTTATTTTAGAAGATAATTCGCCTGAAAAAACTTTTACATGTGCCATTGCACCAAAAACCTTATGATGTTCTAACTTAAAAACATAGGCTGAAAGTGCTGTTTCTGCTATTTTTTCTGATGATGCTATTTCTGTTTTTTCTGATATCGGACAGAAAGCGATAATTCCATCTAACAATTCGGTTACACCCAAGTTATTTTTAGCAATTCCTGTATAAACAGGTGTAATTTTTGCATCAATAGTTAAATTTCGGATGCTTTTTAAATAGGTTTCATCAGTTATTTTTTCATCATTTAAAAAAGAGACTAGTAAATTTTCGTCCGCCTCTACTAAATGTTCCATTGTTTTTTCTCTGATATCTGAAGTTGCCACTGCTGCTTTATTATCCGAAGAAACATTAAAAATAGCCGAAATATTCGCTTCTAGCAAACCATCATTTTCAGAAGCGTATAACACAACAGGTGTTGCTTTTAAATCGGTTTCTAATTGCGTAATTACCGTTTCGGAATCGGCTCCTTGCCTATCTATTTTATTGATAAAAATAATGGTCGGAATTTGTAATTCTTGTAAGGAATCCCAAATATTTAAGGTGTGGGCTTGCACGCCTTCTACAGCAGAAACCACCAAAACAACAGCATCAACTACACAGAGTGCTCGCTCTACTTCGCTCGAAAAATCAACGTGACCCGGTGTATCAATTAAATTAATTTTAACGCCTTTCCAATCAAATGATGTGGTGGTGGCTTTTATAGAAATTCCACGTTCTTTTTCAAGCGCTAAACTATCAGTACTTGTAGAGCCTTTATCTACACTTCCAAGGGTTCTAATTGCTCCTGAATTGTATAAAAAATGTTCTGTTAATGTTGTTTTCCCAGCATCTACATGTGCTAAAATACCGATATTTAGTATTGGTTTATTCATAAAATATACACTTATAAAATTGCTTAAAAAGCGGTGTTTTAAATTAATCTAATTGCGCTTCATTTTTAGCTTCCACAACTTTATCAGTGGTTTTCTTTGCTTCGGATGCTTTCTTTTTTTTAACCTTTTTTTTCGGCATTTTATCTTTAATACGCTTTTTTTGTTCGGTAATTATTTCCATAAAAGGCGTATTAAAAGTATAGGTTTTTGCTTTTTTAATAAAATGCAATGCCTTTTTATATTTTTTCAATTTCTCATATAACACTGATTTCTTAGTGTATAAAACCGCTTTATCAGCGCCTTTTATTGTTAGAGCAAAGTCAATAAAATCAGTTGCTTCCTTCATATCTTCGTTCCACAACAAGGCGTTTATAAAAGGTTCATATACTTCAAAAGCATTTATTTTAATCGCCAATACTTGTTTGAAGTAGTTAATTCCTTCTTGATAATCGTATAATTTTTCACTGTATATACGTCCCATTAATGTTAATGCCATCGTATTTTCGGCATCGTAAGACAAGGCATAATTTAAAGCCTCCATGGTTTCTTCTGTATCGTAATTAAAAGAATCTAATGCTTTAAAAACATAATTATTTGGTACTGTTCCCATTTTATTTTTTATTTATGTTCGTTTTAAATGAAATTAAGTAAAGTACTTATAAATGTTGATAAAAAATACAACACTAAAAAAAGCTTGTTTTTTACTATTTAAAAATTGAACGCCACAAAGATACTGTATTACCCGTAAATAGATTATTCGGTAGAGAGATGATTAATTGTGTTGTTTCTGTGGATAAAAAAGGAAGATGATCTTTTTAAAAAACAAAGACTTTTATGATTGATGTGGTTATTTTATTTATTATTGATAAATTGTTAGACACATACATATTTACGCGACATAAATCGTACATATATACACTATACCCATAAATACTATCAATAAAAATGGATAAATTTAAGGATAAATACCGCATACTATCGGCTCGTTTACAAAATTGGAATTATGGAAATAATGGAGCTTATTTTATAACCATTTGTACAGTAGGAAACCAACATTTTTTTGGTGATATAAAAAATAATCCCGCCAATTGGAATGAGGATAAATTTTATCGATAAATAATATACGTGATAAATCGCATCCACCCCGTACAGACGCGATTTATCGCGTCTCACATAATAATTCTCACATAATAGATTCACGATTAATAGATTCCGTTAAATAGACGCGATAAATCGCGTCTCTACAGTAAAACACAAAAACCCTAACCAAATAATACACAATCTATATTTTATTCAATATTTTTGTGCTTCAAAAAAATAAAATGAAAAACCTACACCCTATAATGTTAGTCGGCACAGGCTCTGATGTTGGTAAAAGCTGGATAACTACAGGAATTTGTAAGTGGCTAAAACAAAAAGGATATAATCCTGCGCCTTTTAAAGCGCAAAATATGTCGTTAAATAGTTTTTCTACGCCCGATAATCTTGAAATTGGAAGAGCGCAAGCGGTACAGGCAGAAGCCTGTGGTATTTCACCAACTGTAGAAATGAATCCTATTTTATTAAAGCCATCTTCTTTAAATAAATCACAAATTGTTTTACACGGAAAACCAATTGGTGATCAAACAGCTAAAGAATATTTTTTAGGCGATAATAAAAAACAACTGTTTGAAGAAGCTAAAAAAGCCTTTAAAAAATTAGCGTCAAAACACAATCCTGTTGTTATGGAAGGTGCAGGAAGTATCAGCGAATTAAATTTAAAACATCGAGATATTGTAAACATGCCCATGGCAGCAGCAGCAAATGCTTGTGTCTATTTAATTGCCGATATTGATAAAGGCGGTGTATTTGGTAGCGTTTATGGAACGATTGAATTACTTGAACCTTGGGAGCGAAAACTTATAAAAGGTATTATAATTAATAAATTCAGAGGAGATCCTGATTTATTTATCGAAGGAAAAAAGAAATTAGAGGAGCTTACAAATGTTCCTGTGTTAGGAATTTTACCCTATGCTACGGATATTATTATCGAAGAAGAAGATTCTGTTGCTTTAAATAAAAGAATTACAAAAGCAACCGAGAATAAATTAAATATTGCGATAGTGAAACTTCGTTATATGTCTAATTACACCGATTTTCAAGCATTAGAACAAGAACCGCTTATCAATGTCTATTTTACAAGAGATGCCGAAGAACTAAAAAAAGCCGATGTACTTATTATTCCAGGTACAAAAAATACGATTGAAGATTTAATCGCTTTAAAAAAAGAAGGTTTAGATACTGTTATTAAAGAACAATACAAACACATTCCTGTTCTTGGGATTTGTGGCGGGTATCAAATATTAGGTAAAACTATTAACGATCCTTTTTCTGTAGAAAGTAACATTAAATCGGAAGCAGGCTTGGGTTTATTTGATATTGAAACGACACTTTCGAAAACCAAGCAAACCATACAGCGTAATTTTTATTTCAAAGATAAAAAAGAACTTTGTGAAGGATACGAAATCCATATGGGAGAAACTATTGTTCCGAAAAATAAGCATCTAAATTATATCATCAATAAAAAAAGCAGTCAAGAAAAAGAGCAAGAAGAAGGTTATTTTGACGGAAATAAAAGTTGGGGAACCTATTTACACGGTATTTTTGACAATCAAGAAATAGTAACCGATTTATTACAGTTAAAATATCCGACCGAAAAAGCCAGAAATTACAAAGCTTTTAAAGCAATTCAATTTGATAAATTAGCCGATTGGATTGATAAAAATTTAGACATGAAAGCTATTATTAAAAATAGTACACACTAAGAGCCTGTTTAAATTTCATGTAAAAAAGTTTTGTAGTATAAATATAGGAAATTGAATTTGTCAATTCGAGTGATTTTAATGACTAAAAGGAATTAAAATTGTATCGAGAATTTGAATTCTTTTATATGATTTTTGATTAACTTTCAAGCTAAAAAAGTTCTCGATACAATTTTTTTGAAGGAAAAAAATCACTCGAACTGACAGTTTTTGTCAAAAAAATTATTATTGAATAGAATTTAAACAGGTTCTAAAATTAAAAACAAAAATAATGTTAAACGGACATGGAGATGATCTTCATTTAATTAAAGGAGAAATTAAACACAATTTTAGCTCGAACGTTTATTATAAAGGATGCCCAGAAACGTTGCTTTCTCACATTTCAAAAAATGTTCCTTTAATTCAGAGTTACCCCTCGCCCACTGCAAGCGAATTAAATATTTTGGCAGCTAAAAAATTCGATTTAAAAACCGAAAACTTTTTATTTACAAACGGTGCTACGGAAGCTTTTTATTTGATTGCTCAATTATTTTCTGATAAAAAAACGGCTATTGTTGCTCCTACTTTTTCGGAATATGAGGATTCTTGTAAAATTTTTAAATTAGATTATCAATTAATTTCTAGAGATAAAATAAACCAAACAACTGCCGACCTTATTTTTATTTGTAACCCGAATAATCCTACGGGAGCTATTTTTTCATCCGAAGAATTAACAGCCTTTTTTAAACAAAAACCAAACACTATTTTTGTTATTGATGAAGCTTATATCGAATTTACTGATAGCGGAACATCTATTGTTTCATTAATAAAAGAGTTTGATAATTTAATAATCGTTCGTTCGTTGACAAAAACATTTACCATTCCTGGTTTGCGTTTAGGATATATTATTTCTTCGGATACATTAATAACATCACTTTTAAATTTAAAAATGCCTTGGAGTGTTAATTTATTAGCTATAAAAGCGGGTGAATTTATTTTTGATAATTATAAAACACTTCAATTTAATACTGCGGAATTAATTGCAGAAACAACACAATTTCAAAAAGAATTATCTATTTTAAAAGGCATAAAAGTTTGTAAAAGCAATACCTCTTATTTTTTAGTAGAAATTTTAAATGATAAAAAAGCCAAGGATTTAAAAGCGTATTTAATTGAAAATCATCAAATTTTAATTAGAGATGCTACTAATTTTAAAAAACTAAACGGCGAATATATTCGATTATCGACACAAAGTAAATCGGCTAATAACATTTTAATTAACGCATTAAAAGAATGGCTTTAAACGCAATTTATATTTTAATAAGTGCTTTTTTGTTAGATTTAATTTTTGGCGACCCAAAAAAATTACCGCATCTTATTATCGCTTTTGGAAACAGTATTTCTTTGGGTGAAAAATGGCTTAACAAAAAAAATAATCAATTTTTAAAAGGGGCTTTTTTAAGCATTTTTTTAGTGAGTATTTCTTTTATCGCTCCTTATTTTAGTATCAAATGGCTGAATTTAAATGATTATAAAATTTTAGCTAGTATTTTTTCAGTACTGATGTTATTTTATTGTCTTGCTAATAAAACCTTAGTTAAAGAAGGATATGCTGTTTTTAATACCTTAAAAAAGGAAGGTTTAGAAGCCGGAAGAAAACGTTTATCCTGGATTGTTGGGCGAGAAACCACCAATTTAAACGAACAACAAATCAGAATTGCTACTTTTGAAACCATGTCGGAAAATTTAAGCGATGGTGTTATTGCGCCGTTATTTTATTTTTTGATTTTCGGTGTTCCTGGTGCAATGGCGTATAAAATGATCAATACTTTCGATTCTATGATTGGTTATAAAAGTGATCGGTATTTTTGGTTCGGGAAATTTGCCGCAAAATTAGATGATGTTGCTAATTATATTCCTGCACGAATTACTGCAATACTAATGCTCGTTGTTCAAAATAAAATTAGTGGAATTCCTACTGTTTTTAAAGAAGGAAAAAAGCACAGTAGCCCAAATGCGGGATATCCTGAAGCTGCTTTGGCGTATATTTTAAATTGCCAATTTGGAGGCTCCAATTATTATCATGGTAAATTAGTTGAAAAACCTTTTATCGGAACTAATAACCGAATAATTAAACATGAAGAAATTAAAATAGTACATCAAATTAATTATAAAGTAAGCATATTGTTTGTTTTATTGATGATTAGTGTGTTTTTGCTTACCGTAAAATATGCCTAAAAACCAAAAGAAATACATTATTACTGGCGCTCCTGGCACAGGTAAAACAACCTTGATTAATCTTTTAAAAAACAGCTTTTCTTGTATGGATGAAGTTTCAAGAAAGGTAATTACAGAGGAACAACAAAATAACCGAAACGGAATGCCTTGGCGTAATATCAATCGTTTTGCTGAGCTAGTTTTCACCCGTACAAAACAAGAATTATTAACTTCGGATGCCCAATTTTGTGATCGATCGGTGTTAGATTTAGAGGCGTATTTATCCGTAGAAAAAAAAGAAATACCTGATTATTTAAAAAATTTCTGCTATAAAAAAAACTACCACAAAACCGTGTTTTTTACCCCTACTTGGTTTGCTATTTACCAACAAGATCCACAGCGATTACAAGAATTTGACTATTGTTTGAAATTAGAAAAATCGCTTTTAGAACACTATAAAAGTAAAGGCTTTAAAATCATTATACTACCTCGTTTTTCGGCTATAAAAAGAAAAAAACTCATTTTAGACTCTATCTTTTAAGTCAAAAAAAAACGATACATTCGCGCCGATTTTGGTTTCTTATTCTTTTTGATCATCAGAATATAGAATTAAAAGGGAATTTGGTGTAAATCCAAAGCTGTCCCCGCAACTGTAAAACTTATTTAAAGGCATCATTAATAAAACCACTGTAGCAAAACTATGGGAAGGTAAATGATTGCTTGAGTTGAGTCAGGATACCTGCCTAAATCAAAAACATAATCTAAACTTTCGGGAATAAAAGTTAAAGTGTTCGACTGCCTATATTTTAGGCTTCCGACCCTTCATTTTTATTTCTGAACAAATGAAATTCAATGAAATTCAAATTACTTTTTTCTTTTTTAATTAGCAGCAGTTTACTGATTGCTCAAAATTCAAAATCCGTTCAACTTTTAAATAAACAAAACGGGCTACCTATTGAGTTTTCCTCTATTATAAATAACAATTCTAAAAAAGGAACAAGCTCTAACCATAAAGGGATTTTCAAAATTACAGGAAACCCTAACGATGTTATCAATATTTCATATATCGGCTACAAATCAACAAGTATTTTATTTAAAAAATTAGCCGCTATTATTTATTTACACCCGCTATCGGTTCAATTACAAGGGGTCGAAATTTCGAGTACAAGAAAAAAATATGTTGAACTAAACAAGCTTCAATTAAAAAATTTAGACGCGCCATTAACAACCAATAGCGTAAGTTCTAAATTGATTAAAATTAGAAATACCAATGATTTAGGGACTGCTGTTAAAAGTGCTACAGGTGTTCGCCCGATAAACAGATACGGTGGTTTTCAAACTTTTAGAATACGAGGTTTTAACAATTTTGTTTTATTAAATGATGGTACAAGAGATGAACGTCATAATCTTTCTACAAGTGCGCCGAGTACTAATTTAGCCAATGTTGAGCGTATAGAAATACTTAAAGGTCCTTCTGGTGTTATGTTTGGGCACGCTGCTTTAGGCGGAATTATAAATATTATTCGTAAAAAACCAACCACCGCTTTTTCTGCCGAATTTAATACTACCTATGGTTCTTTTAATACCTACGAAATGTCGGTAGGTATGGGAGGTCCTATTAATCATAAATTAAGATATCGAGTAGATTTTGGTGTTTCTAAATCTGACGGTTGGAGAGATTTTGGCATCAATACGAATAACGCTTCTTTTGCGGTTAATTATACTCCGACTAAGAAAGATGTTTTAGATATTTCTTTCCAAGCGAACAATGATAAATATGATACTGATACAGGAATTCCTGTTGATAAAGATGGAAGTATTGTAAAAGCAATGGATGTTAAAACGCGATATAACGATCCTCAAGATTATTTGAAACACAAACGTTTTGACCTGCAAGTTAAGTACAAACATCAGTTTAACAACAAATTAAAATTAGCCAATAATTTTTCATGGTCTGATGATGATATTAATTATCTTTCAACAGAATGGCTATCTTTTAATGCAGCAAAAGATTCTATAACTAGAGGGTTTCCTTTTTATTTTAACCACACCACTAGTACCATTCAAAATCAATTAGATGTAAGCTATCAATTTAAAACAGGAAAGATAAAACACAAATCGTTGTTTGGTCAATCGGTAAGTATTTTAGAAAGAAAATCGTTTAGAGGAAGCGTTGTTGGTCCTGGTACATACACTACTATTTCTGTTCAAAATCCTATTCTGAACCAAGGGCATATAGAGGCTGTTGATCAAAAAGTACAGGTAAGAGATGAATTTAATAGTGGTTTTTATTGGCAAAACTGGTCGAATATTTCTGATAATTTTAAAGCGTTAATTGGTATTCGCTACGATATTTTTAAAGGAAGATATGCTACCGATAAAATTAAAGCAGATAGAACCTTAATTAAAGCGGGCGACAGAACAGAAATTCCTTCAACAGCTTTTAGTTATAGAGCTGGTTTAGTGTATCAGCCGCTTAAAAATCTTAGTATTTTTTCTTCTTATTCTAATTATTTTAAACCTTCAAGAACTATTGCTCCTAACAGTGAAATTTTTGATCCTGAAAAAGGATATCAAATAGAAGGAGGACTTAAGTTTGAAAGAAATAACACTTTAAACATCAGCCTGTCTACCTTTTATATTTTAAAACACAATATTGTTGAAAAAAATAAAGTAAACCAATACCTTCAAATTGGAGAAGCTGACTCGAAAGGTATCGAATTTGATTTAGAATACACTCCTATAAAAAATGTTTATCTTAAAGCTGGCTATGCTTTTACAGAAGCTAAATTAGGTGCTTACGGAGCAGCTAATTCACAGGTTAAAAAAGCAGGAAATGCCTTGCCTTTTACCCCTAAACATTTAGCAAACTTATGGGTTAATTATGAATTAGAAGACGGCTTAGGTTTTGGAGTTGGAGGTAATTATACGAGTGATAATTATACAAATTCTGACAATTCATATACACTACCCGCTTATTTACTACTTGATGGCGCAATTTATTATCAAAAAAACAATATCAGAATTGGTGTTAACATAAATAACATTACTAATAAATTATACTTTACAGATGCCATTTATGATTATCAGTTTTTTCCTGGTGCTGAAAGAAATTTCAAAATAAATTTAAGTTATAAAATTTAATATCAATTAAAAATTAGCGCTTTACATCATTACTTAGGTATTTTCTTTTTGATACTTTTTCTTGGTTCGTTTTTATCAAGATTTGTAATGATGTATAAGCGTTTTTCTTTTTTATCCGAAGTTAACCGCATAAAAACTCCTTTTCGATTCCATCTTTTAAGTCAAAAAATAACAATACATTTGCAGCATATTCGGTTTCTTATTCTTTTTTTATCATCAGAATATAGAATTAAAAGGGAATTTGGTGAAAATCCAAAACTGTTCCCGCAACTGTAAAACTTATTTCAATACTTTATTAGCAAAAACCACTGTAGTTACAACTATGGGAAGGTAAATAAAGTGGAGTTAAGTCAGGAGACCTGCCGTTAAAACAATAATTTATATTAATAACTCTCGGGTAAAGAGTTAGAAAATTATGTTTTTTCATATTTTCTTTCCTTGCCTGCTTAAACTCTTTTTTAAATGTTAAAAAAAATGATTTTATGCAGTCTATGGTTCATGTTTTTTGTACATGCCATATTCTCACAAAAAAGTACTAGTACAAACGAAACAAGTACAAACGAAACAGAAACACAGCTTTCTGAAGTAATTATCAACTCTAAAAATGAAAAAAAATTAGGGACTCATAAAGTTTCTAAAATTTCATTGCAATTAAGACCTATAAACAGCGCGCACGATTTTTTAAAAACAGTGCCTGGTTTATTTATCGCACAACATGCTGGAGGCGGAAAAGCAGAACAAATATTTTTAAGAGGTTTTGATAATGACCACGGAACTGATTTTGCTGTTTTAGTTGATGATATTGGCATTAATTTAAGTTCTCATGCACACGGGCAAGGATATGCCGATTTACACTTTTTAATTCCTGAAACTGTTCAAACTGCCGATTATTATAAAGGACCTCATGAAACTTCTTTAGGTAATTTTGCCGTTTCTGGAGCTGCTAAGTTTACATCAAAAGATAAAGTGCATCGTAATTTTGTAAAGTTAGAATATGGTCAATACGATTTTGCTAGAGCTTTGGCAATGGTATCGCTTATCGATAAAAACAACTTTTTAACTAAAAACGAAGAAAGTGCTTACATTGCTATTGAAGGAACTTATAATGATAGTTTTTTTGAAAGCGAACAAAGACTTAAAAGATTAAATACATTTACAAAATATACCGTAGTACTTTCTGATAATCATAAATTAAGAACATCAATTTCTACATTTCATAGTACTTGGAATGCCTCGGGGCAAGTGCCTTTAAGAGCTGTTAAAAGTGGGCTAATAAATAGATTTGGAGCTATTGATGATAAAGAAGGTGGTGATACTGAAAGAATGCATTTTAACATGCAATTATCTTCTGATATTTCTGATAAAACACAGCTTACAAATCAGTTTTATTATGTTGCTAATAAGTATAATTTATTTTCTAACTTTTCTTTTTATCAAAATAATCCTATTGATGGAGATATGATTCATCAACAAGAAAATCGTAAAATGTATGCTTATAAAGGAAATATTTCAATAAAAAATATACTTCAGATACCAAATAGCACCACTACTTTTGGCTGGGAAGCTAAACGAAATAATAACACTATTGGTTTAAATAATGCTATTGGACGTACGTTATCAAATCCTATAAATGAGTTTGATATTAAAGAAACAAATGTTGCTTTATTTTTAAAAGAAAGAATTCAAGTAGCTCCTAAATTAACGGCTTTAGCAGGTATTAGAGCTGATTATTTCGATTTTAACGTAACCGAAATAGTACCAATTCCTCAACAAGGAAAGACAAATTCTATTAGACTAAGTCCGAAATTTAGTTTGTTTTATGATGCAACTAAAAACCTTCAATTATATGCAAAAGCAAGTTCTGGTTTTCATTCAAACTACGCAAATGCCGCAGTAAAAAACAAAGAAATTAATCCGTTACCGAAAGCTGTTGGATACGATATTGGTACAGAATTTAAAATAGGAAAAAACTTTGTTGGTAATATTGCTACTTTTTATTTACAGAGCGATGCTGAATTTGTTTTTGTTTCTGATGGTTTTGAATTTGAAAATAAAGGAAGGTCTAAACGAATTGGTAGTGAAGCTTCTTTTAGATATCAACCACTATCTTATTTTTGGTTAGATACCGATTTAAATTATAGTTTCGGAACTTTATTAGACGCTCCAAAAGAAGAGAATAAAATTCCAAGTGCGCCTCGTTTTACCTCAACCGGTGGCGCTACTTTCCGTTTAAAAAATGGAATTAACACATCGTTACGTTATCGTTTTTTAGGAGAACGTCCTTTAATTGAAGATGAATCTGTGATTGCTAAAAGTTATTTTATTGCAGATTTTGTTATCAACTATACAAAACCAAAATATCAAATAGGTTTATCCGTAGAAAATATTTTTAATACCGCATGGAGAGAAGCTGTTTTTTATGATTCTTCACAATTACAAGGAGAATTACAACCTGTAGATGATATCCATTTTACACCAGGAACACCATTTTTAGCAAAATTAAATTTCACTTATTTCTTTTAAATATTTATTTTAAATTATGGGTAAAAATATCGCCAATACAACACATACTTTTTTCTTTTGCGACGGAGGTTCTTGTCAAAAAGCAGGAAGCGAACAAGTAACAAGAGCCGCTAGAGCGTATTTACGTAACAATAATCTTTGGGATAAAACCCATACGATTAAAACAAGATGTAATGGTAGATGTGAAGATGCTCCGACTTGTATTGTGCAACCTGGTGAATTTTGGTATAAAGAATTAACTCCTGAAAAAATTACTCCGATTGTAAAATCGCATATTAATAATGAGCCTTTTAATGAAGATAATTTATTATACAAAAAAGGATGGGAAAAGCAAGTTTCTAATAACGAAAGAGCGCCTATAAAACCCAAACCTTTTGAATTAAAAAATGATGCTGAATTAGGCGAATGTTTTATTACCAAAGGTTTTAGTTCTGATCAATATTTATATCCTCTTTTCTTATATTTGTTGGAAAACCCAAAAGGGATAACCCTTGCTATGGCTGATAAAAAACTTATTTCATTTGAAAAAATAAATGCGGTAAATTATTCAGATACACATACGCTTGAATTAAAAACTGAAACAACTATTATAAAATTAACGATTGCCGCAGTTCCTAAAGAAAATAAGGAATTACAACAATCAAAAATTTCTAGTACAGAATATTTTCATCAAAAAGAAACGGCGCTAACAGGTATTCGTTTCAAAAATAAATTTGGTGAAATTTTAGGGAAAATAACATTCGATTCCATCGAAAATAAAGCGTGGGAATATTGTACTAAAATTCAGTTACAAAACACCTGCTTAGATTTAACATAATTATGAACAAACAACATATTTCCATAGTAGGATTAGGCTGGTTAGGTTTACCGCTTGCGTTGAAATTACAAAAAAGTGGCTATTCGGTTAACGGAACTACTTCTTCGTTAGAAAAACTAAAAACACTCGGCAAATATTCGTTTCATACTTGCAGAATAAAACTTGAAGCTGATACTATTACTGGTGATTGGGAATCTTTTATTACTGATACAAATACACTTATTATCAATTTCCCACCAAAGAGAATTGATACTATTGAAACAATTCATCCCAAGCAAATAGCACAGATTATACAACGAACTCCAAAAACGACAAAAGTTATTTTTGTGAGTTCTACTTCGGTATATCAAAACAATAATAGTCTTATAAATGAGACTGAAAAATGTGTTCCTGAAAAAGCATCTGGACACGCATTAATTAAAGCCGAAGAATTATTACAACAACATTTTGGTGATAATTTAACTATTTTACGTTTAGCAGGATTAATTGGTGCTAAACGTCATCCTGGGAGATTTCTTGCTAATAAAAAGCAATTAAAAAACCCAAATGTACCTGTTAATTTAATTCATCAGAAAGATGTTATTGGTTTAATCGAAACTATTTTAGAACAAAATTGTTTTGGTGAAATTATCAACGGTTGTGCAGATATACATCCGAAGCGAAAAGAATTTTATGAGAATGCTGCCATCAAATTAAATATGCCTGCTCCTATTTTTGAAACAGCATCAGAAGAACGTTTTAAAATAATTGACAATTCAAAATCAAAATCTTTATTAAATTTCACGTATCAATTTGCTAATCCCGAATGGATTTTCACAAGAGAGCATTTACCTGAAATTTCAATTGTTGGCGCAGGTCCTGGAAATAAAAATCTACTAACTTTAAAAGCTTTTGAGGCGATTGAAACTGCAGAAATTATTTTACATGATAATTTAATTTCTGATGAAATATTAAACATAAATACACAAGCGGAACGTATTTATGTCGGTCGAAAATTTGGCGATAAAGAAGACCAAGAAACACGTCAAAACAACATCAATTTATTGATGAAAAAACATTGTGAACAGGGTGATAAAGTAGTTCGCATAAAATCTGGCGACCCGTATATTTATGGAAGAGCTGCCGAAGAAGTTCGTTTTTTAAAGAAACATGAACTTCCTTTTACCGTTGTCCCAGGAATTTCAGCAGCTTTAGCCGCTGCAAGTACCGCAAATATTCCGATTACCGAAAGAAGAAAATCAAACGCTATTTTAATTTGCACCGCACATACGGCAGATTATTCAACAGCACAATTGAAAGGAATTGCAGAAATGCTAAAAGCAGGAAATACATTGGCACTTTATATGGGCTTAAAAAGCTTAGATAAATTAATTCCGAAATTAATAGCCGTTTGTGGAAATTCAGAAATCCCTATTAATGCCGTTTCTAATGTTTCAAGAGAAAATGAAGTGGTACTTTCATCAACATTAGGCGACATAGAAAACGACATCAAAAAACAACCACTACAAATGCCTGTAGTCTTTTTAATAGGTGTAAAACCAATCAATTAAATCAATGAAAAAAGGAATTTTACTTTGCGGACACGGTAGCAGAACCAAAACAGGAACTGATGCTTTTAAACAATTAGTTGAAGCTTTACAGGCTCGTTATACCGATTATGAAGTTGATTACGGATTTTTAGAATTCAATCATCCTGTGTATGAAGCTTCTATTGAACGTATGTATCAGAAAGGAATTCGTGAAATTTATGCTTTACCAATTATTCTTTTTGCAGGTTCGCACGCTAAAAATGATATTCCGTATGAAATGAATACCATACAGAGTTATTACAGCGATTTAACCATAAAAATGGGAAAACATCTTGGTGTAAATTCGTTTTTATTAGAATTGGCTCAAAAAAGAATTTTAGAAGAAGAAAGTAAACATCCTGTTATCGATAGAAAAGATGTTTGTTTAATGGTCGTTGGACGAGGAACTACAGATACTGATGCAAATTCTGATGTACATAAATTAGCGTGTATGTTAGGCGAAGGAATGGGCTTTGGTTTTACAACGGTTTCTTATAGCGGAACGGCATATCCGACGGTTACTAAAAGTTTAGAGCTAACAAGTAAAATGGAATTTAAACGAACTATTGCGATTCCATTTTTCTTTTTTACAGGAATTCTTTTAGAACGTATTTATAATCAAATTCGCACTTTTAGTGAAAATTCTCCGAATGAATATATATATACCGATGCTTTTGGAAGCGATGAATTAATCTTAAAAGCTTTTGATGAGCGCTTAGATGAAACCATTAACGGTACAGCAAATATGAATTGTCAATTATGTAAATACAGAAAACAAATTGTTGGTTTAGAAGATGAAGTTGGAAAAGAACAAGTTGGACATCATTTAGGTGTAAAAGGTGTTTTATTTGAAGAAGATGAAAAAGTTGGGCAGAAAAGTAATGTATTTACTAAAATTAAAAAAGGTTTAGGAATATGATAACGGGTAAAATACATGGTGTTTCGTTAGGAACTGGTGATGCTGATTTAATTACCTTAAAAGGATTAAAAACCTTACAGCAAGCTGATAAAATATATTATCCAGGTTCATTATTTAAAGATGGTAGAAAAGTGAGTTATTCACGTACTATTTTAAATAACTATAATTTAGATACTAATAAACTAGTTGGATTTTATCTAAAAATGGATTTAGAAAGAGTTCAGGCTAAAGAGGTTTACGAAACTACTTTTCAACAAATTTTAAGCGATTATAAAAATGGTTTATCAATAGCAATTGTTAGTGAAGGCGATATTAGTACGTATAGCTCATTTTCTTATCTATTAGAAAAAATTAAAAAACATCAATTAAAAATAGATTTAATTCCAGGAATTACGTCTTACTTGCATTTATCATCAGAAAGTCAAATTCCTTTGTGTTTGCAAAATGAAAAAGTAACCGTTATTCCTCGCATCCAAAGTAAAGAAGAGTTACAAGAGGCTATTGATAATTTTGATACTGTCGTTTTAATGAAAATTATATCGGTTGTTGCTATAATTACCGCTGTAATTGATACTCAAAAACATAGTGTCACCTATGCCGAACGCTTAGGAACTGACGAGCAATTTATAACTAATAACTGGAATACAGCCAGTAAAAGAGAAACTCCTTATTTTTCTCTTATCATTATTAAAAAAATAAAAAAATGAAAATAACCGTTGCGGGATTAGGTCCTGGAGATATAGATTATATGTTACCCGTTGTTAAAAATGCGTTACAAAAAGCAGATGTTGTTATTGGGTACGACTATTATTTTCAATTTGGAAAATCGTTATTTAAAGAAGATGCCGAATTAATTTCGATGCCTTTAGGAAAAGAAGAAGCAAGAGCTCACAAAGCTGTTGAAAAAGCAAACGAAGATAAATATGTAGTAGTTATTGGTTCTGGTGATGCCAGTATTTATGCAATGGCCGCTATTGTTTACGAAGTTGTATCTAAAGGAAATCATGATGATATTGAGTTAGAAACCTTACCTGGTGTTTCTGCTTTTTTAGCTGCTGGAAGTAAATTAGGTGCGCCATTAGGTCACGATTTTTGTTGTATTTCATTGTCAGATTTAATGACTCCTTGGAACAAAATAGAACAAAGAATTAAGGCTGCCGCAATGGGTGATTTTGTAACGAGTTTATACAATCCGAAAAGTAAAAAAAGACATTGGCAATTAGGTAGATTACAAAAAATATTTTTAGAAAAACGCTCGCCTTCTACTCCTGTTGCAATTATTAGGCACGTAACTCGCCCTGAAGAAGAATGTGAAATTACCACTTTAGGCGAATTTAATCCTGAAGATGTAGATATGTTTTGCTTGGTGATGATTGGAAATTCGCAAACATATCGTTTTAAAGATTATTTAGTAACTCCTAGAGGATACTTAAATAGAAAACCTCATACAGGAAAAGAAATTCAACAAGAAAGTTTTAGAATTGTTACCCAGCATATTCAAGATTTACCTTTTACTGTTGCGGATAAATGGGCTATAACAAGAGTGATTCATACTACAGGAATTTTAGAAGATTTCAATCATTATTCAGCAACTCCAGAAGCTATTGAAAACTGGCATGAACATCTTAAAAATGGTGGCGAAATTGTAACAGATGTTACCATGGTTAAAGCTGGAATTACAAAAGCTTTTACAAAAGAATATGGAAATCAGATACATTGTTTATTAAATGATGAAGATGCGCAATTATTAGCTACTTCAGAAAATATTACACGTTCTCAAGCAGGAATTAGAAAAGCTATTGAAAAATATCCAAACGCTTTATATGTTGTTGGAAACGCTCCTACTGCTTTATTCGAAATTGTAGATCAAATAAGAGATAACGACACTTTTAAACCTGCTGGAGTTGTTGGTGTACCTGTTGGTTTTGTCAATGTTTTAGAAGCAAAAGAGCAATTATCGCAAACAAAAAACACCAATTGGGTAGTTATAGAAGGTAACAGAGGCGGAAGTAATGTTGCCGCAGCTATTGTGAACGCTGCTTTTACCTTACCTGAAGCTTCCACTTATTTTAAATCTTAAATGATGAACAAATTTACTCCAGAAAATATTGAAACCCTCGAACAGATAATACTTGCACGTAGAGATGTTAGAGGAAATCGGTTTATAAATACGCCTATATCTAAAGAACATTTAGATAAAATTCTATTTGCTGGAGTAAATGCCCCATCTGTTGGATTTTCTCAACCGTGGGAATTTGTTGTTATCAAAAATTTAAAAATCAGAAATAAAATTAAAGACAGTTTTTTTGAAGAAAATGAAAAGGCTAAAACTCTTTTCGAAGGAAAAAAAGCTGACGCATACACACAATTAAAATTAGAAGGAATTGTAGAATCAGCATTAAATATTGCTGTTTTTTACAAACCAAGTGAACATCCTGTTTTAGGGCAAACTTCTATGAAAGAAGCGGGTGTTTATTCGGTGGTTTGTGCCATTCAAAATATGTGGTTAATGGCTAGAGCGTTAAATGTCGGTTTAGGCTGGGTTAGTATTTTAAATGCGAACAAAGTTAAAACTATTTTAAATGCTCCTGATGACAGACAATTAATCGGTTATTTATGTTTAGGTCATGTAGATAAATTTTATGAAAACCCCGAATTAGAACGTTTAAAATGGGAAAAACGTAAAAATATAAATGATGTTGTTATTAAAGAATGTTATCAATAAATGAATAAAATTCAAAAACATATCGATTTTCATTTGATTGGAATCAGCAATCATCCAACACCAAAATTTAATAATGATGTCTTGAAATTAATTCAAGAATCAACTGTTTTTTCTGGTGGAAAACGTCATTATCAATTGGTAAAATCATACTTACCAAAAAGTCATACTTGGATTGAAATTTCAGGTAAAATGGATTTTCTTATCAATAAATATAAAAAAATTGATACAACAATTGTAGTTTTTGCTTCTGGAGACCCTTTTTTCTATGGATTCGGAAATACGTTACAACGTTTATTACCAAACGCAAAATTAAAAGCAACGCCTTATTTTAATAGCATTCAATTGTTATGTCATAAAACACAAACAAATTATAATACTTTAAAATCGATATCTGTTCACGGTAGAGATTGGTCGGCTTTAGATGAAGCTTTAATCAACAGAAATAAATTAATCGGCGTATTAACAGATGCTAAAAAAACACCTTCGGAAATTGCAAAACGTTTGTTAAAATATGGTTTTTATAATTACACCATAACTGTTGGCGAAGCTTTAGACGGAAATAATGAACATATTGAAACGCTTGATTTAGCAACTTGTACAAAAAAATCACATGACAATTTAAATTGTGTTTTATTAAAACAAACAACATCCAAAGAAAAACCTTTTGGAATTGCTGATGATGCTTTTATTCCTTTACCAAATCGGGCAAATATGATTACCAAAATGCCTATCCGATTAAGTACGATAAACGCTTTACAATTACAAAACAAAACAGTTTTTTGGGATATTGGAGCTTGCACAGGTTCGGTTGCTATTGAAGCAAAACAACAGTATCCACATTTAAAAATAGTAGCTTTTGAAAAACGAATTGTATGCGAAGGTATAATTCAGCAAAACACCCAACGCTTCTCTACTCCTGGAATTACTATTATTATTGATGATTTTTTTAACCTCAACTTAGAAGAATTTCCAATTCCAGATGTCGTATTTATTGGCGGACACGGTGGCAGATTAAACGAATTAATTCATCTAATTCATCAATTAAATCCGAAAGCTAGAATTGTTACCAATGCCGTAAAACAAAACAGTACCAACATATTTATAAAAGAGCTTACTACATTAAATTACACTATAAACACGAGTGTGATTCAAGTAAACGAGCATAACAAAATTAGCATTCATTCAGCAGAAAAAATATAAATGAAAAAAATAGCCATTATAGCAGTTACTGAAAAAGGATTAGAAAAAGCCCTTATCATTCAGAAAGAATTTTCAAAATCATTGGTAATAACTACCTTAGAATCTACGAACGGAAATGTATCAACTATTACCTCTATTTCTGATTATTTAACCGATAATTTTTCAAAATTAGATGGTATTTGTTTTGTTACAGCATTAGGTATTTGTGTGCGATTAATTGCACCATATATTCAAGATAAAAATACCGACCCTGCGGTTATTTCTGTGGATGATTTAGGAGTAAACGTACAATCTGTATTAAGCGGACACAAAGGAGGTGCTAATAATTTCGCTTTAAAAGTATCGGCTGTTTTAGGAGCGAATCCTGTGATATCAACATCTAGCGATGTGCAAGAAATTTGGGCTTTAGATACGCTTGGTACTCAATTTGACTGGCAAACAGAAAGTTCTTTATCAATAACTAAAACAATGGCGTTGTTTGTGAATAATAAACCAACCGCTTTACTTTTAGATATTAAAGATAAAGGAACACAGCATTTAGAAAAAACAGTTCCTAGTTTTGTGACTGTTTTTTATGATGAAAAAGATATTGACTATACACAATTTGATTTATTTATTGCAGTTAGTTACAAAATTTACGAAGCAAAAATTGCTAGTTTATTTTTAATTCCAAAGGTACTTTCTGTTGGTTCAGGATGTTCGAAAGAATTAGATTTCAGTGTTTTTCAAGAAACATTCAAAACTAAATTAGCTAACGAAGGATTGCATTTTTCAGCAATTAAAAACTTTGGTTCTATTGATATAAAAGCAAATCAACAAGCTTATTTAGATTTTAGCACAAAAAATAACATTCCTTTTAGCACCTTTACTTCGGATGAAATAAATACGATTTCAATACCAAATCCGAGTGAAATGGTACAATCTAAAATTGGCGTTGCAGGAGTTTCAGAATCTTGTGCAATGTTATTATCTGGAAATAAAGAATTACTTGTTGAAAAACAAAAAATTCATATTGAAAACAATGAAAAGTTCACTTTTTCGGTTGCTTTAGATGCAAAATCTGTTCGTAAAACAGCTATTGCAATTATTGGTGCAGGTCCTGGAGATGAGGAGTTAATCACCGTAAAAGGAAAAATATATTTAGAAGAAGCTGACTGTGTTTTATATGCAGGAAGTTTAATTCCTGAAGAAATGACCAATTGGTGTAAAGCAGGCGCTGTAGTTAGAAATTCTGCAATGATGACTTTAGAAGAACAAGTTTCGTTAATGCAAGAACATTATAAAAAAGGAAATTCAATTGTACGTTTACAATGTGGTGATCCTTCTTTATATGGTGCAATTCAAGAGCAAATGACCATTTTTGATGAGTTAGATATGGAGTATTTTATTGTTCCAGGAATTTCTTCTTTTAGTGCAGCAGCTGCCGTTTTAAAATCAGAATTTACCATTCCTGAAGTTGTACAATCTATTGTATTAACTCGTGGCGAAGGAAAAACGCCAATGCCATCAAAAGAAAGTATTTCGGCATTTGCAGCAACAAATTCAACAATGTGTATCTTTTTAAGTGCAGGAATTGCATCAAAAGTACAAGCGCAATTATTAGAGCATTTTGATGCCGATACTCCAGTAGCTGTACTATACAGAATCACTTGGAAAGATGAAGAAATTTATCAAGGAAAATTAGAAAACCTTGCCGAAATTGTAAAAAAGAGTAAAAAAACAAGAACCGTATTAATTGTTGTTGGTAGTGCTATTGGAGCACGTAAAAACAGATCGCAATTATACAATCCTGAATGGAAACATATTTTTAGAACTAACAAGAAATTTGTAGTTACTGAGTAATAGTATTTAGTTTTAGACCTCACAAGTTTTAAAAACCTGTGAGGTCTTTAAAATAAAAATAAATAAGAAAAATGATACTTGTATTTGGAGGAACAACAGAAGGTAAAAAAGTAGCAGTCTTGCTTCAAAGCGAAGCTATGCCTTTTGTGTATTCAACAAAAACAAGTATCTCTTTTGATGAAACAGAAATTGCGAGTTACCGATATGGTGCGTTAACTGAAAAAGATTTAGAAAATTATCTAATCAAAAATAAAATTCAGACGATTATAAATGCCTCGCATCCTTTTGCAGAAATTTTACACAAAACTATTGCAAAAGTTGCCGAAAAATTACAAATTCCTGTAATACGTTTTGGACGAAAACTACTTTCTAAAACCATAAATTCATCCGTATTTTATGTAAATAATTATACCGATGCTTTAAATTTATTATCATCAGAAAAAATAGTATTGGCATTAACAGGTGTACAATCTATCAAAATATTAAAACCTTGGTGGCTAAAAAACACGACTTATTTTAGAATATTAAACAGACCCGAATCTTTAGCGATTGCATCTGAAAGTAATTTTCCTGAAAATCAATTAATTTTAGAATTTCCTTCTTCGGATTTAGATAAAGAAATTTCGATTATCAAAGAAAAAAATATTGATATCATTTTAACTAAAGAAACAGGTAACAGCGGTTTTTTAAACACTAAAATTCAAGCAGCTTTAAAAACTGACACACAAATAATAATTATCAAACAACCCAAAATTCCGAAGTATTTTAAAATGGTTTTTAATGAAAATGAGCTAATTAGCGAATTATCTACTCTAAAAAATTCAAAAACATGAGTTTAAGAGAAATTCCAAAAGGACCTTTACGGGATGGTTTCACTACAGGAACTTGTGCTACTGCTTCGGCAAAATCAGGATTGATGGCAATTATTCATCAGAAAAAAAATGCTACCGTAAAAGTTCATTTACCTATTGATAAAATAATCGAGATTCCAATTCATCATTGTGAATTTACGCAAGACACCGCTAAATGTTCGGTTA
This sequence comes from Tenacibaculum finnmarkense, assembly GCF_900239185.1. GTDB lineage: Bacteria > Bacteroidota > Bacteroidia > Flavobacteriales > Flavobacteriaceae > Polaribacter > Polaribacter finnmarkensis. Next base: position 38,275 of record NZ_OENA01000001.1, read on the forward strand.
TTAAAGATGCAGGAGATGACCCTGATGTTACAAACGGGGCTGAAATAGGTTGTATTTTAAGATTAACGCAGCAAAAAGGTATTCAGTTTTTTGCTGGTGAAGGCGTTGGAACAGTTACGCTTAAAGGTTTAGAATTAGCAATTGGCGAACCTGCTATAAATCCTGTTCCTAGAAAAATGATAAGCAGTGCAATTCAAAAATTATTACATGAGTACGATTTAGAATGCGGTGTATCGGTTACTGTTTATGTTACCGACGGAAAAAAATTAGCAAAACGAACGCTTAATGAACGCGTTGGAATTATGAATGGCATTTCTATTTTAGGAACAACAGGAATTGTAAAACCATATTCATCATCCTCCTATATTGCAAGTATTGAACAAGGTATTGATGTTGCAATTGCAAATAATATTACAGAATTAGTTATTAATTCTGGCGCAAGAAGTGAAAAATTTTTATCAGATAAATTTAGCCATTTACCTGAATATGCTTTTATTCATTATGGAAATTGGATTGGTGAAACACTTGCGAAAGTAAACACATGTGCTATAAAAAAAGTAAGCATTGGAATTATGCTTGGTAAGGCTGTAAAATTAGCTGGTGGAATTACAGATACACACAGTTGCGTATCGAGTTGGAACAAAGATTTTGTTGTTGAATTAGCACAACAAGTTGGTTTTTATGATGCTGATAAAATCAAAGAATTAAACATGGCTGGGCGATTAATTGAACTGTTTGAATTTGAACAAAATTCGCCATTTTTTCAATTATTATTAGCCCATTGTTACCAGCACACACATACAAAAATGAAACAGGTAGACTTAAATATTTACCTAATTCATAAAAACGGAACACTTATTAAATACATTAAAAACACATTATAAAATGACAATAGTATCATTAGTTAGACCTTTAATGGCAGGGATTTTACATTCTTTTGAACCCGACCATGTAACCGCAGTTTCTGTTTTAGCTACTGAAAATGCTATCAATAAACAAAAAGTGAGTTTTAAAACGGTTTTTAAAGCATCGCAATGGGCGTTTGGGCATTCTGTAACGTTATTGCTTTTCGGAGGAGTTGCGTTATTATTCAAAAGTATGGCAACTTTATTTATCAATGATCTTTCTTTTTACGCCGAACTTGCCGTTGGTCCTATTATGATTTGGCTAGGAATTGTAGCTATCAAAAGAAATCATCAAATAAATGAAATGGTAAAAGATCATAAAAAAATTGAAGCACACGAACATGATCTTTCTAATCCGATACATTTACACGGAACTAAAGGCGAAGAAATTGCCGTAAATCCGATGAATAAATCATTTTGGATTGGAATGTTACACGGTTTAGCAGGTACAGGTGGCGCTTTAACATCGGCCTTAGTTTTAAGTAGTACTACCATAGGAGAAGCACTTCTTATACTTGCCGTAGAATCAGTAGGAATTATTGTAGCAATGGGTGTTTATAGTTATGTTTTAATTTATGTAATGAGCCGTTTTTTAGAGCGAAACCTAGCTATTTTTAAATGGATGAACGGAGTTGCAGGAGTTGCATCGGCAATTATTGGATTTGTTTGGTTGTATAATTGTATTTCTGCATTATAATGGAAAATAAAAAACAGCAGTACTTCCCTTTTTCGGCAATCGTTGGGCAAGATAATTTTAAGTTAGCTTTAATTTTAAATTTAGTCGATCCGCTTATTGGCGGCGTATTAGCAATCGGCGATAAAGGAACAGGAAAAACTACTTTAATACGGTCGTTAACCAGCCTAATGGGCAATCAACAAAAACAGCCTTTTGTTAATTTACCAATTGGTGTTTCTGAAGATAGACTTCTTGGAAGTATCGATTTAGAGCAATTGATAAATGCTAAAAAAGAAGTGGTTAACCTCGGATTAATGGCACAGGCACATCAAGGTATTTTATATGTTGATGAAGTTAATCTATTACAAGATTATTTAACTGATATTTTATTAGATGCTTCGGCTTCTGGAAATTATTATTTAGAAAGAGAAGGAATTTCTCGTCATTTTAAAAGTAGATTTTGCTTAGTCGGTTCTATGAATCCTGAGGAAGGAAATTTAAGACCGCAACTAAAAGATCGTTTTGGTTTAAGTGTAAACGTTACAACTCCTACGGATGTAAAAATCCGTCAAAAAATAATAAAGCAACGTTTTTTGTTTGATGATGCGCCTATCCCTTTTATCGATGCTTATAAAAGTAAAGATGCTACTATCGCTAAACAAATAACTAAGGCAAAAGAGGTTTTATTATCGATAAAAATAACTGATAAAATTATTGAATATTGTAGCGAATTAGCCGTTTTAAATCAAGTAGAAGGACTTCGTGCCGATATTTTATTAGTAAAAACTGCCAGAGCTTTTTCGGCTTATAAAAATGCTACTGAAATCACAAAAAAAGACGTAGATACTATTGCCGATTTTGTTTTAAATCATCGAAGTTTAAACCCGAATCAAAATCAGCAAAACCAAGCTCCTGAAAGTAAATCTCCAGAAAATAAAAATGAAAAACCTCTTGAAAATCCTTCTGAAACAAACCCTTCTGAAACAAATCCATCAAAAGACACATCAAAAGGCATATCAGAAGAAGAAATAATTTCATTTTTAATTCCAAATAATAAATTTCAGAAACAAAAAAACAGCACTAAAAACATCCAAGAAAATGGTATTAATTCAATTAAAAATTCAGCAGGAAATAGTATAATTACTGATACAAAAAAAACAGTTGGGCAGTATTTAGCTACCGATAAATTCGATTTAAAAACCAAACGAAAAAGTACACTTTTAAAACAGCATCATATTTTTTTAATAGATTCTAGCGGTTCTATGTTAAAAAATCAAATTATTGCGTATGCAAAAGGAAGTGTACATAAAATAGCCGAAAACTCTAAAAATCAAAACACACAATTTTCTATTATTTCATTATTTGATGGAGATGCGCAATTAATTTTAAATCAAACTGCTGTTTTAGCTGATGTTGAAATAGCGTTAAAAAATCTTAAAACAGGCGGAAAAACAAATTTAAGTGCAGGTTTTAAATTGATAAAAAGAAATTGTGCTACTATCGATTTTAATCACAATCTTCATATTATTACTGATGGAAAATTAAACGCAGAAAATAATTTAGAAGATACCGTATTATCTTTTCAAACGTATTGCAAAGGAATTGATAAAACACAAATTATTGATGCCGAAAAAGGAATTGTAAAAATTGGAGAAGCCAAAGAACTTGCAAACAGCATTCATGCCAATTATGAAATTTTAATTACTGAAAACCTATAAATTTTATTTTTTGACCAAACAACTCATCATATCAGCCCCGAGTAGTAATGCAGGTAAAACAACACTTACCTTAGGATTATTGCGTTTATTCAAACGAAAAAATTACGCTGTACAACCTTTTAAAGTTGGTCCAGATTATATCGACCCGAAATTTCATCAATTAGCTTGTAGCAACGTTGGTGTGAATCTCGATTTATTTATGATGCCTCAAAATGACATAAATAACAACTTACATTTTTACGGAAAAGATGCAGAAATTAACTGTATCGAAGGTGTTATGGGTTTATTTGATGGCGCAAAAAAAGACCAAGGAAGTACCGCCGAAATGGCTAAAAAACTAAAAACACCCGTTTTAATGGTGATTGATGCCAAAGCTGTTGCGTATTCTGTTGCGCCACTTATTCAGGGTTTTGTAAACTTTGATAAAGAAATTCAAATAATGGGCGTTGTTTTTAATCGTGTTGGTTCTGAAAGACATTATAAAATGTTAAAAGAAGCTTGTGACGATATTGGCGTACACTGTTTTGGTTATTTATCGAACTTAAAAAACATTGAAATTCCTTCGAGGCATTTAGGATTGAATATTCAAGAAATTGAAAAATTTGATACTGTTATCAATCAAATTGCTGATGAGCTAGAAAAAACAATCGATTGGAAAGCTATTTTAGAAGCATCCAAAGAAATTAAACCAATAAGTGTTTCATCAGAAAAAATAATTCAGCCTAAAAAAATAAAATTTGCAGTAGCTAAAGACGAAGCTTTTAATTTTATGTATCCTCAAAGTATTTCGGCGATGGAAGCATTAGGAACTGTTGAATTTTTCAGTCCTATAAAAGATGCTGAAATTCCTGATTGTGATTTTATATATTTTGCTGGAGGGTATCCTGAATCGTATTTAAAAGAATTATCGAGTAACACGAAAATGCTTGCTAGTATTCAAAAATTCGCAGAAAATAACGGGCAAATTTATGCCGAATGTGGCGGAATGATGTATTTAGGAAAAACGATTATATCAGAAAATAAGACCGCTTTTAAAATGGTAGGGGTTTTTGATTTTGAAGCTACAATTGCTGATAAAAAATTGCATTTAGGATATCGAACTTCTAAAATTAACGAGCATATTTTTAAAGGACACGAATTTCATTATTCAAGCTTAGTAAATGATAACGAAACATCTATTAACGCAACAATTACAAACGCCAGAGATGGTAATACTACTACTAAAATTTATAAAAAAAATAAGGTAATGGCTTCTTATGTACATCATTATTTTGGTACATCAGAACTGCTTTTACAATTGATTAACGAAATAAATACTACTATATGAAAATTTACACAAGAAAAGGAGACAAAGGTACAACTGGCGTTTTTGGAGGAAAAAGAGAGTTTAAAAACTCGGCACGAATTGAATGTATCGGAACTTTAGACGAAGTAAATTCGACCATAGGATTGATGCGCTCTAAACTAGGAAACGACCACGAATGGCAACCAAATTTACACCGTATTCAAAAAGATATGATGAATATGATGTCGCATTTGGCACGTCCGTCAGATTCTAAAAAAGTTAATCCAAATCCTGAGCCTAAAGATGGCGCAGATTTCTGTGAAGTTTGGATGGATGAAATGGAAGATAATATAAGTTCTCCTTCTGATTACTTTTTATTACCTGGAGGAAATGAAATATCGGCACTTTGCCACGTTTGTAGAACACAAATGAGAAGAGGTGAACGACAATTAGTGACCTTAATGCAAGAAGATCCTGAATGTGTACACGATTATATTATGAGTTACGTAAACAGAATGTCTGATTTATTTTTCACCATGGCAAGAGCAGAAATGGACAAACATGGAGTTGCTGAAGAAAAATGGAATTTATTTTTATACAAAAGAAAAAAGAAAGCAGTGACTAAATAAGTTGATTTTTTCTGATAAATTATTTAACACTGTCAGTTCGAGTAATTTTTAAGAAGTGGAACGAAGTAAAAATTGTATCGAGAACAATACAATACTTCTCGATACAAAATTATTTTTCATTTTATTACAAATAATTTCACTCGAAGTGACAAAATACAACCTAATAAAAAACGCATCAAACAAAACTTAAAAAAATGAATAAGAAGATACCAATTACCATCGTAACAGGATTTTTAGGCGTAGGAAAAACGACCTTAGTACATAATATGTTAAAAAATGCGAACGGAAAACGCATCGCTGTTTTAGTCAATGAATTTGGAGAAGTTGATGTTGATGGTCAATTAATTGCTTCTTCTGAATGTGGCGAACAAGGCTGTAATTTAGTGCAATTACCAAACGGTTGTATTTGCTGTACGGTTCAAGAAGAATTTTTACCATCGATGTTACAATTACTAGAACGTAAAGAAGAAATTGATCATATTGTTATTGAAACATCTGGTTTATCAATGCCGAAACCTTTAGTAAAAGCGGTAAACTGGCCAGACTTAAAACCTCATATTACTATTGATGCAGTTATTACTGTAGTTGATGCTGTAGGAATTGCAACTGGCGAAATTTGCGATAGAGAACGTGTACAAGCACAACGTTTAGCGGATGATTCTTTAGATCATGAAACACCGATTGAAGAATTATTTTTAGATCAATTAGGGTGTGCCGATTTAGTTTTAGTTAGTAAAAGAGATTTAGTTGATGATGAAAAATTTGAAGAAATTGAAAAATTAATAGCAGCTAAAGCAAGACCTAACATCAAAATAATTCCTGTTGAAAATGGTAAATTAGATAATACATTATTATTAGGTATTGAAGCTTCTGCGGAAGATGATGTAGATAATCGTCATTCAATTCACGAAGAACACCATAAATCAGGTAATCACCATCACCATAATGATGATATTAAAACTGTTTTGTTAGAATATTCTGAAACTTCTGATATTAAAGCATTCGTTAAAGACTTGAAAAAACTTGTTGAAGACCACGAAATTTATAGAATCAAAGGGTTTGTAAATATTCCGAATAAGCCAATGCGTATGGTTTTACAAGGTGTCGGTGCTCGTTTCGATTATTATTTTGAAAGACCTTGGGGTGCTAATGAAGAGCGTAAAACAAGTATTGTAGTTATTGGTAAAAATATTGAACTTACTAAAAATAACGAAGTAATTACACATTCACATAGTCACGGACATTCTCATGCACATTAAGAGATGACAAATATTTTCACAACAAAAAAACTAGAGAAAATAATCCATAAAAAAATTGAAGATAAGACTTTAACTCATGAAAATGACCTTGGAAGTTGGAATGCTAATGTTTTTTATATTGCTAAAAAAAAGTGTATTCTTTTTGTTAATTCTAAGACTTTTTTTTCAGTAATAATTCCTCGTTTCTCTGTGAAAGATATTAATAATCTTGATACATTATTTATTGAAAACTTACATCAGCAATTATTATTTGAAAAAATAGCGATTGATTATGACGTAATATCTTCAAAAATTGGGCAAATAGCATTTAATTCAACAAATAATAACAGAAAAAGTATTGGTATTCTTAATTATAATATTGAAAAGCTAAATTACTTTAAGTTTGAATATTCTATTTTTAATTCTTCTGTAATCAGAGAAATGACAAATAAATTAAACAAAACCCCTTTTAAACAATTAGATCAGGGCAAACTCACACTTTTATTAAATTAATTTCATTGACTCTAAATTGTTCCTTTTGTTAATTTGAACTATATTGTATTGATTTTTAGATAA
>NZ_OENA01000050.1 GCF_900239185.1 Tenacibaculum finnmarkense
TGTTAAGGCTAAAAATAAGGCAAGAGTTAAAGAAAATACTAGTTTTAAAGTAAACACTTGTTTGTTTAGTAAATATATAGCCAATACAGATGGAGATATACGTTGGGAGTATAAAGAGGAAGGAGACAGCGAATATATTGCCTCAAAGGTTATCGGTGAGGAATGTATTTTTACCTTTAATAAAAAAGGAAATTATTTGGTTAGAGCCTATATAAAAAATGCAGCCAAGTGTACTCCTTTTAAAATAAAAATAGGCGAAGCTAAATTACTACAATCAAATTGGATAGATGAAGATGGGTATGCTTATGGAAACGATACGGCTAATTATAAAATTACTAAAGCAGGTTTAGACCAGCAAGTATATGCTTATGCCCAATTAGAAGAGGTTGCAAACGAAAAAGTAACTTTAGAAATATGGGAGCAAGCATATAAACAACAAGTTATTAAAACCATAAAAGAAGTAGCTGTAAATGGCAAAGGGGTATTTAAACAAGCGATAGCTTTAAATACCATAAAAAAAATGAAGGATGGTAGCAGTTTAGCATTCAGAATTTTTAATGCTTCAGGAAAAGAGATTCAGAAAGTTAGTAGTAAATATAGTAGTAAGCTACGAATATCAGACACCAAGCAATTATTACGAGCCTATTATACCACTGGTGGGGGGAGTATTCTTACAAAATTTATGCACTATGACCAACAAGTTACCCTAGAGGTTGTAACTAGCAATATGGTAGGAGAAGAGTTAGATATTGAACTATATCAACTCATCGACTGGAGTCTTTTAGATTGGAATGGAGATACAAAAGCAATTGAAGGTACCAAGCAAAAAATAACCGTAAATAGTAATGGAAAAGCAGAATTACAATTCACCATAAAAAAATCATGGGAGTTAGCGTATGCTAAAGATGATAAAGGCTACTTAGAGATTATTCCAAAAGTAAATAATCAATTTTATGGCGGATTATCTATCAGTAAAAATAACTATATTTATCGCCTTAAAGTAAGCCCCGAGGCAGAAAAATTAAATGCAGAAAAAAGCCCGCAAAGTTGTAATTTAGTACAAATAGAAAAAGTAGCGGGGAGTAGGAATAAAAATAAGAAAAAAGGAAGATGTAATAATTGTGATAAAGACATCACTTTAGAAGAAATAAAAAACATTTGTGCAGATGCTAGTGGTAAGTGTTTAATTAAAGATATGACTATGATTAGTATGGCATTGCCTTATTTAAATCAATATCGTAAAAAGGTAGGAATAGATACGTGTACTCGCAAAGCACATTTTTTGGCTCAAATCACTGTTGAAAGTAAATTTTACGACCTACAAGAAAATTTTAATTGGTATTGGAAGTCTCTTATAACAACATTCGTGAGTTATTTTAAACAATTTACTACTCAATCAGCAAAAGAAACAGAGGCAAAACGATTAGGACGTGAAGAAAAAGATGGTACTGCATTGACTCTCGAAGAGCAAAAAATATTAGCTAATGCGATATACGGTTCAACGCATCCTGTAGGTAAAGGTGCAGGACATAAAGAGGGAGATGGATGGCTATATAGTGGTAAAGGATTTAAGCAAATTACTTGGAAAAGTAATTATAAAACTTTGCAAGGTAGGTTTAATAGAAAGATGAAAATTGACAATGAAGA
>NZ_OENA01000084.1 GCF_900239185.1 Tenacibaculum finnmarkense
TTCTTCATACATCTCTTGATTTCCGTTAGATACCATATTAGCTACGGTAGATAATTGTGATAATTCAACGCCTAAACTTATCATTTTATCAAGCATCTTTGGACGTAAACGCTTTGCTTTATTTCCTTTTTCGCAAGAATACGAGAACAAATAAGCATCTATACTATCCCATTTGGAAAAATCCTCTTGAGTAAAAGCAAATTTTAACCAATCATCACTACCTGTATATCCTGTTTCTTTTATTAAATATGTAAATCCTTTAGGATATTTTAATTTAAGCCAATTAGTTGATTCTATATCATTATAAAAAAGCATTTTATTCAACTTTAGAATTGCCTCATAATCATAAAAAGCAGGAATATCATCTATTTTTTCTAAATCAACAATAATTTTCTGTTTTTTTAACGCCATATAAGGAAATTCTGTATGACTTGTTACCACTTGATAATTGGTTATATAATCTTCAACATCTATTCCAAATATCTCTTCAACCCTCTTCCTAAAAACCTCTTTATCTGGATAAACATAACTATTTAAATTAAAAATCTCTTTTATTTCAGCTATACTATAATCCTCCTCAAATATTTCCGAAAATTTCCAATCTCTTTCACCATCTTTAAGATGATCACACGGTGGGGCTTGTTTTTTTATTTGAGTGTTTTTTTCTATAACTTTCATCTTTTTTTCTTTATTTTGACTATTACAGCTTAATGTTAATAGTAATATGAATATTATTGAGTTTTTCATTTTATTTCTAATTTGTATTATCTTGATTATCTTCGGGAACAAACCCTTCCCATCGAATACCTCCTGGGTATTTAGCATGTGTATATGGTTCTTCTATAACTTCTCGTTCTTCTATTACTATTCTTACAGGACGTCTTTCTATACTCATATTGTGTGCAACTTCATCTTTATCAGTATAAGTTTTATTTTTTAGATTTAAATGAATAAATAAATCAGGTATCTCATCACGTAGTTCTTTTATTAAAATAGTGTTATTACTAGCAGTAGTTAAACACCCAATAGCTCCGCGCCTATCCCAATGATGAATAGCAACTCCTGTTCGTACTCCTCCATCAGGAGTTGCAATTGCTCTATTATTCATATTGTCGCTTAGATACATTAAATAGCCCGTAGTTGATAGACCTCCTGAGTCTTTATAATAGTTTAAATAATACTCTCCTGGAGGGGTTTCGTTACTTTGACCATAACGGTTATTTGAATGAGCTTTATAGTTACTTTTTTGCCCATGAGCATCTCTAGTTAAGAAAGCTACATAATCTGGCAAAGGTAAATTATCACTCTCTTTTAATTCTTTATATTGTCCTAAAGTCATACTTCTATATACTCTAGTTTTATACACTACATTATCTCTACTTCCATATTTCTTGATATGATCTCCTTTCCCACCAATCACCACCACCGTTCCTTTTTGCCCTTTACGATGTTTGTAATCTGGGCAATCTGCTACTTTTAGTGTTTTTACGGCTTCTTCGAGATATGATTCTCTATGTGCATAGCCTTTAAAAGCATCGTTAATTCTATAAGTTACTGCTTTTAGAGCATCATCGCCTA
>NZ_OENA01000014.1 GCF_900239185.1 Tenacibaculum finnmarkense
ATTTGTCCGCTAGAAGTGATCCTAATTTAATACTCCAATATTCCAGCGTGATCCTTCGAAAAAACTGTCCTGTCCAATTGAGATATTGCACACAACAGGTATATAAAAGTGATGCTAAAATTTCTTTATCAACAGATAATTTAACCGATACTAAAAAATCTACGGGAAAATTATTTCAAAAAGGCTTTTGGATGAATGTCTTAAATCCGAAAGTAACGATCTTTTTCTTAGCTTTTTTTCCGCAGTTTTTATTTTCTAAAACGTTATCAACAGTTATACAGTTTTATATTTTAGGAGGTATATTTATTGTTGTTTCATTTTTTATATTTTCGGCGATTGCTATTTTAGCGGGCTCACTTTCGGTAGCGATTAAAAAAAATGCCCAAATAGGTGTGTACCTAAAATGGGCTCAAATAATTGTTTTCGTTAGTATTGCAATGCTAATACTTCGTTAATTTTCAGTTACATATCCCCAGTTTTCACCAGTTTTTATTCTATGTAATTGCATTTGTGAAATACCAAATTGTTTGGCAATCATTTTTAAACGTGTCCTTCTATTTGGGTCGTTTAATTTTCGTTTAATCAACATCACTTTGGTTTCTGTAAGTTTTGTTGTACTAGGTTTATACCTATGAACCTTATTTACATATTCAGGATTTGTAAATTGATGTACTTCTTTTTCTCTTTTTGTAGCCCATTTAAGATTCTCAAGTCTATTGTCTTTTTTATCATAATTCAAATGAATTACATATTGATCATCTTCTTTACGAGGTAAAAAAGTTTCAGCAACTAATTTATGAACATATCGACTCGTCGTTTTTCCATTAACACGTTGTTTTAAAGGCAAGTTTTGGTAACCGTTTATAAAATATTCTTTTACCAAAAAATCTTCTTCAGTTTTACAGTTGATGATTCGTCCGTAATTAGATATTTTAAATTTTTCTTTTTCAGAGATTTTATTATCAAATAGTATTTCTTTCCACATTTCATTTCTGTAGCTTCGTATCATATTTTCAATATTTATCTGAACTTTAATAATAAATAGCGCTTTATTATTTATAGCAAAAATACATTTTTTGTTTTAGATAACTTAATTCTTCTTATTTAATTGATTTAAAATGGGTTTATTATTGATAATTTTATCAAAAAAATAATTAGAGCCGATTTGCAAATTAAAGAATCTCTCAATTGAGTGATTATTTTTCTTCAAAAAATAGTATTGAGAAGTAAAAATAATATTGAGAAGTTCTTTGAAAATCATCAACATAAAATATTTCAAATTCTCGATATCATTTTTAGTCATTAAAATCACTCAAATTGACAAGAATCATTAAAAAAAACTAAAAGATTGGTTACAGATAAAGCGTGTAAATATGAAAACAAAAACAGTAAAATAGGGCTTATTTTTTTTGAGTTATAGTCTTTTAGCTTACTTTTATATAAAATAGTAAGTTTAATAAAAGTTAGATAAAAAAAGGCATCCTGTCTTTTTTACTTGGCATAACAATTGACCTATACAGATACAGCCAAACACCTATAAACAAACATATAGCGCTGTTTATCACACAATTAAAAGTTTAAAAAGTGCTTTTTACACTATTTTAAATCGTGTAAAAATGTCACTATGACATCTATAAAAGATATGAGCAAATCAAAAATAATACATTTAGACAATTTGTCGCTTCAAGATGCTTTTAATGAGGATTCAGAATTAATCCCATTATTAACTCCTGAAGATGAAGAAATAATAAACAAGGAAGAAATTCCTGCTGAATTACCAATTTTACCATTAAGAAATACGGTATTATTTCCTGGTGTTGTAATTCCTATTACCGCTGGTAGAGACAAATCGATTCAACTAATAAACGACGCAAACAAAGGCGATAAAGTAATTGGTGTTGTTGCACAAAAAGATATTGCTGTTGAAAACCCTGGTTTAGACGATATTAATAAAACAGGAGTTGTTGCTAAAATTTTACGCGTTCTAAAAATGCCTGATGGTAACGTAACGGTTATTATTCAAGGAAAAAAACGTTTTGTAATTGATGAAATTACACAAGAAGATCCGTATTTAAAAGCTAGCGTTCACGAGGCTATTGAAAATAAGGAAGTTGAAGACGAAAAAGAGTTTGAAGCAATTATAGAATCTATCAAAGAATTAGCATTAGAGGTTATTAAAGAAAACCCAATGTTACCTTCTGAAGCTTCAATTGCGATTAAAAATATTCAATCAAATTCATTTTTAGTAAACTTTATTTCATCAAACATGGAATTAAGCGTTGCTAAAAAACAAGTATTACTTGAAGAAGATAATTTAAGAGAACGTGCACTTTTAACATTAAGTAACTTAGATAAAGAACTTCAAAAATTACAATTACGTAATGATATTCAATCAAAAACACGTTCAGATTTAGATAAGCAACAGCGTGAATATTATTTACACCAACAATTAAAAACCATTCAAGATGAATTAGGTGGTGTTTCTCATGATCAGGAATTAGATGAAATGAGAATAAAATCTAAAACTAAAAAATGGAATAAAAAAGTTGCCGCAACCTTTGACAAGGAATTAAATCGTTTAAAACGAATGAATCCTCAAATGGCTGAATATGGTGTGCAGCGAAATTATTTAGAGCTAATGCTTGAATTGCCTTGGAATATTTATTCGAAAGATAAATTTAATTTAAAGCGTGCTCAAAAAATATTAAATAGAGATCATTTTGGTTTAGAAAAAGTTAAAGAACGTATTATAGAACATTTAGCTGTTTTAAAATTACGTGGCGATATGAAATCGCCAATTATTTGTTTATACGGACCTCCAGGAGTTGGTAAAACTTCGTTAGGAAAATCGGTTGCCGAAGCATTAGGGCGTAAATACGTTCGTATGTCATTAGGTGGTTTGCGTGATGAAGCAGAAATTCGAGGACATCGTAAAACATATATTGGTGCAATGCCAGGACGTTTAATTCAGAATATTAAAAAATCAGGAACATCAAACCCTGTTTTTGTTTTAGATGAAATTGATAAATTAAGCCAGAGCAATCAAGGAGATCCTTCATCAGCAATGTTAGAAGTTTTAGATCCTGAGCAAAACACGGCTTTTTATGATAATTATTTAGAAGTTCCTTACGACCTTTCTAAAGTTTTATTTATTGCTACCGCAAATAATTTAGGGCAAATACCTTGGGCATTGCGTGATCGTATGGAACTAATTAATGTTACAGGATATACGATTGAAGAAAAAATGGAAATTGCTAAAAAATATTTATTTCCAAAGCAATTAAAAGAACACGGATTATCAGAAAAACATTTAACGATTGGTAAAAAACAAATCGAAAAAATTGTGGCAGGATATACGCGTGAATCGGGGGTACGTGGTTTAGATAAACAAATTGCTAAAGTGGTTCGTTTTGCAGCAAAATCAATAGCGATGGAACAGCCTTATAATATTGATTTAACCAATAAAGATATTGTAACTATTTTAGGATCACCACGTTTAGAACGTGATAAATATGAAAATAATGATGTTGCAGGTGTTGTTACAGGTTTGGCCTGGACAAGTGTTGGTGGCGATATTTTATTTATCGAATCTATTATTTCTAAAGGAAAAGGAGCGCTTTCTATTACTGGTAATTTAGGAAAAGTAATGAAAGAATCGGCTACAATTGCAATGAAATACATCAAAGCAAATGCTGAAGATTTTGGTATTGAGCCACAAGTTTTAGAAAAATACGATGTACATATTCATGTACCAGAAGGGGCAACCCCTAAAGACGGACCAAGTGCAGGTATTACTATGTTAACTTCGTTGGTTTCTGTGTTTACTCAGCGTAAAGTGAAAAATAAATTAGCGATGACTGGTGAAATTACGCTTCGAGGAAAAGTATTGCCAGTAGGAGGAATTAAGGAAAAAATATTAGCAGCTAAACGTGCAAATATTAAAGAACTTATTTTATGTGCTGATAATAAAAAAGATATTGAAGAAATTAAAGAAAGTTATTTAAAAGGTTTAACCTTTCATTATGTAACTGAAATGCACGAAGTGATTGATATTGCACTTACCAAGCAAAAAGTTAAAAAAGCTAAAAAATTAATATAATTTTTAGAATAGCATTAGAAAGCCTCTCAAAACTGAGAGGCTTTTTTTTATAAAAATTTAAAATAAACAAAAATAAGGGAAAATAAGGGAAAATAGTTTGTTTTTTACACTGTAATATTAATAAGTGTAAGCCTATAAATTTCCATCAAATTTCGACAAAAATAAACACCTTAAAAAGCTTGTTTATTTAAAAAATACCTCAAAATGGCGTTTCTAGGTTTTTTAATGATATAGTATAAATATTATTTTATACTGCTTTAATTGCACCTATATTTAAGTTTTATTTTAGTCAAAAATATTCAAAAATTTCGCTTTTTAGGTAATATAGTATCTCTTTTGAGGTAAAATAATACATTAAATAATTTAAGTTATTTTGATTTTTTTTAGAATGAATAAGTGGTATTTATCATTAAAAAAGATAAAAGCCTCTTTAAATTTCATAAAAATAAAGATTTACAAAAATACGTATTTTAAACAACTATTTTATTTTTTAAATATTACAGGGTCAATATTATTTATTTTCACCTAAATCATAGCTCTATTAAAGCCTTTTTTTTCTTAAAAATCAGATTTTTTGGTAAAAAGCATTTTTTCTTTAGTTATTGGGTGTAAAAAATCTAAAGTATCGGCATGTAAATACAATCGATCTGATTTTTTTCCATACAGATCATCACCAACAATCGGTATATTTAAGCCTAAATTATGAGAAGCATGTACTCTTAATTGATGCGTTCGCCCTGAAATAGGGTAGAAGTGAATTTTTGTTTTCCCATTTTTTCGTTCTATAACTTCCCAATTTGTTTTTGCAGGCTTTCCATGTTCGTAACACACTAGTTGTCTGGGTCTATCATCTAAATCAACGCGGAGTGGAAGCGTAATTGTCCCTGTATTTTCAGTAACAATTCCATCTAATAAAGCGGTATATCTTTTTTTAATTGTTTTATTGATAAATTGACTTTGTAAAAATTTATGAGCTTCTTTATTTTTTGCTAAAACCAACAACCCAGAGGTAGCCATATCTAAGCGATGTACAATAATAGGTCCTGAAATATTTTTAACCTGTTGTTTTATTCTACTATATACCGAATCTTGAATATTAATTCCAGGAACAGACAGGAAATCAGCAGGTTTACAAATAACAATTAACTGATCATCTTCAAAAATTACTTCAATTTCTTTACCAATAGCAGGGTTTTCTAGTAGCGGATTGGTATCCATTTCAATTCCTGACAACATATGAGATAAAATAGGTTTACATTTTCCTTGACAAGCGGGGTAAAATTGTTCATGTTTTCTAATCTCTTTATTTGGTGATTTTCCCCACCAAAACTCAGCCATTGCAATAGGTTTTAAATCATTTAAAAAAGCATATTGCAGTAATTTAGGAGCCGAGCATTCACCAGAACCAGCAGGTAAATTTTGTACAGAAGTCCCTGAAAACAATTCAGCTAAGTTTTGTTTTTCTTTCTTAATGTTTAAAAACTGATACTGCTCGACAATATACATTTGTAAATCAACTGATTTTGATTTACGTAAGGTTTTTAGGTTGGTTATTTGCTTGGTAAAAACCGACAATTTATCTTCTGTTGGTTTCAAAGTATGTTCCCAATAGCGTTTTACGTTATTAAAAAAATGTTTCGCGTCTAAACTTTCTTTACTCAATTCATTTTTGAAAAGAATAAAATTTTCAGGAGATAATTCGTTAAAGGCTTTTTCTCTTCGAATAGCTCTCTTTTTTTTAGCAGTATTTAAAGCCTCTTTTTTTTCTTGAATATCAGCTATAGCCTTATTTTTTGCTAATTTATTTTCGGACAATAATAAGTTATAATTAATATCTGCCTCTAAAGATTCAAGCTCAGAATTTATTGCTATTAAATTATTTTTTTCTTTTAAATAATAAGAATCTTCGGTAAGCATATCATAAACTGGTGGAACAAATTTTATATGCGTATTTGTTTCTGCTAATTTTCCTGAAACTGCAGATATATATCCAATTTCATTTTTTTTGTTTTTTACAACTAAAACACCGAACATTTTACCAATAGGAATTCCTTTTTTAGAAGGATTTAACCCAAAATTATGATCAAAATCGGTTTGTATTTTTAAATAATCTATTATTTCTTTTGTCGCAATCTCACATAAGGGGTGTGGTTCATAATAAAATGGAAAGGTAAATTTATTAGGGATTTTTATATCGTTTATAGGGCTAGAAAAATATTGAAAATGTGTGTTCAAAATAAGATAAATCTGTTTTAAGTACACAAAGATACTATACTTTTCTTGATACTATTTTTCAAGAATAACCTTATTTTTCTAAAAGGTTATTTCCTCTAAATCATCCTCCGTAAATAAGTAGGAGCAAAGCCTTAAAATCAGATTTTACATATAATTTCAGTCCGATAATCAGTTTTAATCTCAAAAAAAAATCAAATAAACAGGTAAAAATCAAT
>NZ_OENA01000017.1 GCF_900239185.1 Tenacibaculum finnmarkense
AATTTATCTAAAAATCAATACAATATAGTTCAAATTAACAAAAGGAACAATTTAGAGTCAATGAAATTAATTTAATAAAAGTGTGAGTTTGCCCTGGGATTAATAGATTATAATTATTCTTTTGAATTAATTCACGTATAAAATAACACTATTTTAAGTACTAAAAACTTAACAGATAAAACCTACTAATAAAGAATATTAATGATATTTTATTAGTAGATTTTTAATGTTTACTTAGTAAGTTTAATAATATAGGTAATTAAAGTAATATATGATTACTATGTTTATTTTTAATGGTAATTAAAGATCTTTACTGTAAAATATACAATACAAAAAGTGCGCTATAAAGCACTTTTAAGCTGAGTACTGAATTAAAAAGTGTATATTTACATTAAAAGAGCCATATAATGCACTTAATAGAAATTATAAAAAACCGTAGAGAAAACTTAAATGTAACCCAAGAAATGCTTGCCGATCTTTCTGGTGTTGGTTTACGTACACTTAAACAGTTTGAAAGTGGCAAAGGAAATCCTACATTAGAAACGCTAAATAAATTAGGTAATGCCTTAGGAATTGAGCTAACTTTTATCGTTAAAAATGTAAGTATTAAATAATGAGAGAAGCAAACGTATTATACAAAAAAGAAATTGTAGGAATATTAATGCAATTAGATACTGGCACTTTTATATTTAAATATTCTGATCAATGGTTTAACGATTCAAATAAACCAGGAATTAGTTTAACGTTGCCTAAAACACAACAAGAATATTGTTCGGATTATTTATTTTCTTTTTTCTATAATATGCTACCAGAAGGTTCTAATAAACAAACTGTTTGTTATGAAAATAGAATAGATACAGAAGATCATTTTGGAATATTAATTACTACAGCAAAACAAGATACTATTGGTGCTGTTACTATTGAAAAAATTAAATAATAATGACTTTACCAGAAATAACAAATTGCCCAAGTACACTTGCAAAAAATAACAATGCCTACAGTAATACTGCTTTAAGGCGTGTTTTTTATGGAAAAAAAGTAAGTCCTATTTTAAATTATGATTCGCCATCGAGTAATCAAAGTACAGATTTATTGTTTACAGATAACAGAAAAAGAATGTCTATTTCTGGTGTACAAGAAAAATTTTCTGTTTTATTAGATAAAAATAAATTACGTTTAATTCACGAAAATGAACAAGGTCAATATATTTTAAAACCAATACCAAATGTCGGTAAATATTCAAATGAAATGCCCGCAAACGAGCATTTAACAATGCAAATTGCCAGACAAATTTTTGCTATTGAAACCGCAGAAAATGCGCTTATTTTCTTTAAAAATGGAGATCCTGCATATATTACAAAGCGTTTTGATCTTAAAAAAGATGGTAGTAAATGGGCGTAAGAAGATTTTGCTTCCTTAGCAAAAAGAACACCACAAACTCATGGGGAAGATTTTAAATATGGTGGTAATTATTTAGAACTTTTTACAATTTTAAAAAAATATACGCCTGCTTATACTATCGAATCTATTAAATTATTTAAGTTAATATTTTTTAATTACTTGTTTTCTAATGGAGATGCTCATTTTAAAAATTTCTCTTTAATAGAAACACCTTTAGGCGATTTTAAATTAAGCCCAGCTTATGATTTATTAAATAGTAGAATCCATATAGATGATAACGATTTTGCCTTAGAAGATGGTTTATTACCGCCTAATTTAGCACAAGGAAAAATTACAACACAATTCTATATTTTAGGAGAAAAAGCTGGTATTCCCCAAAAACAAATAGAAAAAGTATTTAATAATTTAACCTCGAAAAAAAAAGGAGTTTTATCGCTTATTGATGCTTCTTTTTTAAGTGAAAAATTAAAACGAAATTATACTCAAGCATATCAAACAAGGCTTAAAAAATTATTAAGACTGTGATTACATCTGCTTAGTTCGCTTTACCTTCCGTTATATTGCCACATTACTGCATTACAATAATTATGTACAGCACCTTCGGTCATTCCTGTATCGTGATTATGTTGTAAGTGTATTGGATATTTTAAAAAATTATCAGGAAATAGTTCCCAATTTATCTTCTTTTCTATTATGTGTTTAGGTGCTTTTTCTTTTAAACTATACCCGCAATAATAGCACTTATATTTTTGCTCACATATATACTGTTCTCTTACTTCTCTTCGCTGAGTCCAATGTAATTTAGTATAATCTATAGGTAAATTGTATTTCATAATTCATCAAAAGTTTTTTTAATTTATTTACAATCAATAATATATCTTGTTTTTTGATTTAAATAAGCATATTGATTAGTTACAATTTTTGATTATTAAAATCGTGAAAACCTGTTGGTTTGTAATCAACAATTTCAATATCTAAAGATTTTAATTGTTTATTAAAGTTTGATATTTCAACCTCAAACTATTTTCAGGAAAGTTTGTTTGTCGCAATTCAACAAAATCATTATTTGTAAAGTAAATTTTATTTTTTGATATTTTTATAAATCTTTCTTTCATAGTGAGTTTATTTTCAAGCCTTTTAAATCGTTTATTAATCCATAATTATTTTTTCATCGTATTTTTGAGTAAATATTACGAAGTAATTTTTTCTCTTCTTCTTTTTCAGTTAATAATCCTTTTAAAACTATATATCCGAGTTCTTTAACCTGTTCTAAATTTTTTCCTTGTTTGACTTTTATAAAATCTTTAAAATCAAACCACTTTTTCCCTTTATTTTTTAATAAAATTTGAAAAGAATAATAATTATTCTTTCCATAAATTCTAATTTGATTGTGAGAATGTGTAGTAAATAAATAGGTATTTCCTTTTTTAGTTAAACCTTCCTTCCAAACAGATTTATTAATAAAATCACTTATTTTTTTAAATATTTTCAAAACTTCACTACTTAAATACTGGTCTTCTCTTGTCAAATATTCAATACAAGTACTTCCAACAATTTTTTCTCCCCATTTTGGATGATACGTTATATGCTCATATCTAATTTCTGTTCCGCAATCTTTTCTTTCGCAAATTCCATCTAAACCACCCAAATCTCCAATTGAAATTAATGTCCATCCGCTATCAGGCTCTACTAATCCGTGTTCTCTTGAATGACATCCTTTACAAAGAGTTATACAATCACTTAAAGGATAATCCCACGGTTCAAAATTTGGCTTATAACTTTTATGATGAGTTTGTAAAATAACTTCAAATTCATTTCGTCCACATTTCAAACATTTATTTCCATCTCTTAATTTTACTTTTGTAGAAAAATTAACCCACTTACTATTTTGATATGATTTTTTATAATTTTTCATTCTATTTTATAAAAATTAAAAACACATAAATATTCTATATATAACAGGCTATTTATCTAATAAATCAAGACTACTAATATAATTAAATACTTAATAAGTTGTTTATTAAATTCAACTATAATCTATTACTTTTAGATTATTAAATAGTTAATTTCACATGTTTAAAATATTGTATTTCAATACTTTAATTTTTAGGATAAAATATTGTAACAAGGTCAAAAACAAAACATTAGCTTATGTTTAATTATTTTTTATTTTACTGTTTACTTAGTAATATAAGTAATTGTTGTAGTCTAAATAATACAAGTATCTTTGTGTTACTAAAAGTAAATTACGATTATGTATTTAGCAATAAAAGAACCGCAAGACATCCGTAAAATATCTTCTGAAAAAGTATGTAAATTAGTCGATGATTTTATTGAAAATCAAGATATAAAACAAAGCTCTAAGAAATTATATAGACGAACTTTAAAACAGTATTTTAATTGGGTTACTACTAAAAACTATTTACTTATCAGAAATAACCAGACCACAAATTAAGACAACTCTATAAAAAAAATACTACTCAAAACTATTTAATACTTTGAAAATTGCATTGAATTTATTGAAAAATGAAAAAACAGAGAAGCAAGGTGTTACAGAAAAAAGACTTAAATCTGGTTGGAATGAAGCATGGCGATTAAAAGTCTTAAATATTAAAGTATGGGTTTACTCTGCCATTAAAAACGAATTTTACCCCAATTAATAGAAAATAAATGAAATACCTGGCTTCAAGAAAAATTAAAGGCTTTCAATTAACTCACGAATCATAATAGGGACTACTGATAAAATAGAAATAAGTGCAACAAATACAACTGTATGCATTTTTAAATCGAAATATGATGTAAAATGACAATCCAATTTCTCATTTATAATTTGCTTTAAAATAGGATGATTTAAACCTTGCATTCATAAAGGAAATTTTCGCTTCAGTTGAGCATTAAACAATAGCTGACTAGGTAAAAGAAAATCCAAATCAATAGATATTGACATCACTATTTCTAATTATGTTACAGGAAATATTACAAAAATATCTAAATGGAAAATAAACGACAACCTTCTCGGTTCTAAATAATACTTCCCAATAATTAGAAATACAACAGAACTAAAAGATTTACTTGATTGGAATATTCAAGGTAAAATTGAGAAAATGGAACAATCTTATATTCATGTGTTTGAAAGTTAAAACTTAAAATAAGGTACTGCTAATTTAATTTAAAGCACTCTATACAAGTGAAATAAAACATGTAATAGCCTTGTAATTAATCATTTTTTATTTAACTGTTTACTTAATAATAAAAATAATATAAGTAATTGTTGTAATCTAAATAATATAAGTATATTTGTAATACTAAAAAGTAAATTACATTATTATGTATTTAGTAATTAAAGAGCCTCAAAATATAATTAAAATATCTTCTATAAGAGTTGGAGAATTAGTAGAAGGTTTTATAGACGACCAAGATATAAAGCAAAGTTCTAAGAAATTATATCGACGAACTTTAAAGCAATATTTTAACTGGGTCACTACTAAAAACTATTTGCTTTCAGAAATAAGTAGACCTCAAATAATAGAGTATAAAGAGAATTTACTAAGTTCAGGAATGAGTAATTTAACGGTAGGTTCTTATATTACCTCTGTTAGACGTTTTTACGAATGGGCAGAAGCGAATAAATACTATCCTAATGTAGCCAAAGGAATTAAAACACCTAAAAGAAAGCCACAATTTAAAAAACAACCGTTATTACCAGCACAAGCCATAGCTTTACTAGATTATTTTAAAGATAAAACACTAAGAGATTACGCTATAATTAATTTACTTTTAAGAACAGGGTTAAGGACTATAGAGGTAATTAGAGTTAACATCGAAGATATTACATTTAAAGGTTCTCAAAGAGTTTTATTAATACATGGTAAAGGAAGAGATGAGAAAGATAATTTTGTAATTCTTACAGATAAAACGTATAAATATATAGAGATTTATTTAAGTTCTAGAGGTAAAACAAGGTACTCAGATCCTTTATTTACTTCTACTTCTAATAATTCTAAAGGAAGAAGGTTGTCTACCAGAACTATAAGTTATATCGCTAAAGAAGGATTAAAAGCAATAGGGTTAAATTCTAAGAATTTTACAGCCCACAGCCTTAGGCATACTACAGCGATTAATATTTTAAAAGCTGGAGGGTCTATGGAAATGGTTCAGTTTACTCTTAGGCATACCAATCCTGCAACTACTCAAATTTATACAGCGACTTTAAATGAAGAACGAAGATTAGAGAATAGCGGAGAGGCTTTAATAGATAATTTATACTAAAATATATTTTTATATAAACATAATAAATGCAATAATCAAAGTAATTTAAGTAAACAAAATAATATTAGTAATACATAGAGGTGTTTTGTGTTTTATTCCTATTAAAAATAACACTGAAATTCTGGATGTTTTTCAATAAATGTAATAATTCAAGTAAACAAAATAATATTAATAAAATAAGTAAGGTAAGTAAACATAATAATATAAATTAAGTAATGTAAGTAAGATAATTAGTATCAGTAATCATAAAGGAGGTGTAGGTAAAACAACTTCTACTCTTAATATAGGAGCTGGATTAGTAAAACTAAAAAAGAAAATTTTATTAATAGATTTAGATCCACAGGCAAACCTAAGCCAAAGTTTAGGAGTGGTAGAACCAGAATTTAATATATACGGAGCTTTAAGAGGAGATTATGAATTGCAACCAATAGAGGTTTCTAAAGGATTATATTTAATTCCTTCTACTTTAGATTTATCTGGAGCAGAAGTAGAAATGAGCGGAGAACCTGGAAGAGAATATATTTTAAAAGAATTGATAGATCCGATTAGAGATGATTACGATTTTATTATAATTGATAGCGCTCCTTCTTTAGGTTTATTAACTATAAACAGTTTTACAGCTTCGGATGAAATATTAATTCCTTTACAGGCTCAATATTTAGCTTTACAAGGATTGGCTAAATTACTAGAAGTAGTAGAAAAGATTAAAAAAAGATTAAATAAAAACCTTAAAGTAGGAGGTGTATTTATAACACAATACGATAAAAGAAAAGTATTAAATAGGGATGTTGCATCAACTATTGACCTACATTTTAAAGACACGGTATTTAAAACTAAAATAAGAGATAATATCGCATTAGCAGAAGCACCCGCTCAAGGATTAGATATTTTTAGATACAGCCCTAAAAGTTACGGTGCAGAGGATTACTTAAAGCTAAGTAAAGAAATATTGAAACATAGTAAACATTAATTACTAAATAAACATTGATTACTTAACGTGTGTTAGTTATTAAGTAATTTAAATAAACATTAAATTTATAAAATATGGCTAAAAAAAATTTTACAGGAGGATTAAGTTCTTTATTAGGAGATACTGAAAAACAAAAAGTAGGTAGACCTAAAACATCTAATAAAGTGATAACTAAAAGTTCTCAAAAGGGAACTAAAGAAAAGGAAACCAGAGCCACTTTTATAGTAAATGAAGATTTGCTAGAAAAATTAAAAGCGATCGCTTATTGGGATAGAAAACTAATAAAAGAGGTTGTAGATAAATCACTACAAGATACCGTAGATAAATATGAAAAAAAGAATGGTAATATTGAGCCGATACCAAAAAAATAAATAATAGTAAGAAGAGAGTGACCAAAATTATTATTAAAGGTTTAATATAGCGAATATTAACTTACTTCTGTAAGTTTACATTACAGAAGTAAAATTAATAGTGAAAAACCTAAAAGAATACGAATTTTGGAAAACACAAAGGAATTTCTTTATAAACTAGTTGTTATCTGAAATATAAAAATCTGTATATCATATATTAATATTATTGGCATATATATTTATGGCAGGCATTGCTAATTCAATAAAGATAATGTTTTATTTCAATAATGCATTAATAATAACATGGATAATTCGAGCATTTTGATACTTTTAGAATAACATTTTGACTTTCTTCTCATTCTTGCTAAAAAATGTCTAAATAAACTATTGTAGCCTTCCACTGTAAATGTTTCTGCTTTTGATTGCACGTGTTTATCCTTAATAATTATTGCCCTATATGGTTTCCAATAATCACTTGCAATAGTTTTCATTTGGTTGTCTTTAATTCCTTCCCAAAACTTCTTGGCTGTTTTTGTGCTTCTATCTCCAGTAACGAAGTGGAGGAATCTTTTGCCGTATCTATCAACGGCAATCCAAATCCAACAGTAGTTTTTTTATGCCCAATATAGCTGTGCATCTCATCAACTTCTACCATTTCTATATCTTGAGATTCTGGTTGTAAGCTAGAAATTTCGTTTCCAAAGGCTCTAATCCAGTTCAAAACACTAACATTACTTACGCCCAAAAGTCTTCCGACAGAACGAAAACCTAACCCTTCTAAATACAGTTGCAAAGCTTTATTTTTTGTCGATAGTGGATAATCACAAGAGCGCCTTTCTACGGTGTAATTATATCCACAAGATTTACACTTGTATCGCTGAATACCTTTTATTACTCCATTTTTAATCTTTTTTTCGCTCTTACATTTTGGACAATCCATATTGTTTTCTTTTCTTCTAAGATAGGTAAACTATATTAAATTAGCAATGCCCTTTTCTTTATGTAGCAATAGCATAAGTGAGGTATTTCTATTTATTTTAGAAATTTAAAGAGGCTCTATAGGTGAGTTTAAAAAAAAATGTATAATTTAGCTGGGATTTTTCACGAAAAAGATAGAAGAAAACATTAATATAATCTATAATTTAAAAACAAAAAAATATGTCTATGTATAACTATGGAATAGGAGGGAATGAAGTAAAAACAGATGGAGGAGAATCTATTGCGAATATCCCCGCTAATAAAACTTTATTAATTCAAAAATTAACGAACGAAGCACCTGTAACTCCAGAAGCAGTGTATGGGCTTCAGACGGTAGAAGAAGTGTTTGAGGAATTTTCTCCAAGTGTTGAAGTAGAATTTCAAGATGAGCAAGGAACAGATGTAAAAGAAAAAATTAGTTTTAAAAATCTTAGTGATTTTGGATCTAAATCAATTAAAAAGAATAGTGCCTTTTTAAATAGATTAGATATTGAAAAAGAACAAAACACTAAAATAATTCGTCAACTTACCTCTAATAAAGGATTGAAAAAAGCTTTAGAGAATCCTGAAACTAGAGCAGCTATTGTTCAAGTATTAGAAGATTCTTTAAATGAAATTAAAGGAAGAAAAAGTAATTAAAAGTTGAGAATTTAATAAACTAACTACAATAAATTATTATGTCAGTACAAGCTAAAGAAAAAAAAGAAATATCTGTACAAGAAAAACAAATCCAAAAAGCAAAATCTTCAGTTGATGTATTAGCTGAATATGGCGGCTTTTCTTTTTTAGAAAATATAATTGATGGCTTCTCTAACCTTAATCCAAAAAGAAAAGCAAGAAGAAATATATTTCTTACTGATGAACAATGGGAAACAGAAAGGAAAAACTTATCGAATAGATTAAATATCTGGATTGATTTGTTAAGTAGCGGAAAAGATACTGAAGGTATGCGTGATATAGCAAAAGATCGTTCAGAAAAAGCAGATACAACTTTAAATTCTAATTTAAAGAAGGCTCTTAAAACTACTGAAGACTTAGAGAGATCATACAGATCTGTTTCTCTTTTTTACAAAAATGCAGAATCAGAAAAAATAAAGAATATTACTATACTTAATGCCGATTTAGATCAATTAAAAGATTTAGACAATACTTTATTTATAGATTATGTTGCGAATGAGTTACAGCAAAATTTTGACCGTCTTGATCTTAGAAGTAATTATGGGATCTTAAATGTACCAGGGTATTTAGGTTCTAATGCTGTTATAGATAAGTGGTCTAAAATAGCATACGATAATAAAGCAATGCTAGTAACCGATTTTCAAGATTTAGAATCTCCTGATGATGTGATAGATGTTTTTTTTAATGCAAACCATACAGGTTCAGATATTTTTAAATCGAATACATTAATGTCTTGTAACTGGTTGTTAGGTAGAAAAAAAGACGATGTTGTTGGTGAAGAAGATAACTTATATGTTCCGCCATCATCTGCTTTGGCTGGGAAAATATACAGTACTTTAATGTCTCAGGTAGTTGCCGGAAAAAAATTCGGTGGAATTAATGAGGTTGAAAGTGTTCGTTTTGGTCTTAAAAAGAGTGAGATTTCAGAGTTAGAAAAAATGGGATTAGTACCTATGGTTAACGAATACAGTAAGGTTATGGCGTTTTCTGCTAAAACATTATTTAATGGAGATAACTTAGGATTGCAAACTTACTCTGTAGTTAGAGTATTTGATCATATAACCAAGGTTCTTTTTGATTTCTTAAATAGAAAAGCTTTCGAAAACTGGACTACTCGTACTGAGGCTGACCTAAGAAGCCAAATAGTTAAGTTTTTAGATAGTGTTCAAGGACCATCGAAACTTATTGAAAAGTTTAAAGTGATGAAAATAGAGCAAGATCAAAATCAAAAAGATAGAGTTTTGTTAGATATACATATCACACCATATTTTCCTGCTAAGAGTTTTGTTATTCAATTAGATGGTCATAAAGGAGATGGCCCTGAAAATGCTGAATGGCATAGTGAATATAAACAGGTGTAATCGTAAGAATACTATTTATTTATAACTTATTAATTTAGGTAATAGTTAAGAAATATATTGAATGTTATTAATTTCAACTTGTTTCTTAATTATTACTTAGATAATAAGGTTATTGGTTTTTATAAAAGTGAATTTAATTTTTAGAAATAAATAAATTAAAGAATAGTAGGTATTACTAGTTTTCGGTGTTTCTGTCAGAAATATGTTTTATGTAAACAATATAACTTTAATGAATTGATCATTTATCTACGATTGTTAATTTTATTCTTTTAAAGAGAAAATGATAACGACTTTCTTTAAAGAGTAGCTATATTGATTGAATCTTTTATTTTCGATATTTTTTACATAGTTCACTTAAGATTCATCAAAGTAAAGTGGTGTTTTTTTAAGTGTTTAACTAAATATCTGTAATTCAGATATTTAATTTAAAATAGTAATTGAATTGTAGCTGATTACTACACCATTTTCCAATAATATGTTGTTTGTGTTTATGCTATGAACCCAACAAGGAAATAAAAAGGCAAAGAAAAAGAAAAGAATGGGATTAAATATAAAAATACTTGATAGAGGGCCACGAACCTTTGCCGAATTTAAAGCGAGGCTAGCGGCACAAGATTTAGCAAGTACTGGTAATTTTACAACAGTTGTTAATAATGCGAATACTACAGTAGAAGACAGAACAAATAATAAAATAAAGACTATAACTGTTTTTGATAAAGAAGACAAAAAAATAGGCTATAGCGAAAAATATAATGAAGCTTGTACCGCAAAGGCACAAGAAGAAACATGGTATAAGGTAGGATTAGATGAGTTAGACTGCGACACTTTAGAAAAAGACCTAAGAAAGGTTAAATTTTGTTTTTGGGTACAAGACCACCCCAAAGGAAAAATGATGGTTATTGATAACCCTAAAAAGGTAATCATGATTCGAAAAAAGAGCAACCCTTTTACTAAAGACAGTACAACAGATATATTAGAGACTAAAAACACCGAAACATTAACCAAAAACTTAGAAAAGGCATATTACTACGCTGTTATAGAATATACTGAGAAAGAAGCCATTTTAAAAATAAAGTGGAGTAAATGGTTAGACGGTTATTTTATACGTGTAGAAGCTTGCTTTAGGAGGGTAAACATAAAAGCTGATGGCGGTAAAACAACGGCATCACGCTATTTACAATCATCACCAGAAATAGTAAAAGGCTATTGGGTAAATGATAAAAGAAATAATATAACTAACAAAATAGTAGGTTATAAAGATACCGTGTATATGTGTTTAAAAACACTAGGTATGAAAAATAAAAATTTAACAGCAGAACTTTGGGAAGATGATTATGGTTATGGCGACGAGCAAATAGAAATTGAAAACGCTGCTTTTGAAATAAAAGGACGCTATACCTATAAAAAATTAGAAATACCCGATAGTGTAAACGAAAACTATCAAAAAAAACGTGGCGGTATAGAAGGAGACCAATTAGAGCTTTACTTTAAGTTACCCCAAGAAAAAAATACCACAGGCTATAAAACGGGGTTTGGAAATTCTTTAAATATAATTTCAAAAGAAAAGATAACCAATGCTTATTTTTCTTTAGAAAAAAAACGCAACCAAATACAAGATAGTACACTACCAGAACCAGAGCAAACACCAAACATACACATAGTAGGTGTGTCAAAAGAGACCATAAACAAAATAGCGAAAACTTATGGTTTAGATGCAGGCAAATTAGCTAAACTAAATAACGTAGAAGAAAACAAAGGTTTAACTTATGGAGGTGTCCCAATAAAACTAAAAACAACTGCTGAAATAGCCGCAAATGAAAAGGCTAAAAAAGCACGTGCTACAAAACAAGAAAAAGCAAAAACCGAGCCTTATTACGAACCTATAAGCACTGCTAGTTTGGGTAGCGAAGTTTGGCTGGTTGTAGAAAGTGCTAACCTACGAGGTAAAAAAGCAACGATAGAAATTTACGATAAGGAAGCCTTATTAGCAGAAGATAAAAAGCCAATCACCGTTTTAAAGGATGATACAGAAGTAACGAAATTAGAAAACGTAACTTTTGATGATAACGGACAAGCTAAAGTAAAAATTAAGCTACGTAAAAAGAGCGATGCTGATTATAAAAAGCAAAAAGACAAGTTTAAAGATGATAAAATAGCTAAGTTGTTTTTAAAAGTAACCTGTAAAGTAGATGCGAAAAGAATACTGATAAAAGAGTTTTTGGTTGACAAGGAATTTGATATATATGAACCAATTCATACTTATAATGTAAATATTTCAACATCTAAAATAGAGAAAATATTAAACCCTGGTATAGAAATTAAAGAATATAGATTTTTGATTTTTAAAAATAAAAAAAAGATAGCATCTCATGATATGTTGATTAATAAACACAAGCTACTAGGTTTTCCTAAAAGTGGTTCAAACTGGGGAAGGTATGGGTCTAGAGATAAGGGAGGAGATAATTGGATTGATGAGGAAACTGCAGCAGCATTTTTAGGGTTTTTATATAGTTTGCCTGAAAATAATATTTCTGAGACTTTATATTATAATGACATTTCTGCTAATGATAAAAGGAATATTGGTCATAAGAGCCATAGAACCGGTAAAGACATAGATATAAGATATCCAGGAGCAGATAATTCAGCAGGAGAAAAATTATGGGGAGTTTCTAAAGAGGTATATGTAACAGAAGAAAAATTCGTGAAAAAACTTGAAGATATTTTAGATGTTGCTGTTAAATGGAATTTCATAAAAAAACATAATTATGCATATAAAAAAGATATTAAAAATACTAAAGGCTCAGCAGTATCAGTACATCAAAATCATTTCCATATAGGATATAAGAGATAAAAGAATATGAAAAATTTATTGACATTAATAATTACACTTATTTTTTTACTATCATGTAAAAAAGAAAATAAAAGAATTTCATTAGTAAAAGAAAAATCACAGATTCAAAGCGAGGTGTCTTCAAAAGAGATAGAGCAAAATGATTTAGGATATTACAACGAAATGGGTACTTTAGGAATAGGATTAATAAAACCTCTAACAGATTCTTTAATTTTTTATAAAAAAAATATAAAAACAAAACCAGAAATAGTCAGTAGTTTTAATCCTTTTCCAATTACTCCAGTATTTTACAAGCCAGATTATGGAATTGTATATTTAATTTGCTTAGAGGATACTAAAGAGTATTATAAAATAAAATCGATTGATGGTGTATTTTATTTAAAGAAAGCAAATTATGTATTTGTCGATTGGAAAACTTTTTTGATGAATTCTACTGGAATAAATAATATTGATGGGAAAACAAACCCGATAAAAAAAGAGAATAGTGCAAAATCAGAGGATTTAGATTGGTCTGAATCAGAAGAAATTATTATTATAGATGTAAAAAAAGATTGGATTCTTATTCAAAATGAATATGAACAGATAGGTTGGATAAAATGGAAGATAAAAAATAAATTATTAATAGAGATATATTTGTTAATTTAAGGTGATACCGAAGTAACAAAATTAGAAAACGTAACTTTTGATGATAACGGACAAGCTAAAGTAAAAATTAAGCTTCGTAAAAAGAGCAATGATGATTATAAAAAGCAAAAAGATGCTTTTAAAATAAAAAATACCTATAAAAATAATACTACTGGAGCAGAAGAAGAACTACACACTGATAATCAATCTTTAAAAGAGTGCCCAGATGATTATACTTTAATAAAAAAAGGTAAAGAAAAAATTGCTAAGTTATTTTTAAAAGTAACCTGCAAAGGTGATGATAAGAAGCATGAAATATTATTTTTTAAAGATAAGGGGATAAAAGTTTATAGTGGTAAGACTTATAAGAAAAGAGATGAGGGAAAGGTTATTCAAGAAATTAATATAAAATTAACTGGTTTTGGAAAAGGGCTACTTCCTAAAAAAGAGTTTACTGAAGAAACAGAAAAAGCAGTAATTCAATTTCAAAAGGATTACATGAAAATTGAAGCAACAGGTGAGGTGGATAGCAAAACTGCAAATGCTATTGATGAATTCTGTGAGAAGTACAAAGAAACTATTTCAGAATATGAATGTCCTTGTACTAATACAGCAATAAGTGGTAGACCTGATGCAGACAAAAGGTGTACCGGCTTTGGGAAAAAACAATTTAAAGGAGAGTATAAAACAGGGTCTAGTGAAAGAAATTACAAATATGAATATCCAGGAATACACAGATCTCTTTTATGGGGTATAAGTGCAATAAGGTTTTATATGGAAGAGACATCATACAGTGTTCTCAAAATAAATAGAGGTTATCGATGTTGGAGTGACAATTTAGACAATCCACATCATAATAATAGGACATCTACAAATCATATGGGGAAAGCTGCAGATCTTCATTTTAATAAAGATAGTAAACGTGCAAACCTTACTTCAAATATGGAATATGTTAGAAAGCATTTTTTTTCTAAGTATTTGGGTGCTCCAAAAAGTGGAGTAGGTCAAACACATGGTTTTGGATGGAAGAAAAATAAGTTTGGTCTAGAACCCAAGAAATTTAATGGTGGGGCATCAGGTGCTACAACATGGGTTCATGTAGATGTACGAGAGTTTGATAAAATTTATCTAAAAGAAGAGTTATTTATTAGTAAACAAGATTTAGTTATAGGAAAAAAAATATCTGAATATTAAGAAAATGAAAATGAAAAGTATATTATTATTTACTAGCTTATATCTGTTCTTAGCTTGTAAAGAGAGTAGCAAAGCTATAAAAAAAGAATCGATAATAGTTATTGATAGTACTACTTCAGTTTTAAACAAAAATATAGATAAAAAGGACTTGATATTAAATACCTGCATTGGAGATGAGCAAAGTCCAATTCTAAAATTGCCAGTTAATGGAGGAAATAATCTTATGGCTAATACTTTTGAAGAAGGAATAAAATTACAAGAATTAAAATGTAGCATTGACAAAATGAAACCTCAATTATGCAATTCTGATTATGTGAATTATTATCAACTTCCTAAAAAAGGTGAGTTATTACCAATAATTATTGAAGATGAATGTGGTGATAATAATAATTATATTTTAGCGGTTTTCTATCAGAATGAATTAATTGATAATATATTAATTTATAGCTACTGGACAGATATGGAAGAGGGTAATAGTAAAGAAAAAATAAAAGACTTTAAAATAAATAAAGATTATGAAATTAAAATTTCAGACTCGGAATTTCAAAATAAAAAGAAAACTAACTATAAAATTAATAAGTATCGCATAAATAAAACGGGAAAAATTATAAAAATCAAGAACAATTCTTTAATGGTAGGCTCAATAGTCTACGCTCAAGTAGAAACGTATTTAAACATGAGATCTGCTCCAAATTCAAATGGAGACATTATAGCAAAAGCTTACCCAAAGGATGGTTTAAAAGTAATAGAAGTGTTAGATGGTTGGCTAAAAATAGAATTAAATGGTAAACAAGGTTATGTTAGTAGTGAGTTTGTAAAATGAATTTTTATATACAAACATTAAGTTATTAAAATAAAGAATGAAGTTACATTATATAATATTATTTTCTTTTTTCATTGTAGCTTTATCATGTAAAAAAGAAGAAATAAACAATAAGAAAGCACCTTTAAGTGTTGAATTTGATAATAAAATCCCACAGAATAAAGCGAGTAATACATTAGATATTATAAACACAAATAAATGGTTAACAAAGAAAGATTCCAATAACTTTAAATCTATCTCACTTCCTTTTACATTTGAACAGTTTTATGATGATTATGTTGATGAAGCTAATTATCCATATTATAATATTTCTGAAAATTTAAAGGAATATTTAATTAACAATAATTTTGAAGCAGAAAGTTATGAATCTCTGTTAGTCTCAAGTGCATATGAATTTAATATTATGTTAGTTTTAGTTGTGAGAGGTGATTCAGAATATTATATTTTGATTACTGCTACAAGTGAAGATGTAAAAGGTTTTAATGTTATAGGGGAAACAGGAAATAGTGATGAATTAATAACATTTAAAATAAATGATGATTACACAATAAGTAAATATAAAGGACAGAGGAAAAATAAAGTCTTTTTTAAGAAATTAAAGATATTGAATGATGGTAGTTTTAAGGAAGTCAGAGGAAACACTAATAGTTATTCTGTTATAAAAAAGGGAGCAATAGTTTACGCTCAAGTAGATACGTATTTAAATATGAGATCTACACCAAATGCTACAGGTACTATAGTTGGTGAAATTTACCCAACAGATAAATTAATGGTTTTAGAAGTTTTAGCGAATTGGGTAAAAGTATCATTAAATGGTACAGAAGGTTATGTTAGTAGTGAGTTTGTGAAATAAACAAATAAGTTGTTTTTAATAAGTAGCGAAGTTTGGCTAGTTCTAGAAAGTGCCAACCTACGAGGTAAAAAAGTAACGATAGAAATTTACGATAAAGAAGCTTTATTAGCAGAAGATAAAAAGCCAATCACCGTTTTAAAGGATGATACAGAAGTAACGAAATTAGAAAACGTAACTTTTGATGATAACGGGCAAGCTAAAGTAAAAATTAAGTTACGTAAAAAGAGCGATGATGCTTATAAAAAGCAAAAAGAAAAATTTAAAGAAGCTAAAATAGCAAAGTTATTTTTAAAAGTAACTTGTAAAGGTGATGATAGGAAACATGTTGTTGAGTTTCTAAAAGGTGGAGAGTTTGAGGTGAAAAAAGGACTTTTATTATTTCCCTTTAAAACAATACCATTAAACCATCCTGATGGTTTTAAAAATGATAATTATAAAAAATATAATTATACCTTAGAGGAAGATAATGCAGCTACATTTGGCTATTATCGAGGTACGAATAGAATTCATGCTGCTAGAGATTTATATTATGAGCTTAAAGAGCCAATATATACAATATATGACGGAGTAGTAAAGAATGTATATTCGTTTTATTTAGATACATGGGCTATAGAGATAGAACATGATTATGAACATAAGTCAGGATATAAACTTTATGTTAGATATGGAGAGGTAGGTAAAAATAATATATTAGTTAAAACAGGAGATAAAGTAATTAGAGGGCAACAAATAGCTGAAATAGGTTTAATGTATAATAGTAAGAAAAAGAAATACATTATGCAGCCATATCCAGACAAACGAGGGATGCTTCATATAGAAATGTATTCAGGAGAGGAGACAGGTAAATTAACTAACAGAGGAATAAAATATAAAGAAATGATGTATTCTGCATCGATAAACTATTCTAAATCACGTTCTTTTCAAAGAAGAAAAGATTTGTTTGATCCTTTAGAATTATTAAATGAAGGTTATTTGAATTCAAAAAATGAAAATCTAATAAAATGAAAATAAGAGCAATTTTTTATTTAATAATGTTAATTACATTATTAAATTCTTGTAAAGCTGAAAAATCAAAGGAGCAAGAAATAAAAAAAGAAAAAAGTATAAGTAAAATAAAAGAAAAAAAAAGGAAACCGAAGCTTAAAAATATTAATTTAATACTAACAGATAGTTTAAAACAACTTTATAATCAAAATTTATTTAATACAAAATTAACTAGTTTATCGTTAAGGGATAAAAATGAGGTTGATATATATAAAAAGTATGAGATAGATTTCAATCATTTATGTTATCCTTCAGCTTTATCTCTTTTTATAGATAGCATTGAAAAAAAAATATATGCTTTTCAATATGAAGACGAAGATGTTCCTATAACAAAAAGACGAATTGACTATATATTAAATATTAAGAGTATAATAAAGATAGAAGGTGGGTATAATATAATTTGTAATGAATTAGAAAGTTTTTTAGGAGCAGACTATGTTAAAACTAAACTCAATGATATTGAGTTTAGCTTTATAAAATTAAATTCAATGTCATTATATAAACTAGAAATACGAGAGCAAGATTTAAAATCAAAACATAAAGATTTATTTGGGAGATATAATATTTATGTTAGAAAAGCTATTGAAGATAAATTCCATAAAGACGATTGTGGTGATTTTGAAGGCTAATTTATAAGTATGTGTTTAGGAAGAATTATTGTATTAATGCTATTTTTAGTGTATTAAGAAAAAGGTATTAAAAACGTCAAAATAGTTATTACAGATGAAATTGATTAATATATTCGTTTTATTTTTTTTGACCTCATGTTCATCAAGTAGCCAACATACTTGTGGGATAGATGATGTCCTTAATGATTTCCTGAACACAGATGTTTCATATTCTATTGACCAAGGACATGTCGATTTAACCAATATTTTCAGGGACAATAAAATACCTTATATAGGTTTTATTGGTGAAAAGAAAAAGAAGATAGATATTTTTATCACTTCAATTGAGTTAGATAGTAAAAACCCTAGTCATTATTTAATATAAGGAAGTACGCAAATTTATTCTGAAAAAACAAGACATTTTATAGGAAAACTCTTACCGGATAAACAATATAAATTTTCTAAAAAAATAGACGAGGATGTATCTTATTCTGATTCAATCTTAAAGCAAGGTTTTTCAATATTGACGTATGAACTAAAAGAAAATGATAGTTTAAATAATGCAGGTATTTTTAAAGGAAATCTACTTGTCTCATGGTATAAAGATACTTCAAGTAATGTGCATTATGATGATACGTTGGATTATATTCCAAGTTATACTAATTGTTGTTTTTTCGGTAATTGGGTTAACAATGATAGAGATGAAAAGCTTATAACAGCTTGGAGCCATTATAGAATACCATGTTCTGGAGATTTAGATATCGGAGCTGCTGAGTTTTCACCCAACCCCAAATATTATAATAAAGGCTGGAAATTTTATAATTCTGAAGTTATAACTGAAGAAAATGTTATTGAAAATTCAAATGATATAATAGCTAAAATTATAGATGAAGATGGTTATGTAAATATGAGATTAGAAAAAAATAAAAACTCAGGTATTGTTTATCAAGTTTCATCAGGTAGTTTGGTAAAAGTTTTGAATAAAGCACAAGAGTGGTGGTTCGTATCTTATAAAAATAAAATAGGTTATATCCATAAAAGTAGATTGTAAAACCCTGAAATAGGTTGACTAAAATTTAAACACTTTTAGTTAAACTATGGACACAAAGATAAAACTACCCTACCGAAAAAAGAACTACAATAAAGTAGGTTTTGAACTCAAATTATTCATCATTGACCAAATTCATAATGGACGTATTTCTGTTAATTACGCCGCTAA
>NZ_OENA01000019.1 GCF_900239185.1 Tenacibaculum finnmarkense
AGCTCAAAAAACTAATTTATAGAATTATGAGCCTAGAATAATAATGTATAAACTTAATCAAGAAAAGAGTTGTTTTTTAGCTCAGTTCTTTGTTGGGCATAGTGTTTACTTTTGTTTAAAATTTAGTATCATATTTTCGAATTGTTTCAATACTTTTAGTTTAGATTTTTCTTTTTTTGATGATTCCGAATTAGTTTCATTTAGTTTGTTAAGTATTCTTTCTCTTTTCGTCTTTTCATTTTCAATAAATCCACTCAATTTTTCTATAAATTCTGAATATTTTTGAATTTCGTCCTCGTCTTTTTCGAATTGATTTTCATTATTTAATATTATTTTATTCAATTCATCTATATTATATGGTCTGATTTCAGTTCCGTAATTAGAACAATGTATTTCGTAATTTTGGTTATCGAAGTAAGTAAATATGTCTACTTTTATTTGACTTTTGTTATTTTCAATTTCAATGTCAGCATCTTCATTGTAACTTATTAAATTTTCAAGATTTTCAACTGTTATTTTCTTTTTGTCAAAATCATTGAATGTCCAAACCTGAATAGAATCTTTTCTATTAGGTTCGAAAGTCCAATAAAGATTTTCTGTGAGAATAAGTTTATTTTCAACTAT
Organism: Tenacibaculum finnmarkense; assembly: GCF_900239185.1. GTDB lineage: Bacteria > Bacteroidota > Bacteroidia > Flavobacteriales > Flavobacteriaceae > Polaribacter > Polaribacter finnmarkensis. Next base: position 625 of record NZ_OENA01000019.1, read on the forward strand.
TTTATATGAAGTAAATCTGCTCATTTTTTTTACATTATGCCCAACGCCATGTGTATGTGGCGTATTTTTCCGCCAGGAAAATATGCGCTCATACACTTTGTTAACGTGCGTTTTTTCTTTTTTAATTAAAATACCGTTATAAAATCACATATTTTTCAGCATTTTTATTCGGCGTTTAACTTGTCTAAATTTTCATATAAACTTACACTAAAAAATCTAAAATCGGGAATATTCCGAACATTTTTTCATTTTTATTTTCGATTGCGCAAACGAGCTAAAAAGTCCTCCATTTTCATTTCAGAATTATAGACAAATTCTTGCGTAATATTTTTCAAAATCTGCTGTTTTATGATTCCGTTTCTATTGCGTAAAAGAGCTAGAAAGTCGGCTATTTTCATTACAAACAGATTCACGTAATCTTTGTCAGGATTTTACTTTTCGAAAACGCTTAATTCCGTTAATATTCCGTGTAATTTGGCTTAATGCAGGTTAACGTTTACTGTATGGTTAGTGGCGTTTTAAAGAGCCGAATTTTTCAGTTTAACACAGAACTTTATTAAAAGAACTGAACTTCAAATTTAGCAATTAGTAGCCATTAACTATACAGATTGTTGGCAGTAGGCTTTATTTTTTGTCAGTTATCTTTTTAACTTCTTCTATTTCGAATAAAGAATTCATTTCACAGATTGCTTTATTTGTATTGTATTTATCAAATTTTAGGTTTTTAGAATTTACTTTTGCATCACTTAATTTATGTTTGAGTTTTAAGTAAATATCATTATCCTGTTTTGTGAAATATTTTCTTGTTTTTTGGTAATCAGCTAAGTGTTTTTTTAGTTGCTTTTCAGCTGATTTACAGTCTGTAAATAGTTTGTTAGTTCTTTCAAAATGTAATAAAAACCAAAATTCGATACAGGGATTATTTACAACGACAATAACATTATTAAACTTTTCAGCTTTTTCTTTTAGTTTAATAAATAACTGTTCGCTTGTTTCAGCACTTTTTTTGGTTTCACGTGTTTCTTTTGCAATCACATCATAATCTACAATCCAAAAAACTTTAGTGTAGTCTTCAGCTAAATCCTCAACCATTCTAAATTGTTCAGGAATACTTTTTTTACTTGGAAGTTTTGGCTCTATGTTTATGTTTAGCTCTCTTTCGTTACGCTTAAACATTTGTAAGTACCAAACCTCGGTATCTCCATCAACAACAAATGCAAATGCCTTGGAACCTTTTATTTTTATTTTTGATCTTTGTCTCATATGCGTTAGTCAAGATCAATGTAGTAATCACCTAAATTAGGTTTTCCTTTTAATTTTCCACTCTTGTATGCATTTAGTACGTTTGTAGTGTCCCTTACGACAGAAGTATCAAAATCAGCTAAAGAGTAAAGTTCTGTTGAACAGTAGTCTTCTGATTTATTTGTGAACCAAATTGCATCATTTCTAAAAACATCTTTATTATCTAATATTTCTCTATTATGTGTAGTCGCTAATATTTGAGAATTTTCAGAGTTAACAAGAAATGATAATAAAAATTGAATATACAAATCTGGATGAAGAGAAGCTTCTAGTTCATCTATTGGAATAATGTGATTTTTTTTAATTAACAAAGCGAGTAAACCAGCAAAACCATAATATCTTCTAGTACCTTGAGATTCTAGGTCTATTGGTAGATTATACTTGTTACCATTTACTGTATGTTCAAAATCAATATTTACTGAAGTTATTTTACCTTCTTCTTTAAGCTTTTTAACTCTGTCATTAGAGGCTTTAAGTTGTTTCTCTACAAACTCAATAAAACCATCAGGTAATTCTTTATCTTCTTCTTGAATATGTATGTCAGAAATATGAAAATCTGCTTTTTTTAAGATATTTATTACATCTTTTTTTAAAATTTCACTATTATCAATTTTTGATGTTATATATCCTTCTAGTTCAGTTCTTGTATATACTAGTGGCTTTAAGTATGTTTTGAACCAATCTATGGTTTCGTTCAATTCAATAGAATCGATATTTGTTTTTAGAAACCCGCCTAAAACGCTATTATTCCATAGAGTGTTAGATTCAAGAGTTTTAATAAATGTTTTGTCTTTTTTTATTTTACTGCCAAATTTTATCTCTGTAAACTGATGTTTTAAATCAGTTTTTCTTTTAAAAATATTAGCTTTTTTGGGATTATAGTTGTCAAGTTTTTCACTAATGATTGCTTTTTCTGTAAATTCTATTTCATAGTCATATCGTATTCCATTTTGTAAAAAATCGATAGATAGTGTTGAAGTCTGATTAGGCGTCTCTTTATCGAAAAGAAAAGGTTTGAATTCCAATGAATTAGTTTTTTTTTCTTCGGGTTCTAGAATTAAATCTCTTAAAAATTCCAAACCTTTAAGTATTGTAGTTTTTCCTGATGCATTAGCACCATAGATAAGAGCTAGTTTAAGTAATCTAAAACCACTTACATTCATTATGTAATAATCATTAAGGTGTTCAGATTTGTCTGCTTCAAAAGTCAACGTCTGTTTTTCTTTTACAGAACCAAAATTTTGTAAACTAAAATTGATTATCATTTTTTAATCTCTATTTTGTAAGTTTTTTACAAATTAACGGTAAAAAAATGATTTGTTTTAAGTTTTTGTGTTTAAATTTTGTTAATTAGTTACATTGCTCAGCTTACTGCCAACGTTTTTGTATATTATTTGTTGCGTATTTCAAGCAACTAATTTAGTAAATAAAAGCGGAATAGAAAATCCCCTAAGGATTTTCGTAATTAGTTTAGAACTAGCAATAAATTATATACGTCTTAAGTTTGTCTTTTAATACATTTGATATATAATCAGAAAGAATAAAAGAGAGAATTAAGGTTACTATATACG
>NZ_OENA01000044.1 GCF_900239185.1 Tenacibaculum finnmarkense
ATGATTTACGAACCGCCGTATACGAGACCCGTACGTACGGTGGTGTGAGAGGCGCACTCCGACTATTTTAGTCGGAGCCGTCTACTCGATTGGCAACTGGGCTACTTATTCATTCAAATTACTATAATTCTAATCCATTTTATTAAAGTAATATTTCGTTAACTCTTTGTTATTTTCTGAAAGCCATTCTTGCCAATCTTTTGAAGCATTATATTTTTTAAAGAGCTCGTGTTTCTCTCTTTCATTTAAACTAACCCAAGAAGGAAGCCAAGCTTCTGTAGCATAAACTTCTTGAACACCTTGTCTCCAAAAAGGACTTCCCTGGAAGGAGTTTGGAAAAGCAACCCAAAAAGGATACAAATTATTATTGTTTTTAAGCTCTTTTTTTAAATTTTGTAAAAGATCAGCATCTTGTGTGTAAACAGAAATTGCTACATAATATTTAGAAAAGTAATTTACACCTATTTTTGAAATACGTCTTTTATCAAATGTATTATCTAATATTTTATTTATTTTTTTTCTTACAACTTTTCTATTTATTTTTTCTTGATCAATTTCAGGGCGCAATTTTTCTACCCACGGAATTGGTAAAAAGAAATCAGAACTGTATGGGTAATTCTTAAAAAATGAAAACATATATTTAGTATTTTAATTTTCGTTTATATGGTCAGCTATCCAATCGGCGCCAAAATAACCAGCAGTTCCAAAAACAAGTCCTCCTACAACACCACACACAATAGCACCAGGTCCAGTTGCTAAACCAATAGCAGCGCCAGCAGAAGCTCCTATTTTAGCTCCTACAGCAGCACCTCCCCATCCGCCAGCTTGTCTAATTACCTCTGCGACAACTGGTTTAGCGGATTCTTCTTCGATAGATTCATTAGTTGCTTTTCCTAGTTCATAAACTGATAAAACTATACCCACAACAGCAACTACTCTTAAACCTTTTATTAATCGAATTGTCCCTTTAGATTTAATCATATCAGGAGTAACATGTCCTTCTAACAATATTTCACCTTCTTTATTTTTAACAACGTTAATGAGTTTATCAATTCTTGCTTTAGCACTTTCTGTAAAAAGTCCTTCTTTATATTTTTCTAAATGAGTTATAATCTCATTAGTACTATAAATTTTTCCTCCTGATTTTTCAAACTTAGTTTTATCAATGTAATGAAGCGTTCCTTTCATTGTAGGAGCACCATCCTTTAGTGTGCTTGCAGATAAATATTTAGAAGGCTTGTTGTTTGCTACATGTTCTGCTATGGTTGTAGTAGAGTTTGAAGCTTTGGGCTGCATTCCATAGTTTTCATGGTGAGTTGCTTTAATAAATTGTTTAATGTATTGAGTTGTAGAAGTTGGTTCAGGAATTAAAACCTTTCTAGTTATTTTTCCAGAGGGTAAAATTTCTTCAAAAACTATAAAAGTAAAACCATATCCTTTTTTTATGATTTCTAAAAAATCACTTTCTTGAGTAAGTAAGGTTTTTTTTTGTGCCATTGAGCGTTGTTTCCCAAGATAATTTTACTCTAAGGTTTTCTATGTTAGGTTCATTAGCAAATATTTCATCCCAAGCTGGGTTTAATTTTAAATCAATAACTACTTTATTATTTATAACATTAGTTTTATAATTAAGGGCTATTTTTTCTTGATTTCCAACAATATTTAATCCTTGGTCTATTAGGTTAAAAATTAACTCTTTATTTTCTGAAATATTTTTTGTTTTAATATGAAAATAAGCTGTTTCCCCAATAGATGCTTTATTAGTTTTATACTTCCCTTCAATATCAGAACTCCACCAACTTTCTATAATTTCTTCTTTAGGTTCTTTCTTCTCAGCAGCCTGCACAGGCGATTGGTAACTTTCTTCCTTAATAGGTGTTATGTGCCAGTTTCTATGAATTTTACAACCATAGTCTTGTATGGCGGGTGATAGTATCATTTCTACTCTCATTCCTCCTCCGTTGGTATCAAACTTTACCTTATAGTCTACAATGGGAGCATCTTTAAATTTCCATGTTTTTAAATTATCATCGTTTGCGTCGAAGAAATCAATTTTTCCATCATCTACAGGGTATCCTTTTTTATATAAATCATAATTAATGGTAGTCATACGTTCTAAAAACCGAAAGTTTGCTTCGAAATCAAAAACAAACTTAAGTAAGCCGCCTCCATTGTAAAGCACAGGAGTGCCTTTATATTCATTAAATTTTTTATTATAATCAGTTTCTACTGTTATAAGGTCTATTATATGTCCTAGAAAATGTAATTCTGATTTTGCCATATTTTTTTCTTTTCGTTCTGCTTTTTTTTGCCTTGTTGCCAACGTGCTTGTGCATGGTTTCGTTGCGGAATTACAGCACTAATATAGTTTAAAAAACTAAAACTTCAACGTGCGCGAGGATTTTCTGAAAGAAAATCAACAAGCAATGAATTATGCACGTTGTTGGCAACTGGCTTTACCATTTTATAGTTACATAATATTCCAATATTCTTAAAAATACAAAAATTCCAAAAGCAATTAAAAGTTTTATAAATAGCTTCGTTTTTGGTTGTTCAATCTTATTCGATTCTAATAATACTTTTATACCTCTGATTAGTTTTTCCTTATTCAGCCACAAAATAATTAAAATCAATATTTGATATAAAATAGCAGCTTTCAAAGCTCCTAGATGAACTCCAAAATAGATGTCTTGAAGAATTACATTTACTAATATAGTTGATGTAAATAAGCCACCAATAATTCGAGTTTTTTTGATAAGAATAAGAATTCCGCCAATTATTTCAAAAATACCTAAAGTTATAGCAAATGATTTTGAATAACCATAAAAAGCCCACATTAATTCCATTCCAGTCAATTCTGAAACAGTTTTGTCAATTTCAGCTGCTCCATCAAATTGAATTAATTTAGCTCCTCCATAAATAAACATTGCTAAAACAATAATCCAACTGATTGCATTTTCAAATATTTCTAATTTATCATTTTTATTCAAATTCATTTATTTTTTAGTTCTGATTTTTGCTTGTTGCCAACGTTGTTGTGTATGATTAGTGGCGTGTTTAAGCACCTAATTTAATAAATAATTACTGAATAGAAAATCCGCTAGGATTTTCGTAAGTAAGCGATAATTAGCTATTAATTATACACGGTGTGTGTGCCCAGCATGGGCATCTTTTGACTACCGAAAGGTAGTTTATTAATCTAGAGGGTGCAAGTCCCTTATGCGCAGGAGTAACGTTCTGA
>NZ_OENA01000020.1 GCF_900239185.1 Tenacibaculum finnmarkense
AGCGAATAAACAAGCAGGTAAGGTATCTACGGCAAATATACTTAGTGGTACTAGCAGTAAACAAGGCTTAACTGTGGGAACTGTAATAAAAGTAACAGGAGCACAGCGAGGAATTGATTCCTTTAATGTTAAAAATTACGGAGAGTATATTATTACCAAAATAACTCATACAGCTACAGGATCAAGTGAGTATTGTAATGAATTTGCGGCTATTTCTTCGGGTATCGCTATTTTACCAGAGCCATCGGTATCTTTACCAGAAGCATCACCACAATTAGCTACGGTATTATCAAATGAAGATCCCAACCAAAAAGGCCGTGTTCAAGTACAATTTCAATGGCAAACAGCAGGAATGAAAACATCATGGATACGTGTAATGACACCAGATGCAGGAAGCAGTGATAACCATACACAAAACCGTGGACAGGTATTTATACCCGAGATAGGAGACCAAGTAATGATCGGTTTTCGATATAACGATCCTAACAGACCTTTTGTAATGGGAAGTTTATTTCATGGGAATAATGGTGCAGGTGGTAAAGCTGATAATAATATTAAAAGTATTATTACTAAAAGTGGGCATATTTTGGAGTTTAACGATACCAAAAAACATGAAAGTATAAAGATTACTGATAAAAAAGGGAATCAGATTCTTATAGATACTGCTGGCGAAACAATAACGATTAATGCACTTAAAGATATTAATTTAAAGGCAGGGAAGAATATTAATATTGAAGCAGGTGAAAACATTAATATTATGGCAGGTAAAAACTTAGAAGAATCTGTAGGAGAAAACAAAATTTCTGCAATAGCAAAACATACTAGCATTACCTCAGGAGCAGATTATACGTTAATGGCATCAAATATATATGAAACGGCAGATGGAAATTTTGAAGGAAATGCCGAAACAATATCAAAAACTGCAGACAAAGAAATTACGATAAGCGCTGTAAAAAATGTAAGTAAACACGCTACAGGTAAATTAAATACGAATAGTAACGAAAACAGTAACCTATCATAACTATGGGAGGTAAAATAGTTAAAATAGCAAAAGGTAATTACATTGAAAAAGCCACAAATATTAATTATTACAGCGGCGGAGATATTAACACCATTGCAGGTGGGCGAATTAACGAAACGGCAGGCGAAGGTATTTTTATGGGCGATGCAGAAGAAGCACCCGAAAACAATAGGTCTCGAACAACCCCTATTACTATAGAAAGCTATGTAGAGTTTAGACCAAAACCAAATTGAAAAGGTGAGTTTGGTTTTGATTGGTTTAGAAACGGAGATTATAAAGACAGTGCCCGTTTATTTAGAAATTTAGATTATAAAGATGTAATTGCCAAGCAATATACCGATAGTAGGCACAGAACATTAGAAACCAAAGCTAATAATTATAAAGGTTATTTTAAAAAAAACGCCTTTTTATATAAAAATTTAAGAAATAAATTTTAACCAACAAAAATAAATTGGAAATACAAAAAAGATAGGAGAGGTAGAGATTTATTAGATGCCTCGGGTAACCCTGTTTTTGATGAGTTTTTAGCATCGTATCTTGCTATTTTTAAAAAAGAAACCGACCCCGATGTAGCTGTAACCATACAAGCCTATATACACGTAAAAACAGCACCCGACGAGTTAAAAATACAGCTAGAAGAAGATCAGAAAGATTTTTACAGTGTTTCTCCATTAGAGCTAACAAAAACAGTAACTGGCAGAAAACCCACCAAACAAGACATTACTATTACTTGTAAAAAACCATGTAGCACAGACCGAATACTAAAAGTAGTGGCAACCACTACCAATGCTGCTGGTGTAACCAAAAAAGAAGTAGTAGGTAAATTAGTAGTAAAAGCAAACGATAGGACACACCGAAAAACAAAAAAAATTGTTTTTGTGCAGATTAAAACTAGGTTGCCTAGGAAAATGGGAAATGTAGGAAAGGCAGTTGAATATAATACAACTAATCTAAAAAAATACCTTAGGCAGGCACTTATCGATGTGCATGTTGATTCTGCTACCGAAACCCTCGATCTTGCGAGTATTAATGTAGGAAGAGCAACTGCAAATGCTCATTTTAATAGCAGGCAAATAAGAAATGGCGAAATACTAAGCCGTAGTACAGCAGGTCTTTTATTATATTATTTAAAAGAGTACTTAAAACAATATAGGCCTTTAGAGGTAGCTAAGTATGATGATTATTTTAAAGTATTTATTTTTGATGAAAAAGGGTACGATTCCAGACCTGGAACCAATAAAACAGGTTTTGCTAGCCCAGGAAAACCATATACGGCTTAAGTTTGTCTTTTAATACATTTGATATATAATCAGAAAGAATAAAAGAGAGAATTAAGGTTACTATATACGGTGAAGCATTGACT
>NZ_OENA01000090.1 GCF_900239185.1 Tenacibaculum finnmarkense
TTTAATGACTAAAAGGAATTAAAATAGTATCGAGAATTTGAATTGTTTTCTTTTGATACTAAAAAAGTTCTCGATACAATTTTTTGAAGGAAAAAAATCACTCGAACTGACAGTTGTAATTTTTAGATTTTTTTTACCATAGTTCTCTTTTTGATGGGATGCTGAACTAAATTCAGTATGATGTTTCTTTTAAAAAAATCACTCGAATTGATAGGGTAGAGATTGGTGGAATTATAGTTGATGTATCGATTTATGAAAATTAACACAAATGCCTAGCCCCGATTGAAGCTTTGTTTGAGCTCTTTTTTGTTTTTTTTAAACAAAAAAAGCGAGTGCGGAAAGCGGGAAATTGCTTCAAAAAAATAGTACTGTGAATTCTAAATTAAACAATGTTATTTTAATCAGTATTAATGGTGTTTTGCTGGTTAAAAGTAATTTTTTTAATGAAAAAGTTGTTTTTTAATGTGAGTAAATACTTTTCAAGTAGTCTTAATAAGATTTATAGATGATCTTTTTGAATGTAACTACCTGTATGTTAGCTTTTAGGTAATATAGTATTTGTGTTTATGAGCTGTGTTTAATATTTATATGATTTAAACCTTGCAATTACTTATAAAATGTATATTTGGTGAAAAACATAATTATGTATAAAATGACTAAAATAGTATTACCTTTTGTAATGGCTTTTCTATTTTTGGCTTGTAGCGAAAATGAAACAATGCCTGTATTTGATAAGGTTGAATTAAATGAGTATTTAAATACTTTACCTTCTGTTTTGCAGATAGCGCCTTTTGAGGAGCGAAAAATAATTCAAAAAAATGCGCGTAGAGATCAGTATACTTTAGAGGAGTATGAGGTTGCAGTGGGTTTTGATGAACAGTTTTTATTTAATCCTAGTAGTGAAATTTTTTATCCCGGGTCATTGGTTGTAGCAAGTTCGGTTGTTCAGGGGTCTTATAAACCAATATCGGCACCAAGGGCTGCGATTGTTTTGTCTACTTCGTTAACTGGTGATAAAACATCAATTACTGTTGATTCTCCAAAATTATCGACTACAAGAGATGCTATTAGTACACTTTTAAAGGATCGAAATTTTGATATTCCTCCTGCTAATTTACGTTATACTACTGATGAAGTTTTTAGTAATAATCACTTGAAAATAGCGCTAGGTGGTAATTATGAAGGGTTTGGTACAAATGTATCAGGGAGTTTAGCCTTTAACTATGAGCAAGAAACAACGAAGGTTGTGGTTAAAATGATCCAAAAATTTTATACTATAGATGTTGATGTGCCTGATCAATCAGCTGCTTTTTTTAACGAAAGTTTTGATTTTAAAGAAAAAATAGTGAATCATAAGCCTTTATATGTGTCGTCTGTAACTTATGGTCGAGTGTTTTTAATGAGTATAGAGTCTACTATGAGTAAGGTGGAATTAGAGGCGGCTTTACAGGCTTCATTTTTAGGTGGATCAGTAGGAGTAAATGCTGAAACTGAGTTTGGTAAAATAGTAAAAACATCAACAATAAAGGCTACAATTGTAGGGGGTAGTGCTACGATTGCAGGACAGGAAATTGGTGATCTTAGTGCGGTAAAAGAGTTTATAGCTAGCGGTGCTTCGTATAGTAAAGAAAACCCTGGATTGCCTATTGCTTATAGGTTAAGGGAGTTAGGTAATAATGAGGTTTTTACTAATGTGTTGTATTCTAAATATACCAAAAGAGTAAGAGTTGATCAGATTTCTAATAAAAGTATTGATTTTGATATTAATTTAGATTGGTATGGTTTAAAAACCAAAGCTGGATCGGTATTGAAACCTGAAAGAATATTTATTAAAAGGGTAGATGTTGTAACGGGGAAATCGAATGAAAAAGAATTGTTTTTTGGTTCGGAATATAAAGTGAAAAGTAGGCTTGAGTTATTAACTAAAAAGGATAAGGTTTATGTTGTTTTTAGAGATTATAACAATAAAGATACGCATGTTTTTGCTTTGCCTGCAATGCTTGATTTAATTAAAAAAGGATTGCTAACAAGTAATGCGCATTTATATGCTTTAGATAAAAGTCCGTTAAAAACGGAGGAGTTATATCATAATTCATCAATATTAACGCTAGGGATTGAATCGTATAAAATTTATTAAAACGACTTCATGTTTTAAGTTAAATTTATAATTTTTTGATTTTAAAAAAAAATCTCCAAGAACAATTGTTCTTGGAGATTTTTAATTTAAAGTATTTTAATTGATTTATTAAAAACCACCAGTACCTGGAGCTTCAGGACCTGTAGGGCTTTGAGCTTGTGCTTTTTGAGGGCTTAAAATCATGTAGGTTCCAAGTGCTGTTAAAGCGGCGTACTTACCGTGTTTTCCGATTTTCTGTAAAGCTTCTTTACGGCTAATATTGGTGTCTTTTGATATATCTTGTTTTTTCATGTTGTTTTGTTTTTTAAATTTTTAGTTTAAAATAATTTTTTTGTTTACTTTCTTTAAATCGCTTGTTACAGTAACAATATAAACGCCTGCTGATACTTTAGGTAAGTTTATTATGCTTGTTCCGTTTGATTTAAAAGTTTTGCTTAAAATTTGTTTTCCTATTGCTGAATATATAACAATCGTATTGTTTTCTGATTGTAATCCTGTAATAGTTAACTGGTTTGTAGCTGATTGAGAAATTGAAATATCGCTTAATATTTGCGCTTCATTACTTGCTTTTTTCGAAGTTGTATGTATAAAGAACTGTCCTGAATTAGTCGTTTTCTTTAAGGTTACACTATAATCTTCTTTTGATAAGTTAATGAATTTATTGTTTTCTTTATCTTCTAAAAATACACTAGTATTTGCTGGTAAATTAAAAGATTCGGCAGAAAAAACAATAGTTTGGTTTGCGTTTGCTTTAATTCCTACAGGAACAATTGTTGTAGCTAAATCATTAATTGGTAACGATTGAACCGCATAATCTGTAGTGTTTTGCTTGTTTACCAATTTTGTAAACACACTAAAATTACTTTTTGATCCTTTAAAAACACTTCCATCAAAACCATTATCAAAACCAGTAGTTGCACCGTTTAAGTAATAGATTTTTGCTGTTTTAGCAGTTCCTTTACTTGAAGTTGCTGTAATGTTTATTTGTGTTTTGGTATTCGCTTGTCTTTGAAAAATCCCCGCAGTATGTGATTGATTATTTTTATCAAAAGTTACATTGGTATTTGCATTAGCACTTACAAAGAAACCTTGTGTTGGTGCAATTTGAAAAGTATTATCAATACCTGCTAGTTTTAAATCATAATCATTAGTTGCTTGATTCCATAACCAAATTGTAGCTTCTTTTACAACGGTATTTAAAGGATTCGTATTGAAAAATTCGCCTAAATTAATGTAAGCAGCATACGGATTTCCAACTAAGTTATAGTTATTTACTCCTGTTGTTACAGCAGTTGTTACAGTTTGATAATTTGCATTACCTGTAAATTTAATAGCATCAACAGTTTTTAATTTAACAGAATATCCTTTTCCTGAAACAATACTTCCTGTTGCAGCTGTTGTTTGATAATTCCAAGCTGTTCCGTCATTTTTGTAAGGAGCTAAACCGATATTTTTAGCTGTTCCTGAAGCAAAATTATTATTTACAATAATGTTTGTTAAAGTTTCATTACTTAATGGTGAACTTACTAAATACCAGTTATCAGTTGTTAAGTTCCTGTTATAAGTAATATTAGCGGTTAATTTGCTATTTGTAATTAATGTAGCTCCTGATTCAATCGTAATTTTATTTACAGTAACTTCTTGTGTTAATGTAGGGAAATTACTCGCATTTGCAGGGATAATAACATCATCAGCACTTGTAGGAACAGTATTTGTTACCCAGTTGTTTGCATTATTCCAATCAGTATCTGTTGCTCCTGACCATGTAATAGTAGTAGGTAAAGTTGTTGCACCTGCTAAAATTGCTCCTTTTGGTTTGGTGTAAAAAGCATATTCTGTAATAGAATATTGAGTACCATCTGCTAGAACAGTAACTTTAAACCAACCATATACGGTAGAACCTTGGTATAATGATTCAAAACCAATATATCCTGTTTTCCCTTTCCATGCAGTATAAGAAGGTGTATAAACATCTCCTTGACTTTGTGTAGGCATAAAGTTATTTTTTTCAGAAATTAATTCTCCAGCGTTGATAAGTGTAATATTATTAGTACCACCATTTAAGATTAAATTTCTAGAATGAGTTTCTAATTTTAAATCACTTCCAGATTTCCAAGCACCGTATGCCTGATTATCAGTATCTAAATCATAAAGCATAAAAGGACCCCAAGGAGTGCCACTTGTTAAAGTTCCTGTAATAATTTGATAAGGGTCAGAGAAATTAAAGTCAAGGGTGTTTACTTTATTATTGACATCAGCATAACCATTATTAAAGGCAGTACTGTTAAAAGTAATTTCATAATTCGCAGAAGCATCATTTCCATGATTACTTAACGTTGCTGTAATTGTTAAACGTACTTCTTTTTCGTTTAAATAGGTAACTTCAACATCGTAATCATTAGCTATTGTTGTTGTAAAATCGGTTCCTTTTACAAATTGTTTATCTGTGAAATTAGCTACACCTCCAATACGAATTGTTGAAGTGAAATTAATAATTCCTGTGTTATCTTCGTTTTCAGAAACAGTTTTAGAACTAAATTCTAAATCAGAATTATCACCTCTAAATACTAATTGTCCTGCTTCGATATCTCCATTTGGTTCTGTAGAAAAAGCGTATTCATAAACAGTAAATGTTTTTCCATCGGCAGAAACACTTGCTTTTATCCATCCGTGAATGGTTTCACTATCATGATCGGTTGTAAAACCAATATATCCAATTTTACCATCCCAATCGGTATAAGTTTCATGTCGCATATCTAACTGCCCAGGATACGCCTGAGGAGCTGTAAAATTACTAGCAGTAGATATTAAGGTATTTGCTGGTAATAATGCAATATTTCTTGTTCCTGTATTGGTAACTAATTTTTTGTCATAAGTTTCAAACTTTAAATACTCTTTTTGAGTGTCTTTATCTGTATGCGCCCAAACACCATAAAAATGAGAACCGTCAATTGCTGTTAAATTGTAATTAAACCAATTATTAGCCTTGTTTGCTGATAAGTCAGCATTATCTACAAAAATAATTTCGTAAGGGTCTCTGTATTTAAGAGCAATGCTATTTTCTTTGTTTTGAACTTTATCAAATCCAGTAGTAAAGGCACTGCTATTAAAAGAAATATCGAAACTAGTTGTTTCACTTTTATCATGATTTATAGTCGTTCCTGTAATAGTTATTTGTGCTTCTTTAGCATTTACATAACTAACTGCTACGGTAAAATCACTTGGAAAAGTACTTGTAAAATCAGTTCCTTTTACAAAGGTTTTATTAGCGAAATTTGCAACGCCATCAACAGTAATAGTAGTTGAAAAATTAAACTCTCCTGCGTTATCAGTAGTTTCTCTAGTTTCTTTAGATGCAAAAAGTAATTCAGAGGCATCTAAATCAAATAATTTCTGCCCTGCTTTAATATCTCCTTTAGGTTCGGTAGAAAAAGCATATTCATATACCGTTAAAGTTTCACCATTTGCAGAAACACTAGCTTTCATCCATCCGTGGATAATTTCACCGTTATGTTCAGCTTCAAATCCAAGATATCCAGTTTTACTATCCCAATCGGTATAAGCATCATAGCTCATATCTAATTGACCTGGATATGCAGCGGGAGCAGTAAAATTACTTGCAGTAGAAATTAATTCGTTTTTAGCTAAAAGAGTTATATCTCTTGTTCCTGTATTGGTCACTAATTTTTTTCCGTAGGTTTCTAATTTTAATTTACCTGCTTCAAAAAGCCAAACACCATAATCATTAGATCCATTTATTTTGGTTAAATTCAAATTATCCCAACCAGCTCCTGTGGTCGCTGTAATATCTGCAATATCATCATAAATAATTTCATAAGGATCTCTAAAGACAACATCAAAAGTATTGGTTTTATTTACTACACTGTCAAATCCAGTTGTAAAGGCACCACTATTTAAACTAATATTGTAATTAGAATTATCAGCTATAGCATGGTTTGTAGTTGTTCCTGTAACGGTTACTTGAAGTTCATCTTTACTGATATAATTAAAGGCAACTGTAAAATCACTTGGAAAAGTTGTTGTAAAATCAGTTCCTTTTACAAATGTTTTATTTGAAAATTCTGCAGTTCCAGAAAGTGTAATTTTAGTTGAATAATTAAATGCTCCTGTATTATCCGTTGCTTCTTTAATTTCTTTAGATACAAAAAGTAATTCAGATGCCGAGGTATCAAATAAAGTCTGCCCTGCTAAAATATCACCACTAGGCTGGGTAGAAAAAGCGTATTCATAAACAGTTAAGGTTTCACCATCGGGAGAAACACTTGCTTTCATCCATCCGTGGATAGTTTCACCATTATGATCTGCTTCAAATCCGATATATCCAGTTTTTCTGTCCCAAGCAGTATAAGTATCATAACTCATATCTAATTGACCAGGATAAGCTTCAGGAGCGGTAAAATTACTTACCGTAGAAATTAATGTATTTTTGGTTAAAAGTGTAATGTCTCTTGTTCCTGTATTGGTAACTAATTTTTTACCATAGGTTTCTAATTTTAAATGCCCTGGTTTATATGCCCAAGTACCATAGGTATTACCACCATTTATTTTGGTTAAATTTAAATTATCCCAAGAAACAGCTGTGCTTGCAGAAATATCTGTAATATCATGATAAATAATTTCATAAGGGCTATAAAATTTAAAGTCTAAACCGATAGAAGTACAGCTTAAGGTTTGCCCTGGACTAAACGCACTAGTATCAAAAGATAAGTTTACTGTTTCATTATTGGTTTCTAGGTGATTTGTTGCAATACCTGATATTGTTAGAGTCGCTGTTGTTGTAGAGGTAATTGCTACTGTAGAAGATAATCCTTGAGGTAAAGCAATACTATATTGATTACCTTGAGTTAAGTTACCACTTGAAGCATTAAAAGTAGCATTATCAAGAGTTACCGTTATTTCTTGGTTAAAGCTACCATCGTTTACTACTAATTCTTTAACTGTATTATTATTTAAAGCAATGGCACCGCCAGTATTATTAACACCGGTATCAATTAAATTTTGATCTTGCCATAAAGTTTTACGAGCAGGATGTTGTAAAGCCGCTAACATACGATCTGTTTGTCCTTTGGTAAACATTCTGTAACAACCATCGGCGGCACCGTTATATCCCATGTAATTTTCATAGTTGATAAATTCTCCATTACAGTTTTTAGTAGGAGAACAATTAGCACCAACCACATCTTTATCTTCGGCAGGTGTATCATCTACTTCATCATTAGTAGCAGTACAACCTCCTTGAAATGTATGTATAAGGTTAAAGAAGTGACCAAATTCATGGGTAAATACAGAAGCAAATTCTTTTCCTGTATTTCCATGTAAATAGGCACCGTTATATACAACTCTTGCGGTATTTGCATCCGACATTGAACTCGTAGGATACCAAGCAACACCAGATTGACTAGTATCACCATCGGCATATAATTCTGCCTGAAGATAGATGTTCATATATTTATAATTGTCCCAAGCATCGGCAGCAATTTGAGCATCATAACCACCACCATTACCGTAACCTGATTTTTCATCGTAAAAAACAACACCACTAGTACAGTTTCCGTTCGGGTCTAATTTTGCTAATTTAAATTCGATATCTAAGCTACTTTTTATAGGGTCAAATAACGGGTCAACACCATCAAAATCATCATTTAAACCTTGAAAATCAAGATTAAGTTTTTCGATTGCTTTTTGAATTTTTTCAACAGTAACTGTAGCTCCATTTTGATTTTCGCCATATACATGAAAAACTACAGGAATAGTGTAGGTTCTAGCACGTTGCGATTTTTGATTTCTTGCTAATTGTTTGGTGGTTTTGTTAAATTCAAGGTATTCCTTTCTTGCTTTAGGATGTTTTTTGAATATCAATTCATTTTGAATACTCGCCTTACAAGCATGTTTATTGTGTTCCGATTTTTGTGCAAAAATTTTGGACTGTAAAAAAGTAACCAAAATTAGCAACAACAGTGTAATTTTATTCTTCATTTTGATGTTTTAGAACTACTTTAAAAGTAGTTTAAAGTTAATTTAATGTTAATTTGCGGGTAATATAAGTTTTATTGTTTGATTAGCACTGTTTTAGCTTAAATATTGATAATATTGTATATGTTTGTGAATATTTACTCCTTTTGCTGAGGATATTTAAGTGTGTTTTACTTTTGAATATAGAATCTATAATCATAGTTTTTTTAAACAGATTTACTTTTTACTTTAGAGTATTACGAAACTAATACATGTTTATTGTGTAATATGATTTTTTTTAGGCTTTTTTTGTTTTAAATATGTATAAAAGAGATGATTGCCTTATAAAATACATAAAAAAAACCTCGTCAAATTTGACGAGGTTTTATTGTATATAAAATAATTTTAAGTTGAATTTCCGAAAAAATAACCCCTTAAATTAATATTGAAAATTCTATAAATGAATCACTTCATCATAAGCATCAGCAACAGCTTCCATAACTGCTTCACTCATAGTTGGGTGAGGGTGAATTGTTTTTAAAACTTCATGACCAGTAGTTTCTAATTTTCTACCTAAAACAGCTTCAGCAATCATATCGGTAACACCTGCACCAATCATATGGCAACCTAACCATTCTCCGTATTTTGCATCAAAAATTACTTTTACAAAACCATCTGTAGTTCCAGCAGCAGTTGCTTTTCCAGAGGCAGAGAAAGGAAATTTACCAACTTTTAAATCGTAACCAGCTTCTTTTGCTTGCTTTTCTGTCATTCCAACAGAAGCAATTTCAGGAGTAGCATACGTACAACCAGGAATATTTCCATAGTCGATAGCTTCAGTATGTAAACCAGCTAATTTTTCAACTAAAGTAATTCCTTCAGCAGAAGCAACGTGTGCTAAAGCTGGTCCAGGAGTTACATCACCAATAGCGAAATAACCAGGAATATTTGTTTGATAAAAATCGTTTACTAAAATTTTATCGCTATCAGTAATAATTCCAACATCTTCTAAACCGATGTTTTCGATATTTGTTTTAATTCCAACTGCCGATAATAAAATATCTGCTTCTAAAACAACTTCACCTTTTTTCGTTTTAACGGTAGCTTTTACGCCATCGCCAGAAGTATCAACAGTTTCAACAGATGAACTTGTCATTACTTTAATACCCGATTTTTTGAAAGAACGCTCCATTTGTTTCGATACATCAATATCTTCAACAGGCACAATGTTTGGCATAAATTCAACAACAGTAACATCCGTTCCCATTGAATTATAAAAATGTGCAAACTCAACACCAATAGCACCCGAACCTACAACAATCATAGATTTTGGTTGACTAGGTAAGCTCATTGCCTGACGATAACCAATTACTTTTTTACCATCTTGAGGTAAATTTGGTAAAACTCTAGAACGTGCTCCAGTAGCGATAATAATATTATCAGCAGAATATTCAGTTACAGAACCATCTTTAGCGGTAACATCAACTTTTTTACCAGTTTTAATTTTACCAAAACCGTCAATAATGTCAATGTTGTTTTTCTTCATTAAAAAAGAAACACCTTTGCTCATTCCTTCGGCAACACCACGACTACGTTTAATAACTGCTTCAAAATCTTTATCGATTGCTTCCGCTTTTAAACCATATTGGTCAACATGTTTTAAATAATCATAAACCTGAGCAGATTTTAACAATGCTTTTGTAGGAATACACCCCCAGTTTAAGCAAATTCCACCTAAACTTTCTTTTTCAATTACTCCAACTTTAAAGCCTAATTGCGATGCTCTAATAGCAGTTACATATCCTCCAGGACCACTTCCGATTATTAATACGTCGTATTTCATGTTGTTAATTTTTTACTTATTGTTTGTTTATTTTATATGTTTTTTTCACTTCGAGTGATTTTATTTTCAAAATCATATCGAGAATTTGGGCGTTCGGGCGGGCTTTCACTACTCGCTTTTTTTAGTTTTGTTCTCGATATAAATTTGCTAAAAAAGCAAATTCACTCGAACTGACAACTAAAAAAGAGCTCAAATATGCCGTTCAATCCCTAACGCGAATTTTCGTTTTTTCAACCCTATTTATTTTTAATTTTTTGAGTTTTAGTTCTTTTATCAAAAAATAAATAGGGCAGAAGCAACATTTTATTACATTTTTTCAGGAACTTGAATACCTAACAAAGCAAATGCAGATTTAATAGTATCGGCAACTTTTTTAGATAATTGAACTCTGAATATTTTTTTATCTTGATTTTCTTCTCCTAAAATATGTACATTCTGATAAAAAGAATTGAATTCTTTTACCAATTCGTAAGTATAATTAGCAATTACGGCAGGCGAATAATTATTAGCCGCTTGCTGAATTACTTCAGGATATAATTCTAATTGTTTAATTAATTCTTTTTCTTTTGCGTGTAATTCAATCGAAACAGCATTTGAATAATCAAAAGTTGCTTTTCTTAAAATAGATTGAATTCTAGCATATGTATATTGAATAAAAGGTCCTGTATTTCCTTGAAAATCTACAGAAGCTTTCGGATCGAATAAAATTCTCTTTTTAGGATCAACTTTTAAGATAAAATATTTTAAAGCTCCTAAACCAATAACGCTATATAATTCTTCTTTTTCTTGGTCAGAATAACCTTCTAATTTTCCTAATTCTTGCGAAATAGTACGAGCCGTATCTGTCATTTCGTCCATTAAATCATCGGCATCAACAACAGTTCCCTCACGAGATTTCATTTTTCCAGAAGGTAAATCTACCATTCCGTAACTTAAATGATGTAATTGTTCTGCCCAAGAATATCCTAATTTCTTTAAAATTAAGAACAATACTTTAAAGTGATAATCTTGTTCGTTACCAACTGTATAAACCATTCCGCCAACATCGGGCATATCTTTTGCACGTTGAATAGCAGTTCCAATATCTTGAGTCATATAAACTGATGTTCCGTCTGAACGTAAAACCAGTTTTTCATCTAAACCATCTTCCGATAAATCACACCAAACAGAGCCGTCTTCTTTTTTATAAAAAACACCACTTTCTAAACCTTGGTCAACCGTATCTTTTCCTAATAAATAGGTATTACTTTCGTAATATAATGTATCAAAATCAACACCGATACTTTTATAAGTAACATCAAATCCTTTGTAAACCCAAGAATTCATTTCTTTCCAAAGTGTTACAACTTGCTCATCACCAGCTTCCCATTTACGAAGCATTTCTTGTGCTTGATATAATAATTTAGATTGCTCTCTTTCCTTAATAAATAATTCTTGTTGAATTTGATATTTATTTTTTTTAAGAAATTTGTTTTCTTTAAGAAATTTATTTTCTAATTCTTTAAATTTATACTTTTTGTTTTCAATTACGCTTTCGAAAATTTCAACTTTTTTGTCAAAAGAATTTGCTGCAAAAACCAAAGATAAACCAGTTACAATATCTGCAATGTTTTTATTTGATTGTTCATTTCCTTTTTTCTTTGTGTAAAAATAGGTTGCTAATGCAGCTCCTCCCAAAGCAAACCAAATATTTTTATTAGGAGAGTAAGACGTTTCTGTTTTTTTATTTATAATTTGATTAAAATCACCTATTCCTTGTATTTTATTATTGTTATTTTCTAAAGCAGTTGAATAATATTTAGCTCTTTTTTTAAGGTTATTTAATTCTTCTGTATTTTTTAGCTCTTTCTTATATTCTTGGTCAAATTTTACGTAGTAGTTTCCTACTAATTTATCGCCTTTTAAACCGGTGTTTTCTGGAGTTTCTCCGTTTCCGAACTTTTCCCAAGCCAACATAGACTTACAAATATGAATTCCACGGTCGTTAATAATTTGAGTTTTATATACTTTTTTACCCGATGCTTTTAAAATTTCAGCCACCGAATATCCTAATAAAACATTACGAACATGCCCTAAATGTAAAGGTTTATTGGTGTTAGGCGATGAATATTCCACCATACGAGAAGAATCATCTGCCGAAGGCGAAATAAATCCGTAAGAAGTATTTGTTGCTATTTGATTGAAAAAATTAGTGTAAAAAGTATCGTCAATAACCAGGTTTAAAAACCCCTTTACCACATTATAATTGGTAATTTCGGTAACGTTTTCAACCAGATATTTCCCTAAATCCTCGCCAATTTGAACAGGATTTCCTTTTTTGTATCTTAAAAGAGGAAAAACCACTACAGTGATATCTCCTTCAAAATCTTTACGGGTTGCTTGAAATTCGACACTCGGAATTTCGATATTATATAAGGTTGAAAATCCTTCTTTTACTTTTGCTTCAATTAAGGTTTGTACGCTCATTAGTTGTTGAAAATTGAACAACAAAATTACATAATTTATTTGGATGATATTTAAAGTGATTCTAACAATTTTCAGGATGTTTTAGCGGGTTAATAATTAAGTAAATTACGGTGCTTTGTTTCTCGAATTTAGTGAAGTTTAAAGAAATACCTCCAAGAGTATTACAGTGGTTTGTTTATTTGCGTAATATTTAAACTCATTCTAATAGTTTATATGACTATTTTTGCAGCATGGATAGAGATTTAGAGAACTTAGAGAAGTTAGCAAAAGACGTAGAGAAGGAAAATAAAAAATATTTTTTAACCATAAAAAAACGAGTACCTAAAAACTTTGATGTTGTAGCGCAAGATTTACACGACAAAGAGTTTGCAAAAACTGATTGTTTAGACTGTGGTAACTGTTGTAAAACGACCAGCCCTATTTTTACAGATAAAGATACTGAGCGTATTGCTAAGCATTTAAAAATGAAAGTGCGTAATTTTGAAGAGCAATATTTAGAGCGTGATCAAGATGATTTTATGGTACTAAAAACAGCGCCATGTTCATTTTTAGACGAAAGTGATAATTCTTGTTTTATTTATGATGTTCGCCCAAAAGCGTGTTCAGAATACCCACATACAAACCGCAAGAAATTTATTCAAATTTCAGATTTAACCATTGCAAACACCGCTATTTGCCCTGCAACATACAGAATTGTTGAAGAGTTAAAAAAACGTTTGCCAGTGCGCTCTAACGAAAAAATTAAAAGATTAGGGTAGTGTTTTAATATCATATTCCTTTAAAAAATTCCGCTTTACTATTATTTAATAGTAAAGCGGAATTTATTTTTTACAATATTTTTACACTAATTTTTTAGGGATTTTAAAACAGTATTTTAAAAATGAAGCCTATTTTTAAATGATATTTATGTATTTTTGAGTTTAAAAATAGCTTAAATAAAAGACTTTATGAAAAAAATCATTTTAACATTTGTATTATTAATTTCAATATCACAACATGCCAAGGCAACAACTTGGATGACTTCTTTTGAAGATGCTAAAAAATTATCAATAGCAACAAATAAGTTAATATTGATTGATTTTTGGGCTACTTGGTGTTATCCTTGTCAAAAAATGGAAGCTGATACTTGGCGTACTCCAGAGGTTGAAAGCTTACTAAGCGCTTACATTCCTTTAAAAATAGATATTGATGTTTTTAGAAAAATTTCAAATAAATATTCGGCAAATAGAATTCCTTATGTTTTAATTGTTGATGCTTATGGTGAGGTTGTTTTCAATGAAACAGGCTATAAAACCAAAGAACAGATGTTAAAAGTTTTAAAAAAATACACTATTAATACTAAGGTATTTCAAAATGATTTTGCCTCTTTTTATAAAAAACAAACTCCAGAGATTGCCCTATCTTTAGGTGAAAAGTATTTAGATGCTTCTATTTATTTAAAGGGAAAAATTAAATATGATTTTTTAAAATTAGGAGGGATTTATTTTAAAAAAATAAAGAAACTGACCTCTAAAAAAGAATATAAACAAAAATATTCGCAAAAAGTTAATTTATTAGCAGGTGCATACAAGTTACTAATTAAAGGTAAAAATGAAAAAGCGTTAAAATACTTAGATAAAAACTTTAAAGAAGTTGAAATTTTACCTGAAAATAAAGTATTGTTTGATTTTATAGGTTTTGCAGCTTATAATAAGTTAAAGGATAAAGAAAATGCTAAAATTTGGTATGAAAAATTAAAGACCGATAAAAATTATAAAACTTATCTTTCTAAATCAAGAAAAATATAGTGAAAAAACGAGGTTTTATAGCCTCGTTTTTTTTTGTTCCATCAATTTTAAAATATGCTTTGCTCGCGCTTTACAGGCTTTGCTTTTGTGAATTATTTTTGTGGTAATTAAGTGTTTTAATTCGAAATGTACCCAGTTTTTTTCTAATCCGAAGAAAAATAAAAAAGTCATACTATAAGCATATACCGCTATTTTTTGATCGGTAAGCAACCAATCGAAACCTGTTTCAATAATTGCATCAATATGTTTTGCTGTAACTGTGTTTTTTGTTTTATTTTGAGTTGTTGAGGTATATTCTATCGCTAAATTTTCACATATTTTAGCACAAGGTCTAATAGCGCTATCAAAATGTAGGCTTGAAATTTTTTCTGTAAAAACACCTATATAAGGCAATATATAATTAATGCTGTGCTGTGTACAAATCCACTCTAAAACCCATGCCGCTTTAATAGATTGCTTATTATTTACATCAAAAGTTAAATAAACTAGCTGTTTTATTAATTTTGGATGTGCCAACACACTATTAGCAGTGTTATTTCTGTTTATTTTAGTAGGGGTTTTCATATCATCTAAAACAGAAATTAAAAAATCAAGATTCATATTGGTACGGTTTGTGTATTTTTGAATTCAATAAATTATTTAATCAATAAAAAAAGAAGTATCAATGTTAAATATAAAAAGGATATTTTCAATAACAGTTTTATTATCCGTTTTTTTTATGACTTCTATAGAAGCTCAGGAATTAAATAAAATAGACGCGAACGGAAACAGAATTGGCGCTTGGAAAAAACTATACTCCAACGGAAAAGTAAGGTACACAGGGCAGTTTGAAAATGGCAAAGAAGTAGGTGTTTTTAAGTTTTATTCAATTACATCATCAGGATCACCAATAAGTACAAAAACCTATGTAAACGGTACGGCTACTGTAAAATTTTACACTGAATTTGGCAAGTTAAAAAGCCAAGGTAAAATGATTGGTAAAAAGCGTGTTGGAAAATGGGTGTATTATTTTTCAAATGGAAAACCTGTTTCTCAAGAAAATTATAAAGATGGAAAACTAGACGGAATTTTTAAGAATTATTATCCGAACGGAAATCTGACACAAGAATTACACTATTTAAAAGGAAAGAAAAATGGTGTATCTAAAACCTTTACCGATTCGGCTATTTTAATTGAAGAAACTCTTTATGTAAACGGAAAATTAGAAGGAAAAGCCACTTATTACGATTTAAAAGGCGGTATTAAAGAAGAAGGAATGTATAAAAATGGTAAAAGAGTAGGGAAGTGGGAATTTTATATGGATGGCGAAAAAGTGAATAAGAAAAAGAAAATGAAAGTGTCTGATTTTAAAAAATAATAGCCCATAATTAGGTATCAATTTAATTGATGTTGCTATTAAAAATATCCATTATAAAAACAGAAACTTATTCGTAAATTTGTAGCTTACAAAAGTAAAAAATGAAAAGAGTAGTAGTAGGACTTTCGGGAGGTGTAGATAGTAGTGTAACCGCTTATTTGTTAAAAGAGCAAGGATATGAAGTTATCGGCTTGTTTATGAAAAATTGGCATGATGATTCGGTTACGATTTCAGACGATTGCCCGTGGTTAGAAGACAGTAACGACGCAATGTTGGTTGCCGAGAAATTAGGAATTCCTTTTCAAACCGTCGATTTAAGCGACCAATACAAAGAACGTATTGTTGATTATATGTTTAATGAATACGAAAAAGGACGCACGCCAAACCCTGATATTTTATGTAATCGAGAAATTAAATTTGATGTTTTTATGGACATCGCTTTAAGTTTAGGAGCCGATTACGTAGCAACAGGGCATTATTGCCGAAAAGCAGAAGAAGTAATTGATGGCGAAGCAGTTTATAAATTATTAGCAGGAAAAGATGCCAATAAAGACCAATCTTATTTTTTATGTCAATTATCTCAAAAACAGCTTGCAAAAGCAATGTTTCCAATTGGCGAATTAACAAAACCAGAGGTAAGAGAAATTGCTAAAAAAGCCGATTTAATTACTGCCGATAAAAAAGATTCTCAAGGATTGTGTTTTATTGGTAAAGTTCGTTTACCTGATTTTTTACAGCAAAAATTACAGCCAAAAGAAGGGGTAATTGTGCAAATTCCAACAAGTTTTGAGCAGTATAATCGTGAAATTCCACAGTTTGAAAATAAAGAAGCTGAATTAGCATATTTCGCAACAAAATTTTCTTACAAAAAAGAAAGTGGAAAAACTGTAGGAAAGCATCAAGGAGCGCATTATTTTACCAAAGGACAGCGTAAAGGTTTAAATGTTGGTGGAACTAAAGAAGCGTTGTATGTTATTGAAACGGATGTAAATGAAAACATAATTTATACAGGTGAAGGAAAAACGCATCAAGGTTTATATAGAAATGTATTGTTTGTTTCGAATGAAGAATTACATGCTGTTCGTGAAGATTTAGCTTTAAAATCGGGTGAAACTATGGAAGTGGAAGCAAGAATCCGCTACCGTCAGAAATTAGAAAAAGCAATATTACATAAAGTTGATAGCGGTTTATATGTTGAATTTGAAAACAAACAATCGGCAATTCAAGAAGGGCAGTTTGTAGCTTGGTATATTAACGAAGAATTAGTAGGTTCGGGAGTAATTTCTTAGAACTTGTTTGTTTAAAGAGTCCGTCAAGCTGAATTTATTTCAGCTTCGCATTCTAATTTTCCAGATTTTTTAACGCTGTATTTATATTATTTATAAAAAAATGCGATTTTTAATTATTAAAAGCTATGAACGAATAAAAATTAAAAAGAAAATGAAAATAAAAATTGCACTAATAGTAATACTAATGTTTTTTTCAAGGAATCTTTTTGCCCAAAAAGATTCCATTGTTAATTTTTTTGATAAGAAAGGAATAATTACTAAAAATAAAGAAAAGGCACGCTCTTTTCAGATTATCACTAAAAAAGAAGATTCCTTGTGGCTGGTAAGAAATTTTAGAAAAAGTGGAACACTATATAATTATTCGTATAGTATATCTAAAGAAAATAAAGTAAAAAGAGGCAAGTCAGTTTTTTTCAATAAATACGGAAAAAAAACAGGTGAATTATTTTATGACCAAAAAGGGAATAAACAAGGTAAAAGCCAAAGATGGTTTGATAATGATAGTTTAAATATTACAGGTTTTTATCTAGCGGGTAAAAGAGAAGGTATTTGGAAAGCTTATCATTATAATGGAAAACTAGCGGCAAGAGTTGTTTTTAAAAATGATAGTGTTTTAAAAACAACATATTACAATAATAATAATAACACTGAGCTTGTTGCTAATAAAGAGGCGTTAAAACATATAAAACCTATTTTTAAGGGCGGAAATAAAAAGTATATCAAAAATTTAAAAAGGTTAACTAAAAAGATAACTTTTAAAGTTAAAGGAAAAATAATTGTTAATTATATCATTGATGTTAACGGAACTATTAAAGATGTTACTATCGATGAAAAAATGCCTGAAAAACTTAAAAAAGAAATTATTGTCTTTTTTGAAAACTTAAAAGGTTGGGAGCCTGCCGTGCATTTAAATAGAAAAATTCCATATAATTTTTCTCAGCCATTAAATTTTAACAATTAAATGCAAAATAAAATAACATCACTTTTTAATATAAAATATCCGATTATTCAAGGCGGAATGGTTTGGGTTTCTGGTTGGAAATTGGCATCCGCAGTTTCTAATGCTGGCGGATTGGGCTTAATTGGCGCAGGGTCGATGTATCCTGAGGTTTTGCGTGAGCATATTCAAAAATGCAAAAAAGCAACCGATAAACCTTTCGGTGTAAATGTGCCGATGTTGTATCCTGATATTCAAAAAATCATGGATATTATCATCGAAGAAGGTGTTAAAATTGTTTTTACATCCGCAGGAAATCCAAAAACTTATACAGCCTTTTTAAAAGAAAAAGGAATTACCGTAGTACACGTAGTAAGTTCTGTGAAATTTGCCTTAAAAGCCGAAGCGGCAGGCGTAGATGCTGTTGTTTGTGAGGGTTTTGAAGCAGGTGGACATAACGGACGAGAAGAAACTACCACGCTTACTTTAATTCCGATGGTTAAAGAAAAAGTGGAAATTCCTGTAATTTCGGCAGGCGGAATTTCATCAGGAAAAGCGATGTTAGCAACCATGATTTTAGGAGCAGATGGCGTTCAAATAGGAAGTCGTTTTGCGGCAACTTTAGAATCGTCAGCGCATGCTAATTTTAAGCAAACTATAATTGACGTTAAAGATGGCGACACACATTTAACCTTAAAAGAATTAGCCCCTGTTCGTTTGATAAAAAATAAGTTTTATAATGATGTGCAAGATTTGTATAAACAAAATCCTACTGTTGAAGAAATCAAGGAATTATTAGGAAGAGCAAGAGCAAAGAAAGGAATGTTTGAAGGCGATTTAAACGAAGGAGAACTTGAAATTGGTCAAGTTGCAGGATTAATTCATCAGATAAAATCAGCAAAAGAAGTTTTAGAAGAAATTGTTACAGAATTTGAACAGATTAAAGATAGTTTAAAGTTTTTATAATTTTTTTTGAAGCAATTTCCCGCTTTCCGCACTCGCTTTTTTTATTTTTTTAGAAAAAAAAATAAAAAAGAGCTCAAACAAAGCTTCAATCGGGGCTAGGGATTTGAGTTTTATTTTAACTTTTTTGTAAGTTATTTAATTTTTAAACAGACTTTAAAACATAAAAAGGAAGCTGTTTAAAGCTTCCTTTTTTATCTTATAAAATAATAAGTTTATAAAAATATATATCTAATAATTTACATAATCTACAATTTCTAAACCATAACCAATCATACCAACACGTTTGGTTTGTTGGCTGTTAGAAACTAAACGTAATTTACTAATATGTAAGTCGTGTAATATTTGTGCTCCAATACCAAAATCTTTGTTATCCATGCTAACCTTTGGGGCTTTCATTTCTCCATTGGCTTGGTTTTCTTTTAAACCACGTAAACGGTTTAATAAATTTAATGCCTGGTTTTGTTGATTGATAAAAAGAATAGCTCCTTTACCTTGATCATTCATTACCTTAAACATTTTATCTAGTTTTTTATCAGCATTACTAGTTAATCTTCCAAGAATATCATTATTAATTAAGGTCGAATTTATTCTTGTTAAAACAGGATCTTTTTTAGTCCAAGTTCCTTTTGTTAAGGCAATATGAAGTTGATTATTGGTCGTTTGCTCGTAAGCTCTTAAGCGAAATTCACCAAAACGAGTTTGAATATTAAAATCTTCCTTCTTTTCAATTAAAGAATCATGCTCCATTCTATAAGCAACTAAATCTTCAATAGAAACAATTTTTAAATCGAATTTTTTAGCTACTTTTAAAAGTTGAGGTAAACGTGCCATTGTACCATCATCATTCATTATTTCAACAATAACTCCTGCGGGTTGTAAGCCTGCTAAACGCGCAAAATCAATAGCTGCTTCGGTATGCCCGGTTCTTCTTAATACACCACCGTTTTTTGCTCTTAAAGGAAAAATATGCCCAGGACGTGCAAGGTCGGCAGGTTTTGTATCAGCATCAATTAAAGCTTTTATAGTAATAGCTCTATCGGAAGCAGAAATACCAGTGGTAACTCCTTTACCTCGTAAATCTACCGAAACAGTAAAGCCTGTTTCCATAGGGTCGGTATTGTTGTTAACCATCATGTTTAACTCTAATTCTTTACAACGATCTTCGGTAAGTGGCGTACAAATTAAGCCTCTTCCGTGAGTTGCCATAAAATTAATCATTTCGGGAGTTACTTTATCAGCAGCAGCTAAAAAATCACCTTCATTTTCACGGTCTTCATCATCTACTACAATGATAACTTTTCCGTCTTTGATGTCGTTTATAGCTTCTTCAATAGTATTTAACTGAACTTTAGCGGAGGTTTGTGTTGTCATTTTTATGTGGTTTTCTCTTTTTTCGAGAATAGGTTTTTAAATAAGTTACTAACTGGTGAAATAAAACTTTTAAAATCAAATAAGCCTTTATCTTTAGTGGCTCTAATTGTTAATATGATAGCCAAAGGTAGCATTAATAATATACTTAACCAAGAGCCTGTTAGGGCTGTTATAGAACTTTCTTCAGCAAGGTTTCGCCCAAAGGTATTCGTGAAAAAATAAAGGACGTATATGGCAATAGCTAAAATCATGGGTAAGCCCATTCCTCCTTTTCGAATAATAGAGCCTAGCGGAGCACCGATAAAAAATAATAATAAACAAGAAAGTGAAAAAGCAACTCTATTGTAAAATTCAATATCATACAAGTTTAAGTATTTTCTTTTTCGCTTTAAGGTTTCTTTGTTTGAATTGTTATTGTTTATACTGCGATCAATTTTAGAACTAGCGGTATTTAATATATTTTCTTTTTCAACAAGATTAAAGTTATCTAAGGTGTTTTTTGATAGCTTTTTATTAACTAATGAATCAGGGTAGGTATGTAAATCTTCTACTTTGATTCCTGAAAATAAATTTTTAGCCCTACTATTAATAAAGGCATCATAATTGTTTTTAAGAGTAGGAATAGTGTCTTTTAGTTGCGACAGGCTAAGCATGTTGTACTGCGTTTTATAGCGCTCTTCCTCTAGGTTATCGCCACTTAAAGATGAAATATCAATGTTAATGGTGTATTGGTCAAAATTGGCGTATGAAGCAGGCATTTTTTGACGCTCTTTAAGCGGAGACCCATTTCTTATATGATGTTCAAAATAATAACCGTTTTCTAAAATTAAGGTCATGTATCTACTTCCATCTTCAGAAATTATTTTCCCTTTTTTAGCCGTTATAATTTTGTTATTCCCTTTTTTAGCAGATAAATCATAAATCATCACTTCTTCTAAAAGGTTGTCTTTTTCTCCGTATTTTTTTTTGAATTTAATTTGAAAATTTGGCAATTCAGTATTAAAACTACCAGCAACTAAAGCAATTGAAGGTTGTTTCTTTTTAATGTTAACGCGCATATTTAATTGCTTTAACATAGCATACGGATATACATTGTTTAAAAAAACAAAGTTTAAAGCACTTAAAAACAAGGTTAAAAATACTAAAGAACGCACCATTCTGGGCAAGGAAATACCTGCTGATTTTGCAGCGGCAAACTCATAATTTTCAGACAAAGTACCTAAGGTCATTATCGAAGAAAGTAAGACCCCAATAGGCAATGCCTGTGGGGTAACAAGTAGGGTGGTGTACCAAAGGAATTTTAAAATAATCCCAATACTAATTCCTTTACCTGCAAAATTTTCAAAAGCAAGCCATAAAACTTGCATTACCAATACAAAAAGTATGATTAAAAATGTAGCGAAGAAAGGCTTTAAGAAGCTTTTTAAAATGTATTTGTCTAATGTTTTCACAAAAGCAAAGATAATGGTTAGGTGTATAAAATAATAAGTTTTGTTAATGATTTTTAAAGGCATTAACAAAACTTTATTTTATTGGGTTAATCGATGAAGTATCCTTGTTTTAAGTATTTATCTTTATTAAAGGAAAATAAATTTTTTGAAATTGGCTGATTACTTTTAAATTTGGTAATCGTAAAGGTTGTTTCAGCTCCGTTTGAGCCTATTTGAACTAATTTATAAATATGTTTTGTTTTGGCATCAATTCCTAGTTGAACCTTTACAATGTCAGAATTACTATCAATAGGAGTTAAAGTTACATACTGTACTTTACGCCCGTTATTGTTTTTTAATTTTCCCATTGAAAAAGTATAGCCTTCTTTGTAAAAAGTTAATAATTTAGAAGGATAAATAAAACCATCTTCTTCTTCTAAATCATTATCAGAAACAGTTATTTCTTTTTCATCTTGGTTGATAACAACAAGTTTTTTATTATCAAAAATAAAGGTGTTTCCTAAATAATTTAAGTTGTATTTTTCACCAGAAAGTGTAATTTCTCCTCGTATAGGTGGGTCATTAGTGATGCCAGCTTCTTTATTTATTAAAGAGGAATTAAAACCAATAACCATATTGTGGTAAGCGCCCATTTTTGTAGAAACGTCGTTTAATAAGGTTTTTGCTTGGTTAGCAGTGTTTTGACCTACGGTATGTAAACTAATACATAATCCGATAGCTAATAATATTATTTTTCTCATGTTTTGTTTTTTCCTCTGTTTTCCAGAATAGTTACACTTATTTTTTTTCGTTTTCCAATAATTGTTCAAGTGCTATAAAATCAGGAACTAAAACCATTCTAGCCTTACTTCCTTCAAAAGGACCTACAATACCAGCGGCTTCTAATTGATCAATAATTCTACCGGCTCTGTTGTAGCCTAATTTTAATTTACGTTGCAATAAGGATGCTGAACCCTGTTGTGCGGTAATGATTACTTCAGCTGCATTTTTAAACAATTTATCTCTGTCTGCAATGTCAACATCAACATTTGTGCCACTTTCTTCACCAACATATTCTGGTAATAAATAAGCACTTGGGTATGCCCGCTGCGAGCCTATAAAATCAGTTATTCTTTCTACCTCTGGTGTATCAACAAAAGCACATTGAACACGAATTAATTCATTTCCTCCTGAATAAAGCATATCTCCACGACCAATTAATTGATCGGCTCCTGGTGCGTCTAAAATAGTTCTGGAATCAATTTTTGAAGTTACTCTAAAAGCAATTCTAGCCGGGAAATTCGCTTTAATAATACCGGTAATTACGTTTACAGATGGACGTTGTGTGGCTACAATTAAATGAATTCCGATGGCACGTGCTAATTGTGCTAAACGAGCAATTGGTGTTTCAACCTCTTTACCTGCTGTCATAATTAAATCGGCAAATTCATCAATTACTAACACGATATATGGTAAAAATTTATGCCCATTTTCAGGGTTTAATTTTCGAGCTTTAAACTTAACATTATACTCTTTAATGTTACGAACCATGGCGTTTTTAAGCAAGTCGTAACGAGCGTCCATTTCCATACAAAGTGAATTTAAAGTATGTACAACTTTGGTGGTATCGGTAATAATAGCTTCTTCGGAATCAGGTAATTTCGCTAAATAATGACGTTCAATTTTATTAAATAAAGTTAATTCGACTTTCTTCGGGTCAACCAAAACAAATTTTACTTCCGCAGGATGTTTTTTGTATAAAAGCGATGTTAAAACAGCATTTAATCCTACTGACTTTCCTTGCCCAGTTGCACCTGCCATTAATAAGTGAGGCATTTTAGCTAAATCAACAACTAAAGTTTCGTTTGCAATCGTTTTTCCTAAAGCAATTGGAAGTTCCATTTCGCTATCTTGAAACTTCTGAGAAGCAATAGCAGAATGCATAGAAACAATGGTCGATTTTTGATTAGGAACCTCAATACCAATTGTTCCTTTTCCCGGAATTGGCGCAATAATACGAATTCCTAAGGCAGACAGCGATAAAGCAATATCATCTTCTAAATTTTTAATTTTTGAAATTCTAACTCCAGCATTTGGTACAATTTCATATAAGGTAATGGTAGGACCAACGGTTGCTTTAATGTCTGAAATACCAATTTTATAGTTTTGAAGCGTGGTTACAATTCGTTTTTTATTGGCCTCTAATTCATCAGAATCAATAGAGATAACTTCATTGTATTGTTTTAATAAATCAAAGGTTGGGAATTTGAAATGCCCTAAATCAAGGGTAGGATCAAATTCACCAAAATCTTTTAATAAAGCATCCGATAGGTTTTGGGTAACACTTTTCTCTTCTACATGTTTTTCAACAGAAACCTCAATTTCTTCTGCGATCGGTTCTTCTATTTTTTCTTCGGAAGGCTTTTCAAGTATAAATTCTTTGATTATAGGTTTTTCAACAATAGGTTTTATAATTGCTGTATCTTCCTGTATTGGCGCTTCTTCTTTTACAGGTTCTTTAGTAATAATTGCTGCTATTTCAGGTTTTTCAATAACAGGTTCTTTTATAAGAATATCTTCTTGTATTGGCGCTTCTTCTTTTACAGGTTCTTTAGTAATAGTTGCTGCTATTTCAGGTTTTTCAACAACAGGTTCTTTTATAGGAATATCTTGCTGTATTGGCGCTTTTTCTTCTTCAATAATAGCTTGCTCAACAATGGGTTGTTTCTCTATTAAAGGTTCATTTTTTAATGTTTTATTTATAGATGATCGGTCTATTAAATGTTCGTTTATTAAAGCTTCTTTTATCGCTGCTTTATCAGTTAATTCGTCGCTTATAAGACTTTCATTAACAGGAAGGGTATCTAAAGAAATATGGTCTTCTTCCTGATAAATAATTTCGTTAGAAAATGTTGTATTAGGGTGTAGGTTTTCAATAGGTAACTCAAAAACAGGGTCAGGAGTTTCTTGTAGATCTTCAACAACTCTAGGTGTTTTATGTTGTGTATTATTATTTACAGGAGTTTCAGGGCGTTTTTGGGTATTTAAAATACGTTCTTTTTCGGCAGCTATTGCCGCCTCATTTATTTGGGCTTCTTTTATTTGTTCTTCTTTAAGCTGGTTTTCTTTGGCTATTTTTATTCTTTCATTAATTTTTTCTGGCGTAATTTTAAATCTAATAATAAGATATGCCACTAAGAAGAAAAGTAATAAAATAACGACTCCTGCTTTTCCTAAAAAGGCTTGAAAATAAGCATTCAATTCAAAGCCGATAATCCCTGGTAAAACAGCATTTTGAGCAGATGAAAAACCCAAGGCAACTGCAATCCATATCATCGATAATAATCCCCAATTCCAAGAAGTTATTATTTTTCTTAAATTAGTTTGTAATAAAATTCGAGCACCTGTTAAAAAAAGGGCTACAGGTATTACAAAACTACCCAAACCAAATCCTTTATAAACAAAAAAGTTACTTAGTTTAGCACCAATTTTACCTAGTAAATTTTGAGTAACAATAGCCCTATTTGAAAATTCAGATAAGGTGCTTTGATCTTCTTGCCAACAAAAGAAAAAAGAAATAAAAGCAACGGTTAAGAATATTGAAAAAAGGACTAAAAATGCACCTAAAATAGTTAGGTTGTGTTTTATTAAAAAAAAAGAAGCTAGCTTTATAAACGAATTATCTCTAGGTTGTTTCTTTAAATTTGGTGTTTTTCTTTTTGCCATGTATTGATGTTAGAAATAAATTGAACGCTACAATATAGCTATTATTTTAGGAAGGTAAATTATGCCAGCAATAATCAGTGCTGTTAGTGCTGCAAAAGCAGGAGCACCCGCGGCAATATCTTTTATAAAACCTATTCTTTCATGATAATCGGGGTGTATAAAGTCAGCAATTTTTTCAACAGCAGTATTTAAAGCCTCTGCAACTAAAACCATACCGATTATTAAAAATTGAAACAGCCATTGTGTTTCTGACAGGTTAAAATACCAGCCCAAACAAGTAGCTAAAATACCCAAAAAAACTTGCGCTTTAATACTGTCTTCTGTTGTAATTAAAAGCCACATTCCTTTAAAAGCGAAGGTTACGCTACGTAACCTTCCTTTTATAAAACCATCGTTAGGATTTTTCATAAATATTATAAACTATTTAAAGCTGCTTGATAATTTGGCTGATCAGCAATTTCGCTTACTTGCTCTGTGTAAGTAACAGTTCCATTTTGGTCAATAATAACGATAGCGCGAGAATGTAAACCTGCTAAAGGACCATTTTCTATTTCTAATCCGTAATCTTTACCAAAACTTCCTGTTGAAAAATCAGATAACATAAGTACGTTTTCAATGCCTTCAGCTCCGCAAAAACGACCTTGAGCAAAAGGTAAATCTCTAGAAATACATAAAACTTTGGTGTTTTCTAAATCGGCTAATTTTTTATTAAATTCTCTTACAGAAGTAGCACAAGTTCCTGTATCGACACTAGGGAAGATGTTTAAAATTAATCTGCTACCTGAAAAATCTGCTAATTTTTTAATAGATAAATCGTTTGCCACTAAAGCGAAATCAGTTGCTTTACTACCAATTTCTGGTAAATTTCCTGTGGTATTTATTGGGTTTCCTTGTAGTGTTATTGAAGCCATTTTTTGTGTGTTTTTAGAAAACCAAAGATAATTAAATTAATTAAAAAATGAAGAAGATAAAGACCTAGCGTATTAAAAAAGTTATCTTCGCGCTTTGAAATAATATAAGATTTGAATTTACAACAATATACATCAGAATTTAAATATAATTGGCAACTTGCTGCTCCTGTAATGCTCGGAATGTTAGGGCATACTTTTGTGAGTTTTGTTGATAATATAATGGTAGGGCAATTAGGAACGGCTGAATTAGCGGCAGTTTCTTTAGGAAACAGTTTTATGTTTATTGCCATGTCATTAGGAATTGGTTTTTCAACCGCAATAACCCCATTAATTGCTTCGGCAGATTCTTCTAATAATTTTAAAGAAGCAAAATCAGTATTTAAACACGGTTTGTTTTTATGTACCGTAATTGGAATTTTGATGTTTTTATTGGTGTTTTTTTCAAAGCCATTAATGTATTTAATGAAACAGCCAGTTGAGGTTGTAAAATTAGCCATTCCGTATTTAGATTTGGTTGCTTTTTCATTAATTCCAATGATTGTTTTTCAGGCGTTTAAGCAATTTAGTGATGGTTTGTCCATGACACGTTACCCAATGTACGCTACTATTTTAGGAAATGTTTTAAACGTAATTTTAAATTATTTATTAATTTTCGGGAAGTTTGGTTTTCCAGAAATGGGAATTGTAGGAGCAGCTTACGGAACATTATTCTCTAGGTTTGTAATGGTTTTACACCTTTGGTGGATGCTAACTCAAAAAGAACGCTCTAAGAAATTTGTAACAAATATTAAATTTTTTGTGCTAGATAAATTAATGCTTCGAAAAATAATTAATTTAGGTGCGCCAAGTGCCATGCAAATGTTTTTTGAAGTAGGTATTTTCACCGCAGCTATTTGGTTGAGTGGTTTATTAGGACGAAATGCACAGGCAGCAAATCAGATTGCTTTAAATTTATCATCGATGACCTTTATGGTTGCAATGGGATTAAGCGTTGCTTCGATGATTCGGGTAGGAAATCAAAAAGGCTTGCAAAAATTTGTAGATTTACGAAGAATTGCCTTTTCAATTTTTTTACTAGGGATTCTTTTGGCGATTGTTTTTGCAACATTATTTTACATATTTCATAAGTCGTTACCAAATTTATATATAGATTTAAGCGATGTCGAAAACTATGCTGACAATATGGAAGTAATGAAAACTGCTGCAAATTTACTAATAGCTGCTGCAATTTTTCAAATATCAGACAGTATTCAAGTAGTTGTTTTAGGCGCTTTACGAGGTTTGCAAGACGTTAAAATACCTACAATAATTACCTTTATATCGTATTGGATGGTTGGTTTTCCGATTAGTTATTTTTTAGGAACAGCAGAAACCTACGGAAGTTTTGGAATTTGGTTAGGATTATTAGCAGGTTTAACCACGGCATCTATTTTACTATTTATTCGATTTAATAGATTAACATTAAAATTAATTAAAGAAAATCCCGAAATTGTTGGGGATAAATAAAATATTAATACTACATTTTTTATGGAATTACCTAAGTTTTTATTAGCAGATAACAGCAATCACCCAGAAGACGTTTTCGTTTTACATACCGAATATCCACGTTTTTTAATCAATTTAAAAGATGATGAAGTAGAGTGGTTTGAAGATTTATCAGGAGAAATGGAAGAAGATATAACAACAGAACTTGCCGATTTAATGGATAAAGCAGGAGAGTTTTATGATAAAGAAATGGAAGGATTAGAGTAGTTTTTTTGAAAAAATCAGAAAAAAGCGTATAATATTTATTGTACGCTTTTTTTATTTTTTAAAAAATATTTTTCTTTAGAGCCTGTTTAAATTTCATCTAAAAACAGTTTTATATTATAAAACAAGAAATTGAATTTGTCAAACTAGAAGAGTTTCGCATCCTGATTTCTCATAGTTGTGCAATGCTGAAATAAATAGACCTCACAGGTTTTAAAAACCTGTGAGGTCTGAGAAGTTTAACTAAAACATTTATTTAATTTTTAAACAGGCTATAAACCGTTCTATAACATTTTCTGTAATATTTTTGTAAAATGTATCGGTAAGTATTTTTTTCATTTTTCAGTCACTTTTTTTGATTTAACTAAACGTTTTAAGCAAATGTAGTTCCATAAAAATAATAGTACAGCTACTGGTATCGAAAATATAATAGCAGCTATAAAAATAAATGTAGCTCCTTTTAATATTGCTGAAATTATAGTATCTGTTGATAATTTTAATGAAATAGCTATAAATATACAGCTAAATAATAAGTTGATTAAATACATACAGATACAAACTAAACTTATTTTTAGTTTAGTTTGTAATGTAGTTTTTTGAAATACTTGAATATAGCCATACGAATGAATGAGTATAGCAAAAAGGGTAATTATTAGATGATAAATAAATGGAATTTCACCTAAATAAATTAATATTGATATATTTCCTATCACTATATTTAAAAATAGATAGCTAATATATAACGTTAAATTATTTTTTAGCACGCTCAACCAATTCTAATTGTTCTAACTTTGCCTTGGTGGTAAAAATTCCATAATTTATAAAAACGGTTTTCTTTTCAATTTTATCAATCGTACCTACTGAATTACCATCAATTAAACGCACTCTATCATTTATTTTATAAACGTAGGCTGCTTTTTCAAGAGCTATTTTTTTGGCTTCTTCTTTTTTCTGTTCTCTAATTTTTATAACTTTTTGAAGCACTTCTTTTTCTGTTTTTTTGATGGCTTCTTTTTGTTTCTGATCTATAATTTTATCTTGTTTCTTTTCATCTTTTGATAGTTTTTTAAGCGGTCCTTTTTTGATGCGTTTCGTGTTTTCGATAGCAACCCATTTAAAAAACTCAGTTGATAATTCTTTTTTATTATTTGTTTGAAAATACTTATTTAACAGTTCGTTAGTTTTTCTTCCTAAAGAAAGCATTCGCTGATTATTATCGTATAATTCTTGAAAACCAGAAAGCTTACTTTGCATTTTTTCTTCCTTTTCCTGTAAACTATCAATATGTTCTTGTCCTTTCGATTTTTGTTTAACTAAGCTGTCAGAGGTTTTTTGCAAACGATTTCGTTCTTTCTGAAGATTAGAAATTGTTTTATCTAAACGAATTTTTTCAGTTTCAACCCTCTTTTTTGCCCTGTTGATAATGCTATACGGAATTCCATTTTTTTGCGCTACTTCAAAAGTAAATGAACTACCTGCTTGCCCGATAAATAATTTATACAACGGCTCTAAAGTACGCTCGTCAAACTGCATGTTTGCGTTGGTAACATTGTCTAATTCGTTGGCTAAAACCTTTAAATTAGCATAATGTGTAGTAATAATCCCGAAGGCTTTTCGTTCATAAAACTCTTCCAAGAAAATTTCAGCCAAAGCACCTCCTAATTCAGGGTCAGAACCGGTACCAAATTCATCAATTAAAAACAAGGTGTTGTCGTTACATTTCTTTAAAAATGAACGCATATTTTTTAAGCGATAACTATAAGTACTCAATTGGTTTTCTATGGATTGATTATCGCCTATATCAGTTAAAATAGTGTTGAATAACGTTGTTTCACTGCGTTCATGCACAGGAATTAACAAACCACTTTGTAGCATTAATTGCAATAAACCAATGGTTTTTAAAGTAATACTTTTTCCACCGGCATTCGGTCCTGAAATAACAATAATTTGCTGTTTTTCATCTAATCGAATGGTTTGCGCAAAAGTTTCTTTATTTTGATCCTTATTTTTTTTCCATAAAACAGGATGAAAAGCATCTTTGAAAAACACTTTTTTATCCTTGGTTATTTTAGGTAATAATCCATTAATGCTTTTGGCATATTTAGCTTTTGCACCTACCGAATCTAAATGTGTTAAAAATACCAAATACTCCTCTAATAAAGAAGTATAAGGATGAATTTTACTAGCTAAAGCTCTTAATATTTTAACAACTTCTTGCTTTTCTTCGTAAATTAAATTTTGCAATTCACGGCTATACGCTAAGGTTGCTTCAGGAGCAATATACACAATTGCTCCTGTTTTTGAAGACCCTAATAAACTCCCTTTTACCTTACGGCGATGCATAGCACTAACGGCTAAAACACGCTGATCATCAATAACGGTTTCTTTAATATCATCTAAATAACCGCTCGAAATATTTCTTATTAAAGCATGCGAAAAGCTTTCTGATATTTTCCCACGAATGTTATTGACTTCTTTTCTGATTTGTTTTAAAACAGGCGATGCGTTGTCTGATACAGTACCGTGAGCAGTAATTATTTCTTTAATGCTGTCTGAAATAAAAGTGGTAAATTGTATTTTATCACTTAAAGAAAATAGCGTAGGGTAGTAGGTTTGAAATTTTTTCAAGAACTTTTTTTGTTCATTGACTGTTTCGGTAACCGTAGCAACTCTTAAAAATGCTTCGGTTTCTAAAAAACTATTCTCAATAGCTAAACGACTTGTTTCTTGGGTGATATCTTCAAAAAAATGATTAGGAAGCCTGTTTTCGTTTTCAAAAGAAGCGAGGTATTCGTTTACTAAATTTAATTCGAAAAATAACTTTCTTTTATTAGCAATAGGCTGTATTTCAAGCGTTTTTTCTTTCCCTAAATTGGTAATACAATGTGCTGCAACTTGTTCTAAAACAGTTGTGAATTCTAAATCTTGAAGCGTTTTATCTGAAATATTGTGAATCAAAAAAGTAGTGTTTTTTTATTTTTTTATTAAAAAATTAGGTAAATCTTCCACTTTTTCACAACAAATTTGTTCCATTACTTGTTGAAATTCTCTTTTAAGAATAGCAGCTACTTGATCGCCTCCTTTTTTTCCTAAAGCTCCTGTTCCATACATAAAAGGACGCCCAAGAAATGTGAAATCAGCTCCTGAAGCCATAACTCTAGCAACATCAGGACCAGTACGCATACCGCCATCCATCATTATTTGTATTTGTCCTTTGAATTTTTTAACAATAGGATGTAGTGTTTTTATACTAGAAGGTCCGGCGTCTAATTGTCGTCCTCCGTGGTTTGAAACGATAATACCATCAATACCTAAATCAACTGCTTTTTGAGCATCTTGACAACTAGCAATTCCTTTGATGATTATTTTCCCGTCCCATTTGTCTTGAATTCTTTTAATTTTATCAACATTCAATCTTC
The DNA here is from genome assembly GCF_900239185.1 of Tenacibaculum finnmarkense. GTDB lineage: Bacteria > Bacteroidota > Bacteroidia > Flavobacteriales > Flavobacteriaceae > Polaribacter > Polaribacter finnmarkensis. Next base: position 31,362 of record NZ_OENA01000090.1, read on the forward strand.
CTGAAAAAGTAGCATCCATAAAAGAACCTAACTGCTGTAAATCCATCCCTTTAGGCATGTATTTTTCCATGGTATCAAAAGAAGGAATCCCGTTCATTAATGTTTCAAAAGCCCATTGAGGTTTTCTCATTACTTCTATAATGTTTCTTAACATCATTTTAGGAGGCATTCCTAATCCGTTATAAATATCTTTAGGACGGTATCCGAAGGTAGGTACATCTGCTAGTAAAACTAACACATTACAACCATTATCTTTGGCTCTTTTTAAAATATCATCAGTAATAGTATTATCCGCAGGATGGTATAATTGATACCAGAAATTACCATTGGTTATTTTAGCGGCTTTTTCAATACTTAAAGTGGTTACCGTACTTAGCATAAAAGGAATGTTGTGGTCTACCGATGTTTTTGCTAAAATTTCAGCGGTTTTAGGCCACATTAATGACTGTAAACCAACAGGGCAAATACCAATAGGCGCATCATATTCGTGCCCAAACAACACTTTTTTAGTGCTTGAACCTACGTGTTTATTTAAATATTGAGGCATCAATTCGATGTCTCTAATTTCTTTGGTGTTTTTATAGACGTTTAAATCATCATTACAACCTTCAGTTAAGTATTCATAAGAAAACTTAGGCATTCTTTTTTTCGATTTTACACGAAGATGTTCTATTGACGGATAATTGGTATTTATATTAAAAGACATTGTTTTGTTTGTTTTTTTAAAAATATTATTTTACAGCAGGCACAACAACTAAAGGATCTGTAATTCCTAAAAGGTATATCATAATAACACCTATAACTCCTGCAAAAATTACGTAATATAATGTAGGGATTATTGTTTTTCTTAAAATATCACCTTCTTTACCTAAAAGCCCAACAGTTGCCGAAGCAGCTACAATATTGTGTATTGCAATCATGTTTCCTGCGGCAGCACCTACAGCTTGTAAGGCTACTAAAATAGCGCCTGAAACACCTAACGACATGGCTGTTGAAAATTGAAATTGAGAAAGCATCATGTTACTTACCGTATTACTTCCTGCAATAAAAGCACCCATCGCTCCAATAGTAGGGGCAAATATAGGATATACTTTTCCTACATTATCGGCAACAAATTCTGCCATGGCAATTGGCATACTAGCAATATTTAAATCGTTAACTCCTGAGTTAATTAAAATTCGAACCATCGGAACGGTAAATACTAAAACAAACCCTGCGCTAATTAAAGTTTTGGTCGATTCTCCAATAGCACTCGATAATTGTTTTGGTTTCATACCGTGTATAAAATAGGTTAAAATAACCACCAAGACCATAATTCCTCCAGGTAAATATAAAGGAGAAAAACTTCCATTAATACCTTCTTGATTTAAAATGTTTTTAAAATTAATGTTGATATATTTTAAAACACTACCAATTCCTAATTCAGGGATTCTACTTAAAACTAAAAGTACAGCAACTAATAAATAAGGAAGCCACGCTTTTGTTAAAGACATCTTAGATGCTTTAATATCATCAGTTAAAGTATCTACTTTTTCTTGTAAGTTTCCTAACCATTCGCTAGGCCATAAAGAACTTTCAGGAAAATCCCACTGTTTTTTTGGTGTTAAAAAATTATTTTTAGCTGCTAAAACTACAATTGGTAAACCAACTAAAGCACCTATAATAGATGGGAATTCAGCTCCTAAATAAACACCTGTTAGAGCGTAAGGAATAGTAAATGCCAATCCTGATAAAATAGCGAAAGGTAAAATTTCAAGCCCTTCTTTCCATGATTTGTTTTTTCCAAAAAAGCGGGTCATCATAACACACATAAATAACGGAATAAATGTTCCTACAATGGCATGTGTAATGGCTACTTCTGAAATAATAGTTTGTAAAAAAATATCCCAAGAACTTCCGTTTTCGGCTAATTGCTGTCCTATTGTTTGATGATCTAAACCACCTTTAACACCAATTAATACCGGTGTTCCTACTGCTCCAAAAGAAACAGGCGTGCTTTGAATCATCATTCCAATAGTTATGGCTGCCATTGCAGGAAACCCTAAACCAACTAAAAGCGGTGCACATATTGCCGCTGGAGTTCCAAAACCTGAAGCGCCTTCTATAAAACAGCCAAATAACCAAGCAATGATAATTACTTGAATTCGTCTGTCGGGGCTAACGTTAATAAACCCTTCTCGAATAGCTTTTATGGCGCCTGAGTTTTTAAGAGTATTTAAAAGTAAAATAGCACCGAAAACAATCCAAAGGATAGAGGCGGTGTAAATTAAACCTTGTAAGGTTGATGCAAAAACTCTTTCTACAGGAACTTGCCATGCAAATAAAGCGATTAATGCCACTAAAAGATAAATAATAGGCATGGTTTTTTTTGCAGACCAACGCAGACCAACTAATAAAATAGCGGAGACTAAAATTGGTGAAAAGGCTAATAATGCTTGTATAAAAATGCTGTCTTTGATAAAATCACCCATATATTAATGTTGTATTATATTTTTAATTAAAATAAAATTTGCGCCTGAAGTGTTACTAAATTAGTAGTAGTATTGGCAAAGTTATTATCTTTTTGATACTCAATAGAAAGCTTCGAATTATGCCCGCTTAAAAAAACGTTTGCACCTATTTTTGTCGAATTATATTCGGTGTTTTGCAAGGCATCGGCAGTTCTGTACGAATGTGCTACAAATGGCTGTACTCTAAATTTATTGTTTTTACTAGGGATTAAATAACCAACATGCCCATAAACCATGTTTCCAGAAGCATAAGGACCAAAATTATAGTTGCTACCGTAATCGTTATTTTGATATTGCGCATAAGCCGATATCGCGCCATTATAAAGTGGTGCGTCATAGTAAGCATCTACTGAAAAAATATTAACATCATGCCCAATATTGCTATTCGCCGCATTTTTAGAGACGACTCCATTAGGGTGCGCAAAAAAACCTGCACCGATATTAAATACTTTTTTTGCCCCAAGATACGTTCCTGCCATGTATGGAAGTAACGATTTTTCTTGGTCAAGAAAATTATAGTCAAAATATCCCGAAAAAGTTTTACCGGCATCTCTTGAACCTAATACTTTATTGCCTTGATATCTGATAGAATTTGCGACTAATTCGGCTTTATCTAAGGTAGAAATAGTAGCTTCGTTAACACTAAAACGATAGTTAACTCTGTCTAAAGATCCTTTGATAAAAACACCTAATTGCCTAGCAAACTGATCGGCAAGACCAACGGTAGCCCACGATGAACGATTGTTCGATAAGGTAACCATATTGGTTGACGATTGATTGTTTAGCCTTGAAATTCCGTTGTAATAATGAAGCCCACCACCTAAGTATAAATGTTCTCCAAATACTTTGTACTGAAGGTAGGCATCATGAAGAAATAACTGAGACGATTCGCCTTTTCCAACAGGGCTTAATCCTTTGTTGTTAAATGAATTAAGCCCTAAGTGAAACAGTACTAGAAAATCTTTGTTAATTTGTGAAAACGCAATTAATCGAGCCCTTCGTAATTGAAAAGAGGTTTTAGAAACATCGCTAGGTACGTCATTATTGTATTTTGCTTGAACTTGTAAGAAACTGATAAATCGTAAATATTTATCGCCTTTTTGGTCAAATTTAATTTTAAATCCTCCTTTATAATCTGGAGACATTTGCCCGAAACTAATTCCTATGGAAAGTAGTAGTAAGGCTATTGTAGCCTTGGTTTTTTTTATTTTTAACATATTTGTAAAAATAACATTTTTTTATAATATTTGAAAGAAATTTAAAAAATTATGAATGATACAATACTACCCATCGATTGGCAAAATATTTTAAAGCCAGAATTCGAAAAAACATATTTTAAAAAACTAACTAATTTTGTTGATAAAGAGTTTATTGAAAATACTTGTTATCCTAAAAAAGAAAATATATTTAAAGCTTTTAATGATTGTTCTTTTGATGCTTTAAAAGTGGTTATTATTGGGCAAGATCCATATCATGGAATAGGGCAGGGGAATGGTTTGTGTTTTTCGGTAAATCAAGGAGTAAAGCATCCGCCATCATTGGTGAATATTTTTAAAGAACTCGCTACAGATTTGCAAGTATCAACGCCTGTTTCTGGCGATTTATCGCATTGGGCAACTCAAGGGGTTTTGTTGTTAAACGCTACATTAACCGTTAGAGAAGGCGAGGCAGGGAGCCATCAAAAACAAGGTTGGGAACAATTTACCGATGCTGTTATTCAAAAAATATCCGAAGAAAAACAAGGTGTTGTGTTTTTACTTTGGGGGAAATTTGCCGAAAAGAAAGGCAGTATTATAAATACAGAAAAACATCCTATTTTTAAAGCACCGCATCCATCTCCTTTAGGAGCTTGGCGAGGTTGGTTTGGAAGTAAACACTTTTCAAAAACCAATACATTTTTGAAAAGTGTAAACCAAAATCCTATAAAATGGTAGTTGCTATGGGGAAATCGACCTGACGATAGTAGGGTGAAATAATTGTTTCTAAAATATTTTTAGTGGTATCGGGGTAGTTTACTTTACTATTTTGCTGGGTGTGTACCCAGTGAGTAATTTTAGCGACCTGTTTTTTGTTAAAAGTCTTTAAAACAGGTATGCCCATTTCTTTTAAAGCGATGGCATTGCATTGTTGCTCATATTGATTTTTCATAGGGATTACCAGTAGCTTTTTTTGTAAAAATAAGGCTTCGGCAGGTGTTTCAAAGCCTGCGCCACACATAACCCCTTTGCTTGAACTGATACTTTTAATAAAACTATCGCCGTTTATTGGTTTGATGATAATGTTATTTTTAATGATGTTTTTTTGTGTGTGTTTCGAAAATACTTCCCACTTAATATTTTCAATTTTAGAGAGTACTTTAAGTATTTTTTTATCACTATAAGCAGGTAGGTAAACGGTATAGTGTCCTTTATTAATAATCGGTGTATTTCTTATTTTTTTACGAATAATAGGGGTGAAAATATCTGAAGAATAGGCTTTAAAATGAAATCCGAATTTTGTTTTTATAGGCGCGTAGTATTTTAAAATTAAACGCTCAAAACGAAATTTCCCGTATTTTGGTGCTTTTTTATCTAAAACAGCGCTTTGATGACTCAATGATATAATAGGGCTGTTTTTTAGCTTTGCAGCCCACGAAGTAATAGGTTCAAAATCATTGATGATTAAATCATATTGAGCAATAGGAACGGCGTTAATTTCTTTAAATAAATTGCTGATTTTCGCCTGTTTTATGGTTTGCCAAATGTTAATTCCGCCATTTTTTCCAAAGATAAAACTCAATCCGTAATACTTGTATTTAACCTCAAAAGGAAGTGCTAATTCACATTGATATCCGCTTGTTAAAACATCAACATCTGCTATTTCTTTTAAGTAAGGGATTATTTCAATAGCTCTGCTTGCGTGTCCGTTTCCTGTGCCTTGAAAAGCGTATAATATTTTCATAGAAATTATTTTTTTAGGATATTAAATTCTTCTAAAAGCTCATCAAAAAGTTTACTGTTGCTGCTTTCAGCACTTTTAAAATCAGTATGATTTGTCTCTAAATCAGTAGGTATGTTTTTAGCAATTTCATCTTTTTCATAGTCATATAACGACCATTTTTGATCAACATATTCTAGGGCAGTTAAGTTTTCAATCCAATCGCCAGAATTTAAATAAGTAGTTTGACCATTTTCGTTTTTTATCAATTTTATTTCAGGCTGATGTATATGCCCACATACCACATAATCATAGCCGTTAGAAATGGCAATATCAGAAGCCGTAGTTTCAAAATTATTGATAAATTTTACAGCGCCTTTAACACTGTTTTTTATCTTTTTAGAAAAAGATAATTTTCCATAACCTAGTTTATTACTAAACCAATTTGCGGCAATATTTATCAGTATTAAAGTATCATAACCAATACTGCCTAGTTTTGCCAACCATTTAGAATGTTGCATAGTAACGTCAAATACATCACCATGAAAAAACCAGCCTTTTTTGCCGTCAATATCTAAAACAACTTTGTTGACTATTTCGAAACTACCAAGTCGAAATCCTTTAAATTTACGAAGCATTTCATCATGATTTCCTGTAATATAGTACACCTTGGTATCCGAAGTTATATACGACATGAGTTGCTTTATAATTTTCATGTGGGATTTAGGAAAGTAACTTTTCTTAAATTGCCAAATGTCAATAATATCGCCATTTAAAATTAAAATCTTTGGTGCTACAGTTTTTAAATAATTATGAAGTTCTTTTGCTTTACATCCATAAGTACCTAAATGAACATCAGAAATAACAACAATATCTAATTTTCGTTTCTTGTTTTTTATCATTTTAAAAAGTATCCTAATGTATTTATACAAACATACTTTTCAAATGTGTTTTAATCTTAAGCAAATTGTGAAGTATTCGCAGTCAAATCTTTAAACAAAGGTAAACGCTGTGTATTACTAATGTAAATATTTAGAATGTAAAAAAGACGTAAAAACATGGTTTTAGCCAAGTATTTACGTCTTTTAAAGCGTGTATTAAAGGTTATTTATTTTTGATAAACCACCCATTTCCCTGATTCTAATAAAGGGATTGCTTGTTTGTATTTTAATTCTTTTTCTTCACCAGACATCACATTTTTGATGGTAACTTTTTCGTTACGCCCAACCTTTGGTTCTTCACGAACAATCGTTTCGGTAATAGGTTGTTCTTCTTGCGTTTGCTGATTACGAGCATTACTCATTGCTTGTTGCGAAGAGTTTTGAACCTCGTCTTTATGGGTGTCAAATTGCTGAATTTCTTGGTGTTCAGGAGCTTCCGATACTTGATCGGCATCTTGGCTAGGTAAATGTCCTTTAAATAAGAAAGATAACACTTCTTTATTGATGACATCAACAGTAGCTTGAAATAATTCAAAAGCTTCAAATTTGTACACTAATAAAGGATCTTTTTGTTCGTAGGTAGCATTTTGAACGGTTTGTTTTAATTCGTCCATTTTACGTAAATGATCCTTCCAGTTTTCATCAATAATAGATAACGTGATGTTCTTTTCAAAATCGTTTACTAATGATTTTCCTTCCGACTCATAAGCTTCCTTTAAATCGGTAACCACCTGTACTGTTTTAGCGCCATCGGTAAAAGGAACTACAATGCGTTCGTAGCGATCTCCTTCGGTTTCAAAAACATTTTTAATAACAGGAAAGGCAGTATGTGCATGTCTTTCGGTGTCTTTTTTATAATGAGCAGAAACAATTGCATACAATTTATCAGTTAATTCTTCTTCGTTGAATTTTTTAAATTCTTCTTCAGAAAAAGGAGAAGTCATTGCCGAAAAACGAATTAATTCAAACTCAAAATTCGTGTAATTATGACTCGCTTTATTTTGCTTTACAATTGAACTACAAGTGTCATAAATCATGATTGCAATGTCGATTTGTAAACGCTGCCCATCTAAGGCATGACGACGACGTTTGTAAATAAACTCACGTTGTGCGTTCATAATATCATCGTATTCTAATAAACGCTTACGAATACCAAAGTTATTTTCTTCTACTTTTTTCTGCGCTCTTTCAATAGATTTTGAAATCATAGAATGTTGAATTACTTCCCCATCTTTTAATCCCATTCTGTCCATCATTTTGGCAATTCTATCAGAACCAAATAAACGCATTAAATTATCATCCAAAGCAACATAAAATTGCGTCGAACCAACATCTCCCTGACGACCCGCACGACCACGTAACTGACGGTCAACACGACGAGAATCATGACGTTCTGTACCAACAATAGCCAAACCACCATTATCTTTTACTTCTTTTGATAATTTAATATCCGTACCACGACCCGCCATGTTTGTAGCAATCGTTACAATTCCTGCATTACCAGCTTGTGCAACTACATCGGCTTCACGTTTGTGTAATTTTGCGTTTAATATATTATGAGGAATTTTACGCATTTGTAACATTCTTCCTAATAATTCTGATATTTCTACAGATGTTGTTCCAATAAGAACCGGACGACCTGCGTTCGATAATTTTACAACATCTTCAATAACAGCGTTGTATTTTTCACGGGTAGTTTTGTAAACTAAATCTTCTTTATCATCTCTTTGGATAGGTCTGTTTGTTGGAATTTCAACAACATCTAATTTATAAATTTCCCAAAACTCTCCAGATTCTGTAATCGCCGTACCTGTCATTCCAGATAATTTGCGATACATTCTAAAGTAATTCTGTAAAGTAACCGTTGCAAAAGTTTGCGTAGCATCTTCAATGTTTACGTTTTCTTTAGCTTCTAGTGCTTGGTGTAATCCGTCAGAGTAGCGACGACCGTCCATAATACGACCCGTTTGCTCATCAACAATCATTACTTTATTTTCCATAACCACATATTCCACATCTTTTTCAAAAACAGTATATGCTTTTAAAAGTTGATTCATCGTATGGATACGTTCGCTTTTTACGCTAAAATCACGGTATAATTCTTCTTTTTTATTGGCTTTATCTTCAACAGAATCTTCACTTTTGTCAATTTGACCTACAATAACACTAATGTCAGGTAAAACGAAAAAGGTGTTATTTTGTGTTTTTTCTGATAAATGATTAATTCCTTTATCAGTTAAATCAATTTGATTGTTTTTTTCTTCCACAGTAAACCATAATTCGTTATCTACCTCAGGCATTAACTTATTATTGTCTTGCATGTAAAAGTTTTCGGTTTTTTGAAGAATTTGTTTAATTCCTTCTGTAGATAAAAACTTAATTAATGCTTTGTTTTTAGGAAGCCCTCTATAAACTCTAAATAATAAGAAACCACCTTCTTTTTCGTCACCAGCTTTTAATAAACGTCTTGCTTCTGCTAAAACTCCTACTAAATATTTGTTTTGTAATGAAACTAAATCGGCAACCAAAGGTTTTAATTCGTTAAACTCATGACGATCTCCTTGAGCCACAGGACCTGATATAATTAAAGGTGTACGAGCATCATCAATTAAAACAGAATCTACTTCATCAATAATAGCGTAGTTAGGCGCTCTTTGTACTAAATCATCTTTAGAAGATGCCATGTTATCACGTAAATAATCGAAACCGAATTCGTTATTTGTTCCGTAGGTAATATCGGCGTTATAAGCGTTTCTACGTTCTTCTGAATTTGGCTGATGAAAATCTACACAATCTGTAGATAATCCGTGGAATTCAAAAATTGGAGCCATCCAAGCTCTATCTCGTTTTGCTAAGTAATCATTTACAGTTACTACGTGTACACCGTTACCAGTTAAGGCATTTAAATAAACGGGTAGAGTAGATACTAATGTTTTACCTTCACCTGTCATCATTTCGGCAATTTTACCTTGATGTAAAACAGAACCACCAATTAATTGTACGTCATAATGTACCATGTCCCAGGCAACTTCTTTACCAGCGGCATCCCATGAACTCGCCCAAAAAGCTTTATCTTCTTGTAAGGTAACATGTGCTCTGGTTGCTGATAATTCTCTATCAAAAGCAGATGCGGTAACTTCTACGGCATCATTTTCGGTAAAACGTTTTGCAGTTTCTTTAACTAAAGCAAAAGCTTCAGGCATAATTTCTAGTAAAACAGCTTCCGATTTTTCGTAGGCTTGGTCTTTTAACTTGTCAATTTGAGCATATATTTCTTCCTGACGGTCAATATCAGCAGTTAATGCTTCTGTTTCTAAAGTCGCGATTGTATCTGTAAAAGATTTTGTAGCTTCTTTAATTTTTGATTTAAATTCGATAGTCTTTGTTCGCAATCCATCATTGGATAAACTATTGAATGATTTTTCAAAGTATTGTACTTTCTCAACAATTGGTTGTAAAAGTTTTAAGTCTTTTTGTTGTTTATCACCAACAAAAATTTTAAGAATCGAATTTAAAACGCTCATTTTTAAAATATTATTAGGTAGCTTTTTAACGTTTGGTTAATAGAGCTAGTTATATGTTTATATTTAAAGTAGGTATTAGTATGTAAAAAAAAAACCTCTTAATAGAGGCTTTTTTTTGGGTCGGTATTCTTAGTATTCCTCTTCGTTCCAAAGATAATCTTCTTCGGTCGGATAGTCAGGCCAAATTTCAATTATTGAGTCGTAAGAATCACCTTCGTCTTCAATATCTTGTAAGTTTTCAACCACTTCTAAAGGCGCTCCGGTACGAATAGCATAATCAATTAATTCGTCTTTCGTTGCAGGCCAAGGTGCATCTGCTAAATAAGAAGCTAGTTCAAGTGTCCAATACATTTTTTATCTGTTTAAGTAAGATTATCACAAACATAAATTTTTATTTGTAATAAGCCAAGTGTTTTTTTATAGTTTTTCAGGAGTCCATTTAACCTCCGTGATGTTTAAATTTTTATTCAATTTTCGTGCCACTACAAATAAATAGTCAGAAAGTCGGTTTAAATAACGTAAAATACTAGCATCAACCGTTTCTTCAGCGTTTAATGCTACCACAAAACGTTCTGCTCTACGACAAACACAGCGAGCTATGTGACAAAATGACACAGTTTCGTGTCCGCCTGGTAATATGAAATGAGTCATTTGTGGTAAATGGGCGTTCATGGCATCAATTTCATCTTCTAAAAAAACAATAGAAGCATCTGTTATCTTATAAATATTTAAGCGCTCTTTACCATTTTTTAAGGTTTCTTTTTCAGGGGGTGTGGCAAGCATTGCGCCTAGGGTAAATAAATCGCCTTGAATTTTAAGCAAGCTTTTTTTAATAGTTTGATCGGTTGTTTTATCGCCAATTAAACCGATATAAGAATTTAATTCGTCAACCGTTCCGTAGCTTTCAATACGCAAATGATGTTTAGGTACACGTGTTCCTCCAAATAATGCTGTACTGCCTTTGTCGCCAGTTTTAGTGTATATTTTCATAAATAGTAGTGGTTTTTTATATGGTTTGTAAACTTAAGGCTTCTAAAATATAGTCAGGGCAGCGCATCGGTTTTTTTGTTTTCATATTGATAAAAGCCAAAACAGTACTTCCTGTACAGATTAATTGCTTGTTTTGATTGGTAATTTCATACTCAAATTCAATTTTAACAGCAGGTGTTTTTTTAATACTTGTTGTAATGCTTAATTCATCATCATACAGTGCCGATTTTTTAAAATTACATAATAATGAAATGACAGGCAACATAACACCGTTTTCCTCCATAAATTTATAAGTAACTCCTGAAGAGCGTAATAATTCGGTGCGGCCTATTTCAAAATACTGTGCATAATTACCATAATATACAACGCCCATCTGATCTGTTTCGGCATAACGAACACGAACTGTGGTTTTATTTTTTTTCAAAGTATCTTTTGTTTTAAATTTACAGGAACGTTACGTATAAAATAATTAAGAAGCAATAGGTACTGAATTTTTTTATCCTAAATTTTATTCACATTTTTGCACTCTCGTACCAAGGCGAAATCCTCTTAGCCCTTACAAAAGAATAAAAATTAACAACTAAAATTGTTTTTAACCCAAATAAATGACTAAAACTGCTGATTCAGTTTGGAAGGAATGCTTATCTTTTATTAAAGATAACATTAAACACCAAGCATATAAAACTTGGTTTGAGCCAATTAAACCTGTTAAATTAGCTGAAGAAGCTCTTACAGTTCAAGTGCCTAGTAAATTTTTTTACGAATGGCTAGAAGAGCATTATATTAAGTTGTTAAGAGTTGCTTTGGTTAAAGAATTAGGTGCCGATGCTAGGTTAATTTATGATGTACGATTAGAAAACACCTATAGCAGTAACAGCCCTCAAATAGTTAAAATACCGAGTTCAAATCGGAAAGCGGTAAAATCGCCTAAAACTACTGTGCCAACAGAGTCAAAAAGAGAGTTGAAAAATCCTTTTGTGATTCCTGGTTTACAGAAAGTTAAAATAGAATCGCAATTAAACCCGAACTATAATTTTATCAATTATATAGAAGGCGATGCTAATAGGTTGGCACGTTCTGCGGGTATGGCTGTGGCTAATAAACCTGGAGGAACGTCGTTTAATCCGTTATTGGTTTACGGTCCTGTTGGGCTAGGAAAAACACATTTAGTACAAGCAATTGGGGTTGAGGTAAAAGATAAATATCCTGATAAAACCGTTTTATATATTTCTTCGGAAAAATTCACCCAGCAATTTATTGATTCGGTAAAATCGAACACTAGAAACGATTTTATTCATTTTTATGAAATGGTCGATGTATTAATTATTGATGATATTCAATTTTTATCTGGTAAAACAGGTACGCAAGAAGTGTTTTTTCATATTTTTAATCATTTACATCAAAATGGAAAACAGGTAATTTTAACTTCGGATAAAGCCCCTGTAGATATGCAAGATATTGAATTGCGTTTATTGTCTCGTTTTAAATGGGGATTATCAGCCGAATTACAAGCACCTTCTTTTGAAACTCGTGTTTCGATACTTCATAATAAATTGTATCAAGATGGTGTTGAAATGCCTGAAGATGTAATTGAATATATCGCCAAAAATGTAAAGGCGAATGTTCGTGAATTAGAAGGGGTTATTATTTCGATGATTGCCCAAGCATCATTTAATAAAAGAGATTTTACTGTTAGCTTAGCAAGGGAAATTGTTGATAAATTTGTAAAAACAACCCAGCGAGAAATATCAATTGATTATATTCAAAGAGTTGTTGCTAAATATTTTGAAATGGATGTAGCTATGTTACAGTCTAAAACTCGTAAAAGACATATTGTTCAGGCGCGTCAATTAGCCATGTTTTTTGCAAAGCGTTTAACAAAGTTATCATTAGCGAGTATTGGAAGTCAAATAGGTAAAAGAGATCATGCTACGGTATTACATGCCTGTAAAACTGTTGATAATTTAACAGAAACAGATAAGAAATTTAAAAAATATGTAGAGGAATTAACCGCTAAATTAACTTTTTAATAAAGCGATTCATGTTAAAATATTTCTTCAAAATAGGCAATTTAAAAAAGACAAAATGAAAGGTAAATTATATTTAATACCAACAACGTTAGGAGACACAGAGCCTTTAGAGGTAATGCCGATTTCTGTTAAAAAAGTAATAGAGCATCTTGATTTTTTTATTGTAGAAAATGAAAAATCAGCAAGAGGGTTTATTAAAAAGATTACGCCTAATAAATCACAACCTTCTTTAGAATTATTATTGTTAGACAAGTATTCGAATGATATTGAAACACAAAATTATTTAGATGTTTGTGAAAAAGGTATTTCTATTGGATTATTATCAGATGCGGGTGTTCCTGCGGTTGCCGATCCAGGTGCAATGATTGTAAAATTAGCGCACGAAAAAGGCATTCAGGTAGTACCTTTGGTAGGTCCTTCCTCTATTTTAATGGCAATGATGGGTTCAGGAATGAATGGGCAGAGCTTTGCTTTTAATGGGTATTTACCTATTGATAAATCAGACAGAAAACGTGCAATTAAAGAGTTAGAAAAGCTTTCTAGTGTTAAAAATCAATCACAAATTTTTATAGAAACGCCGTATCGAAATGAAAAAATGTTAGATGATTTAAGAAATGTTTTATCGGCAGATACACGTGTTTGTGTTGCCTGCGATATTACACTTCCTTCGGAATATATAAAAACTTTTACCGTTAAAGAATGGAAGCATATAAAAACAGATTTGCATAAACGCCCAACTATTTTTATTATTCATAAATAGTAAGGTATAAATTAAGGTATAAAATTATATATAAAAAAGACAGCTATTAAAGCTGTCTTTTTTAGTTGATATAGATATTTATAAGATGATATTAAACACTAGCCTTTTTATTGGCGTTAATAGTCGATACATCATAGCCTGCAAATTTTTTGATATAAGATTTAATAGAGGTTCCAAAGGCATCTTTAAATTGAAAATGACCATTTGATCGTAAATATTTTTTAACGTTACCAGCCCCACCTAAATGCGCTGCTGCTAAAATACCAGATTCGGTAATTTTAGTACCGTTTATAGTTTTTCCAACACATCGTTTAATATCTTTTCTTAAAATCCATTTATTTACTTTACAGTAAGCGATAAATGCTTTTTCTTGTAATTCAGGTGTTTTAAGAAAATTCGTAGTATTGTAAATTCGGAATCTTTTTAAGGTTGATTTTCCAAATTGGTATTTACCTAAGTAGCCCAGTTTATTTACAACTCTATATTTTCCTTGCGATTCTTTAAAAGCTACTGCTTCTTTAAAACCAACAAAGTTTTTTAGTAAAAAAGGGACGTTAATTTCTTCAATAGAAGGTACGGTCTTTTTTGGTATGTTTGTTGTTTTTTCGTTCTCAAATTTCGGGCTTGTAAAACTAGCTAGTAGTGCAAATCCTATAAATGTAAATCCTAAATACTTGATAGTTAGTTATCTTTCTATTTTGCGGTGCAAAGGTACACTAATTGTTATAATACCAAAATTTATTTTTAAGAAGGTGTTTTGGTTGTTTTTTTTTAGTTGTTTTGTTGGTGATTAGTTGAGGTTTAGCTCTTTTTTGATAAAATAAACAAGGTTAATTGTAGCTCTTTTTTTAGACGAGTAATCGTATGTAAACTATAATTAATGGCTTAAAAAGGTCTTTTAAATGCTCTATAAGTTTAATAATTACTTCTTTGAATAATATATTAGGTACATATTGTAGTGGTATTCTAGCAGTTTTTTATATAAAAAAACAGGTTGCTTTTAGCAACCTGTTTTGTATTTGTAATAAAAAATAATGTTTGTATTAAGCTTATTATAAAACTATTTTTTTATTGATAGTTCCTAATTCTGAAATTATTTTTACTAAATAAACCCCTGCCGCTACTTTTGGTAAAGTAACAGTTGCTGTATTTTTTGAAATAATATCTGTTGAAAACACTTGTTTTCCTTGTATCGAATAGATAATTACACTCGCTTTTTTAGCTTGTAAACCACTAACTGTTAGTGTTGTTTTAGATGATTTGTAAACAGTTAACTCGCTAAAACTAGCAGGTGTTTGAATACTAGCATCTAATTCTTTAGAGCTTGTATGAAGGTAAAACTGCCCAACTTGGCTCGCATCAGTTGTTAAGGTTACTGTATAATTTTCTTTACTTAAATTGGTAAATGTATTGTTTTGTTTATCTTCTAAATAAATACTTACATTTTCAGGTAAATTCATTGATTCTGCTGAAAAAACGATCTTTTTTCCTGCTTTTGCCTTTAATCCGATAGGAACAATTGTGTTTTCTAAATCGTTTATAGGCAATGATTGAACCGCATAATCTTTACCGTTAGTATTACTTACTAATTGTGAGTAAAGGGCGTAATTAGTAGTAGTTCCTCCAAAAACAGAACCGTCATAGCCGTTGTCAAAACCTGTGGTAACACCATTAAGGTAGTATAATTTAGTAGATTTTACCGTATTATTTTGATTTTCACGAACACTTAAATTGATTTGAGTTTTTGCCTGTCGTTGAAAAGTTGCTGATTGATGACTTTGATTTTCCTTGCTAAAATTTACTTGAGTATTGGCATTAGCACTTACAAAAAATCCTTGTCCTGGTGCTATTTGATAATTTGCATCAGCAGCACCTAATTTTAAATCATAACTATTGGTGTTTTGATTCCAAAGCCAAATCGTCGCTTCTGATAAAACAGTTCCTGTAGCGTTGTCTTTAAAGAAATCACCAAGTTTTACATACGAAGTATAAGGGTTTCCTATTAAATTAAAATCATTTGCACCTTTTGTAATACCATAATTAACAGCTGTTGAATTGATACTTCCTGTAAAAACTAAATTAGCAGCATTTTTTAACTTAACAGAATATCCCTGTCCAGAAGTAATATTCCCTTTGCTTGTGTTTGATAAATAATTCCAAGCTGTTCCGTTATTTTTATAAGGAGCAAGCCCAATATTGGTTCCTGTTCCTGAAGCAAAAGTATTGTTTTTCTTTAATTTTTCAATCGTTTCATATTTTAAAGGCGATGCTACTAAATACCAATTATCTGTAGGTAAATTTCTCGTATAAGTAACCGTTCCTGTTAATGGGGCATTGGCAATTAAAGTTGCTCCTGAAGCAATTGTAAGCGTTTTTACTTCGGTCGCTGTTGAAATTACAGGGTAGTTTGTTAATCCTGATGGAATAATTACATCGTCATAACTTGTTGGAACGGTGTTTAAATCCCAATTTGTAGCTTCTGCAAAATCGGTGCTTGTAGTTCCTGCCCAAGTAATAGTTGCTGCAGCGATTCCTACATTAATTGAATAGTCTTCAACTTCACCAAAATAATCATCATATCCACAAGGGGCTAATGTTTTACCATCACCATATCCGTAACGAACTCGCATTCTTGTAATACCTAAAGCAGCATCCGCAGGAATGGTTATATTTCCTGTTTCAGAAATTTTTTCATAAGAAAATACGGCTTCTCCTACATCTGTAAAATCACCATTTTGATTCCAGTCAATCCATACTTTAACAACGTTATCTGGCCAAGCAGTGTTTGCTGCTTCAATAGTAATAGGGTATGTTTTATTTCTTTTAACCTCGGCAGCGTAACTTGTATAATCAGAATAATTAGCAGGGTTTTGAGGAGCACTTGTATTGTCTAATGTACTAAAATTAACTCTTATAATACCAGTACCTGTACCTCCTTGACTTGTATCACAATAAGTTGTAGTACTTTTAGCATGAACTTTTATAAAGTTATTTTTAGTTCTGGTATTATTACCACTTTTTGCACTTGTAACGGTTAAAGTTACCGAATGAGTTCCAGCAGTGTCATACACTACCGTAGGGTTTTTTTCAGTACTTGTACTAGGCGTTCCTCCTGGGAAAGACCAAGTATATGAATTGATATATCCTGTAGATTCGTTGGTAAAATGAATAGTTCCGCCAACAATTGTTGAAGGTAAGTCGCTTGAAAAATCAGCAATAGGAGCATCGCTTACAGTAGCATCTCTTAAAGAACCTGTAATAACAAAGGTGGCATTTGAACCTGATACCTCTTTGTAATATCCGCCGATATAATCAAAATTATTCACCGTTGGGCTTGATTTTAATTGGGTCATTAAATCGTTTAATTCTGTTTCAAACTGCCCTGAATTTAAACTTCCTGTTACTTTAAATCTTCTAATTGAAGTAGAAGCATCTAAGGTTACACTAACATCTTTACTTGTAATTGCTTCAAATTCTGTTTCAATATCAGCAATATTTCCTACGACAAAAAAGTCATCAACTTCCCAAGGCGTAACTACTTCCCACCAATTATTATCATCAATAACTACGTTATTTAAGTAGTTTAAGTAGTTTGCTTGTAAGGTGTAATCTGATTCTAATCGATTAATTTCAGTATCAAAACCAGCAACATCATCAGCTCTAACAAGGTTGATAAGTTTTCTAGCAGTATTGATATCATTTTTAAACCAATATGACCATAACATATTTCCGTATCTGTAAAATTTAAAACCACCAGCATAACTAGCGTTTAAAACTTCATTTACCGTCATATATTCACTAGCGCCTTCATTTTTTACATTGCTACCTTGGCTTTCTCTAATTCGAACACCGTCATTATCGGTACTACCTGCAAAATGTTCAGCCATCCCTTCTTCAAACCAAATTAAACGTCCATCTTTATAAAAATCAGTTGAACCCCAAAAACCGTTTGCAATATAACGCCCTTGTAAATAATGTACGTATTCATGTCTAAAAAGTTCTTCTAAGCTAAAAGTACTTTCTGCAAAAGTTCTTTGGTAGGTGTAAAAAGTAGCACCTCTTTCAATGTACATTCCACCGTTATTGGTCGCTAAACCGTTTAAGATTGTTTGCCAGTCATGGTAGTTTTTCATAGTACCATAAACAACCATATTTAAGTTTAAGTTTGGGTCACCAGCAACAGGTTCATCTGTGGCTAAGGCTCTAAAAAACTGTGTTTGTACTTGTTTCGAAGCGTAGTATAATTCTTGAACTGTTTTATAGTCTAACGGAGTTCTTACTTTTAAGCGTCCATCGTCAAAGGTAAAGGTGTTCGGAAAAAGCATGTTTTCAACTTCGGCAGTTATGTCATCCATATTTACACATAAGTTGTATTTCGCACAATTTCCTGATTCATTGATAGATTTTATTGATTTGTACCAGTTAGGCGTTAATCGATCATAACTTTGTGCAATTTCAGCAATAAAAGGCTCTGTTTGATCTTTTAAAACATCTGAACTATCAGCAGTTCTGGTCATTTCTCCAATGGCGTTATTTACCATTAAAGCTAAATCTTCATTTTCAGTTCTTAATTCTTTATCCGTAGCTAAATTTGACAATAATTGTAAAAATTCAGGATCATTATTAAGCGATGCTTCGTAGGCAACATCTACAGGTTGCATCCCTCTAAACATTAAAAAGAATATTCTGTTGTATGCAGTAATATATTTTGTTAGCATTTGTTGGTCGCTAACAACAGCTCGCCAGTTGTCTTTTTCAGTTAAATTACGGATGGCTGTTTTGATAACATTTAGTACAAAATCTTTATCTCTTAAACCATCATAATCACACATTATTAAAAATTCATCTAAAACACCTAAACTGTATTCTGTGGTATCCCATAAACGAGCGTTTGTAGAAAGGTATTTAACGGCAAGTTTATAGGCACTTTTAGCGTTTGTATTTAGTGTTACTTCTGTTTGAAAAAATTCATGATAACTTGCACAGTGTAAGTAGGTAACTAAACCAAGCATCCCACTTGATTCGCTACCATCATAAGAGGCTGACATATTATATACAGCATCGGCAACTGCTTTTATATTGGTACTAGAAAATAAAGATCCACCGTATTGTCCGTAGTCAAAAAGCGGTCTTAAATTGGTGTCATAATCGGTAGTTTCTTTTAGTTTAGCAACTAAGTTTGCGCCGCTATAAGATGCCCAACCAGCAAATGTATCAGGAGAATTTGCTCTAGACATTTTATTTGAGCTAGTATGTTTGCTATGACCTTTATGATTATATCCTTTAGTACAGGCGACTGTTTCTTTTACTTTAGATGTAGGAAGTGCAGGTGCTGCCTGTTGGCTAAACCCGTAAGAATAGCACAATACTAGTAGGGCTAAAAATTTTTTTTGAAGATTTTTTTTTGAAGAAATCATAAATTGAAAGGTATTTTAAAGAGTATTGATAAAATGTATTTTAATTTGATGTAAATTTAGTTTTAATATAATATTAACATTAGTACAATATTAGCTATATGTAATATTAAATTGTGTTTTTGTTGTAAAAACGCAATAAAAACAGCTTATTTTGATTGATTATTAATAAAATAGTATTTAGTTTTAGGATTTTAATATTTTTTTTAAATAAAATACCCTGAAATGCTTTAAGTCATTTCAGGGTGTTTTGGGTATATGTAATTTTTATTTAATGTTTTGCTAACGTATAATTTGCGTTTGCAATTTTCTAGAAAAAAGATGAAGGTTCAATATCTAGCACTTTACAAATATTTAAAAAGCGATATAAATCTAGCTTAGTTTTTCCTGTTTCTAGCTTGTAATACGCATTTTGACTCAGCCCAATTTTTTCTCCAAAGTCCCATTGAGATAAGCCTGTTTTTAAGCGTTCTTTTTTTAATTTATTTAAAATTAAATTCATTTTAGTTTCTATTGAGTTTTTCATGTTTTTTTTATTTAAAGTAAAAGTATTATTATTATTATAAAAATAGCTTTTCCGATTAAGGGTTAACCCTTAATCGGAAAAGGAGTTAGATTATTTAGTTATAATGATTCTAATTAAATAGCTTTGTGGCACATTGCAATGTAGTGTGCAATCTTATGGTTGACTATACATAATTCATAAGTTAAGTAAATATTTTATTAAATTTTAAATTATGAAAAAAGTATTGTTAACAGCACTATTTTTAGGTGCTTTTGTATCAGCGAATGCTGTAGAATTAGATGGAAGAGAAAATTGTCATTCGTACGCTTGTGGTATGGTTGAATCTTACGAAAGTAATAATGGAGGAGAATTATCTTTAGAGGATGCAGATGCTATTTATGATATGGCATATGAAAGTTGTTAAAAAATAATTTATTAACTCACTAGTGTAAAGCTAGTGGGTTTTAATACTTAATAAAGTAATTATGAGAATACTATTTATTTTAATTATACTTCCTTTTTTTTGTTTTTCTCAATCAGGGATTATAAAATATAAGGTAATACCAGACCTTAAAAACAGTGAGAAATTAGATATATATAGAAAGGAAATAAAATTAATGTCTTTTACCTTAAAATATGAAAAGGAACATTCTTATTTTTATATGAATAAACACATTCCTCTAAATAAGTTATATGCTAATATTGCATCAGTTTTAATAAAAGGACACAGACCTTGGTTTCAGAATAATAAAAACAAAGAGGTTGTTTATAAAGAAGAGATAAAGAATAAAACTTATGCCGTAATACATGATGAAAAGTTTTCTAATTGGGAGTTATTAGGGGATACGAAAATTATTGAAGGATATACTTGCTATAAAGCTATAAGAAAAGAATTAGAATATGGAAATAAAAAAACAAATATTATTACAGCTTGGTACACGCCAGAAATTCCTGTTTCATACGGCCCTGCGGGTAATGGTGGTTTACCAGGGTTAATATTACAATTGTATAGAGTCAGGAAAGGGACATATACAGTAGATAAAATAATTCTGAATCCTAAACAAATAAAAGTTCCTCTTCCTGAAAATTCAAAGAAAATAGATGTCGCAACATTGATTAAATTGAAGCGTCAAGCAAGAAAAGTTACTATTGATTAGTTAAAATACTACAAAAAATAAAAATTACTCTAATTTTTTTTTATGAGAAAATACATTTTAGTCTTAGTTTTATTTTTTTATTAAAAACTATAGTCAAAATATAGTTTCGGGTATTATAAAAAGTAAAACCGAAGTACTAGTAGGAGCTAATATATTAGCAAAACCTTTAACAAAAGGAGCTAAATTTTCTTATGCTGTTACAAATGTCAATGGAAAATATACATTAAAACTAACTAAAAACGCATTGTATAAGTTTACAATTAGTTTTGTAGGGTGTATAACTTTAAAAGAAGATATTTTATTGAATACCTCTAAATTAACTAAAAATTTTAATTTAAAAGAAGACCCAAATGAATTACAAGAGATAATTATAAATTATAAAGAACCTATTGTTGTTAAAAAAGATACCACAACATACCGAGTAAAATCGTTTGTCAATGGTAAAGAGCATAAATTACGAGAGGTACTTAAAAAATTACCAGGAGTAGAGGTTGATAGAAATGGTAATGTAACTGTAAAAGGGAAAAAAGTTACTACTGTTTTGGTTGAAAATAAAGAGTTTTTTACAGGAGATTCTAAATTAGCGGTTAATAATATTCCAGCCGATGTAGTTAAAGAGATTCAGGTAATAGAAGATTATCACGAAAGTGATTTGTTAAAAGGTTTTGAAACATCAGAAGAAGTTGCTTTAAATATTAATTTAAAAGAAGATAAAAAGCAGTTTGCTTTTGGTGATATGGAAATTGGTGCAGGTATAAAGGATAGGTATATTTTTCATCCTACATTATTTAAGTATAGTAAAAAAACTAGTTACTCTTTTATAGGAGACGCAAATAATACTAGTAATAAATCATTCACATTAAAAGACTATATAAATTATGAAGGTGGTTTAGATACCGATAATTTAAGTGAAATTTTTAGTTCTTCAGTAGCTAAATTGTTAAGAAATAAAGAATTTTATGACAATAAGCATTATTTTGGAGGTTTGAATTTTCAATATGAAACTAATCCTAAGAATCGTTGGACAGCTTTTTTTATTGCTTTACAAGATAAAACGGATGTAGCACAACAACAAAATAATGATTATATTATCGATGATATTCAAGAGCAACGTGTTACTCATGAAAACCTTAATCAGTCGGTCTTATTGGGTAAACTACAATTAAAATCTGCCCCTTCTAAAAAATTAAGAATAAAACTTGAAAATAAGCTAGAAATAATTTCAGGATTAAACAATCTAGAAAATGAAAGTAATTTAATAAATAACAATAATCTAATCTTCTCAAAAAACAATAATGTAAATACTTTGAGTTTACAATCAGGACTTAAAATAGAGCGAAAAATTAATGAATATCATACCTCTCAAGCTAAGTTACATGTAAAATTTTCTAAAGTATCAGAAAACCAAAAGTGGTTAGCGAATAACAATATATTTTCATCACAAATACCTATTACACCAAGTGCTAATTTAAATGTAACTCAGAATATTGAAAATAAAAAATATGAATTTAAAAGCTTGTTAAAACATTTTTGGATTGTAAACCCAGTTAATCATTTATTTTTTTCGCTAAAGAATAATTTGTTTGCAACAGATTATAACAATAATATACAACAGCTTTTAATTGGTGAAAATAAAATTTTTGACAATTTTAAAAATAATAGTTTAGATAAGCAATTGTTTTCATCAGTCTGTATTAAATATAAATATTTGTTAGGAGATGTTTTTTTTACAACCCAACTAGAGTATTTAAATTATATACGAAGCACCAGTCAGTTTTTAGAAGATAAAATATATAATAATTTTTTTTTACTACCCCAGTTTGAAGCAAATTGGGAAATTGATAATAAGCGAAGTTTAAAATTTAGTTATCTATTAAAGAATAAGTTTCCTAGATATCAAGATTTTTTTATTAATAATAGTTTACATGATTTTAATGCGGTAAGATTAGGAAATATCAATTTGAGAGAAAGTAATTATCATACGTTTAGGATTTATTTTAGAAAATATCAAAGTTATGGTTGGAGTTTTTATCCTAGAATAAACTATAAAATTATAAAAAGTAGGCTTCAAAATAAATATTTATCAAAAGGTATTTATTATATAAATACTCCTGTTAATACGACTCTTCCAGATAAGGAATTAAATATTTCTACAAGGGTTGTATATGGTTATAAATATTGGAGGGCAAGTTTAAGAACAAGCTATGTAAATAGAAATTATGTAAGTTTTAATGCAAATAAAGAAATTTTGGCAACCAATAATAGTTTTTCAGTTTTTGGAGGCTTTAAATCGATGTATATAAAAGGTCCTAATATAGATGTTTCTTTTAGTCATAATTATAATACCAATAAAAATTTATTTTTTAACAGTATTTCAGATAGAACAAAATTTAATTTAGCATTAGATTATGATATAAATGATTGGCAGTTTAAAGCAGAAACTAGGTATTCGTATTTTAAGAATAAAACTTCAAAAACAACGAATACTTTTAATGAAACAAATGCTTCTATTTTTTATCAAAAAGAAGATAGTATGTGGGGTTTTGAACTAAAGGCAACCAATATTGGAAATAATGCACATAGAATATCGTCTAGCTTATCCGATATTTTATTTTACGAAACAAAAACAAGACTTTTTCCAAGAACTATTTTGGCAAAAGTGGTTTATAAAATTTAAAATAATATATGAGATATTATATAGTAATAAGTATTTTGGTCTTATTTATAGCTTGTGGTTCAGTAAAAAAAATAATCGTTGAAGAAAATAGTAAAGAGGAGTTTACAGGTATTATAACAATGTCAAAATTATTAAAAGAGCCTTATGGAAAATGGTTTAAATCGCGTTATGAAGCTTATCAATTAGATGATTCCTTAAAAATTAGTGTGCAAAAATATTTTAGAGATGTTAAAATTAAAGCATTTATAGGTCTTTGGTGTAGCGATAGTAAACGAGAAATACCTTCTTTACTTAAAATAGTAAAAGAAGGTAATATCTCTGAAAAAAATATTGAAATCATAGCCGTTAATCATAAGAAAAAAGCAAAAGGGTTAGAAAAAGGTTTTACTATTTTTAGGGTGCCAACTTTTATCTTTTATAAAAATAACAAAGAACTAGGAAGATTTGTTGAACTTCCTCAAGAAACTTTAGAACAAGATATTTTAAAAATAATAACAGGTAAACCGTATAAACATTTTTATCAAAAATAAACTACCTATTTATTCCTCGTTTACTAATCCAACGTTGATATTTAACCGCATTTCTGTTGTGTTGTGCTAATGAATTTGCAAAATCATGAAAACCAATTTTTGTAACACTCGCACACATATAATAGTAGTTATGTTTTTTGTAATTTAAAACCGCATCAATCGCCGAAACATCAGGCATCGCAATTAAAGTAGGCGGTAAGCCTGTATTTTTGTACGTATTATAAGCTGATTCAATTTCTAAATCTTTAGTTAAAACACGTTTTACCACAAAATCGTCTCCTTTTAGCTGTTTGATGCAATAAATTACCGTAGGATCGGCTTGTAATGGCCAACCATCTCTTAACCTGTTTAAATACAACCCAGCCACAATTGGGCGTTCACTTTTTTGCGCAGTTTCCTTTTGAACTATTGAAGCCAAGGTACTCACTTCTTTTTTTGATAAATTTAATTTTTTCGCTTTTTCTAATCTTGATGAGTTCCAAAAACGCTTGTATTCACGCAATATTTTATTGCGAAATTTTTCAGCCGATGTATTCCAATAAAATTCATAGCTGTTAGGAATGTAGATTGCTAAGGCATTTTTTTGATTAAAATTATTTTCTGATAAAAAAGTAGCATCTGTCATTGCGTTTACTAAAGAAACCGAGTCTGCTTCAATTTGTTGGGCAATTCTTCCTGCTAATTTTTCTAAGGAATCTTGGTTGTTAAAAGACAGTTTTATCGGTGTTTGATTTCCGCTTCTAAGTAAATTTACAAGATTGTTTAAATTCATGCCTTTTTTCAGCTGATATTTTCCACCTTTAGGTTTTGTAAACTTTTTGATGTTGGCAACCCAAATAAAATGTTGAGGTTTGGCAATATAAGTAGCAAGCTGTTTTTTTACATCTTCAAAAGTATCGGTATTTTTTATATAAATAGCCCCATTTTTAGTAATTGCTTTTGCGTAAATTTTCTGATAAAGATTAAAACCAATAAATCCACCGATTAAAAATATCGAGGCGATAATTCCGTATATTATTTTCTTTTTCATAGTTGTTTTTGATAAAATTATTTCTGAAATTATGTATTTATTAATTGAAATAAAATTTCGTCTTTATAAGTTCCGTTAGTAAAAATCCACTCTTTTTTGATGCCGATTTGTTTAAAATTATGTTTTGTAAACAGCCGAATACTATTTTTGTTATCCGCAGTAATATTTGCATATAATTGATGCAATTGCAAATGCGTAAAACAATAGTTTATTAATAGTTTTAGTGCTTCAAAGGCAAGTCCTTTTTGTTGATACTTCGGATGAATTAAAATACCGACACCCGCTCTTTTATGCTGCGGATTAAAATCAAAAAGATCAATCATTCCGATCGCTTCTTTTTTGTCTTCACTTTTAGTACTTATTTCAATAACCAACCGCAATTGTTTTGCTTGATAAATATCTAAATGTGCATTTTCGAGATATTGTTTTAAAATAAATCGTGAAAATGGCGCTTGTGTGTGGCTAACTTCCCAAAAAGACTCGTTGTTTTCTATAGCAAAAAGAAAGGCTAAATCTTCGGGTTCGATGGCTCTTAAATTTAGAACATCGCCTTTTAAAGTTGTCATTTTTATTTAAAATTTAATTGCTCCTTTAAAAACCAATTCGGCTTTTCCTTTTAAGAAAATATCGGTATAATTTCCGTCTTTTTCATTAAAACGAACCTCTAATAAACCACCTTGAACAGGCAAGCTAATTATATTATCAGTAGTTTTTTTGGTGGCGTGCATAGCAATGGCAACAGCCGTAACACCTGTTCCACAAGCTAAAGTTTCATCTTCTACACCTTTTTCGTAGGTTCTAACTCTAAAAGTATTCTTGTTTATTTGCTGTACAAAATTTACGTTAGTTCCTTGAGTTCCGTAGTCGTTATATCTGATTTTTTTACCATTTTCAAAAACAGGGTAATTGTCTAAATTATCGACTAATTCAACATGATGTTGCGTACCAGTATTGGCAAAAACAGCATGTTGTTTAATAATAATTTCATTTACATTTATCATCTGTAAAGAAACGATACCGTTATTTATTTGGGCATAATGTTCGCCATCAAAAGCGGTAAAAGTTGTTTCTGTATCAATAATACCTAATTCTTTGGCAAAAGCCACTGCACAGCGTCCGCCATTTCCACACATGGTTTGGCTTGCATCGGCATTAAAATAAAACATTTTAAAATCGGTGACAGCATCATTTTCTAGAAGAATAACACCATCGGCACCAACACCAAAATGTCGATGACATAGTTTGCTAATTAATTTTGCATCGTTTTTAGGGAAATTCTCGTTTCGATTATCGATAATAACAAAATCGTTTCCTGTTCCTTGGTATTTGTAAAATTGTAAATTCATAGAAAGCAAATATACATATTTTATCAACTAAATAGAAGTGTTAAATACAGGTTAAACTCCGTTAAAATGACGTTAAACAGATTTGTTGCAGTTGTTTAAATCTTATCTTTGGTATAAACATTATACGCATAAAAAAGATGATAAAAACACTTAAAATCTTAGGGATAGCAGTAATAGGCGGTGTAATAACACTTGCAGGCTATAAAATAGTACTTGAACAGCAGCTAATAAATACTGCCGAAAATAAAATTGAAAATCAAGTAGATACTTTACAAACAATGCCTGTAAATTATATGCCAACAGTGGTTAATTCAATAGCCGCTCCAACCGATTTTACTCAGGCAGCATCAAAAACCGTGCATGCTGTGGTGCATGTTAAAAATACGGCGGTAAGAACACAACGCAATCCGTATGCGCAACTTTTTGGAAGAAATGAAACACAAAAATATCAGCAAGTAGGAACGGGTAGCGGGGTTATTATTTCGCCAGATGGCTATATTATTACCAATAATCATGTAATAGCAGGAGCGAGTGAAATAGAAATTACCCTAAATAATCGAAAAAAATTAAAAGCAGTTTTAATTGGTGCCGATAAAAGCAATGACATCGCCTTATTAAAAGTTGAAACTGATGAAGCGTTGCCTAATTTAGCTTTCGGAAATTCTGACAATGCCAAAGTGGGCGAGTGGGTTTTAGCTGTTGGTAATCCATATAATTTAACATCGACTGTAACGGCAGGAATTGTAAGCGCCAAAGGGCGTGATTTAGACGGAAATAAAAATATTGAAGCTTTTATTCAAACCGATGCGGCTGTAAATCCTGGAAATAGTGGAGGAGCTTTGGTAAACACTCGTGGTGAATTAATTGGAATTAATACGGCAATTTCATCAAAAACAGGTTCTTTTATTGGGTATTCGTTTGCGGTGCCTTCTAATATTGCTAAAAAGGTGGTAGATGATTTATTAGAATTCGGAATTGTACAACAGGCAATATTAGGCATCAGTATTGATGCAACTGTTAAAGATATTGAAGGCGTAAAAATAGGTGCAATTACAAATAATAGTGAGGCTAAAAAAGCAGGTTTGCAACAGGGCGATATCATTACCAAAGTAAATGCTGTTAAAATAGCGAAGTTTTCTGATTTAAAAGGACAATTAACGGCAAAACGACCAGGGGAATATGTGAGTGTAACCGTGCTTAGAAATGACAAGGTTTTAACTAAAAATGTAAAATTAGGTAAAAAAGAGACTTTTACATCGCTTTCTTTTGGGGTGCATCTAAAGGATTTAACATCCGAAGAAAAAAAGAAATACAAGCTAAAAAGTGGGGCGAAAATAACAAGGACAAATAATAAAGGATTTCAATATTATAAAGTAGGCGAAGGGTATATTTTAACAAAAATAAACGGAAAAGAGGTGCAGGGAGCTTCGCAGGCGGTTTCAATATTAGATACCTATACAGGCGAAGCGCAAATGTATTTAGAGTTATTAAGCCCTAGCGGAAAAATTGAACGCTATCGTTTTTAAAAGATGTTTTTATTTTATAAAACCCTAAGTAAGCCATTTGAAATTCTTATTTTTGTAGGAAATTTTTTTAAAATTTAGTTAACACACAACTATGTCAACAATAACAAATTACGAAAAAGAAGTAGTAGATCAAGCGCAAGTAAGACGTGCTACCGTTGAATTTATTAATATCGTGAACGATTTATGGTACGATAAATCAATCGAATTAGTTTTATTTAGAAATCCTTTAGTAGATAAAAGAGCGAGTGAGGTTTTAAACTTAATCGATTATGCTAAAGAGTTTGTAGCAAAGCCAATTTCAATTAACGATGCTTTAGAAATAGCAAAAGCAATACAAAATATTGAATTACCTGCATCAAAATTAGATATCGGTAAATTAGCGTACGAATATCATTTACAAGATGATGCGACTACTGATAAATTATCTTTTGTAAAAAATAAATTAAAAGATGCAACAAAAGCATCAGAAATTGCACCAAAGGATGTTGTTTTATACGGTTTTGGACGTATCGGTCGTTTATTAGCTCGTGAGTTAATGAGCAAAATGGGTAAAGGTTCTCAGTTAAGATTAAGAGCTGTTGTTACTCGTGGCGAAATTAACGAAGCAGTTTTACAAAAAAGAGCGTCGTTATTAAGTATCGATTCTGTTCACGGAGATTTCCTAGGAACTGTTGAGGTAGATGCCGATAACAATGCCTTAATTATCAATGGAACTACCGTATATATGATTTCTGCGGGGAAACCAGAAGATATCGATTATACTGCTTACGGAATTAACGATGCCTTAATTATTGATAACACAGGAGCGTTTAAAGATAAAGAAGCATTAAGCCGTCATTTAACTCCAAAAGGAGCTAGTAAGGTATTATTAACTGCACCAGGAAAAGGAATTCCTAATATTGTTCACGGTGTAAATCATGAAGAAAATAATCCTGATGTTGTTGATATTTTCTCAGCAGCTTCATGTACAACCAACGCAATTACACCTGTTTTAAAAGTTTTAGAAGATAACTTCGGAATTAAAAAAGGACACTTAGAAACGATTCATGCGTATACGAATGATCAGAACTTAGTAGATAACATGCACAGTAAATACCGTAGAGGTAGAGCAGCAGCTTTAAACATGGTAATTACTGAAACAGGCGCAGGAAAAGCAGTTGCAAAAGCATTACCAGCTTTAGAAGGTAAATTAACTTCGAACGCAATTCGTGTACCAGTTCCTAATGGTTCGTTAGCTATTTTAAACTTACAATTAAATACAACTACAACTGTTGATGCTGTAAATGCTATTATGAAGCAATATGCTTTAGAGGGTAATTTAGTAGAGCAAATTCAATATTCAATGAATAACGAATTAGTTTCTTCGGATATTGTTGGAACTACAGCGCCATCAATTTTTGATAGTAAAGCAACCATCGCTGATGGCGATACAATTGTTATTTATGTATGGTACGATAATGAATACGGATATTCGCATCAAGTAATGCGTTTAGCAAAACATATTGCTAAAGTTCGTAGATTTACCTATTATTAATGGTTTATGTTAATAAATAATAAAAAAACCGAAACTTTTGTTTCGGTTTTTTAGTTTAAAATACTCTTGTAAATATACTTTGTAAATTGTAAAATCATGAATATTCAACAAACAATACAAGCGCTTCGCGATGAACTAAATCAGCATAATTATAATTATTATGTATTAGATAACGCCACTATTTCAGATTATGATTTTGATATTAAATTAAAAGAATTAGAGAACTTAGAAGCCGAAAATCCGCAGTATTTTGATGCCAATTCACCAACCCAAAGAGTAGGCGGAGAAATTACCAAAAACTTTGATACCGTTACCCATAAAAATCGCATGTATTCTTTAGATAATTCTTATTCAAAAGATGATTTATTAGACTGGGAAAAGCGACTTCAAAAAATGCTAGGAACGGATGCTATTCAATATACCTGTGAGTTAAAATATGATGGCGCTTCTATCAATTTAACTTTTGAAAATGGTAAATTTATAAAAGCAGTAACCCGTGGCGATGGTTTTCAAGGAGATGAGGTAACGGCTAATATTCGTACTATAAAATCAATTCCGTTAAGTGTTTCTTCTGATTTTGTTAGCGATTTTGAAATGCGTGGTGAAATTATTTTACCGCTTGAAGGATTTCATAAAATGAACCAAGAACGCCTTGAAAATGATGAAGAACTGTATAAAAACCCACGAAATACCGCAAGTGGAAGTTTAAAATTACAAGACAGCGCTGCCGTTGCAAAGCGTCCGTTAGATTGTTTGTTATATCAAGTTGTTACGGATCAGCGCAAGTATAAAACACATTTTGAAATTTTAGAAAACGCTAGAAATATTGGTTTTAAAGTGCCTAAAACTATTACGTTAGCAAATTCTATTGATGCGGTTTTTGAATTTATCAATCATTGGGATATCGAGCGTCATAATTTACCTTATGAAACCGATGGCGTTGTTGTAAAAGTGAATAATTTACAGCAACAAGAAGAGTTAGGTTATACGTCAAAATATCCACGTTGGGCAATTGCCTATAAGTTTAAAGCCGAGCAAGTTTCCTCAGTTTTACATGAAATTAGCTATCAAGTTGGGCGAACAGGAGCTATTACACCTGTGGCAAATTTAGAACCTGTGCAATTAGCAGGAACGGTTGTAAAACGAGCTTCGTTGCACAATGCCGATCAAATTGAAAAATTAGATATCAGAATAAACGATACTGTTTTTGTAGAAAAAGGAGGCGAAATTATCCCTAAAATTATAGCCGTTGATTTATCTAAAAGACCTGCTGATTCTGAGCCTACAAAATACGCAACCAATTGCCCTGAATGCGATACTGAATTGGTAAGAAGCGAAGGCGATGCCAAACATTATTGCCCAAATGAATTTGGTTGTGCACCACAAATAACAGGAAGAATCCAGCATTTTATCAGCAGAAAAGCCATGGATATTGATGGTTTAGGCGGTGAAACGGTTGATTTGTTGCGTAAAGAAGGCTTAATTAAAAATTATGCCGATTTATACGATTTGAAAACTCAGCAGATTATTCCGCTAGAAAGAATGGCAGAAAAATCGGCGCAAAATATGATTGCAGGAATTGAAAAATCAAAAGAAATTCCGTTTGAAAAAGTATTATTTGCTTTAGGAATTCGATTTGTTGGTGAAACGGTCGCTAAAAAATTAGCAAAGCATTTTAAATCGATCGATAATTTAATGACTGCCAGTTTAGAAACCTTAATTTCCGTAGATGAAATTGGCGATAGAATTGCAGAAAGTATCATTGAATTTTCGAATGATTTAGGGAATATTCAATTGATAAATAGATTAAAATTACACGGAGTTCAATTAGAAGTTTCTGCGGAAAGTTTAGAGAATCAAACCGATAAACTTGTCGAAAAAGTATTTGTTGTTTCTGGTGTTTTTCATCAGATGACAAGAAACGAGCTTAAAAAAGCTATTGAAGATAATGGCGGAAAAGTAAGTAGTTCAATATCTAAAAAAACAAGTTTTATTGTGGCAGGCGATAACATGGGACCGAGTAAATTAACAAAAGCCGAAAGTTTAGGGATCTCGATAATTTCAGAACAGGAATTTATTGATATGATTGGGTAGAAGTAGAATTATATTTTAAATAAGAAGGGGAGAATTCCCTTTCTTATTTAAAATATATGTTTGCTAGGCTTTTTTGATGAGATATATATAATGATTACTGGTTTTGGTGGTAGTTTTATTTAATAATCATAGAGCAAATTAGAAGGCTTATTTGAGTAATAATTAATATCCAAAGCAATTTTAATGAAGGTTTTGTGGTTTCTGCTATAAAATCATTAAACTTGTTTGTCAAAAAATCAGATAAATTTAAATTTTCATCTTGAAAATCAATTTCATCAAGTTTTATTTTATTAAATCCAAAGTTAATAATCTTACGTTGTAATTTAGACGTATCATTGTCATTTTTTGTTAACTGCAATATTTTTGCTTTTAAAATTGCTTTATCGGTAAGTTCTTTTTTCCACCCTTCTTTTTCTGTTAATTTTTTAGTTACATTTTCTACTTTTGAAGAAATATAATTTCCCGCTTTTCCTTCCCATAATAGATATATTGCATTTTGAATTGAAATTTTATTTGCAATTACAAAATAGATAGCAATAAAAACTGGAGATCCAAAAATAAGTAGAAAAGCAAATATATTTGTTGTTAGTAGTCCTGTAAATAAACCTATAATACTTCCATGACCACCACCTGATAACCCAATATTTCCATATAAAGCGATAAGAAATGTTATTAAGGTTACTATATTTCCTAATGAAAAAATAAAAATCCATTTAAGAGCTGTTTTACCACTTATCTTTACTGCTATTTTAATATTTTCTTTCATTGTTTTTTTTAACAAATCTAATTAATTTAAAACCATTACAATCAATATAAATGTAAATTTTTGTAATTTCCCTTCAAATTATAACCAAACAAATGAGAATAAAAATAGCATCAATTATTTTTTTAATAATTGCAATTTTAGATGTTTATGCAGTAATAACGCAACATAAAAGTTTAGAAATTATTTGTAAACCTTTACTGATGACAAGCTTGGTTATTGTGTATTTAGTGAGTTTAAAAAAAGGAGAAAAAGCTAATTCCTGGTTGGTTTCAGCATTGTTTTTTTCCTTTTGGGGCGATGTTTTTTTACTAGATAAAACAAATTATTTTGTATTCGGATTAGGCTCTTTTTTAGTTGCACACATTATGTATATAAAAATGACCGCAAACTTTTTAAAGAAAACAGCTGTTATTCAAATTTTAAAATCGGCAGTTATATTTGTGGCTTTATTTGTAACTGTTTTTGTTGATAAAAGATAATTTAGGCGAAATGTTAGTGCCTGTATTAGTGTATGGAACGGCAATTTCAGGGTTTGGAACTTGTGCTTTGTTAAATTATCAGCAAGAAAAATCAATAGAAAATACGGTGTTGTTATTGGGTGCAATTTTATTTATCGCTTCGGATAGTGGTATCGCTTTAAATAACTTTTATAGCCCAACACATTTTTTTGATATCGCTATAATTATACTATATGTATTGGCGCAGTTTTTAATTGTAAAAGCGATACTGCTTCGGAAATAGTGGTTTTTATGGTTGTATTATTGTCTTTATTCCAAATCATCATCTTCTATTCTGTCAATTAAGGTGTCTATTTCTTTAATTGTAGCTTTTCTTTTCTCTTTTGCTTTTAGTATTATTTCAGTCGTGTTATTGGGGTTTGCGATCTGAATATTATAATAATCAATTAGTGTTTTGAGTGCATTTAATTTCGATGCAGTTTTCATTTGTTCTACTTGATTAATCAATGCTTTTTCTGAATTTTTTTGTGCTTTAGCTGTTTTTTTTAATTCTACTCTATTTAAGCTAATTTCATTCCGTTGTAATTCTAAATCTTGTTTTTGTAATACGATTGTATAAATTAATCCTGCAAAAGCTAATCCAGAAAACAACGCATTTACTGCACCAAATAAATCACCAAAACTACCTCTGTTAGACCAATTGTCAAGCCCAAAAAATATTAAAATTGTTGAGGCACCCCAAATAATTATAACTAAAAAAATCATCTTGGTTAAAAGCCCAATATTAGTTTTATGCTCATTCATTTGTTATGTTTTTTTTAAAATTAATAATTATTTTATATGATTTTCATTAGTGATATTGGCTTCTTTTTTGGTTTCTTTGGTAATGTTTTTAATACTTTTTAAAATAAAAATATTATTAGGTAACGTTATTTCTCCCGATTCTTTTGTTTGAAGTGTTATAAAAAATAAACCGATATTAATAACTCTCCCTTCAATCACATAGTCTTTAGCTTCTAAAATAACGATAGAATCATTTAACTTTACAGGATGATTAAAAAATAAGATAATACTAGAAGTAATATTAGAAAGCAAAGACCATTGTGCGAAAAATGCAACTCCAACAAATGTAAGTACTGAACCTATAAAACCCGCTAGATCAGCTTGTTTTACTCCCCAAATTAGTGAAATAAAAATAAGAAATGTTAAAGATAAAATTATGTTAATAATTTTCTTAATTATCATTCCTCGAGAGCTATGAATAAATTTATCTGAAAGAGTTTTATTGATAATTTTTATTGCATTTTTTCTTAGAATAAGATACAATATAATGGTAACAACAGATTCAAGGATTTTTATATAATATATTTTCATTTTTTATTTACAGATATGTTTTTAAATAATAGATTATGAGTATTTTATTTGTGTTTTATTAAACACAAATAAAATTAATAAATATACATTTTTTTTATTAACAACTTTTCTTATTCTCTCTTTAATAGATTTTTTTTATTAAGGAAACTCTTATTTTTTTAGATGATTCTATAAAACCAATTTCAGTACTAGAATTAACGTGTCTAAAAGCCTATTTTTGCAAGATAAAACACACACAAATGGAATTTACCCAATTATCTGATTTAAAAAAAATTGTAGACCAACAAGCTGTTAAGAAAAGAATAGTATTGTGTTCTGCGGCAGATGAACACGCTTTAGAGGCAATAAAAAATGCTTACGAAAAAGGAATTATTACGCCAGTATTAGTAGCAAAAAAAGAAGACCTTTTAGCCTGTGCTAAAAATTTAAATTTTGATTTAACAGATATTGAGTGTCATTTTGAACGTGATTTGCCTGCTATCATTAAAAAATCAGTATCGATGATTACTGCTCAAAAAGCAGATATTTTAATGAAGGGAAAATTATCAACAGCTGAACTTTTATCGGGTGTTCTTAATAAAGAATGGGGTTTAAAAACAAGAAAATTCTTATCACATTACGCCATTTTTGAAATTCCAGAATACCACAAACTTTTAGGAATTACCGATGTTGCTTTTAATATTGCTCCAGGGCTAAAAGAAAAAGTTGCCATCGTAAAAAATGCCGTAGATTTTTCTAAGCGCATAGGAGTTGTTAATCCAAAAATTGCCGCTGTTGCCGCTGTTGAAATGGTAAACGAAAAAATGTCTGCCACTACCGATGCTGCTTTACTGTCTATTATGCAACGCCGTGGGCAAATTAAAGACTGTTTAATTGACGGGCCTCTTTCTTTTGATAACGCCATTAGTTTTGAAAGTAAAAAATCAAAAGGATTAGAAGGGCCTGTAGCTGGAGATGCTGATATTATTTTAGTTCCTAATATCGAAGCAGGAAATATGTTATATAAATCCTTTGTGTTTTTCGCAAACGCAAAATTATGCGGTATCGTATTAGGAGCGCCTTTTCCAATAGTATTAACCTCTAGAGCCGATTCTAAAGATACGAAATACAATAGTATTTTATTAGCTTCTGCTGCTTCTAACGAATAAAAAACATGAAAAACTATATCTTAGTAATAAACCCAGGATCTACCTCTACAAAAATTGGATTTTTTAACGGAAATACCCCTGTTTTTGAAGAGAATTTTCATCATAACCCCGAAGATTTACAAGAATTTTCAAGCATTTTAGAACAGGCACCGTATAGAAAAACCTTGATTCTAAATTTTTTAAAAAAGCAAAACATAGCGCCTAGTTCTTTAAAATTAGTGATGGCTAGAGGTGGGCTTTTAAAACCTGTAGTTTCAGGAGTATATCAGGTAAATAAAGCGATGCTTAACGATTTGGTGAATGCACCAAAGCAACACGCAAGTAATTTAGCCGCAATTATAGCGAATGATATTGCTAGTGAAAACAATATTAACGCCTATATAGCAGATCCTGTGGTAGTCGATGAATTGTGTGAATTAGCACGATTTACAGGACACCCAGAATTGAAAAGAATTTCTATTTTTCATGCTTTAAATCAAAAAGCAGTAGCCAGAAAATTTGCCCAAGAAAACGATAAAAAATACGAAAACCTAAACCTGATTGTAGTACATATGGGTGGCGGTATAACTGTTGGCGCGCATCAAAAAGGAAAAGTTATTGATGTAAATCAAGGTTTTGATGGCGAAGGTCCTTTTTCTCCTGAGCGTACAGGAACATTGCCAACAGGTGATTTAATTAAGCTTGCAATGAGCGGTAAATATACGCTAGAGCAAATGCAAGAATTAATTGTAGGTAAGGGTGGTGTAAACGCCTATTTAGGAACGAACGACATGAGAATTGTTGAAGACAAAGCACTTACAGATGATAATTATAAAATTATTTTAGATGCAATGTGTTTTCAAATCGCAAAATACATTGGCGCGATGGCAACAGTGTTAAAAGGAAATGTAGACGCTATTTTATTAACCGGTGGAATTGCTTATAGTAAATACGTTACCGCACAATTAAAAGACTACACAAACTACATTGCAACCACGCAAATATACTCAGGTGAAGACGAATTAGAAGCACTTGCTTTTAATGGGAATTTGGTTTTAGAAAACGCTATAAACTTACAAGTTTATAAATAGTTATAAGCGTTTTAAAAGTTACATAAAACTGTCCTTGTTTTTTATAAATAAGGGCAGTTTTTTTTATGTTATTTAGGGCACTCCCCGCCAAAAAAGGACGGGGCCAGGCTTTCCATTATATCTTTTTTTTCGTGCCTCAAAAAAAGGATGCCATTGCAATCCTTAGTGCAAAAAAGTATAAGTATCATTGTCAATGAAATCTAAAAATCGTTAGTTTACAAAGGGTACTCAAAGGTAATTTATGGAAAAATAATCTTTTAGGGTTGTTTCATTTTTTTGATTAGCTATGTAATTTTATAGGTATTGTGTGCTTTTTTTATTGCAAATTATGTATTATACTGATATAGGTTGACCTTTTTTTTAGATTAATTTATAGGCATTGCTAATTCAATATAGATAATGTTTTATTTCGATAATGCATTAATAATAACATGGATAATTCGAGCATTTTGATACTTTTAGAATAACATTTTGACTTTCTTCTCATTCTTGCTAAAAAATGTCTAAATAAACTATTGTAGCCTTCCACTGTAAATGTTTCTGCTTTTGATTGCACCTGTTTATCCTTAGGAATTATTGCCTTATATGGTTTCCAATAATCACTCGCAATAGTTTTCATTTGATTCTCTTTAATTCCTTCCCAAAACTTTTTGGCTGTTTTTGTGCTTCTATCTCCAATAACGAAGTGGAGGAATCTTTTGCCGTATCTATCAACGGCAATCCAAATCCAACAGTAGTTTTTTTATGCCCAATATAGCTGTGCATCTCATCAACTTCTACCATTTCTATATCTTGAGATTCTGGTTGTAAGCTAGAAATTTCGTTTCCAAAGGCTCTAATCCAGTTCAAAACACTAACATTACTTACCCCTAAAAGTCTTCCGATAGAACGAAAACCTAACCCTTCTTACAGTTGCAAAGCTTTCTTTTTTGTCGATAGTGGATAATCACAAGAGCGCCTTTCTACGGTGTAATTATATCCACAAGATTTACACTTGTATCGCTGAATACCTTTTATTACGCCATTTTTAATCTTTTTTTCGCTCTTACATTTTGGACAATCCATATTGTTTTATTTTCTTCTAAGATAGATAAACTATATTAAATTAGCAATGCCCAATTTTTAATTGATGATATAGTTTTTTAGCCCCTAATTTCTGACCAATTCTATCACGACATTGTTTGATTAATTGTGTTAATATAAGTTCGTTATTTTGCTTTATTTGATAAGATTTTAATCGTTTGTAAAAGGCCTGTTTACTAATCCCAAAACATTGAATTAA
>NZ_OENA01000047.1 GCF_900239185.1 Tenacibaculum finnmarkense
GAAACTATGAATTATTAATGGAATCTTCCGAAAATATAACCAAATTATCCGCCATAAAACTTTTATTGAATAAAATTTAAACAGGCTCTAAGAAATTGGTAGCCATTTTAATTCTTTTTCAATTAATTTTCTATATTTTGTTGTAATTTGAACAGGAGTTTTTCTAATATATTCTTCTGCTAAAACACTTGTATTTCCTCTAAGTTCTTTTAGATATTCTAACCTTTTTTCTTTAGATATTAATCTTTCATTTCCGTTTTCTTCTATTTTCCATTTCTCACCTAAATTTGTCCAAATAACAGCATCAAAATCTGTTTGCTCAATCCAGTTTTTTATATTTTTTTTGAATTTAAAATCATTTCTGTTAAAAATATCATCTTTTTTAATATAAGAACCAATACTTAATCTTCTAGAACCTTCTCTTACTGCTAAGTTTAAAACAGCTTCTTCTACCATTTTATATGTCGATGTCGCATATAATGCTTCTAACTCAGTTCCTTCAGAAGTAATAACTAAAGTTAGCCTACCATTTTTAGATATTCTTGCAAATTCTATTGGTAAAATTGCACCTTTATTTTGCCAATCTTGTTCTTTATCAAATGCTAATTCTTTGGGTTGCCAAATTAACGAACCCCAACCAAGTATTGCTATTTTCATAATTATGATTGTTTACAAATATGAGTCATTTTTGCTATAAAATTTAATCTTAAATCTTCTGTTGATATTCCCCTAAACTCTTCTTTACCTCTAAAATTTTTTCCATTTATAAGAGTTTGTTGATATTCTTCAAGTAATTTTTCTAATCGATTTTGAAAATTATTTCTATAGATTATGTACTTTTCACCCTTCTCTTCATAACATTTTTTATTCTTTTCGTCAGCAACATTTATAACCCAATTATTTTTTGTTTGCGTTTCATGTAATAAACCACAACGAACATTTGAATAAAAACTCTCTCCATCAATACCATCAAACTTATCCTTAAATTTATCAAAAAAAGAAATAAATATATCCTTATTACTTTTACTTATTTCCTCTTTATTAGCATTTTTCCAATAGATTTTATTCTTCTTACATCCACTACAATTATCATCAAGATAAAACAACCACCCATTAATAAAACACTCAAAAGTTTCTATTAAAGAACATTGCAAATTAACCATAGCAAAACCTTCTCCTTCCTTCAGATTTAAATTTTGTATTGCATGTATTGGTGCTAAATACCTCGTTTTTATGCGTTCTTCAAAAAAATGAGCAGCCAAACCCCATAATTCATTTTCTGAATCCTTTATTTTTTTTTCTAACTCATTCCAATCATTAACTGTTAAATTTCCTGCTATTTTCATTTGTTATTAAATATAAAAATTACTTCTTCAATATCAATTAAAGGTGAAATTATATTCCAGATAATTTCGCCAGCCTTATTTTCATCTAATTCATTATTTTTATTAATATAAAAATCAATATTTTTTAAATTTCTTTTAGGTAGAATAACTTTATCTCTCTGGAAATTAGTCCATTTCATCTCACATATTTTTATTTTCATTTCACACCAATTAATTCCATTATTACTTATTAATCCTGAAAAATCACAATCTAATATATAAAAATGAATGAATTTTAAAAAAAAATTAATATCATTCCATGGTAATGATGGATTTTTACTCAACTCAAAACATCCAAATTTCTTACTTAGATGTCTCTCATTATCAAAAACATCAAAATTCTCACACCCAAACCTCTCAATCAAATCACTTGACCATTGTACTCCCGTATTTTCACTTAGATGTTCCCAGTTAATATTTTCCTTATATTTTTCAATCAATTCTTCATTCCAAGAAAAACCATTATTCCATGATAAATTGTTTATATTAAGTTGTGTTTCATATTTTAAAAAAAAAGAACTAGACCATGGTAAATTTTCTTTAAAAGATAGACTATCCCAATTCAATTTTTTCTCATATTTTTTAATCAACGATTCTGTCCAATTTACTTTACCGTTTGAACATAAATCATCCCAACTTATTTCGTACTGATATTTATCTATAAAATCTTCACTCCATACTAATGTTTTATTTCTAGATAAGTAATACCAATTCCAAAATAAATTTTTATTTTCTAATATTAGATCAATATTAGTATTATAAAAATCAAAATTCCAAGAAACCATTTCCCAGCTTAATTTATTACTATACTTTTTTAAAATATCTAAATTTATTTTAGAATTACTCGACAGTCCTGGTCTTTGAGGATCTTCAAAATTATACCAAGCTAAATGATCAAAACAAAGCTTATCTTTGTATTCTTTCACAAAATCAATTGACCATAATATATTTTCATTATTACTTAGAAGCATCCAATCTACATTTTTATTTAACTTTAATAAATCTGTTAATTCAAACGAGTAATATTTTGTTATTAACTGAAATATTAAACCTTTATTTTCTTTAAATAACTCTTTTAAATAATATTTACTTTCAATCATTATTAGTTTTCTTTACCTTAATTAATTTACTTCCTTCAATTTTAAATAATTTTCTATTATCAACATTTCCATCAGGTTGGGTAAGAATACGTTTATTAGTTTTATCTATTTTTTGAATTCTTAAATAATCCCACTCTTTTTCATGCAAGTATTTTTTAGTAGTAGGATTGTATATATAATATCTTAACCAAGTACTACCACCAACACTAATAGGCATGGCAAAATCTATAAATCCATCTAAATTGTAGTCGTAAAAACGAATTACAATTTCATCTAAAGCTGTTGGATCTTCTATATTATTAAAGCTAGTAATATGCATATCTTTTTTACATATTTCCAGCAATTTTATACCGCCATAATGCCGTTCTAAATTAGACGAATAAGATAATTTCTCATCCCATGTTATTACAAAATTAAATTCCTTGATTTTAAATGTTTGGCTGTTTTTTACTCTTTTAAAAATAACATCTTCCTTTTCAAAATCAGTAAACTGAGCATTTAAAGTTGATGAAAAGAACAAAAAAATTAACAAATGTTTCATATAGCAGTTTTAACTATAAAAGTAAGTAATTATTTGTTTGATGTATTGGCGTTTTTCAAAAATAGACATAAAAAAAGCACGCTATAAATAGCGTGCTTTTAAATATTATAATAAGGAATTATTACACAACTCCTTGATCTAACATTGCATCAGCAACTTTTACGAAACCAGCAACATTTGCTCCTTTTACGTAATCTACAAAACCATCAGCTTGCGTACCATATTCAACACAAGATGCGTGAATATCGTTCATAATTTGTTTTAATTTAGCATCTACTTCTTCTCTTGTCCAGTTGTAACGTAATGAGTTTTGGCTCATTTCTAATCCTGAAGTTGCTACTCCACCTGCATTAGATGCTTTTCCTGGTGCAAATAAGATTTTTGCGTTTTGGAAAACCTCAACAGCTTCTGGTGTAGAAGGCATGTTTGCTCCTTCGGCAACACAAATAACTCCGTTTGCAACTAATGTTTTTGCCTCTTCACCGTTTAACTCATTTTGAGTTGCACATGGTAAAGCTACATCACATTTAACGCTCCAAGGTCTTTCGCCTTTAAAGAATTTTGCGTTAGGATATTTTGTTACATATTCGCTAATTCTAGCTCTACGAACATTTTTAATTTCCATAACGTGTGCTAATTTCTCAGCATCGATTCCGTCAGCATCATAAATATATCCTGAAGAATCTGATAAAGTAACTACTTTAGCTCCTAATTCAGTTGCTTTTTCAGTAGCATATTGTGCAACGTTTCCAGAACCTGAAACCACAACAGTTTTACCTTCAAAAGAATCTCCTTTTACTTTTAACATGTTTTGAGCAAAATAAACATCACCGTAACCTGTTGCTTCTGGGCGTATTAAAGAACCACCCCAAGAGGCACCTTTACCAGTTAAAACTCCAACAAATTCGTTACGTAATTTTTTATATTGACCGAACATAAATCCGATTTCTCTTCCTCCAACACCAATATCTCCCGCAGGAACATCGGTATTAGCTCCAATATGACGGAATAATTCCGACATAAAAGCCTGACAAAAAGCCATTACTTCTCTATCAGATTTTCCTTTTGGATTAAAATCAGAACCTCCTTTTCCTCCACCCATTGGTAAAGTAGTTAAAGAGTTTTTAAATACTTGTTCGAATCCTAAGAATTTTAAGATTGATAAGTTTACAGACGGGTGAAAACGTAAACCACCTTTGTAAGGTCCGATAGCCGAGTTAAACTCTACTCTGTACCCTCTGTTTACTTGAGTTTCTCCTTTATCGTCAACCCAAGCAACTCTAAACATTAAAGTTCTTTCTGGTTCAACCATTCTTTCTAACAATTTCTTCCCTTGATACTTAGGATTGTTTTCAATAAATGGAATTACAGTTTCTGCTACTTCGTGAACAGCTTGTAAAAATTCTGGCTCGTTAGAATTACGTTCGTTCACGTAATTCATAAAATCATTTATTTTAGATTCCATAATCTAGTTTGTGTTATTTATGTGTTGTAATTCTGATTAACAAATTCCTTTAGGCAAATATAATTAATTTACAATCTGTTAAATTTAAAAACATCAAAAATTAACTGTTTTAATATTTATTTGTGATTTCATCTATATAGGGAATCTAAATTTTTGCTCGTCTTTCTTAACCTGTGGACTTAATTTCTCTGAAGGATTTATTGGAAACACCCAATCTGTACATTTTTTACCAAGAATATTTTCAATATTGAATGTTTCCGCTTGTATTGAATTACTAAATTTTGAACTTTCCTTTGTTCCTCCTAAAAACCTTGCTAATCTATTTTCAAAGTTCCCTTGAGTCTTTTTTGTTAGTTCCTCATAAGGTTTTAAATTAAATGGTTCTTTAATTCTTATAGTTTTTGCAATTTTAAAAACCTCTTCAAATGATTTTTTTTCACCACTATATTTCTTCGAAAGAAATGTAAAAATATCAATCTCTTTTTTGTATTTCTTTTCAATTTTCATAATTAGTTTTTTTTGTGTTGATTAATGCAATTAATTTTATATGGTCTTAGATTTTAGTGTTTTTTTATTCCAAAATCAATGTTTTAACCTGCTTTAATTCCAATTTTGTTTTTCAATTGCGTTCTTCTATTTTATTCTTCTTGAGGCTCTCTAATAATTTCACAAATCATTATTTGGTCAGCTCTTTTTATATTAACCTTAATAAGGTATTCCTTTTTAAATGTGGGTATTTCAAAAAATAAATCTTCTACTTGCTTTGTATTTGTATACAATTCATTTGAGAAATTTTCAACATATATTTGAGATGTTTGGATTTCATCCTTTCCTACTCTAACAAAGTAGAAATTAAAATATCCGTCTGATTTAAAAGGATTATATTTTTTTAAAACATAGAGTTTTGTAACTTTTTTATCGGTTTTTGAATTTAAGATAAATGTAGTTTTTATTATGAATTAATAACCTTATTTCTTAGAGCCTGTTTAAATTTTATTCAATAAAAGTTTTATGGCGGATAATTTGGTTATATTTTCGGAAGATTCCATTAATAATTCATAGTT
>NZ_OENA01000036.1 GCF_900239185.1 Tenacibaculum finnmarkense
CTGTTATTGAAGTAATTTAAAATAGGTTTGTAATGATGTTGTATCGTTTTTTTGATGGTATTAAACGATTTTAAATTTTCATCTTCCACTTTATTATACCAAAGCGCTAATTTTGTTCTGGCGACATCTTTTCCTGTTTTCGTTTCAAACACCGATTTTAAACCTTGCGATAAATCGTATGCTTTTTTTATCTCGGGATATAAATTAAATAAAATAACAGCCCTTTCTTTTTGATTCTCCGTCCACTTTTCTTGCGATTTAAAAAGTGTAAACCTACTTCTCGCTAGTAGCTGACGCTTGGTTTCTCCATTTTCAAGAATTTCAGGTTTGTAAATAGTAGTTGTGTTTTTTAATTTTGAAATTGCCTCATTTTCTACATCGATAATCTCCCATCTTAAACGAATTCGAACCTCCTGTACCGCCTGAGAAGCAAGCTTTTGCACGTGAAATCTATCGGTTACTATTTCCGTTTTAGGAAAGCATTTTTTGGCGATTAAATTCATGGCAACAGCCATATCTACCGTAACTTCTTTGGATTATTTCGGCATGTTCTTTTTGATGCCAACTTTTAAAATCGCTGAGTTTATTTTTGTAAAGGTATTGCATTCTTTTTCCGTTGAATTTATAATAATCCCCGAATTTACTAGCGCTTACGGCGTTTGTATTAAGAGATACCTTTTAAAAAATCGGCAAACTCGCTGGTTATTCGAGTGCCTTTTGCGATTAAATTCCAATCTTTTTTTATTATTTTCTGACTGCTTAAAAGCGTCCATCTTCGGCGTTTTATATGAAGTAAAACACATTTCCCTCGCAAAGGAAAATCTTCCACTGTTATTTCTGGTAAAAATCCTTTCGATTGCGCTATTTCTGATTC
Source organism: Tenacibaculum finnmarkense (assembly GCF_900239185.1). Taxonomy (GTDB): domain Bacteria; phylum Bacteroidota; class Bacteroidia; order Flavobacteriales; family Flavobacteriaceae; genus Polaribacter; species Polaribacter finnmarkensis. Next base: position 875 of record NZ_OENA01000036.1, read on the forward strand.
ATATTCTTTGGGAAGAAGATTCTTTTCTTCTAAATAAAAATGAACCTGATCATTTTCAATTTTATCTGAAACAATATCAAAATAATCTAAAATTCCTTCTGGTAAAAAATACTTGGCTAAAGCTATATTCAAATCGTCTTTTTTGGAATCACAAAAATAGCTTTTTT
>NZ_OENA01000048.1 GCF_900239185.1 Tenacibaculum finnmarkense
GAGTCGCTGTATAAATTGAAAGTGATTTTCTTGATATTGTGATTGGTAAATAATTGGGCTAGTAAATACCGTATTTATTTCAGCTGATAAACCAGCAGCACTTACGGTATCATTTACAATAGTTTCTAAACTAGTATTTAGCCAAGAATGCATATGAGGACCATTCTCTAATAAAATAGTTTTCGAAAAACCACTAACAAGCAATTTCCCATCAAAACCATCATTATGTTCTAGTTTTACATGAGTTATTACCCCTATAAAATCCGTCTCTGCAAAATTGATAACGATTGATTTCCCTAGCCATTCTTTTGAATTATCAAGCGTATAGGAGTTTACTGTTTCAATACTATCATAATCTACAATAATAGTAAAACTATGATGGTTATTTATGGTTTGTTCTAAGGTTATTTTCTCAAAAGATAAAAAAGATCTTCCGTCTATATTAAGCGTAGTTATTGGATTCATTATGCAGTTTTTACACACAGTAGAAACACCTACGTATAGCGTAAAAATGCATACTACTATGATATTCGTATAATTTTAATAAAATTTTCTTTTCTTCAATAATCAACTATGTATTATTATTTACACAGCTTTATTTTATAAAAAAAGAGCAAACCTAATGGCTTGCTCTTTTAATCACTAAATCATTATGCTACTGGCCAACGATTGTCGATAGCGGCAGTTCCAATACTCATTTCTTCTGCTGAAATAGTAAAGTTTATAACCATTGGTAAAATTCCGTTTACATCTAAATTTTCTTTATAGTAAACTATATATGCATTTTTAAATTCAATTTCTTTCATTTTAGAATCTTCTTCTGATTTCTTATAAATGACTTTTCCTTCAATTGCTTTAAATTGGCTATTTAACATTGCTTCGATTACTGATGTATCTGCTGTTGATTCAATAGTAATGTTTATTCTTCCGCCATAAACATTAGAGGCTATTTTACCTTTTTTATCCGTATCTCTACTAAATACGTATTCTGTTTGTAATACGTCAAATTCTTTTCCTCCTAG
>NZ_OENA01000080.1:0-80565 GCF_900239185.1 Tenacibaculum finnmarkense
TGTCGAAACTATGAATTATTAATGGAATCTTCCGAAAATATAACCAAATTATCCGCCATAAAACTTTTATTGAATAAAATTTAAACAGGCTCTAAACGGAGTTTTTGGTTCTTCACGCTTCATTTGGCTACACTACAATTTTTAGCTCGTACTCTTGTGTTTTGTGATAAAATAAATTCAATATAAAAAATAGTAAGTAAACCTAGTGTTTTAAAAATTCGTTTGAACACTAACATAATAATTATAGCACTGGTTTAAATTTCTTTAAAAACATTTAATAACTAAATAAAAAAACAATCCATTAAAGGAATTGTTAAAGGTATTTGTTTTAGATTCTCATCCTAATTTTGCCGTAGTTATTATGTGATACTGAAATAAATTCACCTTTATCATGACGAAAATCTGGTCTTTATTTAATTTTTTAAACAGAAACTTAACTTCTTTTTTACTTTTAATTTAAGTAGGGAAGTAGGGCTATTTTACGTTGAAAATTGCTTAAAAACTGCTAAAATTAAAAATTAACAAAGGACATATTATACTTCTAAAGAAGAATTTTAACCAATATAAGAGTGTTTTTTTTGTGAAAAAAAGCATTTACAAAGTGAAAATAATATCTAAAAACCCTAATAAAAAGAAAGAAAAAATGTAATCTATAAAATAAAGTTAATCTTTTACAAGGTGTTTTTTTGCTAATTAATCCTCAGAAAAAGACCTGTTTTTATATTTTATAATAGCTGTTTCAAGCATAAAAAACCACTTATTTACCTTTTAAAACAGGCAATAAAAATCGATTTTTTTTAAGATTTTTAAACAAATAATTGTCTTCGTAATTGTTGTAATAACGTTGTATTGTATCTGTTTTTAAGTATCGAATAAGCTATTTTACTAAGTTGTAAAAACTCAAAAACCCCTATAAAGTTTGAAAAAATTCACTTTAATAGGGGTTGTTTTTATGCTGTTTTATTTCTTTTAAAAGTATTTTAAACCAATTTAACGAAGGCTTAAAAATGAAAAATGGTAGTTAATTCCTAAATTAAAATAGGTGTTACTTAAGTTTCCTCCTCTAGCTTTTACATACCCTAAACCTCCACGAATGTTTAATTTATCGGTTAGTTTATAATTAAGCCCTATGCTTGGCTTTACAATTAAACCTTGCCCTGTGCTAATTCCACCACCACCAGCAGCACCTGCTAAAAGCTGTGTAAATACCGATGTTGTGTTCTTAAAAAATGTAGTTGATTGAAATCCTATACCAACAATACCCTCGGCATAAGCACCCGCACCTCCAAAATCAGCAAATGAAGTTTGCCCGCTTACATACACATGTTTATTTAAGAATAAGTTAATTTGTAACGAAATTTGATGCATGTTTTGAGAAAACCCACCTTTATTATCTCTTTTAGCATTTGGGTATAAATCATGTTTTAAAATTACTTCTAGATCTTTAAACTTCCCCCTTGAAAAGGTTTTTTCAGTAGATGAAATACCATCTTTATCAAGGTAATATTTCAATCCAAAACCTAAAGTTGAAGAGCTAAAATGAGCATCAGGACTCATTAAAAAACCTTTATTAATCGATATATATGTGTTGTCAAATATTTTTTGCTCAATAGATAAATCAGGGTATATTAAAAACCCTCCTTTAGTATCAACACCACCGCCACCACCAGCTCCAACACCAAATTTAGCTAAGATATTTGTACGGTTTTTATATAGACTTGCATGATAACCTGCTCCTATAAATACATCCATATATCCAGCTTTAATTCCATGATAAGCACCGTCTGCTTTTACAAAAAAGAACATGTTTTTGTTTAAATAAGAATTCAATTCAAAACCTGCTAATCGCATTGTTTTTCCTTTGTAACTTCCTTTTTTTACATCTAAATTATTTAAATGAACAAGCAGTGAAATAGTATTACTAGGGGTATTCCAGTCGCTATTTTTAATTAAGGCATCAAGCTTAAAAGAGCCTTTATATTCTTCATTTTCTTTAAAATTAGTTGCTGTATCAAACGATAAAGGTATTTGAATAGCAACATTAAATTGCTGGCTTTTAATAGCTCCTTTGTCAAAGAAATTGATAAAACTATACCCTGCAGTTGTTGAAAAATACTTAAAATTACACCCTGCATTTAAGTGTGGTAAAATAAATGCACCACCGCCATCAGGAGCTGATGCACCACCACCACCGCCAAAATGAAAACCGGTATCAATAAATAGTTTTTCGGTGATTTTTTGCTGTACACCAGCATTAATACCTAAGGTAAAAAAACCACCACGAATTCCGGTTATAGCACTATAAATACCTATACCTGCATAGCTCCAATCATTTATTTTTAAATTATAATGAATTCCTGTAAAGCCCATGTTTTTTTCATTACCAGGCATTTTTATATCTAAAAAATCTAACTGCCCAAAGGCTATTTTAGTTTCTTTTTTAGCTGTTTTATTTTCAACTTGTTCTTGACCCTGAACATGTTGGACGTAAAAACAAACACTCATAGTAAAAAAAACTATAAGTGTTTGTTTAGTAATTTTAAATAACATTAATAATATATTTTTTAGCTGTTTAGTTTATGTTAAGAACTGTTTAATCGTGTATTTTTTGACGTTTTCCATCAATATAAGAAGCTACAAAAGCATCTTTAAACCCAAGTTTTATTAATTCTTTTTTAAATTTTTTAGCTTGACTTAATGTAGTAAATAAACCTAATGAATATTTAAAATAATCATCTTCAGAAGTGATTATTGCAGGTATTGTTTTAGAAGATAATAAAGGAAATTTTTTCTTATTATAAAAGACTCCTACCTGAACAGAATAGATTGTTTCACCAGCTGTATTATTCTTTACCTCATTAACAACTTCGTCTAAATTTCCTGAACCTATCCTCGAATCTGAACTTTCATTTTGAGTATTATCTAAAGACATTGCAGTAATAGTTGCGATATTAATACTGTCTAAAACACGGGTATTTTCCTTGCTTTTTATAGCTGCAATATCCGCTTCTGAAAAAGTAGGTACTTGTGTAGCACTCGTGTAAAAATAATAACAAGCTCCTAATGATATTCCTAAAAGCAAGCCTAATAAGATTGCTGTAATTCTAGATTTTTTCTGAAAAGAAGTAAGTTTTTCTTGTATTTCACCTAATTCATCTTCGGCATTTTCTCTTTTTAACCTAGCGTTGTCTAAGTCTTCCTGCATTAATGTAAGATTTTCTTCTTCTATAAAAGGCATAATTATATGTTGATTTACGTGTTAATTAAAAATATTCGACTAAAATACAATTCTTTTTCTTACTCGTGTTTTAGTAGGGTAATAATCACTGTTTTAGAAGCTGGCGTATGGCTAATTCTGGCTTTACTTTTAAGAGGAACCAATACATTTGCTTCAGGAAAATAAGTAGCGGTACATTGTTTTGGAATACTATAAGGAACCACTAAAAATCCCGAAGCACTTCTTTTTTCTCCTTGAAAATGACTTGTTAAATTTACTTTATCTAATTTTGACAACCCTTGAGCTTTCATATCTTCAGGATTCATAAAAATAACTCTTCGCTCGTTTAAAACACCTCTATATCTATCGTTTAAACCATAAATAGTTGTGTTGTATTGATCGTGGGTTCGAATGGTCATCATCATAAATTGATTTTCTTCTAAAACAACATCCGAAGGTAAATTTGTAGAGAAGTTTGCTTTTCCTGTTAAAGTAGGAGCGTAGTTGTTATCTCTAGCATTGTTAGGTAAATAAAAACCTCCTTTTACCCGAACTTTTTCGTTATAATTATTGAAACCAGGAATGGTTGCTTCAATTTTATTACGGATTAAATCGTAATTTGAAACAAGTAATTCCCAATCAATTTTAGTGTTTTTTAAAGTTGCTTTGGCCATACCAGCAACAATAGCTGGTTCGCTTAATAAGTGATCAGAACTAGGTGATAAATGCCCGTTAGACTGATGCACAACTCCCATAGAATTTTCTACGGTAATAAATTGATCTCCAGTTTTTTGAATGTCTTTTTCAGAACGTCCTAAACACGGAAGAATCAACGCTTGTTTTCCATGAATTAAATGACTTCTATTTAATTTTGTAGAAATTTGAACCGTTAAATTGCAGTTTTTTAATGCTTTAGCAGTGTATTCAGTATCGGGAGTTGCAGAAATAAAATTACCACCCATCCCTACAAAAACACTTGCTTTTTTAGCATACATTGCTTCAATCGCAGCTACAACATCATAGCCATGTTTACGTGGAGCTTGAAATTGAAATTCTTTCTCTAGACTATCTAAAAAACTATCTTTTGGCTTTTCCCAAATCCCCATAGTTCGGTCTCCTTGTACATTCGAATGTCCTCGAACAGGGCAAGTTCCTGCGCCTTTTTTACCAATGCTTCCTTTTAAAAGCAGCAAGTTTACAACTTCACGAATATTATCAACACCATTTTTATGCTGAGTTAATCCCATTGCCCAACAGATAATTATCTTATCATTATTGATAATCATTTGTGCTGCTTGTTTAATTATCTCTAAAGATAAGCCCGTTTGCGGTAATAATTCCGCAATAGTATAAGTATCTAAATCGATTAAAAAATCATCTAAACCATGTGTTTTTTCTTTTATAAATTGATGATTAAAAACGCCACCTTTTTCTTGTTCTTGATTTTTCATCAATTTTAAGATGATTTTTAGCAAAGCAACATCACCATTTATTTTAACCTGTAAAAATAGGTCTGTTAGTACATCACCATCGCCAAGCCACTTTAAAGGGTTTTGAGGATCTACATATTTCATTAAACCAACTTCAGGTAACGGGTTTATAGTTAGTATTTTACCACCATTTTGCTTTGTATTTTTCAAAGCCGTTAACATCCTAGGATGATTTGTCCCTGGGTTTTGACCTATAACTACCACTAAGTCAGCATGGTTAAAGTCATCTAACGTAACCGATCCTTTACCTATACCTAGTGTTTGAGAAAGTCCGCTACCGCTACTTTCATGACACATATTTGAACAGTCTGGTAGGTTATTTGTTCCAAATTTCCGAACAAATAATTGATATAAAAACGCTGCTTCATTACTTGTTCTTCCTGAGGTATAAAAAATAGCTTCATCAGGGTTTTTTAAGCCATTTAACTCATTTCCAATAAGTTTAAAAGCATTTTCCCATGAAATTTCTTCGTAATTATTGCTTCCTTCTCGTAAAATCATCGGATGTGTAATACGTCCGCTTTTTCCGATATCATAATCTGACCATTCTGAAAGTTCTTGAACCGTATGTGTTGCAAAAAACAAGGGAGAAACTCTATTTGTTGTAGCTTCTTCAGCAATTGCTTTGGCGCCATTTTCGCAATATTCAGCTAAAAAGGCTCTTTTTTGATCAGGGTCAGGCCATGCACAACCAGGACAGTCAAAACCATCTAATTGATTGATGTTTTTTAATAATTGAATCCCTTTTATAATACCTGTTTCGGAAAAAACATGACTTAATGCCGATTTTATTGCCTTTGTTCCTACGGCTTTTGTAGGTATTTCAATAAGTTTTATTCCTGTTAAATTTTCAGGAGGCTGTGCTTTTACAGTCTTTTCCTGTTGTTTTTGATTACTCATAAATTTATATGTTGAGGGTTTGCGTAAACGGTCATTTTATCATTTCGACTAAAACCAATTAAACAAATGCCAAATTCTTTAGCAAAATCAACCGCCAAAGAAGAACAGGCGGAAACAGCAATGATAATACGAATTTTCGCAAAAAAAGCTTTTGAAACAATTTCATACGAAACACGTCCGCTAACAAGCATATAACTTACTTGCTTTAGCTGTTGTTTTTCAATTAAATCACCAATGCACTTATCAACTGCATTATGCCTACCAATATCTTCTTTAATAGTTAAAAGTTCTTTTTTGTTATTAAACAATGCGCAGGCATGACTACCGCCTGTTTCTTTGAATAAAAACTGTAAATCAGTCATTTTAATAAACATATCAAATATACTGTTTATTGCTTTGTTTACTGCCGATTTATGATCCTCTTTCGCTACTTTATTTATAGCTGTATTTTTAGAAGAAAGTGATTCTCCCGTTATTTTTAAGTCTTTTAGCGCTGTTTTTCCGCAAATTCCACAGGAAGAAACAGATAAAAGGGTACGTTTATTCAAGTATCCCTTCCTTAATTTATCCTTCGGAATTGTAACGTTTAAAATAGTAGATTCATCGGTATTTACCTCAATAGTATTGATTGATAAAGCTTCTTCGCTTTTGTAGATATCTTCCGCATATAAAAGCCCTCTAATTAATTGATTATCATCACCCGGGGTTCTCATTACAACGGTGTATGATTCATTATTGATATTAATTTGAAGCGCCGCTTCAACAAGAATTGTATCTGCTACTTTTAAAGCGTTATTCTTTGATAATTTTATAGATTCGTAAACATTGGATTTTTTCATGTAAAAGTTTCATGTAAAAGCAAAAGTACGTAAAAAAAAGAATCAACAGCTGTGTTTTATACTGTTTTGGAACACTGAATTACAATGCGTTCATTACTGTTATTTGTTGTGAAAAATAAATAGACATCACCACCATCTTTTAATTTTGTTTCAGCTCTTATTTGCGCAACTGTTTTTGGAAAGTTTCGGGTAGTAATATTCGCTTTTAACATGGTTAATTCCTTTTTTATTTTTTTCTTATTATACGGATAAACAGCGATAACTTTAAACACTCTTCCTGGAAAATCAACAAGTATTTCTTTAGAGGTATAGAGATGTGAGTGCTGCTGTAATTTAGCTATATTATATGCTTTTGACACTTCATTAAAACCTCCTGATTTTAAAATTGCAGCATTAGGTTCATACAGGTAATCTAAAGGATTACTATAGGTTGTTTTATGTTTTTCATTTGATAAAAAAATAAACTCTTGAGTGCTATTTCTCAGTATATTAACTGTTTTTATCTCAATTGATTGATTAGATTTTGAATTTAGTAAAAAAAGCAATTCTTTTACTTCGTTATTTACCGCAACAACATGAATTTCTTTAACAAATTTCAACTCGTTTAAGGTTGCTTTAATATCGAGCATTGGTGAGTTTTTAATTAATATAACATCTGATTTTGTAAATAAAAAATCAATATTTTCAGGTACGTTTGGCAGGCAATCTTTTAATAAAAAAACCTTTCCTTTAACATCATCTCTACGAGAAGGGTCTATGTAAATACAATCAAATTTTTGTGAGGTTTCTTTTAAATAATCCAAGCCATTTGTGGCAACTGTTTGAATATTTTTAACCGCTAATTGCTGGTAGTTATAAGTAACTATTTTAGAAAGTTCTTTGTTAATTTCAGCATGAATAACTTGCTTAAAATATTTTGAAAAATAAAAAGCATCAACACCAAAGCCACCAGTAATATCAATTAATAATTGGGCACTCGATTTACTTAATAAGCCAGTCAATAAATTCTTTTTATAAATAGCGGTTTCTTCAGAAGAAGTTTGCTCAATACTAATTTTAGCAGGGTAATAAATGTGATTTGTTAAAAACCAATTAGGCAGTTTATCCTTGGCCTTTATTTTGCTAACAATCTGATTAGATAACTCTTGTATTGTAACATTTTTAAACGGGCTACCTTTTAAAATTAGTTTGGTAATATTTGACTGTAAATTTTCGCTTATAAATTGCTGTACATTTTCATGTAAGATTGTAGTATTCAATAATTTTTGTGTTTTAACTTTTTTAAAGCATTAAAAATGCGAAAATAAAAAAAAAGAGGGATATTTTTAATAAATATTGTTATCTATCCATTTTATTTTATAGTTTTACCCTATTATTTATAATATTATATAAAAAACAAAAACATGAATAAAAAAATTTTAGCAGCAATTATAATGTTCGCATCGCTTTCAGCAAGTGCACAAGTTTATGTATCAGCAAGTAGTGGATATTCTTTTAAGGCAGTTGAGTCAAAAATGGGTACTAAAACAACTCTTAGCGGTGTAGAGAACACCTACGGAAGTTACGGAGAAGGAACACATACACAGGTTAGAGCGGGTTATTTCTTTAATGATAAATGGGGAATTGAAGCAGCAGCAGGGTATTTACATGGCGCAGATCAAACAGCAATGCTTGTTGAGATACCAGGACAACCTTATGTTGATGTAAAAGCTAGAGGTAGAGCTTTCGGTTTGTCTTTATCAACAGTATATAACATTACAGAGCATTTTTACGGACGTGCAGGAGTGTTAACTAAAATTGGTGGAAAAACAGAAGTTGTAGGAAAGGTTAAAACAGCTTTACCAACTCCAGTAGGAACAACAATTCCTTTAGAGATTGATTTTACTAGAGATTTTAAAGGGAAGTTTCCTTTAGGATTTATTGGTGCAATTGGTTATAAGCATGAAATTCTTAAAAATTTATCAGTTTTTGCAGAAGCGGAATACTTAGGGATAAGCGTTACTAGAAATACGTCTGAAATAGGTGATTTTTCAGCAACTTTAAATGGTAATAATGTTTCTAGAGAGGCATTATTAAAAACAGTTGGAACAGGTTTAGGAGCATTATCGCCTTTAATTAATGATAAAATTTCTTACGAAGATTCATTAACTTTAGTTGAAAATGCACAAGCACAACAAAATCCTTTAGCGACAAAGCAATTATCACAAACGGTTCCTTATTCTTCTTGGGGATTTAACTTTGGATTTACTTATACTTTTAATAAAAGAAAGTAGTAAAAACTTCTTTCTTTTAATTTTTTCAAGTTAAAAATTAAAAACGAGTATCCTCAAAAAGGATACTCGTTTTTTTTATGTGATATCAAAAAGTTAAACTAAAAACCTATCTATGGCAAATCAGGATGCGAAGCTGAAATAAATTCAGCTTGACGTAGTTCTTCGAGACGGAGATTCAGACGGAGATTCAGACGGAGTTCGATTCAGACAGTTTGATTTGATGTTTTCGATTTGACAGACTCGGATTAAAAATTAAAATCGACTATTAAAAAAGACTTGCTTTTATCATTCTGTCGTTTCCTACAAAATCTTTTTTAAGTTCGATATTCTTAAACCCTTTTTCAGCTAACATCGCTACAGTTTCTTTGGCTAAATATTGATTAATTTCAAAAAACAACAATCCATTTTTAGTTAAATGTAGTTTTGCTAAATCGGCAATTTTATTGTAGAAGATAAGAGGATTATCATCTGAAACAAACAACGCCAAATGCGGTTCGTTTTCTAATACATTATTTTTGATTTCTGCCTTTTCCAATTCTCGAACATAAGGCGGATTCGAAACAATAATATCAAAATGGATATCGCTTGAATTAGAAGAAGAAATGAAATTCAAAGTATCTGCTTTTAAAATATCTTGGGCGATAAAATTAATTTCAACAGAATTTTGTTTTGCATTTTCTTTGGCAATTTTTAAAGCTTCTTTAGAAACATCAATTGCTGAAATATCAAAATCAGCTAAATGCTTTTTTAAACTGATAGGAATGCAACCCGTTCCTGTGCCAATTTCTAAAATACTACGGGGTTTTAAAACCTCATCATGTTGTGAGTTTTTAATATCAGAAATCTCTTCTAAAATCCATTCGACTAATTGCTCGGTTTCTGGGCGAGGAATTAATGTGTTTTTATTCACCAAAAAAGGAAATCCATAAAATTCAGTGTTTCCTAAAATATATTGAATCGGTTCTTGTTTTTTTAATCGTTGAATAGCGCTGTTAAATAAAATTTGTTTTGAATCGGTAATTTCAAAATCAGCTTTCATCAATACATCTATTCGTTGAAAATCTAAATATTCTTCTATCAGATAAAAGAAAAAAGTATCAATTTCCGTTTGCGGATAAATTTCAGATAATTGCGCTGTAAAATCAATTTTTAAATCGTGTAATTTCATTAAATTATTTTAAAGGATAAAAGAGTAAAGAATCTTATTAAAAAATGAAGATGCTTGGTTAGTTGGTTAGCGATAAACAAAAAGTAAAAAACCTCATCTTTATCAGAAACAAAATAAATTCTGCTTCGCAGATTCAATTAAAGCAAAGAAACTTATTTTTGTGAAATAATAAAAAGAAAATCAAAATGAATAAATTTATATTTTTCACAAGTATCGTAATAAGTAGTTTCTGTATTACAAGCTGTGCTATTAAAAAAAAGCCGCTGTTTTTAAAAATTGATGATATTAAAGTGCTTTCAATTGCTTCGGATACTATTCGATTAAAAGCCAATGCTTTTTTTAAGAATCCAAATGATATTGGCGGAAAATTATCCACAGATAAAATTAAAGTATTGGTAAACGGAACGCAATTAGCACATGTTTGCTCCGAAGAATTTAAAGTCCCTGCACGTAAAGAATTTGCAATTCCTTTAAAAGTAGCAATTTCAACGAAAGAAGTATTCCAAAACAATAAAAACGGAATTTTAGGCGGTTTGTTAAATTCGCTATTAAATAAAAGCGTAAAAGTGCAGTTTAAAGGCGATTTACGTTACAAGGTTTTAGGTTTTTCTCACATATATACTATCGATAAAACCGAAGAAATTAAAATCAACTTTTAACTTTTAAAACTTATTTATTAAATTTTGATACAACAACAAAACCAAAACACCACAGAAATCACCGAAAACGAAAAATATATAAAACGCTGTTTACAGCTCGCTAAAAATGGTATTGGAACTGCACGCCCAAATCCGTCAGTTGGGGCAGTTGTCGTTTATAAAAACACCATTATAGGCGAGGGGTTTACAAGCGCCTACGGCGCAAATCATGCGGAGGTAAATGCTATAAATTCGGTAAAAGATAAAACGCTTTTAAAAGAGGCGACTATTTATGTAACCCTAGAACCTTGTGCGCATTTTGGAAAAACACCGCCTTGTGCCGATTTAATTGTAAAACATCAAATTGCTAAAGTTGTGATCGGTTGTGTTGATACTAATAGTTTAGTTGCAGGAAAAGGCATCGAACGTTTGCAAAACGCAGGAATTAACGTAACTGTTGGTGTTTTAGAAGATGAATGTAAAAAACATCATAAACGATTTTTTACGGTTCAAAATAAAAAACGCCCGTTTATTGTATTAAAATGGGCAGAAACTGCCGATGGTTTTATCGCTCCGCTAAAAAGAGATGCACAGCAACCTGTTTGGATTTCTAATAGCTATTCGCAACAATTGGTACATAAAATACGAAGCCAAGAACAAGCAATTTTGGTAGGAACAAATACGGTTATTGCCGATAATCCGTCTTTAGATGTTAGGCATTGGGCTGGAAATAATCCTGTGCGAATTGTATTGGATAAAAATTTACGAATTCCATCGAATTTAACGGTTTTTGATGAAAAAGTAAAAACACTTGTTTTGGTAGATAAAGCAACAAAAGTAAATAAAGTAAAAGAGCAAGTTGAGGTTTTAGAAAAAATTGATTTTTCATCCCGCGTAGCGGAACAAATATGTAGCGTTTTACAAAAACATCAAATTCAATCGGTTTTAATTGAAGGAGGAGCGCAAATGCTGCAAACTTTTATTGATGCCAATTTATGGGATGAAGCACAGGTTTTTGTAGGCGGAACATCTTTTAAAAATGGGGTGGAAGCGCCTAGGTTATCCGCAGAAAAAATACTGCTAAAAAAACAAAACATCGCAAGCGATGTTTTGAAAACTTTTGAAAACACACAAAAAACGCGATAAATACATATACCAAAAAAAAAGAAGACGCGATAAATCGCGTCTCTACATTATAAATATAAAATAAACATTATACACATATAAAATGAATACCATAAAAAATATAATTTTCGATTTTGGTGATATTTTCATCAACCTAGACAAACAAGCAACACACAAAGAAATGGCGAAACTTGGGGTTACAAGTTTTTCTGAAGATATGATGCAAACCTATTACCGTTATGAAATGGGTTTAATTTCTACGGATGAGTTTATTGCTTTTTATCAAACGAAATTTCCGCAGATAAGCCCTGCCGATTTGGTAAACGCCTGGAATGCTATTTTGTTAGATTTCCCAAAAAATAGATTGGCGTTTTTAAAAGAATTAGCGGCATCAAAAAAATACCGCTTGTTTTTATTAAGCAACACCAACGATTTACATATTTCATGGATTCAAAATAATTGGGGTGCGGAATTGTATCAAGAGTTTAAAAACTGCTTTGAACAATTTTATTTGTCGCATGAAATAAATTTTAGAAAACCAAACGCTACTATTTACGAGTTTGTGTTAAATGAAAATAATTTAATAGCTTCGGAAACGCTTTTTGTAGATGATTTAAAAGAAAATACCGATTCAGCTAAAAAATTAGGGATTAACGTTTGGAATTTAACGCCAGGCAAAGAAGATGTAGTTTCGTTATTAAATTCTCCTTTTGATGCGCTACTGAAATAAATTCATCATGAGTTCACCAGTCACCAGATTCTAATATTCTATCTATTATCTACTAATAAAAAAATGATCTACCTTATTATCAGTATTTTAATTGCAAGTTCATTATTTGTAATTTTCAAATTGTTTGCAACTTTTAAAATAAACACCGCACAGGCAATTGTTGTCAATTATTTAATCGCATTTTTATTCGGGTTTTATAATTCAGAAACCAGTACAACTCTTTTGCAAATACCTCAGCAATCATGGTTTATTGGTGCGTTTATTTTAGGAATATTATTTATCGCAATATTTAATGTAATGGGAATAACCGCCCAAAAAAACGGCTTAGCCGTTGCCTCGGTCGCAGGGAAGATGTCCGTGGTAATTCCTATTGTTTTCGGCGTGTTTCTATACGATGAAAGTATTGGTTTTATTAAAGTAATAGGCGTTTTACTAGCCTTAGCATCGGTGTATTTAGCATCGGCAAAAAGCGATACCGCTTCGGTAAATTTAAAAGACTTAAAATATCCGATTTTGTTGTTTTTAGGTTCGGGATGTATTGACACTTTATTAAAATACATAGAAACTTCCTATGTTTCTAAAAGTGCTATCCCAATGTTTTTAGCCACTATTTTTGGCGGTGCTTTTATCTTCGGATGTTTTTTTATGGCTTTACAAGTTTTAAAAGCTTCAATTTTAGATAAAAAAATAAAAAGCATCCAAAGAAAACAAGAAGAAGGGAAACAAATTATTAAAAATATTATTGGCGGAATTGTTTTAGGAATACCTAATTATTATTCGATGGCATTTTTAATAAAAGCCCTAAAAACAGAAGGCTTAGAAAGTTCAACATTATTTACCATAAACAATGTATCGGTTGTTATTTTAACAACTATTTTCGCATTGCTGTTCTTTAAAGAAAAACTCGTTAAAAAGAACTGGATAGGTATCGGGTTGGCTGTAATTAGTATTTTAGTAGTCGCATCGGCATAACGGCATAAACGACAAAAATATAAGAATAAGAAGGAGTAAAGCAGTAGAAAATAAAATTATGAGTGATATAAATACAGACGAAATAAAAGATACCTATAAAACTATTGATGTTTTATCCGAAGAAACTCTTTTTAAAGATAGAAATAGTAAATTCTTCGGATATGCTTTTCCTGTATCATCAGAAGAACAAGTAAAAGAAGCCATAGAGGGATTACGAAAAAAACATCATACCGCACGTCATTTTTGTTACGCTTGGCAATTTGGAATTGAAGCCGAAAAAACACGTTTTAGAGCAAACGACGACGGCGAGCCAAGTAATTCGGCAGGAATGCCAATTTACGGGCAGATTCAGGCTTTTGATGTTACCAATATATTAATTGTATCGGTGCGTTATTTCGGTGGAACAAAGCTAGGCGTTGGCGGATTGATAAACGCCTACAGAACCTCAGCAAAAATGGCGTTAGAAATTGCTGATATCAAAGAAAAAACAATCGATATTGATTATCAATTGAATTTCGGTTACGATATGATGAATAAAGTTCAACGTGTTGTTAAAGAACGAAATTTAAACATCACAGCGCAAAAACTAGAAATGGATTGTCAATATATAATATCGGTTCGTAAAAAAGACGCACAAATAGTTTTTGATATTTTTGATAATCTGTTTAAAGTTAGTATTATTGAAACTGAATAATAATTTATGTTTTTCAAGAGCAAAGACTATTTCTAAGTTTAAAAAAGAAAAAACAACTGAAACAACTTTTAAAAAAGAGAACAGTTTTTTTAAATATACTTATTACACTATTTTTAGTTAGTTATTTTCACTATTTTATATCAAATAAAACAGTAAAAATAAATTCTAGAATAATTACAGTAAATAATACCTACTCTAAATCTAAAGAGTTAATTTCTCAAGAAATTGATTATCAATATATTTATAATGAAATAACTTATGAAAATACATTATATAAAACTTATGAAAAAGAATATATATATCATCAGAAAGAATTTAAAGTCGGAGAAGTATATAAAATTAATATTTACTGGTTAAATCCTGATATTTTTAGCGAAAACAATAAATCTATACCTGTTATAAGTTTAATATTTCCTTTTTTATTTATCTTCATATATAATTACAATACAATAAATGAAGATTACGATACCATTATAAACGGAACAATACTGATTGGTAAGTATATAAAAACAACTGAAAATATTCATGACGATTCTGTAATCTATTATCATGAATATTGTTATGAACTTTATGTACAGGATTATGTAAGAAAAATAGTAGCTACAGTTCAAACAATGTCTCCTGTTTTTTACAATAAAGTTCATGTTATATATAAAACTACAAATACAACACAAAATACTGTTTTAGAGTATCTAGATGATCAAATTCAAAATTTAATTTTATCAGTTTATCAGAAAATAAAACTATAAATATCAATGCTAAAATTATTTAATTTTATATTTAATAATATTTCAATATTATTTGGTTTCTTTTTATTAATTGTAGCCATTTTTAATTACATTAAAACAATTTATAAAAATTATAATAAAGATAAAGTAAATAATAGTATTATATATTTATTAAGTATTGATACTAATCATAAAAAAATTGAAATGAGTATTATAGATGAAAAATATAATATTGGAGATAAAGTAGATATCTTATATGATGATGAATACATATATATAATTATTGTTACTTTTTTTAAACTATATCGAAAAACTATTATTTATTTCATTCTTTCATTACCTTTTTTTATTTTTAGTATTATTATTAATTAAAAAATAATGAAAGAACCTATTATATTTTTCTCATTACTTATATCAGCAAATATAATAGGGTATGTGTTTAATATCATTATAAGTAAAGTTTGGGATAAGCGACATAAACATCATACAAGCACTTCTAAAAAAGAAGTGCTTTATTCTTTACTAATATTATTGATAAACATTCTTATTGCAATTCCTGGTTATATATTATGGCAAATAGATATGATAACTTTTTCTTCGGATAATTTTTTAATATCCTTTATAGCGCTTTTTATATTGATGGATTTTTTAATGTATGTTTTACATTGGTGTTCTCATAATATACCTTACTTAAATAAGCTTCACGCAAAACATCACGAACATAGTATTGGATTCAATGCGGTGAGTTTGTATTATATGTCGCTTTGGGAAGCAGTGTTTTTCGGTTTGCTATTAACAATCGTTTCTATTGTGTTTTCATTTAACCTATATAGCTTTATAGTATTTCTTGTTTTTAACTGGCTTTACGGCGTAATCACGCATTTAAATGTAAAGAAGAATGTGAATATAAAAACAGCAAAAAAATCTTTATTCACAACAAACCGTTTTCATCAGAAACATCATCAATTAAACTATTATAATTATGGGTTTTATACTGTTTTTTGGGATGAGGTATTTAAAACCGTAAAGTAGAGACGGATTGCTATCCGTCTTCGGGCATATCCATCCATCTTCGGCATATTTACAAAAACATACGTTACATAAAAACATTACGAAATTCGTAACTAGCCTCGGGAGGGTGTTTTGAAAATGACAATTAAAAGCTACTTAAAACAAGAATATCATAATAAAGATATGAAATATCACAATAAATAAAAGAAGTAAACGTTTAAATAATATTCGAGTTTTATTACTATTAATTACCCTTCCTTTAAAGTGATTGTGTCTGTTCTGTAAATATAGCATAGGACTATATAAATGATAAAAAAAAACGTAACTTTTAGCTTCGTTTTTATGATGAATTAGCAAAACATTAAAGACATTAGCCCTTAATTATAGGTTATTAAAATAAAACATCGTAAATTTGCACGCCTTTTTACGAGAACAGATTTAACAAAGGTAGCAAACAAATTTATATTTTAATTCTCTTTTATATTGGTATCGCTAAGAATCTGATCAATAGAAAGATACAAAAACTAGTTCAGACATGTCTGAAGAAAAAAACACAGCTGCTGAAGCAGTAACAGTAAACCCAGCAGAATTTTTAGCAACATTTAACTGGCATAAATACGAAGAAGGTATTGATGAAGTTGATGAATCTAAATTAAAAGAATTCGAAAAAGCGTTAGAAGGAACAGTAGGTTTCGTAAACGAACGTGATGTTATCGAAGGAACCGTTACAAGAATTACTGATAGAGATGCAATTATCGATATCAACTCTAAATCTGAAGGAGTTATTTCTTTAAACGAATTCCGTTACAATCCAGGTTTAAAACTTGGAGATAGTGTTGAGGTATTAGTTGACAAAAGAGAAGATGCTTCTGGTCAATTAGTATTATCTCACAAAAAAGCACGTGTTATTAAAGCATGGGAACGTGTTAATAATGCACATGAAACTGGTGAAATCGTTAACGGTTTTGTTAAGTGTAGAACTCGTGGAGGTATGATCGTTGATGTATTCGGTATTGAAGCTTTCTTACCAGGATCTCAAATTGATGTGAAGCCTATCCGTGATTACGATCAGTATGTAGAGAAAACTATGGAATTCAAAGTTGTGAAAATCAACCACGAATTTAAAAACGTAGTAGTATCGCATAAAGCGTTAATTGAAGCTGATTTAGAAGATCAGAAGAAAGAAATCATCGGTCAATTAGAAAAAGGACAAGTATTAGAAGGTGTTGTTAAAAACATTACTTCTTATGGTGTCTTTGTTGATTTAGGTGGTGTTGACGGTTTAGTTCATATTACTGATTTATCTTGGTCTCGTATTAACCACCCGAATGAGGTTGTTGAATTAGATCAGAAATTAAATGTTGTAATTTTAGACTTTGATGATAACAAATCTAGAATTCAATTAGGTTTAAAACAATTATCTTCTCATCCTTGGGAAGCTTTAAATACTGATTTAAAAGTTGGTGATAAAGTTAAAGGAAAAGTAGTTGTTTTAGCTGACTATGGTGCATTTGTTGAGGTTGAAGAAGGTGTTGAAGGTTTAATTCACGTTTCTGAAATGTCTTGGTCTACTCACTTACGTTCTGCGCAAGATTTCGTAAAAGTTGGTGATGAGGTTGAAGCTCAAATTTTAACTTTAGACCGTGAAGACCGTAAAATGTCTCTTGGTATGAAGCAATTACATCCAGATCCTTGGACTGATATTACTACTAAGTACCCTGTAAACTCTAAGCATACTGGTACGGTACGTAACTATACTAACTTTGGTGTGTTTGTTGAATTAGAAGAAGGAATTGACGGATTAGTTTATATCTCTGATTTATCTTGGACTAAGAAAATTAAGCATCCTTCTGATTTTGTTACTGTTGGTGATAAATTAGAAGTTCAAGTTTTAGAATTAGACGTTGAGAACCGTAAGTTAAACTTAGGTCATAAGCAAACTCAAGATAACCCTTGGGATGCTCATGAAGCTACGTATGCAATCGGATCTACTCACGAAGGTTCTATCAAGGAAAAGAATGATAAAGGTGCAACTGTAACTTTTGCAGATGGTATCGAAGCTTTCGCTCCAACTCGTTTCTTAGAAAAAGAAGACGGTTCTAAATTAGAAAAAGGTGATGCTGTAAAGTTCATCGTTACTGAATTTAGTAAAGAATACAGAAGAATTGTTGTTTCTCATACTTCTCTTTTCAAAGAAGAAGAAAAGAAAAACATCAAGGCTGCTGCTAAAAAAGCTGCTGACGTAGAAAAAACTACTTTAGGAGATATTGGTGGATTAGCTGAATTAAAAAGAAAAATGGAAGGGAAATAATATTTCTTTATCATTATAAATTTTTAAGTATTAAAACCCGTTACGAAAGTAGCGGGTTTTTTTATGCTTATTGACACCAAGACCTCACAGGTTTTTAAAACCTGTGAGGTCTAATTTATAGAAGAGTAAAAACATCCATAAATCGAAGATGTATTCAAACCTATTCTTATTAATTTATGAAATTACCATTATATTTGTACTAAAATTTAAAAGAATAAAAATAATGACACTTATAAAATCGATATCAGGAATTAGAGGAACAATAGGAGGAAAGCCTAGCGAAAATCTTACGCCATTAGACGCTGTTAAATTTGCAGCAGCTTACGGAGCTTTTATTATCAAAAGAAACCCGACAGCTCAAAAAAATAATACGAAAATTAAAGTTGTTATTGGTAGAGATGCTCGTATCTCTGGGAAAATGATTAGCAACTTAGTAGCAAATACTTTAGTTGGTTTGGGTATTAATGTTGTTGATTTAGGTTTATCTACAACACCAACGGTGGAAATTGCTGTTCCTTTAGAAAAAGCACATGGAGGAATTATTTTAACAGCTTCTCATAATCCGAAGCAATGGAACGCTTTAAAGTTATTAAATGAAAAAGGAGAATTCTTAAACGGCGCTGATGGAGAAGAAATTTTAGCTTTAGCAGATAATGAAGATTTTACGTTTGCTCAGGTTGATGAATTAGGAAGCTACAGAAAGAATAAGCGTTATTTAAAGAAACATATCAAGGAAGTTTTAAACTTAGATTTAGTCGATGTAAAAGCTATTAAAAAAGCAAAATTTAAAGTGGTGGTTGATGGGGTTAATTCTACTGGAGGAATTTTTATTCCTGCTTTATTAAAAGAATTAGGCGTTAAATGTATCGAATTATATTGTGAACCAAATGGTGATTTCCCTCATAATCCTGAACCTTTAAAAGAGAATTTAACTGATATCTCTAAATTAGTAGTTAAAAAGAAAGCCGATTTAGGAATTGTTGTGGATCCTGATGTTGACCGTTTAGCTTTAATATCAGAAGATGGTTCTATGTTTGGGGAAGAATATACGTTAGTTGCTTGTGCAGATTATGTATTAGGTAAATTAAAAGGAGGAAATACTGTTTCTAATTTATCATCATCAAGAGCTTTGCGTGATGTTACTGAAAAACATGGTGGAACTTACACCGCTTCAGCAGTAGGTGAAGTAAATGTAGTTCAAATGATGAAAGATACCGGTACAGTAATCGGTGGTGAAGGAAATGGAGGGATTATTTATCCTGCATCTCATTACGGGCGTGATTCTTTAGTTGGTGTTGCCTTGTTTTTATCGCATTTAGCGAAAAAGAAAATGTCTTGTTCAGCATTAAGAGATTCGTATCCAAGTTATTTTATGAGCAAAAATAAAATTCAATTAACGCCACAAATTGATGTTGATGATGTTTTAGAGAAAATGACGTTAAAATATCAAAATGAAAACGTTAATACAATTGACGGTGTAAAAATTGATTTCGAAAAACAATGGGTTCATTTACGTAAATCGAATACAGAGCCGATTATCAGAATTTATACAGAAAGCAACAGTCAAGAAAATGCGGATGCACTTGCTGAAAGATTCATAACAGAAATTCAAGAAATTATCAAATAATACGTTTAAGAACATACAGTTACAGCAACACATAAATATAAATAACCAAGTTGAAATTAAGAACAATTAGTTTGAGTTTACTAATGATCGCGGCAACCTCATCATTAGTAATAGGACAGGAGCAAGGTAGTAGTAAACAAGAAAATAGCGATGATAAAGCGCCTAACAGCGAAAAATTTATCATTCAAAAAAAGAAAGTAACCAATAAAGGAAAGTTTTTCGCTTATTGGGGATGGAATTGGGCAAGTTACACTGATTCTGATATTCATTTTAAAGGTGATAATTATGATTTTACCCTATCGGATGTAAAAGCACAGGATAGGCAAACAACGTTTTCTTTTTATGATTATTTTAATCCTGGGAGAATTACGATTCCGCAAACAAATTATAGAATTGGGTACTTCTTTAACGAGAACTACACGGTTTCTATTGGGGTTGATCACATGAAGTATGTAATGATCAATAATCAAGACGTTAAAATTAATGGAAATATTAATGAGGGAAATGCAAAATACGACGGAACCTACAATAATGAAACTGTTAATTTAGCAGACGATTTTTTACGTTTCGAACACACTGATGGTTTAAATTACGTAAACGTAGAATTAAAACGTTTTGATGATGTAAGTCATTGGTTTGGTTTGAATCTTGAAAACTTACAAATTAACCTAACAGAAGGTTTTGGTATGGGGATTTTATATCCGAAGACAAATTCAAAATTATTAGGGAAAGATAGAAATGATTCTTTTCATTTATCAGGATACGGAGCTTCTGTTGTGGCGGGTGTAAATATCTCCTTCTTAAAACACTTTTATGTACAAGCAGATTTGAAAGGTGGACATATTTATATGCCTGATATTAAAACAACAAATAATGCTGCCGATAGTGCTTCGCAAAATTTCTTCTTTTTACAGAAAACTATTTTAGTAGGAGGAAAGTTTAGATTGTAAAAAACAAACTATCAAACTTAATAAAAAGTGCCGTTAATCTTATATCTTAAGAATTAACGGCACTTTTTTAGTTTTCTTGAATTTTAAAAGGCTTTAAAAGAGCGCTAATTTTTTACAAAAGTTAGAAAAAAGTTAATTACATATAATTTTTAGGTTGTTTTGATGTAAAAAATTAAATTTATATTTTATATACATCTTATTACATAATAAAACAATAATTATGTAAAACAGCCTAATTTATGTAATTTTATGAGTTTAGAAAACTATTTCAGTCCGTTTAAAAAGAATATCGTAGGTATTAATCAAACTTACGAATCGCCTTACGGAACACAAAAAATGATTTATGCCGATTGGACAGCCAGCGGGCGTTTATATTATCCGATAGAAAAACAACTTTTAAACACTTTCGGGCCTTTTGTTGCCAATACACACACGGAAACCTCAACAGCAGGGGCTGCAATGACTTTAGCTTATAACGAAGCTCGAAATATTATTAAACACCATGTAAACGCCTCTAAAGATGATGTTTTAATTACCGAAGGTTCAGGAATGACAGGAGTTGTCAATAAATTTCAACGAATTTTAGGTTTAAAGGTTTCTGAAAATTTAAAGGAACATACGCAAATTCCTGAGCAAAAACGACCTATTGTTTTTGTAAGTCATATGGAGCATCATTCAAACCAAACTTCTTGGATAGAAACTATTGCTGAGGTAGTGGTTGTTCCTTGTAATGATCAGGGGCTTATTTGTCTAGATATTTTTGAAGAAGAAATTAAGAAATATGCCGACAGACCGATTAAAATAGCCTCTATTAGTGCAGGTTCAAATGTAACAGGAATTAAAACCGAATATCATAAAGTAGCTTCTTTAATTCATAAATATGGCGGTTTGTGTTTTGTTGATTTCGCTTGTTCTGCGCCTTATGTTGATATAGATATGCATCCGAAGAAAGAAGATGAATATTTAGATGCTATTTTCTTTTCGCCTCATAAATTTTTAGGAGGTCCTGGAACTTCTGGCGTATTGATTTTTAATAAGAAATTGTATAAAAATATGATTCCTGATAATCCTGGTGGCGGAACGGTAAGTTACACAAATCCTTGGGGCGGGCATGATTATTTTGATGATGTGGAAACTCGTGAAGATGGCGGAACTCCTGCTTTTTTACAAACCATTAAAATTGCGTTGGCAATAAAAGTGAAAGATAAAATGACTACGGATAAAATAAAACAGCGTGAAGATGCTATAAATCCTGTTATTTTTGAGTGTTTAGAGAGTTTAGACGGTGTAAAAATATTAGCACCAAATCATAAAGACAGATTGAGTATTTTTTCTTTTTATTACGAAAAATATCATTTTAACTTGGTGGTAAAATTGTTAAATGATCGTTTTGGTATTCAAACAAGAGGAGGTTGCTCATGCGCAGGAACTTACGGGCATTTCTTGTTAAATGTAAATCAAAATACGTCTAATAAAATTAAAGATCAAATTTTAGAAGGTTGTAATACTGATAAGCCTGGTTGGGTTCGTTTGTCTATACATCCTACGGTTACTGATGATGAGGTGCAGTTTATTTGCGATTCATTAATCAGTTTGACTAATAATATTGAAACATGGGCAAAAGAGTATCAGTACGATAGTCTTAAAAATGATTATACGCATATTTCTGCAAAATCAATAGAAAAAGAATTAATTGCTGATTGGTTTACTTTGTAGTTTACTGTGGTAATTGTGGTAATCTTATAATAAAAAAAATGAGCTTGAAATGAATTTATTAAATACTGATTTTTTAGAAGAAAATTATTTAACAACAATAAAACAACGTAAAATATCGGGCAGATACATTACTTTGAATGATATTGAGCCACTTTATAACGATTTAGATGAAGATATTGCATCAAAAAAAATAGGCGAATCGGAGCAAGGCAAGGCTATTTATCAATTAAAATTAGGTTCAGGAAAAATAAAAATACTTATTTGGAGCCAGATGCACGGAAATGAAAGCACCGGAACAAAAGCAGTGTTTGATTTCTTAAAATATATAAAAACCTATAAAAATACCGAAATTGTAAATTCAATTTTAAATAATTGCGATATTACAATTATCCCAATGCTAAATCCTGATGGCGCTGAGGTATATACGCGTGTAAATGCAAATGATGTAGATTTAAATAGGGATGCGGTAGCTTTAGAAGCTAAAGAAAGTAAATTGTTGCGTGAAATTTTAGACACTGTAAAACCACAATTTTGCTTTAACCTGCACGACCAAAGAACCATCTTTGGTGTAGAAGGAACTAAAAACCCCGCAACGATTTCATTTTTAGCACCATCCGAAGAAATTACGCGTAAACTAACAAAAGGACGGGAGCAGACCATGAATGTAATTGTAGCAATGAATGCTTTATTACAAAAATTAATACCAAATCATATAGGGCGCTATAGCGATGAGTTTTATCCAACAGCGACGGGGGATAATTTTCAAAAATTAGGACACAACACTATATTGATTGAAGCAGGACATTATCCTGACGATTATGAGCGGGAAACGGTGCGTAAATACAATTTTTACGCGCTTTTACAGGGGATTTATCATGTAGCTACAGAAAAAAACTTTACATCACATTTAGATTACTTTTCTATTCCAAACAATATCAAGAACTTCTATGATGTTATTTATCGATCAGAAAAAAATAAAAAAGATGTGGCTTTTCAGTATGTAGAGAAAGTAGAAAATGGTAAATTTGTACTATCTTTAATGAAAGAAAAAGAAGGAGATTTATCTTCAAATATCGCACACAAAGAAGAATTACTTTAAAAAACTGTATTTTAGTGATACTATCAGAAAAAAAAAGAATGAAAAAGTTTGTACTAGATGAAATTGATCATCAAATTTTAGACATTTTAATCGAAAATGCCCGAACACCTTTTACCGACATTGCAAAGAAATTATTAGTATCAGCTGGTACTATTCATGTACGTGTTAAGAAAATGGAAGACGAAGGCATTATTCAAGGTTCAACATTATCCTTGAATTACGATAAAATGGGATACACCTTCATAGCACATGTTGGAGTATATTTAGAGAAGTCGTCTATGACGCAACACGTTTTAGAAAATTTACGCTTAATACCGAACGTAACAGTTGCTTATGTAACTGCAGGTAAATACAATATCTTTTGTAAGGTAAGAGCTAAAAGCACGAATGATGCTAAAGATATTATCTACAGAATAGATGATATTAATGGGGTTAATCGTACGGAAACAATGATTTCTCTAGAAGAAAGTATTAATGACAAAAAACGTTTAATGCACGCTATTTTTCAAGACATTTAAATTATAAACTTTATAATTTAAAACAAAAAAGGGCTACATTTATATGTAGCCCTTTTTTTATTCTCAACATATTACTCTTAACTACTTAAAGTCCATTCAAATCGTTTAAAAACAGTATTCCAATCATTTGGTAAAGATGCTTTTATCACTAGTTTTTCTTTTGAAAAAGGATGTGTAAATTCAAGAGAATAGGCGTGTAAAAATAGGTTTTCACAATTAAAATTATCAATAAACATCGTATTGTGATTTTTATCACCATACTTAGGATCGCCAATAAGCGGATGGCTAATTTTATTTGTATGAATACGTAATTGATGTAATCTGCCCGTTGTAGGTTTCATTTCAATTAAGCTGTATCTTGAGCTATCGTAAGGTTTTACAGGGATATCAACAACAACAGTTGCAACGGTTTTTAAATGTGTTTCAGCTTCTTTATAAACGTCAGAATCACGTCCTTTAACTGGCGAATCAATGACTTTTTGCTCAGGAGAATGTCCTCTAACAATTCCATAATATGTTTTCTGAATTTCGTTATTGGTAAATAATTCTTGAAATTTAGATACATGTTTCGTTTCTTTTGCAAGTAATATAATCCCTGAAGTTTTTCTATCTAAACGATGTATCGGATAAAATTTAGCTCCAAATTGATTAAATAACAATTGCAATAATGATTCTTCTTCAGAAACATTTCTAGAGTGGTAGGCGTGATGAACAACAACGTTATTCGGTTTAGATACACAAATTATATAGTCATCTTCAAAAAGAACAGTAAGGCTCATGAGTGTTTGTTTTAGTGTTTTAATTTTATTGAAATTAATACTTGAATTAAAAAAAAGTAAAATAATCATTTAAACAAGAAAAGCAAGCGCAAAAAAATAAAAGCTTTTGTTTAATGATACACACAGGTAATAAAATGGAAAAAAGGCAAACCCTGAAATAATATCTTCGAATTTTCTAACTAATCATATAAAAACGAAGAAAAAACCAACAGGTCAGCATATATAAGGGAAGAAGATATAAAATAAAGATATAGATATAGCGTTTATTTATTATATTAAAACTCTATTTATTTAACATAATATTAATTATAGGACACTTCTTGTAGGGTAGTAATAGGTAATTATAGAGTAAAAATAAAGTTTTGTGACAAAACAATATATATATTAAACTACTAAGGTGAGCAAAGCAAATTAAGCGGCGGCGTCATTATTTATTATTATGTTTTTATCATCTATCTTACGAATCAAGAGTATTTTGCTTGCTTTTAACTTTATTTATGAACCCTGCAACCTCTTACCTGATAATCAAAAAACAGCCCTTTACTCCTAGTTTCATATATTTTCTGTATTATTATCTGTTTCTATCTACTATTGATCTTATCAATCAAACACAAGCCGATTAATAAATTAAAAACTTTTAATTTAATTGTATCTTTGTGGCTTAATTATTCCTTTTATTCACGTTAAAACAGTTATTTCATTAACCTTATGCCTTTTAAAAAATTAAATTCAGAAATTAAAGAAAAATTAGAATCGCTAGAAATAACGACTCCTACACCTTTACAAAAAAAGAGTATTCCTGCTATTAAAAGCGGTGCAAATGTTTATTGTATAGGCGATCAAGGTAGCGGAAAAACAACAACACTTGTACTTACAACCTTACATAAATTAAAATTTACTGATATTGGCACTAGCCCTAGAGCCTTTGTTCTTGTTGAAGATAACGAAAGAGCTTTAGAAGTATATAACGCCTTTTTACCTTACACCAGGTATAAATCGATACGTGTTTATGTTGCCGATGAAGCGCTTCATGTAGACACACAGAAATCAGAAATTTTTGAAGGTGTTGATATTCTTATCTCTACGCCTAAAAGAATGAATAAATTGTTTTTATTAAACGGAATAAGTCCGTCGCAATTAATGATTTTTAATATTGATGATGCACAATTCTTAAAAAATAACACTGCGTATGCAGCTTTAATGTCTATTACACAAAGTGTTAATAAATGTCAGTTTGTATTATATGCTGATAAAATGATCCCAACGATAAAACGTTTTGAAGATTATTTTATGCAGTACGCAAAAGTAATTAAGGCTTAACTTAATTAACTTAAATGTATAAAAAAAGACTATCTACGTAATGTAAATAGTCTTTTTTATATAGGGAAAAAGAAAATATTATTGCTTCTTTAACTGAGTAATCATCTCTTTAGTCATTTCTTTTAAAGAGTAGTTTGGTTTCCAACCCCAATCTTCTCTCGCAGCGTCATCATTAATAGATTTAGGCCAAGAATCGGCAATTGCTTGTCTGAAATCAGGCTTATAACTTACTTTAAAATCAGGATACCACTCTTTTATTGAATCCGCAATTTCTGCTGGCGTAAAGCTCATCCCTGCTAAATTATACGATGTTCTTATTTTTACCGCTTCTTTTGGTGCTTGCATAAGCTCTAAAGTAGCTCTAATAGCATCATCAATATAAATCATCGGCAAACAAGCCTCTTCCTTTAAATAACAAGTAAAATCTTCATTTTTAATAGCTTTATGATAAATATCAACAGCATAATCGGTAGTTCCACCGCCAGGTAAAGATTGATACCCAATAACACCAGGATATCGTATAGAACGTACGTCTAAACCATATCTTAAAAAATAATACTGCGCCCAGTTTTCACCAGCTGCTTTACTGATTCCGTAAACCGTTGTAGGATCTAAATACGCATCTTGTTTTGTGTCAATTTTTGGTGCGCTAAGTCCGTAAACAGCTATTGAACTAGGGAAAAATACTTTATCTAATTTATGTTTTACAGAAACCTCTAAAACACTAAAAAGCGATTTTAAATTGATATCCCAAGTTTGAATAGGATTCTTCTCGCCGTTAGCAGATAATATTGCTGCTAAATGATATATTTGAGTAACTTTATGTTTTACTACAATGTTAGCTAAATCAATTTCGCTAGTAGCGTCTAATATTTCAAAAATTCCGCTATAATTTGCTATTGTACGAATATCTGAAGCTATTACTGCCTCTTTACCATACTTCTCTTTTAAAGACTTTGTTAATACCGTACCTAATTGTCCTCCTGCTCCTGTAACTAATATTTTCATCTTATACGATTTTTATTCCCTACAAAAATACATTGATTGGCACTTTAAAAGTAATAAACACTTTATTTTGATAAAAAATAAGTAATTTTCACTTTTCAAAACATAACAAGCCAATTTTATCACTTTTTAAAACAGTTTTACATCTTTTAAAAAGTGATTTTAACGGTATTTAACGGTAAACATAAACCTCATCAATCAAAATTAATTTAATAAAACATGATAAAACTAGATGCTATCGATTTAAAAATATTGCGAATTTTACAAGAAGATTGTAAGAAAACTGCCAAAGAAATTTCTGAAAAATTAAATTTAACCATCTCTCCTATTTATGAACGAATTAAGCGCTTAGAAAAAACAGGCATAATTAAAAACTACGTTGCTATTTTAGATAAAAAACGCATACAAATGCCTG
The DNA here is from genome assembly GCF_900239185.1 of Tenacibaculum finnmarkense. Taxonomy (GTDB): domain Bacteria; phylum Bacteroidota; class Bacteroidia; order Flavobacteriales; family Flavobacteriaceae; genus Polaribacter; species Polaribacter finnmarkensis. Next base: position 27,526 of record NZ_OENA01000080.1, read on the forward strand.
TAACTGCTATTTGTATGGTATCGCTCCGATGTCACGACGAAGGTTTTATTGATAAATTTGAAGCGCAAGTAAAAGAATTAAAAGAAGTTCAGAAATGCTATCACATGGCAGGAAAAGTAGATTTTTTTCTACAGATAAATCTAAATGATTTAGAAGATTACCACGATTTTGTTCGCTTAAAACTCTCAAAAATTGACAATATTGGTGTTTTAGAGAGTTACTTTGTACTTAAAGAAATAATGGACAAAACAGCTTATTATTTATAAAACAACAGACCTCAACACACGCAATATTTATTTAAACACAATATTTAAAAAAAATTAAGGCAAATAAAAAACCTCATCAAATAAATGATGAGGTTTTTTTGAAAATATATGGATTATATATTAGATCACTTTTACGTTCACTGCGTTTGGTCCTTTGTTTCCTTCTTCTAAATCGAATTCAACTTGGTCACCTTCTCTAATCTCATCGATTAAACCTGAAACGTGTACAAAGTGGTCTTTTTCAACACCTTCTTCTGTAATAAAACCAAATCCTTTAGTGTCGTTGAAAAATTTTACTATTCCTTTACTCATTGTAATGTAAATTATATTGTTAGTACTTATATTATATTGCAAATATAGTTCCATTAATCTAAAATACAGCATGATATAACCCTATTTTATATAAAAAAAATAAAATAAACTTCCTAGCCTACAGCCCTATTGATTTTTTAATAATTTTAGCAGCCTAAAAAACAATATAAACAACTATTGTTTAAGTAATTAATTTGATTACAACAGGCAATTAATGTCATGTAATGTTTGTGCATAAATAAAAAACCTGCACAGTTTATTACTGTGCAAGTCTTAAAGAATCTAACAGATCCTTCTCTTTCTCACTATATTTTAAAATATATTTATATAAAAAGTATAGATGCAACAATCATCCATCCCCCAACAATAAGCCCAAACAAACCTAGTTTCCCTAGTTTTGGCGCTAATTTTTCTCTTAATGCTTCTCCTTTTTGTTGAGCTGCTTCATTTTTACTTAGCAATAACTTACTAATCATACCAAAGCCTAACATAAAACCCAAGGCTGCTTGCACAAAACTTCCTGCTAAGAGCGTACTCCACCAAATTGGTAATGATGTTAACCAAGCAATGTTTAAAAAAGCTGAAATAATCCCCCAAATACCCCCTAAACAAAAAACTAAACCAATCCAACCTTGATAAGGTTCAATTTTATCTAACAATTCTTTTGCGTTTGGTTTTTTTGCTAAAATTAAGGATGGCACTGCTATAATACTTAAAAGGATTAATGTAATTCCGTAAATCATAATTTTTTTAGTTTTTAATTAAGTTAGTTTTATGATGCAAATTTGCAGGAATCCTTAACTATATTTCAGCCCAAATACCGTGAAAATTAATACCCTACTTTCAGGGATATAATCATTTTAATCTAATTCAGCCCTTGAAAACAAATCTTGAATTAATTCTTCATTTTCACAAGCTTCTTTAAATGCGACTATAAATTTCTGTAACGCTTCTTTATCTTTTGAATACGCACAAAACATACTTCCTTCTGGATCAAAATTAATAAGCTCTTTTAATGCTGGCATTTTTTCATTTAAAAACACACAAGCCAACGAACACCAGTCATAACCGCCGCCTTCAAAACCTTCATCTGATCTTGTTTCGAAAATTTCATCTTTAAACTCTCCTACGTTTAAACAAACTGAATAACTATCTGAATGTTTTACCCAAAAAAAAGGCTTAATCTTACTTTCAAATTCTTTAATTTCCATAATTACTGTTTTTTAACTTAATTATTTTATAAAATCTTATAAAATCCCTTCTTCTATTGCATAGCGTGTTAATCCAGCAATATTACGTACACCTAACTTTGCTATTAAATTTTTACGATAACTCTCTATAGTATGTGTGCTTAAAAATAATTGAGAAGCAATTTCTTTAGTAGTAAATTCCTTAGCTATTAACTTTAATACTTCTTTTTCTCTCTTGGTTAAAGAAACTAAAGGCTTCGACTTCGCTGCAAATAGAGCTTCCATTAAAATATTCTTTATTCTAGATGAAAAATAATTTTCGCCTTCAAGGATCGTTTTAATCGCTTTTAAAAGTTCATTTTTAGCGGCATTTTTAGATAAATAACCATTGGTATTCGCATCAATTAACTGTTGAATTTTAACAGGTTCTTCCAGCATACTAACTACTAAGGTTTTTACTTGCGGAAACGCTTCTTTAATAGCCTTATTTAAAGTGATACCGTCCATTTCTGGCATATTAATATCTGTGATAACTAAATCTATTTTTGGTGTTTTATTAATTTGCAGATATTTAAGAACTTGAGTTCCTGTTTTTGCGGCTAATACAATCGTTATATTTTTTTCTTCGGACAGAATACTACGTAATCCGTCTAAAAACATACTGTGATCATCTGCAATTATAATATTATATTCTTTTATCATAAATTAATTTTGTTGTGGAATACTTATTGTTATTACCGTACCTCTATTTAATGCCGAATCTATCGAAAACAAACCATTAAACGCCTTTACTCTATGTTCAATATTTAAAATACCGATTCCTTTGCTTGTCTTTTTTATATCAAAACCAACTCCGTCATCTTCATAAAGAAACTCAATACTATTATCTTGTTCAATAACGATTAATTGCAAGGCTATTTCCGTAGCTTTAGCATGTTTAAAAGCATTGGTAATCAATTCCTTTATAATATTGAATAAATTAGATTGTAATGTGTAATTTAAAGTATTTACGGCATTTTCAGGATACGCATCAAAATTAATAACTACGCTATTGTTTTGTTCTAAAGATGTGATATAATTTTTAATTAAATACGTAAAATTATTTTCTTTAAATTCATCAGGAATTAAACTATGAGAAATATCTCGAACATGTTGATAGGTTTTTTCTAATTGAATAAGTAACGAGCCTACTTCAGGATTACGGGCTACTAAATTGGTCATTTGTAGTTTTATCCCCGAAATATTACCACCAATACTATCATGTAATTCTCTAGCAATACGATCTCTTTCTTTATTCTGAACCACAATCGTATTTTTAACCAATGCTAATTCTTGTGTTTGTAATACCGAAGTCATTTCTTTTTGACGTAATATTTCCTGTTGCTTCCCAAGTAAACTCTGTGTTTGCAGCTTTTGATAATAAACAACCAACAACAAAATAATAGGAATCAGAATGATTAAAAAAGCTATTAAGATACCGTATTTTACTGTTTTTTGATATTCAATTTCTGTTCTATTATGTACTTGATCTTCTTGAAGTATATGTATCTTTTTTTCTTTTTTTAGTGTTTCATACTTAAATTCTAAATCTCTTATAAACCGCTTATTCTGCCCTAAAATAATTCTACGATTAATACCCTCTAATTGTGTTTTTAAATTATACGCATTTTTATAATTCTCTTTTGATACATAAACACGAACTAAGGCTTTCACTATTTTTTGTTGCAAATTCAATTGATTCCACTGTACCGCATTAACGTATGCTGTACTAAGTATAATTTCAGCAACCTGATAATTTTTACTGACACTATAAATTTCTCCTTGATTTAAAATTATAGCGATATAAAGATCATAATAACCTGATTTTATAGCTTTATCTTTAATTTTCGTAAAAATACCAAGCGATTCATTTAACTTTCCTTCTAATAATTTTAAACGACCTAATGCAATTTGAAATCGTATATAAATCCTCGGATATTTTTCTTTATTAAGCGTTTGTAAGGTATTTTTTATTAGTTTTTCAGCATTTTCAAGTTCATTATTTAAAAGATAATAATTTGAACGGGCTATTTTATAATAAAGCAACGTAGTTAACGTATTACAAACAGGCGCTACCTCATCTAAAATAGAAGCTGCTTTTAAGCTTTCTTTCCTTAAAATATAGGTTTCAGCTAAGGCTAGTTTAAAATATGGAAATATCAGTCTTTTTTTTTCTTCGGATTTTTCTTCGGATAAACGAATCCCTTCTATAAAATATCTTGTAGATTCATCTAACAAACCCATACTTTGCGAACCCAAACCTTTATAAAACAACGATTTTAATTGATATTTAGATTTAAACCCCTGATTACCTTTCAAACCTTTCAGTTTCAGATTTAAAACCTCATCTTTAAGCATGCTTCCATAATGAAAAAGAGAATCAGCATTTTTTGACTGTATAAATTGTGTCGCAATGCTATCTAAAATAACAATCCGTTCCCTAGGTTCTATAGCATTATTTAATGATTTATATAATTGCCTATTTACTACTTCGGGGTTATATCCGAAGAATACAAAATGATCTTCTTTATCTTGTGCATACGTTGATGACAAACACATAAAAATAAAGAATCCGAAAATTTTACAAGTATAATAATTGATAAGTTGCTTCATGTTGTAACGAAAGTAGTTTAATACTGTTAACTTAATAACAATATTAAACTATTTATAAAATAATAAACTCACTGTTTTTAGGGGTAGTTTTTATGTTTTATGATTTTAAACTTTTAAAAGTTAAAATTAAAATTAATGAAAGTATAGCTTGAAGAAGGTATAAAGGGTAAATTGTTTTATTTAAAAGGGTGTATTGCCAAGAATTTTTATCTAAAGTATCTTCTTTGTTCAATTTAAGATTAAAATCAATATCAAGTTCTTCCTTTATTCTAGTTCTATTATATAAATCTCTATATCCTTTCTCTTGGCTTAAATAATAAGAATCTAACCCCCAAAAAATAAAAAGAGAAAAATAGATAATTGATGCATATAATATATTCGAATTATTAGCCGATAAAGCTAATAAAGCGGATGAAATGGTTATACTCATTCCTTTAATTTGAAAAGAGTTTCTATTCATTCGAGTAATTATATTTTGAATAAACTCTAGATGCTTAATTTTATTTTCATTCATAATATTTAAAATTCTAATTTCATTTGTTTATATTGATTCCAGTTAATAGGATCTCCTGATATTCCTTTCTTAATTTTTTTTTGATTTTGAATCCAATCCATAAATTGTATACCAATTTCGGATAAACCCTTATACTTCATTCCTTGTTTTTTTTTACAAAGTTTTCTAAATTCATCAGGGATTAATATAGAAGAGTCTCCCAAGTAATAAAAATTACTAGAAATCAGAACGGTATTTGCACTAGTATCTCTTTTTTTATGTTTTTCTTTATCTACAACTGAATGAGCTGATTTTTCTTGAATCCAATCATCAGAATCATTGTTTTTATGATAGAAATTATCCCCATACATTTGCATTAAACTACCATTAAGTATTGGTTTTTTGAAGGTAAACCGAGAATCCATCCAGTATTCTTCAAATGTCATTTTCTCTGTTAATTGCATTGCATAAATGAAGTGATTTAATTTCCCCATTTTTTCACTTCCAGTTCCTATTATCCAATCACCAATATTAAGATTTCTATTTTTTCTTATATTAGGTTTACACACAGCCAATGTGCAATAGTTCCAAAATGGATTAGGTGCTAAGCCTAAATCGTGTTTAATTACGTAAGAAAAAAATTCCATAATAACCTTAACATTTTATTTTTTCCATTTGATATAAAGGCTCTCTTTCTGTACCTGATGGAGTTTCTTGTGGAATCTCCTTTTCATTCATTATATCAACTAATCTATCAATAGAATTCCAACCAATAGTTGCTACTCCATATTTTTTTAAACCCACTGGTAGCTCTGCCGTTTCTTTACTTCCATGGGCATAAACACCGATTATTTTTTTATTTTGTTTAATTGCTTCTTTAATTTCATAATCAACCCAAGGTCTAGTATGTGTCTTATCTCCTATTAAGCAAATAAACGAACCAGACCAACTAATTTGTCTTCTAAGAAGTCTTTCTATAACTTCTTTACTTGGTCGCTTTCGCTCTGTGTGCTTTGTACTATCTACAGAATAATTCCTAACTTTATAATTACTTTCTGCAAATCTTTCTTTTAACCTTTGAACTTTGTCATCATCTTTACCGTAATGGCTTATAAATACATTGTTTCCTTTTTCCATATAGCATTTTATTTTAATTAAATATTTTTTATTTTATCATTTATTTTCCATTTTGGAGGGTACCAATAATTAATAATAGAATTATTCTTTTTTTGTCGATAAATTTGTTTTATTCTTTTTCTCCCAGATATACCATCAATATCAGGATGAGCCACCCTTGAATATTTATCTACTTCACAAAATAAATTTTGGCAATCTATTAATTGTAATCTTCTGCCCCACAAATCTTTAAAATCTAAGTCTAATCTTAAAACCTCTTTTTCTTGTCTATCAGTTACATATTTTATTATATCAGATTGACTATAGCCTCCTATATCCGTAAAGCATTTTTTTATACCATCTAGAGCTCCAGGACCAGGGAAAACAAAATCCATTTCATTAAAATCACATAAAAGACTATAGTTTATGTCTGTCGCATATTGATACCCTAAGAAATTTCCAATTGTTGGGTAGGATTTTAATAAATAAAATAAACTTTCTAAGCTTTTTAACTCACTAATCTTCTCATCTAATTTATCATTCATCATAAATTCAATTAATTTAAGATGATTCCGATGTTTTTTACTATATCCAAAAGTACTTCTTCCTGAAGTCATTATATATGCTCCAGAATAAATTGCTTTTCCCGAAGTCATTATATCTGTTAATATTTTATCATATAACTCATACTTGTAATTTTTAAAAGAAATATCTCCAATTTTTTTACTCAATGACTCCCAAGTTTCAATTTTATTAAATATCTTAAAAAGTAATATTCTAAATAAAACTTCTTTAGGTTCTTGGCTATGAGTATTATTATAAATTATTTCTTTTATTAAGTATTGACTGACTCTATCTGAAGCACGGTAAGCATTGGTAAACTTATGTTTTATTAGTATTTCATCTTCAGTCCATATTTCTTTTTTATTTATTTTATTAAAGAAAATATTTTGTCTTTCTGTCGCAAATTTCCAGTAAGTATCATATACTTTAGATTTTTTTGGTACAGTATTTTTTATAATTAATTCCAATTTTATTATTAGTTTAAACAACAAGAACTAGCATTAAGCCAGTTCTTATATTAATGATTTATTTTATAACAAATAGATTATTCAGTAATTACCCTATAAAAACAACTCTTCTATCTATTGAATTAAATTCTATTTTTCCGCCTTTATTAGCAATAAGTTTTCTGAATAAGCTATAGCCTTTTACGATGGCTTTTTCCCATTCAGTTTTTGTTTTTACTTTTACCTCAAAAGATTCTGTCATTTGCTTTATTGTCTTTAATAAAACCTTACTAACCTTTTTATTTTTAAAGAGATTTTTTCTTTTAGCTTCATTAAAGAGCATTAGAGATATAGCTTCTTCTGTTATAGTAGCTCTTGCTCCATCTTCATACGTATCAATAATTGGAATACTTTTCCTTTTTCTTTTAAGCATGGATCTAGTACAAGGAGACCAATCAAGCATTGTAGCAAATGTATAATGAAATACATCGTGGTAACGATAAAAATCTTTTTCATAAGAATTATCATCAATAACATCTCCTATTTGAACTCCATCAATAGTAATTCGAACAGCCCCTTCTCTTTGCTTATTATTAATTTCAGTAAATTCTACAACAAAAGAATTTGGCAACTTTTCATTTTGATTAAAAGTTGAATCTAATAAATTTATATTTTGTAGATTATTTTTCATGTAAACCTAATTCTAGTGGTGCTCTTACTTTATCTATATTATCTAATTTACGTAAAATAATTTGTTCAAACTTAATTATTTGTTTATTTTCATTCCTTTTTGCTTCAACTCCAAATTTATATCCAGAATTAAATTGATTTGAATTATAATACTGCTTAATATTCAAAAATATAAGTAAAGAAATAAAAATACCTAACATCCACCGCCACGTGGTAGTGTTCCCTTCAGCTGTTGTTATTCTTTTTTCATATTATCTCTCTAATGAATTAATTTTCTTTAATACAGAATTTGGTGAAGCTAAATCTCCTGTCAAATTTTCGATATGCTTAATCGGAATCTTTTCTTGATTATTATGTACTCCATTATAGCTTGCATTTCCAATAAGTTCGCTATACCAAATAAGAAAACATTTTTGTCCTCGTTCCAATAATATTTTTGACGGACCAGCATTATATACCGAAAATAAAAGTTTCCCTTCAAAACCAGGGTCAACATGAAAACCTGAAATATTAACAAGCCCTTTAAATTTTTGACCTGCTTTAATCGAAATAAAAGCTATTTTATCGTTTGGTATGGTAACTTTTTCTTACGTTAATAATAATGCAAATTGACCAGGTTCTATTGTAATACTTTCATTTTCTGCTAGAATTGTTTTACTATCTGAATTGTCTCCCGTTACGAAAGCTTCTTCCCCAATACTTAATTCATAATGCGCACTCTTTAAACGGTTCGCATCAAATTGGTCTATTAAATTTGGTAATATCTGAGATAAACTATCGTTTCCTAAAAATGCCATATTACAAAGAAAAGCAATTTTATCTTATTGTTATAGTATAAACTTAATACTATCAACGATATAAGTATAAAAAACGATTTAATTTAAAGAAAGTAAATAATAACGTGAAACCTCTCTTCATTTAATATTTCTTTCTTCGTTATCACTTATCATATTAAAAAAGAATGAATATTCATTTTTATTGTGTATATTTGCATCATCAGAAACAAAAGAAAGAATAACAATATTATTATATAATGGCAAAACTTCAAAAAAGTATTGATAAACGAAACGCACTTGTAAAAGCAACTATTGAGTTGGTAAACAATAATGGTTTTCATGCTACTCCGATGAGTAAAATTGCAAAAATGGCAAAAGTATCACCAGCAACGATCTATTTATATTTTGAAAGCAAGCAAGATTTAGTAAATCAAACTTACATCGAAGTAAAATCAAAATATACCGATTATGCTTTTGCAACTTATAGCGATAAAGTATCTGTGGAAGCTGGTTTTGAAATTATCTGGAAACGTATTGCCGAATTTAAACTACAAGAGTGTGAAAACGCCATGTTTTTAGCACAATGCGACAATACTCCCGTAATTGATGAAGAAAGTCGTCAAGAAGGAATCAAGCATTTACAACCACTACTCGATCTTTGGAATCGTGGTAAAAAAGAAGGAATCATCAAGCCAATGTCCGATTATATATTATATGCCTATGCAATTAATCCGCTGTCTTTTTTAATGATTTCTCAAAAACGAGGTGTTTTTACTTTAGATGAAACTCATATTGAAGAAGCGTATCAATCTGCTTGGAATAGTATCAAGGTTTGCAAAAGTGTAAATTAAATACCCCTGTTCTATTAGATTAGCTCAACTTTTTTACCTCAACAATTGACACTCAACATTGACAGTTTCCCTCAAACACAATAACATAGAATATAACAACATAAAAAAAGCAAGTATTATGGAATTATTAGACACATTAAAATGGAGATATGCCGCTAAAGCAATGAACGGTAAAAAAGTATCCGAAGAAAAAATAGCACGTATCTTAGAAGCAGCACGTTTAGCACCAACCTCAAGCGGATTACAACCTTTCGAAATTTTTGTGATTAAAAATCAGGAAATTAAAGAACAAATTAAACCAATCGCTTGGAATCAATCGGTAATTACTGACTGCTCTCACCTACTTGTTTTCGCTGCTTGGGATACTTATACCGAAGATAGAATTAATCATATGTTCGATTTAACAAACGAAATCCGTGGTTTTAAAAACGAAGGCTGGGAAAATTACCGTCAGATGTTATTAAGCTCTTATCCGCAGAAAGATGCCGAAGAGAATTTTAATCACGCAGCAAAACAAGCTTATATTGCTTTTTCACAAGCTATTACAGCCGCCGCTTACGAACAAGTTGATGCGACACCTGTAGAAGGTTTTGATCCTACGGCAGTTGATAAAATTTTAAACTTACGTGAAAAAGGATTACGCAGTGCTGTTTTATTGCCTATCGGATACAGAGCCGAAGACAAAGATTGGTTGGTAAACTTAGTAAAAGTTAGAAAACCGATGAATGAATTAGTAACCGTAATCGAGTAAAACTAAAAAATTTCCCTAAAAAATGAATAATGAATAATTTTCAATTTAAAAATCCAACCAAGATTATCTTTGGAAAAGATACTATAAAAGAAATAACAACACAAATCCCTAAAGATGCAAAGGTTTTACTACTTTTTGGCGGCGGAAGTATTAAAAAAAATGGTGTTTATAACCAGGTAAAAGAAGCCTTAAAAACTGTTGAGGTTGTTGAATTTGGCGGAATTCCTGCAAATCCAGAATATTCGGTACTCTTAGACGCTTTAAAAGTAATTAAAGAGGAAAAAATCACGTATTTATTAGCTGTTGGTGGTGGTTCTGTTATCGATGGAACGAAGTTTTTATCGGCTGCTGCATTATATGATGGCGAAATTCCTTGGGATATTTTAACCAATAACATCAGAACTGAAAAAGGAATGCCTTTTGGAACGGTTTTAACAATGCCCGCAACAGGTTCTGAAATGAATTCTGGCGCAGTAATTACCCGAAGAGAAACCAAAGAAAAGCTTGCCATGGGCGGTCCTGGATTATTTCCTGAATTTTCAGTCTTAGATCCGCAAGTAATTACCTCTATTCCACAACGTCAATTAGCCAATGGTTTAGCAGATTCATTTACACACGTTTTAGAACAATATATGACCTATCCTGTAGGTGGATTATTGCAAGATCGTTTTGCAGAAAGCATTTTACAAACTATTATTGAAGTTGCGCCAAAAGTTTTAAAAGATCCTACGGATTACAAAGCCGCTGCAAATTATATGTGGAGTTGTACGATGGCTTTAAATGGATTAATTCAACAAGGCGTTCCTGGCGATTGGGCAGTACATGGAATCGGACATGAATTAACGGCTTTATTTGGTATTGATCACGCGCGTACTTTGGCAATAATTGCACCAAGCCATTACGCCTTTAATTTTGAAGCTAAAAAAGAAAAATTAGCACAATATGCCGAACGTGTTTGGAATGTTACCACAGGTTCTACGGATGAAAAAGCACAAGCTGGTATTGATAAAACAGTGACTTTTTTCCATGAATTAGGTATTGATACTAAATTATCAGAGTACACGAAAGATTATGAAGGAACTGCTGAAATAATCGCAAAACGCTTTACAGAACGTGGTTGGTTAGCTTTGGGAGAGCATCAATCTTTATCGCCTAAAAACGTTGAAGAAATCGTAAAAATGGCGTATTAATTTTTGATAGATGAAAATACTACAAAAAGCAGCCATTATATTTCCAATGATTTCTGCAATAATCTTTGGAATGATTTTAATATCAAGCTGTAAAACAGCAAACAATAATTCTGCGGAAACAATTTCTTCGGAAGAAAAAACAACCACTAAAACTAAAAAAATGAACATCTTATTTGTTTTAACATCACACGATAAATTAGGGAATACGGATAAAAAAACAGGATTTTGGGTAGAAGAATTTGCTGCTCCGTATTACGCTTTATTAGATAAAGGTGCTACAATTACCATCGCAACACCAAAAGGAGGCGCTGCTCCTATTGACCCAAGTAGTGATTCGCCCGATGCTGCTACAAAAGCAACCGAGCGTTTTAATAAAGACGACGCTGCAAAGGCTAAAATTGAAAATACACAAACATTAACAACGATCAATGCGGATGATTTTGACGCTGTTTTCTATCCTGGCGGACACGGTCCTTTATGGGATTTAGCAGAAGATGTTGCTTCGATAGCGTTAATTGAAGAATTCAACAATCAAAACAAACCGATTGCTTTTGTATGCCACGCTCCTGCGGCTTTAAAAGAAGTTAAAAATGCCGATGGGACTCCTTTGGTAAACGGTAAAAAAGTTACAGGATTTACAAATTCTGAAGAACAAGCTGTTGGGCTTACCGATATTGTTCCTTTTTTAGTAGAAGATATGCTAACTAAAAATGGTGGAATCTATTCGAAAAAAGACGATTGGAATGCTTATGCAATACAAGATGGTAATTTAATTACAGGACAAAATCCAGCATCTTCTGAATTAGTTGCTGATAAATTAATAAATAGCTTAAAATAACCCCCTCTCCCCATTTTTTTAAGCAAGTAAAAGGCTGTTCTAATTATATAGACAGCCTTTTTTGGTTTTAAGTTTTAAATGTTAGCAGTTTAGCAGTATTTTGGTTTTTAGTACAAATCCTTAGCCCCGATTGAAGCTTTGTTTGAGCTCTTTTTTGTTTTTTCTTTTAAAAAACAAAAAAAGCGAGTGCGGAAAGCGGGAAATTGCTTCAAAAAAAAATATTACACACAAAAAAAAGCCCATCAGTAAATGATGGGCTTTTTAATTTTAAAGATATATGCTTAGATCACTTTTACGTTCACTGCATTTGGTCCTTTCTTACCTTCTTCTAAGTCAAATTCAACTTGGTCACCTTCTCTAATCTCATCGATTAATCCTGAGATGTGTACAAAGTGGTCTTTTTCAACTCCTTCTTCTGTAATAAATCCAAATCCTTTTGTGTCGTTGAAAAATTTTACTGTTCCTGTACTCATAATGTTACTATATTTATTTTAATAATTACTAACTAGATTGCAAAGATAATGCCATAAATTATAAAATGCCTACCAATCAATAGGAAAATAATCTTTTAAGAACTTACCAGACCAATGTTTCCCTGTATTTATACCGTCAATTAACGGATCCATAACACGTGCTGCACCATCTACAATATCTAAAGGTGGTTGAAAATCGTGTGTTTCTACTTTCTTTTTAGATAATTCCGCAGGATCTTCATCGGTAACCCAACCAGTATCCACGGCATTCATATAAATTCCTGACTTTGCAAAAGTTGATGCTGAGGTATGTGTTAACATATTTAAAGCCGCTTTTGCCATATTTGTGTGCGGGTGTCTATCTACTTTTTTAAATCGATGAAACTTCCCTTCCATTGCAGTTACATTAATGATGTGCTTTTTACCCGTGTTTTCTTTCATCATTAAATTAGACAAACGATTACATAAAACAAACGGCGCAACAGCATTTACTAACTGTACTTCTACCATTTCAGTGGTTTCAATTTCACCTAATCTTAAACGCCAGCTATTGGTTTTTCTTAAATCTACTTGTTGTAAATCGGCATCTAGTTCGCCTTCAGGGAAAACCTCAGCAGTTTGTAACGAATTATCAAAACTATATGGAATCTGAGATAATGCTGCTGAATTACGCAAACCAATTCCAGGCTCAGGACCATGCCAAGTAACAGGCAATACATTATTTTTACTTGTTTTATCCGTAGGAACACTTAAGCTTGATAACTCTTCTAAACAGCCAACATGATCACTTAATAACTTTTGGGCTAACTTCGGAAGTTTATCAACAGGAAGCTTTTCATTTTCCATTAAATGGAAGTAAAAACCTGAAGGTCTTCTTACGGTTTGTGCCGCATTATTGATTAAAATATCTAATCGATCGTATTTTTGCTCTATATAATTACAGAAAATCTCTACACTTGGAATATGACGTAAATCAAGCCCGTGAATATGTAAGCGATCACTCCAGTCTTTATAATCTTCTTCTTTAGAAAAACGAATTGCTGAATCGGCAGGAAAACGTGTTGTAGCAACAACCCTTGCTCCCGAACGCAATAACATTAAGGTTATATGGTATCCAATTTTTAATCGAGACCCTGTAATAACCGCAACTTGATCGGTTAAATCGGTTAATTGAAAACGTTTTGCATAGTTTAAATCACCACAATCTTTACACATGGTATCATAAAAATGATGCAGTTTTGTATAAACGGTTTTACAAACGTAGCAGTTTCTAGGCGATTCTAGTTCTAAAGTATCTTCGGATAAATCGGCAGCTGCCAATAATTTAGGAGCGACAAACAATGCCGATTCTCTTGCCGAACGAATTCCTGTTGTTTTTCTAGCGTGTGTATCTTTGGCAATCATTTTACGTTTTGCCGCTTTTTTCGCGTCTTTTCTTCTACGCTCAAACTCCGTACGATTCGGTCTTGTTAATTCACCTGCTGCTTTAAAAAGTGCTACTCTTTCTTGTTCAGGTAATTCAAAAAGCTGATTTGTATCTGCTAATAAATGTTGCAATGTAGCGATACAAGATGCTATATCTACACTTGATTTTTGTTCACTCATATCAAACTACTTTTTTATTTTTTTTAAATTTATATTCGGGCGCGAAATTACTGCTTTTTATTTTAATATTTCACAAGCGCACGTACAGACGCGATTTATTGCGTCTTGCACCTCGCATCAATCTAAAATAAAAATAATACAATATTTTCATGTGATTCACACGATAATTATTTTCACACGCATGTGAAACACTAAAACAAAAAAAGAGATTAACCTTTTGTAAGGTCAATCTCTTTTAATTTGAAAGCGGTACGTAAAATTATTTAACTAAAGTTACTTTTACTGCGTTCATCCCTTTCATCCCTTTTTCAAGTTCGAAACTTACTTTGTCATTTTCAGAAATTTCATCAATAATACCACTTACGTGTGTAAAATATTTTTCTTGATCTGCTGAATCGATAATAAAACCAAATCCTTTAGATGAATCAAAAAACGAAACTGTTCCCTTTCTAATAGGATCAAACGCTTCTTTATCGCCTTCTAAAGTTTTAGGAACGCTAACTTGAATGTCTTCTGCGTTAATAACAATTGGTTTTTGATCTGGATCAGGAGGTGTTGAAGATAAATTCCCATAAGCATCTGTATATGCGAATTCAATTCCTGTTGGACCATTTTCTCTTATGTCTGCCTTACGAGCATCCATTTTCTTTTTTTTATCGTCACGTTTTTTTAAACGCTTTTTCTCTTTTTCATTCTTGTTAAATGATTGCTGAGATTTTGCCATAATATTTAATATAGAATTATACTACTAGTTTTAATTTAGAATAAGATATGAAAACCCTTTTTAAGGGGGAATCATTACAATTGCCCCAATATACCCTAAATTGTGTTAATTTCTGTAATTTTTATCATTTATTTTTATAAAAAACGTATTTTGAAGCATTTTTGAAACAAAATAAATGATTTTCCTTAAAAAAGGAAATAAAAAAGTCCATCAAAGACGATGGACTTTAAAATGGTAAATATATTTTTTAGATCACTTTTACGTTCACTGCATTTGGTCCTTTGTTTCCTTCTTCTAAATCGAATTCAACTTGGTCACCTTCTCTAATCTCATCGATTAATCCTGAAATGTGTACAAAATGGTCTTTTTCAACACCTTCTTCTGTAATAAATCCAAATCCTTTTGTATCGTTGAAAAATTTTACTATTCCTTTATTCATTGTAATGTAATTAAATAATTTATAAACTTACTTGTCTGTTTGCAAAGATGCTACCATATTTTCACATATAACACATATTTGTTCATTTATTTTTGATAAACAACAAAATCAATAACAAACCAAGTACTTATTATACTGCTTGTTTGCTGTAATCTTTCGTTTTAAAAAAGTCTATTTTTTAGCATCCTTTTTAGGCGTTATCGTATTCGATTCGGCTAAGTAATTTGCTAAAATTTTATCCACCAACTCTTCTTTTGTTAAATGATGAAAAATTGTTTTTACTTTTGATTTAAAATCTTCAGAAACATTACGGTTTGGTTTGGTTTTAAATATTTTTTTCGCCCAAATTAACCCATTATTTTCTTCAATACTTTGCGCATCTGCCTTTTTAAAAGGCTTAAAAACAATCCCTAATTCCTTTTCGAAATCAGCAATATCTTTTACCTCATCTTCTTGTAAAACCGTTAAAGAAAGCCCCTTTGCTCCTGCTCTTGCCGTTCTTCCGCTTCGGTGAACATACGCTTCATAGGT
The DNA here is from genome assembly GCF_900239185.1 of Tenacibaculum finnmarkense. GTDB lineage: Bacteria > Bacteroidota > Bacteroidia > Flavobacteriales > Flavobacteriaceae > Polaribacter > Polaribacter finnmarkensis. The sequence continues at coordinate 43,433 of NZ_OENA01000080.1, forward strand.
ATCTGGTAAATGATAATTAACCACATAAGAAACCTCTTTTACATCAATACCACGCGCTGCTAAATCGGTAGCGACTAAAATATCAATATAGCCTTCTCTGAATTGCCCCATAATTCGATCACGAATTCCTTGGGTTAAGCTACCGTGAATTGCCCCTGACGAAAATTTATTAATCGCTAAGTTTTTAGCTAATTTATTAACCGCCGCCTTGGTTTTACAGAAAATAATACCACGCTGCCCTTCTTTCGAATTTAAAAAATGAAGTAATACTTCTAATTTTTCAATAGGCTTTACAACGACATATTGATGCGCTATTCCTTGATGCCCAACTGTTGTCATATCCGCTTGGATATTTACAACATTTTTAGACATATAATTTTGAACCAACTGCTTTATAGCTCCCGACATGGTTGCTGTAAACAATAAAGTTCTTCTGTTTTTTGCATTTGGAATTCCTTTAATAATAGTATCTACCTCTTCTTTTAAAGCACTTACCATTTCATCAGCTTCATCTAAGACAAAATATTTTACTTCTTTAATATTGATAGCACCACGCTTTACTAAATCGACCAAACGACCTGGTGTTGCCACGACAATATGTGTGGTTTCTTTTAAACGCTCCATTTGAGGTTTTATAGGAATTCCTCCACATACAGAAGCGATGCTTATTTCAGGCATATTGGTAGCAAAAGATACTAAATTTGCATGAATCTGCTGTCCTAGCTCTCTTGTAGGTGCTAAAATTAAAGTTTGTACGCTGGTGTTTTCGATATCAATAGATTGCAATAAAGGCAGTCCAAAAGCAGCAGTTTTACCTGTTCCTGTTTTTGCTAAAACAACAACATCTTCTTTTTGATTTAGAATAACAGGGATCGTTTTTTCTTGTACATCTGTAGGTACCGTAATTTTTAAAGCAACTAAACCCTGTTGTAATTGTTGATTAATTCCTAAATCTGAAAATTGTTTTGGCATAAAAATATATTTTTTTGCAAAGATAATCACTCTTTACAGCAAATACACTTCTTTTTATGCTAGTTTTCTTGTATCAGAAATTATATAAAAGATTTATTATTAAATAATTCAGGGTTTTCGCCTTTAATATTTTTATAAAATTGATAAAAATGCTCGAAATCGGCTTTTATATCGCCTGTGGTATAAAAAGGTTTTGATAGCTTTACTTCCTTATTTTCAAAGTCGAAACCAAGCATTACAATTGGCACGTTTGCCCCTTGTGCGATATAATAAAAACCTGTTTTCCATTTTTCTACAAACTGCCTTGTTCCTTCTGGCGATATTGCCAATCTGAACTCCTCTTTTGTATTAAAAACATCAATAATAGCATCTACCACGTTGGCGCTTTTGCTTCTGTCGATAGGAACTCCACCAACTGCTTTAAAAAACAAGCCAAAAGGCGGTTTAAATAATGATTTTTTACCTGCGAAATTAAGTTTTGTACGGGTAATATTTTTTGAAAACAACCCAACCATAAAATCTTGCCAACTGGTATGAGGTGCGCCAATTAACACGTATTTATTGAGTTCTTTAGGGAATTCGCCGTTAAATTTCCAGCCTAAAATTTTAGTAAATATAATTTTTGATATCATGTTTTGTAAAATATAATAGTATAGATGCCAAAAATAGGGTTTTATTTTTCAAAACAGATAGGTTATCATCATTTTGCTTTTGCATGGGGTTGTTTGATACCGCGCGTAGTGTACAGACGCGATTTATCGCGTCTCCCATAATATATACAACATATATATAACATAGTTATAATTTTATCATCATCAATTTTTATTTTTATATCGAATTTGATATCAATATTATATAAATAACCACAAAAAAAGACGCGATAAATAAATCGCGTCTCTACCCAATAATAATCAATAAAATTACTTACTCCTTCAATCGCTTCACTAATTTATCTACGGTTAAACCCTGTGCGATTATAGAAAAAACCACCACAATGTAAGTAATTACTAAAAATAATTCTCTTTCCATACTTGCAGATAATCCTAAAGCTAAAGCGATTGAAATTCCACCTCGCAAACCTCCCCAAGTCATAATAACATCGGTGTTTTTTACGAAATCTAGTTTCTTTTCGAATATTTTTATCGGCAAAAATAACGACGCATAACGGCATATCAAACAAATAGGAATTGCTAATAAACCAGCCAACACAAACTTTCCTTCTATGGCTAAAACTAACATTTCCATTCCTATCAATACAAATAAAATAGCGTTTAATAAAATATCTATTAATTCCCAGAATTTATCTACATATTTCTCGGTAGTTTCCGACATTGAATGTGCTCTTACCGTGTCGTTTCCTACAATTAAACCCGCAGTTACCATTGCCAAAGGCGCTGATAAATGAAATTTATGACATAAAACAGTTCCGCCCATTACAGTGGCTAAGGTGATAATTACTTCAATATCAAAATCATCAATAGATTTTAATAATTGGTAAGTAACCCAACCTAAAATAAGCCCAATTCCAATACCTCCTATTACTTCCTGTCCGAAAAGTTGCGCTACATCTAATGCACTTACATTTGCGGTTCCTGATTCGGCAATTTTAAAGATTGTTAAAAAGATAACAACACCTACACCATCATTAAATAAAGACTCCCCAACAATTTTTGTTTCTAATTTTTTAGGAACTCCTGCTTTTTTTAAGATTCCTAAAACCGCAATCGGATCGGTTGGTGAAATTAATGCTCCGAACAGTAAACAATTGATAAAACTAACCTCTAAACTGATCAGTTGTAGACCAAAATACATGGCGATACCTACTAAAAACGTAGATGTTAAAACCCCTAATGTTGAAAACAATAAAATGGGTCTTCGTTGTATTTTAAGTTGATCAAAATTGGTGTGTAATGCTCCTGCGAAAAGTAAGAAACTTAGCATTTCATCTAAAAGCAAGGTTTTGAAATCTATTTTTGAAATAATGGATTTCTCGAAGTTTAATAATGTCGGATCTATATTAGACCACAAAAGAACACCGAAGGTGAATAAGATAGTTAAAATCATTAACCCAATCGTATTTGGGAGTTTTAAAAACCGCACATTGATATATCCGAATACTGCGGATAAAAAAATTAGTACGGTGGCTATTACATAAATATCATTCATATTGATAAAATTTTAAATTTTTAGCGTTATTTTTATTAGATGAATTAGTTAGCTGAAATTCAGAAACAAAATTAATGTAAAAAAGCACCTCAAATTTAATTAAGGTGCTTTTTGTAGAATATATAATTATTTAGTGTGATAAATTTAAATTACATAATAAATAATCTACGGTGCTGCATTAAGTCTTGTACTTGCTCAGCTATTTGCCCTAATTTATCTTCATCAGAAGCGTTTTTAATAGCATCATCAATTAAATCAACAACAGTTTGCATATCTTCTTCTTGCAATCCACGGGTGGTAATTGCAGGTGTTCCAATACGAATTCCTGAAGTTACAAAAGGAGATTCTGTATCAAAAGGAACCATATTTTTGTTTACCGTAATATCTGCTTTTCCTAAAGCGATTTCAGCGTCTTTTCCTGTAATATTTTTGTTACGTAAATCAATCAACATCATGTGATTGTCTGTTCCTCCAGAAATAATATCATATCCTTTAGCTACAAAAGCTGCTGCCATAGCTTTGGCATTTTCTTTTACTTGTAGTTGATATTCTAAAAATTCATCAGTTAAAGCTTCACCAAAAGCCACTGCTTTAGCTGCAATAACGTGCTCTAAAGGTCCTCCTTGATTTCCTGGGAAAACTGCAGAATTTATCAATGTTGACATTTTCTTTAACTTCCCTGATTTTAATTTTAATCCAAAAGGATTTTCAAAATCTTTACCAATCATAATAATTCCTCCACGTGGACCACGTAAAGTTTTATGAGTTGTTGAGGTAACAATATGACAATGTGGTAATGGGTCAGATAAAATTCCTTTGGCAATTAAACCTGCAGGATGAGAAATATCTGCCATTAAAACAGCACCAACGCTATCTGCAATTTCTCTAAATTTAGCAAAATCCATATCACGAGAATATGCCGAAGCTCCTGCGATAATTAATTTTGGCTTGTGCTCTTTTGCTTGTGCTTCTAAATGCTTGTAATCAATTTTACCAGTTTCTTTATCAACACCATAAAAAACAGGGTTGTATAATTTACCAGAAAAATTTACTGATGATCCGTGTGTTAAATGCCCACCGTGCGATAAATCAAAACCTAAAATAGTATCTCCAGGCTTTAAACATGCCGCAAAAACAGCCGTGTTTGCTTGCGATCCTGAATGTGGCTGTACATTTACATATTCAGCGCCAAATAATTCTTTAGCTCTGTCAATAGCAATTTGCTCTACAATATCAACCACTTCACACCCACCGTAGTAACGTTTACCCGGGTATCCTTCTGCATATTTATTAGTTAAAATAGAACCTTGCGCTTCCATTACTTGTTCACTTACAAAGTTTTCAGAAGCAATCAATTCTAAACCATTTAGTTGACGTTCTTTTTCTTCTTGAATTAAATCGAATATTTGATGATCTTTTTGCATCTTATCTTTTTTATCTTTTGTGATATAATTTGTTATATAATAATCCAAATGTAATAATTTTATTATGGAAAGTTTAGGCAATTGTTATCTATTTTAAAACAAGCACATACGCAAGAAGTTAACGAATACTATATTGACATCATTTGTATTATTTTAACTTTTTTATTGTTTTTTTACAAGATGACTATTGGTTTTAACTGAAAAAATATGTAGGTTTGATGTAAAATAAATACAGATATTCAATGAAAATAACAGCAAATAATCCGAATAGAAAATCTTGGATACATGTAGATGAAAATTCTGATTTCCCCATACAAAACATTCCTTTTGGAGTCTTTATAACTAAGGAAGACATTATAACAATAGGAACTAGAATTGGTGATTTCGCTATTGATTTAGGTGCCTTGCATCAGTTAGGTTATTTTAAGGAAATTCCTTTAACCGATGATATTTTTTTACAAGACACTTTAAATGATTTTATTGCTGATGGGCGTAAAACTTGGCGCTTGGTTCGTAATAAAATTGCCGATATTTTTGATGTAAACACTATTGATTTACAAGAAAACTCGGAACATAAAAAGGATATTATTTTTAAAATGGAAGATGTTGAAATGCAACTTCCCGTAGCTGTTGGTGATTATACTGATTTTTATGCAAGCAAAGAACACGCAACCAATGTAGGGTCTTTATTTCGTGATCCTGAAAATGCCTTATTACCAAACTGGCTACATATTCCTATTGGCTACCACGGTAGAAGTTCATCTATTATTCCTTCAGGAACTCCTGTACGTCGTCCTGTTGGGCAACAAAGACCTAGCGAAGGATCTACAACGCCAAATTTTGGGGCTTCAAAATTGTTAGATTTTGAATTAGAAATGGCTTTTATTACTACAGTGGCAAATGATTTAGGTGATAGAATTCCTATTCAAGATGCTGATGAATATATTTTCGGATTGGTTTTATTTAACGATTGGTCTGCTCGTGATATACAGGCTTGGGAGTATGTTCCTTTAGGGCCGTTTTTAGGAAAGAGCTTTGCTTCTACTATTTCTCCTTGGATTGTTACTTTAGATGCCTTATCGCCTTTTAGAGTTGATAACCCAAAGCAAGTACATGAACCTTTACCGTATTTGAAAAAAGAAGGAAAAGATAGTTTTGATATCAATTTACAGATGGCGATTCAGCCTGAAGGAAAAGAAGAAACGGTCGTTTGTAACTCGAATTTTAAATATATGTATTGGACTATGGCGCAACAATTAGCGCATCATACCATAAACGGTTGTCCTATAAATGCGGGTGATATGATGGGTTCAGGAACTATTTCAGGACCTACCAAAGATAGCTTTGGTTCTATGTTAGAGTTAACTTGGCGAGGACAAAATCCATTAAAAATGAATGATGATTCAGAGCGTAAATTTATAAACGATCACGATACTGTTATTATGCGTGGATATTCTAAAAATGATGAGGTTCGCATTGGTTTTGGAGAATGTACAGGTAAAGTTTTACCAGCTATTGAATTTTAGAGATTTAGAGAAATTTTAGAGATTTATCAAAATTTTAATTTTATTATTTAGAGCATAAAAAAGCCATTTCGTATTGAAATGGCTTTTTTTTATATTTATTACTTAAAACTTGAATAGTCTTTTCTGTTTTCTACTATTATTCTTCGTCCTCGTCGTCTTCCTCTTCTTCTTCAATTGGTGGATGTCCAAAAATTTCTTCATAAACGACATCAAAATTAGCACGTAAATAGGCATTTAATTTCTTTCGATAATCATCTCGTAACCAATCGATAAAATTATGGGTAGATTTACAAATACATTTCGAATATCGGTGAATTCTATCATCAATTTCACCCCCTAATTTTCTAGCTAAAATTAAGGCATCAAAAACATCTTCACTATTTTCGATGCAAATTCTTGCATGATGCTCTATTGATTTTTCCAATACTTTTTTAGACGATTGCCCTGCCTGTATAACATCAATATATACTTTTTTTACATCAAAATAGACATCTTCAGTTTTTGAAAATTCTTCTCTAATATTTGTAGGCAATTCATATCTAAATTCATTTTCTATTTCTTCATCTGACAATAAATTATCTAAATAAAAATTAGGTGCTCTAAACATTTTGTGCCAATCTAAATCAGCTCCCCAAGGACCAAAACGATGAAAATTATTTCCGAGGTCAATCACATTAAACGTAGATTTCCCTTTAAAAATACGAGATCCCCTACCAATCATCTGATAATACAATGTTAATGATTTTGTAGCCCTATTTAAAATAATAGATTTTACCGAAGGTTCATCAAAACCAGTCGTTAAAATACTTACCGAGGTGATAATGGCATTTGGTGTTTCATGAAACCATTTTAAAATACCGTCACGCTCTTTTTTAGTATTGGTGTTGTCTAAATGCGCAATATCATAACCTGCTTTTTTAAAGGTATCATATACGTGTAACGAGGTGTTAATTCCGTTATTAAAAATCAACGTTTTTGTTCCTTTTGCACGTTCTTCGTAAGCTTGTAAAAGCTTTGATAACATGTCGGTATTGGTATATAAATCTTCGGATGATTTTACAGTATAATCTCCGTTTGCTCCTATTTCTAAAGATGTTAAACCAACATTATAAGAAAAAACATTTGCTCTTGCTAAATATTCATTTTGAATTAAAGTTCCAATACTTTCGCCTGCAATTAAATCATCATAATTGTCTTTCATAGGCAATTTGATATTCGAACTCAAAGGCGTTGCGGTAACTCCTAAAACAAACGATTTATCAAAAAACTTAAATAATTTGGTAAATGAATTATAATGCGCTTCATCAATAATAACCAAACCTACATCAGAAATATCTAACATTTCGTCGTTTAAACGATTGTTTAGCGTTTCTACCATTGCAACGAAACAATCGTATTTGTCTTGGTCATCTAAATCGGCTTTACTATCAATAATTTTATTATCTACGCCAAATTCGCCAAGCATTTTTGCTGTTTGCTTGCATAATTCAATACGGTGAGTCATTATCAGTACTTTTTTCTGATAATGTTTTATAAACTGACGGGTAATTTCTGAAAATATTACTGTTTTACCTCCACCTGTTGGTAGTTGATATAATAGATGAAAATTTTCAGGAGCATTTTCAAAACATTTGAAAATTTTAAAGAGTGCTTCTTTTTGATAATCGTATAAGTTTTTTCCTTTGGTTTCTTGTGGAGGTGTGTTTTCGTTGCTCAATTTTATGCTTTTTTATACTTTTTTCGAATAGGCAAAAATACGACGTATTTAAGTAAGTTTTGATAAAACCACTATGTTTTTTAGAATTTTGTCAAATCAATTTGAGCAATTTCATAATGAGAAGCATGGGCTACGACTGCTTCTTTTTGAATAATTAAGAGTTGAGGTGATTGATGTTCTACCTGAAATTGAATTCCTATTTCGTTCGAAATTTCTCTATAAGAAATCAAATCAAGGTAATACACTTTAAAATCTTTTAAAGACTCATCAAAACTCTTTTCAAAACGACTCTTTGCTACACTACTAATACTACATCTTGTGGAATGTTTAAAAATAGCAATCGGTTCTTTTTGTGATTGTTTTTTTATGTCTTCTAGTTGCGATAAAGCGATTAACGGAATCCAATTAATAAATGTTTTATCCTCTGAACTATTCGTATCTTTAGTACCGCCAAATATTGTGTTAAGTATTCCCATTTTTTGTGTGGTTTTTATTTTTTAAGCAGGTAAATATACGATATAAAATAGTTAGGGGTCTTAAAACAGGTTTTTTATGATGGTTAATCAACTCTAATAAACTGTCAAAAAGTCATTAAAAACAAACTAAATAAGCTTTTTAAAGGGTTTTGTATGACTTCTTGTCTTTATTTTGATGTAAATCAATGTAAAAATATTAAAAACACCCCCTTTAGCACTACTTGGTCTACTTGGTACTACTTTTGCCTTTAGTCACTTGAAGTAACGTAAAAAATGAAAAAGTTAACTAGTTAAATAATTTTAAATTATGAACTTGAATAATTATACAACAAAATCACAAGAAACCATACAGCAGGCGCAGCAGATAGCGCAAGAATATGGACATCAGCAATTAGAAAACGAGCATATTTTTAAAGCCTTATTTTCGGTAGATCAAAACGTATTGCCTTTTATTTTAAAGAAGCTGAATATTAATATTAGTGTTTTACAGCAAATTTTAGACAAACAATTAGAAGGATTTCCTAAAGTTTCTGGCGGCGAATTAATGCTTTCTCGACAAGCGAATAAAGCCTTAAATGAAGCATCAATTATTGCTAAAAAAATGACCGATGAGTATGTTTCTATTGAGCATTTAATTTTAGCTATTTTCAAATCAACAAGTCAAATCGCCCAGGTTTTAAAAGACCAAGGTGTTACTGAAAAAAGCTTAACAGCAACCATTGATGAATTACGAAAAGGTGAACGTGTTACTTCTCAAAGTGCTGAGGAAACCTATAATTCATTAAATAAATTTGCAAATAACTTAAATAAGTTAGCACAAAACGGAAAGTTAGATCCTGTAATTGGGCGTGACGAAGAAATCCGAAGATTATTGCAGATTTTATCTCGAAGAACAAAAAATAACCCCCTATTAGTTGGTGAACCAGGAACAGGTAAAACAGCGATTGCAGAAGGTTTAGCACATAGAATTATCCGTGGCGATGTTCCTGATAATTTAAAAGATAAAGTAATTTATTCTTTAGATATGGGGGCGTTAATTGCAGGTGCAAAATACAAAGGAGAATTTGAAGAACGTTTAAAATCCGTAGTAAAAGAGGTTACCTCATCAGACGGAAATATCGTTTTATTTATCGATGAAATTCATACCTTAGTTGGTGCGGGTGGCGGTGACGGCGCTATGGATGTGGCTAATATTTTAAAACCCGCCCTAGCCCGTGGTGAATTACGAGCTATCGGTGCGACTACTTTAGATGAATATCAAAAATATTTTGAAAAAGATAAAGCTTTAGAGCGTCGTTTTCAAAAGGTAATTGTTGATGAGCCTGATACCGAAAGCGCTATTTCTATCCTTCGAGGAATTAAAGAGAAATACGAAGCACATCACAAAGTACGTATTAAAGATGAAGCTATTATTGGGGCGGTTGAATTGAATTATCGCAACGTTATATAACAAATCGTTTTTTGCCAGATAAAGCCATTGATTTAATGGATGAAGCAGCTGCTAAATTACGAATGGAAATGAATTCTAAGCCAGAAAACTTAGATATTCTTGATCGTAAAATAATGCAGATAGAGATTGAAATTGAAGCAATTAAACGTGAAAATGATGTTGTTAAATTAAAATCTTTAAATGAAGATGTTGCTAATCTTAAAGAAGAACGTAATGAAATAAGTGCGAAATGGTTATCAGAAAAAGCCGTTGTAGATACTGTTCAGCAGTTAAAAATAGATATTGAAAATTATACAATTGAAGCTGATAAAGCCGAACGTAACGGTGATTACGGTAAAGTAGCAGAATTAAGATACGGTAAAATAAAAGAAGCTCAAAAATTATTAGAAGTTCAACAAGAGGCTTTAGAGAATCAACGTGAAAATTCTTTAATTAAAGAAGAGGTTACTTATGATGATATTGCCGAAGTTGTAGCTAAATGGACTGGCGTTCCTGTTACGAAAATGATTCAGTCAGAACGTGAAAAATTATTAAAACTAGAAGACGAATTACATAAACGTGTTGTAGGACAAGAAGAAGCTATTGTAGCGGTTTCAGACGCTGTGCGTCGTTCAAGAGCTGGTTTACAAAACCCTAACAAACCTTTAGGAAGCTTTTTATTCTTAGGAACTACAGGAGTCGGAAAAACAGAATTAGCAAAAGCCTTAGCCGATTATTTATTTGATGATGAAAATGCGATGACTCGTATTGATATGAGTGAATACCAAGAACGTCATTCTGTGAGTAGATTAGTTGGAGCGCCTCCTGGATACGTTGGTTATGATGAAGGCGGACAATTAACAGAAGCAGTTCGTAGAAAACCCTACTCTGTTGTTTTGTTAGATGAAATTGAAAAAGCGCATCCTGATACTTTTAATGTTTTACTTCAAGTTTTAGATGAAGGAAGATTAACGGATAATAAAGGACGTGTCGCTGATTTTAAAAACACCATCATTATTATGACCTCTAATATGGGAAGTCATCTTATTCAAGAAAAGTTTGAAGGTTTTGATATTTTAAAAGATGATGTTGATGCAACAATGGAACTTGCTAAAACGGAAGTTTTAGGATTATTAAAACAAACAGTACGTCCTGAGTTTATCAATAGAATTGATGATATCATTTTATTTACGCCACTGTCAGAACAAGATATTAAACAAATTGTACGCATACAATTAAACGGTGTTAAAAAAATGATCGCCGAACAACATATCACCTTAGATGCTACTGATGCTGCTATTGCATATTTGGCTAAAAAGGGCTATCAGCCAGAGTTTGGTGCACGTCCTGTAAAACGTGTGATTCAAAAAGAAGTATTGAATCAATTATCCAAAGAAATACTATCAGGAAATATTACGACCGATAGCATTATTTTATTAGATGCTTTTGATGGTGCTTTGGTTTTTAGAAATCAAACTGTTAAAAATAAAGCTCTTAAAGAAGAAACTACTGTTTAATTAAATTTAGTGCTAAAATCAAAAGAGCTACCTTTTTCGGGTAGCTCTTTTTTTGTTGTTTGTTTATCTTTTTCTTACTAAACAATTAACTTTTCCTTTTCTTTTGCAATTTTTTTCTCGCTTTATTTTTTTGTTTTGAATGATTTTATATTAAAATCTCATACCAACACCAAAACCTACTAAAATAGGATTGATATCAACATCGGCAGTTACCGTAGCAATTCCTGCATCTACAGTAACATCAGTACTTAAACCGATATATTTTGCATCAAATCAACATTTAAAAACCAAGTGTCGTTTAAATCATAATCGAAACCTAATTGAGCAGCGTATCCGAAGGCGTTATCGTAATCAACAACAGCTCCTGGATTTGCATCGTAAAAAATAGTGTAATTTACCCCTGCTCCTACGTACGGTCTGAATTTATTCAATCCTGTAAAATGATACTGAACCGTTAATGTTGGAAGCAATAACCAAACATCACCTAAATTTACATTCCCTAAGCTTGTTCCTGTTGCTTTAACATCGTGTGGTGTTGTTCCTAGAATTAATTCTGCCGCAATATTTTCGGTAAAAAAATACGTAAAATCTAATTCAGGAATAAAACTTTGTGTAATATCGACATCGCCTCCTATAGTGCTAATAGTTGCCGATTCGTTTGGTAATACACTAACCCATCTGAAACGAGCTTGCCATTTTTTGTCCGTTTTTGTAGTGTTTTTTAAACCCTCCTTTGAACTTTCTTGAGCATTTGCATTATTTACATTGGTAAAAAATAATACTCCTAAAGCAATACTTAAAAAAACTTTTTTCATGATTAATTATTTTAATAATATACCGCAAAACTACCTCATCAAAGAACTATAATAAATGACTAAAATCATAGTTTGCTAAATTTATTTTACACAACAAGCCTAGTACTTGTGCATTGCACTGCTAAAAAAAGCCTAAAAATTATATAGATTATATCGTTATATTTGCATTATTATGCAAAAAAAAATCAACATACAGAATAAAAAGGCTCGTTTTGAATACGAGATAATCGATAAATATACCGCAGGAATTCAGCTTACAGGTACTGAAATTAAATCAATACGACTTAGTAAGGCTCGAATAACCGAAAGCTTTTGTGAATTTAATGAGCAAGGAGAGCTTTTTGTGGTTAATATGTATATCGAAGAATATTCCTTTGGAAATCATTTTAACCATAAAACAACAAGTGAACGTCGTTTATTGTTAAATAAAAACGAATTAAAAAAATTAGCTCGCGAAGTCGAAGCTAAAGGAAATACCATTGTTCCGTTAAAATTATTTATCAATAATAATGGATGGGCAAAATTAGACATCGCTTTAGCTAGAGGAAAAAAGACCCACGATAAACGTCAAGCAATGAAAGACCGTGATAATAAAAAAGATTTAGCGCGTATTAAAAAAGATTTTAATTAAAATGAAGAACTATGATAAGTACATTGCTTAAGGTAATTCGCTGGAAACTGCTTTTATACTTTGCGATTGTATTTTTCTTGTTTAAGTATTGTTTTTTATACGGTTACGGTTTTGAAACAATACTTTCTTTTTTTGATGCTGCTATTTTAACAAGCGCACTACTCTTACTAATAGCCTCTAGTTATTTAGTTGTTTTTTACAAAGGAAAACAACTTGGTAAAGCCAATCTTTTTTTACCTTATTCGAAAAAATACGCTATTATTTTTGGTGTTTTAGGCTTGATTTTAAGCAGCTTTTTATGTTTTAAAATTGAAAGACCGAGTTATAGCTTTTTGTTTTTAATTTTCTTTTCAATAATTATTCGCTATTCTAAAAAAATTATTGAAAAAACATTTATGAGCAACATATCAAGACCTTTTTTACGGTCTTTCTTTGTGTTGTTTGTTTGCTGGTTAGACAGACCTATAAATATTAGCTCAACAACTCAATTAGATTTGTTTTTTAAACTACAAATTATTCTTTCAATATATATTATTAGCGCTTTTTTAACCAATATTGTTAGAGGAATTATTATTGATATCATTAATTACGATCGTAAAAGTAAAAATGAAACCTTGCCTTTTTTATTAGGAAGGAATAGAGCGAAAAAAACAGCGATAATCATCACTATTATTACTTGTTTTAGCTTATTGTTAATTCCTTTTTTATATATTGAAAACCTCTACGTACGCCTACTAATACTTTCTTTAACAGTTTTTTACAGGTTGTTTTTTTATTACTATTTATTAGGCGCATCAACAACATCTAATTACACCTTTTTATTAAAAATACTAAATATTAGTTTTGTGCTTGCATTTTTAAGCATTCCAATTCTATCTTACTATCTTAAATCTTATTTATAAAATATGCTAGCTAGCAAACTATCAAAATACACCGTGATTTTAGCTTCAAAATCACCTAGAAGACAGCAATTAATTAAAGACTTAAACATTCCTTTTATCATCAAGACAAAAGAAGTTGAAGAAATTTATCCGGAGCATTTAAAAGGCACAGAAATTGCTGATTTTTTAGCTGATTTAAAAGCAAAACCCTTTAAAGAGGAACTAACTCAAACCGATCTTTTAATAACTTCGGATACCATTGTTTGGCACAATAATAAAGCGCTGGGAAAGCCAAAAGATTATAATGATGCTTTTAAAATGCTTAAAAACCTGTCTGATAATACACATCAAGTGATTACTTCTATCTGTATTTCAAATAAAAACTTCAAAAAGATATTTAACGACAGCACTACTGTTACCTTTAAAAAATTATCTGATGATGAGGTTCATTACTATATAGAAAATTTCCAACCTTTTGATAAAGCGGGTGCTTACGGCATTCAAGAATGGATTGGTAAAGTAGCAATTACCAAAATTGAAGGCAGTTATTTTAACGTAATGGGCTTTCCTATTCATAAACTTTACAAAGAATTAATAAATTTGTAGTTCTATTGTAGTTCTATTTTTTTTTAAAAGATTATTTTTGGCACGTATTTACAACAACACAACTCAACTGATGAAAAAATATACTTATACTGAAAAAAAAGATACCCGATCTGGGTTTGGTGATGGTTTAACAGAATTAGGAAAAACAAATCCTAATGTAGTTGCCTTATGTGCCGATTTAACAGGGTCTTTAAAAATGGGCGATTTTAAAAATAATCATCCAGAGCGTTTCTTTCAAATAGGAATTGCTGAAGCCAATATGATTGGTATTGCAGCTGGTTTAACGATTGGTGGTAAAATTCCATTTACAGGAACTTTTGCAAACTTTTCAACAGGGCGTGTTTATGACCAAATTCGTCAATCTGTAGCCTATTCTGATAAAAACGTTAAAATTTGTGCTTCACACGCTGGTTTAACTTTAGGTGAAGACGGTGCTACGCATCAAATTTTAGAAGATATCGGATTGATGAAAATGCTTCCTGGTATGACTGTTATCAATACCTGTGATTATAGCCAAACAAAAGCAGCTACCTTAGCAATTGCAGAACACCAAGGACCTGTATATTTACGTTTCGGTCGTCCAAAAGTGCCTGTTTTTATGACTGATGAGCCTTTTATCATTGGTAAAGGAATTCAAATGACCCAAGGAACTGATGTAACTATTGTTGCCACTGGGCATTTAGTTTGGGAAGCTTTACAGGCTGCCGAGCAATTAGAAGCAAAAGGAATTTCTGCGGAAGTAATAAACATTCACACGATTAAACCGTTGGATGAAGAAATTATTTTAAAATCCGTAGCAAAAACAGGATGTATTGTAACTGCTGAAGAGCATAATAAATTTGGAGGTTTAGGTGAAAGCGTTGCACGTTGTTTAGCAACCAACACGCCTACTCCACAAGAATTTGTAGCGGTTAATGATAGTTTTGGTGAATCGGCAACTCCTGATGAATTGATGGAAAAATACGGTTTAAATGATGCAGCTATCGTTAAGGCAGTTGAAAAAGTAATTTCGAGAAAATAATATTTTTTCACACATTTTATAATACATGAAAAGCATCATTTTTTATAAATGATGCTTTTTTTATCTTTATTTCTTATCAAGCAAACAGAAAATTAAATTAATCAATAATAAACACTAACTACTTAAAATTAAAAACAATGAAAAAAATTATCTTAGGAGCACTTCTTTTTATAGGAGCTACACAAATGCAAGGTCAAACGCAATACGGTATAAAAGGAGGGATTAATTACAATTCAGATTCTTTTTCAGATGTTAAAAACGATGTTCTTTCGGGCGGTGAAAGTAAAACAGGTTTTCATGCAGGTGTTTTTTTAAGAGGAAAAATCCCTATTATCGGTTTATTTATTCAGCCAGAATTGGTGTACACTCAGTTAAATAGCGATGTTGTTTTTACACCAGACGCTACATCTTCCTCTATAAAAACATCGTATTCTTTTAGAAAAATTGATGTTCCTGTATTAATTGGTAAAAAATTAGGTGGTGTAGGACGTGTTTTTGCAGGACCTACTTTTCAATATGTTATTGAAGGAGATTTTGATACCGATAAAATTAAAGACGTAAAAGCTGATGGTTTTTCAGTAGGAATGCAATTAGGTGCAGGTCTTGATTTAGGAAAATTTGGTGTTGATGTTCGTTGGGAAAGAGCTTTTTCAGATACCCAAAGTGAATTAATAAAAAATAAAACAGCTGCGAATCCAAACACTACAAATGTTGAATTTGATACCCGTGTAAATCAAATTATTGTAGGTATTTCTTATATGTTTTAATAGATAAGAAAATATTTAAAGCAAAAAAATCCTGAACAAATTGTTCAGGATTTTTTTTATGTTTTAAAGTCTTTTAAGTTTAAAGAAAATATTATCTAATAAATCTATTTAAAAAATCAGGCACAGAAGGTCTTGTAGCATCGCTAAAATTACTCAGCGGATCACCACCTTGCTTATTAACTTCCTCTTTAGTTAATTTCCCATCTCCGTCATCATCATTATCTAAATAATTAGGAACTCTATCGTTATCAGAATCATCATTCCAAGGTTTCCCATCACCGTTTACATCTTCTTTAATAGAAGGCACATTATCTAAATCATGGTCTGTATCTTCTATAATATCATGTAATTTAACCATATAAAGTAAATTTTTATTGGCTAAAGCTCCTGCGTTTCTATAAGATAATCCTGAAGGAACTAAGAAAAAACCTTCACCAGCACCCTCGTATAAATTAGGAGCGTTGTCTTGTTTTTTTAAGACACCTCCTTTAAAATGCGTAAAACCATACAACCAGCCTCTAATGACAACTTTCGAAGCATTTTGATTAGCGTCATACCAAGTTGGTGTTTCTAAATCTTGTTCTTTTACTAATTTGTCTGAGGTAACTAATGAACTTAATCGGTAGGTTGTTAAAACAGAATCAACAACGGTAGTATTTTTCTTGGTTGATATTCCTTGTTTTTTTACGAAATGATAATAGGTGTAATCTAAATCGTATTCATTTACTGTTTCTGTTTTTAATCGACTATCGGTAAATAAGGCTGTTTTTCCTTTAATTAAAGGCTTTATAGAGTCAACATCATCTTTATAATAATGCGTTTTTAAGAATTCAACAAGGGTGTCGCTATCTTTTACTGCTTGCGCCTCATGGTCAAAACGAACAATATTTCTTCCATTATCTGATCCGCAGGAATACAGAAAAATACTAGTTACTGCGAAATAAAAAAGGTGTTTAAATTTTATCATTTAATTCTGAAATTTTAACTTGCAATTTACCATTTTTATACCTTTGTAAAAAACTAAAAGATAAATTTTAACTTTTATTATGAGAATTGATAAATACTTGTGGTGTATCCGCTTTTTTAAAACCCGAAGTATCGCTACTGATACCTGTAAAAAAGGACACGTTAAAATTAATGGTGTCAAATTAAAACCATCAAAAGAAATCTTCGGAAATGAAGAAATAAGCATTCGAAAGAATCAAATAAATTATAAGATAAAAGTCTTAGACATACCTGATAGCCGTGTTGGCGCTAAGTTGGTTGATTTATACCGAAAAGATTTAACGCCAAAAGAAGAATTTGATAAAACTGCTTTATTAAAATATTCAAAAGATTATTATCGAAAAAAAGGCGCAGGAAGACCTACCAAAAAAGACCGAAGAGACATTGACGATTACGGTGATTCTGAAATTGATACCGACAGTAATTTTGAAGAGGATTCTGATCAAAATGACAATTAATCAGGTTAAAATTACCGTAATTTGTAATATCTTTATCTTTTCTTTTTAAATTTTTAAATAAAAAAATGAACGTATCAGACTCTATTATATTAAACAACCTACAAGTTGAACAAAAAATCCGTCGTATTGCCTTTCAAATTTACGAAAGTAATAGCGATGAAAAAGAAATTATCATTGCAGGAATTGCTAATAATGGCTATTTATTTGCTGAAAAAATACACAAAGTATTATCGGAAATATCGCCTTTAAAAATCGAATTATGCAAGGTTTTTATCGATAAAAAAAATCCTATAAAACCAATAACTACCTCTTTATCGGTTGCCGAATATGAAAATAAATCATTGGTTTTAATTGATGATGTTTTAAATTCAGGAACGACTCTAATTTATGCGGTAAAGCATTTTTTAGACGTTCCGTTAAAGCGTTTTAAAACCGCTGTTTTGGTAAACCGAAACCACAAGAAATACCCTGTAAAAGCCGATTTTAAAGGGATTTCTCTTTCAACCTCAACCAAAGAACACGTTGTTGTTGAATTTAAAGACAACCAAACACTAGTTTATTTAACCTAGAATTTAAGTTTATTAATTTACTAAAAGCGCTAATTCAGTAACAATTTCCGTTACTTTTTTAGCGTCAACAGTTAGCAAATGCTTTGCTTGATGATAAAAATAACTTCGTTCAAATAAATGTTTGGCAATAAACTCGTGTAAATCTTCTTCTTTTAGTCGTGCCACTAACGGTCTTTGATTTTTTTCGTTGGTCAATCGCTGTACAATTGTAGCAATACTTGTTTTTAAATAAACAGTCGTTGCGTTTTTATCAGCAATCAGAATATCCATATTACCCGCATAACAAGGCGTGCCACCTCCTAACGATACAACAAAATCTTTTTTTAAGGCTAAAATTTCTTTTAAATAGAAGTGTTCTTGTTTTCGAAAGTAAATTTCTCCTTTCGTTTCAAAAATTTCAGACACCGTCATTTTTTCTTTATCCTCTATATAATGATCTAGGTCAATAAAAGAACTATTCTTTTTTTTAGCCAATAATCGACCAATTGTCGATTTTCCACTTCCCATATACCCTATTAATACTGTTTTCATAATTCTAATAATTAAGCGATTACAAATATTATTAAAAAAATTTGTAAAAAAACCACAAAAAACTTTTTTATATTCAATAAACCGTTGTATATTTGCAACCGCTTAGACAAATAAGCAATAATGACCTGGTAGCTCAGTTGGTAGAGCATCTCCCTTTTAAGGAGAGGGTCCTGGGTTCGAGCCCCAGCCCGGTCACAAAAAAAGCTAAGCATTATGCTTAGCTTTTTTTATTTTAGCACGTATGGCGGAATTGGTAGACGCGCAGGCTTGAGGGGCTTGTATTCGTAAGGATGTGCAAGTTCGACTCTTGTTACGTGCACTTTATAAAAACTGCTTCAAAATTCATTAAACCGAAATTTGAAGCAGTTTTTTGTTTTTATAAGAGGTAAAACTTCCTCCTAAATTACTCTTCTAATTTTTCAATTTCACAGTTTCTTAACTAATTTCATAGCAATAATCCTTATTATTGCAGCATGCAAAAAACATACTTATTTTTTATCGTACTTATATGTATCTCCTTTTCAGGGTATTCTCAGCAATTAAAAGGACAGGTTATTGATGCGAAAACCAAAAAACCGTTAAGCGCTGCGCATATTTTAAATTTAAACGCCGTTGTTGGTACTATTACCAACGAAAAAGGACTTTTTGAAGTAACATCAAAAGCAAACGATACTGTTTTAGTGTCTTTTATCGGCTTCTCTTCTATCAAATTAAAAGTAACTAACGATTTGCTAAAAGGAAACGAAGTGGTTATTTCATTACAAGAAAAACCCGAAGAAATTAAAGAAATTGTTATTAAATCAACAGCATTAATTGGTGTTTTAGAAATAGATGTAAAACAAGTTCCGAAAGATAAATTTACACGAATCCATATCAACGGACTGCCGCAAACCTATGAAATTGGGAAGCCACAAAAAGTAACATCGCCAATCGCAAAATTGTTAAATCCTGTTGATTTAGTCTATAATCTCTTCGGAAGAAAGCCGAAACAACTAAAGAAG
The DNA here is from genome assembly GCF_900239185.1 of Tenacibaculum finnmarkense. GTDB lineage: Bacteria > Bacteroidota > Bacteroidia > Flavobacteriales > Flavobacteriaceae > Polaribacter > Polaribacter finnmarkensis. The sequence continues at coordinate 62,945 of NZ_OENA01000080.1, forward strand.
TTGCAAAAATTAAAGAAAAAAGATGATTTACGTAAAATGCTTGCAGGCAAATTTGACCGAGAAGTAATGATGGAGTATTTAGAAATGGATAGTCAAGAACTTCATAAGTTACTAAGTAATTGCGAATATTCTGATTATTTTATCAAAAAAGCAAGTGATTTACAGATAATTGAAGCGGTTTTGAATTGCTACGAAAACTACAAAGCACATAAAAAAGGTAAAATTGAAATAAATAGAATACCTGATTAAAACTATTTATAAATTTAGAAATCAATCAAATAAAACAGCAAACATTTCGTTTCGCTGTTTTTTTTTGTGGATGATTTAACTCCTTTGTGTAAAAATTAAAGAAAGATTGAAGAAATATTGAATACCTGCTGCTCTACTTCATCTATTTCAGCATCACACACAGCTAATAAATCGGATATATTAAGACGATAAACTGAAATAAATTCCCTTTGACCGATTCAATTTCTTACATTTCTGTTATAAAACTCTTTTTAGATGAAATTTAAACAGGCGCTTAATTTTATCTGTTTTTTATCTGTTTATTTAATTTGAAAATAAGTAAATTTGTCAATTAAAATTGATTAGAAATAACACAACTTAATACAGCAAAATAATGATTCATTTCTTTGGAAACGTTAGCAGTAAAATATTTACTGTTCAAACAACAAAAGAATTATCTACCGAAACTATTTCAAAACTTACCTGGTTATTTGGAGAACAACCAAAAATAAATGCGACATCATTAGATGTCTTTTTTGTTGGTCCAAGAGCAGCAATGATTACTCCTTGGAGTACCAATGCCGTGGAAATCACTCAAAATATGGGTATTTCTGATATTATCAGAATAGAAGAATTTGACGTTGTTTCTGAAGATTTTTCAGATTTCGACCCAATGATTTCTCAAAAATACAGTGGTTTAGGTCAAGATAGTTTTACAATAGATATTCAGCCAGAACCAATTTTAAATATCGAAGATATTGCCGCTTACAACCAAACAGAAGGTTTAGCTTTAAGCGATGAAGAAGTTGAATACCTAGAAAGCATAGCAACAAAAATAGGAAGAAAGTTAACAGATTCTGAGGTTTTTGGTTTTAGCCAAGTAAATTCAGAACACTGTCGTCATAAAATATTTAACGGAACTTTCGTTATTGATGGCGAAGAAATGCCTACATCTTTATTCAAATTGATAAAAGAAACAGCTAAACAATTTCCTAACGATATTGTTTCTGCATATAAAGATAACGTTGCTTTTATAAAAGGTCCTAAAGTGGAGCAATTTGCTCCTAAAACTGCAGATAAACCTGATTTTTACGAAACAAAAGAATTTGAATCTGTAATTTCATTAAAAGCAGAAACGCACAACTTCCCTACTACTGTAGAGCCTTTTAACGGAGCTGCAACAGGTTCAGGTGGAGAAATTAGAGACAGACTTGCTGGTGGAAAAGGTTCTTTACCTTTAGCAGGAACAGCAGTTTATATGACTTCTTACTCTCGCTTAGAAGCTTCTATAGATTCAGTTAAAAACACAAGATTCTGGGAAAATAAATTTGAAGCTAGAGATTGGTTATACCAAACTCCGATGGATATTTTAATAAAAGCATCTAATGGAGCTTCTGATTTTGGGAATAAATTTGGTCAGCCGTTAATTACAGGTTCTGTATTAACTTTTGAACATGAAGAAAATGCTGCTTCAAGTGATGCTAAACCTAGAAAATTAGGTTTTGATAAAGTAATCATGCAAGCTGGTGGTATTGGATATGCAAAAGCAGATCAAGCATTAAAAGATACGCCTAAAAAAGGAGATAAAATTGTAATTCTTGGTGGTGAAAATTACCGTATTGGAATGGGTGGCGCTGCGGTTTCATCAGCAGATACTGGTGAATTTGCTTCAGGAATTGAATTAAACGCTGTACAGCGTTCGAATCCTGAAATGCAAAAACGTGCTGCTAACGCCGTTCGTGGTATGGTAGAAAGCGATGAAAACTTTATCGTTTCTATTCACGATCACGGGGCTGGTGGACATTTAAACTGTTTATCAGAATTAGTTGAAGATACTGGTGGGAAAATCAATTTAGATAGTTTACCTGTTGGAGATCCTACTTTATCAGCAAAAGAAATTATCGGAAACGAATCTCAAGAAAGAATGGGATTAGTTATCGCTGAAAAACATATTGATACTTTACAGAAAATTGCTGAACGTGAACGTTCTCCAATATATACTGTCGGTGATGTTACTGGTGATGATCGTTTTACTTTTGAATCTGAAACTAAAGGTGATAAACCAATGGATTTAGCTTTAGAAGATATGTTTGGTAGTTCTCCTAAAACTGTTTTAACTGATAAAACAATTGTAAGAAAATACAAGAATTCAAGGTATAAAACCAAGAATTTACCAATCTATTTAAACCAAGTTTTACAGTTAGAAGCTGTAGGATGTAAAGATTGGTTAACCAATAAAGTTGACAGATGTGTTGGTGGTAAAGTAGCTAAACAACAGTGTGTTGGTTCATTACAAATTCCTTTAAATAATGTCGGAGTAATGGCGTTAGATTATAATGGGAAAGAAGGAATTGCAACTTCTATCGGACATTCGCCTATTTCTGGGTTAATTAATCCTGCTGCAGGAAGTAGAAATTCTATTGCAGAATCGTTAACAAATATTATTTGGGCACCTTTAAAAGATAACTTAGCTTCGGTTTCTTTATCGGCAAATTGGATGTGGCCTTGTAAAAATGAAGGTGAAGATGCTCGTTTATATAAAGCAGTAAAAGCTATTTCTGACCTATCTATTGACCTGGGTATCAACGTACCAACAGGAAAGGATTCATTGTCAATGAAACAGAAATATAAGGACGACGAAGTAATTTCACCGGGTACTGTAATTGTCTCAGCAACAGCGAATTGCGATAACATATCTAAAGTAGTAGAACCTGTTTTACAAAAGAACGGAGAAAGCATTTATTACATCAATATTTCGCAAGATTCTTTCAAATTAGGTGGTAGTTCTTTCAATCAAGTATTAAATACTATTGGAAATGAAGCGCCAGATGTTACAAATGCAGCCTTCTTAAAAGATGCTTTTAATACCATTCAAAACTTAATTAAAGCTGATAAAATTTCTGCTGGACACGATGTTGCTTCTGGTGGATTATTAACTACTTTATTAGAAATGTGTTTTGCTGATGTTAACTTAGGAGCTGATTTTGATATCTCTAGCTTAAATGAAGAAGATTCATTAAAAGTATTATTTGCTGAAAATGCAGGAATTGTTTTTCAAGCAGATGCTTCAGTCGAAACTATTTTATCAGAAAATAATATTGAGTTTTTTACCATCGGAACAGCAAATGATTCTGGTAAAGTTACTATCAAAAATAATGAAGACAATTTCTCTTTTGATGTTTCAGAAGTAAGAGATACTTGGTATAAAACTTCGTATTTATTAGATGACAAGCAAACTGCAAATGGTTTGGCTAAAAACAGGTTTGATAATTATAAAAATCAACCTTTAAAATATACGTTCCCTGCTAATTTTACAGGAAAAATTGCAGATGTTTTAGGCGATAATTCATCAGCAGATAAAAAAGACCGACCAAAAGCAGCTATTATTCGTGAAAAGGGTTCTAACTCTGAACGTGAAATGGCAAACGCTATGTATTTAGCTGGTTTCGATGTTAAAGATGTTCACATGACAGATTTAATTTCTGGACGTGAAACTTTAGAAGATATTCAATTTATTGGCGCTGTTGGTGGTTTTTCTAATTCTGATGTTTTAGGTTCGGCGAAAGGTTGGGCTGGAGCATTTTTATATAATGAAAAAGCAAATACGGCTTTAAAGAATTTCTTTAAACGTGAAGACACTTTATCTGTAGGAATTTGTAATGGTGCTCAATTATGGATGGAATTAGATTTAATCAACCCTGATCATAAAGTACATGGTAGATTAGTTCATAATGATTCTAAGAAACATGAAAGCTCATTTACTTCTGTTAAAATTCAAGAGAATAATTCGGTAATGTTATCTTCTTTAGCAGGAACTGAATTAGGTGTTTGGATTTCTCATGGAGAAGGAAAATTTAACTTACCAGAAGCTGAAACTAATTATAGTATTGTAGCTAAATATGGATATGAAGGCTATCCTAATAATCCTAATGGTTCAGATTATAACACCGCAATGTTATGTGACGCTACAGGTCGTCATTTAGTAACAATGCCACATATTGAACGTTCAACTTTTCAATGGAACTGGGCAAACTACCCTGCTGATAGAAAAGACGAAGTTTCACCTTGGTTAGAAGCATTTGTAAATGCTAAAACTTGGATTGAAAATAAGAAATAATACTACTTTTAAAATTATTTTTATTAAAACAGCTTTTGAAATATTCAAAAGCTGTTTTTTTTTGGTCTTTTACAGCGCTACTCTCTTTTAAGAAAATTTAAAATCTACTCAATTATTTTATTAAGTATCAATTTTTTGAATTTGAAGAATTTTTTGAAGCAATTTCCCGCTTTCCGCACTCGCTCTTTTTTGAAAAAATCAAAAAAGGAGCTCAAACAATCGCTTCAATCGGGGCTAGAAATTTGTGCTAAAAAGAAATATTAAGATATCTAAAAAAAATCACTGTTTAAAATTAAAAATTAAATAAAGTGTCAGTTATCGAGTGATTTTTTTCCTTCAAAATTCAAAACAATTCAAATTCTCGATACTATTTTAATTTCTTTTAGTGAGTCATTAAAATCAGAATCATCAAAAATCAAGCTAAAAAACACGGCAAATTAATTAGGATGTAAACCCTGAACTCAATTCAGGATTTACGAACTCGGTTTTTTACTTTCTCTTTTATGAAATCAAAAAAATAAATTATGAAATTCACATTTGAACTAGTAACTACAGCTTAGTATCATTTATTATATAACTATCTAATTATCATTAAAAAAAACTATATTAGCACTGCTATAAAAACAATTATTTTTATAAAAACGTAGTCAGAATAAGCCGAATTAGACTTAAAAATAGAAGTAGGCTAAAGTAATTTAAAAAAAATGAGTGTAATACTAACTAACGATGAAAAAGAAATTAACAAATCAAAATTTACTGCTAATCTAGTCTTATTTTGGTTAAAAGCTGACTATACATTAACAAATAAAAGAATAACTGGTGAAACTCCAAATACTTTTTTAGGATTAATTCCTTTAGGTAAAGCTAAAATATCCCAACCCCTTAAAACAATAGCATCAGTATCTTCTTCGACTAAATTCAAACTTAAAAGATTAATTCTAGCTTTAGTTTTATTTGCCATTGGAAGTAATATGGGAGATTCTGCTGATCAAATAACAGCAGCAGGAGCTGAACCAGCAGGCATAGGCTTTGTAGGTGCTATATTTATTTTATTCGGGATTATTAATATTTTAAACTGCTATACAGCTACATTTTCAATCACTAATAATTCAGGGCAAAATACAGGTTATGAAATTTCAATACTTGAGAAAGGAAAAGTAGAAAATTTCGTTAACAAAATAAACAATCAAATAGCGGACTTATAAACTTTAATTTTTAATTAAAATAAAAAAAAGCGATATATTTCTCATGAAAGTATATCGCTTTTTTACATCAATAATTTCAGGTAGTAAATCACATTAAAATTTCAAAGAATGATATAATAAAAACTCCTCTAATTATTTTTCAGGTTCACTTTTTTAATAAATTTATTATATCCTCTCCATTTCTTAATAAAGAAAATCTAATAGCTTGTTTAAATTTCATTTGAAAAAAATATCACAGAAAATAAGAAAAATCAACTCTTTTATATAAAGTACTACAGTAAAATTGATAAACTTGTTAGCTGGAGCTTTTTTTTAGCATCAATAAAAACAATTAAAATCAACAAAATTCGAAAGGATTTGAAAAGAATGAAAAGCTATTAATCATTTGATGTTTTTAACGATCAAGTCCATTATAATTTAATTGTTGTTCGGTTATTTTACTATTACTCTTTTAAATACTAAAATAAAACAATGGGATAAAACAAGAGGGACTATCTTATTTAAGTTTACTTTTTAATATTTCATTTTAAATCGCAAATACACACCATGTTACAAATGTAATTAAAGGTAACGCACTGGGTAGGTAAGTAATATTAATTACATAAGTAAACTATCACTAACCACTACCTCCTTTATACGCAATAAACATTCGTTACACTTATAAAGACTCTTTAAGTATTATGTAATTTCACTTATGTAATCCGTATTAAATAACTGCACAGTAGCTGATTAACTTACATCTACGTATCTAGCTTTTCTTTTGAGAGTCTTAAGGTTTTATTACACCCTTACTATTGATTGAATACATTTGTAAAACAAATAAGGCAGAACTACATCATTACAATTGTAACATTACACCTGCCGCGGTAAGGAAACTCATTTATTTACAAAAGTAATCACGCTTTAAACCTATTAAGATTGGTTGGATGATGTAACTCAGAAACTCAGAATCATCTCTCCAGATTCTGAGTCGCTACTCCTCTATTTAATGAACTTATCACAAAATTTTCATTCTTCATGGATTCCCTCTTCACATATTTAAAAGTTGTTTTTAAAGCCAAAGAACATCAATATTTATTTCAGTTTCGTTTCTGGGTTTTCCGTAATTTCATTTACCTTAATCTTATTATATCCAAAATAAATTTAGCGTAGCCAAAAAAAACTGATCTTTATTTAAATAGAACACCTCTCTACAAGTTGCTATAAATTATAACATCCCTCCTATTTTAATAAATAATACAGGATGCTTTTCTTAAAGCCGTTTAAAATTAAAAAACTGACTCGAATGATTTTTTTCCTTCAAAATATTTTTAGTCATTTAAAATCACTCAAATTGACGACAAGAATCATCAAAAAAAGGGAATACGACAATAGGGTTCGAACTCGAAATAAATTCAGGTTAACGGGCGATTTCTTTTAGATAGCGTGCCCGCCTGCCTATTAAAAAATTATAGAGAGAACTTCTTTAGGTTCAGAACAGATAATCTATAAAATTGTTCGTGGTAAATTAAGATGTCAAACTAGTAGTTAGTTAGTTTTAGCTCTTACAGATGTTACTTAAAAAGAGATAGCTTCTTCTTTTCCAACAGATTTATAATTCGAAACTTTTTATAAGTTACAATTAGCATAAATTACTCTAATTGTGTTTTGTAATAACCATTTTTAAACACTTTTTATTAATAATACTCACTAAAACAGCGAAAAAACAAAGAATTAAAGCTATAACATTTTCTTATATAAAAACCAGAAACTACTTATTTACAAAACTTTAGAGAGTATAATCTCTAGTATAAGATTACATTTAGTAAAAATATAGATAAAAGTTGTTTTTATATTTACATATGTATATCTTTGACTCTTTAAAAAATAACTTACAAATGTAACTCAATTATGGATATACTTATCAGATTAAAAAAAATACTTTCGTATTACAATTTAACATCGTCAACTTTTGCAGATACTATAGAGGTACAACGCTCTAGTATATCTCATCTTCTATCTGGTAGAAATAAACCTAGTTTAGATTTCGTTATGAAAACGGTTAATAAATTTCCTGAAGTAGACTTATATTGGTTTTTATATGGCGAAGGAGAATTTCCTAAAAAAGAAAAAGTTGTTATAGCAGAAGAAATTAAAGAAGAAATCACAGAAAATAAAGAGGAAACAAAACCTACTCTACTCTCTGCAGATGAAAATTTAATAAAAAAAGTTGATTTAGAAATGAAGACACCTAATATCGGTGATAAAAAATTAGTGAAAATTATACTGCTGTATAACGATGGTAGTTTTAATGAATTTAATCAGTAAAAAAAAAGCGTAGCAATTTAAAATTGCTACGCTTTTTTTTATGGTACTAAATATTTTATGTTAACATACCTCCATCAACCGATAATGTTTGCCCTGTAATATACGCACTCATATCCGAAGCTAAAAATACACAAGCGTTTGCAATATCTTTTGGAGTACCTCCTCTTTTTAAAGGAATATCATTACGCCAAGCATCTACTACTTTTTCATCTAATTTTGCTGTCATTTCAGTTTCAATAAAACCAGGAGCAACTACGTTACTTCTAATATTTCTTGATCCTAACTCTAAAGCTACCGATTTAGAAAAACCTAAAATCCCTGCTTTTGAAGCTGCATAATTTGCTTGACCCGCATTTCCTTTTAATCCAACTACTGAACTCATATTAATAATTGAGCCCGCTCGTTGTTTCATCATTGGTCTAATAACAGCTTTTGTTAAATTAAAAACAGATTTTAAATTAACTTCAATAACCTTATCAAAATCAGTTTCTGAAATACGCATCAATAAATTGTCTTTGGTAATACCCGCATTATTTACAAGTACATCAATTGTTTTAAATTCCTCTAAAACATTTTTTGCTAATTCTTGAGCTGCATCAAAATCAGCTGCGTTAGATTGATATCCTTTTGCTTTTACACCTAAAGTTGTTAATTCATTTTCCAAAGCTGTTGCTGCTTCAACCGATGAACTATAAGTAAACGCAATATTACATCCTTGGTTTGCAAATTCTAATGCAATACCCCTACCGATTCCTCTAGTAGCTCCTGTAATAATTGCTGTTTTATCTTTTAAAAGTTTCATGTATTCGTTTTTTTAAAAAGTAAATATAAAAATAAAACTCAATTAAATAATATTGTTTATTATAATTTAATGCTATTTTACATTTTTTATCATTTTAAGATTCTTCTTTTAATAAAATTAATAAAAGCTTACACCTAAAAATAATTATTAGTAATCATATTGTGTAAAAGGTAATTTAGTTATAGGCTAAAAAACCACTAAACATAATGACTGATTCTACAAAAAGGTACTATAGTTATAGGCTATAATACGCTAGTTGAATTACAAATATAGTTTTTTTGGTTTTATTATATTTAATTTAAGGTTTTAATTTATCGTTAAAAATACAAAATTAAAAATGATAAAAAATAGTACTTATCCCCTATTTAAATTCTTATGCGATAGCGAAATAAAATCAGCATAAAATATAAACAAGCTCTAAAACAAAAAAACTCCAGATTTTCATCTAGAGTTTTATATATGTGATTAAAAAAAAATTAAGCATTTTCTTTTTTAATTAAATTCAAGGCAGAACCTTCATTATACCATGCAATCTGTCCTTTATTATAGGTATGATTTACTTTAATAATATCTTTAGAATTATCAGCATGAACAATTTCAATCGTTAATTGTTTTGCTGGAGTAAATTCATTTAAATCAATAAAATTAAATGTATCATCTTCTTGAATTAAATCATAATCAGATTCTTCTGAAAAAGTCAATCCTAACATTCCTTGTTTTTTCAAATTCGTTTCATGAATACGTGCAAACGATTTTACAATAACCGCTGCAACTCCTAAATGACGAGGCTCCATCGCGGCATGTTCTCTTGACGAACCCTCTCCATAATTATGATCACCAACAACAATTGTTTTTACATCCGCCGCTTTATATTTACGAGCAACATCTGGCACAGCACCAAACTGCCCATCTAATTGATTTTTTATAAAATTCGTCTTTTTTCCAAAAGCATTTACAGCACCAATTAAACAATTATTTGAAATATTATCTAAATGACCTCTATAGCGCAACCAAGGACCCGCCATCGAAATATGATCGGTAGTACATTTTCCAAAGGCTTTAATTAATAATTTTGCACCCGTAATATTATTACCCAACGGAGTAAAAGGTGTTAATAATTCTAAACGGTTAGATTTTGGATTTACTTTAATTTCAATATTACTTCCATCTTCTGTTGGCGCTAAATATCCATCATCTTTTACCTCAAAACCTTTTGGCGGCAACTCCCAGCCAGTTGGTTCATCAAGCATTACCTCTTCACCATTTTCATTAATTAAAAAATCTGTTATCGGATTAAAATCTAAACGCCCCGCAATAGTAATTGCCGCAACCATTTCTGGCGAAGCAACAAAAGCGTGGGTATTTGGGTTTCCATCGGCACGTTTTGCAAAGTTTCTATTAAACGAATGAATGATTGAATTTTTCGGCGCATTTTTTGGATCTTCATACCGAGCCCATTGCCCGATACACGGACCACAAGCATTGGTAAAAATAGTCGCATCTAGCTTTTCAAAAATTCCTAAAATCCCATCTCTATCTGCGGTATATCTTACTTTTTCAGAACCAGGATTAATTCCAAAATCAGCTTTTGTTTTCAAACCTTTATCAATCGCTTGCTGTGCAATTGACGAAGCTCTTGATAAATCTTCATAAGAAGAATTTGTACAAGAACCGATTAATCCCCATTCAACTTTTAAAGGCCACTGATTTTCAGTTGCTTTCTCGGTCATCTCACCACCAATTTTTGTAGATAAATCTGGTGTAAAAGGACCATTAATTAAAGGACCTAATTCCGATAAATTAATTTCAATAACCTGATCAAAATATTTCTCAGGGTTTTCATACACTTGCGGATCACCCGTTAAATGTTCTTTCACTAAATTCGCCGCATCGGCAACATCACCTCTATCGGTAGCACGCAAATAACGCTCCATCGATTTATCATAACCAAAAGTAGAAGTTGTAGCACCTATTTCGGCACCCATATTACAAATTGTTCCCTTACCAGTACATGACATTCCAATAGCACCTTCGCCAAAATATTCAACAATTGCCCCTGTTCCTCCTTTTGCCGAAACAATACCAGCAACTTTTAAAATTACATCTTTTGGTGCTGTCCAACCAGATAATTTACCTGTTAATTTCACACCAATTAATTTCGGAAATTTCAATTCCCAAGGCATTCCCGCCATAACATCTACGGCATCGGCACCCCCAACACCAATAGCAACCATCCCTAGTCCACCCGCGTTAACGGTATGCGAATCAGTACCAATCATCATTCCACCAGGAAAGGCATAATTTTCTAAAACCACCTGATGAATAATTCCGGCACCAGGTTTCCAAAAACCGATACCATATTTATTAGATACCGATTCTAAGAAATTAAAAACCTCATTTGAATTATTTAAAGCCGCTTGCAAATCAGAAGAAGCACCATTTTTTGCTTGAATTAAATGATCACAATGCACCGTTGTCGGAACAGCCACTTGTTTTTTACCCGCTTGCATAAATTGCAACAAAGCCATTTGTGCCGTAGCATCCTGACAGGCAATTCTATCGGGCGCAAAATCGACATAATCTGTTCCTCTTTTAAAAGGAGTCGTTGCTTTTTCGTCCCACAAATGCGTATATAAAATTTTCTCAGAAAGTGTTAAAGGCTTGTTTGTTAATTTTCGAGCTAATTTTACACGTTCCTCTAATTTACCGTAAACGGCTTTAATCATATCAATATCAAATGCCATAAGATTGTTATTATATTAAGTACTTAAAAAGTACAAAATATATTTCGACTACAAAAAAATACAGATCAATATAGAATCATTATAAAAAAGAAACCATCAATATTAAGTATATCATAATCAGTTATTTGGATATTAATTTGAAGCAATTTCCCGCTTTCCGCACTCGCTTTTTTTTGAAGAAAAATCAAAAAAAGAGCTCAAACAAAGCGTCAATCAGGGCTAGGCATTTTTACTCATTAACAAAATAAGTAACTTTAGTTTTAAATTTAGATTTTAACAGAATTAAAGATTAGTACAAGTATTTTTACTTCTATCTTCAAACAATTAAAAACTCTCTTTATTTTACATCAATTACATTTCTATTAAATATTGACCTTTTAAATCTTTATCAGAAACATCAACCTTCTCTTCTTTTTTAAATTGTTCAAAAAGATTATGTTTTTCTCTCTGAAACTCTTTTAATATATCACGTTTAAGTTTTATTCTTGAGATGTGTGAAAATTCTTTTTCTAATTCAATTTTTGATATTTTAGTTTGAAATTCAATACTTTTTTGTTTTACATAATATTTTGGAAATCCAAATTGTATAAAACAAATTCCTTTAGCATCAGCATAATTGAATTGATACTCTGCTTCCATTTCTCCAAAAATTAAAATTCCAGATTTTCCAAGACTTATAATATCTGTTTGTTCAATATTTTTTCCTTGGAATGCTGTTAGTTTTATTTTACCAATATTTCCTTTAAGCCATTTAAATTTTGATGGAAATATTCCTTTTTCATTAATCCCGATTTCCATATCTACAATTCGATTAAACTTAATTGAAGAATATTCACTCTGAGTGAAACTAAACAAATACTCGAAAACATATTTACTATTTTTAAAATCTGTAGATAAAATTTTTTGAATCTTTTTATCTTTTAAAACGTTAATTAATTGTAGTTTACGATGTACTAAATCTTGAATTTTATTAACTAAAACTTTTGTTTCTTTTACTGTTGATTCAATTGTATATTTAATAATATTATTTTCCTTAGTTTTTTCGATAATTAATTTCCATGGATGTAAAGTTGTCATTGAAAACACATCTTTCGTCCAATCATTTCGTTTAATTTCTCCTTCAATTAAAATTTGATTCGACTTATGATCAAACCTAATATTCAAACTATTTATTTGATAAGTTGAGTCATCAGGAAGTAATTCATAAATACTTTTTTGTAAATCATTTTCATCTATTGTATCAACTAAATTTTTATTTACCCCAATCCATTCTGCTTGAGAACTAAATCTATTAATATTACTTTCTTTATTTGATTGTTTATTTCTTAATATATTAAATTCCTTTGGACTTAAAAGTATACTCGAAATAATGGGTACTAAATCTTCTCTTTTATTTTTTTTATTAAAAACACCTCTTTTTTGAAGAAGAAATTTTAAGTCAGAATCACTTAAATTACTTGCACTAACAAGAGGTCTTATTCCTTCTCCATGAGGTAACAACGATTTAATTTTAATATCACTATTTGAATTCAATATTTCTAAAATTTAAATTAAACGAACTTATAGTTATTTTTTTTATGAATTTGAAATCCAAAAATTCCAATTTAACCTCTTCTACTTTATCCCCATGTCTATCTCCATTATAATCAGGGAATAATATATAAATTTTCTTAGCCCAACTATCTGTTAATGCTTGTGAAAGGCTAATTAATTTTCTCAAATAATCTTCTTCAAATAAATCTATTGTTGTTATAACTAAATATTCATCATCATCATTTTCTACTTTAATAGGAATAATACTTGTATTTATATATTGAACTGGTAAAATAGGACTACTTGATTTTCGATGTCCTGCAGTAATATTATACCCAGTTCTTGGATGAAAAAACTCAATATTAGAATTTTTAAATTTATCTTTAACAAAATTAATTGAGTTAAATAAAAAACCTGCTCTATTATTATCAACTAAATATATTGATTCAAATTCTAAATTATCATCAATATTAAAATCACCTAATTTTTCAATTACATCATTATAATCACTTTTATTGTCTAGCCAAAAAATCACACCATTTACTTTATTTCTAAAATTTGACCTTGTATTTTTTAATCTATATTTCAAACTTGATTTTTCATAACATTTTGAAGCAAATGCGATATCTTCTAAATGTGATTTAAATTTTGAAGTAGGATTTGAAGGATAGGAATCATTATATTTTGATGAAATTAAAATATGCATTTGAGTTTCTGAAATCAAAGGACATTGATAATTAAAAACAAAATCTACTCCATGATTTTTTCTGTTTGAATTAGAAATCTTATGCTCTTTTGGATTTGAACACTCTATGTCCCTTCCTGTTATTATAGAATCCCAACCAATCAACTCTAATAATTTAGTAACAACATCCTCTCCAAATTCACCTCTTTTTTTTGAAACTTCTCCCATTTTAATTTTTGATTCTTTTTTTAAGCTCTTTTAGATTTTCTTTTCTCTTTTACCAAATTTAGTAAATTTTTACTAGTTTTAAACATCTATTAATTTAGAAGCACAAAAAAACCAATGAAGCGAACTTCATTGGTTTTGATAACTATTATATTAAAATGATTTTTATAAAATCATCCTGTAATTATTTCACTAATAATTTATGAGAAGGCTTAAACATTGTTAAGTTAATACCTTTTACCGCTGCAACGTATTCTTCAATCGAAGGAGTTCTTCCTAATATTGTAGATAAAACAACAACTGGTGTTGATGAAAGTAACGATTCTCCTTTTTTCTCATCAGAATCTTTAACAACTCTTCCTTGAAAAAGACGTGTAGATGTTGCCATTACAGTATCACCAACCGATGCTTTTTCTTGATTCCCCATACAAAGGTTACAACCAGGACGCTCTAAATATAACATGTTTTCGTATTTTGTACGTGCCGATCCTTTAGGGTCATTATCGTCAAATTCGAAACCAGAATATTTTTGTAAAACTGCCCAATCACCTTCTGCTTTTAATTCATCTACAATATTATAAGTAGGTGGTGCAACAACTAAAGGAGCTTTAAATTCAACTTTACCGTTTTGCTCTTCAATGTTTTTAAGCATTTGAGCCAAAATTTTCATATCACCTTTATGAACCATACACGATCCAATAAATCCTAAATCTACTTTTTTATCTCCTCCGTAAAAAGAAAGTGGTCTAATAGTATCATGTGTATAACGTTTAGAAACATCGTCATTATATACATCAGGATCTGCAATCATTGGCTCATTGATAAGATCTAAATCTACTTCAAATTCTGCGAAATAATTTGCATTTGCATCAGGAGTTAATGCTGGCTTATCACCAGATTTAATTTCTGAAATTCTTTTATCAGCAATATCAATCAATCCTTGAAGAACCTGTTTTTGGTTGTCCATTTTCTTGTCGATCATAATCTGAATTCTACCTTTCGCAATCTCTAAAGATTCGATTAAAGTAGCATCTTCAGAAATACAGATAGAAGCTTTTGCTTTCATTTCTGCAGTCCAATCTGTAAAAGTAAATGCTTGATCGGCAGTAAGAGTTCCTATATGAACCTCAATAATTTTCCCTTGAAAAACATTTTCACCATCAAATTTATCAAGCATTTGAGATTGCGTTGCATGAACAACATCACGAAAATCCATATAGCTTTTCATCTCTCCTTTAAAGGTAACTTTTACCGATTGAGGAATTGGCATAGACGCCTCACCTGTAGCAAGTGCCAAGGCAACTGTTCCTGAATCTGCACCAAAAGCAACACCTTTTGACATTCTTGTATGAGAATCTCCACCGATAATTATTGCCCAATCATCCACAGTAAGATCGTTTAAAACCTTGTGAATTACATCGGTCATTGGCTTGTATTTATTCTGAGGATCTCTTGCGGTGATTAAACCAAAATCATTCATAAACTTCATCAGTCTAGGAATATTTGCTTTTGATTTATCGTCCCAAACTGAAGCCGTATGACAACCCGATTGGTATCCACCATCAACAATAGGAGAAATTACAGTTGCTGCCATCATCTCTAATTCTTGAGAAGTCATAAGTCCTGTAGTATCTTGCGAACCTACAATATTTACTTCAACACGAACATCAGAACCAGCGTGTAAAACTTTACCTGGTGTTGTACCAACCGCATTTTTATTAAATATTTTTTCAACGGCAGTTAACCCCTGTCCTTCAATTGAAATTTCTTTTGATGAAGCAAATACAGGAATAATATCAGTACCTAATACTTTTGAAGCAAAGGCTTGTAATTTTTTACCAAATACAACAGCGTAAGATCCTCCAGCTTTTATAAACTCGGCTTTTTGAGGAGTTAATGAAGCTGAAATGTCCATTAATTCTTGCGTACCGTTGTATAATTTTTTTTCTTTAGTATTTACAGTAAGTACAGTACCTGTAGCTACAGAATATGCTTCTTTTAAAATAGGTTCTCCATCAGCATCTCTAACAGTATTACCTGCTTCATCCTTTTGTTTAACCCAGTTTTTAAGATCAATACCAATACCTCCAGTTACTCCAACGGTTGTTAAAAAAATTGGAGAAATTCCGTTTGTACCTGCAATAATTGGCGCTATATTTATAAAAGGAACATAAGGGCTCGATTTTATACCTGTCCATAAAGCCACGTTATTTACACCTGACATTCTAGATGAACCAACTCCCATTGTACCTTTATCGGCAATTAACATCACTCTTTTGTCAGGGTGTTGTTTTTGTAAAGCAATCAGTTCGTTTTGTTGCTCTTTATTATGTTCGAACAAACATTGACCATGTAATTCACGGTCAGAACGAGAATGTGCATCACCTCCTGGCGAAAGTAAATCAGTAGAAATATCTCCGATACCTGCTACAAAAGTTACAATTTCAATTTCCTCTTCAATTTCAGGAAGCTTTGT
Organism: Tenacibaculum finnmarkense; assembly: GCF_900239185.1. Classification (GTDB taxonomy): domain Bacteria; phylum Bacteroidota; class Bacteroidia; order Flavobacteriales; family Flavobacteriaceae; genus Polaribacter; species Polaribacter finnmarkensis. The sequence continues at coordinate 79,267 of NZ_OENA01000080.1, forward strand.
GAAAAATTCTGCTTTGGCATAACTTTCTATAAGTTCTTTAGCGATGTCATTTCCACTTTTGAAAGCATTTTCTAAACGCTCCATATCTGCTTCGTAAAGAAAAACTTGTGTTTTTAAAACGTCACTTGCTTGTTTTGCTAAAGAAGTATCATTTCCTAAAGCAATATCTAACAATACTTTTATTGAAGGACCTCCCTTCATGTGTGATAACTGTTCAAAAGCAAAGGCAGGTGTAATTTCTTTAAGTGTAGTTTCACCTAAAATAATTTCCTTTAAAAATTTTGATTTTACTACAGCAGCACTAGTTGTTCCTGGTAATACATTATAGATAAAAAAGTTTATAGAATCTTGTCTATACTCATTTTTTACATCTTTAATTTGTGTAATGATTTCGCTTAGTAATTCAGCACCATCAATTGGTTTAGGATGAAGTCCTTGAGTTTTACGAACTTCAATTTCCTTTATATAATCTTTATAAATATTCATAAAAGATTTGTTTTTAATGTTAATGGATTACTGCTAAATCATCTAATTGTTTTTATACTTTTTCAGATTTACAATAAATTCCTTTGACGATATCAATGTCAAAGCCCATATATTTCAGTTAATTTTTGCCACACAAAAGTACTATTTTTAACTCAATTTTAAAAGATAAACAATAAAATGGCTTAATTAGTAATTAAAGTATAATTTTTTATTAAAAAAAACAATATATTATAAATATAAGTAGCGTCAAATGTTAATTTATTATCAAATTAGCAATTTGATCTAATTTAAAAACCCTTAAAACAATGGTTGTTTTAAGGGTTTTTAAGTATTAAAAGTTAAAAAAGCAGACCGTTAAGCTGGATTCTGTTCCTTATAAATAAGGCTCTTATCATTTATCTAGTTTTACAATTACTCATAAAATCAATCTGCCTACCCCTTAGAATCGCGCGAGTAGCGCTCGAGCTCTAATGTACATGACATTGCACCGTATAGAGTTTACCTGGTTTCACTACAGCATTACCTGTACATACTTTCTGCTGCACTTGTCCTCGACTTACGTCGGACGGTTGCTATCCGCTATACTACTCTGTGGTGTCCAGACTTTCCTACTTATACTAAATATAAGTCGATAAGATTGGTCTGCTTAAATTTTTTATAAAATTCACTTCTTTCATAAAAAAACCCACTCAATAAATTGAGTGGGAAAATTGCTATGAAAAAGTGTCTATAACGTCTTATAGACACTGCAAATATATAACTCTTTTTAAGAACTCACAACATTTTTTACCAAAAAGATGTATTATTTTAATT
>NZ_OENA01000080.1:80570-88631 GCF_900239185.1 Tenacibaculum finnmarkense
AAAAAGTGTCTATAACGTCTTATAGACACTGCAAATATATAACTCTTTTTAAGAACTCACAACATTTTTTACCAAAAAGATGTATTATTTTAATTTATAATGCTTTTTTTTGATCGTAAATACTCAAAAACAGCTTCTAAGAACCTGATATAAAACAAGTAACTAAAATTAAGACTTTCTATTAAATTATGTAAAAAAATATTAATTTTAGCAAAATCCTAGCCCCGATTGAAGCATCTGTTTGAGCTCTTTTTTATTTTTTCTTTTAAAAATAAAAAAAGCGAGTGCGGAAAGCGGGAAATTGCTACTAATTCAAAAATAAAGAATTGTACATAGAGCTTGTTTAAATTTTAACTAAAGTATTTTTTTAACATTTAACCGTCATGCTTAATTTATTTTAGTATCGCATAAAGCGAAGAACTACGGCAAATCAGGATGTGAAACTGAACTAAATTCAGTTTGACGTATTCGATTTTTCATCTATAAAATAAAAAAGCCCACTCAAAAAATGAATGGGCTTTTATAATTAAAAAACTGTTTGTCTATGAAAACATATCTTTTACTTTCTCAAAAAATGATTTATCAGATTTTTGAGGGTTTGGGCTAAAGTTGTCATCACTTTGCATTTGCTCAAAAAACTTACGTTGTTCTTTGGTTAACTCTTGTGGTGTCCAAACATTAATATGAATTAAGAAATCACCCGTTCCGTAATGCTCTATACTAGGTAATCCTTTTCCTTTTAATCTTAAAATTTTACCAGACTGCGTTCCTGCTTCAATTTTTATTTTTACTTTTCCTGTAACGGTTTCTACTTCTTTAGAAACACCTAAAACTGCTTCAGAAAAATTAATATATAAATCGTGGTGAATATTACTTCCCTCTCTTTTTAAATTTTCGTGTGGCACTTCTTCTATCAACACTAATAAATCACCAGGAATAGAATTTTTACCAGGTGCTTCATTTCCTTTTCCGCCAACTTTTAATTGTACGCCTTCAGTAACTCCTTCAGGAATATTAATTGAAACAGTTTCTTCTTTAACAATTAAACCTTGTGCATCGGCACCATTAGGTTTAGTATTAAGCATTTCACCTGCTCCTTGACATGAACTACAGGTAACTGCTTGTTGCATTCTACCTAAAATAGTATTGGTAACGCGCATTTGCTGACCGCTACCATTACACGTTGTACATGTTTTATAAGTAACACCTTCTGCCTGAACTTTTCTGCGAACTTTTACTTTCTTTTCTACTCCTGTTGCTATTTCTTCTAGAGTAAGTTTTACACGAATACGCATGTTAGACCCTTTTACTCTAGCTTGTCGTTGCTGACCACCGCCACCAAAACCGCCAAAGCCACCGCCTCCGCTGCCAAAAATATCACCGAATTGATTGAATATGTCGTCCATATTCATTCCGCCGCCGCCAAAACCGCCGCCGCCGCCACCTTGTGGGCCGTCGAAAGCTGCATGACCATATTGGTCATAACGGGCTTTTTTATTATCATCACTAAGAATTTCATATGCTTCTGCACATGATTTGAATTTCTCTTCAGCGCTTTTATCATCCGGGTTTTTATCTGGATGATATTTTATTGCCATTTTACGGTATCCTTTTTTTATTTCAGCTTGTGTTGCCGATCTTGAAATACCTAATATTTCGTAATAATCTTGTTTTGCCATTTCTAGTCTATTCTGTCATTTTCACTAATTTGAAGCTTTTTTACTGCTTCTCCTACACAAAGCAATTGCCTTGAAACACTACTATGACCTATTATTTATGCCTGTCCTACTACTACTTTTGGATGACGGATAATTTTATCTCCTAACTTATATCCTTTTTCTACACAGTCAATAATTTTCCCTTTCAATTTATCAGAAGGTGCAGGAATTTGTGTAATTGCTTGGTGTACATCAGCATCAAAAGTATCACCAGATTTTACCTCTACAGAAGTTAATCCTTTTTGCTCTAAAGTAGCTACTAATTTTTGCTGAATTAATGACATTCCTTTATTTAAACTAGCTATTTCTTTGCTTGCTTCTTTATCTAATTTTTTAGTTTCTTTCTTGTTAGTTTCAGCATGTGCTGAAGCTCTTTCAAAATCATCCAAAATTGGCAGTAAAGCTGTCATTACTTGCTGACCTGCTGTTTTAAAAAGCTCTACACGTTCTTTAGAAGTACGTTTTTTATAGTTTTCAAACTCAGCAAACAAACGTAAATATTTGTTTTTTTCTTCTGCTAATAATTCTTCTGCTGTTGGTACTATTTCCGTTTCTTCTTTAGCTTCCACCTCTTTCTCTTCTTGAGTTTCTTCTTGGTTGGTTTCTAATTCAGTATTGTCGATAGCGTCTTTTAATTCGTCTTCCTTTGTATATTGATCTTTACTCATTGTAAATAGTTTCTTTAATTTCTTCAGCATACTTTAATCAATAATATTGCCAATAAAAAAATCGTGCCATCTTGACACGATTTTTTTATTTTTATTAATTTATTTTTTTATTAGTCTTCTATTCTTTCAATTTTTGCACCGATAGATTTTAATCGCGCTTCAATATTTTCATATCCTCTATCAATTTGTTCAATATTATTAATAATACTGGTTCCTTTTGCTGATAAAGCGGCAATTAATAAGGAAATTCCTGCACGAATATCAGGAGAAGTCATTTTTGTTGCCTTTAACATTGATTGAAAATTATGCCCAATAACGGTTGCTCTGTGCGGATCGCATAAAATAACTTTTGCGCCCATATCAATTAATTTATCGACAAAAAACAAACGACTTTCAAACATTTTTTGATGAATTAATACCGTTCCCTTTGCTTGAGTTGCTAATACTAATACAATACTTAACAAATCTGGAGTAAAACCTGGCCAAGGTGCATCGGCTACTGTTAAAATTGAACCGTCAATATAGTTTTGAATTTCATAACTTTCTTGTGATGGAATAAAAATATCATCGCCTTTTTTATCTAATTGAATTCCTAATTTACGAAACACATTTGGAATTTGCCCTAGGTTTTCCCAGCTAACATCTTTAATAGTCAATTCAGAACGTGTCATTGCAGCAACGCCAATCCAACTACCAATTTCAATCATATCTGGCAATACCCTGTGTTCGCAACCACCTAAAGATCTTACCCCTTCAATAGTTAATAAATTAGAACCAACGCCAGCTATTTTTGCGCCCATTGAGTTCAACATTTTACATAATTGCTGAATATATGGTTCGCAAGCCGCGTTGTATATTTTAGTTTTTCCTTTTGCTAAAACAGCTGCCATTACAATATTAGCCGTTCCTGTTACTGACGCTTCATCTAATAACATATCAGCACCAACCAATCCATTTTCAGCTTCTACTCCGTAAAAATATTCTTCTTTATTATAACGGAATTTTGCACCTAAATTAATGAAGCCTTCAAAATGAGTATCTAAACGACGGCGACCAATTTTATCACCTCCTGGGCGTGGAATATACCCTTTTCCAAAACGTGCTAATAAAGGTCCAACAATCATAATAGAACCTCTTAATGAGCTTCCGTCTTTTTTAAATTTAGCCGATTCTAAATAACTTAAATTAATGTTATCAGCTTGAAAACTATATGAATTTGAACTTAATTTTTCAATTTTAACACCTAGTTCTCCTAAGATAAAAATTAATTTATTAACATCAATAATATCAGGAATATTATTGATAATTACTTTTTCGGCAGTTAATAAAACGGCACATATAATTTGTAGCGCTTCATTTTTTGCTCCTTGCGGGGTAATTACTCCATTAAGTTTGTGACCACCTTCTATTTTAAATGATGCCATACTATTTTATTTTTTTCTATATTTATTAGTTGTCGTATAATTCGATTTTATCTTTGAAGTACCTTTACTGTTTGATTGTCCTTGGCTACTGCGTTTTCTTAGTAAATTTTTACTCTCTGACAATATTTCATCTGAAGTTCTTAAATCTATATTTTTATCAGATAAATCATATAAATGTTTAAAAATAATAGCGTCATCAACGGTATCTTTATTCCAATTTAAATAACATTTTTTCATGTGATTGGCAATCGTGAAAATTAAAGCTTCTCTTTTTTCACCTTCTTCCCAAGTTAAAGCCATGTTAATCATCGTTTGGATATTGTTTCCATAATAACGATATCTTGAAGCCGATTTAGGATATGCCATTTTTTCGGGCTTTTCTGTCAATTCTTCTTTCGATGGAATTTCATAAGGAGATTCTGCATCTAATTTAAAATCGGCAATAATATGTAACTGATCCCAAAGCTTGTGTTTAAAATCGGGCACATCACGTAAATGAGGTTGTAAATTACCCATCACATCTACAATCGCTTTAGCCATTACATTACGTTCTTCTTTAGTTTCTAAAGCGATGCAATGATTTACTAATTTTTGTATATGTCTTCCATATTCTGGAATTATTAAGTGATCTCTTTCTGAATTGTATTCTAAATCAAACGTCATTTCTCTGTATATTTACTCTAAATTATGTATGCAAAATAGGTAATTAATCTCAATTAATTGGCTACCCTATTACCTTTAGTTTTGCAAACTGTAATAATAATTTCTTTTTTCCTACGGTACCAAACTTAATTTCAGCTTTCTTATTTGGTCCTTTTCCTTCCAAAGCAATAACTTCACCTGTTCCAAAACGATTATGCTCTACAAAATTACCAATATTAATTTCTCCAGAAAATAAATTAATAATTGACGTACTTGTATCTACCTTCATTTTCAACTTACTTTTTGAAGGAATTAAGTTTGGTTTTTCTTTCTTAGAAACAAACTCTTTTCGTTGTTTTTGCATCGGCTTTTCAAACCTAACTTTTCTAGAAAAATCATCGGTATCAAAAATATCCGCATCCATAAATCTATTACCAAAACCGGCGGGAACTTTAGGCGACAAATGCTCTACAAATTCAGGTGCTATTTCCTCTAAAAACCTACTAGGATCACCATCCGTTAATTTTCCCCATCTATAACGTGTTTGTGCATACGTTAAATACGCCACTTTTTCAGCTCTTGTTAAAGCCACATAAAATAAACGACGCTCTTCTTCTAGTTTGCTACGTGTATTAATACTCATGCCCGAAGGAAACAAACCCTCCTCTAAACCAACAATATATACATACGGATATTCTAGTCCTTTTGATAAATGAATAGTCATTAATGACACCATTGGTGTATCATCACTTTCACTATCAAAATCAGTAGCTAAAGCGACATCTTCTAAAAATATAGGTAAAGAAGCATCGTCACCCATTTCAATTTTATCAGTAATAAAATCTTTAATTCCGTTTAATAATTCTTGAATATTTTCAACTTTATTAGCACCTTCTTGCGTACCATCTTTTTGTAAATCCTGAACCAATTCGATTCTTTTTACTACTAAATCAGCAATTTCAAAAGCATTCATTTTTTGTGCATCTATTTGAAAACGCTGAATCATTTTGGTAAAATTGGCTAATTTATTTTTAGTTCCCGCATTTATTTTTAAATCGATGGTATTTATATTTACTAAAATATCAAAGATTGATTTATTATAATGATCGGCAGCAATGGCTAATTTATCCATTGTGGTAGCGCCAATACCTCTTGCTGGATAATTAATAATTCTCTTTAAAGCCTCTTCGTCATTTGGGTTTATTAAAATTCGTAAATACGATAATAAATCTTTAATCTCTTTTCGTTGATAAAAAGAAATTCCGCCGTAAATTTTATACTTAATATCTTTTTTACGCAAGGCATCTTCCATTGCTCTTGATTGCGCATTGGTTCTGTATAAAATAGCAAATGAATCATTTGTTAATTGATGCTCTTCTTTATTTTCTAAAATAGATTGTGCTACAAAACGTCCTTCTTCACCATCAGAAATAGTACGCATTATTTTGATACTTTCGCCAGGGTCATTTGCCGTCCAAACTTCTTTATCTAATTTTGTTTTATTTTTATCGATAACACTATTTGCAGCCTCTACAATATTACTTGTAGAACGATAATTTTGTTCTAGTTTAAAGGTTTTAACCTCAGGGTAATCCTTTTGAAAATTCAAAATATTATTAATATTTGCCCCACGAAAACTATAAATACTTTGCGAATCGTCACCTACCACACAAATATTTTCAAACCGATCAGCCAATGCTTTTACAATTAAATATTGCGAATGATTTGTATCTTGATACTCATCAACCATTATATATTTAAAACGACTTTGATATTTAGCTAAAACTTCAGGAAACCTACTTAATAATTCATTTGTTCTTAACAATAAATCATCAAAATCCATTGCTCCCGCCTTAAAGCATCTATCAACATAAGCCTTATAAATATCACCAACTCGAGGTCTTCGAGCCTCTAAATCTGCTTGTTGTAGTTCAGGATTTAAAAAATAAGCACGAACCGTTATCAAGCTATTTTTAAAAGAAGAAATTCTACTTAAAATTTGCTTTGGTTTATACTGCTCTTTATCAAGGTGCATTTCTTTTATAATTGTTGATAACAATCGAACAGAATCTTGCGTATCATAAATAGTAAAATTAGAAGGATACCCTAAACGATCTGATTCCGAACGTAAAATTCGAGAAAAAACAGAATGAAAAGTCCCCATCCATAAATTTTTAGTTTCACTAACACCAACAACCCCGCCAATACGTTCTTTCATTTCACGCGCTGCCTTATTGGTAAAAGTAAGCGATAAAATATTAAAAGAATCGACTCCTTGCTCCATTAAATGTGCAATACGGTAGGTTAAAACCCTGGTTTTACCAGATCCTGCTCCTGCTATAATTATCATTGGGCCATCTTTTTGTAAAACGGCTGCCCTTTGTGGTTCGTTAAGTTGCTGTAAATAAGTATTCAATAGAAAAAGTTTGTAAGAATTTTGAAATCGGAAATTTAACCATTCTTTTAGGTTTTATAAAGAATGTATTCCTTTTTTATTGTTAAAATGCAAAAATATAAAAATTGTATCTAAAATTATTTAATTTTGAATTGAGAATTTTAATTATGACTTGTATATTCGCAGCATGGAAGATAAAATTATTCAAGGATTAGCATATGCATTGCCCGCTTTAGTAACAGGAGGCGTTGCTTATTTTATATTAGGTGCTTTTATGCAACAAGATGAAAACAAGCAAAAATTTGATGCATTAGTTACTAAAAGAAAAGAAAGTTTGCCTATAAAACTTCAATCTTACGAGCGTTTATTATTGTTTTGCGAACGTATAAATCCTTCAAAATTACTAATACGAGTAGCTCCTATTGGCGACAATACAAATAGTTATCTACAGTTATTAATCGCTAATATAGAACAAGAATACGAACATAATATGGTGCAGCAACTATATGTTTCAGACGATAGTTGGAAGGCAATTTTAGCGGCAAAATTAGCTATAATTTCGAACCTTAGAAACAGTTCAGAAACTGCAGAAACTGCAAAAGACTTACGAGAAAGTGTTTTAATTTATTACTCTCAAAATGAAAACCCAACACAAACCTCTATTGCATATTTAAAGCAAGAAGTAAAACGTTTAATATAATTTTTTATGTTGTACTTAAAAAAAACTAGTTTGATTTATTAAAAATTCAAGCTAGCTTTTTTGTATTTAAAAAATATCTTAATTTTTTAAATTTTAATTAAAACCCAATATTACTTGATTTTTTGAATAAATATTTTAACATGAATACAAAGTATATAAAATTAGAGTAAATCCTTTAAACACATCTTTAAATAACCTTTTTAAATTTCGAGTTATTTTAACAAAAAATATAATCATAAAACTATTTGCTGTTATAATAATAATTTTTTGAAGCAATTTCCCGCTTTCCGCACTCGCTTTTTTTGTTAAAAAAAAACAAAAAAGAGCTCAAACAAAGCTTCAATCGGGGCTAGGCATTTGTGTTAATTTTCATAAATCGATACATCAACTATAATTCCACCAATCTCTACCCTATCAATTCGAGTGATTTTTTCCTTCAAAAAATTGTATCGAGAACTTTTTTAGTATCAAAAGAAAACAATTCAAATTCTCGATACTATTTTAATTCCTTTCA
>NZ_OENA01000052.1 GCF_900239185.1 Tenacibaculum finnmarkense
AGCTCAAAAAACTAATTTATAGAATTATGAGCCTAGAATAATAATGTATAAACTTAATCAAGAAAAGAGTTGTTTTTTAGCTCAGTTCTTTGTTGTGCAACGTTATTTATATAAATTGTTCAAAATTAAACCCTTCTATTATTTGTTTTATAGATTTAGTCCTCGATTCTTCACTTATTAATTCGTACTCTTTTAATCTATAAATTATACTTGTTTTTGATACATTAAAATGTTCAGATAAATATGCTACAATACTTTGAAATTTTTTATGAGAATCAAATGAATCATTTAATACGAAATTACCTTTTTCAAGTCCTCTTCTTTGCATTGATTGCCAAAGTTTTGCAGTTATGGAACTTTGAGGTAATAATAATGATATAGAAAAATAATTTGCTTGCCATTCTATCCATTGTCTAGGGTTTTCAAGATTGTGCTTTCCTTTTGAAAAACTAAATTTTGAATCATTGAATGAATTTAATAATTTTTGATTTATTACAACTTTTTGATGAAGTAAAAAATGTCCAAATTCGTGTCCCAAGACAAACATTTCTCTAGATGTATTTACTATTCTTTTACTGATTCCAATTATTTTTGTGTCAATATTACAAGTTCCTAAGTAATTATGCTCTTTTGGTTCAAAATATTGTATTTGAATTCCATATTCTCTATTTAGATACTCCTTTAATTCTTTTGCATTTAATCCGTACGCATTTCTTAATAATCCTGAATTTATTTTATTAAGTTCTACTTTTGAGATTTCGTAAATACCTTCTTTAGACAGTTTATCAATTCCATATGTCTGATTATTTTTTGTTTCTACCAGAATTTTTAGTAATTCTCTATCAATAACTTTCTCAATAGACTTTAAACCTTCATCTAATAAATTTTGGATTAGAGATTTTTCTATAAATGGAATTTTTGATTCATTTTCGGAAGAACGTTTATAATGGATAATGTTGAAATTATTAACAGATTCACCTTCTATAACCATCATACCCGTTGATTCGGCAAAGTTATAAGCAGATTTTTGAAAAGCTCCTCGACTTATTATAATTCCTTTTGCGTTTACTCCAGAAACTTGTAAAATATCACTATGAAATTTCTGTACTTGTTCAACAGGTACTCTTTTCCCATAATTTTTACACTCTATGAAATAAGTCATCATAGGTCTATCAGCATTTGGAGGTTTGAATTCAATTATTAAGTCAAATTCAATTTCGGCTTTTCTTAATTCTGAATAACGTTTAGCTTTAGGAGTAATTTCAATAAAATCTTTAATTCCAAATAATCCATTTTCTTTTAGATTTTCAATTATTTTAAGTGATTTTTCCTCAAATTGATTACCTTTTTTAACGTTACTCATAAATATATTTTCGGTTTTTAATGTTGCACAACGTTGACTGTATGGTTAGTGGCGTGTTAAAATACTTATACATTTCAGTTTAACAATAACTTTTATAAAAAAGCACTTTCCTTTTAATTTTGCACTTTGTAGCCATTAACTATACAGATTGTTGGCAACTGTTTCACCTCCCAAATTTGTTTTTCTCTTTTAAAGTTCTTATATCCCAGTCATTCAAATAGATTGTATGTGTTCTTTGGAAATCTCTACTTTTAGTTAAATTTCCAAAACCAGGACCAGTATATCCATAGTCAGAAGGATTATGCGTGTAAACAGCTCTATCATCAATAATTAATTCATAAGCAGGGAAATCATTGTGCCATCCTTTTACTTGCACATCAATAGACTTACTGGATAAGTTTTTAAAAAGTTTAATTTCTAATTCAAAATCAATATTAGGGGAGAAAGGCTCAGCAAAAGGATAACCAGCAGAAGCAGAAATCTTAATTGTTGTGGTATCATCTCCTCCATCAGAGAAAGAATGCTTTTTTGAATTATTAATTGATATATCTAAAGGGGCTTCGTCTGAACGGTCAGAATGTAATTCACTACAAACACCAATATACATATCTTTGTTTGACGCACGAGGCGTATCGTCATGAAAAGGAATCCGTTTTATATATGCCTTTACTTGATGGCTTTTACCAGAATGTTGGCTATTTGCCCCTCCATATTTAAAATTGTGCTTGTCGTGTCTAAAAATTTCACTTTCAAAATTATAATTTCCAATTTTAGTTAAATCAATTTCCGCATTTATTGCTAATCGAGTAGTATGCTCGCTATGATGATGAAACATTTCTACATTATCAGTTGCATAATAATTAGATAAAGAACCAGGCTCAGGAAGCCAAGTGTGTCTTTGAATATTAAAACTACTTAATTGTCTTATAAACTCTTCTTTATTGTCAAGTAATCTAAAACGATTTGTATTTTCAAAATAACTTAATAGAGGTTTTCCAAGTGACTTTGGAATGAACGCTTGAAATTTTATTGAAAGTGGAAACATTTTTTCTGTTTTTTACAAATTATTATAATAATTAAATTTTTCATTGAATACGTGTGTAGGTTCTTCTATGTAAAAATTAGATTTTTTCTGTTTTTTGTACATCCAAATATCTTTTTCCTTTTTGTTCATAAAAAAATAGTTGTAATGTTTTTTATTTGCCACAGTAAAAATAATGATAGGGTCATATTGATGTCTAGATTCTGAAAAAAATACACATATCCCTTTATTACTTTCATATGTAGCGTATTTACCATCAGCATCTTTAATGATTTCATTATTTAAATCATTTTCATAATAGATTTTTAGTCCACCTTTATTTTGGTAATTTTGTTTTGCTCCTAGAAAAGGAATTGCATTATTATGAAACTTAAATTGAGTTTTAGCAATACCTGTATTATCTACTTCTATTACTCTAGATGTACCTATTCCTAAAAATCCTCCAGTCCATTTTTCTTTTTGTCCATTAGGTCTATCATATTGTATGGCAACAACACCTTCATAATTTTTGGGAAGAATGATAGTTTGTTTATAAGGTCTCCAAACATACCAAGAGGCTAATAATACATAGACAAATGGTAAAATAACTAAAATAAAATCCCAAAGTTGTAATTGCTGTTTAGTTAATTTTGTAACTATTTTTTTCTTTTTACATACAATTTTTAAGAAAAAATAAACTAAAAGTAGTATTATTCCAATTATAGATATTCTCCATAGATTAGTGAAAATAAAACTAATCATTAGTAAAATTCCAAATACGGTATAATATATTCCTATGTTTCTTAGTCTTTTCATTTTGTTTGCTTTGAACTCAGAGTTTGTTTAAATAGTTGCCAACGTTCTAGTATAAGATTTGAAGCGGGTTTGGAAGTTCAAAATATTGAATAAATTACTATTAAAAAAGGTAAAAAAAGCCTTTAAAAAAGTACTGAAAACCGCTTTGAATTTTATACATCTTAAGTTTGTCTTTTAATA
>NZ_OENA01000049.1 GCF_900239185.1 Tenacibaculum finnmarkense
CTGTCGAAACTATGAATTATTAATGGAATCTTCCGAAAATATAACCAAATTATCCGCCATAAAACTTTTATTGAATAAAATTTAAACAGGCTCTTATTAAAATTTATCTTTTTTTTTAATAGCCAAACTTTAAATTGTAGATTGCTATTTCATTTTATTATACAAATTTTAAATGGCTAAATATATTGTTGCCTTAGATCAAGGAACTACCAGTTCTCGTTCGGTAATTATTAACGAAAACGGGGCTATTGTAGCAATGGATCAGCAAGATTTTGAGCAAATTTTTCCACAATCGGGCAGGGTAGAGCACGATGCTCAACAAATTTTAAAAACACAACTTTCTACCTTAAAAAAAGCGATTAAAAAAGCAGGAATTCATCCATCAGAAATAATGGGTATTGGTATTGCAAACCAACGAGAAACTACCGTAGTTTGGAATAAAAATACAGGGAAACCTATTTACAATGCTATTATTTGGCAAGACAAACGAACAGCGGATATTTGTGAAAAATTAAAAGAAAAAGGACTAGAAAACCATGTACGTAAAACGACAGGTTTGGTTATTGATAGTTATTTTTCGGCAACAAAAATACATTGGATTTTAAACAATGTTCAAGGAGCAAAGCTAGCTGCCGAAAAAGGTGATTTATTATTTGGAACTATTGACACTTGGTTACTTTTTAATTTAACCAAGGGGAAGGTGCACGCCACCGATTACAGCAATGCATCTCGCACGATGTTGTTTGATATTAAAAATTTATGTTGGGATAAAAAACTATTAGCAGCCCTTGATATTCCGATGTCAATGTTACCAGAGGTAAAACCGTCTTCTCATCATTTTGGCGATTATGAATTAGATGGCTATAAAATTCCGATAGCAGGAATTGCAGGCGATCAGCAAGCAGCACTTTTTGGGCAGGCTTGTTTTACAAAAGGCGCTGCAAAAAACACCTACGGAACGGGTTGTTTTATGCTAATCAATACAGGCGAAAACCTTGAATATTCTAAAAATGGACTACTAACTACAATTGCTTGGGGAATTGACAATAAAATATATTACGCCCTTGAAGGAAGTGTTTTTGTGGCAGGATCGGCAATTCAATGGTTGCGAGACGGTTTAAAAATAATTGAAACCGCTGCCGAAAGTGAAATTTATGCAAAAAGTATTACTGATGAAAATCCTGTTTATGTAGTTCCTGCTTTTGCTGGTTTGGGCGCTCCTTATTGGGATATGTATGCCCGTTGCGCTGTGTTTGGTTTAACGCATAGTACAGGTAAAAACCATTTGATAAAAGCAACCTTAGATTCCCTTGCCTACCAAACAAAAGATATTTTAGCGGTAATGCAAAAAGATAGTCAGGTTACATTAACATCATTAAAAGTAGATGGTGGCGCAAGTGCAAATAATTATTTAATGCAGTTTCAAGCGGATATTTTAAACGTAAAAGTTGAACGCCCCGAAATTATTGAAACCACTATTATGGGCGCTGCATATTTAGCAGGTATTTGTGTTGGTTTATGGAAACAGGAAGATATTTTAAGAAGACGAAAAACTTCTGAAACTTTTCAGCCTACTTTTAGTTTAGAAAAGCGTAGCAAATTATATTCAAAATGGCAAAAAGCAGTAGCACGCACCAAAGATTGGATTGATTGAAAACGCCCTATCAATATTAGCAAACTCTATTTCCTGTTTTCCCGAGATTAAACTTTTTTAGATAAAATTTAAACAGGTTTTTATAAATAAAAAATTGACAAGAATTTTAATATAGTTAGAGCCTGTTTAAAAATTAAATAAATTGTCAGTTCGAATGATTTTTTTTCTTCAAATTCCTTTTAGTCATTAAAATCACTCGAATTGACAAGAATCATCAAAAAAAAAGAGACTAAATATGGCTAATCAGGATGCGAACCTAAATTAAATTCAGGTTGACGGATGCGATTTCTTATTTTTCTTTTATATTTTTTTTCAGATGAAACTTAAATAGGCTCTTAAATATTTATTTTTTTTAGATAAAAAGGAGTATTACGATGGTCTAATCAGTTTTTTATTATGAATTTATAACTTAAAATGGCATTTTTATATCGGAATCACTTTTATTAAAAAACGAAGAAACAATAGTTACTAAGAAGAATATTAATTTACTTTTATATTTATATTTATTAAATCTAAATAAAGTAAATTTAACATGAAGTATGTAATAATAATTCTAATCTATTTTTTACAAATAATAACATTAAATGCACAAAACAATAAAATATCAGGTTGTGTATATAATGAATTTAATGAGCAATTAATAAATGCGCATGTAACGCTTTTAGATCAAAATAAAACCATTATTACAAATACCAAAGGGTGTTTTGAATTTTCTGAACCTACTTCAAAAAATTACACCTTAAAAATACAATATATAGGGTATAAAACTTTTTATAAAAAAATTACGAGTTCTTCTAAAAAAACAATGCTATCTTTTTATTTAAAAGAAGATAACAATACTTTAAGTGAAATAATAATTCAAGGAAAATCAAAAGCAGAAAAAATAAGAGATAAAGCTTATTCGGTAAATGTTATAGAAACTCTAGCTTTTAAAAATACTGCAACAAATATTAGTCAGGTTTTAAATAAAGTACCTGGTATTGTTATTAGAGAAGAAGGTGGTTTAGGTTCAGATTTTAACCTGTCTTTAAACGGGCTTTCAGGAAAACAGATAAAAACATTTATTGACGGTATCCCGATGAGTTATTTCGGGAAATCATTAACTTTAAATAATTTTCCGTCTAACACTATAGAATCTATCGAAATATATAAAGGAGTTGTTCCTATTTATTTATCTTCGGATGCTTTGGGAGGCGCTATTAATATTATTACAAAAAAAGGCGTAAATAATTATGTAGATGCTTCTTATTCTTTAGGCTCATTTAACACACATAAAGCAGCTTTTAATACTCAGTATTACGATAAAAATAGCGGGTTTACAGCGCGATTAAAATCATTTTATAATTATTCAGATAACGATTATACAATAGATATAATTGTACCAGGTAAAGGAGGTAAAATAACGGATGAAACGACTAATGTAAAAAGGTTTCATAATGCCTATACTTCAAAAATGGTGCAATTAGAAGCAGGGATTACCAATAAAAAATATGCCGATGAATTATTAGTTGGTATTTTATTTTCTGATAATTATAAAGAAATACAACACGCAAGGTTTCCTCTGAAAATAATCAATCCTTTTGGAGAAGTTTTTGAAAAAAATAAGAGTCGAATCAGTACTTTAAAATATGCCAAAAAAGGTGTTTTCAAAAATCTAGATATTCGTTCTTTTTTAGCTCTTGTAGATAACGAACGCAGATATGAAGATAAAAGTAATCACAGGTATTTTTGGAATAGTGAAATTGAATACGATGACCATTTATCCACAGGAGAGCAAAGCAGTAGAAAAACCGAATTAACCTTATCGCAAGAAAATATATTATTAAATTTTAATTTACAATATCAGCTTCCAAAAGCGCAAATTATTGCGGTAAATTTTTCTTCGGATAATTTTAAAATGGAAGGAAAAGATCCTTTACATCCTAGAAACAATACCCAATTTGGTGAACCAAGTACGGTTGATAAAAAAGTAGTAGGATTGTCTTATTCATTTAATCTTCTTGATAAAAAATTAAAAGGAATTGCCTTCGGAAAAAAATATAATTACAGTATCAATTCTTTAACGACTAATTATTCAGGAACCACAAAAGAAAAGAAAAATATTTTATCTAATTACACAGGGTATGGAGGCGCATTAACTTATTTATTTACAAAAAATACACAAATAAAAACTTCTTTTGAAACTGCCATTCGTTTTCCTGAAAACTCAGAAATTTTAGGAAATGGAATGGCAATTTTAACCAATATTGATTTAAAACCAGAAACTAGTACAAATATTAATCTTGGCTTTAGAACAAATCAATATTTAAGTGATAGACATAAAATTCATTTTGAAACCAATACTTTTTTAAGAAGCTCTAAAAACTTTATTTATTTGCGTCCAGAGTTGGTTTTTCAAGTAAACGATAATTTAGAAAAAGTACTAACAAAAGGTATAGAAGGATCGCTTGAATATACCTTTAATGATGCCTATAGTATTGGGGTAAACACTACTTTTTTAGATATTAGAGATAAAAGTAAATATGTAAAAAATAGCACACAACCTAATCCATATTTAAATGCTAGAATACCCAACGTACCTTATTTATTTGGAAATATAAAACTAAACTATAACACCAAAAAATTATTTAGAAAGGATGATCTATTTTCTATAAGCTCTTTTCAAAATTATGTACATGGCTATTCGTTATATTTTGCTAAAATCGGAAACAGAGATAGAAAATTAATTAAAAACCAATTTACACAAAATATTGAAGCCATTTATTCTATTCAAAATGGAACATATAATATTTCATTTGCAGCTAATAATATTTTTAACGCAAAAGTAACTGACAATTACAATCTTCAAAAACCAGGGCGAAATTTCAGTTTAAAACTAAGATACTACTTATCAAAATAAATATATAAATCAAACTAAACTAAATAAATCATGAAACAATCAATTTTATCAATAGGATTATTATTTGCAATGAGTTTTTTTATCTCTTGTAATGATGATTCGCCAATACAACCAAATAGTACTTCAAACTTAGCAGTTGCTGTTGAAACGACGGGAGAATCTCCTACGGATGTAGTTTTAGGTGTCGATAATTTTATAAATTCTGAAATATCACCAATAGGAAAAGGTATTCAACAAGATGGAAAAAGAAGTTACTATTTTTTAAATGAAACACTTATCAGTTCAGGATATAAAGCTACAAACTGTATCGGTTATAATATTCAAAATGGAGAACTTACTAAAAAAGGAGAATTTGCTTTCCCGGTATCTTTTGATTTATTAGGAAAAGGAGATGATAAAACCATGATTGCGGTAGAAAGCCCGAGAGCTGGTTTTGAAAATAAAACAATTTTTTTAGTAGATACCGATAACATGGTTATCACTAAAAAAACACCTACAAAAATAGATGAAAGAAAAGGTGAAGGTTTAATGTCTTGGCCTACAGGTACTGCTGTAAAAGGAGGTAAGTTATTTTTATCATATTATTTAACTAGTTCTGATGGAAAATGGAAAACCCCAAATTCTAATGAAGCAAGAATTGCGATATATAGTTATCCTGAGTTAAAATTTGAAAAATTGATAAAAGACACTAGAGGTTCTGATATTGGTTTTTATGGAAATTATAACGGATTGGTAAAAGATGAAAATAATAATATTTATACAGCATCTACTTCTTCTTTAGCTTGTGGATTTGACCCTGCTCCAACAAATAAATCAGCAATTTTAAGAATTAAAAGTGGCGCTACCGATTTTGATAAAGAGTATTATTTTGATTTTGAAAAAGCATCAGGAGGTAAAAAAATTAACTTTTTACATTATGTAGGAAACAACAAAGCTGTTGTAAGAATGATTACGGACGATTCTACAAAATGGAGTGCATTTGCTCCTACATCAAAAAAACCTAATTGTAAAATTGCCGTGGTAGATTTAGCAGCTAAAACAGTAACAGAAGTTACAGATATTCCATTACACGGAGGGCAGTGGGCTACTCCTGCATTAAATAGCAATGGAAAAGTATATATGAATATAAGTGATAATAATGGTGCTTATATTTATGAAATTGATGTAAATACAGCAACGGCTAAAAAAAGCCAAAAAGTTGAGGCTGCTGTTGTAAAAGGAATTTTTGACTTAAACTAATTCATCTTTTATATAATTTTTTAATCCGTCTTAAAACGCCCTATTTTAAGACGGATTTTTGTGTTTACATAGTTTTTATAAATACTGTATATTTGTAAAAAGCATCTTAAAAACACAAAAAATGTATGTAGACCTGCTATCCTATTTAAAATATCTGATAAAGCGTAATCCTGAATAAAATTAATAGCGCACTGTAATTATTACAATAATCTATTCATTTAAAACATTAAAATTATGCCATTTTATCATAAACTAGGGAACATACCGCCCAAGCGCCACACCCAATTTCGCAAAGAAGACGGAAGCTTATATTACGAACAATTATTTGGAACAATAGGATTTGATGGAATGTCAACAAATTCTTACCACGAATTTAGACCAACTATGGTCAAAGAAATTCGCAGGCAATATTCGGTAAAGCCAAAAATCGCCAAAGCAAATAATATTCAATCGTATCGTTTTAGAGGGTTTCAGGTAGCCCCCGAAAATGATTATCTAGAAAGTAGAAAAATCGTTTTAACAAATTCAGATTGTAATATTATTTTAGCAGCACCAAAGCAATCAACAACAGACTATTTCTATAAAAATTCTGATGCCGATGAGGTAATTTTCATCCATAAAGGAACAGGAAAGTTACGTACCATGCTAGGGAATATCAACTTTAAATATGGCGATTATTTAGTAATTCCAAGAGGTATTATCTACAAGCTAGATTTTGATGATCAAAATAACAGACTTTTTATTGTCGAATCTTATTCGCCAGTTTATACACCGAAAAGATACCGAAATCATTTTGGGCAATTATTAGAACACGCCCCTTTTTGCGAGCGAGACATCCGCCGACCACAAGAATTAGAAACCCATAATGAACTTGGCGATTTTTTAATCAACGTAAAAAAACAAGGCGAAATTATTGAAATGATTTACGCCTCACATCCTTTTGATGTGGTTGGTTATGACGGTTATAATTTTCCGTATGCTTTTTCAATTCACGACTTTGAGCCTATCACTGGTCGAATTCATCAACCGCCACCAGTGCATCAAACCTTTGAAACCAATGCCTTTGTAATTTGCAGTTTCGTGCCTCGTTTGTACGATTATCATCCAAATGCAATTCCTGCCCCATATAATCATAGTAATATCGATTCTGATGAGGTTTTATACTACGTTGATGGCGATTTTATGAGCAGAAACGACATCGACCAAGGGCATATTTCATTACATCCCGCAGGAATTCCTCACGGACCACATCCAGGAGCCGCTGAAAGAAGTATTGGGCATACAAAAACCGAAGAATTAGCCGTTATGGTAGACACTTTTAAGCCCTTACAAGTAACTGAAGAAGCCATGAAAATTGCCGATGAAAATTATTATAAATCGTGGTTAGAACACTAAAATCAGATTTATAAAAATAATTATTAGAAGCTAATCCTGCTTTCACTACTCGCTTTTTTTTGAAAAAAAATCAAAAAAAGAGCTCAAACAAACCGTTCAATCAGGGCTAAACTCATCTACGAAGTTTAGTATTATTTTAATAATTTATCATTTATATAAAAAGATAATAATCTATTAAAAATAAAAGATTTCCTAGGTTTTTAAAACCTGTGAAGTCTATAAAAACATAAAGAATGAGTAAAAAAGAAGTAACATCAGTAAATTACGGTTTAGAAAAAATATTCGAAGGAGCACAAGATTTTTTACCACTTTTAGGAACCGATTATGTAGAATTTTATGTTGGAAATGCAAAACAAGCGGCACATTTTTATAAAACAGCTTTTGGTTTTCAGTCACATGCTTATAAAGGTTTAGAAACAGGCTCGAAAGACACAGTTAGTTATGTGTTAAAACAAGATAAAATTCGTTTGGTATTAACAAGCCCATTAAACAGTAAATCAGCAATTAACGACCATATTGTAAAACATGGCGATGGCGTAAAAATAGTCGCTTTATGGGTAGAAGATGCTCGAAAATCCTACGAAGAAACCATTAAAAGAGGTGCCAAATCATACCTAGAGCCAACCGTTGAAACAGATGAACATGGCGAGGTAATTCGTGCAGGTATTTACACTTATGGCGAAACAGTTCATATCTTTGTAGAGCGTAAGAATTATAAAGGTGTATTTTTGCCAGGGTTTACAGCGTGGAAATCCGATTATAATCCGCCAAGTGCAGGTTTAAAATATATCGACCATATGGTAGGAAACGTAGGTTGGAATCAAATGGACGTTTGGGTAAAATGGTACGAAGACGTTATGGGATTTGTTAATTTTTTATCTTTTGATGACAAGCAAATTCACACTGAATATTCGGCTTTAATGAGTAAAGTAATGAGTAACGGAAACGGTCGAATTAAATTCCCTATTAACGAGCCTGCAAAAGCGGCAAAACGTTCACAAATTGAAGAATATTTAGATTTTTACGAAGGTGAAGGCGTACAACATATTGCAGTTGCTACCGATGATATTATTAAAACAGTATCGCAATTAAAGGCAAATGGAATAGAATTTTTACCGCCACCACCACAGGCATATTACGACGGTATTCCTGAGCGTTTAGGCGAACACATGAGCATGATGAAAGAAGATATTTCTAAATTACAAGAATTATCAATTATGATTGATGCCGATGAAGAAGGTTATTTATTACAAATTTTTACAAAACCAGTAGAAGACCGTCCAACGTTATTTTTTGAAATCATCCAACGAATGGGTGCTAAAGGTTTTGGAGCAGGTAATTTTAAAGCCTTATTCGAATCCATAGAAAGAGAACAATCAAAAAGAGGAACCTTATAATTAGAATCTAATTATAATATAGATAAATCAAGAGCCATTATAATAAGTTAAACAGCTTATTTTAATGGTTCTTTTAATACTAATTTTTATATAAAATATAAAAATGAATAAAGAAGAAATTTTAAAAGCAATAGAAGAAAAGTCTAAAAAAATAGGTGTTCCGTTAGAAACCATGCTAGAAGGCTTGCTTCATAGCATTCCAATTACCTATTGGGACTATATTCAAACCGATGCTTTGTTAGGTTTACAAATTCCTAGAACAACCGAAAAAGATGAAATGGTTTTTATCATGTATCATCAAGTAAACGAGTTGTTGTTTAAAATGATTTTGTGGGAAATTGATCAAATTTCATTAGCTAAAGAAGTTGTTACTGCTCAGAAATTTTCAAAACACTTAATGCGTATTAGTCGCTATTTTGACATGCTATGCAATTCTTTTAGCGTAATGCAAGACGGAATGGATGTAGATCAGTATTTGAAATTTAGAAATACTTTAGCACCAGCAAGTGGGTATCAAAGTGCACAATATCGTAAAATTGAATTTGCATCTACAGAGCTAATTAATTTAATCGATGCACGTTTTAGAGATACGATTGATAGAGAATCGTCTTTAAAAAATGCCTTTGATCATTTATATTGGCAAGCGGCAGGGAAAGATTATAAAACAGGTAAAAAATCAACATTATTACGCTTGTTTGAAAAAAAATATATGGGTGATTTTATAGACTTTATGGAAGATTATAAAGAATGTAATTTATCTAAAAAATTTCAAGAATTACCTAAAGAAGCTCAAAATGACCCTGAATTAATAGCGGCGATGCGTCATTATGACCATACGGTAAATATAAAATGGGTGATGGCACATTATAATGCTGCAGGAAAATATTTAGGTGGTGGCGATAAAGATTTAGAAGCTACAGGCGGAAGTAATTGGCGTAAATACATGCACCCAAAATACCAACGAAGAATATTTTTCCCTTATTTATGGAGCGAAGAAGAATTAAAAAATTGGGGTATTTTTTAAAGATTTAATACTTTAAAAAATCATAAAATAAATAAAAAAAAGACTGTTCGGATTTTAAATTCAAACAGTCTTTTTTTTTGGAACAGTATTTGTCTAACTTTAGACATAAGTTTGAACATTATGAAAAACCATTTTTTAGTTATTTCCGTATTATTTTTTAGCCTATTTGCTTTTGGTCAACAAAAAAATGCACCGTTTAATGATGGTGAATTTCTTGCGTTTAAAATGAGTTATAGTGGTTTTTTTAAAGCAGGAACTGCTACTTTATCTTTAAAAGAAGAAGCGTTAAACGGGCAAAAAATATTTCACGCAACTGGCAAGGGTTGGACTACCGGTATGATTAAATGGTTTTTTGAGGTGAATGATGATTATCAATCTTATTTTGATAAAAAATCAGGAAAACCCTATGTTTTTAAAAGGAAAATAAACGAAGGAGGACATAAAAAACACAAACAAATAATCTTTAATCAGCAAGAAAACACGGCTAGTATTCATGATTTTCGAAACAAAAAAGATACACTAATTAGGGCTGTAAACGTGCAAGATATGATTTCTTCTTTTTATTTTTTAAGAAGTTACGACACTAAAAACATGAAAAAAGGAGAAGAGATAAAAATTGATATGTTTTTTGACAATCATACCTATCCTTTTAAATTGCGTTTTTTAGGAAATGAAACACTAACAACAAAGTTTGGAAAAGTAAAAACCCAAAAATTTAGACCCATCGTAAAAGCGGGGCGTGTATTTAAAGCGCAAGAAAGTGTTACCGTTTGGATAACCGCCGATAAAAATAAAATTCCTGTAAAAATAAAAGCCTCTTTAGCAGTGGGGTCACTTCGTGCCGAGCTTTCTGCTTATAAAGGATTAGCAAATCCATTCAAAACAGTTTTTGGTTCAAAATAATAAGTTGTTTACTTATTGTTAAAGTACAATAAGCAATAGTTTTTATTTGTATTTTTGCAGGTACACATAAATTTAAATTACTTTTTTTTGAAAAAATATATTCATTTACTACTTGCCTGCTGTTTGTTTTTCTCTTGTAAAACAGCTACTGAAAAAAAGGTAAAACTTCCTGTTGAAATAGTAAAACCAAAAGCTGTTTACGCTTATGGTTTTAATTTAGATAATTTTAAAATAGTTAACGACACCATAAAAAAAGGAGAGAGTTTTGGTGTTATTTTAGATCGTCATCATGTATTGTATCCTAAAATTAATAAAATAGCAACGACTATTAAAGATACTTTTGATGTTCGACGCATTCGTTCAGGTAAAAAATATACGGTTCTTACCTCAAAAGATTCTTTGCAAAAAGCCCGTGTTTTTATTTATAAACACAATAAAGTCGATGCTACAATCATCAATTTTAACGATTCAATAATATCAGCTTATCAGGTACATAAAAAAATTACAACCATAGAAAAACAGGTTTCAGGTAAAATTTCATCAAATTTATCGGTAACCATGGATAGTTTAGGCTTAAAAGCGAGTTTAACCAATACGGTTGCTGATATTTATGCTTGGACCCTTGATTTTTATAGCTTACAAAAAGGCGATAGTTTTAAATTAATTTATGATGAAAAATTTATTAATGATACTACTTTTGTTGGCTATGGAGCAGTAAAAGCAGCTGTTTTTAATCATAAAGGAGAAAACTTATATGCCTATAAATTTGTAGGTGATTCTATTTCTAAAACACCTGAATTTTATAACGAAAATGGAAATATGCTTCGTAGGGCATTTTTAAAATCGCCTATTAAATTTCAATATCGAATTTCATCACGCTATAATTTAAGAAGAAAAATTGCACTTTATGGAAGGGTACGCCCACATAAAGGAACTGATTTTGCTGCAAAATATGGTACCCCAATAATGACTACTGCAAGCGGAACTGTTATCGCATCTGCAAGGCGAGGTGGTAATGGAAATTATGTAAAAGTTCAGCATAATACTACCTACACAACACAGTATTTGCATATGAAAAAAAGAAATGTTAAGGTTGGCGATTATGTAAAACAAGGTGCTATTATTGGCTGGGTAGGGATGACAGGAAACACTAGTGGTCCTCATGTTTGTTATCGTTTTTGGAAAAATGGTAAACAAGTAGATCCTTTTCGTCAAAAACTTCCAACAGCCGAACCTTTAGATGCTAAAATTAAACCAAGATATTTTGAGTTTATAAAGCCCTTGAAAATAAAATTAGATGCTATAAGTTTAATTCAAAAAGATACCATTTATACTTCTTCTAACGAAAGAAAAAATTAGCGATATGTTATGCCTTTACAAAACATCAACCCAGTGCAAACTGATGCTTGGAAAAAATTAACAGCTCATTTTACCCAAGCAAAGCAGTATGAGTTAAAAGCTCTTTTTAAAAAAGATAAAAACAGAAAAGAACAGTTTTCTATTTCTTTAGATGACTTTAAGGTTGATTACTCAAAAAATCACATTACCCAAGAAACCATTGATTTATTAGTTTTATTAGCTGAACAAACAAAACTTAAAGACGCAATTTCTAAGTATTTTTCTGGTGATAAAATTAACGCAACAGAAGATAGAGCCGTATTACATACAGCTTTGAGAAGCAATTCAAGCACGCCTATTTTAGTCGATTCAGAAGATATAAAGCCTAAAATACAAGCCACATTAAGTAAAATGAAGGCTTTTAGTGATGCTGTAATTTCTGGAAAATGGAAGGGTTTTACTGGTAAACCAATTACCGATGTTGTTAATATAGGCGTAGGAGGTTCTGATTTAGGACCAAGCATGGTGGTAGAAGCGTTGCAATTTTACAGCAATACATTGAACTCACATTTTGTATCAAATGTAGACGGAGATCATGTATTTGAAGTATTAAAGAAGCTTGATCCTGAAACAACATTATTTGTA
The DNA here is from genome assembly GCF_900239185.1 of Tenacibaculum finnmarkense. Taxonomy (GTDB): domain Bacteria; phylum Bacteroidota; class Bacteroidia; order Flavobacteriales; family Flavobacteriaceae; genus Polaribacter; species Polaribacter finnmarkensis. The sequence continues at coordinate 12,495 of NZ_OENA01000049.1, forward strand.
ATAGTTTCTAAATCATTTATGACTGATGAAACCATTACAAATGCAAATACAATTAGAGATTGGTTTTTAAAATCGGCAGCAATTACCGATGTTTCTAGGCATTTTGTGGCAGTGTCGTCTAATGTTGAGCAAGCAATCGATTTTGGAATTAATCAAGAGAATATTTTTCCGATGTGGAACTGGGTTGGCGGTAGGTTTTCTTTATGGTCAGCTGTTGGTTTATCAATTAGTTTGTCTATCGGATATGATAATTTTAAAGAATTATTAAATGGTGCCGAACAGGTTGACGAACATTTTAAAACAACCGATTTTGATAAAAATATTCCTGTAATATTAGCCCTGATAAGTGTTTGGTATAATAATTTTTTTAAATCAGAAACCGAAGTTATTTTACCATATAGCCAGTACTTATGTAAATTACCTGCTTATTTACAGCAGGCAATTATGGAAAGTAACGGTAAAAGTGTTGACAGAAATGGTCAAGAAATTAACTATCAAACAAGTGGTGTTATTTGGGGAGGTACTGGTACTGATATTCAACATGCCTTTATGCAGTTATTACATCAAGGAACAAAATTAATACCTGCCGATTTTATTGGTTTTGAAGAACCTTTACACGGTTTAACAGCGCAACATAAAAAATTAATGGCTAATTACTATGCTCAAATGGATGCCTTGGCGTACGGTAAAACAAAACAAGAAATACATTTAGAATTAAAATTAGCAAATAAATTAGCGAAAATAAATCAATTATTACCTTACAAAACCTTTGAAGGTAACCGACCGAGTACTTCATTTCTCTTTAAAAAGTTAACACCAAAATCATTAGGAATGCTTATTGCAACCTACGAACATAAGATTTTTACACAAGGAGTGTTGTGGAATATATTTTCATATGATCAGTTTGGGGTTGAACTGGGTAAGGAATTGGCAAAAAAAATGCTAATTAATTAGTAAAAGTGTTATTTATAGACTTTTTATTTATTTTATTATTAGTTAACTCTTGTTAGAAAGCTTAACATTAAGTTAATATTGACAAAATGTAAAAGCAAGACCTTTGCAGCGCATTTAATAATAATTTAGATTAGAAATGAAGAAAATTAAAAATGTTTTACTAGTAGCGCTGTTCTTTGTAGCGGCAACAGTTTTAGGACAAATTCAACTTACCGGTAAGGTAGTTGACGAAATGGGAGAACCTCTTCCTGGAGCTGGTCTTATCGTTAAAGGAACTGCCAACGGAACAGCAACAGATTTTGATGGAAATTTTAAGCTAAGCGCTAAATCGAAGTCAGGAGTTGTAGTGGTATCTTTTATTGGATACGTTAATCAAAAAATAGCTTACACAGCTTCAAAAGGTAATTTAGGAACTATTAAATTAGCGCCTTCAAATGTTTTAAATGAAATTGTAATTACAGCAACATCTTTTGCTGTTGGTAGAAAAACACCAGTAGCGGTATCAACACTTAAAGCTGCTGATATTCAAGCAAAATTAGGAACACAAGAATTTCCTGAAGTTTTAAAATCTACTCCTGGAGTATATGTTACCAAAACCGGTGGAGGTTACGGAGATTCTCGAATTAATTTACGTGGTTTTGCTTCAGCAAATGTTGCGGTTATGATTAATGGAGTTCCTATTAATGATATGGAAAGCGGTAAAGTGCACTGGTCTAACTGGGCTGGTTTATCGGATGTAACTGCAGCAATGCAAGTTCAAAGAGGGTTAGGTGCTTCTAAAGTAGCTGTGCCTTCTATTGGTGGTACGATTAATATCATTACAAAATCTACTGATGTTAAAAAAGGAGGAAGTATTAATAGCTCAGTAGCGAATGATGGGTATCTTAAATACGGAATGACGCTTTCTACAGGTTTAACTGATAATGGTTTAGCAGTTACTGCTTCTTTAAACAAAATGTCAGGAGACGGATACGTAGACGGTACGCAATTTAAAGGATTTAATTATTTTTTAAATATCTCAAAACGTATAAACGCTAAACATAAAATATCTTTTACAGGTTTTGGTGCAAAACAAGAGCACGGGCAACGTTATAATAGAAAATCTATTAAATTTAATAGAAACACTGAACAAGGTGGAAGAAGATTTAATCCAGATTGGGGATATAGAAATGGAAAGATTGAGAATTCATCTTATAACTTTTATCACAAACCTCAGTTATCATTAAACCATGATTGGACTATTTCTGAGAAGGCATTTGTAACGACTGCTTTATATGCTTCTGTAGCTTCAGGAGGAGGTAGAAGAACTCAAGGAGATGCTCTTAGAACTAATCTTGATGATTACAGATTAGGTGGTGTTGATCAGCCTATCGGTTATGATAAAATTGTTCAAGAAAATATTGCAAATGGTGTAAATGGATCTTCTAATATTTTTACATCTTCAATGAACGATCATAAATGGTATGGAGTATTATCTACCTTAAAATATGATATTGATGAAGAATTTACTTTCTCGGGAGGTTTAGACGCAAGATATTATGTAGGTTCTCATTATTATGAAGTAAACGATTTATTAGGAGGTGACTATTGGTTAAACAATAACAAAGCCTTAAAAGTTGGTGATCGTTTTAGTAAAGATTACGATGGTTATGTAAAACGTAACGGAGTATTTACACAATTAGAATACTCTAATGGAGATTTATCAGCATTTTTCTCTTCTTCTGTATCAAATACAAACTACAGTAAAGAAGAAAATATGAATGCTTTAGGAATGTCTGATAATTATAATTTTATTGGTTTTGGTAATAAAGGTGGTGTTAATTATAATATAGATGAAAAGCATAACGTATTCGGAAACATCGGGTATTTATCAAATGCACCATTTATGAATGCCGTATTTACAAATCAAAGAAATAATGACTTCAACAAAGAAGCTGCTAACGAAAAAGTATTTAGTGCCGAATTAGGGTACGGTTTTAAATCGGAAATTTTTTCAGCGAATTTAAATGTTTATAGAACTTCTTGGTTAGACAAGTCGGTTACCAGCTCTATTGTAGACCGTATTACAGATGAACGTTTGTATGGTAACTTTACAGGTTTAGATGCTTTACACCAAGGTGTAGAATTTGACTTTGTTTATAAAGTAACAGATAAGTTAAAGTTAACAGGTATGGCATCTCTTGGAGATTGGACATGGCAAAGTGATGTAAAAGGAATCATTGAAAATGAATTAGGAACTCAGCGATATGAAAAAGAAATTAACGCAAAAGGGTTAAAAGTAAATGATGCAGCACAAACTACATATGCCGCAGGATTATCGTATGAGCCAATTAAAAAGACAAAGTTTTTTGTTGATTATAATTATGCAGGTGATATCTATTCTAAATTGAATATAAGCGAAAGTACAGACAGACAAGATTCTTGGAAAATGCCAAATTATCATTTATTTGATTTAGGTTTTAGACATGGATTTAAAATAGGAGACTTTAACGCTACTTTAAATGGTAAATTAAATAATATTTTGGATACAGAATATATTTCAGATGCTTTTGATGGATCAAATCATACAGCACAAGATGCTACGGTATATTACGGAGCAGGAAGAACATTTAGTTTAGGATTAAAAGTTAAATTTTAAAAAATAGAATCATGAAAAAAATATTTTTATTAGTAGCTGTTTTTGCAATGGTTTTTACTTCATGTGAACCATTAGAAGACATCAACGCAGAAATTGACGCACAAGAAAACGCTATTGTAGCAGATGTAGTATATACGCTTGAAGATGACGATTATACAAACAAAGTTACAAAAGGAGGGTTAGGTTTTAAATACGCTAATTTTAATTCAGAAGCAGATGCAAAAGCAGAATTACCTGCATTTTTAGCAAGTAAATACCCTGTATTTGGAAAAAAATCATCAGCAGCAGTAACCTTTAAAGTTTATAGCAAAAAAAATACTGAAAAAAGTTTAGAAAGCTATGAAGTAACAAAAGCAGATTATACTGAAGCAGGACAGAAATATGGTAACTTTAGTAAGTTTTCTCATATTACTGATTTTTTAAACGGTAAATATACAAACCCTGCAAACAGATTGTTAGTTTCTTTAACCTACAAATATTATTCAGGATCTGTTTCAACTCTTAACAACGGTTTCTTATTTAGCAATGGTGCTTGGGAATTAGTAACAGGTTTTTCAAAAGAAGAATACAAGCAAATGGGGGAGTCTCATCCTAATTTTTCTAGTAAAGATGAAGCGTATGCTAAAATTCCAGTATTTTTATTAGATAAATATAAATACGAGCCAAAAGAAGCAGGAACTGTTCAAGGATTTATGTACAACATGTATGTTGGTGGTGGTGTAACAGATAGTTTTGTTATTTATTTCATCTATGATGGAAACAACTGGGCTAAATATACCAATACTGTTGAACAAACAGTTAAGTTTGGGCATGACGGAACTAATTGGGTTCCTGATAATACTATCAAATATACTTTAACAGGAGCTGATTACGCTTTAATTGGTAATGACAAGTATAACAATTTTGATGTAAGAGCAGGTAAAGATGACGAAACAGAAGCTGTTCGTTTAGATAAAATTAATACAATTTTATTAAACAATTTCCCTACAGATCTTGAAGGTCAAAAATATATTGTTTCTTATTCAGTATATGACGGAGTTAATAAAGTTTTTACAATGAAACTTGTAAAACAAGGCGCTGTTTATGTTATTCAAAAAGAAGAAGCATAAAATAGTTTCATAAAATACAATTTAAAAACCACCTCAATCGAGGTGGTTTTTTTATGAGTAAAATTCACTAAATTTGCCAGCAACAAAACAAAAATTAACACAAACACATCATGATGAAAACATTACATTCTTATTGGGCATATATAGTGCTAGCGATATTAATTTATACCGTAGTAAATGCCATTATAGGATTCGTTAAGAAAAAAGAATTTACACACAACGAATTTCGTTTAGGCTTATTTACTTTAATTACCACGCATATTCAGTTATTAATAGGTTTGATATACTATTTTATGTCGCCATGGTTTAAGGCCTTAATATCAGATACAAAAGCAGTAATGGGAGATTCATCAGCTCGTTTGTTAGCGCTAGAGCATCCATTAATGATGATTATCGCTATTGTATTAATTACTGTAGGATGGTCAAAACATAAAAAACAAGTAAAAAGTGAAGACAAATTTAAAACCTTTGCCATCTTTTATGGGCTAGCATTAGTAGTAATACTATCAAGAATCCCTTGGAATAATTGGATGTAATAGTACTTAATTCGTTTTAATTGAAATATATAGTCCCACTTTCGTGGGATTTTTTATTTTTGTATTCTACTAAATTATAATACTAATGAAATTTATAAGTTATATTATCTCTTCAATATTTGCAGTAGTCTTCTTTTCGTTGCTACTAATTTTTCATCCAATACAATGGTTGGGCTTAAAGTTATTTGGGCAAAAAGGACATCAAAAGGTGGTGAATATTATGAATTGGTTTTTAATTAAATCATTATTAGTTTTAGGAATTCGTGTACTTGTCGAAAATGAGCAAGAACTGCCAGAAAATACCAGCTTAATATTTGTATCAAACCATCAAAGTACCTTTGACATATCGCCGATTATTTGGCATTTTAGAAAGAACAATCCAAAGTTTGTTTCTAAAAAAGAATTAGGAAAAGGCATCCCTAGTATTTCTTTTAATTTAAGACACGGAGGTGCAGCTTTAATCGATAGAAAAGACCCAAGACAAGCCCTAACCGAGCTGGCAAATTTTTCAAAAACTATTGGTAAAAATAACTGGTCTGCTGCTATTTTTCCTGAAGGAACACGAAGCGTAACAGGTGTGCCAAAATCATTTTCACCAAACGGTTTAAAAATGATTGCAAAATACAATCCCGAAGCTTACGTTGTTCCGTTAACAATCAATAATTCATGGAAAGTGTTTAAATATGGGAAATTTCCATTAGGCTTAGGAAGTCCTATCAAAATTAAAACACATGCGCCAATAAAAGTAAATAGTTTGCCTTTTAATGAGTTGATAAATAGTGTAGAAACTACCATTAAAGAAGCAATCGATTGCTAAAATAGAAACAAAACAAACAACTATAAAATATATATTATGTCAATACAAAACATCCGAAAGGAAGTAATGAAAACGCTCGAAAAGAACATTGATATTTTCGTAGATAAATTTTTAATCCCTGCTGAAAAAATTTGGCAACCAACCGATTTTTTACCAAACTCACAAAAAGATACTTTTATTAGTGAAGTAGAAGAAATCAGAGAATTATCGAAAGAATTAGACGATGATTTCTGGGTGGTTTTAGTAGGCGATACTATTACGGAAGAAGCATTGCCAACCTACGAATCGTGGTTGTTAGATTTAGACGGAATTACACAACACCCCGATAACGGCTGGGCAAAATGGATTCGTGCTTGGACAGCAGAAGAAAACCGTCATGGCGATGTGTTAAACAAATATTTATACCTTTCAGGACGTGTAAATATGCGTGAAGTAGAAATTACCACACAGCATTTAATTACCGATGGATTTGATATTGGAACCGCTAGTGACCCGTATAAAAACTTTGTTTATACAAGTTTTCAAGAATTAGCTACTTATATTTCACACTTGAATGTGGCAAAAATAGCAAAGAAACAAGGGCATAAATCGTTGGCTAAAATGTCTCGAATTATCGCTGGAGATGAAATGCGTCATCATTTGGCATATACTGAATTTATCAAGCAAATTTTTGCCATTGACCCTAGTGAAATGATGTTGGCTTTTCAACACATGATGAAGCATAAAATTGTAATGCCAGCCTATCATTTAAGACATTCTTTTGAAGCAAAAGGAAGTTTGTTTGATGATTTTTCAACAGTGGCCCAAAGAGTTGGCGTTTATACAGGTTTTGATTATGTAGATATTCTTAAAAAATTAAATATTGCTTGGGAAATTGATAAAATTACAGGTTTAACACCAGAAGCTGAAAAAGCCCGTGATTATTTAATGAAATTACCAGACAGAATGTATCGAATTACAGAACGAATGGTAATTCCTGATACAAAATTCAATTTTAAATGGATGATTCCAGCATAAAAAATAAATATTAAATAAAAAAAGCAATCTTAGGGTTGCTTTTTTTATTTAAAAATCTTGAAGAAATTAATTAAAAACAAACGCATCTTTATCATTTAAAAAACCAAATTTACTACGAATTTCAGCTTGTTTTTCTTTATCTAAAGTAATTAATAATGAAACTTCTTCTCCGTTATTATTTTTATCCATGCAATTCCCAAGTGTATCATAACTAACAGAATTTCCGTTATATTGATGCCCGTTAGCATCCGTTCCAACTCTATTTACACCAATGGTATAACTCATGTTTTCAATAGCACGAGCTTTTAATAAAGTATCCCAAGCGTCAATTCTTGAACTTGGCCAACTTGCTACATATAGTAATACATCGTAATTTTTGGTGTTTCTTGCCCATGCGGGAAAACGTAAATCATAACAAATTAAAAGGCAAATTTTCCAATCTTTATAATTAACGATACTTTTTTTAGTACCAGCGGTAAATATTTTTTGTTCGCCAGCAAGTGTGAATAAGTGTTTTTTATCATAAAAATCTATTTTACCTGAAGGATGCACAAACAATAATCTGTTATAATAAAGTTCTTTTTCTTCGGAATTAAAGGCTTTTTCTTTGATAATAATACTTCCTGTAATCGCACATTTTTTTTCTTTGGATAATCTTTTCATCCAATTTACAGTATCACCATTCATAGTTTCTGCTAATAAATGTGCTTTCATGTTAAAGCCTGTGGTAAACATTTCGGGTAAAATAATTAAATCGACATCCGAAGAAAGTTTGTTTATTTTTTCTTCAAAAAGCTTTCTGTTTTCCGTAGGATTTTCCCAAACAATGTCAGATTGTACAAGTACTGTTTTAAGTTTATTATGCGTATTCATTATTCAAAAAATGACCTGGTTATTCTTATCAAAAATAAGATAAAATTTGTACTTTGGGTTGATTAAAAAAAAAGCTATGAATTCGTTTATTTCTGAAACTTTAGAGGCCATTTTAGAAACCACTAAATCATTTGAAGATGTTGTATTTATTCTTCCATCTCAAAGAGCAGGAGTGTTTGTAAAGCAAACATTTAAAGATAAAATTTTTGCAGGTTTTTTGCCTGAAGTTCTTAATATTGGAGATCTTGTTGAAGATATTTCTGAAATTACAAAAGTAGATTCTGTACAATTATTATTTCATTTTTATACGATTTATAAAGAAGCAGAAGAAAAACCAGATTCGTTTGATATATTTTCTACTTGGGCTTTTACGGTTTTAACAGATTTTAATGAAATTGACCAGCATTTAATTGATCCGACTAAAATTTTCGTGTATTTACGAGATATTCATCGCTTAGAAAAATGGTCGGTAAAAGGAGAATTTAAAGAAACAGAATTGATAAAAGATCATTTTTCTTTTATAGAAAGATTAGAGAAATTTTATACTGTTTTTTATAAATTTTTATTGGAAAATGAAATAGGGTATCAAGGTGTTTTATATCGTGAAGCAACGAAGAAAGTAGCTGGTTTTTTAGAGAAAAATCAACATAAAAAATATTTTTTCATCGGATTTAATGCCTTAAATACGGCAGAAGAATTTTTATTTCAAGCTTTTTTATCCGAAGGAAATACCAAGGTATATTGGGATGTAGATAAATCATTTTATCAAACAAATCATCAGGCGGGTAGTTTTCTTAGAAAGTATAAGAAAAACTGGAAATATTACGAAAAAAGTACAGGAAATAAGCTTGAAACCATTAAAAATTACTTTGCTGAAACCAAGAATATTCAAGTAATTGGTGCTTCAAAAAATATTACACAAATAAAACATGCGGGTGAAATTTTAGCAAAATTACCAAATCATAATAATACCGCCTTGGTTTTGGCTGATGAAACGTTATTGCCGATTACCTTAAATTCATTGCCAGAAAGTGTGAAGGCGATCAATATTACTATGGGATATCCGTTAAAAGATATTCCTACAACAACTTTAATTTTTGCTATTTTTCAGTTGTTTAATAATCAAGAAAAATTACAAAAACAAACCGAGAATTTATTTTATCATAAAGATGTTGTTCGTTTTGTAAAAGATGCGGCTATATATAAAATATTGCAAATTAATGAACTTGAAAATGTTGCAGAGATTATTTCCGCAGCTATTGTTACAGAAAATAACACCTTTATAAGTCGCGCTAAAATCAATGATTTTTTAGCACCTTTAGATGATGAAATCAAACAAATTATTGGGCTTGTTTTTTCGAAGTTTTCAACGATATCAGAATTTTTATCTAGAATATTACAGTTGATTAATGTTTTAAAAGATAGGGCAAACGATTTAGAAAAAGAATATTTATTCCGTTTTTATACGGCTTTTACGCAATTACAAAACTTACATAACGAGTTTAATTATGTACAAGATTTAAAAACGTTACATCAGTTTTTTAAACAATTAATTCAATCGGAAAGTTTATCATTTCAAGGAGAACCACTTCAAGGATTACAATTAATGGGAGTTTTAGAAACTCGAATGTTAGACTTTGAAAATGTAATTATTACCTCGGTAAATGAGGGCGTATTGCCTGCAAGTAGTCAGCAAAATACTTTTATTCCTTTTGATGTAAAAATTGAATTTGGTTTGCCTACTTACAAAGAAAAAGATGCACTTTTTTCGTATCACTTTTTCAGATTATTACAACGCGCTAAAAATATTTTTATCCTATATAATACAGAACATGATGTTTTTGGAAGTGGTGAAAAAAGTCGTTTTGTAACACAATTAGAAATGATGCGCGATGATATTACTGAAAAAACAATCAGCCCTAAATTAGTAACATCGCCTGTAAAATTAAAAGAAATTAAAAAAGATGTAAAGGCTTTAGAAAGTTTGCGAGAACTTGCTAAAAAAGGAATATCTCCATCGGCTTTAACCAATTATTTATACAATCCGATGGCGTTTTATAAGCAGAAAATTTTAAAGATAAATGAGTTTGAAAATGTTGAAGAAACCGTTGCTTCAAATACGATGGGTAATGTAGTTCATGATGTTTTAGATGCTTTGTACACCCCGTATATTGGTGCGTTTTTATCGGTTGCCGATATTGATAAAATGAAAGTTAAAACAAAAAAATTAGTGATTTATTACTTTTCGAAACATTTTAAGAATGGAAATATTTCGACAGGAAAAAATAGGTTGATTTTTGAAGTAGCAAATCGTTTTGTTGAAAATTTTTTATCCAAAGAAAAAGAACTGTTAAAGGATGAGAATAATCGCTTAAAAATTATAGGAGTAGAAGATTTTTTAGCTACTGAAATTATGGTTGAAGGAATTGATTTTCCTATAAAAATACACGGAAAAGTAGATAGAATAGACGAGTTAAATGGCGTTATTCGAATTATAGATTATAAAACAGGAATGGTAGATGCAGCTAAACTGAAAGCTACTGATTATACCAATATTCGAGATTTAAAACATCATAAAGCAATTCAAGTAATGTTGTATGCTTTTTTATATACTAAAACCAATAATTTTGATTTTTCAAAAAATTTAGAAGCAGGAATTATCTCTTTTAAAAACTTAAATAGTGGGTTTTTGAAGATGAATTTTTCAGCTAAAAGAGGTGGAAATGATAACTTAATTACAGAAGAAAAATTAGCCGATTTTATGGATGAAATAAAAACGTTTTTAATCGAAATATATAACCCTGAAGTTGATTTTATTGAACCAGCAGATTTGCCTTATTAAAAGAAATATTTATTAAGGATGTGCATTTACCCAAACTTCCCCGTCTTCAAAATACTCTTTTTTCCAGATAGGAACGGTTTCTTTTAAAGTATCAATAGCAAATTGACAAGCTTCAAAAGCAGCGTTTCTGTGTGGAGAAGAAACGGTAATAATTACAGGAATATCTTTTATTTGTAACAAACCTTCGGCATGATGAATAGCAATTTTTTTGATGCTAAATTTAGCGAGTGCTAAATCGGCAATTTTCTGCATTTCTTTAATTGCCATTGGTTTATAGGTAGAAAAATCTAATTGAGTTACGTTTTTATTTTGTGTTGAATTCCGAACAGTTCCAACAAAAGCAGCAATGCCACCACAAGCGGAATCTTCTACAAAATTATAACATTCTTGTAAATTTAGTTTTTCAGCAGTTACTTTTACGCAGGTTGTATTCATATCAAAATAATAAACAATCACAAATATATCTATTTGAAAAGCTAAATAGTGCAAACGAATCAGATTTAAATAATTATTTTTGTAGATAACAAAAACGAACACACTTTAAAAAAAATATGAAAACATTAAACGATTTTAATTTCGAAAATAAAAAAGCCTTAATCCGTGTAGATTTTAACGTGCCTTTAAATGATACATTTGAAGTAACAGATGCTACCAGAATTCAAGCAGCAAAAGCAACCATTATTAAAGTTTTAGAAGATGGTGGAAGCTGTGTTTTAATGTCGCATTTAGGACGTCCTAAAGCTCAAGAAGAGGAATTTTCATTACGTCATATTGTAGCAGAAGTAACTAAAACGTTAGGTGTTCAAGTAAAATTTGTTAACGATTGTATCGGAGATAAAGTTGAAGAAGAAGTTGCTAATTTAAAAAATGGCGAAATTTTATTATTAGAAAATTTACGTTTTTATCCTGAAGAGAAAGCAGGAGATGTTGCCTTTGCTGAAAAATTAGCAAATTTGGGAGATATTTATGTAAATGATGCTTTTGGTACGGCACACAGAGCGCACGCTTCTACGGCTGTAATTGCGCAATTTTTTACTGATAACAAATGTTTTGGACATTTATTATCAACAGAAATAGAAAGTATTAATAAAGTTTTAAATGATGCAGAAAAACCTGTAACTGCTATTTTAGGAGGGGCAAAAGTATCGTCTAAAATTGGCGTTATTGAAAATATTATTGAAAAAGTAGATCATATTATTGTTGGTGGTGGTATGACTTTTACTTTTATAAAAGCTTTAGGCGGAAACATCGGAAATTCATTAGTTGAAGATGATAAATTAAGTTTAGCATTGGCTATTTTGAAATTAGCAAAAGAAAAAAATACAGAAATCCATTTACCTGTTGATGCTGTAATTGCTGATGCTTTTTCGAATGATGCAAACACGCAAATTGTGGATACTACCGAAATTCCTGAAGGATGGATGGGACTTGATTGTGGACCAAAAACTTCAGAAAATTTTGCAGCAGTAATCGCAAAATCTAAAACTATTTTATGGAACGGACCTTTAGGTGTTTTTGAATTAGAAAATTTTTCAAAAGGAACTATTGAATTAGGAAACGCTATTTCAAAAGCAACTGAAAATGGTGCTTTCTCTTTAGTTGGAGGAGGAGATTCTGTAGCCGCTGTAAAGCAGTTTGGTTTTGGTGATAAAGTAAGTTATGTTTCTACAGGTGGTGGAGCAATGTTAGAAATGTTAGAAGGAAAAACATTACCAGGAATTGAAGCTATTTTAAAGTAAAAATTAAAATATGAAATTTTTGAATCTAAAATATTTTCTTTTACTAGGGTTTATCTATTTTATGATGAGCTGTTCTAGTTTTAACCTTGGATATACCCATGGTAGAGCTATAAATAGTTTTATTTTGATAAATAAAAATGACAAATTTATTGGTAATAGAAGAATTAAATACCATTTAGGGCATCATGGAAAAACAGATTTATATAATTTTTTAAATAAACGAGAATATCCCGATTTTATTTATGAATTTGAGGATGATAAGAAAAGTCAAACTCTTGTTTTATTTTATCCAAAGATAGATTCAGCTTTTGTATTTAAGCCTTTTAATAGAAGATCTATCGGTTTAATTCTAAGAAAAAAAAGAGTAATAACACCATACGAAAGAGTAGTTTATAGTAAGTTAGTTAGAAGTAAATGTGGTCAATTATATAAATAATCTAAAATTAGTATGAAATACACAACACTAGCAAATACCGATACCAAAGTTTCTAAAATCTGTTTAGGAACCATGACTTGGGGAAATCAGAATACAGAAACTGATGGACACGAGCAAATGGATTATGCTTTATCACAAGGAGTAAATTTCTTTGATACAGCCGAATTATATTCCGTTCCTGCAACTCCTGAAACTTATGGAGCTACCGAGAAAATCATTGGTTCTTGGTTTAAAAAAATAGGAAATCGTGATAAAGTAGTGTTGGCAAGTAAAATTGCTGGTGGCGGAGATTATACCAAACATATTCGTACTGGCGGATTTACAAAACAAAATATTATTGATGCTGTTGAAGGAAGTTTAGGTCGTTTGCAAACCGATTATATAGATTTGTATCAATTACATTGGCCTTTTCGTGGCGTAAATTGTTTTGGTGTACGTGATTATCCGTATAAAACATCGGCAAAAGAAGCTGAAAATCATTTGGAAATTTTAGAAACTTTGAATGATTTAGTAAAACAAGGAAAGATAAAACACATTGGTTTATCAAATGAAACTCCTTGGGGAACAATGAAATATTTGCAAACCTCTGAGCAACATAATTTACCAAGAATGAGTACAATTCAAAATTCGTATTCGTTAATTCATAGAGGTTATGAAGTTGGAATGAGCGAAGTTTCAATGCGTGAAAACATCGGTTTATTGGCATATTCGCCATTAGCACAAGGTGTTTTATCAGGGAAATATTTAGAAGGAAATCTTCCTGAAGGCGCACGAGGAACATTATTTCCAAGGTTTATAGCACGTTATATGAATGAAGGTTCGTTAAAAGCAGTTTCAGAATATTTTAAAATTGCAGAGAAACATGGTTTAACACTTGCTGAATTATCGTTAGCATATATTAATCAATTACCTTTTGTAACCAGTACTATTATTGGCGCTACTAAAATGGATCAGCTAAAAGAAAATATCAATTCTATAAATATTGATTTATCCGAAGAAATTTTAAACGAAATTGAAGCTGTTCATGCTTTAATTCCAAATCCTGCACCGTAATAAATTGCAGATTTTAATAGAGTTTAAGAGATAAGAAAATCCGAAGTAATTAATACTTCGGATTTTTTTTATGGGAATAATTTTAAAAACTCTTCTTGACTAACTGTATCAGTTCTATCGGCTTGTTGCATTAGAAGTAATAGCGATAAATCTTCTTTTTGTGTAGTTGTTAAATTATTTAATTGTTCATTTTTTTCAATAAATAATTTTACTGCTTTTCCCATTAAAGCTTCTACACTTAATCCTTCGATAGTAGCGACTATTTTTAGTTTTGCAAGGGTTTCATCATTGATTTCTATCAATTTTTTCATAATCTGACTTTTTCATCAATTAAAATAGACTCTAAATAATCAGTTTATGATAAGAGTTCTATTGAGTAAGTAGTTGAATGAAATATAATGTATATTTTTGTTTCAAAAATAATAATATGAAGAAAATAGGACTGTTCGGATTTCTTTTATGTACTAGTTTGCTTGTTAAAGCACAATCGTATGTTGGCTTTCATTCTGATAATTATAATGGAGTGCATGGTGTAATTTTTAATCCTGCAAATATTGTAGATTCTCGTTTTAAAACCGATGTAAATATAGTGTCGGCAAGTGCGCTTTTAAGTAATGATTATTTCGGGCTTAATCTAAATAAAATAGATAGCAATACTTTTGATGAAAACACTTTTGATAACGACAGAAATACCTTAAAAACACCAACAGACAATAATAATTTGTTTGCAAATGTAGATGTTATGGGACCTTCGTTTATGTTTAATATCAACAAAAATAATTCGATTGCTGTTTTTACTAGAGCTCGATCGGTTGCAAATATATCTGAAATAAATGGAACTCTTTTTGATGAATTAAGTAATGATTTTGATGATAAAAAAGACTTTAATATTAATGAAGGAGACTTCAGTGGAAGCGTTCATGCTTGGGCAGAAGTTGGTGTTTCTTACGCAAGAGTAATCTTTAATAATCAAGAGCACTTTTTAAAAGGAGGTTTGTCGTTAAAGTATCTTCAAGGGATAGGGTTTTACACAGCTCAAGGTAATGATGTTAATTTTGATTATGATGTAGATGGAACTGCTTTACCAAATGGTCAAACTACAGGATCTATTGATTCAGATGGAGCATTATCGTATTCAAGAAGTAGTAATTTAATAGACGATTCATCTGATTCAAACGATTTTGAACTTATTGATGGGGCTACGAGTTTTGGTGCTGATTTTGGTTTTGTATATGAATGGCGTCCTGACCATAAAGACTATAAAGTAAGTAATAAAAGCGGGAAATCATTTGACTTTAAAAATAAGAATAAATACAAATTAAAAGCGTCATTATCGGTAACTGATATCGGAGGAATTTCTTATAAAGGATCAGAAAAAAACAGTTATAATTTATCAGGGCTTAATATCAATGAAGATACCTTTAATAGTTATGATGATTTAGAAGATACTTTACAGAACATTTATACCGAAACTAAAACGACAGAAGATGTTCGTATTTCACTTCCAACGGCTTTACATATGGCGGTTGATTATAATATTAACAACCTATTTTATGTAAATTTAAACTACGATGCAGGTTTAAGAAAAGTAGCAGAAAACACCAATAATATTGCAAGCAGTATTACTTTAACGCCACGATTTGAATCAAAATGGTTTAGTTTTTATTCTCCTATCGGAATTAATAAACACAGTAATTTTTCATGGGGAGCAGGGCTTCGTGCAGGACCTTTATTTGTAGGATCAGGATCTGTTTTATCAAATTTAATTTCAAAAGAATCGAAGTCTGCAGATGTATATGTTGGTTTAAAAATTCCTATTTATCAAGGGAAATTAAAAGATAAAGACAAGGATGGTATTTTTGATAAATTAGATATGTGCCCTAAGCAAGCAGGACCTCTTGAAAACGATGGTTGCCCTTGGAAAGATACCGACGGTGATACTGTTTTAGATAAAGATGATGCTTGCCCAGAAGTAGCAGGAGTCATTGAAAACAAGGGTTGCCCATGGAAAGATACCGATGGCGATACTATTTTAGATAAAGATGATACTTGCCCAGAATTAGCAGGAACGCCTGAAAATAATGGTTGCCCTGATACTGATAAAGATGGAATTTCTGACGATAAAGACGCTTGTAAAGACCTTGTCGGACCTCTAGAAAACAACGGTTGTCCTTGGAGCGATACTGATAAAGATGGCGTTGCCGATAAGGATGATAAATGCCCAACTGTAGCAGGATTGTTAGAAAAGCAAGGATGCCCTGAGGTAGTAATTACCAAAGCAGCAAAAGCGAAATTAGATGAATTTGCAAGAGCAATTTATTTTAACTCGGGTAAATCAACTTTTAAGCCAGGTGTTGCATCAAAATTAGATTTAATGGCTAAAATTATGCAAGAATATGCTACGGCAAAATTTAATATTGAAGGACATACAGACAGTGCAGGATCGGCAGTAACGAATCAGCGTTTTTCTGATAAAAGAGCCAAAGCAGTTTTAGATTATTTAGTAAAAACAGCAGGAATTAAAGCGGATAGGTTAACTTCTGTAGGCTATGGTGAAAATAACCCAATTTCAACCAATAAAACAAGAGCAGGAAGAGCAGAAAACAGGCGTGTAGAAATAAAATTAGTAAAATAATTAGAACATTTTACTTTATAAAAAAAGCCTTGAAGAAATTCAAGGCTTTTTTAGTTTGTAAGATTAAATTTAAAACTACTTCACTATTTTAATAGCGCTTGCTTTAAACCGATTATTTTCAAGTTTTCCAGTAACCGATACCTTTCTGATAACGTTACATAAACCAATATTTTTATCGTGAGCATCACCAAAATCATCAATTTTAGCACCGTCAACAAAATACGCTTTATCGTCAATTTTTATGGCTAAATCACAGCCTTTTTGACTATCAATTCCAAACTGACATTGTCCGCAAGAAGCTTCTGTAATAAAGGTTTTTTCAGCAGAATTTGAACAAGAATCTATTATTGCGAATAAAAATATAAAAAGTAATTTTTTCATGTTATTTTAAAATTTTCAGCAAATTAATATCCTATTTTTTTACGAACTCTTTGTAAAACATCAGTAGCTACAACACGGGCTTTTTCGGCACCAATTGCTAAGGCTTTATCTATTTCATTTCTGTTTTCCATGTAATACGCATATTTTGTACGAACTTCAGCAAACTCTTCAATAATTAACTCGTATAATGCTTGTTTTGCATGACCGTAACCATAATTCCCACCTTCATAATTAGCACGCATTTCTGCAATTTGAGCATCGGAAGCTAATAATTTATAAATAGCAAAAACATTGTCGGTATCAGGGTTTTTAACCTCTTCAAGGGCTTTGCTATCGGTTTGAATTCCCATTATTTGCTTGCGTAATTTTTTATCCGCTAAGAAAATATTGATAAAATTATTTCTTGATTTACTCATTTTTTCACCATCTGTTCCTGGAACTAATTTGGTGTTTTCGTTGGTTTTTCCTTGAGGTAAAACTAAGGTTTCACCAACTGTATTGTTAACTCTACTCGCTACATCACGAGCCATTTCTAAATGTTGTAATTGGTCTTTTCCTACGGGAACAATCTCGGCATCATATAATAAAATATCGGCAGCCATTAACATTGGGTAGCTAAATAAACCACTATTTACATCGGCTAAACGGTCAGATTTATCTTTAAAACCATGCGCCAATGTTAAACGTTGATACGGAAAATAACAACTCAAATACCATGATAATTCGGTTACTTGAGGAATATCACTTTGTCGATAAAAAACAGTTTTATTAATGTCAATTCCGCAGGCAAGCCAAGTAGCTGCTACACTATACGTGTTTTCTCTTAATTCGTTTCCGTCTTTAATTTGGGTTAACGAGTGCATGTCTGCAATAAAAATATACGATTCATTTTTAGCATCATTTGCCATTTCAATGGCTGGTAAAATGGCACCTAATAAGTTCCCTAAGTGTGGAGTTCCTGTACTTTGTACTCCTGTTAAAATTCTTGACATATGGCTGTTTTGAAAAAATTATCTAGCAATCTTTAGCGACTGCTAATACGACTTGTATAGTAGCAAAAATAAGCTTAAAATTGTTCAAACAAAAGAAATTACTACATTCGCATTTATGAAATACATACTTTTTCCTTTTCGATTAATTTGGCGAGTTTGGTTTTACTTATTAATGATTATTTCGGTGCTTGTAATAGCGCCTTTTGTATTGGTGCTTTTATCCGAAGAAAAATATTACAGTTCTTTTTGGAAACTAATGCGAGCTTGGTCATTTTTTTTAATTTATGCTATGGGTTTTAGGCTTGAATTTGAAAGACAAGAAAAGCTTAATCCTGAAAAAAGTTACATATTTATAGCAAATCACACCTCATTATTAGACCCGTGGATAATGATTGCCTCTAGTAAAAATCCAATTTTATTTGTAGGAAAAAAAGAGTTGTCAAAAGTGCCTTTATTTGGTTTTTTTTACAAAAAAGCGGTAATTATGGTTGACAGAAGCGACCCTAATAGTAGAAGAAAAGTTTATGCCAGAATTAAAAAACGATTAGATAGCGGCTTGAGTATTGCCATTTATCCTGAAGGATTAGTGCCAACCGAAGAGGTAGTTTTAGCGCCTTTTATGAATGGTGCATTTAATTTAGCAATACAATATGAAATGCCAATTGTACCACAAGTATATTTTGATGCAAAACGCTTGTTTTCTTGGGATATTTTTAAAGGACACCCTGGTATTTTTAGAGTAAAACAACTTCCTTTTATACAGGTAGAAGGCTTAGTGATAAAAGATAGAAAAGTTTTAAATCAGCAAGCTTTTGATTTGTTAGAGAATGAATTATTAAATGATAAAAAGTATATGAAAGATACTAATTTAGCAAATAATGAGCGAAAAATTAAATCATAATTATAGCAATATCGAAGAAAAATTAAACGTTTTAACCCATGGTTTTGGCTTGTTATTGGCGACAATAGCCTTGCCTTTTTTAATTTTAAAATCAGTTTTTTACCAAGGATTTTGGCAAATTGCTAGTTTTAGTATTTTTGGTTTTAGTTTAATTATTTTATATGCTGCTTCTACTTTTTACCATGCCGCTAAAAACGCTAAAATCCGCCGAAGGCTTAATATTTTTGACCATGCGGCAATTTATGTATTAATAGCAGGAAGTTATACGCCTTTTTGCTTGGTGGTATTGCCCGAAAAAACAGGTTGGTATTTATTCATTTTTGTATGGTTATTTGCTTTGATAGGCGTTATTTTAAAGCTGTTTTTTACAGGGAAATTCGATAAACTATCAACCGCTTTATATTTGATAATGGGCTGGCAGGTTATCTTTTTAATAAATCCATTAATGGAAAATTTACCCTATAATGGGTTATTTTATTTAATTGTAGGTGGTGTTTTTTATACGATTGGCGCTGTTTTATATTCGATTAAAAAAGTGCCGTATAATCATGCTATTTTTCATGTTTTTGTGCTTTTAGGAAGCTTTAGTCATTTTTGGGCAATTTATAAATATGTGTAATTTTACCACTTACAAAAGGGTAGTTTGCTTAAATTAGAATTGTAATATTTTACAATTCCTGTAACTTCTTTTCCTAGCCAAGTTGGTTTTTCAAAGAGTTCATTTTCTTCGGATAATTCTATTTCAGCGACCACTAAACCTTTATTATCGCCTAGAAAATCATCAACTTCATACGTGTGGTTATTGGCTTTTACTAAATAGCGATATTTTTCAATAATTCCTTCTTCGCATAAATTAAATAAATCTTTTGCTTCTTGCAAAGGAATCTCTTTTTCCCATTCATAACGAGTTGTTCCGCTTTTATTTGATGCACCTTTGATGGTTAAAAAACCGCTATCATCTTTTATTCGAACTCGTACAACGCGTTCTTTTTGAGAGTTTAAAAAGCCTTGTTTTATATAGCTTTTTTTGTAAGCAACTTGCTTATAAGCATCCGAAGTTACTAAGAATTTACGTTCTATTTCAAAGGTCATAATTTTTTTTGAGGATTGGTAATCGTTTGTAAATAAATCAAAGATAGTGTAGCGAAACAGATATTCCAATTCAAGTTAAACAGGTTTATCACTTATAAATTTATTATTCGGTGTAACGTGTTTCTTATCAAAAGTAAAATACTTGTGAATACTCCGTGTGTTGGTTTATAATGATTCACGTGTAATTAACATTTAATTAACATTTGTGTTTTCTTATTTTCAATTAGGGTTAATCCTAAAAACGTTAACATTTATTTAACTTTTTAATTATATGATTTAAAGGTATTTGTGTTTTTGAGAGGTGTTTTTTAACATTTAATCCCATTAATCTCATGAATTTATAATTAGGGTTAACCCTAATCCAATTAGGGTTAACCCTTAAAACGTTAACATTTTTTAAATAAAAAAAATTTAGTTTTACAACAGTATTAAAGAAGTAATTATTTTTTAATACTTGCTAGCTAGTAAAAAGAAGAAGGATGTTTATAAATTGCGCGCATTTTTCTTTTTAATTTTTTTGATGTAATACCCTTGTTTTTAAAATAACAGGAGTAAAAATTAATGAATAAACTTAAAATTTAAAAAATGAAAAAAGTAATTTTAGTACTAGCAATTACAATGCTCTCTACATACACTCTAAGAGCAGAAGAAACAGTAGATGACTGTTTTGATACGGCAATAGAAAGCTTAGAATTAGCAGAAGAAAAATACGGTATGATGTCTGATGGTAGTGCTACGGATTATTTAAACTCGGCATATAGTAACTGCGTAACGTGGATGGAAACAAATTAATCTTTTAATATGAAATATATTTTAATAAGTTTGACTTTATCACTATCTATTTTTAATGATAAAGTTCAGGGAGAAGATTGTCTTGATTTTGCAATTGATGCACTTGAAAGGGCTGAAGATTTTAGAGGTTCTTTAATGAATGATTTAGAGGGGACAGAGCTTATGAATCAGGCTTATGCTCAATGTAAAGGGCAAAGTTAAAACTTTTATAGACCTCTTTTTTAAGAAAGAGGTCTAGTTATAATAATAATAATAATGAAAAACACCATTTTTTTAGTAATTTCTTTATTGGTAATAACTGTATGTAATGCTCAAAAAGTGATTGGTAAAATAATATATAATGCAACTGTTGAACCAACAAAAGAGTATAAAGAAAAATATAAAAGCAAAAATTCAAGTCATGATAGGTTATTTAAAGCGATAGAAAAACAAGGGGAAAATTTTAACTTAGAACTTGTTTTTTCTAATAAAAATGCTGTTTACCAGTTGATTGAGCCAATGCTTAGAGATTCTAAAGAGCAATATATTTTTAATATGGCTAAAGCAATATATAAAACCGGGCATAAGTTTTATAATTCATCTGAAAAAAAAACAATTACAAAGGAGGTTGATTTTTTAGAAGAAAAATATTTAATAGAAACTAAATATACTTTTTCAAATTGGAAAATGCTAAACAAGCAAGAAAAAATTGGAAAATATAATTGTTATTTAGCAGAGAGAGATTTTGAATATCAAACTAGAAAAGGAAAAACCAAAATTAAACAGTTAGTTTGGTATACCCCAGAAATTCCACTTCCTTTTGGTCCTTCTGAATTTGTAGGGTTTCCGGGATTAGTACTAAAAGTTCAGTCAGGTACAATTATATATAAAGCAAAAGTCATTAAATTAAATCCTAAAGAAAAAATTAAGTTAGATGTTTTTAAAGGAGGGAAAATAATTTCTGAAAAAGAATTTTCACAAATAACAAAAAAGGCTAGAGAGTATTTAATGAAGGGCTAGCAATGGTATTTGCTTAAGCTTTTATATCTGATGAAAATGAATTTATTATTTAAATTTTTAATTATCTTTTTGATGTTTTGTGAAGGAATAAATTCACAAAATACTTTTAAAGCAAAATATAAAGTTAACATAGCTCATAAAATTAAACAAGCAGAAGTTAGTGATAGGATAAAAAATGAAAGACATAGAATGTTTTTATTGAACTCAAGAAAAAAATTTAATAAAATGGTTAAATCTGTTGAGAAATTTCACTATAACCTTGAGTTTAATAAAATAAAATCTATATTTTATCTTTCTAAATCATTAGAAACAACAGATAGAGATTTATATTTTTTTAAAAAAGCAACAAATTTTTATGGAGAATATCATTCTTTAAAAGGAGTAATGACTAACAGTGTGAATGCTTATGGTGAAGATTTTTTAGTAAAGAGACCTAATTACATTTGGAGTATTAGTTCTACATCTAAAAGAATAGGAAAATATCTATGTTATAAAGCTACAACAACAGAACAAATACATACTTCGAAAGGGGTTTTTAAGAAAAAAATAATAGCATGGTTTGCTCCAGAAATTCCATTTAATTATGGTCCAAGAGATTATATTGGCCTACCAGGTTTAATCATTGAATTGCAAGATGGAAAAAGAACATATCTTCTTCAAGAACTAAAGAGTATCATAAAAATTAAAACAGAGAATAAAAAAGGGCAAAAAATAACATTAACTGAATTTAATTTAATAGGAAAAAAAATCAATGAAAAAAGACATAAAATATGATTAAAAATTATTGTTTTCTTATTTCAAATTAGGGTTAACCCTTAAAACGTAATCATTTTTTAGTACCTGCTGCTAGTAAAAAGAAGAAGGATGTTTATAAATTGCGCGCATTTTTCTTTTTAATTTTTTTGATGTAATATCCTTGTTTTTAAAATACCAAGGGTTAAAAATTAATGAATAAACTTAAAATTTAAAAAACGAAAATAAAAGCATTATTAATTTTTGTTGTTTTTACAATAACAGTAAAAAGTCAAATAATAAAACAAGGTATTGTTACTTATAAAAAAAGTATTGAAAGAAAAATACCAACATAAAAAGATAAAAAAGCTTCAAATTTCAATAAATTTGAAAGAGTAAAAAAATCAATTGATAAACTACTTAAAAATATAGAATTTGAGCTTAAATTTAATGTAAAAGAAAGTTTTTTTGCGGTTATTCCTTCTTTGGCTTTGGAGGAAAGTCGATGGGGTAAATTAGCTTTGGCAGGTTATGGAAATAATAAGTTTTACAATGCTAAAAATGAAAGATTATCAGAGGAAAATATTTTCGGTGAAGATTTTTTAATCAGTAATGAGCAGTTGAATTGGCAACTAAAAAATGAAACAAAAAAAATAGGAGATTATCTGTGTTATAAAGCAATAGCAATAGAGAAAAAAATGTATAGAGGTAAAATGAAAGAGTATCCTGTCATCGCTTGGTATTGCCCTGAAATAAGTAGTTTTTTTGGTCCTATTGGTGTTGCTGGTTTGCCTGGTTTAATTTTAGAAGTTAATAAAGGGAACACAAAATATATGGCTACTAAAATTAATTTAAATCCTAAAAAAAATATAAAGATTACAAAATTAACAAAAGGTAAAAAAATAACTCGTAAAAAATTGGGAGAAATGATAAGTGAGGCTATGGGTAATTTTAAGAAAAATAAAGGATATTAAAAACCTGATTTTAAGTGTTTTAATATCGATGTGTTTTATTTTTTAACATTTATTTAACTTTTAGGTTCGTGTATTTGTCAATGCATTAACTATCAATCATTTATGTGATATTTATCAGTTGTTTATCAGTTGTTTATCAGTTGTTTATCAGTTGTTTGTCAGTTATTTATCAGTTTAAATAAACTGCGTATTAAAATATTAACATTTTTTAAATAAAAAAGTTTTAGTTTTATAAACGTATTAAAGAAGTGATCATTTTTTAGTACCTGCTAGCTAGTAAAAAGAAGAAGGATGTTTATAAATTGCGCGCATTTTTCTTTTTAATTTTTTTGATGTAATACCCTTGTTTTTAAAATAACAGGAGTAAAAATTAATGAATAAACTTAAAATTTAAAAAATGAAAAAAGTAATTTTAGTAGTAGCAATGGTATTTGCTACAGGTAGTTTTGTAAATGCGAATGACAGTAAAAATGAAATAAAAAAACAAGAAATAATTGAGAATGTGCCTTGCTATACGGTGTACACGGTTTGTGATAGAGCTAGTGGTGATAGTTATAATAAATTTGACTCATGTATGCAGAATAATGATTGTTAATAAAAATTAAATAACTTTAAATGTCTTTAGTATTTTCTATCTTTTTAGTTAATACTAAAGACATTTTTTAATAAATCTAATATGTTAGAAAAAAGAATATTAATTTTATTTTGTTTGATGCTATCTTTAGGATGTTTTGCTCAAAAAAAATCAGGAATTGTCAAGTATAAAGCAGAAGTTAATAAAAAATATGTAGATAGTTTTTTGGTAGCTTTGAAAAAGGATAAAAAAACAGCTATGCATATAAAACAGGGAGTTATACAAATGTTTAGAAATTCTACGCCTGACGAGTTTATATTAAGTTTTAAAAATGAAGAATCGTATTATCATCATATCCCTAAATTAAAAAATGAAGTAGGTTTTAGTATGGGAAGTAGAGCAGGAACAATGCCGTATTATACCAATAATAAAACCAATGCTATTATTGAAATAAGTCGAGCTTTGGGGGCTACTTCACATAAGCCACTTGACTGGAAGGTTAATAATAAAACAAAAATGATTGGTAAATATAAATGTTATCAAGCTACAACTACTGAAAGACTTTATAGCCGAAAAGGTTTTTATTACAGTAAACAAGCTATAGCTTGGTTTGCACCTAGTATTCCTCTAAATTTTGGACCAATGCATTATAAAGGATTGCCAGGGTTAATTTTAGCACTAAATACAGATGAATTTACAATGAATGCGGTAGAAATTAATTTGAATCCTTTAAAAGAGGTTAAAATAAAAAGACTTTCTAAAAAAACTAAAATAAAAACACAAGAAGAAGCCCATGGTTTAATTGATGAACTTGAAAAAGAACGAAAAAAAGGGTATTAAAAAGCTGGTTTATTGCAATTTGTTATTAAGACTATTTTAATGATTTATAAGATAAAATAATATATGTTAGAAAAAAAAATGCTGTTTATCTTATTGATTATCGCTAGTGCTTTAAATGCTCAAACCATTGTTTTTAAAGGTGTTGTAAAAGATAGTTTACAAAATCCGTTGTCTTATACCAATATTATCGCAAAGCCTAAAGACGTTCGTAAAAACATCAGTTTTGCGATTACTGATCAGCAAGGACGGTATCGTTTGGAGCTTACCAAAAATAAAAAATATACCATTGATATCAGTTATTTAGGCTATCAAAAAAAAACCTTTGAAATAACACCAACAGAAAATACGCTTAAAAACTTTATTTTAAAAGAGGCTAAAAATCAGCTAGACGAAGTTGTTATTGAACTCCCAGTAATTACAAAACAAGACACAATTATTTACAATACCGATAAATTTGTAAACGGTAGCGAGCGTAAACTTCAAAATATACTTAAAAAATTACCAGGTGTTGAAGTCGATAAAAATGGCGGGGTTACTGTTCAAGGAAAAAAAGTAACCAAATTATTAGTTGATGGAAAAGCTTTTTTTGGTGGCGCAACAAAGTTAGGTGTTCAAAATATCCCTGCCGATGCAGTGGCTAAAGTTGAAGTTATCGATAATTATAATGAAGTATCATTTTTAAAAGGATTAACCGATTCTGATGAAATGGCAATGAATATTCAGCTTAAAGAAGATAAAAAACGCTTTGTTTTTGGTGATGTTGAAGC
The DNA here is from genome assembly GCF_900239185.1 of Tenacibaculum finnmarkense. GTDB lineage: Bacteria > Bacteroidota > Bacteroidia > Flavobacteriales > Flavobacteriaceae > Polaribacter > Polaribacter finnmarkensis. Next base: position 38,188 of record NZ_OENA01000049.1, read on the forward strand.
GGGGTCGGGTGTTGGTTATGAATCTTCTTATAAAGCCAATGCCAATTTATTTTATTACTCGCCTAAAACCAATGTGAATTTTATAGGAAATTTAAACGATATCGGTGAAAAAACCTTCACTTTTAAAGATTATATGAGTTTTCAAGGAGGTGTAAATGCTGTTTTTAGCGGTAATTTTAATTGGAAAGGTGGCGATTTCTCGCAATTTATAGAAAACAAAGATATTTTAAAAAGTACACAACGTTTTACGGCTTTAAACATCACAAAAACCGTTGCCGATAAATTTGATGTTTCAGGATATGCTCTTTTTTCTGATAATAATACTACGAGTTTTACAGAAGAACATCATCAATATACTACTTTTTTAGAAGATAAAAAAAATGAAAATACGTCAAATAATATTTTAGGAATCGGGAATTTAAGTATTGAATATACACCAAATTTTGAAGAACGATGGACGCTAAGAACACAGGTTAAAAAATCAGGTGTACATAATAACAATGCTATTTCTTCATCAATAAACAATGCTATAAATAACATAGAAACAACCAAAGAAAATGATGTTTGGTATGTAAATCAAAATATAGAATGGCATAAAAACCAATCGCAAAATCATACTTTTTCATCCGTAGTAAATTATACTTTTGATAAAAATAATCCAACTACTTTTTGGAATGCTTCAAAAGCATTTTTAACGCGAATTAAACCCATTATTCAACCTTTAAATAGTAATCAGGATTTACTGAAAATTCAGCAATTAAACGAAACTGAAAAGCATTATTTACACAGTGTTTTTAAAGATTTTTGGGTGTTAAATAGAAATCATCATATTTATACGACTATTGGAAATACACATCAACAAGAAAAATTTAGCAACCATAATTTTCAAATATTAGATGATACTACAATTAACAATTTTTCAACAGGAGGTTTTAACAATAATACAGTTTTAAAGCATAACGATTTTTTTGCAGGAATCCATTATAAATTTAGAACAGGGATATTTACCTTTAAACAAGGTGGGTATTTACATAATTATAAGTGGAAAGTAAGTCAAGAAAATATTTTTGAAAAAAATAAATGGATTTTATTACCCGATTTTTTAATGAAAATCGCCTTTAATAAATCGAGAAAAGTAGAATTAAATTATAATTTAAAAACCAATTTTTCGGACGCCTCTAAACTCGCTAATCGATTTTATTTACAATCTTATAATTCGGTATTTAAAGGAAATTCAACTTTAGAAAATGAATTATTTCATTCGGCACGTATACGATATAGCCGTTTTAGTATGTATCGAGGTTTAATGTTACATGCCAGTGCTAATTATACTAAAAAAATTAAAGGTTTTAATAATTTGGTTAATTTCGATGGAATAAACAGGTTTATATCGCCTGAAATTTTAAACAATCCGAATCAAAATTGGCGCGCTAGAGCATCGCTTAAAAAGCGTATTAAAAAAATAAGATATAAGCTTGTAGGAAGTTATAATAGTTCAATTTTTACTCAGAAAATAAATACTACTTTGGCAACTAATAAAAGCGATAATTATTCTTTTGATGTCGGTTTTAAAACCTTATTTGATAAATTCCCAACCTTAAAAATGGGCTTTAAAAAGAGTATCGGAAATTATACTTCCAATAATTTCAAGGCTAAATTTACGACCAACGAACCTTATATAAACATCGATTATGATTTTTTAAACGGTTTCATTTTCAATGCTGATTATACGCATTATAATTATCAAAATAAAGCACAAAAAGCTTATAATAATTACGAAGTTGCCAATGCTGTATTATCGTATCAAAAACAAGATAGCCCTTGGTTATTTAAGCTGACCACTCAGAACTTATTTGACACCACATTTAAGCAAAGCAATCGTTTTTCTGATTATCTAATTACTGATGCTAAAACCTATATGATGCCAAGAGTTGTATTGTTCAGTATCGGCTATAAATTGTAAAAAAATATAGGTTTATCCGCCACTAACAGGAGGAATAATGGCAATAACATCATTTTTTTTGATAAGAGTTTCTTGCTTGGCATAACTTTCGTTAATCGCCACGGCGTATGCGCTAATTTTCGCTAACTTCGGATATTGTTCTGTAAGCAATTCTTTAAAATGACTTACAGAACAATTTTCAGGAAGTGTAAGCTCTAAAGAAGCATTTCCTATTAAATCGGTAGCAATACCAAAAAGTAATACGGTTGTTTTCATATTAGTATTTGAGAATTTTTCGCTTATAACCTCTATAAGCAGATTAAAAGTCTAATTTACAATTTAATTCCGAAAACTATTCTGTTTTCAGATTTTCCGTTAAAATTAGACTTAGCAAAATCGACACGTAAAAAACGCCATTTACCAAAACCGATGTTATCCAAACCAACAGCAAATTCAGAATAAGGTTTGTTTTCAGCTGTAAATAATCCTTTTGCACCAGTAACTAAATGGAAATTTAATTTATTAATTAATGGAATTTTACTTAGTAAAGCTCCTTTAAAATTATATTCTCCATGTAGTTCTCCATATTTATCATTAGTACTTAATTGATAATAAGGTAGCGTATAAAAGTTATCTAAATAATTATCTTTTGGAGCAATTAATAAGCGATTTCCATTAAAATGAACATAATCTATAAACGGAATATCTTTTTTCTTAAAAAATATGCCTCCTTTAGCTTTGTATTTAAATTCCCCCCAATTACTTAAATTCATTTTTTGAGTTAATTGAGAATAGAATATATCAGAATTTAACGTAGTATTTCCTGAACCAAAATTTTTGTTATATCCGACAAATAAAGTAGGATATTTATTAGTTCCTATATTATATTTTCCATCAGGATATGACATATATTTTTGTTCGAAATTAATAGTTGCACCTAACTTAAATGACCACATATGATGCGGTGTAAATGAACTTGTAAAATTTGTAGGTTCTTGTGGGTTGTTAGCTGTATAATTAACATCATTTTTAGTAAACATAACATAATCGGTTGTGTTAAATAAAGGTTTTCTATCTGCGTATTCTAAGGAAGAATAAAAACGAATACCATTATTTATTTCTTCTGAAAAAGCAATTTTAGTAAATGTTTTCTCATAAATTTTAAGATAATTTCTTTCAAATAAAACCGAACTTATAGTATTCCAAAATTTAGAAATAGGTTTTTTAGCATTAAATTGCGAAGTAGTAATACCTCCCGAAGCAGTTAAAATAGGTTTATTTGTATTGTTCCATCTGTAAAAAAAGTTTGCTGTTGGTCTTAATTTTTTATCAGAAAAACCATAATTTATTTTTGTACCAATATTAAATCGTTCTCCTTTTTTGTTGACTGTTTTAGAATATTTAATTCCAATAGATGAATTCCATCCTTGTACCGTGTTAAAGTTTAAATCTTCAATAGGAGAAGAAATATCGATATTCCATTTATCATAGGTATTATCATAAGAATATCCTGAAATAATATTTATAAGATTAAATTTATTATGTTTTGTATCTGTAGAATCTAAATATTTTTTAGATTTTCGAATAGTTTTAATGCTGTCTTTTAATTTGTAATCTGCATTTTCTTCGGATGTTAAACTTACTGGACGAATTTTATTCCAGTATAAACTATCTTTTTCGGTGGCATTTTCAGCAAAAGATAAAACTTCATTACCAAATGATTTTTTAGTGAAATTAGGAGCAAAATTATAATTTGAATATGCTGCTGAAAAGCGTCCGTTAAAATTAAAACCAAAAATACCAGCTTTAAAATCGATTGTTTGTGTAACAGGAATCCAAACGTTGTTTTTTAGCGAATAATTATAGTTTTGTTTGATGTGTAAAGTATCAATCATAGGTGTATTTGCTTGTGCACCTGTAACGAAAACATCAGTTCCGTAAATAGCCCAATCATCTTCTGATATATAAATAAATCCGCTAAAAACACGATCGTTTTTTCTCTTCGGAAGTAATTTTATTTTACTGATTAATTTTTCGTTTTTATCATAAAAACTTCCAGTTAATTGATACTTATAATAACTAAAAGCTTCGTTAGCAATTGGCGAAATCATTTGAGCATCTGCTAAATTAAAAGAGTTTTTATAAAAGTTAAAATCAACTTCTTCAGCTTGATTAAAACTAATTCCGTTATTACTTCCCGAAACTTTAGAAGCAATAATATGTTCTTTAAAATTTGTTGGTTTTTTCTGATATGAAATTTTAGAAATGGTTTCTGAAAGATATACAATTCCACTTCTTGTAGAATCTAAACCACCGCCCATATCATCAATTTTATTACCTAGAAATTTTTTGGGAAGGTTTTTTACTTTAAATAATCCACGAGAATAAAAATCGGCAGTATATTGAGAAAATTTAGCGGTATTTTTCTTTTTAGAAGCAATTACATTTCGAATAATTTTATTTGCAGGATTTTCTTCGGATGAAATTAATACTTCATCTAAAGTAACTTTTTCTTCAGAAATTATAGTGTTTAAAATAAAAGGAAACTTGGTAATAGTAATATTTTTTGTTATTGTTTTGTATCCTAAAAGTTGAAAAATAAGTGTGTATTTTCCTTTTTTATTTACTGATAATTCATAATCACCATTATTATTTGTGGTAGTTCCTGTAATTGTATTTTCTAAATAAATACTAACAAAAGATAAAGGTTGATTATTTGTATTGATAACTTTTCCTTTAATTTGAGCAATAGCGATATTAGTAAATACTATAAATAACAGTATAATTAATCTTTTCATGTTTTTTACTACAAACATAAAAAAAACAGGTTTCAACGAACTGTTAAAACCTGTTAAATGTTTTATTTAGAGTATTTAAGGTCTAGGGTTAATGTTTTGTTATTTCTTCTTTTTCCCAAATAATCCGCCTAAAACATCAGTTACTTTTTTAACTGTTTCGGTTTTAGTACTGCTTGTTTTTTTGGTTGTAGTGGTATCTGTTTTTTTATTTCCTAATAAATTACCAAGCTTACTCCCTAGTTTATCGCCAAGTTTACTGCCGATTTTAGTATTGATTTTATCGATTGTTTTGTTTACCGTTTTATTTTCAGAAACTTTACTTACAGCTGTGTTAATTAAGTTTTGTTTTTGCTGATTAATTAAATTTTTACTGAAGTTTTTTACAGAAGATGATACATCTGTTTTTACCGATGGATTTGTCATGTTTCCTGTAATATTCGCGGTAATTGGCACCATTGTATTTTTGCTTTCAGGGCTTAGTTTAGACAATAAACCTTGAACTTCGCTTCCTAAATACTTAGCAGGTACATCTAAAGTTATATTGTAATTCATGCTCTGATCAAAGCTATGGCTTCCGCCTATATTCATAGCGATGTCTTTATATTTTAATTTAAAAGGCTTCACATTTACTTTTCCTTTATCAAAAGAAAGCTGTGTTTTTATGTCTGATAAATCTAATTTACTAATATCGATAAAAGAAAGATTATTATTTAATAAACTTAAAGCTTTACTGTTTTTAGGTTCAATTTTAGTACTTAATAATTCTGCCAAAGCTTTTCCTGAAACCGATGCTAAATTAGGGGTAAAATCGTTGTTTAAATTCCCCGTTAAATTAATATCAGAATTTAATTTACCGCTTAATGCTGTTGCAATTGGGCTAATCGATTTTAATAAGTCTAAACCGTTAAAAGATTGCGCAATATCAAACGATTTCATGCCTAAATTCATATTGAAAACAGGTGTTTTAGGCTTGGTATTTACTTCACCGTTAAAAGAAATTTGTCCTTTAAACATATTGGCATTTACATTTTGTAAAATTGCTTTTTCATCTTTTATTAATAAAGTTCCGTGTACATTTTTTAAGGTTAAATTGTCATAATAAACTGTTTTTGCATCGGCTAAAATTTTACAATCTAAAAATGCAGGGATTTTTAAAGCGGTGGTATGTTGTTCTTTTTGAGTAGTGTTTTCTTCTTCTTTATCAGAATTCTCAACACTTTCTTGCATAAAATCACTAATATGAAAAGCGGTCGATTTTACATTAAAAGTTCCTTGTAAATTTTTATCAGCAAGTAAAAAACCGATTAAATTTTCAATGTTTCCTGTGGCGTTTATATCACTTTTTCCTGTGCTTGCATTAAAAGTGTTTAAGGTAATTGTTGTAGGGGTAAAATTTACTTTTGCTTTTTTAATGTTAATCGGGTTGGCAATATCTTCGGATGAATATACAAAGTTGTTTAACTCGATATTTCCATCGTTTTTTATACGATTTACTAGGTTTTTTTCAATTGCTTTTACATCAAAATTAGTGTGTAAATCGGCTTTTAAAATCCCTTGTAATTTAGTGTCTAAATCAACAGGATATGCCTTGTTAATATTTGCTAAATTTAAAGTTCCTTTTAACTTGGCGTCAATTTTAGGATTGCTTAGTATGTTTGAAACAGTTCCGCTTCCCGAAAAAATATCTTCATCTATTTTAAATGATAAACCATTAATAGCTACCATTGTTTTTTCAATGTTTCCTGTAGTATTTTTTAATTGGGCATCCATATTAATATTGCGAACGCTTTTAGGTAAATCAGGGTATTTAAAAGAAGCATTTGATGCTTTTAAAGCAATATCTAACAGCGGTATTTTAGTATCTGTAATCAAACCTTTTACAGTACCGGCAACACTAAAATTACCAGCTGTTTTTACGTTTTTAATACTTTTTGTATAGGCTTGAGGAATTAATCCTAAGAAATTTTTAAAATCAGATGAAGGTGTTTTAAAACTAAGATCAATTTCTTGATTAGTGTCGTTTATTTGAACGTAACCATCAAAGATTAAAGGTAAATTATTAAGTTTCGCTTCATTTTTTAAAAATGAAAACTTACTATTAACCAAGTCCATAGCTAAGGTAGCATCTAAGGTTATTTTTTGATTTTTAGCATACGAAGCACCGTCCATTTCAAAAGAAACTAATGTTGATGTACTCGTGTTTAATTCTGAATTAGTTTGAGAAAAATCGCCATTTCCACTATGATTAAAATCGGTTAATTGAAGTTTTAATTTACCTTTTTTATCATGATATTTTATCAAGGCATTATTAATGGCATACGAATTAATAGAAAGTCCAAAATTAGATGGATTTTCATCGGTGTTTTCAATTTTTACATCCGAAGGTTTTGCAATATCGTAATTGGCAACCCCTTTTTCGTTGACCAAAACATTAACGTTTGCATCATCAATAGAAAAAGATTGAATATTAAGTTGTTCGGATGTTTTTTTGAATAACTCAGTAAGTTTTAATTCTAAGTTAATTTTTTTTGCAAATAATAAGGTGTCTCCTTCAAAAGGTTTTTTGTTGATAATTGAAACATCAGAAAGTTGCACAGAGGCATTTGGAAAATCTCTAAATAGACTTAGGTTCGAGTTTGAAAAATCTAACTGAGCGGTAATGTTGTTATTAACCGTTTTTTTAACCAGTGTAATAATTTTATCCTGAAATAAAAACGGTGTTAAAATAAGTAACATTAATAATGCAACAAATATGGTTAGCAGTATTTTATATATTTTTTTCATGGATAAAAAATTTAGACTATCGATTATTATAAGTTACAAAGTTCCGAAATTATTTGTTAAGAAAAAGATAATAAATAGCTCTAAAAATAAGTTTTTTCGAGTTGTTTTTAACAATAAAAGCCACCTAAATTCATAAACTTAGGTGGCTTTTATATTTTGAAAAATTAATTAGTTTTTAGAAAAAAACCAACTTAACCCTTTTTTAGGTTTTGCTGCTTCTTCGGCGGCTACTTTTTCATTTTTCATAGATTCATCAGTAAATAAATCAACTACAAATTCATCGTAGCTTTTACCAATTTCTTCTTTTAAATACGCATCAAAATATAACTTACTAGCAGCTTCTCCTTTTACTTTTTCTATCTCTAGAAGTGTTTTGTAAAGCGGTGCTATTTTTTCGACAACACTATTTGGCAATGCTTTTCTACGACCAGTGTAACCAACTACATTTCCTTTTTCATCTTTGTCAATGGTAAAATCGGTAATTACCCAGTAATATCTACCTGTTCTGGTAAGGTTTTTAACAATGGCATGAAAATTCTTTTTTCCTTTTAAATTTTCCCATAATACTTTAAAAATAACTTTAGGCATATCAGGATGCCTAATAATATTATGAGGCTCACCAATTAGTTCAATTTTATTGTATTCAGAAGTTGCTTCAAAAGCATCGTTCATATATAAAATAGTACCAGAAGCATCGGTTTTACTAATTATGGTTTGTGTTTTATCCCATTTTATTTCTTCATTAAGAATTTGCTGTGGGCGAAGGGGGTTTTTTGTCATGGTTTTTTATCTTTAACATTATTGCTAAATTAGAACTTTTACTTAACACGGCAATGTTAAATTAATTATTTGTATAACACAGAAAAACCGCTTATGTTTTAAATAAGCAGTTTGTTTTATTTCAGTAATCTCGTTATGAGTGCGTTAGGTTGTTTACTTAGATGAAATCACCAAAGAAAAACCAATTTAAACCCTTTTTAAGTTTGCTTTCGTGTTCAGGCTCTATTTCTTTTATTTCTGCTATTTTTTTAAGTTTTTGTTCATTTAAAGATTCCTCCTTAAATAAATCGACTACAAATTCATCATAGCTTTTACCCACTTCTTCTTCTAGGTAAGCGTTAAAATATAATTCACTTGCTTTTTCACCTTTAAGTTTTTCAATATCTAACAATATTTTATATAAAGGTTCAATTTTTTTAACAACGCTAGAGGGTACCGATTTTCTTCGAGCAGTGTATCCTGTAATATTTCCAGCATCATCTTTATCGATAGTAAAATCAGTAATAACCCAGTAATACCTACCTGTTTTTGTTAAATTTTTTACAATTGCATGGTAATTTTTCCCTTGTTTTAACGCATCCCAAAGTGCTTTAAAAGCAACTTTTGGCATATCTGGGTGTCTAATAACATTATGAGGCTCACCAATTAATTCAATAGCGCTGTATTCACAGGCATCCGTAAAAACACTATTTGCATAAAGAATTGTTCCGGCAGTATCTGTTTTACTTACAATTGTTTGGCTTTTATTCCATTTAACTTCTTCATCAATGAGGTGTTTTAGAGGAGGTGTTTCCATATTTTGTAGTTTAATTTATATAATATATACAAATTTAAGAAGAAAATTATTTCTATAGAGATTCTTTTACTAATATTTTAAACTTTAAACTAAATAACAAAAATGTATATTTGTGAGTTCAAACAAACAAGAACGAACCTATGAGTGATTCTAGAAAAAGGCGTGAAGCTTTGTTATACCACGCCAAGCCAAAACCAGGGAAAATAGCAGTAGTACCTACTAAAAAATATGCAACACAGCACGATTTAGCATTAGCATATTCACCTGGGGTTGCAGAACCTTGTTTAGAAATAGCAAAAGATAAAAACAATGTTTATAAATACACTGCTAAAGGAAATTTAGTAGCGGTTATATCTAACGGAACAGCAGTGCTAGGGCTAGGAGATATAGGTCCTGAAGCCTCTAAGCCAGTAATGGAAGGAAAAGGATTGTTGTTTAAAATTTTTGCAGATATTGATGTTTTTGATATTGAAGTAGACGCTACCGATGTAGATAAATTTGTAGAAACAGTAAAAGCAATAGCTCCTACTTTTGGAGGGATTAATTTAGAAGATATTAAAGCACCTGAAGCTTTTGAAATAGAACGAAGATTAATTGAAGAATTAGACATTCCGGTAATGCACGATGACCAGCATGGAACAGCTATTATATCTGCGGCAGCATTAAAAAATGCCATTGAAATTATAGAAAAAGACCTTGCTACAGTTAAAATTGTGGTAAACGGAGCAGGAGCAGCAGCAATTTCATGTACTCGTTTATACTTAGCGCTAGGAGCTAAAAGAGAAAACATCGTAATGTGCGACAGTAAAGGAGTTATCAGAAAAGATAGAGATAATTTAACCTCACAAAAAGCCGAATTTGCAACCGATAAAGACTTAAATACTTTAGAAGAAGCAATGCACAATGCCGATGTTTTTATTGGTTTATCAAAAGGAAATGTGGTAACACCAGCAATGTTATTAGCAATGGCAAAAGATCCTATTGTTTTTGCAATGGCTAACCCTGATCCTGAAATTGAATACCAAACAGCTGTTGATACTCGTGATGATATTATTATGGCAACCGGAAGGTCAGACCATCCTAACCAAGTAAATAATGTACTAGGATTTCCGTTTATTTTTAGAGGTGCTTTAGATGTTAGAGCCACTAAAATTAATGAAGAAATGAAAATGGCAGCCGTACATGCTTTAGCCGATTTAGCTAAAAAATCAGTGCCAGAGCAGGTAAATATTGTGTACGATGAAGTGAGTCTTTCATTTGGGCGTGAATACATTATTCCAAAACCATTTGATCCTCGATTAATTTATGAAATTCCACCAGCAATTGCAAAAGCAGCTATGGAATCGGGCGTTGCTCAAGAACCAATTACCGATTGGAAAGCCTACCGTGAACAATTAATGGACAGGTCGGGTAATGGAAATAAAGAAATCAGATTATTACACAACAGGGCAAAGAAAAATCCTAAACGTGTTGTTTTTGCTGAAGCAGATCATATAGATGTATTAAAAGCTGCACAACGTGTTTCTGATGAAAAAATAGCAATTCCTATTTTATTAGGTAGAAAAGAAGTTATTTTAGAATTAAAAGAAGAACTAGGTTTTGATGCCGAAGTTGTTATTATTGATCCTAAAACAGATGAAGAATCAGCTCGAAGAAATAGATATGCTGAGTTTTTCTGGAAAACAAGACAGCGTAAAGGAATTACTTTCTTAGAGGCACAAAAATGGATGCGTGAGCGTAATTATTTTGCAGCAATGATGGTAAATACCGGCGAAGCAGATGCTTTAATTACAGGATATTCTAGGTCATACGCATCGGTTGTAAAACCAATGTTAGAATTAATCGAAAAAGACAAAGGTGTTACTAGGGTTGCGGCAACAAATATGATGCTAACCAAGCAAGGACCTATATTTTTAGCCGATACAACCATTAATATTAATCCAACGGCAAAAGATTTAGCTAAAATAACACAGTTAACCTCTGTATTGGCAAAAATGTTTGGAATGACCCCGCATATTGCTATGTTAGGTTTTTCAAATTTTGGATCATCAAAATCAGAAAGTTCTGTAAAAATTAGAGAAGCCGTTGCTTACATACATCGAAATCATCCAAATGTAATTGTTGATGGAGAATTACAAGCCGATTTTGCTTTAAACCCAGAATTATTAGCTAAAGAATTTCCTTTTTCTAAATTAAACGGAAAAAGAGCCAATATTTTAATCTTTCCTAATTTAGAATCAGCAAATATTACTTATAAATTAATGAAAGAGGCGGAGGGTGTAGAATCTATCGGACCTATTTTATTAGGAATGAGCAAGCCTGTACATATTTTACAACTAGGTGCAAGTGTTGATGAAATGGTTAATATGGCAGCAGTTGCCGTTGTAGATGCTCAAAATAAAGAGCGAGTGGCTAAGGTATAATACTTTAATATTAAAATATTTACCTATATTTATAGGTGGTAAAATGTACTTAAATGATTACACAAATAAAAGGAAAATTAGTAGAGAAAAGTCCTACACATGCCGTTATTGACTGCAATGGTGTAGGCTATTTATTACATATTTCTTTACATACATATTCAAATTTACCTGCGGATGAAAACGTGTTATTATACACACATTTAGCTATCCGCGAAGATGCGCACACTTTATATGGTTTTTTTAATAAAGTAGAACGAGAAATTTTTAGATTACTAACCTCTGTCTCTGGTGTAGGACCAAGTATTGCCCGAACCATGTTGTCGTCAATGACATCCGAAGAAATACAACAGGCTATTGCTTCGGAAAACGTAAAAGCAATTCAATCTGTAAAAGGAATCGGAATTAAAACAGCGCAACGTGTTATTGTTGATTTAAAAGATAAAATTGTAAAGATTTTTGATTTAGATGAAGTTTCAATTGTACAAAACAATACAAGTAAAGAAGAAGCGTTATCAGCTTTAGAGGTCTTAGGCTTTTTACGCAAGCAAGCAGAAAAAGTTATTGGAAATATACTAAAAGAAACACCTGATGCAAGTGTTGAAACACTTATAAGACAGGCGTTGAAAAATTTATAAAACGGGTTGAAAAAAAAAGTCATCAATATATTCTTAACAACACTTGCTTTATTGGTAAGTGTTGTTTCGTTTTCGCAAAATACAGGAAGTACGACCAATAATATTGTTAAAAAAGATACGCTTATACCTTTAAAGTATCGTTTTAGCAATACTCAAAAAGGGGCGCTTTTTTTAAACAATCCAACAGAAAAAATTGTGCGCTATGACAAGGCAATCAATAAATTTGTGATGGTAGAAAAAATTGGTGATTATACTATTGGTACGCCCATTTTTATGACGCCTAATGAATATAAAAAGTATCGCTTAAAAAACGATATTAAAGCATATTTTCAAGAAAAAGTAGCCGCAACAAACCCAAAGAATAAGGGGGGTAAAAAAGCTCGAAAAAATTTACTGCCAAAATATTATGTAAACTCAAAGTTTTTTGAGTCTATTTTTGGAGGAAATACCGTAGATGTTAAGCCAACAGGACAGGTAAATATTAAGTTGGGTGGGGTTTATCAGAAAAATGAAAACCCGCAAATATCTATTGAAAACCAAAGTAATTTCACCTTTGATTTTGATCAGCAATTAAGTGTTGGTTTACAGGCAAAAATAGGGGAACGCCTAAAGGTAACCGCAAATTACGATACCCAATCTACCTTTGATTTTCAAAATATCATCAAGTTAGAATATACCCCAACTCAAGATGACATTATTAGAAATATCGAAGCGGGAAATGTTAGCATGCCTATTAAAAACTCGTTAATAAACGGTGCGCAAACATTGTTTGGAGTAAAAACCGAACTACAATTTGGTAAAACACATATAACTGCCGCTTTTTCGCAGCAAAACTCACAATCTAAAACCGTAGTAGCCGAAGGAGGCGCTACGATTGAACCTTTTGAATTACGTGCTTCTGATTATGACAATGACCGTCACTTCTTTTTAGGGCATTATTTTAGAGAAAATTATAAAGAAGCCTTAGTTAATTATCCGCTAGTAAACAGCCCGATAAACATTACAAGGGTTGAGGTTTGGGTAACAAATACTTCTCAAAACGTAACCGATTACCGAAGTATTGTAGGACTTGCCGATTTAGGAGAGTCGAATACCAAGAGTTTAGTAAACACTGAAGTTAAAAAATTAAACGGTAGTCCTGTAACTGCAAATGGTTTTAATATTCCTGATAATAAGGTAAATAAATTAGCAAATTTATTAACAGAATCTGGAGAAATTAGAGATGTAGCTACCATAGATGCCGCTATAAAAAGCGAAGGAATTAAAGCAAAACAAGGCTATAATTATTCGTATTTACAAAATGCTCGAAAGCTACAACCCAATGAATTTAGAGTACACAATCAACTAGGATTTATCTCTTTAAACAGACGTTTAAATGATGGTGAAGTTTTAGCGGTTGCCTACGAATATACTGTTGTTGGAGCTTCAAATGGCGAAACAGTTTTCAAAGTAGGAGAGTTTTCAAACGATGGCGTAGTTGCGCCGTCTAACTTAGTGGTAAAATTACTGCGTAGTGAAATTTTAAACACCATTCGCCCTAATACAAGTGCGCCTGGTTTTTTAGGAGAAGCATTTCCTACCTGGCAATTAATGATGAAAAACGTGTATGCTTTAGGCGCTTTTCCATTACAACGTGAAGGTTTTCGTATTGAATTATTATATAGAGATGATCAAACAGGAACCCTACAAAATACTTTGCAAAATGCCGAGACCGATAAAAATGATGCCGATAAAGCAGTGCGAAAAAAACCATTACTACGAATATTCAATTTAGATAAATTAGACCAAAGTGAATATGCCGTACCCAAAGGAGATGGTTTTTTTGATTATGTAGATGGAATAACAGTAAATTCTGAAAGAGGATATGTTATTTTTCCAGAGCCAGAACCTTTTGGAAATGGTTTAAAAGATGCTTTGACCAATGCAAGCGATCAAAAGAAATACCTTTTTGAAGAACTGTATTTAACCACTAAAATTCAAGCAAAAAACGAATATCAAAATAAAGATAAATTCTTTTTAAAAGGATATTTTAAAGCTGCAACAAGCCGTGGAATATCGCTTGGCGGATTTAACATTCCTAGAGGTTCGGTTCGTGTTACCGCAGGCGGACGACAATTAGTAGAAGGAATTGATTATGTGGTAGATTATCAACTAGGGCGTGTACAAATTTTAGATGCAGGATTAGAAGCATCAGGGATTCCTATTAATGCGACTACCGAAAGTAATAATTTATTTAGTCAGCAACGAAAAACATTTATTGGAATTGATGTAGAACATCGTTTTTCAGAAAACTTTACCTTAGGAGGAACGTATTTGAATGTAAGCGAAAAACCAATAACACCAAAGGTAAATTTTGGAGGTGAACCAATTAACAACACTATGTTAGGGTTTAATTTAGCATATTCTTCTGAAGTGCCTTTTTTAACAAAATTAGCCAACAAATTACCCTTTGTAGAAACGGATGCGCCGTCAAATGTATCGGTTCGAGCCGATTTGGCATATTTAATTCCTGGTTCGCCAAGCGGAATTAATGTAGATGGAACGGCAACTTCTTATTTAGATGATTTTGAAGCGTCTCAAATTCCTATTAATTTAGGTTCGCCACAGCAATGGTTTTTGGCAAGTACGCCAGAATCACAACAATTAAATGGTGGTTCAGGCGATTTATCATACAATTATAATAGGGCAAAAATAGCGTGGTATAATGTAGATCAGCTTTTTTATGCAGGATCAAACAGACCAGGAAATATTGATGAAAATGAACTGTCAAGAAATGAAGTTCGTCAAATTCGTTACAACGAATTATTTCCAAATACAGATTTAGATATTACCCAACAAAACTTAGTAAGAACCTTAGATTTGGCGTATTATCCATCAGAAAGAGGTCCTTATAATTACAATGTAGGTCAAGAAACAGCAACAAAACGTTGGGCAGGAATTATGCGCCCGTTAACAACCAATAACTTTGAACAGTCAAATGTGGAGTATATTCAATTTTGGCTGATGGATCCGTATGAAAATTACTCGATTACTCAGGAGGAAGGTTTACCAGCAGGTGTAAATCCTCAAGATTTTAGCAATCAGGTAGGGAAGTTGTTTATCAATTTAGGAAATGTTTCTGAAGATATTTTAAAAGATGGACGAAAACAATATGAAAATGGTTTACCAGAAGATGGTGATAAAACCGATGGGCTTAATGTAAACGAAACCGCTTGGGGCAATATACCAATTAATCCATCGATTTTATATGCTTTTGATAATGATAACAACCATAGAAAAAATCAAGATATTGGTTTAGATGGATTGAATGATGCCGAAGAAACAGCTTTTCTTAAAAGAAAACATAATTTAACAGATCAGCAAATAGCAAGCTTTGGAAATGACCCTGCGGGTGATAATTTTCAATATTTTAGAGGAGGCGCAATAGAGGCGTTAAATCCGTCAATTTTATCACGATATAAAAACTTTAACGGTACACAAGGAAATTCGCCAACGGCAAGCCAATCGGGGGAGTCATATCCTACATCATCAACAGCATATCCTGATACTGAGGATATTAATAAGGATCAAACAATGAACCCTGTTAATAGTTATTTTGAATACGAAGTTTCATTAAATAAAGCCGATTTAATAAAAGGTCAAAATCATATTATTGATGTTAAAGAAGGGGTATCGGTTAGTTTATCAAACGGACAAAAAATAACGCCTAAATGGTATCAATTTAGAATACCTATTCGAAATATTACTGAAGATCAAAAAATAAATGGAATTTCTGATTTTAATAGTATTCGCTTTATCAGAATGTTTTTAACCGAATTTAAAATGCCTGTTGTTTTACGATTTGGTGAATTAGAATTGGTGCGTGGTGATTGGCGACGTTACACCAAAACATTCCCGGAAAATGGTGTTCCTGTTGCTTTAAAACCGAGCGAACTTAATAAGTTTGAAGTGGGTGTTGTTAGTATTGAGCAAAATCAGGAAAGATATCAATTGCCTCCAGGAATTCAACGAGAAGAATTACAGGGAACAAACAGAATTCAACGTCAAAATGAGCAATCGGTAACCTTAAAAGTAAGCGATTTACCTGCCGATCAGGTAAGGACAATTTATAAAAATATTAGTATTGATATGCGTAGGTATAAAAAACTACGAATGTTTTTACATGCCGAAACTCCTACGGGTAGCGGTACTCAAAGTGGCGATATGGTTGCTGTTATCCGCCTAGGTACAGATTTGAATGACAATTATTATGAAATTGAAAAACCGTTAAGTTTATCAACTTCTAATGCAACTTCTGAAGATGTTTGGTTGCCGGCAGAAAATAATTTAGAAATCCCTTTAAAAGAGCTTGCTAACTTAAAATTATTAAGACCTTTAGAGGCGAGTATTACCGAAATATTTTCATCATCAAAAGTAGCTGGTTTAAAAATATCAGTAAAAGGAAACCCAACATTGGCACAAATAAAAACGGTAATGTTAGGGGTAAAAAATACATCGAATTCAACCAAAACAGCTGAGGTTTGGTTTAATGAATTACGAGCAGTTGGTTTTGATAATAAAGGAGGATGGGCAACGGTTGTAAATGCCGATGCCAACCTTGCTGATGTAATGGATGTATCTTTAGCAGGTAGGATGTCAACCATTGGTTTTGGTAGTATTGAAGATAGAGTGCAACAACGAAGTATTGAGCAAACCAAGCAATATAGCGTTGCCACGAATGTTCAATTGGGTAAAATGATGCCTAAAAAATGGAACATTCAATTGCCGATGAGTTACAGTTATGGCGAAGAATTTAGAGATCCTAAATACGATCCTCAATTTCAGGATATTGAACTAAAAGCGGCGTTAGATAAAAACCCAAATAGTAAAAATGCGCAAGATTATACGCGTAGAAAAAGTATTAGCTTTATCAATGTTAAAAAGAATAAAAATCCTGAAAGTAAAAAAACGCCAAAGTTTTATGATGTAGAAAATGTATCGGTTTCTTATGCGCATAATGAAGAGTTGCATCGAGATTATAATATTGAAAAATTTGAAAACACCAATGTAATGGCAGGGGCGAGTTATAATTTTAACTTCAAGCCTTTTGTTATTGAACCGTTTAAAAAATCGACAGTATTTAAAAGTAAGTATTTAAAGTTGATAAAAGATTTAAATGTAAATCCTGTTCCTAAAACGATTGCGTTTAATTCTAAAATTAATAGAAGTTATAATACCCAACAATCACGAAATTTAATTGAAGGTTTAACTGCACAGCCCGAATTAATTCAACGTAGATTTTTATTTAATTGGGATTATACTGTTGGTTTTGATTTAACAAAATCATTGCAATTGAATTTTAATGCAACCAATAATTATATTTATGATAGTTTTGGAACGGAAGAAAATTTAGAAATCTACGATCAGTTTTTTACCGTTGGACGCCCTGATAATTATCATCAGAAATTAAATGCGACCTATAAATTACCGCTTAAAAAAATACCGTATTTGAATTTTGTAACTGCCGATTACGGCTACACTGCCGATTTTGATTGGAAAGCAGGTTCGCAGAGTGTTATTAATCAGAAAGATGAATTAACCGGCGAAATTACGACCATTGATTACCAAGATGTTGTTGGTAATATGATTCAGAATGCCAACACGCATAACTTAAATGCTACGATTGATTTTGGGCGTTTTTATAAAACCCTAAAGCTTGATAAATTATTATTAAAAGGAACTAAAAAGAGCCCTGTTAAAAAAGTAGGTTTAAAAAAGAATGCTTCTTTTGGGCGTAAAATATTGAAAGCTACCTATGATATTTTAACCTCAGTAAAAAGAGGTAAAATTAGTTATTCTCAAAATAATGGAACTTTATTACAGGGGTACAAACCTTCAGTTGGTTTTTTAGGAAGGAACAATTATGCTGGTGGTACTGCGCCATCTTTAGGATTTGTATTTGGTAGTCAAACAGCTATTTTAAATACGGCTATTGAAAACGGATGGTTGGTTACAAGAACAAGTCAAACAGATAAAAAACAACCGTATTACAGTAAGAATTACGGAAAAACAGCCTATAAAAAGTTAGATTATACAGTGTCTGTAAAACCTTTTAAAAATTTAACGATTGATTTAAGAGCAAATAAAATTCATACCAGTAATTTAAACCAACAGTTAGATGTAATTTCTGATGGAGCTGGTGGTTTTGAGCAAGACCCAAAAATTAAAGCCTTCGAAACAGGTAATTACAGTACGAGTCATTTTATGATGGGAACTATTTTTACAAACAATGATGCTTTATACGATACCTTTTTAGCAAACCGAGCAACAATTTCGGAACGCTTATCTGCTGCATCAAAATTACCAAACACGCCAGATGCAGGATATAAAATAACAGGGCAACAAGTAATGCTTCCTGCATTTGTAGCAGCATATTCAGGAATTAATGCCAGCAAGGTAAGTACCAATGTGTTTAAAAATATTCCAATTCCTAATTGGACATTGCGTTTTAATGGGTTAATGCAATATAAGTGGTTTAAAAAATCATTCTCATCATTTACCGTATCTCATGGGTATAAATCATCCTATACAATAGGAAATTACACCAATAATTTACAATATGATACATCGGTAGCAACAAATACAAATAATTCTGGTAATTATCAGTCAGAACTACTACTTTCGTCAGCAACTTTAATCGATGAGTTTTCTCCTTTGGTAAAAGTCGATTTTAGAATGAAAAATTCATTTTCATTTAAAGGAGAAATACGAAGAGATAGAAGCTTAACATTAAATTTTAATAACAACACTTTAACCGATGTTAAAGGAACAGAATATGTTGTTGGCTTTGGATATAAAATTAAAGATGTTAAATTTGTAACCAAATTTACTGGAAAAAAGCAAACCGTAAAAGGAGATATTAATTTAAGAGCAGATGTTTCTTTAAGAGATAATTTAACTTTAATACGAAGTGTTGATAAAGAGAATAGTCAAATAACAGGAGGAGAGAAATTATTAGGGTTAAAATTTATTGCCGATTATAATTTAAGTAGTAGTTTAACAGCGTCGTTTTATTACAACCATCAAACGTTTAAATACGCGGTGTCAACTACATTTCCAAGGCAGTCAATTAATGCGGGAATCAATATTATATATAATTTAGGAAATTAAAACAAACACAATAAAAATAGTACAATGAACATTCCATCAGAATTAAAGTTTACAAAAGACCACGAATGGGTTAAAATTGAACAAGGTGTAGCAACAATTGGTATTACCGATTTTGCACAAGGAGAATTAGGTGACATCGTTTATGTAGATGTTGATACTTTAGACGAAACTTTAGATATTGAAGAAGTTTTTGGTTCGGTAGAAGCAGTTAAAACGGTATCTGATCTTTTTATGCCTTTATCAGGAGAGGTAATCGAATTTAATGAGAAATTAGAAGACGAGCCAGAATTAGTAAATTCAGATCCTTACGGTGATGGTTGGATGATAAAAATTAAATTATCAGAAATTTCACAAACGGAAGATTTATTAAGTGCTCAAGCGTATCAAGAGCTTATTAAAGGATAATTTAACGATAATAGCAATACTGATAAGCATCGGTATTGCTATTCTTAGTTTAATTAAAATTGGAAAACCACCCGCTATTATTCAAATAAAAAATTTAGACAAATACGAGCATGCTTTTGCTTATTTTGTTTTATGCTTTGTTTGGTTAATTGCCTTTGATAAAACAAAAATAAATAAAGTTATAATTGTTTTTTGCTGTTTATTTTACGGCATAATTATTGAAGGGCTTCAGGTAACAATAACAACATACCGATCAGGTGATGTTTTAGATATTGTAGCAAATACGACGGGTATTTTAATAGCTTATATGATGTACTTTCTTTTTTTGAGAAAAATGTAACTATTTAAAGAATTAGCTTGTAAAAGTTGAAATAAATTAATTAAATTAGCGAACTATTAAAAAACATTTAGGATGGAAATTAAGAAGAATCCAAAGTCAAATTTAGAGAATTATAGTAAACTGTTTATGCAGCTAGGTTTGGTTTTAGCTTTATTTGTAACATATGTTGCAATTGAAAATAAAACATATGATAAAACATATGGCGTTTTAGAAGGTGTTGAAATGGCGTCTGAAATTGAAGAAGAAACAATTGAATTAACCATTGAGCCACCAAAACCAAAACAAAACACACCACCACCACCAGCTCCAGATAAAATTGAAGTTGTTGAAGATGAGAAGGAAGTAGAAGAAACTGTTATTGAGTCAACTGAAACTGATGAATCTGAAGCTGTTGAGGTAGAAGATATTGAAGAAGTAGAAGAAGAAGAAGAAGTGGTAGAAGATGTACCATTTTCTATTATTGAAGAAGTGCCAATTTTCCCAGGTTGTACAGGATCGAAAGCAGAAAAGAAAGCCTGTTTAAATAAAAAATTACAGAAACACGTACAACGTAATTTTGATGCTGAATTAGCAAATGAGTTAGGTTTAGCGCCAGGAAAGAAACGTATTTATGTTCAATTTAAAATTGACAAAGATGGTTCTATTACTAGTGTAAACGCAAGAGCTCCTCACCCAAGGTTAAAAAAAGAGGCTATTCGTGTAGCTAAAAAAATACCTAAAATGAAACCAGGTAGACAAAGAGGTAGAGCAGTAAGAGTAGGGTACACATTACCTATTACTTTTAATGTAGAATAAATTACTTTTAGTATTATATATATAAAAGCAGCCCTATTTGGGTTGCTTTTTTTATGACTGATATTTTTTTTAGATGAAATTTAAACAGGCTTTAATAGCCTATTTATTTAAAATTAAATACGATAAAAGACTAGCGATAATTGGTTGTGTGAAAAAAAATATCATAAAACATTTGTTTTCAAGTATTTAGTTATGTGTATTTGCCTAGTGGTTTTAAAACCACTACTTTTTCTTTTTCATAGCAATTTTTCCCACTCAATTTTGAGTGGGTTTTTTATGCCTTTTATTTAAAGCATAAAAAAACCATCAAAATAATTTTTGATGGTTTTTTTATAGGCTAAAAAGTATTGTTATTTTTTATTAATACCTTTTATATATTTGTCTAAAGCCATAGTCATTGAAGGTGTTTCAGGTGTTGGTGCAGCAACATCTACGCGCAAGCCTCTATCTTCAACAGCTTTAACGGTTGAGTTTCCAAAAACGGCTATTTTTGTTTCGTTCTGTTTAAAATTAGGAAAGTTTTGGAATAAACTATCAATTCCTGAAGGACTAAAGAATACTAAAACATCATAAAAAACACTTTGTAGGTCAGATAAATCACTAACAACTGTTTTATATAAGTTAGCACGTTTCCAATTAACTCCTAGTTTGTCTAATTCAGCAGGGATTAATGGTTTTAATTTATCCGAAGATGGTAATAAAAATTTCTCGTCTTTGTGTTTTTTTATCAATTTAATTAGATCAGGAAAAGTTCTGCTACCAACATAGATTTTACGTTTTCTGTACACAACATATTTTTGTAAATAAAAAGCAACTGCTTCTGATTGACAAAAATACTTCATTGAGTCAGGAACTGTAAAACGCATTTCTTCGGCAATTCTAAAAAAATGATCAACAGCATTTCTGCTTGTTAAAATAATTGCAGTATAGTTTTTTAAATCAATTTTTTGAGTTCTAACGTCTTTTCCGTCGATACCCTCAACATGAATAAAAGATCGAAAATCAATTTTTACTTTTTGTTTTTCTGCTAAATCAAAATAAGGAGAAGTTTCCGTTTTGGGAGCAGGTTGAGAGACTAAAATAGTTTTCACTTTCATATGTTTTTCTCTTTTACGTAGTAGTTATTTTATAAACAATTAGTAGGGGTGCTATTTCAAGGGTGCAAAAGTACAAAATAAAATAAAAGAACTTACGTATAACTATTTTTTTGTTATTAATAAAGATTAAAAAAGCCCTGAAAATAAATAAGATAAGGCTATAAATAAGTAAAAATAAAGGAGAGTTAAACGCATACTGATAGATAATTATGGCTGGAAATAACCATAAGCTAAGATTGCTTAAATAACCTGATTTTGTAGCTAAGAAATATTTAGTATTATAATTAGATTGAATAATATTAGCCAAAATAGCTTCTAAAGAATATTTTAATACATAATACAGAACCACAAAACAGAGCGCTATTGTGTAGTTGAAAAAAGTAGGCAAATAATATTTTTGAAGTAGCATTAAAAACAAGAACAACGAAATTGTTATTGTAGCGAAAAAAAATAAGAGTATGTAAAATACGGAAAAAACACTCGGATTATCTTCTACTTTTTTTTTGAAAAACCCCGAAGTAAAAAAAGCAAAGGTATAATCTCGCAATTTATCAGGCGCAAGTAGTTTCATTATCGCTACTAAAATAATAGCAAATAAAATGACTAAGGTAATCCAGTTATTGTCGGTTATAATGCGTTCAATTGCTTGCAATCGTATTTGTTTTATGCTTTAATTTAACACAAAATTAGTGATAATTTAGTGTATATTTGCTTAGTTTTAGATGAAAATTACATGAAATCAGACGCTTTAGTTATAATACCTACTTATAACGAAAAAGAAAACATAGCGGCAATAATACAAGCAACTTTTAGTCAAGAAAAAGAGTTTGATATTTTAGTTGTTGATGACAATTCACCCGATGGCACTGCTAATATCGTAGCGAATTTACAAAAAGAATATCCGAACAGGCTTTATATTGAAAAAAGAACCGGAAAAAATGGATTAGGAACTGCTTATATTCATGGTTTTAAATGGGCAATTGCCAAAAAATATGATTTTATCATTGAAATGGATGCCGATTTTTCACACAATCCTGCCGATTTAATTAAATTATACAATGCCTGTGCTATTGATGGAGCTGATGTTTCTGTCGGATCTCGATATTCAGTAGGTGTAAACGTGGTTAATTGGCCAATGAAACGAGTTTTATTATCGTATTGTGCCTCTAAATATGTGCGTTTTATTACCAGAATACCAGTGCACGATACCACTGCAGGTTTTGTATGTTGGAAACGAAAAGTTTTAGAAACAATTCGCTTTGATAAAATTAAATTTATAGGATATGCTTTTCAAATTGAAATGAAATTTAAAGCATGGAAGCATAAATTTACCATTAAAGAAGTATCGGTTATTTTTACAGATAGAGTTTTAGGAACTTCAAAATTAAGTTCTGGAATTATTAAAGAGGCCGTATTTGGAGTGATAAAAATGACATTAAAAGGCTTACCAAAATAACAACACAACTACAACTATGAAATCATACTTAATTAAAAATGCAAAAATCGTTAATGAAAACAAGGTTTTTAAAGGCGATGTTTTAATCGAAGGAAATTATATCAAAGAAATTTCAACTCAAATAAATACAACTTCAGCTATTCAAGTGATCGATGCTCAAGGGAAGTATTTAATTCCTGGGATGATTGATGACCAAGTGCATTTTCGTGAACCAGGTTTAACCCATAAAGCAAATATTGGTACCGAAAGTAAAGCCGCTATTGCTGGTGGAATTACCTCGTTTATTGAAATGCCAAACACGGTTCCGCAAGCAACAACGCAAGAATTATTAGAAAGTAAAT
This sequence comes from Tenacibaculum finnmarkense, assembly GCF_900239185.1. Taxonomy (GTDB): domain Bacteria; phylum Bacteroidota; class Bacteroidia; order Flavobacteriales; family Flavobacteriaceae; genus Polaribacter; species Polaribacter finnmarkensis. Next base: position 61,929 of record NZ_OENA01000049.1, read on the forward strand.
TTCAAAGAGCTGCTGAAACATCGTATGCAAACTATTCGTTTATGTTTGGTGGAACAAACGATAATTTAGACGAATTATTAAAAACAAATCCTAAAAATGTAGCGGGAATTAAGTTGTTTTTAGGTTCATCAACAGGAAATATGTTGGTTGATAATGAAGAAACTTTAGAAAAAATATTCTCTTCTACCGATATGCTAATTTCGGTTCATTGTGAAGATGAAGCAACAATCAGAAAAAATACAGCAGAATATGTGGCTAAATATGGCGATGATATTCCATTAAAATATCACCCAATTATCAGAAGTGAAGAAGCTTGTTATTTATCTTCATCAAAAGCCATCGAATTAGCCAAAAAAACAGGAGCAAGGCTGCATGTTTTTCATTTATCAACAGCAAAAGAAACGCATCTTTTTAGAAATGATATCCCGTTAGAAGAAAAGAAAATTACTGCCGAAGTTTGTGTGCATCATTTATGGTTTACCGACAAAGATTATGACCAAAAAGGAACACATATTAAATGGAATCCTGCGGTAAAAACCCAAGCAGATAAAGATGAATTATGGAAGGCTTTATTAGATGATAGAATTGACGTAATTGCTACCGATCATGCACCACATACTTTAGAAGAAAAAGACAATGTGTACACCAAAGCGCCAAGTGGAGGACCATTAGTACAGCATGCTGTTACAGCAATTTTTGAAAAAGTAAAAGAAGGTGTTTTACCAATTGAAAAAGCGGTTGAAAAAATGTGTCATAACCCTGCGAAATTATTTAGAGTAGAAAAACGTGGGTTTATAAAAGAAGGTTATTTTGCCGATATAGTTTTGGTAGATACCAACCAAAAATGGACGGTTTCGAAAGATAATATTTTATATAAATGTGGTTGGTCTCCTTTTGAAGGAACTGAATTTTCAAGTAAAATTACCCATACTTTTGTAAACGGAAATTTAATGTATGAAAATGGTGTTTTTGATGAAAATATCAAAGGAAAACGTTTAGAATTTAAACTTTTATAAAAGATAAACAAGAGAAATATGAACAATGATTTTTTATCTTATTGGGAAGAAAAACGCAAAAATAAAATAAGGTTTATTTTATTTAAGAACTTTAAAGCTTCTTTATTTTTAGTGGTACTACCTATTTTATTTGCGCTAAGCGATAACGCTTTTTTGGTGGATCAAAATTTAATAATGCCTTTATTTAAAAATATAGTATTTTTTATGATACTATGTATTGTTTTAAATTTTTATCAGTTTAAAACCAATGAAGGCTTATTTAAAAAATCATTAAAAAATGAAAAATAAGATACTACTTGTTTGTGTTTTAATTTTAGCGTCTTGTAATACAAGTAATACGATGTATGAAAAGCCTAAAAACCTGATTCCAAAAGATTCTATGGTTGCTTTATTAACTGATATGTATATTGTATCGTCGGCTAAAAATATAAAGAACAAGTTTTTAAAGCGCGATGAAAATTATATGTATTATGTTTATCAAAAATATAGTATTGACAGCACTCGTTTTAATCAAAGTAACGTATATTATACCTCTAAGCCAGAGGAATATACCGATTTACTGAAAATAGTAAAGTCGAATATAGATTCATTGGCCTCTTTTTATATGGAAAAAAGAAAAATAAAAGATTCTTTAGCCGAAAAAGAGTTGATACCTTTCGATAAAAAGTTAAGAAAAGGTTCTAAAAATTTATCAATAGAAAAAAGACCCGAAAAAAGACTTGAAAAAACACCTCAAAGAAAGCCTTATTTGATTGAAAAATAAAATTAAAACGTTTTGCTAATTTTAGCAATTTGCGAACTAATTAGTTCAAATTTAAAGGCTAGTGCTTTTTCTATTTTAGAAGAAGAATAGTACGATATATTATGAGAAGCCCGCGCTGTATTTTTAGTTAGCAACGGCTTCTTTTTTGTTAGTAACGATACCAAGAAACTAACCCGCCAAGCTAATGCGCTTAGGGTTTTAGATACTTTTATTGCAGGGCGTTTTTTATGTAAGTTATCGGCAATTGTATCTAAAATTTCTTTAAACGATTTGTTTTCTGAAACCAAAATAAAACGCTCGTTTTTAATATTTTTATTATCTGATTTCATTAATAAAAGCATGGCTTTTACCACATCTTGCACGCCTACAAAACCTGTAATTCCTTGGGTATAAAAATTAAAACCATTGTTTATTTGGGTAAATAATTTACCAGATCCTTCTTGCCAAAAACCGCTTCCTAAAATAACGCCTGGGTTTACAATTACAACTTCTAAACCTTCTTGACTGCCTCGCCAAACTTCCATTTCAGCGCCGTATTTTGTAATGGCATATCCGCTGTGTGTATCGCTATCTGACCATTCATTTTCTTCATCGATTATTTTTTGGTTGATAGCATCGCCAACGGCAGCAATTGAGCTTACAAAACAAAACTTTTTAACCTTATTTTCAATAGAAAAATTAACAATATTTGCGGTTCCTTCAATATTTACTTGACGCATTTTTTGGTAATCTTTCGGATTAAAAGAAACCAATGCGGCACAATGATATACTTGGGTAATGTCTTTAAAAACAGATTCTAATGAAGGAGTTTCGGTAATATCTGCTTGAATCCATTGTATTTTAGCAAAAGAATCGGCAACATCATCAGTATAAAAAGAAAATATTTTTTTAACATGTTCTCGTTTTTCATCGGTTCTATAAATTGCCCGAACCTTATTCTCTTTTTGAGTTAGATGATATAATAAATGTGCGCCTACTAAGCCTGTTCCTCCTGTAACTAAAATCATGATTCAAAGATAAATGTTTTAACCAAAAAAAGAGGTCGATATTTCGACCTCTTTTAAATTATTTAGTGTAACTATTAGAGCCTGTTTAAATTTTATTCAATAAAAGTTTTATGGCGGATAATTTGGTTATATTTTCGGAAGATTCCATTAATAATTCATAGTTTCGAC
>NZ_OENA01000060.1 GCF_900239185.1 Tenacibaculum finnmarkense
TTTGTCCGCTAGAAGTGATCCTAATTTAATACTCCAATATTCCAGCGTGATCCTTCGAAAAAACTGTCCTGTCCAATTGAGATATTGCACACAACGGTTTGTGTATGAAGCGTTGGGCGTTTAAAAGTACTTCATTTTCAGTTTATCTCTATCTTTATTAATAAGCACAAACTTTGATTTAATGACTTATTGCCCAATGATTTATACACTTTGTTGGCATTTCGTTATTCTTTATTCGTGTTGTATGTAAAACATTTCCAGTAAGTCAATTACTAAATCTGAAGGGTCTTCATCCCTTTCTTTCATTACTAACATTTCCTTTAAATGCTCTTTTGTCATAAATAATATTACTTTTTGGTCATTAGAATAGATTGTATTTCGTCTTATGTGAGCCGAATTATTAGGTGTTTTTGTACATACTAAAATAGCAAAACGGCCCATTGGATTTGTTAAATAATTCAAGGTTTGATTTACTTCATTAGTACCAATTTCAGTCGCTTCATAATTTTTAAATTCAAATAATATCATTCTTGCATTTAACTCTTGAAACAAATGAAACCAATTTTTTGAATGTTGGTCAGTGTTAGGTACAATATTTCTATTTGGGAAAATCGCATCTCTGCGATTTACACCAGAATATGTGTTTGCTTGCCTTTGAGGTCTTATTAGAGGCGGAACAAATAAATATGTTAATACTTCTGTACATAAATTCTCAAATTGTACCCATCCTGGACTTCCTAATGGACAAGCATCTAATCTCTGTATGAAATCATTTACTTGGCTCATCTTAAAAAGTATTTATTTAATAATCGTTTTCTCTTTGCTACAAGTTTTTTTAATATTACTCCATCTAAAACCTTAATATCTAAATTTCTTTCACGCTTTGCTTTTTCGATATATTCTTGTGCAACAGACGTAAGAATACTATTAGTTATTAAAAGTATTTTAGCATCTTCTTTGTTGATGTATTGGTAAAGGTTAATAATCTGATTTAATGAATTAATGCTAAATCTTTCTTCCTTATAAAACTTTACTTCAATCATCCAAGTTTCGTGGTTCGGAATTCCAAAAACATCTTTTGTGAATGTTTCTGCTATAAAGTCAATTTGTTTATCATTATACTTTTGTTCACGCTGAATATTCTTAAACCCATATGCTTTAAGAAAATCGAATGTAAAATCTTCAAATTCGTAAGGTGAGAAATGTTCAAAAGAAATTTCGGGAATTAATTTTAATTTCTGAATTACTTTGTCAAGTCCTTTTTCAAAATCATTAGTCAAGTTTATAATATCAAATTCTAAAAATTCACTAGGGACTTGACATTTTTCGATTAGAATTGGAATTATATTTATTTTTCTTTTTCTTGCTTCTTCAAAGAAGAATTGAGGAAATTCAAATTGAAAATATTTAGATAAAAAAAGGGATTTCGAAAGTAAAATTATCACAGTTTCACTTGTTTCATACATATATTTAATTTGGTCGAAAACATTTTCTCCGACACTTATGTCTTTGTAGTCAATAACGACATCAATTTGTTCTCTTTGTAGAGTATCAGAAACTCTATGAGCCATTTGAATATCGTTATGACTGTAAGAAATAAAAACTCTATTTTTTGTTCTATTTGTCATTTTTGTTCTTTGTTTCTAATGAATGCCAACGTTTTTGTATATGATTTGTTGCGTTTTTCGAGCAACTAATTTAGTTAATAAAAGTGAAATATAAAATTTAAAAAATGATATTCTTAATTTAAAAAAACTAGCAATAAATTATATACGGTGTTATGTTTATCGGTTTTGAGTTCTAAATAATCATTCTATTTAAATTTTATTCCGTTCATTTTTTCCGCTTCACAGCTTAATTTTCGCCTTTTTATTTTTCTTAATTACTTTTTCATGTTTTCAAAACTCAAATTTCTCATTTTATGATTCAGCTTGATATTCGCGCTGTTCTACTAAAACCTTTTTTCTCCATAGATATATTCACGTTTCTATATTCAGTTTTAAATGATTTTTTAATTTTTCATTTTATTTCTAAATTGTCTTAAAATACTTTTACAGATTTTAATTTTTTTCTTAAAATAGAGGAGAAGTTATTTTCATCTTTAGCTTTTTTTGAATATTTTTTTTCGGCGTATAATTATGGTAATTTATTTTTTAGAACTCATAAAATACTCATTAGGAATTTCTGAGGAAATTCCGCCGTTAAACATAACGCTATGTGTAAGAATAGTAAGGGTTTCGAAAGACTGAACTTTCAATTTTCCACTTAGCCAAATTTGCAATTTTTCTTTATTTAATAGTTCGTAAAATTGTAAATTTTGCGAACTTTGTAAAATGCACTGAACTTTGAATTAAGCACTAAAACCCTTATTGTTTTTACACTTTGTTAGGTTTAGTATTTATTCTTTCGTTGCAATATATCCCATACTTTTCAATTCTCCACCTTTATCAAATAATGTCATTTCTTTACTTGAATTGATGATATAATATTCTCCATATTTGTTTCCTTTTACAGAATACTTGTTTCCTTTTTTTATGATGTTTTCAGTTTTATATTCGTCTTTCGGAATTACACCAATAAACTCAGTTCCTTTTTTGTAAATTTCATATGGATAACTCGATTTAACCGTAGTGTTTGTAATTTTCCACTTTCCAAAAAGTTTGTATTCTGATTTTAATTTATCATAATTACTATTTCCTGATGCAGTTTCAACTTTTTCAACTGGTTTAGATGAAATTGCTTCTGAAAATACTTTATTAAAACTTTTACTCACTTCAGTTTCTTTTCCTTTTGAACCAACATAAGCAAATCCTAACAGCTCTAATTCTCCTGCTAAAACACCTTTTTGTAAAAGTAATTTTGAATCTGGGTTGTTTTTCAAATCTTCTACATTAGAAAGCCATTTATTATATTTTCCACCTTTTCCAAAGCCGAATTTTTTGAAATCAGATTTCCCTTTAAATGACAATAATTCATCGTATAGAGATTTGAATTCTTCAAAAAGTTCATTTGTTTTTTCAGTATTATCTACTTTTTCTACGACTTCAATTACTTTACTTTCTTTTTTTTCATTCTTACAAGATGTAAATCCTATAATTGCAATTGCTGAAATTATTAATATATTTTTCATTTCTTATTTTTTAGAATAACCCATTGTTGTAATACATAAACTTGCTATTGAAGAAACAGCTTCGGTGTTCATTTCATCTAAACCTTTTGTTGCTTCATCTATACAGGTTTTTAAATTTTCTGCTCGAACTTTTAATTCGTCCATAGATACAGAATTATCTACTGTTGCCATAAAATCGCTACAGGTTGCTAATTTATTTTCTTCACTTGCACTTTTCCATTCCGACATTTTACTTTTGTGTAAATTTCCGCCTTCATACCATTTTTCCGTATTAGACTTTGAATTATTTCCACCGCAACTTACTAAAAGAAACATTCCTAAAACTGTTGTGATAATTATTTTTTTCATACTGATTTTTCGTTTTTTTTATATTAAACCTAACGGTTTGGCTATGCGTAGTTTGGGATTTTGAAACTATTAATTTTCAATTTACTACTAATTTTATTAAATTCTATAAGCTTGAATATTAGTATATTACCCAAATTACGTATAGCCTTTGTTAGCCACTTTACTTTTTTCATTTTCAACCAAATAATGTTTTTTGTGATTGAATTGTTCTTTCTTTATGAGCAAACTTTAATGGTTTTCCTTTTACTGTAATAATTTCATCTTGTTCTTTTAGAAATGAGGAAACTTTTCTTGTACTCCAATCTAATTTAAGTGTATCAACTATTTTCTTTGAAGTATATACGCCTTTTTTTAAGAATTCAATAATTTTATATTCAACATCATTTGGGTCAGGTTCTGAAACAACATTTTGATTAATATTTATTTGTTGTTCATAACTTAAAACATTCCCTTTTGAATCAACAGGAACAGCTCCTTTTTGTATTAGTTGGTTATTCGCATTTTTCTCATTAAAATCTGGTTTTCTGACAAATATTTTTCGTCCTTTTCTTAATCCATCTACAACGCCCGACCAAGTACCGCCTTTATTGCTTGATTCTGCAACAAAGATTTCATTTGCTAAACCATAAATGATTGGATTACGAGCCATTGCTAAGCCTACACTCCAAGTCGCTTTTGGATAGAAAGCACTCAATACCATCACATCACCATCAATGATTTGTTTATAATATTTTTTAAAGCCCGAATTAAATGTTGAAATACCTTGTGGTAGAACAATAATACTTTGTCCTTTATATTTTAGTGCTGAATCTAATGCTTGCTTATCAACTCCTTTGGCAAAACCACTTACTATAACTTTATAATCTTGGGAAGCTGTTTTAGCAATATTATCTGTAAAATCCAAAGACACTTTATCTGCTTTTCTTGAACCTACAATAGCGACTGATTTTTCTTTCATTATTGCCTTATTCCCTTTTGTATAAATTAAAGGCGGTGCGTATGTTCTACCTAAATTCTTTTTAAGAATAGGAGAGTATTCAGGTGAAGTGATTGGTATAATACTGTATCCTTGTTCAAGAAGGTCTTCTACCATAAAAGCATAATTTGATAATTCCTTTATAGCATTTTGAAATAATAAAATCTCATTTTCATTTAATTCGTAGTTGTCTTTCCATTGTTTTGGTTCAAAATGAAAAAAATCAATAATCGTTTTTTGTTCTTCAAACAATCTAACAATTATTTCATTCTTTTTTTTTGTTCTAAGTTTTGGCAAATGTGCCAAAGCTAGCCAATACGATAATTCTTCATTCATACTATTTCTTTTTATATATCACCTCCTACCGTTCGGGCGATTATTAAAGGTGCTATTTTACTCGCACCTTTATTAGTTAACATTTGCCCAATTTCTTTAATTGTTGCACCACTATCAAAAATATCATCAAAGATAATAATATTTTTACCACTTATTTGTTCGGGGTTATTAAACATAAACATTCCTGCAACATTGTCTTTTTTTAAATAACCATTTTTAAATACTTTTTGCGGTTGTGTTTCTCCTGTTTTTACAAGATTATGTGAAATAGGAACTTTCAAAACTCTTGAAATTTTTTCTGCAAAATTCTTAACTAAGTCTCCTGATTCAGTAGGTGGCACATATACAATTAAATCAAACGGTTCTTGTCCATAGTGTTTTCGAAATGCTTTTAATGTCAATTTAAGCAAAAAGTCAGGAAAATCACCTCCATTATGATATTTGCATCTGTTAAGAGCTGCCCCAACATTTGATACCCCATAATAACTTGAAGCAATACCATTTACGATATTAGAACCTCTACTTTCAACTTTCAATATAGGAAAATAAGTTTCTCTAAAATCAGAAAGCACTTTGACTGTTTCAGGTTTCGGATTAGAAATGAATTTTTGAAGATTTGTATTATCACAATTTTTAATTTGGTCAGGAATTGCATCACCGAGATAATTACACAAAAATTTCATCCTTGAAGTATTCAGGTTGACATATTCAAGCATTGATTCAAGTTCTTTTAGTTTTAATTCTCTCAATTCTTCAAATGCTTTTGTATTCAATTCAGGTGCATCAAATTGATATTCGTATTTTTTAGACCGACCATAAATTACTTCTTTAATAATACCTTGCTCTATTAAGTCTGCTTTAATTACTCGCACCTGAGTTTGTTTAAGATTGGTTGCTTTCATTATTTGACGTTCACCCAATTGCTCTCCTTTAACAGCATTGATAACTTTATTGTACTTATTTAAACTTGGTCGTCCACCATCAATGAATGCTTTTGGAAGTTTATAATCTTCCTCTATTCCTTTATCGTCCTTTGAAGAATTATAAAATAAAATTATACTTGTTGGCTTTCCATCTCTACCTGCTCTCCCTATTTCTTGATAATAATGAATTGGTGAGGCTGGTATTTGTGTATGAATTAAAAATCTAATGTCGGGTTTGTCAATTCCCATTCCTAAGGCATTAGTAGAAACAACAGCCTTCCACTTATTAGCCATTAAACCATTTTCAACTTCTTTTCTTGTTTCACCATCAAGACCTGCATTATATTCGGTAGTATTTATTTTAAGGTAATCGAACCAACGTGAGTATATTTCTGTATTGACTCTTGTTCCTGAATAAATTATTCCTGTTCCCTCAATATTATTTAGGTTCTCAGCAAGCCAAATTAACTTTTCATCCTCTGATTTGACGTTGATTACAAATAAGTTGAAATTTTCTCTGATTAGTCGTCCTCTTAATGTTGTTATGTCATTAGATATTTGTTTTTCAACATCAATTTGAACTCTTTTTGTTGCTGTTGCTGTGGTTGCTAAAACAGGCATATTTTTAGGAAGCAACTGTATTAAATTAATTATTCTCCTAAAAGCTGGTCGGAAATCGTGACCCCAAACTGAAATAGTATGAGCTTCATCAATTACAATCATTGATAAATTCATTTGTCTTGTAGCCTGTATCCATTCTTGATTCTCTTGTCTTTCAGGTGCTATGTATAAAATTTTCAGTTGCCCATTTATTGCATCTTGAATCGTTTGTGAATTTTCTTCTCGTGTTTGTTCTGAGTTAATGAAACTTGCACTAACTCCAATTTTTTTCAACCCTTTAACTTGGTCACGCATTAAGGCAATAAGTGGTGAGAATATGATTGTTAAACCGTCAAATTGTGTAGCAGGAAACTGAAAACACAATGATTTTCCAAACCCTGTTTTTTCAATTAAAAGAACTCTTTTACCTTGAAATAGCAAATCAATAGTTTCCCATTGTTCGTTATAAAATCTATCGAATCCAAAAATCTGTTTTAGTTTTATTTCAGCTTGTTGTCTATTCATCTGCTGTTCTTTTTTTGTATTGTGGCTAACGTTTACTGTATGGTTAGTGGCGTTTTAAAAGACTAAACTTTCAGGAAGAAATGAACTTTATAAAAAAGAACCTAACTTTAATATTTGCTCTATGTAGCCATTAACTATACAGATTGTTGGCAACTGTTTCACCTCCCAAATTTGTTTTTCTCTTTTAAAGTTCTTATATCCCAGTCATTCAAATAGATTGTATGTGTTCTTTGGAAATCTCTACTTTTAGTTAAATTTCCAAAACCAGGACCAGTATATCCATAGTCAGAAGGATTATGCGTGTAAACAGCTCTATCATCAATAATTAATTCATAAGCAGGGAAATCATTATGCCATCCTTTTACTTGTACATCAATAGACTTACTGGATAAGTTTTTAAAAAGTTCAATTTCTAATTTAAAATCAATATTAGGTGAGAAAGGTTCAGCAAAAGGATACCCTGCAGAAGCAGAAATCTTGATTGTTGTTGTATCATTTCCTCCATCAGAGAAAGAATGCTTTTTTGAATTATTAATTGATATATCTAAAGGGGCTTCGTCTGAACGGTCAGAATGTAATTCACTACAAACACCAATATACATATCTTTGTTTGATGCACGAGGCGTATCGTCATGAAAAGGAATCCGTTTTATATATGCTTTTACTTGATGGCTTTTACCAGAATGTTGGTTATTCTTACTTCCAATTGTTCCGTCTAAATGAGAGAAATGTTTAAAAATTTCGCTTCTAAAATTATAACTACCAATTTTTGTTAAATCAATTTCTGCATTTATTGCTAAGCGAGTACTATGCTCGCTATGATGATGAAACATTTCTACATTATCAGTTGCATAATAATTAGATAAAGAACCAGGCTCAGGAAGCCAAGTATGCTTTTGAATATTAAAGCTACTTAATTGTCTTATAAACTCTTCTTTGTTGTTAAGTAATTTGAAACGGTTTGTATTTTCAAAGTAACTTGAAAGAGGTCTACCAAGTGATTTTGGTATAAATGCTTGAAATTTTATTGAAAGTGGAAACATAGTTTTAGTTTTTAAGATAATATTCTTGTAATTTGTAATATTTAGTATACCTATTATTTAATTTACGAATATTTAAAAATGTACCGTGTATAGGTTCTTGATTATGTTTAATTTCATATTCTTTAATCATTTCTTCTTCATTCATAAAGTAATTATCATAATTTTTAGACTTTGTAATCACAAAAATAATTAATGGGTATTTTGTCAGTCCAGTAAAATATATATTAGGGTGTTCTATATTTCGATTTTTATAAGTTTGATATTTACCATCAGCATCTTTAATGATTTCATTATTCAAATCATTTTCATAATAGATTTTTAGTCCACCTTTATTTTGGTAATTTTGTTTTGCTCCTAGAAAAGGGATAGCATTATTATGAAATTTAAATTGAGTTTTGGCGATACCTGTTGTATCTAGTTCTATTATTCGTGATGCTCCTATTCCTAAAAATCCTCCAGTCCATTTTTCTTTTTGCCCATTAGGTCTATCATATTGTATGGCAACAATACCTTCATAATTTTTGGGAAGAATGATAGTTTGTTTATAAGGTCTCCAAACATACCAAGAGGCTAATAATACATAGACAAATGGTAAAATAACTAAAATAAAATCCCAAAGTTGTAATTGCTGTTTAGTTAATTTTGTAACTATTTTTTTCTTTTTACATACAATTTTTAAGAAAAAATAAACTAAAAGTAGTATTATTCCAATTATAGATATTCTCCATAGATTAGTGAAAATAAAACTAATCATTAGTAAAATTCCAAATACGGTATAATATATTCCTATGTTTCTTAGTCTTTTCATTTTGTTTGCTTTGAACTCAGAGTTTGTTTAAATAGTTGCCAACAACCAAATATACGTATTATTACATATATATATCATATATCTTTTACGAATCTAGGGGATTTTTAATTGATTTAAAATTATGAGAGGCAACATGAGTGTAAATTTCTGTTGTTTTACTAGATCTATGCCCTAATAAATTTTGGATATAGCGCAAATTCGTACCACTTTCTAAAAGGTGAGTAGCAAAGGAATGTCGTAACATATGTGGAGTTACTCTCTTTATAATTCCAGCCTTCTTAGTCGCTCTTTTAACAATTACAGCGACACTTTCAGGTGAATATTTTTGTCCTTTCCTGCCTTCAAATAAATACGTTTTAGGTTGCCATTCCTTATAATACACCCTTAATTCTTTAAGAACTGTTGTAGAAAGTAACGAATACCTGTCTTTATTTCCCTTAGCATTGTTAACATGTATTAACATTCTTTTGCTGTCTATATCTGTTATTTTTAAATCAAGAATTTCACTTCTACGCAACCCTGCGGAATATAAAAGGCTAACAATACACCGATGTTTAATGTTATTTGTGTGATCTATAATAGCTAAAATTTCTTCTTTCGATATTATTTTAGGAAGCCTATGTTCTTTTCTAGGTCTATCTATACTGTAAAATCGATTAGGCATACCTAATACTGTTTCATAGTAAAATTTAATAGCATTAATAGACTGATTTACATAGCTATTCGATTTATTCTGATGTGTTAGTGCTTGAAGATATTGCTGTATATCTTTTTCAGATAAATCATTTATTGGCTGCTGATAAAAATGATTTATAAATTTCTCAAACAATGAAATATATATTTTACAAGTGTTTAAAGAGTATCTTTTAAGCTCTAATTTTAATAAATAACCCTCAGGAGCATACCTAAGTGTTTCTTTTTTAGCCCTATTTCTAAACCAGTTTATATTGGGTAAGCTGTTGTTTTTTATTGGTTTTTCTTTGAAAAAAGCGTTGCCATGTATCCAGATAACACCTTTAAATTTTTGAAAAACAGCATTAATATTTTTCTTAGAATATTTTAAATAAACCATATTAAACTCCGCACTCCATTTAGGTTCAGGAAGTTCTTTTATTAATGCATGAATAACCTTATTGGGGCTAAATTGTAGCCCAATCATCTTGCAATTATTAATATATAAATGCTTTAAGGTAATATGTTCTGAGGTTTTTTTCACGCGATAAAATTCAAAAAAAACACTGAATAAAAAAAATATAAGCATATATTTATACGTTTATTAAACGGTTAATTATACACTTATGGAAAAGAAATGTCTTCACTGTAAAAATAAATTAGAAGGAAGGGTTGATAAAAAATACTGTTCTTCTTATTGTCGATCTTCCTATCATTATGAAAATAATAAAGAGCAAGAAGATAGTTTGTTTTCTGTAATAGATAAAAAACTCAAAAATAACAGAAAAATATTAAAAGAATTTAACAAGGCAGGATACGCTAGTGTCAGAAAAGAAAAATTGCTAGCAAAAGATTTCGATCCAAATTATTTTACAAATTATTGGAAAAATAGCAAAGGGCAGGTTTATTTATTTTGTTACGAATATGGTTTTTTAGCTCAAAGAGAAAAGTACATACTCGTACATTGGCAAAGTTATATGAAACCTAAGTAAAATCATCAAAAAAAGCTAAAAAATACGGCAAATAAGGATGCGAAAACTGAACTGAATTTAGCTTGACAGATTTTATCTTTTACTATAAATTTTTTCAGATGAAATTTAAACAGGCTCTTAATTAAATAGTATTTTTGCTTTATGAAAAGATTTATTTATATCGCAGTATTTTTAGTTTTATCAGGCTGTAAAGCAGAAAAAACAAGCTTAAAAAAACAACGCTTAAAACAACCTAAATTAAAATTTTTAAATGAATTTGTAGTCAAAGATTCTTTAAATTTTAACAATACTATTATTGGCGGAATTTCAGGGATTGATTTTAGTAATAATCAATATTATATGGTAGTTGATGATGCTAAAAATCCACGGGTTTTAATTGGTGATATTATCATCAAAAAAGACAGTATCAAAAATGTGATTTTTCAAAAAGTAATTTCATTACAACCTGATAGTGATTTTTATCAAAATAATGTGTTAGACCTAGAATCGGTTTTTTTTAAGGATAATAAACTAAATTTAGTCAGTGAAGGAAGCATCCGTAAGGGTAAAAATCCAACGATTTTTACAATTGATACCGCTGGTAATTTTAAAGAAGAAATAAAAATCCCTGATTATTTTAAAGCAAATTCCCAAGCAAAACCAAAACACAATGCCGCTTTTGAAAGTTCATCAAAAAGTTTCGATAAAAAAGGTTTTTGGGTAGCAATGGAAGCCCCGCTACAAGCCGATGGCGATGAGCCAACATTCCATAAAACACCATCGCCAATACGTATTACGTATTTTGATACTCAAACCAAAACAGCGACCAAACAATTTTCTTATCAGCTAGAAAAAATTGACAAACCTGCAAAAGGAAGCGTTAATTTAAACGGTGTTACTGCTATTTTAGAATACAAAAAAAATCAGTTCTTTGTGGTAGAACGAATTTATCAAAGCGGCTACGGGGCTTATGGAAATACCATCCGAATTTTTAAAGCAACAGTCAATGAAAATGTTAATAAAAGCTTTAACGAAAACACTACAAATACCTTAGAAATTCCAGCACTTAAAAAAGAAAAATATATCCCTTTAAAAAAAGAATTACTATTTGATTTTAAATCAATTCAGCCTAAATTAACCAATTCGATTATCGATAATATTGAAGGAATTACTTTAGGACCTAAATTATCGAACGGAAATAACTCCCTGATTTTCGTTTCTGATGATAATTTTCAAGTATATGGAAAGCAATTAACGCAATTTTTATTGTTTGAAATTGAAACAGAAAAAGTACATTAGTGGTCGTAATTATTTAAAAGATGATAGCCAAACTTAAAGAAAAATCAATTCAGAAATTTTATAACAAAACTATTGTAGAGAAAAATGCTAAAAATCAGCCGCAACATAAAGTTAAAAAAATTGCTATTTTATTAGATAATGAATCTTTAGAAAACATTGTAATTACTAGTTTAACCAACCAGCTTTCTCTTAAAAAAGAAGCTATTACGGTGTTAATTTATAAACCTTTTGAAAAAAAACAAGAAGTATTACCAACATTTTTTACCGATAAAGAAGTTGGTTTTAAAGCAGGTTTAAAATCAGACAAATTAAAAAGTTTCGTTAAAAATGAGTACGATTTGCTTATTAACTATATAAAAACGCCAAATTTATACCTTAATATAATAACTTTGCTATCGAAAGCAACTTTAAAAGTTGGTTTTGCTGATGTTGATGATCGATTGTATGACCTTGTTATTGCCGATAATAGCTTTAATGAAGCGGTTTTAAATCAAGAATTAAAAAAATACTTAACAATATTAAAAAAAATATAATGCAAAAATTTGTTGGTACAGGAGTGGCTTTGGTAACGCCTTTTAGCGAAGATTTAAGTGTCGATTTTCAGGCGCTTAAAAAATTAGTAAATTACAATATTGATAACGGTACAAATTATTTAGTTATCAACGGAACAACTGCCGAAAGTGCTACGATAACAACACAAGAAAAAGTTGAAATTATAAAAGTAATTGCTGCCGAAAATAACGGACGATTACCTTTAGTTTTAGGACTTGGGGGGAATAATACACAGGTGGTTATTGATGAGTTAAAATCTGCCGATTTATCAAATATTGATGGAATATTGTCGGTAGCACCGTATTATTCAAAACCAACACAGGAAGGTTTTTATCAGCACTTTAAAGCCATTGCTTTAGCGACTAAAAAACCAATTATTTTATACAATGTTCCTGGTAGAACGGCTAAAAATATGGAGCCTGCTACGATTTTACGATTGGCAAACGATTTTAAAAATATTGTAGGAGTCAAAGAAGCTGGAAATAATCAGCAGCAATATTTAGCGTTGTTAAAAGATAAACCAAAAGACTTTTTAATTATCTCTGGTGATGATGATTTAGCTTTAGGTGTTGTTTTAGCAGGTGGAGCAGGAGTAATATCAGTAATAGGACAAGGGTTTCCAAAGAAATTTTCAAAAATGATTCAGCTAGGATTGGCAGGGAAAAATAAAAAAGCCTATAAAATTCATTACCAATTAATGGATGTTGTAGATTATATTTTTGAAGAAAATAATCCCGCAGGAATTAAGGCAGTATTGCTAAAAAAAGGCATCTGCTTAGATGAGGTTCGCTTACCGTTAGTAAAAGCATCCGAAGAATTACAAACAAAAATTTCAGACTTTACAGACGCTTTTTAAAATAAAATCTAAACAAAAATTAGGCTACAGTTCTTTAATTGTAGTCTTTTTTTTTGCATCTTTGTATTAATTGTCTGTTATTTATAATAGATAAAAATAATAGATGAGAAATAATTAAATAAAAACAAAAATATGTTATCAAAAGTAATAGAAACAGCGTTAAACAAACAAATAAAAATTGAAGCAGAATCTTCACAAGTATATTTATCGATGGCTTGCTGGGCAGAAACACAGGGTTTTGAAGGGGTAGCGCAATTTATGTACGCACATTCTGACGAAGAACGTATGCATATGTTAAAATTAGTAAAGTTTGTAAACGAAAGAGGAGGACACGCAAAAGTATCAGAATTAGTAGCGCCACCAAGTGAATTTGGTTCATTTAAAGAGATGTTTCAAACCTTATTTGACCATGAAGTAATGGTGTCAGCATCAATTAATGATTTGGTTCATATTACTTTACAAGAAAGAGATTACGCAACACACAACTTTTTACAATGGTATGTATCTGAACAAATAGAAGAAGAAGCATTGGCGAGAAATATTTTAGATAAAATTAATTTAATTGGCGATGATAAAGGGGGTTTATATTTATTTGATAACGATGTAAAGTTAATTGTAGCTCAAGGTGCAGCTGCTAACCCAGCGTAATAAGATTAACAAATATTTATATATTATAAGTCTTTTTTGTATTAAATTTTATAGTTTATTGCAATACTGTATTACAGAAAAAAAAATCGTTTTAATAATCCATAATTAATCACTAATTTTGCCAAATGCAAAAAATTAAAAATTTAGCGTATTTACTTGTAATGCTATTGGTTTTGTCTTCATGCGGAGAGTATAACAAAGTGTTAAACAAAGGAAGTATTCAGGAACAATACAAAATGGCTGTAAAAATGTACGAAGTGCAAAAATACAGTAAAGCATTGCGTTTATTTGAAAAAGTAACCCCTTCGTATAGAGGTAAACCTCAAATGGAACGTATTCAGTATATGGTTTCTCAATCTAATTTTAATGAAAAAAATTATAGTTTAGCAGGCTATTACTTTAACAGGTTTGCTAAAAACTATCCTAAAAGTTCAAAGAAAGAAGACGCTGCTTTTTTATCGGCATTAAGTTATTACAAGGCTGCACCTAGTTTTAGTTTAGACCCTACAGATACAAACAAAGCGTTGGCTTCTTTTCAGTCATTTATTGATGCTTATCCTAATTCTAATAAATTAGACGAAGCAAATAAATATTATACAGAATTACGTAGTAGGTTAGAGAAAAAAGCATTTGAAATAGCAAAAACATATTACAATACAGCAGGCTATGATTCTAGAAATTATCGCGCTGCAATTACTGCTTTTGATAATTTATTATCAGATTATTTAGGAACAAAATATAAAGAAGAAGCGTTATATTTTAGACTAAAAGCAGCACACGATTTTGCCATGAAAAGTACGCAGCGTAGAAAAGCTGTTAGAATTAAAGCCGCTATAAACGCGTACGATAAATTAAATAGAAGTTTTCCTGAATCTAAATTTATAAAAGATTCAAACGCAATGTTAGCCGCATTAAATAAAGAACAAGAACAATTAGTTAAAAGTTAAAAGATGGATTATAAAGAAACGAAAGCACCCTTAAGTACTATTACTTATAATAAAGAAGCTATCGAAGCTCCAACAGAGAATATCTATGAAGCTATTTCAATTATAGCAAAAAGAGCGAATCAAATTAATGCTGATTTAAAGAAAGAATTAGTTGATAAATTAGATGAATTTGCTACTTATAACGATAGTTTAGAAGAAGTATTTGAAAATAAAGAACAAATTGAAGTTTCTAAATTTTACGAACGTTTACCAAAACCTCACGCTATTGCAGTAGATGAATGGTTAAACGGAAAAGTATATTTTAGAACTCCAGACGCTGAATAATATGTCTGTATTAAATGGTAAAAAAGTATTAGTAGGTATTACCGCAGGTATTGCTGCATACAAAACAGCCAATTTAGTTCGATTATTTATAAAATCAGGCGCAGAAGTTATCGTAGTGATGACTCCTGCGTCTAAAGATTTTATAACCCCGCTTACACTTTCTACACTTTCTAAAAACCCTGTTTATTCAACTTTTTATGATAAAGAAGATGAAAATGAGGTGTGGAATAATCACGTTGATTTAGGGCTATGGGCAGATATTATGATCATTGCTCCAGCCACTGCAAATACCTTGTCGAAAATGACAAACGGTACTTGCGATAACTTGTTGTTAGCAACTTATTTATCGGCAAAATGTCCGATATATTTTGCGCCAGCCATGGATTTGGATATGTATATTCATCCATCGACTAAAAATAGTTTAGACAAATTACAAAGTTTTGGTAATATTTTAATTCCTGCTACCTCTGGTGAGCTAGCAAGCGGATTAGTTGGCGAAGGTCGTATGGCTGAACCCGCAGATATTGTTTCTTTTATAGAAAAAAATATCGCTTCTAAATTACCGCTAAAAGGGAAAAAACTGCTGATTACCGCAGGACCAACTTACGAAGTAATTGATCCTGTTCGTTTTATAGGAAATCATTCTTCAGGTAAAATGGGCTTTGAAATAGCTAAAACAGCCGCTAATTTAGGCGCTGAGGTTTATTTAATTTCAGGACCATCACACCAAGCAGTAAATCATTCTTTTATCCATAGAATTGATGTAAAATCAGCCCAAGAAATGTACGATGCTTGTCATCAATATTTTGCGGAGGTTGATGTGGCTATTTTATCTGCCGCAGTCGCTGATTATAAACCAAAAAATACTGCTACTCAAAAAATAAAGAAAAAAGATTCCGCTTTAGTAATTGAGTTAGCACCTACCAAAGATATTTTAAAATCGTTAGGAGAAATTAAAACAAGCCAGTTATTAGTTGGTTTTGCTTTAGAAACCAATAACGAAGTTGAAAATGCAAAAGCTAAAATTATCAAAAAGAATTTAGATTTTATAGTGTTGAATTCTTTACAAGATAAAGGCGCAGGTTTTGCTACCGATACCAATAAAATAACCATTATTGATGCTGATTTTAACGAAAAACCCTTTGATTTGAAATCAAAAAAAGCAGTATCAGCAGATATTATGAGCGAAGTTCTTAAAAGAATTTAATAAAATTGTTACAACGCGTATTTTTTTAAAATAATTTTGATTACTTTGAATGCTAAATAATTTTAAGCCATATTCAAACGAACAATAATTAAAACGATAATAGATGCGTAAGTTTTTCTTTTTAATTTTTATTTTATCAGCCGTTTTTAGCTTGCAATCGCAAGAGTTAAATGCTTTGGTAACTATAAATACCGATAAAATTCAAAGTAGTAATAAGCAAGTTTATCAAACACTTCAAAAATCAATAACGGCGTTTATTAACGAAACCCAATGGACGACTAAAACTTTTAAGCAACAAGAGCGTATTAATTGTGCGTTTACCATTATTATCAGCGAACAAAATGCGGCTAATTTTACTGCAAGCCTTCAAATTCAAGCTACACGACCTGTGTATAATTCAAGTTATGCAACGCCTATTTTAAATATTAACGACACCAATTTTAATTTTAAATATAGTGAGTTTGCGCCTTTAATTTTTAACCCAAATACTTACGATTCTAATTTGGTATCGACCATTGCATTTTACGTTTATACTATTTTAGGAATTGATGCCGATACTTTTGCTTTAAAAGGGGGGACAGATTATTTTAAAACCGCAGAAAATGTGATGTTACAAGCGCAGTCTAGTGGAGAAAGTGCTTGGCAAAATAAAATAGGAAAACAAAATAGGTTTGCGTTGATTGATGGTTTTTTATCTTCAAAATTTAGCTCTTTACGTACTATTTTTTATGAGTATCACCGAAAAGGTTTCGATAATTTTTCAGCAGATAAAGAATTAGCAAAACAAACGATTCAAAAAAATGTAATCGCCTTAGAAAAACTGCATAATATTACCATAGGAAATTATATGATTCGTGTTTTTTTAGATGCAAAGGCAGATGAAATTTCTAATGTTTTTTCGGATGGAAAACCAGCAAAAAATACACAGAAAATGCTAAGTGTTTTAAATAAAATAGCGCCTACTTATAAAGATAAATGGAAAACTATTAAATAAGGTTTGTAATCTTTATTAGATATTTTTTTATGATATAAAAAGCATCAATGTACTTTACATTGATGCTTTTTTTGCTAAATTAGATTAGTTTTAATTCTTTAAGAGCCTGTTTAAAAATTAAATAAAGACTTGATTCTCGTCATGCTGAATTTATTTCAGCATCGCATCAACAGGGAAATTACGAAAAACCAGAAAGCGAACCTGAAATAAACTCCCGTTGACAGATGCGATTCCTTATTTTTTCTATGCTGTTTTTTTTCAACTGAAATTTAAACAATCTTTAAAGTCGTTGCCATAAAAATAATCTAATATCTTAAAATATAGCAAAAAACCCTAGCCCCGATTGTAGCAATTGTTTGAGCTCCTTTTTTGATTTTTTTTCAAAAAAGAGCGAGTGCGGAAAGCGGGAAATAGCTTCAAATTATTTTTATACTTACAAAACAGGTTGTTCCGATGTAAAAAGACTAGCAATATATCTGTTCTTTTTTAAGTAATTTAATTCATTAAAAACACGTACTTTTATTTTTTTAAATAATCGATTTTGCTTAGACATTTATCCATACATAATTACGCGTTAATCAATCAGTTATCGATTGATTTTACAAAAGGTTTATCAATCATAACTGGGGAAACAGGCGCAGGAAAATCCATATTACTAGGCGCTTTAGGTTTGGTAATGGGAAACCGTGCCGATTTATCTTCCTTAAAAAACACCGATAAAAAATGTATTATTGAAGCCAAATTTGCTGTTGAAGGCTATTCTTTACAGCATCTATTTGATGAATTTGATCTTGATTATGAGCCCGAAACTATTATCCGTAGAGAAATTTTACCTTCTGGAAAATCAAGGGCTTTTGTAAACGATACGCCTGTAAATTTATCAATTTTAACAGCGTTAAAAATAAAATTACTCGACATTCACTCGCAACATCAAACTGCTGAATTGTCGGATACTAGTTTTCAATTTTCGATTATTGATGCCTTGGCAAAAAATAAAACCAAGGTTACATCCTACAAAACAGGGATGAAAAAATATACTTCTTTAGTTAAAGAATTAAAAATTTTAAAAGAAGAAACTCTAAAATCAAAAGAACAATATGCTTACAATTCACACTTATTCAATGAATTTGAACAAGCGGAATTAGTTATAGGCGAGCAAGAAGTTTTAGAAGAAAAATTACATACTTTAAATAATGTAGAGGAAATAAAACTGCATTTATCGGAGGCTTTAGCTGTTTCATCGAATGAAGAAATTGGCGTGCAAAATTTACTGTATTCCTTAGAAAATAGCTTGCAAAAAATAAGTGCATACGCTAAAAATTACCAAGAAATTACGAATAGAGTTACGAGTTTAAAATTAGAATTTGATGATGTTGTTGCCGAATTAGAAAATGCGAACGAAGAGGTTGCTTTTAACCCAAATGAAGTTGAAGAATTAAACGACCGTTTGCAATTAATTTACAATCTTCAAAAGAAACATTCTGTGAATTCTATTGCTGAATTGTTAGTTATTTTTGAATCATTATCAGAAAAAGTAGCGCAGGTAGATGATGCCGATGAATTGATTGCTGCTAAAAATTTAGAAATAACAGCAGTAACAAATAAATTAGATGAATTTGCGGTTTTAATTACAGCATCTAGAAATAAGGCGATTCCTAAATTACAGAAAGAATTGGAATATTTATTAACGGAATTAGGAATGCCAAATGCGCGTTTTTCAATAGAATTAATTCCGTCGGACAGCTATTTTTATAATGGAAAAGATGTATTGTCGTTTCTGTTTTCAGCAAATAAAGGCGGAAATTTTGGCGAACTTAAAAAAGTGGCTTCTGGAGGAGAATTATCACGAATTATGCTTTCTGTAAAGAAAATTTTATCAGAAAATATACAGCTTCCAACTATTATTTTTGATGAAATTGATACGGGAGTTTCAGGGGAAGTTTCTAATAAAATAGCCAAAATAATGCAAGATATGGGAGCAGGAATGCAGGTAATTACCATTACGCATTTACCTCAAATTGCGGCAAAAGGAGTGCAGCATTACAAAGTATATAAAGGCGAAGAAAACGGCGTAACAACCTCTAATTTAAAATTACTTTCCGAACAAGAACGCATTATTGAAATTGCGGAAATGTTAAGCGGAAAAGAGGTGTCTGAAAGTGCGCTAATTCATGCAAAAGAATTATTGAATTAATCGCTTTTAAATTAATAAAAAGGCTATAAAACAAAAATTAGATACAGTAAAAAGTAATATATGTACAATTTATTAAAAGGAAAAAAAGGAATTATTTTTGGGGCTTTAGATGAAAATTCTATTGCTTGGAAAGTTGCCGAACGTGCTTGTGAAGAAGGCGCTGAATTTGTATTAACCAATGCTCCTGCGGCAATGCGTTTAGGAAATATTGATGAATTGGCTAAAAAAACAGGGGCGGTAATTATTCCTGCCGATGCAACGTCAATGGACGATTTAACGGCTTTAGTTGAAAAATCAATGGAAATTTTAGGCGGTAAAATTGATTTCGTTTTACATTCAATCGGGATGTCGGTAAATGTGCGTAAAAAGCGTCATTATACTGATCCTAATTATGATTTTACAGCAAAAGGAGCGGATGTTTCTGCAGTTTCTTTTCACAAGGTTTTAAATGTTTTGTATCATAAAAAAGCCATGAATGAATGGGGGAGTATCGTAGCGCTTAGTTATATGGCAGCACAACGAGTTTTTCCTGATTATAACGATATGGCTGATAATAAAGCCTATTTAGAATCGATTGCTCGTAGTTTTGGCTACTTTTTTGGGAAAGATCATAAAGTGCGTGTAAATACGATTTCGCAATCGCCAACGCCAACTAGAGCAGGAAAAGGGGTAAAAGGTTTCGATGGATTTATTTCCTATTCTGATAAAATGTCGCCACTAGGAAATGCGACTGCTTTAGAATGTGCCGATTACACGATTTCGTTGTTTTCAGATTTAACAAAAAAAGTAACCTTACAAAATTTATTTCACGACGGCGGATTTTCAAATATGGGTGTTAGCACGGCAGTAATGGATAAATTTACAGAAGCATAACTTTAACAAGCATACAAAATATATTAAAATGCAAATCGTTAGATTTGCATTTTTTATTTATACATTATTATGAACAATAATTTACAGCTAGCCCAAATAGAAGCAAATTTAGCTCCTTTAAGAAAACAGTTAAAAGAACACGGGTTATACGATTCTTTAAAAAATATTACAGATGTTAAAACTTTTATGGAATCGCATGTTTTTGCTGTTTGGGATTTTATGTCGTTATTAAAGGCCTTGCAACAAAAATTAACCTGTACCACTTTGCCTTGGCTTCCTGTGGCAAACCATAATACAGCACGGTTTATCAATGAAATAGTTTTAGGCGAAGAAACCGATGTAAACGAATTAGGCGTTTCTAAAAGTCATTTTGAAATGTATATTGATGCCATGAATCAGGCAGGGGCAAATACCGCTCAAATTTCTGATTTTATTGATGCTATTCTAGGAGGAGTAACAATAGAAGAAGCCTTAAATAAGGTAGTTATTTTACCAGAAGTAAAAGATTTTGTATTGTTTTCTTTTGAAGTTATTGCTACCGAAAAACCACATATTATTGCCGCTAGTTTTACCTTTGGTAGAGAGGATGTAATACCTGATATGTTTTTAGAAATTGTTAAAAATACTGAAGAAAATACCGAAGAAGAAGAAAGTACAACATATAGTAAATTAACCTATTATTTAAAAAGACATATTGAATTAGATGGCGATGAGCACGGTCCTTTATCATTACAAATGATCGAAGAATTATGTGGTAACGATGCCCAAAAATGGGAAGAAGTATTGCTATATGCTAAAAAATCATTAGAAAAACGCATCAATCTTTGGAGTGGAATTACAAAGCAAATTAATCCAGGTTTTTTAGCTTAAAAGTCTGTAAAATTTAAAAAAGGATGTTAAAATTTTCAATAATAGTTCCTGTTTATAATCGTCCGAAAGAAATTGAAGAATTATTAGAAAGCCTTACAAAGCAAGATTTTCAAGAGAATTTAAAAGATGATTTAAAAGATGCTTTCGAAGTTATTATTATTGAAGATGGCTCTGAAAAATCATCCGAAGAAATTGTAAAGAGCTACAAAAATCGCTTGAATATCCGTTATTTTTATAAAGAAAATAGCGGAGCAGGAGCAAGCCGAAATTTTGGGATGCAACGTGCTAGTGGTACTTATTTTATCATTTTAGATAGCGATGTAATTTTGCCAACACAATATTTATCCGAAGTAAAAAAAGGCTTAAAACAACAATATACCGATGCTTTTGGAGGTGCCGATGCTGCTCATAGTAGTTTTACTGATTTACAAAAAGCCATTAATTATTCGATGACATCGGTTTTAACAACAGGTGGAATTAGAGGAAAGAAAAAAGGATTGGGAAAGTTTCAACCACGGAGTTTTAATTTAGGAATATCAAAAAAAGCCTTTATAAAAACAGCTGGATTTTCGAGAATGAAGGCTGGTGAAGATATTGATTTAACCTTTCGTTTGTGGGAAAATGGTTTTGAAACCCAACTTATTGAAAAAGCATTTGTGTATCATAAACGCCGAAGTACAATTAAGCAATTTTTTAAACAAACATTTGCCTTTGGAACTGCCCGCCCTATTTTGAATGCAAAATATCCTGAATCAGCAAAATTAACCTATTGGTTTCCCAGTGTATTTATAATCGGTTTTTTGGTGAGTTTATTGCTGTTATCCTTCGGATGTTGGCAAATTTTTATGTGCTATGTGTTTTATTTTATGGCAATTTTTATAGATGCTTACAGGCAAAATAAAAACATTAATATTGCTGCTAAAAGTAAATTAACAACCTTAGTACAATTTACAGGTTATGGATTGGGGTTTTTAAAATCAATCTTTAAAATATAAATTTTCAGTAAAATACAAGACCTCACAGGTTTTTAAAACCTATGAGGTCTGTTTGTTTATTTCTGATAAAATTGAATAAGTTTGAGGCTAAAAATCGCTTTCTTCAATAATATATTCCATTAAAGAGTTGTAATATTCTTCAATATAAATGACATCTTTAAAGTTTTTATCGCTATTAAAATAATAACTTTTATCGTCTTTTGTAGTAACAAACCAGAAGTTTTTACCTTCGTATTCAACGCCTTTATTGAATGAAACTTCTACGGCAATTTTTTCTACTGCAATTTTTTTTGCTGAGGTAATTTGTGCTTCGGTAAATTTAACATACGAACTGTTGTTTTGAGCATTTGATGTTAGTATTGTTGTGAATACTAAAAAGGTAAATAATACTATTTTTTTCATTGTGAGGGGGTGATTTATTTAACTAGATTTTTGATAGTGTTTTATTTAAATAATGGTTAAAATATTTTCTACCGGACGACCAATAACAGCTTTATCTGCGTTTACAACAATTGGGCGTTCAATAAGTTTAGGATGATTAAGCATTGCTTTTATAAGCTGATTGTCAGATAATTCGTTGTTTTTAAATTGCTCTTTAAATTCTTCTTTCCATATTTTTTCATTCTTACGAACCAAATCAATAGGAGCGATGTTTAAAAGGCTAATAATTTGGGTTAATTGTTTTTCAGAAGGGATATTTTCTAAATATTTTACAACTTCGAATTCTTTCTCTGAATTTTCTAAAATTTCAAGCCCTTGTCGAGATTTTGAGCAACGTGGATTGTGGTATATTTGTATCATTTTAATAGCTTTTTTTATTAATTTTCTTTTTGTCCGTTTAGCATTAAATACGATTTTAAAAATGGATTGATATTTCCGTCCATAACCGCCGAAACATTACCTGTTTCATGCCCTGTACGTACATCTTTTATTAATTTATAAGGGTGCATTACATAATTTCGAATTTGACTTCCCCATTCGGTTTTTAATTTTCCTGCCTCAATATTTTCTCTAGTAGCACGTCTTTTTTGCAGTTCAATTTCATACAATTGCGACTTTAACATTTTTAAAGCTGTCGCCCTATTATCGTGCTGCGAACGAGAATTTGAACACTGAATTTGAATACCACTTGGCTTATGTGTTAATTGCACTTTTGTTTCCACTTTATTTACATTTTGCCCACCAGCACCGCTTGATCGTGCGGTAACAATTTCAATATCGGCAGGGTTTATATCAATTTCAATGCTGTTATCTGCCACAGGGTACACATATACCGAGCCAAAAGTGGTGTGACGTTTTGCGTTGCTATCAAAAGGTGAAATTCGTACCAAACGATGCACGCCATTTTCGCCTTTTAACCATCCGAAGGCATAATCGCCCTCAAATTCCATAGTAACCGTTTTTATTCCTGCGGTATCACCCGCCTGATAATTGAGTGTTTTCAGGTTAAAACCTTGCTTTTCTGCCCACATAGTGTACATACGCATAAGCATTTCTACCCAATCGCAACTTTCAGTACCACCTGCACCTGCAGTAATTTGAATGGTAGCGCTTAAATTATCACCTTCATCAGAAAGCATGTTTTTAAACTCAATATCTTCTAAAAAAGCAATTGTTTTGTCAAACTGCGCTATCACTTCTTCTTGGTCAACAGCACCTTCTTTATAAAAATCGTACAATACGGCAAGGTCTTCGTTAAGCGTAATAACGGTATGATAATCAAGTACCCACTTCTTTTTAACACGCAATGTTTTTAGCAGTATTTCGGCTTGCTTCGGATGATTCCAAAAGTCAGGATCTACTGTTTTTTCCTCTTCATTACTTATTTCAATCAGTTTCTTCTCAATATCTAAATACCCTTTTAACTTGCCTATTCGTTCTGTAATATTTTTAAGTTGTTCTTGTGTAACCATTTTGCAAAAATACATTTTAAAATCATAGATAAAAATGGAAATATATTTAAAACTGTAGTTTTAGAAATTAAGGTAATTTTTTGGAGCTATTTCCCGCTTTCCGCACTCGCTCTTTTTTGAAAAAAATCAAAAAAGGAGCTCAAACAAATGCTTCAATCGGGGCTAGGGCATTCGTTAAACAAGAAAAATCGAGCATCTTACAGGTTTCAAAAGTGAAAACAGTAAACTTCTCGATTCTTGCGAATAGCAATATAAATAGGTTGTAAAAAAAATAGTGTTTGAGTGTTTAGAAAAAGACTCTTATAAAAGGAGAAATTGCATTTGCGTAAATGCTTTTGTCTTTTTTGTATAATACATCATATTGAACGCCAAAAGTTACTTTTCCACTTATATAAGCAGCTCCTAAATTTAAAGAAGGGTAGCTGTAATTCTCTTTAATACTATTTGTAGTTTTATTAATATAAGATTGTAACAATTCAGCAGAAAATTCGATGTTAGGTATTGGTCTGAACATAGAAACAACCCCCGCAGAATAAATATTAGCACTAGCATCTTTGCTTTTATTATATAAATACCCAGCATTAGCTCCGAATGAAAATTCGTCAGTAAAATCATAAACAGCACTAGGTGAGATAGATAAAGTTGTACTGTTAGCGCCTAGACTAAAACCAAAAGTACCACCAAAACGAACATTGTTAAAAAAATTATCTTCTTGCGAAAAGCTATTTATTGAAAATAAACAGAGCGAAAAAATGAGTATTATTTTATTCATAATATTTTTTTTTCATCAAACTTAGTCAATTCTTTGTAATTTTTAAGTAATTTTTTTAATAAAATACCATAAAGTAATTGATAAAATAACCAGAATAATCCTAAAAATAATGATAGAAATAGTATTTGAGTAATCAGCATGCTTGTAAACAGGCTTGATTCCTCTATAATTGCATTGTTTGTTTCTAGTATTTCTTTTAAGTGATTTAAGTCGCTAAAAATAAAAACATTAACAATAATAGCTAAAATAATAAAAGTTAATAGGTTGTAGTAAACATAGAATTTAACTGTTTTTCGAACTTTAAATATTTTTTGAAGCAGTTCTTTTGTGCCATCGGTTACAGAAATAGCGGTGTAGTTTTTATAAAAAACATATAAAAAACCAATAATTACAACATAATGAATGTAGTAAGAAATTTCAATAAATGAGGTTAAATTAAAAGAGTCGTAAATTTTGAGATACTTACTTTTAGCAGTAAATAAGTTTAACAATATCCAAAATAAAAATTCTAATATTCCAATAATAAAAATCCATTTTACAATAGACGATGATTTTGCATGTGCCATTTTATAAATAGCCGCCTTAGAGACTTGATTTGTTTGTTCAGGCTGATTATTCCATGCTGTTTTATATTTATCTAAATCCATAGGTTATGGGTTTAATACTTTTTTTAATTTATCTTTTGCTCTAGTCATTTTAACCCGAGCGTTTACTTGACTAATCCCTAAGGTTACAGCGATTTCTTTGTAGGGTTTGTCTTCTAGGTACAAAAATATAAGCGCTTTATCAATATCATTTAATGTGCGAATAGCTTTGTATAGTTCTTTTAATTGTAATTCTTGCGTATCGTCATAGTCCTCTGCTTTTATTTTAAAATTGTAGTCGGTAATATCGTGTGTTTTTACAGTTCTTGTTGATTTTCTGTATAAAGAAATTGCGGTATTTAAAGCAACTCTATACATCCAAGTACTAAATTTAGCATCACCTCTAAACTTGCTGTAGTTTTTCCAAAGTTGAATGGTTATTTCTTGAAACAAATCATTATGCGCATCCTGATTTGTAGTATAAAGCCTACAAATTTTATGCACAATATTTTGATTTGCTTCAAAATCAGATAAAAAGTTATTTTCTAGTTCCTTTTTCACTAAGTTTCTTACAGTTGTTAAATTATAAGTAGCTCAAAAATACAATTTGTTACAATTCATCCCAATAAAAATACGATTCAGTTATTTTTAATATTGTAAAAGTTATTTAAAAAGCATCTTTGTAAGGAATTAACACTTAAAAAAATAACGTATGAAATTTATAATAGCAGTATTTATAACCGTATTATTTCTTATCGTTGAAATAATAATAACCAAATAATTTAAATAATAATAGTACAAAATATGAAAAAAGGCATACTTCTTTGTTTAAAAATCACCTTAATTTCTGGGTTGTTTTTTGTTTTGATAAACAAGCAATTTACATTAAAAGGCATCGGTTTAACGTTTTTTATTTCAGCAATTTATTCTTTTGGATTAGGCTTAGGAAATATTTTTTTAAATCATTACTTGAATACGAAATGGTCTTGGATTACACAAACAAATAAACGTGTTTGGGCGGGTATTATAGCAACTATTTTATATATAATTCCTGTAATATTGGCAATTCACTACTTTTTGTTTATTATTTTATATGATAAAAATCCGCAGTACTTTTTTTCTGTAAAAATGATTTGGATACATTTATTTTGGATAATCTTTTCTTTTGGAATATCCGCATTTTTACACGCTAGAGGTTTTATGAAAAACTGGAAAGCATCGGTAAAAAAAGAAACAAAACAGCATGAAATTGTTGCAAAAACACAAACCGCAAAATTTGAAAGTTTAAAAAGTCAATTAGATCCTCATTTTTTGTTCAATAGTTTAAATGTGTTGGTTTCTTTAATCGGTGAAAACCCGAAGAAAGCCGAGAAATTTACTACAAAATTATCAAAAATATATCGCTATGTTTTAGAACAGCGAAATAAAGAGTTAATTCCGTTAGAAGAAGAATTGAAATTCGCAAAAAATTATATGGAACTCTTACAAATGCGCTTTGAAGATGCCGTAGAATTTAATATTCCTAGTTCGGTAAGTAATCCCGAATTAAAAATAGTACCATTATCATTACAATTATTATTAGAAAACGCGGTAAAACACAATGTAGTTTCATCAACAAAACCCTTAGAAATACATATTTTTGAACACGCTGATTTTCTAGAGGTTCAAAACACGCTACAGCCTAAAGAAAATATAGGTAAAAGTACAAAAATTGGTTTGAAAAATATTATAGATAGATATGCTTTAATTACCGAAAAACCTGTAGAAATTAAAAGTAATAATAAAACATTTACCGTGAGTTTACCGCTGCTAATAAAATAGAATAAAAATATGAATGTTATTATTATAGAAGATGAAAAACCAGCGGCTAGACGTTTAAAAAGAATGCTTTCTGAGTTAAATATTGAAGCTAAAACGATGCTACATTCTGTGGAAGAATCTATCAATTGGTTTCAAAATAATGAACACCCTGATTTAATATTTTTAGATATTCAATTATCTGATGGATTATCATTTGAAATATTTGAAGAAATTGAAGTAAAATCAGCCATTATTTTTACAACCGCTTATGATGAATACGCATTAAAAACATTCAAATTAAATTCGATAGATTATCTATTAAAACCTCTTGACCAAGACGAGTTAAAGGTTGCTTTTGATAAATTTAAAGAGCATCAACCTAAAAAATCGGATATAAAAATTAATATTGATGCTATTCGAGAGCTGTTAGTAAATCCTGTTGATAGAAAGTTTAAAAAGCGATTTACTATTAAAGTTGGGCAACATATAAAAATGATACCTATTGATCAAATTGTTTGTTTATATTCAGAAAATAAAGCAACGTATATTCATACAAATACGAACCGAAATTATTTAATAGATAATTCGTTAGAATATTGGCAAGAACAGCTAAATCCTGAATATTTTTTTAGAGTAAATAGAACTTTTATCATTCATGTAAATGCCATAAAAGACATTATATCTTACACAAATTCTCGCTTACAATTAGTATTACATTTTTATGATGAATCAGAAATAATAGTAAGTAGAGAGCGAGTAAAAGTCTTTAAAAATTGGATTGATTAATTTTGAGTGTAAATAATCAGTTGTTTTTTATTTGATTAAATATTTTTTTAGAAAAAGTTAATGCTGAAAAATTAGTTTTATTAACTAGTACTTCTTTTAAAGATTGTTCTTTTTCTTTTTTCTCTAGATAAAAAGGGTCTTTATGGAAATCATAAATAAATTCTTTGGCAATATATTTATAAGTATTCCATTCTTCTTTAATTTTTGAAGAATGATTTTCAAGAGACCAAACTTGAAAACTATTACTTTTAAAAAAATGAAAAACACTTGTTTCTAAATCTTCATGACTACGCTCTAAACCATAAATTAATCTCATTGATACTGTTTGCCATTTCAATGAAAAATTTAACCACCACATATAATCGTATAGCGAAATTATTTTAAAAGGTGATTCTTTTATTACAGGTGCTATAAAATCTATAATTTGATTTGTAAATTTATCGGTACCTAATTTTCTGGAGACAATAAATTCTAAAATATCTTCATAAGGAGTAAAAGCATCACCTGTTAGAATAGGGTATTTAAGTTTATCGCTACCAAAAAGTTGGTCGCCATGTTCGCCTGTTATAATAGTTTCTGTTGGTTGAATATGATTAAAAATAGTTGTTTTAATCATTTCATAATTAAGTTTATTATCAATAATATCGTTGAAAAAAGTAGGATATTCTATAATCGATTCTTTTGATAATAAAATAGATAATCGGTTAATTTTATCAATAGATTTTAATTCATTTATTAACGATATTAATGCTACGGTAGAATCAATTCCACCAGACCATAATACTTTAATTCCTCCATCAGTCGCATTAATTATTTCACGAGCTCTTTCACTACATATTTCTGAAAATGTTTTTGATGTATTTGATGTTTGAGGTATTTTATCTAAAATGGTAAAATCAATTCCAGAATCTAAATTTTTTGTACGGTCAATTAAAGTAGCACCAAAAAATAGACAACTCTGCAAGTAAATAGGATTTGCTTTTTTCTTAATTTCTTTACTATTGAATAATTGTTTTTTAGATAAATAGTAAATACTATTAAGATTTGACAAAGGCATCATGACGTATTTTTTTACAAGTATTCAAATATATTTTTAGCTTATCTTCTAATAATGATTTTTCAAAATCTTTAAAAGAATGTGTATAAAGTCCTGAGAAATTTAATTTTTCACCTTTTGTAGTAATTTGAAGCAGTAAAAATTTCTTTTTAAAAAACCAAAATCCATTTATAGCTTCTATAACCCATGTATTTTTTTTACGGCTTACTTTATAAGTTACATTATATTTTACCTGTTTTTTAGAGTAAGTACCCGATTCATAATTAACTATTTTTTCTCTAATCAGGAAATCTCTTTTTTTAGTTTTACACATTTCATTAAAATCTTTAAGAAATGCATTAATAATTTTATCAATATTTTCGTTGCTCATTTTTTAAATCATAATAGTACCATTAAACATAGGGTGGTTTTTTTCTATTGCTCCAACAGAAGAAAAAATATGTAAAGGAATTGCAATTAAAGGTTTTTCTGTGTCTGTTTCAAAATGATGTGGGCACATTGGTTCAAGAACACAAACAGAACCAGGTTTTAACTCCGTAATTATATTTTTATTTTCAATACCGACAATACTTTTTCCATACCCTTCAATAATTAAAACAACTCTAACAGTTGAATGAATATGATGCTCTTGCTCTTTACTAAAAGCGGGCATTTTTAAGTATTGTAATGTAGGATCTCCTAGTCTTATCGGAGGAAATAATTGCTTTGTAGAACAGCCATTTACGTATGGTAAAGTAGTAACTCCTTCCATTGATATAGATGCTTCAGGAGGCATATAACCACGTATTATAGTTGCTAAATGAATAGATTTAATTTTGCAAGGACCTTTTTTAACTTTAGCAAATTTTAAATCATCATCAAAATAATATATGCAGTCTCCAAGTTCTACATCAATAGTATGATTTCCTATAAAAGATTGAAAAAAGTAAAGTTGATTAGAATCACTTTTAAATACTGTAGGTGATTTAGTTTCATAGTAATAAGCTCCAAATGTTTCGTTTGTCATTGGTTTGTTTTAGTCAAATTATATAGGACAATAGAGGTATTTCCTTTCCATTTTTCACCAAATTTAAGAAATATAAAACGACATTACTAAGAGCTTGTTTAATTTTTTGCAGAATTAAAGCGTTTTGGTAATTGTTTTAAGAATTTTTATTTTTTCGGTATGTAAACTTTGTGACAAATTCCAAATTGCGTCTTCACTAGCTGAATAAAAAGAGTTTGGTTCAGTATTATTTTTAGATGATTCTGTAAGTAAATCTCTATTTTTTAGCCATTTTTCAGAAAAGTAAAACTCTTCTAATATTTTTGTTTTTTGTATCAATTTTTTAAGCTTTTTATGGTGTTTTTTAATTTGGATAAATTCTTTTTCTACCTCAAAAAGTAAGGAATCCATTTCTTTGAATTCTTTTTTTATAGCATCATTATTATTCATTTTATAAACTTTTTTTATTGTTTGATTTTTAGTGTTTTATTAATGCCGTTTACATAAAGTTCTATTATATTTAATTCCGATGCTAAATATGCACCTTTAAAGCCCGAAATATCTTTTGCTTGAATATTTTTAATATAAAAATTTAAATATTTTTTACTAAGCGGAAGATAAGACCAGTGCCATTTTTCCATATGATACCCTTTTCGCCCCATATATTTTGAGGTATATACTTGGTAAAAACCGTAAAGTGGCGCGTTTTTAAGCAGCCAATCGTGTTCTTTTTTTCCTTTTCCTGTATCAAAATAAGAATTATTCAGGTTATTTAAATCAATATCAGTACCCCAATGATGACGAGATGTTGAAGGCATTGCGCTATATTCTAAAATTTTAAGCGCTCTGTCAATTTCTTTTAAAGCATTATATTTCTTCCATTTTCGTTCCCAAATTCCTTTTTGTTCATAAAAACTTCGCGTACCAGAAATTATTTTTAAATCAATGTTCTCTTTTTTAGCATGCGCATACATTTTTATAAATGCCGCATATACTTCCTTATTAATATAAAGTGTTTTAGAAGCGTGTTTTTTACGAACTTTAGTAAAAGAACTATCTTTTTTGTAATTAAATTTACCTACTATAAAATTAGTGCTGTAGTTGTATTCTTTTTCTTTTATTATCGTTTTTTCTGTTGCTTCTTGTATTGCTTTTGTTGTTATTTCTTCTTTTATACTTGTTGTAATAGCAATACTACTTGTGATATTGCTGTTTTTTTGTTTATCATTTTTACAGGCATACGTGTAAATCAGTATAAAAAGTATAAGGGTTTTTTTCATTTTTGATGTTTTTGTAAAAATGTTTTTTGATGAATAGAGTTGTTCTGTATTTGAAGTGTTAAATATAGATAATAAAAAGAGTGAGAAAAATATCTAAAGTAAAAAAGCTCAAAATATAATATTTTTATATTTTGAGCTTTTTTTAAGCATTATGATGAGCATATTTTTACTATTTACAATAGTTTTCAGGAGTAATAGCAGCTACCGATTTAATTGCTACTGTTTCTAAAACACTTTCATATTGTTCAGCAAAACCTTCTGTAGCTTTTCCGATATTTTTTACAGTAAGTTCAGCCATTACAGGTGTATAAGGAGTTTTTTGGTTTCCTATTTCCTTATAATAAAGCGCTCTTAATTTATTACTTGGATCCGTAATCCAATAAGAATTTTCAGCATCACAAGGTCTAAAAGATGAAACTTCATGCCCAAAAGTAAGAAACCCTTTTATTACTTTATTTGAAAAATCAATAGGGTTATTTGACGCTTTTTTTAACGTGTACATTTCCGCAAATTCAGAAGCTGTTTCTTGCCCGTCTTTATCTAATAAAATCAATTTATTTTCTTTAACAGCATATAGTGTCGTTTGGTTTTCAGAAGCTTTTTCTGATTTTAAAATGATTTTTCCGCCATCTTTAGTAAACGAAAAAGTTCCTTTACTATCAAAATAACCATTTTCAGTTCCTAAATATAAATCTGATTTTTCAAATGTTTTATCGTTGTTTAGTTTTACCGTAGTCAAAATTCCAGGGCAACTAGCACAAGGAAAAAAACTATGATAGGTACCATTCCAATCTAAAGAAATTTCAGAAGTATGACTATCAACCGTTTTTACAACTTCTTTTACATCTTCTTTTTTAACGGTATTTTCAGGGTTATTTTTATGCTCGTTATTTTTGCATCCAAATAAAGCAATTGCAATTGATAAAGCTAAAATGTGTATTTTTTTCATAATTAATATGCGGTTAAAATTTTTTACTAAGGTTGTTGTTTTTCGAAGGCAATTATCGTGCCGTAAATTACTTTTGAAATGAATCTTTAATCCTGTTTTTGCGCTTTTATAAAATCAGTAATTAAATAGCTAATAAATTTCCCAACCTGCTTGACCGCTGAGGGGTCTTGCATAACCGTAGGCGCTCCTTCGCAAATATGGATATAACTAGCATTAGTGTTTTTAGCAAAATAATACACAAACTTACGTGTTTGCTGAGGTGAAAAACCACTAGGAGTCATAGCGCTGCTAGGAAAATTTTGAATACAATCTAAATCTATTTCAATACCAAAAGGTTTGTTTTGAATAAAATTTTCAGCACGTAATAGCTCATTTTCAAAAGGAATCGACTTATAAACTTCTAATTCCTCATAGGTATTATAGCCAATATTAACATTGCTATGAATGTAGTCAAAAATATATTGTGGGGTGTAGCTTTCATGCAAGCCAAACATAAAGTAATTCTCTAAATATTTATGTTCAATTGCATAAGAAAACCCGTTACCGCTATGGCGTTCTTCTAATTTTCGCAAGTCGGTATGTGCATCTAAATTGATCACATTAATCGGCTGTTTTTTAGCTTCGGATAATCCTTTTAAATTCCCGTAAGAATTATTATGTCCGCCACCAATTATAATCGGAATTTTATTGGCTTTAACGATTTTTTTAACAAGTTCAGATACTTCTTTATCAATAGCTTTAACTAGTAAATTACCTTTTTCTCTATCAGAAGTATTAAAGGTTGAAACGTCGTCTAAAAAATCTAAATAACCTAAAACAAGAATATCTTTTCCGCTGATAAATTGATTTTCTTGAATATTTAAAAACGATTTTAAAGCAGGAATAAAAGCAGTATGAGCGCCACCGTTTCCGTAATTCATTTTTACGCCAATATCTTCGGGTACGCCAATAATTACAAATTTAGCGGAACAATTTTGAAGTTCATCTAAAGAAGAAATAGTTTGTACACATTGCCCAATTTTTGTTTCTCCTTCTCGGGGATTTACAAAATTAGCAGTATCATTTTTATTGAATATTTTAAGCATTATTTTATTTTTTTTTCTGGAGATGTTGTTAGAAGTAAAGGAGTCTGATTTTAAGCGTTTAATAAAATCAGATACGAAACTACCTTTTTTTAGTATAAATTCACAATTATTTTATACCTTATTAGCTGTATTTTTCTGTTTAAAATATTCAATTGGATTTAAGTAAAATATTTTTTTCCAACCTTGCTTTTCTGAATCAATTCTCCAAACGTATGGAATTATTGTCAAAATAGAGTAGTGCAAGTGTGGAGATTTTCCAGCTGCATTTCCACTTGTTCCAACTGTTCCGATTGTTGAATTTTTATTTACAAAAGAAAAACAGGGTGTTCTTAATTCATTCAGATGTGCATAATAATGAATTCTCCATTTAGGACCAAGGATAACAATTACTTTTCCTCCAACATTTATTTCGCCAGTATATAACACTAATCCAGAAGTAGATGAATTAATTTTAGTTCCTTTTTTAGCAAAGATATCTACCCCTTTGTGAGTAACTGATTTTCCCCAAGGATAAAACCAAAATGATTTGGAATTGTAGTCGTATTTCGTTGCACCTTTTACAGGCATATTCAAATTTTGAGGAATTAAAAACCCAATAATTGAAACTGTAAGAACCCCTAATAAAACTTTTTTCCTTTTTCTCAATTTCCTTCAATTTTAATGACAACCAATATTTTACATATAGTTTTTTTTAAAAAAAAAAACACTAAATTTAGTAAGTATTTACTAATAACTTGCTAATTGTATGTAGTATTGGGCATGGTTTTTTTCTTTATCCATTCTAAAATTTCTCTTTCATTTATTATTGACCAAGAATGTGGATTTCTTTTTCCATTTTTTCGGTAACCTCTATTTTTAGATGCTATATATGATGTTTTAAATCCATTTTTTGTTAATTCTTTATGTAAATTTTTTAATTGAAAACTATTTGTTTGCTCAAAACCTCTGTTATAAACAGTTCTATTAAATTCGAAGGCTGGTTCTGTATAAAATACCAATTCGGTTTCTTTAAATTTTACATTTTCAATATATTTTAAAGTATCTAAATATGGTGAAAATAGTTTATATTCCTCTAAATTTTCGTTGGGTTTTCCTATTTTTTGATTTAAATAATTTAATAGGAAAGTAGATTCATTTACAAGAATAGAATTATTTTGCTCAACTTTCTGTTCACAGTTTTTATATAATTGTATTAAATCTACAGGAGAATCTACAACAAAAATTCCTTTTGGACTAAATTCCCCATTTTTATAAAAAGTCAGGTGTTTCCCCAATTGTAAGGCAAGATTTCCACCCGCAGAAAATCCACCAATATAAATGTCGTTTCCGTTGATGTTATTTTCGCTTATTATTTTCCAAAGAAGTTTTGTAGTTTTTTCTTTTTCTAATTTATTCAGGAATAAATTTCTATTTATGTTAATAATTAAGACGGAAATGTTTTTATCTAAAACACTTTTAATTAAATTCGATTCGCTTTTAACTGTTTGATTATTTCCTCCAAAACCTGGAAATAGAATTAATAATTCTTTATGATTTCTTGGAACTATTAATTCATAAGATTCAGAATTAATAGTTAACCTCTCTTTAGTGTAAGTTCTACAGCTAAATAAAAATAAAATTGTTAATATGTATATGATTTTTTCCAAATTAGGCACAACAGCTCAAATATATGTTATTAATTATCCCATAAACTATAAGCAAACAAAACAATCTAAATCATTTTCCCATTAATAAAAACGGTATCAATTAATACAGAACCAAAATTATAAGGAATTGCGCCGTAGCTTAAAATTTCTTTTGTAATGATAAAATTAGCCTTTTTACCAATGGTAATACTTCCAACTTCTTCGGATAAATCCATAGCGTAAGCACCGTTAATAGTTGCTGCATTAATCGCTTCTTCAGGAGTCATTTTCATTTTAATACAAGCAGTTGCAACCACAAAATTCATGTTTCCCGAAGGCGTAGAACCAGGATTAAAATCGGTTGCTAAGGCTAAAGGCAATCCTGCTTCAATAATTTTACGAGCAGGCGTATAAGGAATACTTAAAAAATACGAGCAAGATGGCAAAGCAACAGGCATGGTATTGGTGTTTTTCAAAGCATTAATATCATCAGAATTCATAATTTCTAAATGATCTACCGACAAGGCATCGTGTTTTACACTTACTTGAACACCGCCAATAGTTGTAAATTGATTTACGTGTACTTTTGCTCTTAAACCGTGTTTTTTACCCGCTTCTAAAATTCGGTCGGTATCTTCTACTGAAAAATAGCCAGTTTCACAGAAAGCATCAATAAAATCAGCTAAATTTTCTTCGGATATTTTAGGTAACATTTCATTGACAATTAAGTCGATATAACCGTCTT
Source organism: Tenacibaculum finnmarkense (assembly GCF_900239185.1). Lineage (GTDB taxonomy): Bacteria > Bacteroidota > Bacteroidia > Flavobacteriales > Flavobacteriaceae > Polaribacter > Polaribacter finnmarkensis. The sequence goes on from NZ_OENA01000060.1 coordinate 35,673, forward strand.
TATTGTCTTTATATTCCTTTGGAAAAGCGTGTGCACCCAAAAAAGTAGCTTTTATAGGAAGATTGTAATTTTCACGTAATTTTTTAATCACACGCAGCATTTTTAATTCGGCATCAACGGTTAAACCATAGCCCGATTTAATTTCAACAGCACCCGTACCAAGCTTCATAACTTCCTCTAAACGAACTGCCGATTGAGCGTATAAATCCTCTTCAGAAGTTTGTTGTAGTTTCTTTGCAGAATTTAAAATTCCACCGCCGTTATTCGCAATTTCTTCATAAGTTAAGCCGTTAATTCTATCTACAAATTCTTGTTCTCGATTTCCTGCATAGACAATATGTGTGTGTGAATCGCACCAAGTTGGCAGTATCATTTTACCTGTACAATCAATTTTTTTATCAAAATTAATTCCTTTTAAATCGGCTGATTTTAAGTGTGTCATTTCGCCAAAATCAATTATTTTATCATCTTTAATTAATAAAAAGGCATTTTTAATTGTTGGTAAAATAGCCATCGCTGCTCCTGAAACTTTTTTAACAGCAGCATCTCTAACTTGAATTAATTCTTTAATATTTATGAATAATGTGGTCATGTAATTGTTTTTTTTTGATAAATGAGCCGTAAAATGCACTCATTTTTAAAATTTACTAGAAAATAAATAAACAAGAGGCTTAAAAAACCTCTTGTAGCATATAAATACGCTTAAATATAATCAGAATAATTAGGCGTTTATTATGAATTATAATACTGTAAACTTTCGATAATTAATTGATTTGTAACGGTGCAATTAATTTTAAAATCTCCAAAATCGTTTAAAAGGACGAAGTTAATTTCTCCGCCAATATTTTTCTTGTCGTGTTTCATCAATTCTAAAACAGGCGCAAAATCGGCTTCTAAAATAGCTGTTTTTCCGTAAATAGCAAGAATTGTTTTTTTAACATCCGCTACTTTATCCGAAGGAAAATTTAAAACTTTAGCAGAAAGATAGGCTTCGCAAACCATACCGATAGCAATTGCTTCGCCATGTGTTAACGTATCTTTATGCGCATTTTCTAAAAAATAAGATTCTATTCCGTGTCCAATTGTATGCCCCCAATTTAAGGCTTTACGAACGCCGTGTTCTTTTGGATCTTCTAGAACAACTTCGTTTTTAATTTCAATAGAACGATGAATTAAATCAATAATATTTAATGTTGGATTGCTTTTAATTTCATTGTATAAATGAACATCATGAGTCATTCCGTATTTAATAATTTCGGCAGTTCCTGACCTAATTTCTCTAGGCGAAAGGGTTTGTAAATATTCAGGATCTAAAACCACCATTTGAGGATTGGCAAACAAACCAATCTGATTTTTTAAAACGCCTAAATCAACACCCGTTTTTCCGCCAACCGAAGCATCTACCATACTTAATAAAGTGGTTGGAATGTTTACAAAATCAATTCCTCGTTTAAATGTTGAGGCTACAAAACCGCCTAAATCGGTAATAACGCCACCACCCAAAGTAATTAAAACACTTTTTCTGTCGGCACCTAATTCGGTCATAGCGCTCCAAACACCTGCACAGGTTTCTAGGTTTTTATGAATTTCACCAGCATCAATTTGAATGACTTCAATTTTTTTATCGGTTTCTAATAATTCGATAAAACGAGGATAACAATGCGTAATCGTGTTATCATCTACTACTATAAAAATAGTAGAATACTGCTTATTACGAATTAAATTGGCTAAGGATGTGTATCCTTTTTCGTTAAAATCAATAGGGTAGGTTACTGCTTGAATAGAAGTCATTTTGGTTTGAAAATTTAAAGCAAAAATAAATAGAAAAAATTAAAATATATCATACAGTAGATTTATATTTGTGTTTGAAATCAAAATAATAGGACTTCCTACAATGACACTTTTTAACAACACCGAAACTGCTTTTAAATTAAAGTCTGACTCAGAGTTAGAACGCGCATATTTTTTATTTAAAATGATACAAAATCAGCCAATGGTTCGTATTGGTACCGCAGTCACTAATTTTGCCTTAAAGGCGCACTTACCTGTTGAGGGTTTAATTCGTTCAACTGTTTTTGACCACTTTTGTGGTGGCGTAACAGAAGATGATTGCTTGCCTAACATAGAAAAAATGCACCAAAAAGGAAATGTGCACAGTATTTTAGACTACTCTGTTGAAGGGAAAGAAGATGAAGCGCAGTTTGACAACGCTTTAAAAATGACCTTAAAAACGATTGATTTTGCTGAAGAAAAAAAATCAATTCCGTACGCTGTTTTTAAACCAACAGGGTTTGGACGTTTTGCTTTATATCAAAAGTTAACAGAAAACCAAGCGCATACTACTCCAGAAAAAGCAGAATGGGAAACCGTTGTTGCTCGTTTTCATAGAGTTTGTAAAGCTGCAGTAAAAAAAGATGTTCCTTTATTAATTGACGCAGAAGAAAGTTGGATGCAAGATGCCGCCGATGATTTAATTGAAGAATTAATGGAAACATATAATAAAGACAAAGCAATTGTTTTTAATACGCTACAAATGTATCGCCATGATCGTATGGATTATTTACGTGGTTTACATCAAAGAGCCCACCAAAAAGGATACCATATTGGTTTGAAAATAGTACGTGGTGCTTACATGGAAAAAGAACGTGAAAGAGCGGAAGAAAAAGGCTATAAATCGCCAATATGTAAAGACAAACAAGCTACTGATGACAACTATAACGAAGCAGTTCGTTTTATGATGGAGCATAAAAACATGGCTATTTTTGCAGGAACTCATAATGAAGAGAGTTCTTATTTATTAATGAATTTAGCAAAAGAATACAGTATAAAAGCAACGGATAATCGCATGTGGTTTGGGCAGTTGTACGGTATGAGCGATCATATTAGTTTTAACTTATCCAAAGAAGGTTATAATGTAGCAAAGTATGTTCCTTTTGGCCCGGTACGTGACGTGATGCCTTATTTAATCCGTAGAGCCGAAGAAAATACTTCGGTAGCAGGGCAAACATCAAGAGAGCTTAATTTGATAAAAATAGAGCGAAAACGACGTAAGCTGTAAAGTTATTAATAAAATTAATTCCAAATATATTACCTAGTGCTTTTAGAGAATATGAACAATATTTAGACAAAGAATAATAATTCATCGACTATTTACAGTATATTTATATATAAAACACTAGTTTTGCAACTTTAAAAAACGACCAAGAATGCAACCAATTAGAAATATTGCTATTATAGCCCACGTTGACCACGGTAAGACCACTTTGGTAGATAAAATTATAGATCAAGCAAAAATATTAGACGAGCGTAAAGAACGTACTGATTTATTGTTAGATAATAACGATTTAGAGCGTGAAAGAGGGATTACAATTCTTTCTAAAAACGTATCTATAAACTACAAAAACACAAAAATCAATGTAATTGATACACCTGGTCACGCCGATTTCGGAGGTGAAGTAGAGCGTGTATTAAAAATGGCTGATGGTGTTTTATTATTAGTTGATGCATTTGAAGGACCAATGCCACAAACTCGTTTTGTATTAGGTAAAGCCTTAGCTTTAGGATTAACTCCTATTGTTGTTGTTAACAAAGTAGATAAAGAAAACTGTACGCCTGATATCGTTCACGAAAAAGTTTTTGACTTAATGTTTGCTTTAGAAGCAACTGAAGAGCAATTAGACTTTGCTACTGTTTACGGTTCTGCAAAGAACAACTGGATGAGTACTGACTGGAAAAACGAAACTGATAACATCATTCCATTATTAGATGCTGTTTTAGAATCTATTCCTGCAACTAAGTACAATGAAGGAACTCCACAAATGCAAATTACTTCTTTAGATTTTTCTAAATTTACAGGAAGAATTGCTATTGGACGTGTTTTTAGAGGTGACTTAGAAGTTGGTAAAGAATACATGTTATGTAAAGCTGATGGTGTTCAGAAAAAAGTAAGAATTAAAGAATTACACGTATTCGAAGGAATGGGTAAAGTTCAGGTAGAAAAAGTACCTTGTGGAGATATTTGTGCTATTACAGGTATTGAAGGATTCGAAATTGGAGATACTATCGCTGATTTAGAAAACCCAGAAGCATTACCAAGAACAGAAATTGACCAACCTACTATGAGTATGTTGTTTACAATTAACAATTCTCCTTTCTTTGGTAAAGAAGGTAAATTTGTAACATCTCGTCACATTCGTGATCGTTTATTCAAAGAATTAGAAAAGAATTTAGCTTTAAAAGTTGAAACTACTGATTCTGAGGATAAATTTAACGTTTTCGGTCGTGGAGTATTACATTTATCAGTACTTATTGAAACAATGCGTCGTGAAGGATATGAATTACAAGTGGGAAGACCACAAGTAATTCTTAAAATGGTTGATGGTAAGAAACATGAGCCAATGGAAACATTATCTATTGATGTACCAGAAGATATGGCATCTAAAGCAATTAACTTAGTATCTCTTAGAAAAGGAGATATGTTAGTTATGGAGCCTAAAGGTGATTTACAACATTTAGAATTTTCAATTCCTTCTAGAGGATTGATTGGTTTAAGAAATAAAATTTTAACAGCAACTGCTGGTTCAGCTATTATTAACCACAGATTTAGTGAATATGGTCCTTATAAAGGAGACTTTACTGAAGAGGTAAAAGGTGCTATTATTTCTGCAGCAGCTGGTAAAGCAACTGCTTATGCGTTAAACCGTTTACAAGATAGAGGTAAGTTTTTTATCGATGTTAACCAAGAGATTTATGTTGGACAGGTAATCGGTGAAAACAGTAAATCTGACGAAATGGCTGTAAACTTAGTAAAAGGAAAGCAATTAACAAACATGCGTAAATCTGGTACAGATGAAGCTATGAAAATTGCACCAAAAGTTGATTTTTCTTTAGAGGAAAACATGGAATACATTAAAGCTGATGAGTACTTAGAAGTTACTCCATTAAGTTTACGTATGCGTAAAATTAACTTTAAAGCATAATTTTAAGAAATTATATTTTAAAATTTTTATATAAAAAACCACCTAGAAATAGGTGGTTTTTATTGTTTAATATATGATTTTTTATGACATTGGATAATAAGTAACTGGATTGCTTTTTTTTAGAAATAATTCTTTTTCTCTTTCACGAATTGTAGAATAATCAAAATTTGTCATTACAGGAAAATTAACAGATTGTTGTAAAGAAATTACTTTTTCTCTTAAAAAAGCTTCTGAATCAAATATTCTAGCAAGATTTGCGTATAATTCAAATAAGTTGGCTGCTTTTAGTTGTTCATTTTCTAAGTCGGAACGTTTTAATAATTCAATGTTTTGACAAGCATTATCATCTAAAATGGTTTTTAAAATTGTTTTATCTGTTCCTCCTAATGAATGCCCGATTACTAAAACATCATATTTATCGAAAGTAGCTAATTGATTAAGGACTTTTCTGTAATTTTTGCTTTTTAAATAATCAAAAGTTTTAAAGTATTTTAAAAAATTATTATTTTTACTAGCTTTCATTTGTTGATAGATTTCGTCTGTATCATCTCCGTAACCAAAAATAATATCTTCGGATAAACTATTGTGAATATGTATGTTATTTCTACCTAAAGAAGAGTTTGTATAGTTTTCTATTGTGTTCGTATAATTAAAATTAATGAAAGAGACTTTTTTTCTGCCTATAAAATGCTTTTCAAAAGAATTATTTACAGAAGTATTACGTGTTGGTTTTATTTTATCGTTTAAATATTTTTTTAAGGATTCTTTTATTTCTTGTAAATTTTTATTAAGTATGTCTAATTCTTCATTATGATTTTCTTTTGGAAAAGTATAAATATCTTTTAATTCTTCGTAATATGCTTGTTCAATATCGAACCAGTTTTCAAAGGAATTTGAATATAATTTACCAAGTAATTCATTAGATATTAAAAGCTTAACATATTCATTATTAGAATTTAAAAAAGTAGAAACTTTATTTGTTTCATTTTGTTGAATTAAATATGCAAGATTATTTAAGAATTTATCATCTGTTGATTCAGTTGATAAATCACTAAAAAATACAGTTCCATTTTGATTAAGATAAAGAAGAAGTTCTTTATTTAAAAATTGTTTGTTATTTTCGAAATCAAATACTTTGGTTATAATAACCTCATTTAAATAATAATTTGCAAAATCATTATAACTTGTTTTTAATCCGTGGGCTAAATCAAAGCCATTACCGATAATTACAATTAAATTTTTACTCTTTTCTTTCATAATTTTTTAAGTAAATATAATTAACAATTACCAATATTTTGTTTAATTTTAATTTTTCCTTGTGAGATAAAAAAAAAAGACAAATATTTGTAGTATCAAAATAAGAACATGAATTTTAATCAATTACATCATCATCATCATATTTGCACTCAAGCGAACTGAAGATGTATTGACTAAAAACAACACATATTTTAAACCCGTTTGAGTAAATCAAACGGGTTTTTTCATTTCTAAAAATAGAAGTTTACTACACCTTATACATTTACTCAAACTAATTAATCATCAAAATGAGTAAATTAAAAATTGCAATTCAGAAATCAGGAAGGTTAAACGAAGATTCATTAAGTCTTTTAAAAAGTTGTGGTATTTCTATCGATAATGGAAAAGATCAGCTAAAAGCCTCGGCAAGTAACTTTCCTTTAGAGGTTTTTTATCTTCGAAATGGCGATATTCCGCAGTATTTAAAAGATGGCGTTATTGATATTGCTATTATCGGTGAAAATTTATTAATTGAAAAAGGAGGCGATATTGAGTTTATTGAAAAATTAGGATTTTCTAAATGTAAAGTGTCGTTGGCAATCCCAAAAGCTGAGGAATATACAGGATTATCTTATTTTCAAGATAAGAGAATAGCGACATCATACCCGAATACAGTTCAACATTTTTTAGCTACAAAAAATATTACTTCTCAATTACATATTATTAACGGTTCTGTTGAAATTGCTCCAAATATCGGCTTGGCTGACGGTATTTGTGATATTGTATCAAGCGGATCTACTTTATTTAAAAATAACTTAAAAGAGGTTGAGGTTATCTTAAAATCGGAAGCTGTTTTGGCGGTTTCTCCTAAATTAGAAACATCACAGCAAGAAATTTTAGACAAGTTACAATTCAGAATTCAATCGGTTTTAAAAGCAAGACGTTCTAAATATATTTTATTAAACGCTCCTAACGATAAACTAGAAAAAATCATCAATATTTTACCAGGAATGAGAAGCCCAACGGTATTGCCATTATCAGAAAAAGGCTGGAGTTCGGTACATTCAGTTTTAGATAAAAATGAATTTTGGGAGGTTATAGACGAACTTAAAAAGAATGGAGCAGAAGGTATTTTAGTATGCCCGATTGAAAAAATGGTTGTTTAAAAAGGGGTATTTAATAAAAATTCAAGAAGAAATAACATGAAAATTATAAAATATCCAGCAAAAAAAGATTGGGCATCGTTGTGTAAAAGAGCCATTTTAAATCAAAATAATTTACAAGAAACGGTTCAAACTGTTTTAAATGATGTCAAAATCAATCAAAATAAAGCCTTAACAAAATATGCAAAATTATTTGATAACGTTTCTTTGACATCTTTTGAAATAAATCAACAAGAAATTGAAGAAGCTGATAAATTAGTTAGCACAGCGTTAAAAGAAGCAATTCAATTAGCAAAAAGTAACATTGAAATTTTTCATAATTCTCAAAAAGAAACAGCCAAAAAAGTAGTTACTACTGCAGGTGTTACTTGTTGGCGTAAAAGTGTTGCTATCGAAAAAGTTGGTTTGTATATTCCTGGAGGATCTGCACCTTTATTTTCAACAATTTTAATGCTAGCAACTCCTGCAAAAATAGCAGGTTGTAAAGAAATCGTATTGTGTACGCCTCCAAATAAAGAAGGAAAAGTTCACCCTGCAATTTTATATACGGCGGCATTAGTTGGTGTTACCAAAATTTTTAAAGTTGGCGGATCTCAAGCAATCGCAGCAATGGCTTATGGTACAGAAACAATTCCTAGTGTGTATAAAATTTTAGGGCCGGGAAATCAGTATGTAACCAAGGCGAAAGAATTAGTTCAGCAAGAAGGAATTGCCATTGATATGCCCGCAGGACCAAGCGAAGTTTTGGTTATTGCTGATGAAACATCAAATTCGGCATTTGTAGCTGCTGATTTACTATCGCAAGCAGAACACGGAGCCGATAGTCAAGCGGTTTTAGTAACAACTTCATCAGAAATTGCTCAAAATATACTAGCGGAAGTAAACAAGCAAGTAAAAGAATTACCTAGAAGAGAAACTGCCGAAAAAGCATTAGAAAACAGTTTTGTAGTTGTTTTAAATTCTTCGGATGAAATGATTGATTTTAGCAACGAATATGCACCAGAACATTTAATTATTGCTTCTGAAAATGCATCAATATATATTGATAAAATTAGCAATGCAGGTTCGGTTTTTTTAGGAAATTATAGCTGTGAAAGTGCAGGTGATTACGCAAGTGGTACAAATCATACGTTGCCAACAAACGGGTATGCAAAAAATTATAGTGGTGTTTCTTTAGATAGTTTTATCAAAAAAATTACTTTTCAACAAGTAACAAAACAAGGAATAGCAACTATTGGAAAAGCAATAGAATTAATGGCAGCAGCCGAAGGTTTACAAGCACACAAAAATGCTGTTACTTTACGATTAAAAGATATTGAGAGAAATTAAAATAAGAAAATAAGATGTTTAATTTAGATAAAATAGTTCGCCCAAATATTCAAAAATTAAAAGCATACTGTTCAGCAAGAGATGAATTTAAAGGAACTGCTGAGGTATATTTAGATGCAAATGAAAATCCTTTTGGAATTTTAAACAGATATCCTGATCCTAGGCAAATAAAAATTAAAGAGCGATTATCAGTACTTAAAAAAGTTACTGAAAATCAAATTTTTATAGGAAACGGAAGTGATGAAGTAATTGATTTAGCATTCAGAATTTTCTGTGAACCATCAAAAGATAAAGCCTTAACTTTTTCGCCTACGTATGGAATGTACGATGTTTCGGCAAATATTAATGATGTTGAGTTAATTAAACAACCATTATTACATGATTTTAAAATAAATTTAAATCAGTTACAACCATATTTAGATATGGAGGATGTGAAAATTATATTTATTTGTTCGCCAAATAATCCTACGGGAAATTGTTTTGATGATGAAACGATTGAATATATATTAGAAAATTTTAATGGAATTGTACTAATTGATGAAGCTTATATTGATTTTAGTTCAAGAGCTTCTTATAGTACTAAATTAGAGAAATATCCAAATTTAATTGTCAGCCAAACTTTCAGTAAAGCTTGGGGATTGGCAGGAGTAAGAGTAGGAGTGGCTTATGCAAATTCGGAGGTTATCGATTTGTATAATAAAGTAAAACCACCGTATAATGTTAGTACTTTAAATCAAGAAGCTGTAATAGCATCTTTATATAATTTAGCTCAATTTGAAATCAATAAAAATATCATTATCAATGAAAAAGAAACGCTGATAAATGAATTGAAAAAGATTGATTTTGTAAAAAATATATATCCTACTGAAGCTAATTTTATTTTAATAGAAGTGAAAAATGCAAATTTAATTTATAATAAATTAGTTTCTGAAAAAATAATTATCAGAAATAGAACAACTTTAATTGATAATTGTTTGCGAATTACGGTAGGAAAATCCGAAGAAAATAAACGATTAATCACTGTATTAGCGTCATTAAAATTATAAAAACAGTAAACTTCATAGATTTTTAAAATCAGTGAGGTTTCTTATCAGAAGATAAAAAAATAAGATGAAAAAAGTATTATTTATAGATAGAGATGGAACTTTAATTAAAGAACCAGCAGACCAGCAAACAGATTCTTTTGAGAAATTAGCCTTTTATCCGAAGGTATTTCAAGGATTAAGTAAAATAGCTAAAGAATTAGATTTCGAATTGGTTTTAGTTACAAATCAAGACGGATTAGGAACGGAAGTGTATCCAGAAGATACTTTCTGGCCTGTACATAATTTTGTAATGAAAACTTTGAAAGAGGAAGGAATTATTTTTTCACAAGAAATTATTGACAGAACTTTTGCTAAAGATAATCAGCCTACAAGAAAACCAAATACAGGTTTGTTAACAAAGTTTTTTTCGGAAGAATATGATTTAGCAAACTCATTTGTTATTGGAGATCGTTTAACAGATGTTGAATTAGCAAAAAACTTAGGAGCAAAAGGGATTTATATAAATGATGAAACTTTTTTAGGTACTGATGAAATTACCGTTAAAAGAAGTGCATTAGATGATTTTATCGCCTTAGAAAGTAGCGATTGGAATGCTATTTATGAGTTTTTAAAGTTAGAAGAAAGAACATCTGAAATTGTTAGAAATACCAATGAAACTAAGATTGATATTAAATTAAATCTTGATGGAACTGGTAAAAGTAACATTAGTACAGGAATTTCTTTTTTCGATCATATGTTAGATCAAATTGCACGTCATGGGCAAATGGATTTAGATATTCAAGTTAAAGGAGATTTAGAAGTTGATGAACATCACACAATTGAAGACACCGCTATTGCTTTAGGTGAAGTTTTTAATAAAGCTTTAGGTAATAAATTAGGAATAGAACGTTACGGATTTTGTTTGCCAATGGATGATTGTTTAGCGCAAGTAGCTATCGATTTTGGAGGTAGAAATTGGTTAGTTTGGGAAGCAGATTTTAAAAGAGAAATGGTAGGTAAAATGCCAACAGAAATGTTTTTTCACTTTTTTAAATCGTTTACCGATGGAGCTAGATGTAATTTAAATATTAAAGCAGAAGGCAAAAATGAACATCATAAAATTGAAGCTATCTTTAAAGCATTTGCAAAAGCAATAAAAGTTTCTGTAAAAAGAGATCGTAGTAAAATGATTTTACCATCAACCAAAGGAACGCTATAATTAATATGATTGCAATTATAAAATACAATGCAGGTAATATACGCTCTGTTCAAAATGCTATTACTCGTTTAGGGTACGATAGTATTATAACAGATAATCCTGCTGAAATACAACAAGCAGATAAAGTAATTTTTCCTGGTGTTGGCGAAGCTAGTTCGGCAATGGCATATTTAAGAGAACGTAAATTAGATGAACTTTTAGTATCGCTAACCCAACCCGTATTAGGTATCTGTTTAGGATTACAACTTATGGGAATGTCTTCAGAAGAAGGAAATACAAAATGTTTAGGGATTTTTAATACGGTTACAAAAAAGTTTCCGCCTTTAGAAAAAGTTCCGCACATAGGGTGGAATAATTTTGATAAAATAAAAGGTTCAGAAATTAAAGATTCTGATATAAATTCAGCAAAAATACTCGCAAATTTAAAACTAAATGATGATGTGTATTATGTGCACGGTTTTTATGCTGAGGTTTGTGAAAACACCATTGCAACCTGTAATTATATACAACCATTTAGTTCAATTATGCAAAAGGATAATTTTTATGCAATGCAATTTCACCCTGAAAAATCAGCAAGTATTGGTGAAAATTTATTGAAAAACTTTTTAGAATTATAAGGCTTCAAAAATAAAAACAAGAAAAATGAGAATTATACCCGCCATAGATATTATTGAAGGAAAATGTGTACGCTTAACAAAAGGTGATTACGCAACCAAAAAAATATATAACGAAAATCCGCTTGAAGTAGCTAAAGAATTTGAAGACAACGGCATCGAATATTTACATTTAGTAGATTTAGATGGTGCTAAATCGCAGCATATTGTAAATTATAAAATACTAGAACAAATTGCAGCTAAAACTAATTTAAAAATTGATTTTGGTGGTGGATTAAAATCAAATGAAGATTTACGAATTGCTTTTGAAAACGGAGCTAGTCAAATTACAGGCGGTAGTATTGCGGTTAAAAATCCAGAAATATTTACAGGATGGTTAGCCAAATATGGGGCTGATAAAATTATTTTAGGTGCCGATTGCATCCAAAGAAAAATTGCAACCCACGGATGGTTAGAAATATCAGAAGTTGATGTTATTGATTTTATCAATCAATATGAAAAAATAGGTGTAAAAAATACTATTTGTACTGATGTCGCAAAAGATGGAATGTTACAAGGAGCATCCGTAGATTTATATAAAGAAATTTTAAGTAAAAGCGGTATAAATTTAATTGCTAGTGGAGGCGTTGCTAGTATTGACGATTTAATAGAATTGAAAGAAATCGGCTGTGAATCGGCTATTTTAGGAAAAGCTATTTACGAAGGATATATCAGCTTAAAAGAATTACAAAAGCTATGTTAAAAAAAAGAATAATACCTTGTTTAGATATCAAAAATGGAAGAACTGTAAAAGGAATTAATTTTGTTGATATTAAAGACGCTGGTGATCCGATAGAATTAGCAAAACAATATGTAAAAGATGGCGCTGATGAATTGGTTTTTTTAGATATTACAGCTACTCTAGAAAATAGAAAAACATTAGTAGATTTAGTTGAAAAAATAGCACAAGAAATAAACATTCCTTTTACTGTTGGTGGTGGAATTAGTTCTGTTGATGATGCGTTGGCATTGATAAAAGCTGGTGCTGATAAAGTGAGCATCAATTCATCGGCAGTTAAAAATCCGCAGTTAATTACCGATTTAAAAAACAGATTTGGAAGTCAGTTTGTGGTGGTTGCTATTGATACAAAACATGTAAATGATACATGGAAAGTATTTACAAAAGGTGGAACTCACCAAACTGAATTAGAAACAGTTGCTTGGGCTAAAGAAGCAGAAAAATTAGGCGCAGGTGAAATTTTATTAACCTCAATGAATAATGACGGAACAAAAGCAGGTTTTGCTTTAGATATCACAAATTCGGTTAGTAAAGCCGTAAATATTCCTGTAATTGCCTCAGGAGGCGCGGGGAAAGAAGTGCATTTTAAAGATGTTTTCACCAAAACAGAAGCGAGTGCAGGCTTGGCAGCAAGTATTTTTCACTTCGCAGAAATACCGATTCCAAAATTAAAAAAATATTTAAAAGAACAAAATATAGCAGTAAGATGAATATAGCATCAAACATAAAATTGAATATAGATTTTACAAAATCAGACGGATTAGTGCCTGTAATAATTCAAAATGATACCACATTACAAGTTTTAATGTTAGGGTATATGAATGAGGAAGCCTTCTTGAAAACAAAAGACACAAATAAAGTTACTTTTTTTAGCAGAAGTAAAAACAGGTTGTGGACAAAAGGCGAGGAGTCTGGTAATTTTTTAGTTGTAAAAGATATTCAAATCGATTGCGATAATGATACTATTTTAATAAAAGCAATACCAGCAGGAGCAACTTGCCATAAAGGAACTACATCATGTTTTGCTGATGAAACTCCAAAAGGTTTTTTATATGAATTAGAGCGTATTGTTTCTGATAGAATTGATACTGATCATCCAACTTCATATACAAATAAATTGTATAAAAGAGGAATTAATAAAGTTGCTCAAAAAGTTGGTGAAGAGGCTGTTGAATTGGTTATTGAAGCAAAAGATAATGATGCCGATTTATTTAAAAATGAAGCTGCCGATTTATTTTATCATATTGTAATTCTTTTAAAAGCAAAAGGTTTTACGTTAAGTGAAATTGAAGCAGTTTTAAGAGAAAGGAATTAAATGATTTATAAATTATTTAAATAAATTAAAAAAGATAGCAAGTTTGATAACTTACTATCTTTTTTTGGTTTCGCCGTTCATTTAAAGACACAACTTTATCAATTTGCAATCTATTAATTTGGCAGGATTGTTAGGGTCTTTTATCTGAGTATTTTCAATGCTAAAGCCATTTTCATTAATTCCTTTAAGTTTAGTTTTACTTTCTTTAGGGAAGTTATTATATTTATCCGTAGGAATTATAGCAACTAATTCAAAATTTTTGCCAGTAGGTTTATGTAAATAACTGAAAACTTTTCTTGGGTTTTCAATTTGCCACATTCCTCTAATTCTCAAGTTTGTTATGCCTAATGGGTCAACTTGATTAACTCTTCCTAATTCTTTTGTTTCAGAAAAAATAACATCTGAAATAGTTTTTATCCCATCAGAAATTGTTGTTTTTATTCTTTGATAAGTTTCATGTTTTGCTGCATAAGAATTACCATAAACCATCCATAATGATTTCAGATTAGTATCATTTGTATGTCCAACACAGTAAATTAAATCTTTTACTGTCCAATTTTCACATTCCTTACATTCTTTTGTAATCATAGGACTTGTGTGTTTTAAATTAGTTTTTGGATAACTGCTATTTAAAGCTAAACTTGAATTTGCACTCTGCGTTTTTTTAACTTCTATTGCGTCTCCGCCCTTTATCATAATATCAGGAGGATTATTTTGTGAACCTAGCCATGAAAATTTTTGATTATAAATTTTCATTTTTTGAAATTCATCTGTAATTCCTAATGTTCCAGCGAAGGCATCTTTGATGTAATTTTCAAGAGCATCTCCCATTCCATTTGCTCGATTTCTCCCTGAATATAAATCACGTATTTCAAAGTTTTTTTGATTTACAATATTATAAATTGCTTCTAAAATATTTGTCATTTTGTAACTGATTTTTTTATTTGTTTAGCATTTTTATTTGTTGCATAATACTACTAGCTAAAAATTTCGCTAAATTAACAGGAACAGCATTTCCAATCATTTTATAACCTGCCGCAATTTTTTTATAATGAAAAATAAAATCATTTGGAAATGTTTGGATTCTAGCACATTCTCGAACACTTAAGCGTCTATATAAATGCTCTTTTCCAGGGGCAAAAACACGAATATTTTGCTCGATAAATTTCATTTTAGGAGCTTGTGGATGAATAGGAGCATGCCTTCCACCCGCTTGTATTGTATAAGATTGTTCGTCCCAACTTCTGACTCTATTTCTTGACATAAACATTGATGAAAAACCTCCAGTCATATATTCATGATTTGGAATCACACAATTTTCGCCATTTGTATTATTAAATTCTAAAGCTGGTAAAACACCTTCTTTTAAATCTGAAATTGCAGTTTCAAGAGTAATTTTTGGAAACGTTTCCGTTGGGAATTGATATTTAAAATTCAAATCTTTTCTAATTCCGATAAAAAACACTCTTTTTCTATCTTGCGGAACATTATAATCGGATGCGTTAAGCATTTGAAAAGAAAGTTCATATCCAATTCCTGCATTTTTGAACAGTTCTTTTATTCCATCTAAAGCTTCTGTATGTTTTGAAATTAGCATTCCACTAACATTTTCAGCTAAAAAGAATTTGGGTTGTTTTGCTTCTAGTATTCTGATGAAATCGTAAAATAATTGACCTCTTTTATCTTTAATTCCTCTAGCCGAACCTGCTTCACTCCAGCTCTGACAAGGTGGACCACCAATTATTCCATCGCACTCAGGAACTTCTTCGGCAGGAATATTTACAAGACTTCTTTTGTCAAGAATTGTATTTGGATGATTTTTTTCATAAGTTTCCCAAATTTCTTTATCATATTCATTTGCCCAAATGACATCAAAACCTGCTTTTTGAAATCCTAAATCAAGTCCACCTGCACCTGCAAAAAAAGATACTATTTTCATATATTTATTGGGTTTAAATTTTTTAAAAACGCTATAAAAAAACAAAGATACTTAAAAGCGATATGTTGCTAAATTAAATTCATCATTTATTACTAGCAAACCAAAGCATATTAAGTATTTTTGCAAAATGAATGAATTTCAACAATTAAAAGATACCTTAAACGAAAGTGTTTTAGAAGCTACTTTTGTAAAACTAACGTTAAGTAAACCTATCAAAAAAAGTGATGGATTGCCAAATGTATATGTCCGTTTAGTAAAGATAAAAGGCGCAGAAATGTTCCAATTTACCTATCATTATAATACCAATGATAAGGTTCAAAATTATACAATTACTGAAGCTATTACCGAAATAGAAATTCTATTGATGGATAACTTTAGAGCGGCAACTTTGTTTACCTTAACCAAAGATTTATTGATATTTATCTCTAAAAGAAAATTAGTTTCTTACCGAGAAAATATGGCGAGTTTCAAAAATAAATTACCAGAAACTCACGACAAACCAAAAGAGCGCTTAGCCGAGGCAGGGAGTTATTTGCATCATTTAGGAATTACCGACAAAGACGGAAAGGTTATTCATAAAATGGCTGATAAATACCGTCAAATCAATAAATATTTAGAAATTATTGAAGGCTTATTAAAATCTACACGATTACCAAAACACATTAATATTGTTGATATGGGATCGGGTAAAGGCTATTTAACCTTTGCTTTGTACGATTATTTGGTAAATCAAAAAAAGTACAGCGCAACCGTTACAGGTATTGAATTGCGTAAAGAATTAGTCGATTATTGTAATGATGTTGCCGAAAAATCAGCCTTTACAAAATTGTCGTTTGTAGCGCAGCCAATTCAAGAATACGACAACAATAAAATTGATATTTTAATCGCTTTACACGCCTGCGATACCGCTACTGACGATGCTATTTATAAAGGATTATCGGCAAAAGCAGAACTGATTATTTGTGCGCCTTGTTGTCATAAACAAATCCGTCAGCAAGTAAAAGGAAAAGAGCAAGAAAGCCCGTTATTAAAATACGGAATTTTTAAAGAACGTCAGTTTGAAATGGTTACAGATACCATTCGTGCGTTAATTTTAGAAAAAAGTAATTATAACACCAAAGTTTTTGAATTTATAAGCAACGAACATACCCGTAAAAATGTAATGTTAGTGGCTAGTAAATCAATCAAAAAGAACGATATTTCTAAAATTGATGCTAAAATAGCAGGTTTAAAAGATGCCTATGCTATTGAAAGTCATTATTTAGAAACACTTGTTTAAAAATAGTTATTTTGATCATTTTATAGATAAAAAAATCACCATTATTGGTGGTTTTTTTGTTTTAAAGCTTTTTGTATTTTTAAAATTAGCACAAATTCCTAGCCCCGATTGAAGCAATTGTTTGAGCTCCTTTTTGTTTTTTTCTTTTAAAAAAATAAAAAGAGCGAGTGCGCAAAGCGGGAAATAGCTCCTAAAAAATCAAAAAATATTGTAGTACATTTACGTTTTAAAACCCCAGCATGAAAAATTCAAAATTCTTAATTATAGCCGCCTTTTTTTCAATATATATAATTTGGGGTTCTACCTATTTATTTAACAAAATTGCCGTTACCGAAATACCACCATTATTTTTAGCGTCGATACGTTTTTCAATTGCGGGCGTTTTAATTATGATGTTGGCTAAAATCATGAAATTACCCTTAAAAATTAGTAGAAATCAGCTTGTAAATTCAGGAATTGCAGGGTTTTTATTTTTGGTGTATGGAAATGGTGTTTTTGTATGGGCATTAAAATATGTCGATAGCGGTTTTGCAGCTTTATTAGCCTCGACACAGCCGTTATTTGTGCTATTTTTATTGCGTTTAATCGACGGGAAAAGATTACAAAAAAAATCGATAATAGGTGTTTTACTAGGTTTAATAGGAATGTATTTATTGGTCAGTCAGCAAGAAATAACTACTTCGGAAGGCAGTGTTTTAGGGATTTTTATGATTTTAACTTGCGTACTAAGTTGGAGTTACGGAAGCGTATTTGTGTCAAAAGCCGATTTGCCAAAAAAACATTTAGTAAGCACGGGCTATCAGATGTTATTAGCGGGTTTTATGTTGGCAATAGCAAGTTTGGTTTTTAAAGAAACTTGGATTTCGCCATTAAATTGGTCGTCAAAAACCCAAGGAGCCATGTTTTTTCTAATCATTTTTGGTGGAATTGTGGCTTTTACGGCATTCAATTATTTGTTAAAATCAGTTTCTCCCGAAAAAGTAGCAACATCGGCGTATGTAAACCCGATAATCGCCTTATTTTTAGGTTGGAATCTATTAAACGAACAATTAACAACCCAATCAATCGTAGCGTCTGCGGTTTTATTATTGGGCGTTTACTTTATAAATTCAAGAAAAAAAGTAGTAAAAGTATTGCCTAAAAAAGGAAGTTTTTAAGCATTTTTGTAATTGATTTGTTTATTATTTGAAGCAATTTCCCGCTTTCCGCACTCGCTTTTTTTTGAAGAAAAATCAAAAAAAGAGCTCAAACAAAGCTTCAATCGGGGCTAGGGTTTTTTGCACAAAACATTATTTTTGCTATTAAAAAAACAAGTTACCACCAAATAACAAAAAACTTCAACAATTCACCATTTGATTTTTTTAACCAACAAAGTGGCGCTCTTTCTTGGCTTAAAAGTAGCTGAAGGTTTGTGGTAAAATTATTAAAAGTTAACCAATCAATATTTGTGTGAGGTTGTGTTAACCAATTGTGTTTTGTTGGAATATAAAATTTACAGTCTTTAAACTGATTTAATTCCAGCAAAGTAACATAAAAACCGATAATACAATCGGTATTAATTAGCGGATATTTAATATTTTCTTTGTGATGTTCTTGCTTAAAATCATTCAAAGGAACAAATAACTGCGCTTTAAAATAAAGTTGTTGTTCCAGGTTTTTAGCCTCTAAATTTAGTGTTTTTAAGTAGTTTTCACATTGTTTAGAATAGAGTAGTGGCAGTTGTTTTTCTTTAAGTTTGGTTAATTTCTGAACCAAAGAATCTTTTTTATTAGGACCAATCCAGCGTTCTAATTCATTTTTTTCTTCAAGATTTTTTTCAGAATTATCATACAAATAAAACTTATAGACAATTTCTAGATGAATTGGTTTTTCATCTTTTAAAAGCAAGCAATCTAATTCGCCAAGGGTAATTTTTTCTTGTTGAATTTGAATGTTTTCGGCAATAATCTGAAGGCGTTTATCCTGTTGAAATTCAAAAGAAACAAAACGTTCCACTAATTTCCCTAAGCGTGGAATTTTTGTGATTTCTACTAAAAAAGAAGCT
Organism: Tenacibaculum finnmarkense; assembly: GCF_900239185.1. Lineage (GTDB taxonomy): Bacteria > Bacteroidota > Bacteroidia > Flavobacteriales > Flavobacteriaceae > Polaribacter > Polaribacter finnmarkensis. The sequence continues at coordinate 54,593 of NZ_OENA01000060.1, forward strand.
ATTTTTGTAGCATTTATTTCAAATTGCTGTAAACAAAAAACACCTTTTCCGTTCCAAAGAAAAGGTGTTTTTAAAAAGCCTTCATATTGTAATTGTAAGTCTTTTAATTGTTGATGCATCCGTTAAAAAAGTTTTGATATGCCTTGTGACTGAGTTTATTTTAGCATCGCATTAAAAGAGATAACTAGGGCAAATTATGATGAGAACCTGAACTAAATTCAGGTTGACGGATTCGATTTTTATATTTTATCTTCTAAACAAGTAATAATTTGTTGAATATCATCTTGAAAATCGAACCAATTAATTTGGGTATCTCTACGAAACCAAGTTCCTTGTCGTTTTGCAAAACGGCGGGTATTTTTCTTAATTTCTTCAATGGCAAATTCTTTGGTAAAATTCCCTTCAAAATATTCAAATAATTCGCGATATCCAACAGTTTTTAATGCGGTTAAATCTTTATGAGGTTGCATTTTTTTAGCCTCTTCAAGCAAACCGTTTTCTAACATAATATCAACACGTTTATTAATTCGGTCGTACATAATTTGTCTGTCGGCAGTTAAACCGATTTTGATAACTTCAAAATTACGAGGCGCTTTGGGTTTGTTTTTAAAAGAACTGTATGTTTTGCCCGAACCAATACAAACCTCTAAAGCACGCATTACCCGATGCGGATTATCAATCGTAATAGTATTATAGGTTTCAATATCGAGTTCTTTGAGTTGTTCTTGAAGTTTTTCGATGCCATTTTCTTCAAGCTCTTTGGTTAGTTTTTCTCTGATACTAGCATCAACTTCAGGAAAATAATCCAAGCCTTTTAAAACGGCATCAATATATAATCCGCTACCGCCAACCATAATTTGCACAGGATTTTCAGTAAACAATTCGTCTAATTTAGCGAGTGCATCTTTTTCAAATTGTCCGACAGAATAGTTATCAAAAATACTTCTATTCTGAATAAAATGATGTGGCGCAGCTTCCAATTCTTCCGAAGAAGGAACCGCAGTTCCGATGCTCATTTCTTTAAAAAACTGACGAGAATCACAAGAAACAATACTGCAATTAAAATGCTGTGCAAGTTTTATACTTAATGCTGTTTTTCCGATTGCCGTAGCACCAACAATGGTAATTAGGGTGTTTTTCATTTTAATTGTGTAAATTTAATCGTGTAGTTTATTTCCGCAGTGATTGCAAAAAAGTGCATCATCATCATGCCCTTCATACGAACAGTTTGGGCATGATTGTGTGTTTAAATCAAGCTCGTTTACTTTGACCATTTCAGAACTTACAATTCCTGTGGGAACGGCAATAATTCCGTACCCTAAAATCATAATAATACTCGCTACAAACTGCCCAAAAGGTGTGTGTGGAGCAATGTCGCCATAACCAACTGTGGTTAGGGTTACAACCGCCCAATAAACGCTTCGAGGAATGCTTGTAAAACCGTTTTCTCCGCCTTCAATTAAGTACATAATAGTTCCTAAAATAACGCATAAAATCAATACAAAAAACAAGAAAACGGTAATTTTTGTTCTGCTTGCTTTTAAGGCTTTCATAAAATTATTAGACTCTCCAACAAAGCGAGCGAGTTTTAAAATTCTAAAAACCCGTAGCAATCGCAAGGCTCTTAATGCTACTAAACTGTGTGTTCCTGTAAAGAAAATTGCCAAATATTTTGGTAAAGTTGACAGTAAATCAATAATTCCATAGAAACTAAAAATATATTTCGATGGTTTTTTTATCGATACAATTCGAGCAATATATTCGATTGAAAATAACCCTGTAATAATCCATTCAGAAATATTTAAAAGCGTTCCGTGTTTTGCATTAATACTTTCCACACTTTCTAACATTACCAGTAAAATACTCGCAAGTATGGCAATTAATAAAACGATATCAAATAATTTACCACCTGAGGTATCGGCTTCATAAATTACTTCATGAAGAGTTTCTTTCCAGTTTTTAATGTTTTTTTTCAAGTGTTTTTTTTTAACAGTTTTAACAATTTTAATGATTTTTATTGATTTTCAACGGCTAATCGTACTATTTTTGATACCTTATTTTTAAGTAAATAATTTTTAATAATCGTTTTCGCTAATTCCGTATTTTCAATAGGTGTTAGCATGGGTTTTAAAATAGCTAATTGATTTTCTTGAAAAGCCAAACTGGTATATGCATAGCCTACAACCATATTATTTTCAATTAAAATAACGGCATTTTCTTCAGGAGTTCTTCCTTTATCAATCACTAATAAATTATCGTGATTAAAGTTTTTAGTAGAAATTTTTGGCTTACGGATAACATTATACTTAGGTTTTAATTTAAGCAGTTCTAAATGATATTTTAAGCGGGTAAAAAGTAAATTCCCTGTTTCTTGATAGGTAATTTCGTGTATTCTTTTTATTATTTTTAGCCCTTTAGGACTGTCTTTTAAAAGAAGTTTATTTACTTCATGTTTTATATTTTTACCCCTACCGATAAAAATAATAACACCTTGTTCACTATGCACATAAAAAAGCCCTTCTTTTTCGGGTAATTTATCTAAAATTTTTAAATAACGTTGTTTTACGTGCCTGTTATCGGCATATTTTATAGATTTCTGAATAATACTTTTATCCGTATCTTTTTCTAGTAACAATTTGAACAATTGTATGGTTGCCAAGGCATCACCATTGGCTCTATGTCTGTCGCTCATTGGAATACCGATAAATCGACATAATTTACCTAAACTATGTGAAGGCGCTTCCGGAATTAGCTTTTTACTAAGGGCAACCGTACAAAGGGTATTTCTTTGGTAATTATAGCCTAAGCGGTCAAATTCTGTACGTAAAATTCGATAATCAAAACTTGCGTTGTGTGCTATAATAATACAGTCTTCTGTAATTTCAAGAATGCGTTTTGCTACCTCATAAAATTTAGGAGCATTGCGAAGCATATTGCTGTTAATCCCTGTTAATTTAACAACAAACTCTTGTATTTCTCGTTCAGGATTAACCAAACTAATAAACTGGTCAACAACTTGATGACCGTCAAATTTATGAATGGCAATTTCTGTAATACCTTCTTCGTTAAATTTTCCTCCTGTGGTTTCAATATCTAAAATTGCGTACAAATCTTTTTTTTTAAACTGATAAATGTAAAACTAAACAATATAATTTCGAACGCCAAAAATAGCGCTACCAATTCGCACCATAGTACTGCCATTTTTTATAGCTAGCTGATAATCACCACTCATTCCCATTGATAATGTTTTTAAATCAGTATGTTGTTTTTTACTTTGGTTGAAAAAGTGTGCTAAAGCTGTAAATTCATCCGTTAATTGTTCTTGGTTTTGGGTAAAAGTAGCCATTCCCATAAAGCCTACAATCTTTATATTTTGAAGGGCTAAAAGTTCTTCGGATGAAATAATTGCATCAATATCTAAAAATGACAAGCCAAATTTTGTTTCTTCCTTGGCAATACGAGCTTGTAATAAACAATTAATTACACGGTCGTGTTTTTTTGCTTGTTTGTTAATTTCTTTCAGGGTTTTAAAGCTGTCAACACCATGAATTAAATTTACAAAATGCGCCATATATTTAACTTTGTTACTTTGTAAATGCCCAATCATATGCCATTCGATGTCTTTTGGCAACGCATCAAATTTTGCCGCCATTTCTTGAATTTTATTCTCACCAAATATTCGTTGCCCAGCATCGTAAGCTTCTTGAATATCGGTAATAGGCTTGGTTTTCGAAACAGCAACTAAAGTTACATTTGCTGGAATTGTTTTTTTTATTTCGATAAGATTTTCTTTAATTCCTGTCATTTTATTGTTTTTTCAAGATATTTCTTGCTATTATTTTGATGTTTTTTGATGCGCTAAAATTCATAAATAGTTAAAGCACTTCTTAACTTAGGCTCTATATACGTTGTTTTTGGTGGCATTAACATATCGGCATCTACAATTTCTTTAAGCTCATTAATAGCGGTTGGTAACATTCCGAAGGAAACTTTAAATTTACCGCTATCAACTTTTGTTTTTAATTCTAAACCATCCGATTTATCTTGAGAATATAAAATTTTAGACGCATTTCGAATATCATCGATGCCTAAAATAGGTTTTAAAACAGCGGTATATAAAACTTGCGCATCTAATTTACTTAAAACATCTGTAAATTTATATCTTGATAAGCGTAAATTTAAGGCATAAAATTCGCCATTTAAATACATGCTAAATTGATGCTTTTCTTTGGGTTTGTATAATTCTTGCCCCCTGTTTTCTATTCTAAAAAAAGTATCTAATTCAATTAAAAATTCTTCAGGAGTTAAGCCGTTTAAATCAGTAATAAATCGATTAAATTCATAAATACTCAATTGACTTTCAGGCAACAAATAACTCATAAAAAAGTTATATTTTTCATTTCCTGTATGATTCGGGTTTTCTTTGGCTAAGTTTTTAGCCAATAAACAAGCAGAGGTAGACCGATGATGCCCATCGGCAATATACAAGGTATCGATTGCTTGAAAAGCAGTGGTTATTTGTGTAATATCCTCTTTATTATCAACCAGCCATAATAAATGATGCTCTTTATCGGTGGTTGAAAATTCATATTCGGCTCTAGTTGCTTTATATTTTTTAATAATAGCGGTAATAACACTATTATCAGGATAAGTAAGCAATACCGGTTCGGTATTAAACCCCGTGTTTTTTAAATAATTTTCAAACAATAACTCTCTTTCCTGAAGCGTTCCTTCGTGTTTTTTAATGACATTATTATGATAATCATCCACAGAAGTTGCTGCAATAATACCGCAAAAAGATGCCGTTGCGGTTGTTTTTTGATAAATATAAAACCCCGCAACCTTATCTTTGGTAAAAATACCATCATCTTTAAATTCTAAATACCGATTGTGTACCAATTTAAAGCGTTGTTCGCCTGTAATATCTTGTTTATGATATTTATAACCAGGGTTTAAAACATGTAAAAATGTATAAGGATTAAACGCTAATTTAGCATTTAACATTTCTGGGCTATAAATTTCATACGATTTTGACGAAACCAACCCCACCTTGTCTCTAGTAGCTCTAACAGCTTTAAACGGTTTTACAATTGCCATTAATAATTTAAATTTATACGTGTAATGAATTAATAATTTTATTTGCCAATTCCGTTCCTATTTTATGCTGTGATTCTACGGTAAAAGAAGCAATATTAGGGCTTAAAGACAGCTCAGGATTCATTAATAATTGAATCTCTGGCGTAGGCTGATTTTCAAAAGTATCTAAACCAGCATACTGTACTTTTCCACTTTCAATGGCATTTACAAGGGCAATTTCATCTACCAAACCACTTTGGGAAACGTTGATAAAACCAACACCTTTTTTCATTTTTTCAAACTCTTTAACACCAATAACATGATTTTCTTCGGATGCTAAATGTACCGTAATAAAATCAGCTTCTTTTAATAAGTCATCAGCTGAGGTAAAATCGATTTCAATATCAATAGCCTGTCCGTTGTAAAATTCAATAGGAATTGTAATTGAATCACCAAATTCAACATCGTAGGCAATAACTTTCATCCCTAAACCTAAGGCAATTTTTGCTACCTGTTGTCCTTCGGTACTCATTCCTATAATCCCTAAAGTTTTTCCACGAACTTCAGTTCCTGCTGAAAATTGTTTCTTTAAAGCATTAAAACTCGTATCACCTTCTAGAGGCATTTCTCTATTAGCTTGGTGTAAAAAACGAGCCATTGTTAATAAGTGTGCAAAAACCAATTCGGCAACAGCATTGGCACTTGCATCTGAAACATTAATAATTTGCACACCACATTCTTGGGCGTAAACAACATCAATATTATCGTTCGTTGTGCTTGCGTTTGCAATCAGTTTTAAGGTAGGGCAATTATCGATCAGTTCGGCATGAATTTCTGTGCTATTTTTAATAACAACAACATTAATTTGCTCTTCATTGATAAAATTGTCTAACTGTTCTTGCGCAACTTTGGTTGTTATTACTTCAAATCCTGCATTTTCTAGGGTAGCTGTTCCACCGTCTAAGATTCCGTCGTTTACTAATATTTTCATTTAAAGTATATTTCTTTTAATTGGTAATTTCAATTGATAAATTAATCGGTAATTTTATAATTAACTTGTTCTTTCGAGTTCTTGCATCACATCGACCAAAGCCTGAACACTGTATAAAGGCAAGGCATTGTACATACTTGCACGGTATCCGCCAATACTTCTATGACCATCTAAACCATTAATATTTGCTTGTTTCCAAAGTGTATCAAATTTATTTTTTAAAGCTTCGGATGCGATACTCGATGTAATAGTAAAGGTCGCATTCATATGGCTACGATCTTCTATTGTAGCACTTCCTGTAAATAATTGGTTTCTATCGATTTCAGCATATAAAAGTGCCGATTTTTGTTCGTTTACTTTTTCAATAAACGGAATTCCACCTAATTTTTTTAACCATTCTAGGGTTAGCATTGAGGTGTAAACCGCAAAAACAGGCGGTGTATTAAACATGCTATCTTTATCGATAAACGTTTGATAATTTAACATTGAAGGAATAATACGTTCCACTTTTCCTAAAATATCGTTTTTTACGATAACAAGCGTTGTTCCCGCCGGACCCATGTTTTTTTGTGCGCCTGCATAAATTAAATCAAATTTTGAAAAATCTAATTCACGCGAAAAAATATCGGAACTCATATCACATATTAAAGGAACTTCGGTTTCTGGGAAACTTTTCATTTGCGTTCCGTAAATAGTATTATTGCTCGTACAATGAAAATAATCGGCATCGGTAGGAATGCTATAATTTTTAGGAATGTAATTAAAGTTTTTATCTTCGGATGAAGCAACGGTAACAATTTCGCCAAATAATTTTGCTTCTTTAATGGCTTTTGAACTCCAAGTTCCGGTATTTAAGTACGCCGCTTTTTTGTTTAATAAATTATACGCGGTCATTAAAAACTGATTGCTTGCACCACCTTGTAAAAACAATGCCGTATAGCCTTTGTTTTCTAAACCTAGTAATTCTAAGGCTAAACTACGCGCATTTTCAATCACATTTACAAAAGAGGTACTTCTGTGAGAAATTTCAACTAACGATAAATCATCATCATTAAAATTAATAATTGCTTCGGATGCTTTTTGTAAAACTTCTTCAGGTAAAATACAAGGACCTGCGCTAAAGTTATGTTTTTTCATGGCTGATATTGTTTTTATGAGCTAACAAAGGTGCAAAATTTATAGGAAGTTAAACTTTAAATTTTTGATAAAAAAGCTAAGGTATTTACGCCATCGGCATAATCGGATAATGTAGGATGCTGAGTTTGCCCAAAAGCAATTTCATTTTCCATAAAATTACGGGCAACAATACACTGCATTTTTTCTTTTTCGATTTCAAGTTTTGTTTTCAGCTCGGCAATACTATCGTAATATTCATAAAAAATAGTAGCAATAGGCGAGGTGTAGCTTGGGTCTTCTTTAATCATTAAAAAACCATTTTCTAAAATATCAAACTCGCTCATTAAATACACCGTTTTGTTATAATCGTAATTATTGGCGTATTTGGCGTTGTTAATAATATCTTGTTTGTTGTACATTCCTTTAAAAAATGATTCGAAATCATAGTTTTTAGGGACAAATAATTTTGAAACCGAACGACAACCCAACCCAAAATAATGAAAAATATCATTGCTTAAATTTTCAAAATCTTCAGCAGTTTCGTTCCCTGTTAAAACGGCTACAGAATTTCTACTTTTTCGAATAATACTTGGCTTATTTTTAAAATAATATTCAAAATAACGGGCTGTATTATTGCTTCCCGTAGCAATAACGGCATCAAAATCAGTTAGTTTTTCTTGGGTAAAAGTAATTTTCCCTTTTAGTTGAGGTGCAACATATTCTAAATATTTTGCTAAAAAAGGCATTAAATGTTTATCGTTTGACGATTGTTTTACCAAAACCGAATGCCCTGAAATTAATACTGATAAAAAATCGTGAAAGCCAACCAACGGAATATTTCCCGCCATAATAACGGCAACTTGTTTAGGCGTGTTTTTACCTAAGTTTTCGTTAGCAATCCATTGCTGAATATTTTCTTCGGATAAAGCTTCCGCCCAACTTTTTATGGCAAATAATAAATTTTGACGGGTAAACCATTTATTATTTTCTTCGGCTATTTTTAATTGATGTTTAAAACCATCAAAAAATAAGTCGTTATGAGCAATATTTTCTTTCTTTTGAATATTATTGTGAGAAAACTGCTCTAAAAAGACTCCTAATTTAATAAAAGCATCGATTCTGTTTTGGATTGTATCCATTTATATTGTTTCTAAATTAATTTGGAACTATTTTTGCAACTGCAAAGTTACAAAACTGAAATAGATTAATTATGGCTATTATTATAACAGATGAGTGTATAAATTGTGGAGCCTGTGAACCAGAGTGTCCGAATACGGCAATTTATGAAGGAGCTGATGATTGGAAATATGCAGATGGTACTGATTTAAAAGGAAATTTAGTATTACCTAGTGGACAAAAAGCCAATGCAGATACCGATCAAGAGCCTATTTCTGATGAAATATATTTTATCGTAGCAGATAAATGTACTGAATGTAAAGGTTTTCATGAAGAGCCACAATGTGCGGCAGTTTGCCCAGTAGATTGTTGTGTTCCTGATGACGATAACGTAGAAACAGAAGAAGAGTTGTTAGCGAAACAGCGTTTTATGCATAACGAATAAGATATTTTATTCGTAAAATAAAAAAAATCCTGAGTTTTCACTTAGGATTTTTTTTGTGCCTAAAAATAGGTTTTTAGATGTCAAATAATTATTGATTTTATTTAAGGTTCACATCCTGATTTTCTGTAGTTCTCCTGTTGATGCGATGCTGAAATAAATTCAGCATAACGAGAATTTGGTTTTTAAAACCTGTGAGGTCTAAGTTTTAATTATATAATCTATCTTTTTTGTACAATTATTAAAAAAAAAGCACAAATTCCTAGCCCCGATTGAAGCAATTGTTTGAGCTCTTTTTTGTTTTTTTTTCTTCAAAAAAAATAAAAAAAGCGAGTGCGGAAAGCGGGAAATAGCTTCTAATAATTAAAATAAAGTAAAAATAAGAAAGCCGAAATCAGTACGATTTCGGCTTTCTATCAAAATAATAAACGATTAATGAGAGTTAATAGTTTGCGTTGATTTTTTATATTAATTGTTTAAAACTGATAATTTACAGATAAATTAAACATCGTTCCTAATTGACTAAAATGATACCCATCATAAGTCATTTGAGAATAACGTTGGTTAAAGGTAATTAAGTTTGATGGCGAATTGCTAACAGCTGCACCGTTTAAAATTGCTTGCCCTGTTGGGGTTGCTTCTGTAAATTTCCATTCTGGTAATACATTTAAAATATTATTTACGTTTAAAGCAATGGTAATTCTGTCGGTTGCGCTAAAATTAATTCCTAAATCGGTTACTACTTTTGGAATAAACTCGGTTCTTAAATCTGAACTTCCATCTTTTACTGCTCCAGCAGGAATATCGGCAGGATTGGTAAATAATCCTTCTAAATCTTGCAGTCCTTGTTGTGCAAATTTTGTTTTACCAAAATAAGTGTTGTTTAATGATATTCCAAATTTACCAATATCGTAAGTAGTTCCTAAAATCCATTTTGTTTGCGGTCTTGAGGTAAAAAACAAGGCTTCTTGTGTATCATTTACTACCGATTGATTTGATGCGCTAACAAAAGCAGGGTTTTTAACCGCACCAACTCGCTTGTTTTCAATAGTATAGTTACCTGATAAATTTAAACCTAATTTACCATCAGCTATTTCAATATTTTTGTAACCAATAACTACATCTAAACCAGAAGTTTTAGTGTCAATAGCGTTTAAAAAGAAACTAACGTCTGACAATCCGCTAAAAACAGGGGTGTTCGGTGGTTTTACTTCAGTACTTAAAATTACTCTGTCGTCAACTTTAATATTATAATAATCTAGTGTGAAAGAGAAATTTCTAAAAGGTTTTGCTCCAATACCTACGGTGTAATTAGTAGATTCTTCGGCGGTTAAATCAGGTAATCCTAATAATCCTTTTTGCGATGATACATTATTTACCAAACCTCCAACTTGTATTCCTTGTCCTGGTACAAAACTATATTGTGCTTTTTGTGTATAAATTTGATGTAAAGTAGGCGCTCTAAATCCTGTAGAAACAGAACCTCTTAGGGTATATTTATCGTCAGCAAATTTATAACGAGAACTTAACTTCCATACAAAAGTACTTCCAAAATCAGAATAGTTTTCAACTCTTGCGGTTCCGCTAAGTAAAAAATCTTTATTAACATCGTAATCTAAACTTGCGTATCCTCCTAAATTATAACGGCTAAATTTACCGGCATTTTCAAGGCTGTTTCCTGCAAATGAATCGGCACCACCACCGTCGTAAGAACCTAGCTCACCAGCGATTACTTCAAATTCTTCTGACCTAAATTCCGTACCAAAAGCAACACTAACTTTTTCAGAAAGTATTCTTGAAACATCAATGTTTCCTACTTTATGAGAAAAAGCAGTTCCTCCCGGATCAAAAGATTTTTTACTATTTGCTCTGTATAATTCAGAACCTTCGGTTATTTCGCCAGTATCAACAATTCTATTTTTATTTGCGTCAATCCAAGTAGAAGCAGAGTGGACAATATTTCTGTTATGAGATTCACTAACTCTATAAGTTTGTGAATTTCCTCCCGTGGTAAAACTTACATCAATATTCCAATCATTTTTCTTGGTTTTAAAACCAATTGTAGCATTATAATCATTCAAATCTCCTTCAAAAGTTGGGGTATAACCGTCATATCCACCCGCATTTGTCGGATGACTTCCAGGGTAAAAATCAGCCAAATAAGGATAGCCTGTTTTTTTATCTAACGTTCTCCAATAAGGTGTTCTGTGGTTTGCAAACGAATTTACTTTTTTAAACACGTATGCTGCATTGGCATAAATATCGGTAGTTTCACTAAGTGTATATCCTGCGTTAATTGAAAATTTAGAAGCCGCTAACTGTGGTGATCCATTAATATTGTCAGCATCAGGATGTCTTTTTAAATAGTTTTGAACATCGGTAAGTGTAATTGGATTTTGAGCATCGGGGTCGTAAAAATCGGCAAATTCACCCGCTGCATCAACAGTACCAGGTCTGTTCGATAATGCTGTTTTAGAAATATCAGCCGTATAGTTTACAAAACCTTTATCATCACCAATTGTAGTTCCGTTATTTATGCTTACACCCAACATTTCACCATCACCTTGCCCTGTAACTCCTGACCTTAATGTTGCTGAACCATTTTTGGCATCATCTTTTAAAATAATATTAATAACCCCTGCAATAGCATCAGAACCATACTGAGCGGAAGCGCCATCTCTAAGAACCTGCACTGTTTTAATGGCATCGGTAGGGATTCCCGAAATATCAGAACCTGTTTCACCACGTCCTGGCGAAGTTTGGGTATATAATAAAGAACTTAAATTTTTACGTTTACCGTTAATTAAAATTAAAGTTCTACTAGGTCCCATATTTCTAATTTCATACGGATCTAATAAAGAAGTTGCATCATTAACAGGTGTTTGAACCGTATTAAAAGATGGAATTTTATATTGTAAAGCTTTATCAAAAGACGTTTGCCCCGTAGATTGTAAATCTTTAGCAGACACCACATCAATAGGTAAAGCACTTGTGGTATTACTTCGTGATGGCGTTCGCGAACCTGTAATAACAACTTCGTCTAACTCTAAACCTTCTTTTAAAATAATTTTAATATTCTTTTTACCTTTTAAGGCAATTTCTTGGGTTTCAAACCCCGAAAAACTAACGACTAAAACCGCATTATTTTGAACGGTCAAGTTAAAAGCCCCGTTAAAATCAGAATTAGCGCCGTTAGCAGTTCCTTTTTCAATAATATTTGCACCAGGCAACGGTTGGTTGGCGCTATCTACAATAGTTCCTGAAATTTTTGATTGAGCCCAAATAAGACTACTACACAACATAGCGAAAAATAAAAGTGTAATTTTTTTCATAAAAATGTATTTAATTAATAATAGTTTTGGTTAAAAATTACAGTTAATAGTGTAATTTTAGTTTTTGGTTATATTATTAATAAGTGTACTGTTGAAATATTATACTCGTTATTTTAACATTTTTTTTAGAAAATTTTAAAAATTAATTGTTTTGCTGTTTTTTATCGTTTAATTATTTGAAGCAATTTCCCGCTTTCCGCACTCGCTCTTTTTATTTTTTTTAAAGGAAAAAACAAAAAGGAGCTCAAACAATTGCTGCAATCGGGGCTAGGGTTTTGTATAATTATTGTTTATGTATTGCTATTATTTTAAAGAAAGTATTTTTCAAAACAGCTAAACGTCCTGCTGAATTTATTTCAGCATCGCGTCCAGATTTGCTTTGCTTTTTTACAATTAATTGGTAATAAATTTAACAATTTCAGTAGTTACTTTTTTATTGCGTAGTATTTTGGTATGCCCTAATCCTTGGGTGATTAAAAGCGTTCCTTTTTGTAGACTTTTACGAATGTTTACAGCACAATTAACCGATACATCACCATCGGCAGTATCATGCACAACCAACGTTGGAATGGTAATTTTTTTAGCCACTACGCTAGCGGAATGCTGTTCAATATCTACTTGCCATTTTTTATCAAAAAACTGTTTCATTTTAATAGCAATACGGGGTTTTACGTTTAAGTTTTTTGAAAAATTAAGCAATACCTCCGAAATACGATCAGGAGCGCCAACAGTAACTAATTTATTAATTTTAAAACCATCAGCAACACTATTATACAAGCACATACCGCCAAAAGAATGCCCTATAGCGGCTTCAAAAGGACCAAATTGCTTGTCAAGAAGAGTAATGGTAGCTATAAATTCGGGCATTGCTGTGGTTTTTCCTGAGGAATTTCCATGTGCCGGACCATCAAAAGAGATAACCATATAACCTTTTTCTAGTAATTTATCAGCCATCATAAATAACTGGGTACTTCTACCAGCCCAACCGTGTACCAATAATACTTTTTTCTGAGAATATCCGTAGGATAAAACTTCAATATTTTTACCAATACTTTCTACAAAAATTGTTTTCTTTTGGGCGCTATCCAACATTACTTTTTCTCGTTTTGGAATTGGAAATTTTACAGGGGTACTAAAAAGAAGTGCCGCAAATTTAGCCGTTAAATGTGTTGAAAAAAATTGCGTAAATTTCGCTAAAAAAATAATAGGTTTAGGAATTGTTAAGCTTGGAGGTAGTAGGTTTGTATTTATTAAATTCATGATATTATTTTAATATAAAAATATAATTTGTAAAGATAAACAAACAAATTGTTTCCTACTTTTGTGACATTATTATTTATAATGTGTCATATATAATGACCAAAACAACTAAAAACATTAAAAATGAAAAAAATTATAGCTTTAGGAATTGTTGCCGTATTTTTAGTACAATGTAGTACGGTGCCAATTACAGGAAGAAAACGACTTAATTTTGTAAGTGATGCGCAAGTATTACCTGCAAGTTTTGCACAATATAAAGGTTTTTTACAGGGAAATAAATTATCTACAAACGCTACAAAATCAAATCAAATAAAAAGAGTCGGTAAAAAGATTTCAGCAGCAGTAGATCGTTTTATGAGAGCCAACGGAATGACATCCGAAGCAAATTCATATCGATGGGAATTTAATTTAGTAGAAGATAAAACATTAAATGCTTGGTGTATGCCAGGGGGTAAAGTAGTTTTTTATACGGGTATTTTACCAGTTTGTGCTAACGAAGATGGTGTTGCCGCTGTTATGGGACATGAGGTAGCACATGCTTTTGCTAAACATGGGCAAGAGCGTATGTCAACAGGAAAAATACAACAATTAGGTGGTGCAGCAGTAGCTTTAGGAACAGCAAATAGTAAAAATGCACAACTTTTTAATATGGCGTATGGTTTAGGAAGTCAAACTCTTGTAATGTTACCATTTAGTAGAAGTCATGAAACAGAAGCCGATAAATTAGGATTGGTTTTTATGCTAATGGCAGGCTATAATGGTAGTGAAGCAGCTGAGGTTTGGGTACGAATGAGTCAAATATCAAAAGGTAAAGCACCTGCTGAATTTATGAGTACACACCCTTCAAACCAAACACGTATTCGAACACTTAGGGCTTTTTTACCAGAAGCAAAACAATTGGCAGCAAAATATAATGTTCCAGTAAGAAAATAGCAACATAAATTATTTATATTGCCAACCGTTCATTTTTATGAGCGGTTTTTTTTATTTTAAGAAGATATGTATAAAAGAGGAGATAAGAAGTTAATTAATGCCTGGGCATTTTACGATTGGGCAAATTCGGTATATTCATTAGTAATAAGCACAGCGGTTTTTCCGTTATATTACAGTGCGGTAACCAAAGGAAAAACCGTTCGTTTTTTAGGAATGGATTGGGAACATCCCGATAGTTTATATAGCTATGCCTTGTCATTTTCTTTTTTAGTAGTGGCATTTATTTCGTCTATTTTATCAGGAATTGCCGATTATACCGGAAGCAAGAAAAAATTCATGAAATTTTTCTGTTGGATGGGTGGTTTATCGGTAATCGCTTTGTATTTTTTTAAAGGAGTAGATACTGTTTGGATTGGTATTTTATTCACCATTTTAGCAAGTATTGGTTTTTGGGCTAGCTGGGTTTTTTACAACGCTTATTTACCCGAAGTAGCTTTGCCTGAACAACAAGATAAGGCTAGCGCTAAGGGTTTTATGTATGGCTATGTAGGTTCTGTAATATTATTGATTATCAATTTAATACTGATTCAAAAGCCTGATTTATTTGGTGTTACAACAGGTATGGCATCGCGTATTTCGTTTGTAATGGTGGGGCTTTGGTGGATTGGTTTTGCACAAATTACCTTTAAAAAACTACCCGACGATATTTACAATAAACAACCCGATAACGATTACATCTGGAAAGGCTACAGAGAATTAAAAATTGTATATAAAGAACTGTTAAACTACCCGACATTAAAGCGTTTTTTAATCTCTTTTTTCTTTTTAAGCATTGGGGTGCAAACCATTATTTTAATGGCGGCTATTTTTGGTTCATCAGAATTAAACTTACCTACTTTTAATATGATTTTAACGATATTATTAGTGCAGATAATCGCTATTTTTGGGGCTTATATTTTTTCAAGAATCTCAGGTAAATTTGGTAATATTACTGCCTTAAAAATAACTATCATTATTTGGATGCTTGTCTGTTTATTTGCCTTTTCGTTAGATAAAACACAGGAAAACGTTGGTATATATTTTTATGGACTAGGAGGTTTATTAGGCTTGGTTCAAGGTGCAATACAAACACTAACACGCTCTACATATTCAAAGTTATTACCAGACACACAAGACCACGCTACTTATTTTAGTTTTTATGACGTTACCGAAAAAATAGCGATTGTTTTAGGAACATCAGTTTACGGAACATTATATGCTATTACAGATTCTATGCAATGGTCTGTATTGTGTTTAGCGGTTTTCTTTTTAGCTTCATTATTGGTGTTAAGTACCATGAAAAAAACAAAATATGTTGCTTAATTATTTTCTGAAATTTTAAAAACTTGTTTAAATTTCATTTTAAAAAAAAGTTTTATAGCCTAAAAATAGAAAATTGAATCGGTCAAGGGGAATTTATTTCAGTTTATCATGCTGATTTACCGTGTTTATTTTCTTTTTTTTGATAATTTTTGTCAATTCGAGTGATTTTAATGACTAAAAGGAATTTGAAGGAAAAAAATTCACTCAAACTGACGTTTATTTAATTTTTAAACAGGCTCTAAGAGCCTGTTTAAATTTGTAAAATAAAAAGAAAAAGGTTTCTGAAATTCTATTAAAATGTTTCTTTTGTGGTTCTCAAAACAAAAAAGATGTAT
>NZ_OENA01000079.1 GCF_900239185.1 Tenacibaculum finnmarkense
GAAGAAGAACATCAGAAAAACAGGCGTTCTTACTTTTATATTGTTAAAGGAAATGAAAGTGTAAAGGCGGTAAACGAGTAAGAAATCATCTGAAAAAGAATAGTTTCTAAATGCTTAAAAAATAAGTTTTATAACAAAAAACACGAAGTTAGCGCTTCGTGTTTTTTATGTTAAAATAAATACTGTAAATGTGACTTTAATTTAAAAAAAGTGTCATTATAGTGTTTATGTAAAACAAATTGATTTATTATAGTAATCGAAGTATTCTTGTTAGTATGTTATTTATGGTTAGTGACAGGTATTATTTTACCCTGAAAAAGATACTTTATTTGCATATTATTGCTATATCTATTTGTTTTATAAGTTTTTAAAAATATTTTTTTTACAATATATTTTAAAAAAAAACAAGTAGATTTACACTCTTAAAAAACCACCATTATTAAAATAAAATTTATGAAAAAATACTTTTTAAAAAATATACTGTTTTTTGTTCTCTTGTTAATAGGTATTAAAAACACGTATGCTCAAGCAACATTTTCAGATAATCAAACAGTAGCGCAATTAGCTGGTCAACTACAGGTGAAAGCAAATCGTGTAGGTGTTTTTCAAATGGAAAAGCAGGTGCTGGTTTTGGTGTTAAAATTAAAGAAAACGATTAGTAATGCGTTCTTTATAATAATAGATTAGTTTTGATTTATAAAGAAAAAATAAATTTTGATGTTTTAGCTAAATTTAAATTATTTAATATGAAAAATACTCAAATCAATAACTTATTAAAAAAAATAGGAATTTTATTTTTATTTCTATTTTCAAATTATATTATAGCACAAGGTACAACTTGTATTAATGCAGAAGTATTATGTACTCCTAATGCTGCTTTTCCAGCACAAACTTCTGCTGCGGATTTAGGACCATTACCTAGTTGTGGTACAAATGGTCAAGCCCCTGGTTTTCCTGTTAGTAGTACATTAGCTAGTACACCTAACCCCGCATTTTATACTTTACAAGTAGTAGAATCTGGTGACTTATTTTTATTTATCAATACTTCTCCAGCTAAAGATGTAGATTTTGCTATTTGGGGACCTTTTGCTTCTCCTGATGTAATAGCTAATTGTTCAGGAAATAATTTTCCTCCAGGCGCTCCTATTGATTGTGATTATAGTACAGATCCTTCAGAGCAAATTGATGTACCAGGGGTTCTTGCGGGACAAACATATATACTAATGATAGCTAATTACTCAGGAGAAGCAACAGATGTAACTTTATCTCCTAATAATGATCATGGAATTAATACAGCAACTTTAGGAGGTCCATTAGGTTTTGATGTAATTCAACCAGATTCATATTCTGTACTAGATTCACCAGCTAATATGATAATATCACCTGCAATTACTGATCCTAATATCAGTAGTGTTAATTTTTCAGGGACAGGTATTACTGATGCTACAAATGGTGTATTTGATCCTTCAGTAGCGGGAGTAGGAATACATACAGTAACAGTAACCGGTACTTCTTACGCTTGTTCTGTTGTTAGAACAATTGATATAAATGTACATAATCTTTTAGTAGCCGATAACGATACTTTAGGAACAGCTTTAGTGCCTTTAGCATCAGGAGCTTCGGATGTTCCAGCAGGATCAGTTTTAACAGGAGATACCTTAAATGGCGTTCAAGTAACGCCAGCAAATACAGATGTAAATCCTGTAACCACAGGAAATATCTTAATAGATGCGGACGGAAATGTAACGATCTTAGCAAATACGCCGACAGGATCTTATCCTGTAATATATGCGATTTGTGAAAGTGGAGCAAATCCAGTAAACTGTACTATAGCCACGGTAACGGTAGAAGTAGTTGGAGAATTAGTAGCAAATATTGATGATTTCACAGGAACACCACTTACTATAGGAGATCCAAGTCCATCAGTAATTGCTGATGATACTTTAGATGGAGCTGC
>NZ_OENA01000054.1 GCF_900239185.1 Tenacibaculum finnmarkense
TGTCGAAACTATGAATTATTAATGGAATCTTCCGAAAATATAACCAAATTATCCGCCATAAAACTTTTATTGAATAAAATTTAAACAGGCTCTAAGTATAAATTTCAGCAATTAAATCAATTTAAAAGCAAACTAAAATCAGCTATTATTCTTTTATTTTTTTGTAAATTATCGGCTAAAAAATCATTAAAATTGATAGAAAAACTACAACAACATTACGGCTATTTATTTGAAGATGCTTTGCTTGAACAAATAGCCAGCGTAGCGGTATATAAAGAGTTTAAAGAAAATACGGTAATCATTGATGCCGATAGCGCTATCTTTTCTATTCCGTTAATTCTTAGCGGCGCAATTAAAGTTTTAAGAGAAGACAAAGACGGCGATGAATTGGTGTTGTACTACATTGAAAAAGGCGATACCTGTGCTATGACGCTTTCCTGTTGTATCAGCGAAACCAAAAGTAAAATTAAAGCTGTTACCGAAACCGATGTTACGGTGTTAATGATTCCGAAAACTAAAATGTCGGAATGGTTTACTAAATATAAAAGCTGGCAAGAATATATTTTACAAAGCTATCATTCAAGGCTTAATGAATTTATTGAAGCAGTCGATTCTATCGCTTTTTTAAACATGAACGACCGTTTATTAAAATACTTAAAAGATAAAGCAATGGTTATTGGAAATGATGTTTTAAATGTTACTCACCTACAAATTGCCAACGATTTACACACCTCAAGAGTTGTAATTTCTCGACTTTTAAAAGCGCTAGAAAGAGAATCAAAAATTAAATTACATCGAAATCAAATAAAAATATTAGAGTTTTAATTTCACAAGGAAACAGTTTCTCAACACAAAAACAACTCTTTTCAGGAAACAATAAAGCAATAACCTTAAAATAAGATTATTGCTTTTTTTCGTGACCTCGAAGAGAACAGAACCCGCTTAATTTGTAATAATCAGCAATTGAACTAAAAACACTACAAACCTAGTAAAATTAACTACTTATAGTTAATTCCAAACCAAAAAAGCATTAAGTTAGATTAACATAAATTACAATAAGTTAAATTTTTTTCGGGATTATTTCGGAATAACACTAATTTAGCCCCTGTAAAAATGTTTGTTATGAAAGTTAAATTTTTTGTTCGTGAAAATTACCAAAATCAGAAAATATACGTCCGTGTTTGGATTAGTAAAAAATTAGATGAGAGTACTTCTACAGGTTTTAAAATAAATAAAGGCGATTTTTCTAATACATACCAAAAACTTAAAAATAAAAGTACCATTAAGAACCGTACCGATATAAATAAAAAATTATCGGTACTAAGCGAGTACTTAACAGATTCTTATAATTATACAGTAGCAAATGACAATCATTTTTATAAAGGTTGGTTAAAAAATAATGTAGATAAGTTTTTTAATCGTGTAGAAGATGGCGACAAGTATAAAAAATTCTTAATTGATTGGATTAACTACTACATAGCTACTGAAACCCTAAACAAGCAAACAGGTAAACCAATTACTGACGGAACTAAGCGAAAAAATAAAAGTATTTTAAATACATTGATTTCTTTTGAAAAACATTTAAAAAGAAATATCCAATTAAAAGAAATAAATTACAACTTTTATAAGGAGTTTGTAAGTTTCTGTATTAATAAAAAAGGTTATACACAAAATACAACAGGAACGAAAATAAGAGGGCTTAAAATGTGGCTGAATGATGCCAATAAAAGGGGCTTTTGTAATATTGATTTGTCAGATTTTAAAGGAATGACAAACGAAACTAAGGATGTTTATTTGACAAATACAGAAATTAATAAAATATTTGAGTTTAATTTTAATGATAATTTAAGACTGCTAAACGCTCGTAACTTGTTAATTATCGGCACACGTACAGGTTTGCGTGTTTCTGATATTATGCGATTAAATAAAAAAGATATTGCTAACGATATGATTACCATTAAAACCCAAAAAACAGGGGCGACAGTTGTAGTACCATTACATCAGCAAGTTAAATATATTTTAGCCCGAAATAATGGAGAATTTCCGAAAGCAATATCAGACCAACGTTTTAACGATTATATAAAAGAAATATGTTTAAAGGTTGGTATTACTCAAATTGTAGAGGGTGGGAAACAAAACCCAAAAACAAAGCGTAAAGAATTTGGTAATTTTCCAAAGTGTGAATTAATAACCTCGCATACTTGCAGGCGTTCATTTGCTACTAACTTATACGGTAAAATTGACAATAGTACAATAATGGGCATAACAGGGCATAAAACAGAAAAAGAGTTTTTAAAATATATAAAAGTTACATCAACAAGACACGCTGATAATTTACAGAAATTATACAATCAGCAAGAAAAAGAAAATCCAACAAAAGCCCCGCTAAGATTGGCTAAATAGTTACAATTATGGTTAAAATATATTACAAGCATTTTAGGTTTTTATATATTACATAAATATCTACTTCCGAGAGTTCATTTAAAAACCTCATCAAAACAAACGATTTAAGCAATTGTAAAAAAGCAATAGTATATTTTGTTATTGTTGTTTATTAAAGCCCTTGGCAGTATGAATGTATTTATTTTAGATGAGGTTTTAAGATATTCATTTAGCTACTCAAGATAAAACTTTGATTGCTTCAGCTTCATTTGTTGCCCACGGATAAAACATTGAAAACATCTACTTCAGAAAATTCATTTAGCTACTCAAGATAAAACTTTGATTGCTTCAGCTTCATTTGTTGCCCACGGATAAAATATTGAAAACATCTACTTCAGAAAATTCATTTAGCTACTCAAGATAAAACTTTGATTGCTTCAGCTTCATTTGTTGCCCACAGATAAAACATTGTACCAGGGTATTTTTACGGACACTTTAAAACCTCATCTAAAACAAACGATTTAAGCAATTGTATAAAAGCAATAGTATATTTTGTTATTGTTGTTTATTAAAGCCCTTGGCAGTATCAATGTATTTATTTTAGATGAGGTTTTAAGATATTCATTTGATATAAATCTTTTAACCAATAAAAAAGCCCCGCACAAGTTGTGCAAGGCTTTTGAAATAGCTTTTAAATAGTTTTTAAAGTGAATTTGCAAAGATTTTAAAATCTTCAATAGTGGCAAAGGTTTTTAATTTATCGTTAATAATAACCTGTATTTTACTGCTACCATCTTTTGTAGAAACAAATAATTCTTTTATATCTACATTCAATACATCGGCAATTTTTAATAATAGTTCAAATCGTGGTTGCCTTTTATTGTTTAAAATCATACTGATTGCGTTTTCTGTTTTATCAACTTTTCGGGCTAATTCTTTGCCTGTAATACCTTTCTCTTTTAATAAATCTTTTAATCTTAGAATATTCATAGTACAATTTTTTAAGTTGTACAAAAGTAGTAAATAAAACAGAAACGATAATTAAAACAATAAAAATAATCATTTCTGTTTGGCTGTATTATTATTTCTGTTACATTTGCATTGTAAAAATAAAACAGAAACGATAATTTTATATAATAATACTATGTACACACAAAAAGAAATGTTAGAAACTTTAGCCGATTTTATAAAAGAACTTGAAAAAAGCAAAATGATAACATTGCATACAGGCACGGAATTAGAAATTTTAGCAAACCGATTTTTAACAGGACAAAAATTATAATTATGAAAAAGATTATCAAAATAGAAAAAGTAAATGTTATCAGCAAAAACCTAGATACTGTACAGGTTAAAAAGAGAATATCAGTATTTAATAAAATAGCAATCAGCTACTGTATGGGGTGGCATTGGTTAGACTTTTATCAAAATAAAGAAAGTAAATGTTATCAGCAAAAAATTAATTAAAAAAACTATTTCAATTTTTAGATTATGAATAACAACAAAGGAGTGTT
This sequence comes from Tenacibaculum finnmarkense, assembly GCF_900239185.1. Lineage (GTDB taxonomy): Bacteria > Bacteroidota > Bacteroidia > Flavobacteriales > Flavobacteriaceae > Polaribacter > Polaribacter finnmarkensis. The sequence continues at coordinate 3,894 of NZ_OENA01000054.1, forward strand.
TAAGATGGAAATTAAACAGAGTAATTTGATATTTAAACCAACTACATTACAATACCTACAAAGTGGCGATTTTGTAGAGGACGTGGACTATTTACACAGTCGTGAAGATTTAAAAAATAGTTTTTATAAAAGACTATTAAACGGACTTAGTAATAATGCTGATTTAATTTTTACCGATAAAATAAGCATTGAAATGCAAAAAGAAACGATTAACAAAATTGATGCGATATGTAAATATGTTACCGAAAACTTAGAATTATACAATAAGATTCTGCAAATTTTACCGCAAACAAAAAGCATTTATAACAGTCGGAAACCGTGTAAAATTATTGCATTAAAACAAATCTGAACCTCATCAAATTGAAAGTTAAAAAGCCTTGTACGTTGATTGTATAAGGCTTTTTTATTGCCTTTTTTTATCTTAAAAATAAATATAGTTAATGTGTCTGAATAAAAATAATAGATTTTATTTTGTGTATTAATTAATATAGATTAGTTTTGATACTATTAAAAACAGTAATATAAATCAAATGAAAACTTATACAGTAAGCGTAAAACATTACTTAAACACGACCTTAAAGCCGTCAGTTGTTGATGGTAAATTATATTATCCTGTATATTTAATGATTAACGCAAAGCGTAAAACATCACGAATAAAAAGCCTTGTTTTTTTAAATAATTACACAGTTGAACAATTTAAAGAAAAAAACGAATGTATAAAAGAAAAAATTGTTTTTGAAATTGGTATAATTGAACGAATACTAAGGCTAACGGTTCGAGAATTAAAAGAATATAATACAACCTTTTTCAATGCTTATACTAATTTTTGTTTTGATGCTGTAATTACTATGGTTGATATTGATAAATATTGTTATAAGTGGGATGGTTTAAATTTTAAATTTTTAAATAGTTTATTTTTAAAAGATTTATCTAGCGGTAAAAAATCACTTAGAATATTAGATTTTTTTAGTAATGAAATACAAAAAGACGTAAATAAGGAACTAAAAAAACAAATAGAAAATAATAAATTAAGTTATTCAGCTACGGAGGTGCTAAATGATTTTAATAAAATGGTGTTTTATGACTTGTTAGAATACTTTAATTTTTATTTAAAAGGTAGCAAAAAGACTAGAGAATTAGTTTATAAGTATGATTTATCCTATATAAAATTCCACGGTCAAAAAGATATATTAAGTAAGTATAATATAGTTTTTTTAAAAAATAAATAACGTAAATAAAAAACACATCCTAAAAAGGGTGTATTTTTTAAAAAACAAACATCTGAATAAAAATAATAGACATTTTTAAGTAATAAGTGTCTGAATAAAAACAATAGACTAATTTTGAATGTTATGAGTAAAAAAATCATTTTAGAGGGTATCACATCAGCGGATTTAGTAAGCCAATTAGCTAAATCAGTAAAGGAATTATTAACCAATAAAGAAACCACCCCAACGGAGCAAACGCCTGAATTTTGGACACGCCAACAAACAGCCGACTTTTTGAGTGTATCTCTAGTGACTTTGTTTAATTGGAATAAGAAAGGAATTTTAAAAACTTATAGAGTAGGGACAAAAGTATTCTACAGAAAAAGCGATGTTTTAGAATGTTTAAAAAAGTCAAAATGATACAGAATAATATACAGGTTATTCAGTCCGTAATGGATGAAACGGCAACATTTAATTACCATACAAAGGAACTTAAAAAAGCCGTTGTACAGCAAATTATTAACGCTTTAGGTTCTTATAAGAAACCTTGTAAAAAAGGTAGCTTAATAATTCCGCACCCTAATTTGTTAGGGGCTTATTTGTGTGTTTCTAACGTCCGCAATGCCTGTAAATTATGTTTGATAGGTGTTAATGATTATACTGAAACATTGCAAATAATTCAGTTAAACAATGAAATAGCAATCAGCTTATTATATGCTATAAAAAACACTTCCATCAAATGTATAAGATAACCACGGACGGAATATGTAACGAATATAATAAACCGTATGTATTGATATGCGAAAACAATCCATTAACGGCAGTAATTATCGATTTTAAAAGGATAGTTAATTGATTGATGGTGTAAACATAGAAGTAAATAAAAGCCACGCTCAACAATGGTTTGAAAACTCGTATTTAGATTTTAGTTACCACGATAGCGTGAACGCTGAAAACTATAACGGTGCTTTTTATTTGGCTAAATATCGAGGTTTACATTTTGTAGTGTGGGTGGATAAAAAAAACGATTTAAAGCCTTACAAATTAGATGTTAAAGGCTCATTACATCGGTATTACAACAAAGGCAAACATAATTATAATGATTTTACAGTCGAGCAACTAAAAGCCGTTTTAGTAGATTTAGAAACTAAATTTAATATAAATTCTAATACGGTAATATTACACGGTTTTGAAATTGGCGTAAATATTCATATACCAATTGCAGTAAGCGAGTTACTTAAAAATTTAGTAGTATTTAAAAACAATGAATTTATACCAATGCGTATTGGTTCAAAAGGCAGACGGCAAACAGTTGGCAAAATAATAGAACAACAACGCCAAACCCAAAAATACTACGACAAAGGCAAAGAATTTAATTTAAAAAGTAAAAACCTTGCTCGTTTTGAGTTATCATTTAACCGTATGCAAGGAGTTAAAGATGCTATAAGTTCACTTGTTAAAAGCAAGGCAGTACCGCAATTATACGAAATTAAAAACCTTACTGATTTAGCTGATTTAAGTAAGGTAAAACCTCTTATAAATTGCCTTGTTGATAGGTGGCTAGAAATTATCTACTATGATAAGAGTATTAATATAAGAAACCTATCTAATGAAGAAAAAAGAAGACGCTATATTTATCTAGGAAACCCTAGAAATTGGATTGACTACAACAAAGAGCAAAGGCGACTAGCAAAGAAACGATTAGCACGGCTAATGGATAAGCACGGCTCAACTACTCAAAAAGAAATATCTGTATTAATCGCTAATAAATGGAATGAATTAACAGCCGAAAATGTCCACTTTTTAACAGGGGGTGCAACTGATAAAAGTCAGCAACAAAAAAATATAAATGTCCACTTTTTAACAGATAATATACACGGTTACAAAGTGGATATTAATAGTAAAACTAATACTACAAATAAAACACCTAAAAGCCCCCAAAAAGCAATAGTAAAAAAACGTATTTGTAAAAGTTGTAAAAATGATATTTCACACAAAAGAGTAAATGCGAAATACTGCAATAAGAAATGTAATAATATATCTAACGGAATTATTAGAACTATGAAAAACAGAAAAAGAATAATACAAGAAAAACAGGATTTAATAAGATTACTAAAATTACTCCCTAAAAATAAAATATGGCTAATGATTAGCTATAAAACAGATTCGGGAATTTATACCGATACTTTAAAACAATCAGAAATAAAAACCTCTAAAGATTGGATTAAATCAGTACAAAAAGTTTTAGTAACGGAACACCGAAAAAATGCCCCGCCAATTATATTAAATAGTTATCGTGCAAGAAAATTATTATCTGAAATAAATACAAGAAATGGCATATAATCAAAAGAACCTGTTAAAAAGAATTATAAGAGTTCAGACAATTGTGTTACAGAAACAATACGAAAATGAAGATATAACTTACAAGGAACTTTATTGGAAGTTTATACAACCCGAGTTTTTAATTTCTTACAGAACGTTTCACACGTATTTAGGAACACCCGCAAAAAGAGAATTAAAGAAATTAGAAAATAATTTATCCGTAAAAAAAGAAACGCCTAATCTTTTTAGTAGTAAAAATGTAAATATTTAGGATTATAAAAAAATACACTTTGTAAGAAAATGAAAACAAAAATATTTAATTCTGTTTCTGAAATAGGGCGAACACCTACGGAAGTAATACAAACAATTTCGGATTTAACTAATAAGGGTGTAAGTGTGTTTATTGCGTCAAGTATTGAAAACTCAAAAAGCAATTACAAAGGCAGACAAAAAGGAACTAAAACACCATCATCGGAATTTTTAAAGAAAAATAAAACGATAGCAAATGCAATAAGTAAGAACCCTAGTATTTCATTGCGTAAAATAGCTATAAAAACAGGCGTTTCACACTCTAAGGTTGCCAAGGTTAAGAAGATGCTGATTAGTGAAAAAAAATATCAATTTGATTTGTTAGAAAGTATAAAAGATATTGAAAACAAAGAGTAGTGTTTTACCTGTTTTTATTGCTTTTTTGGCTACTCTTAGCCCTCTTATTAAATTAGAAAATAAAGAATATCAAAACACAAATACAGGGCTTTAAAATGCTTTAATCATCATTTAGCGTAATTCAATGTTAATTTTAATTATCATTTTTAGCGTGTCCGCCCTTTGTTTGTGTTAATTATGATAATTTATTGTAATGATATTTTAATTTACAAATGTTTTCATCTTATCAAAACAAACGATTTAAGCAATTGTAAAAAAGCAATAGTATATTTTGTTGTTATGATTTATTAAAGCCCTTGGCAGTATCAATGTATTTATTTTAGATGAGGTTTTAAGATAAAACTTAGATTGCTTCTTCTTCATTTAAAAACCTCATCTAAAACAAACTATTTAAGCAATTGTAAAAAAGCAATAGTATATTTTGTTGTTATGATTTATTAAAGCCCTTGGCAGTATCAATGTATTTATTTTAGATGAGGTTTTAAGATAAAACTTTGATTGGTTCAGCTTCATTTAAAAACCTCATCAAAACAAACGATTTAAGCAATTGTAAAAACGCAATAGTATATTTTGCTGTTATGATTTATTAAAGCCCTTGGCAGTATCAATGTATTTATTTTAGATGAGGTTTTAAGATGGAACTTTATTTTTTTACCGTGTGCAAAATTTCTTTGCATAGGACTTAAAATTTTAAACAGTCAAGATTTCTTTTACAGTTCGTTTTTTAGTGTTTTTTTCAAAGCTTCGGACTTTTTCGGAACTATTTCGGAATAATACGAAATTTAAAAAACCCTAACCGCTGTATTACAGTCGGTTAAGGTACTTGAGTGGTGACCTCGAAGAGATTCGAACTCCCAACCATCAGAGCCGAAATCTGATATTCTATCCAGTTGAACTACGAGGCCATTTTAACTTAAAATTTAAGCCAATGTTTTTTTAACAATTGCTGATATTGTTGCGCCATCGGCAACTCCTGCTAATTGTTTTGATACCATTCCCATAACTTTACCCATATCTTTCATTCCTGTTGCGTTTGTTTTGGCAATAACCTCAGTCACTACTTTTGCAATTTCTTCTTCGGATAAAGCTTCAGGCAAGAACTGCTCTAAAACTATTGCTTCTTCAAGTTCTGGTTTTGCTAAATCATCTCTTTTTTGCTCGGTAAAAACAGCGGCACTATCTTTACGTTGCTTCACTTGTTTTTGAATGATTTTAAGCGCTTCTTCTTCTGATATTTCTGTAGCTGTCCCTGTTTGAGTATTTGCAATCATAAAAGCAGATTTTAAAGCTCTAAGCGCCGTTAATGCAACGGTATCTTTTGCTTTCATAGCTACTTTCATTTGTTCTATAACTTGTTTTTGCAATCCCATTTTTTATTTTTTTAAAGTTAAAAAATTCCCGATTAAACGGGAATTTCTAAATATTTTCAAAAGATATCTTTATTAATCTACATTATCGTGTAAAAATGAATTATTAGAACGCGATAAATTGTTATTTTCTGTATTTAATTTCGTGTCTGATTTACTAATTGATGAATCAGTATTAATATCGACACCTAATCGTTTATAAGCAGGCTGACGCTCTATTTCATCAATATTTTTGCTTACCTGATCGTTAAATTTGTAATTATATCCTTTCATTTTATCACGTCGTTCTTGCGTTCTTTTTTGCAATTCCGAAATGGTAATGCTTAATGGTGATATTTCTTCAGCAGTAGCATCATTTTCATTAATATCTTGTGTTTTTTTTGTTCTCACCTGAAACCTCAATGCTTCTTCAACTTCTTCTTTAACTACAGGATTTGAACTTTTTCTAATTGTTGGCTCTGCATCAAAAGTATCTAAAACATAGCGTTTTTCAACTTGCTGGTTTGCTTCTGAAGCAGTAGGATTTGTATTTTTAATCTCCTTTGGTTCGTTACTAGGAGCTTCCGTTTTTGGAGCTACCTCATCATAAGAATTTGTAGGCAAATCAAACAATAAATCTTGCTCAAAAGGCTCTTGTGGCACTTCTTTATATTCACTTGCCTGATTAGCTATATTGGTAATAATAAAATCATCTTCAGAAACCGTATCTGGTGTAATTTCATCATAGACTACGTTTATAGCGGCTATATTATCTGTAGGTCTGTTTGGTTTAAACCTTGGTACTTCTTGCTCGTCATCATCATCCTTTAAAACAGTAACAACCCTACGAGGTTTATCGGTAGAAAGTGGTTCGTTTACAGAAAGTGGTTCATTCACTCCCAATCCGCCTTGTTTGCGGTTTCCAATAGTATGGGCTGTAGCATCTTCATCTTCTAAAGTATGAACAATTTTAGGCACCTCTGTATTGGTAATCGTTCCTTGTTGATCGGCTGTAAAACCTGTAGCAACAATGGTTACAGAAATACCATCTTCTAAGGTTTCATCTTCTCCAACTCCCATAATAATATTGGCATCATAACCCGCTTCATCTTGAATATGCTCGTTAATTTCACCTATTTCATCTAAAGTTACTTCATTAACTCCTGAAATAATTAACAACAGTACATTTTTAGCACCTGTAATTTTATTATCGTTTAATAACGGAGAATCCAACGCTTTTACAATGGCATTTTTAGCACGGTTTTCACCTGCTTCTTTTGCTGATCCCATAATAGCAGTTCCACTATTAGAAAGCACTGTTTTGGCATCGTGTAAATCAATATTTTGCTTGTAGTGATGTGTAATTACCTCTGCAATTCCTTTGGCTGCTGTTGCTAAAACCTCATCAGCTTTAGAAAAACCAGCTTTAAAACCTAAATTTCCGTAAACCTCTCTTAATTTATTGTTATTAATAACAATAAGAGAATCTACATTTCTGCGAAGTTCATCTATTCCATCTTGTGCTTGCTGACTACGTCTTCTTCCTTCAAATTGAAACGGCATTGTAACGATTCCTACCGTTAAAATATCCATATCTTTTGCTATTTTAGCAATAATAGGCGCTGCACCAGTACCGGTACCACCTCCCATACCAGCGGTAATAAAAACCATTTTGGTATGCGTGCTTAGCATTTGTTGAATTTCTTGAATACTTTCGGCAGCTGCTTGCGCTCCAACATCAGGGTTTGCACCCGCACCTAACCCTGAGGTTAAATGTGCACCTAATTGAATTTTATTAGGAATCGGACTGCTTTCTAACGCTTGTGCATCTGTATTACAAATTACGAAATCTACTCCGTGAATTTGCTTACTAAACATGTGATCTACAGCATTACTTCCTCCCCCACCAACACCAATCACTTTAATAGCATTCGACTGTGTTTTTGGCATATCGAATGAAATGTTATTGAATTCTGTGCTCATAACTTTCCTTTTTATAATTTTTATTTACACTTCTATTTTGAGGGGATAAAAGGTGTTTTTAGTTTTGTTTTATTTTTATAATAACTTATTCTGCGTTGTCTAAGAAATCTTTAAATCTTTCTGTAAATTTATCAAAAAAAGATTTAGATTTCTCTTTCGCTTTATATTTTTCTTGCTTTACCTCTTCTTCTAAAAACGCTTCATTATCGATTTCGTTTTCATCTTCAGATGTTACTGGTTCCTCAGGAATAACCTCTTCAGGCACTTCTTTTACCTCCTTTTTTAAGCCTTCCATTAGCAAACCGACTGCGGTTGCATATGCTGGGCTAGATAAAGCTTGGTCAGAATCATCTGCTAAATGCTCATCTGGGTATCCTATACGAACGTCCATTCCTGTTATATATTCTACTAATTGTCGTAAATGTTTTAACTGCGATCCACCACCTGTTAATACAATTCCTGCAATTAGTTTTCCTTTTTCGGTTTCATGCCCATAATTTTTTATTTCTAAATATACATGCTCTATAATTTCTTGTACTCTTGCATGAATTATTTTTGATAAATTTTTAAGGGTAATTTCTTTTGGCTCTCTACCTCTTAAACCAGGTATAGAAACAATTTCTGTTTCTTTATTTTCTCCCGGCCATGCAGATCCAAATTTCACTTTTAATAACTCTGCTTGCTTTTCAATAATTGAACAGCCTTCTTTTATATCTTCAGTAATTACATTTCCTCCAAAAGGAACTACAGCTGTATGACGAATAACACCGTCTTTAAATATTGCTAAATCAGTAGTACCACCACCAATATCAATCAAAGCAACTCCTGCCTCTTTTTCTTCTTGACTTAGTACCGCTGCTGCCGATGCTAATGGCTCTAAAGTGATTTCTGATAAATTTAAGCCAACACTTTTTACACATCTGCCAATATTTCTAATAGAAGAAATTTGACCAACTACTACATGAAAATTGGCTTCTAATCGTCCGCCATACATTCCGATAGGTTCTTTAATATCTGACTGACTATCTACTTTAAATTCTTGTGGCAAAACATGAATAATTTCTTCACCAGGTAACATTACTAATTTATGTACCTGCCCTACCAAACTTTCAATATCAGCTTCACTAATTACCACATCAGACTTTTCACGTGTAATATAATCGCTGTGATGTAAACTTCTAATATGTTGCCCTGCAATACCTACCACGACATTTTCTATAGACTGCCCTGAAATACTTTGCGCCTCATTAACTGCCTGCTCTATAGATTCAATTGTTTGCGTAATGTTGTTTACAACACCACGTTTTACACCTAAACTTTTAGCTTTACCAATACCCAAAACCTCTAATTTATCGTACTCATTCTTACGACCAATCATTGCTACAATTTTGGTAGTACCAATATCTAAACCAACGGCAATTTTATTGTTTTTCATCTTGCTTTTGTTTTGTGCACACAACTTGGTTGTGGTATTTTACATTTATTGTCTTATATTTTTTAATTGTTTTATCAATCAATGCTTTATTATAAAATGCGATGAGTTTTTTAAACTTAATCGCTTCGTTTTCTAACTTTCCAAAAATTATTTTATAACTACCACTACGAACGGTAAATATATATTCCTTTTCTCTATTTTTTTGAATTGCTACAATTTCTTTACTAAAAAAATTATAGTTTTCAATTTTTTTTATCAACTCTATTAACGCTGCTATATCTTGCGCATTGCTACTCACTCCTGATATTAACGGCACTCTTGCCGAAAAATTTGATGATAACGGAATTTCGACACCAAATTCATCAATATAATAAGACGCATGTTCATTTACAATACGAGCTATTGGTTTACGCTGTTTTATCAATGTTTTCAATACACCATCAATGGTCAAATAAACAGTTGCTTTTTCAACATAAGGGTTTCCTAAAACATTCGTTTCTAAAAAGTGTAAATTTACTACTCTTTTTCGTTGATTTTTAACAAAGCCACTATTTTGTATTAACATTTTATCAACCATACTGTGTGTCAAAAAGTTATTATCACCCTCTTCAAATTCAACTACGGTGTTATTTACTTCTTTTAAACCATTTTTATTGCTTGTGAACCCATATAAAAAGCCTAAAAAAAGCAACAACAAGAAAAAAGATACGTATGTAGCTATTGTTTTCATTGTTAATTTTTATGTTTTTGGATTAAATCATCTCTTATACCATCTATCAATAAACCGATATCCCCCGCACCAATCATAACTATAATATTAGACCCTTTTTTTAAAATTTCGTCACTTAATTTATCTTTAGAAATTAATATTTTATTTTTTAATTTTACTTTTTCTAATAACCAAGATGATGTTACCCCTTTTATAGGTAATTCTCTTGCGGGGTAAATATCTAACAACAATAAGTCATCAAACTTAGAAAGAGCCTGAGCAAAATCAGTTACAAAATCTTTTGTTCTGCTAAATAAGTGCGGCTGAAAAACTCCTAATATTTTTTGATTCGGATACATTTCTCTTACTGAACTAATTACAGCATTTATTTCCGTTGGATGATGCGCATAATCATCTATCAATACTAAATTTTCTGTTTTAATCTTATAGGAAAACCTACGCTGAACGCCCGTAAAAGTTTTCAACTGATTTTTAATATCTTCTAACGTAACACCATGAACATCTGCCATTGCTAAAGCAGCTAAAGCGTTCATCATGTTGTGTTTTCCTGGTAAATTAAATGTGATATTTTTTATAGTTTCTGTAGGAGTATCTACATCAAAAACATAAGCACCTGTTCCTATTTTTACGTTATATGCCCTATAATCGGCAGCTTCATTTACCGCATAAGTTAGCCCTTTTAATGGTAGTCCTTTTGCTACAATTAAAGTATCAGAAACCTTATTTGCAAAATCTTTAAAAGATTCTTGTAGCATTTCATTTTCACCATAAATATCTAAATGATCGGCATCCATAGAAGTAATACAAGCAATATTTGGCGATAATTTTAAAAACGATCTATCAAATTCATCAGCTTCTACAACCGATATTTTATCTTCTCCTAAAATTAAATTTGAATTGTAATTTTCTGAAATTCCGCCTAAAAAAGACGTTGCTTTTTCAGGCTGCATAATATGCCCTAAAATTGCCGATGTTGTTGTTTTACCATGCGTTCCTGCAACAGCTAAACATTGAGTATTTTTGGTGATTTCACCTAAAATTTCAGCCCTTTTTAAAATCGTAAAGCCATTCTTTTTAAAATAAGTCAATTCTTGATGTGTACTCGGAATTGCGGGTGTGTAAACAACCAGTGTTTTTTGAGTATCTAAACAAGAAAGTGGTATATTTCTCACTCCATCTTCAAAGTGAATTTTTACGCCAATAGTTGCTAATTTTTTGGTAATCGGACTTGGCGTTTTATCGTAACCAAATACGTTTTTTCCGTTTACAGAAAAATAACGCGCAATTGCACTCATACCAATCCCTCCAATTCCTATAAAATAGACGTTATGTATTTCTTTTAAATTCACTAATTAATTAATTTTTCTATTTGGTTAACGATATCTTTTGTTGCCTTTGGCAATGCCAATTTCTTCATATTCTCACTTAAATCGGCTTGTTTTTTGGTATCTTTTAACAATATTTCCAATACTTTTGAAAATTCTGTCAGTTCTTTTTCTACCACCAAAATCGCGCCATTTTTATCAACAATTGCTTTGGCATTTTTAGTTTGATGATCTTCCGCTACATTTGGCGACGGAATAAAAACGGTAGGCTTACCAACAATACATAATTCAGAAACCGAACTTGCTCCTGCTCTTGATATTATAAAATCGGCAGCAGCATACGCTAAATCCATTTTATTTAAAAAGGCATAAACTTGCACGTTTTCTAAATTATTATAACGCTTATAATCGTCAATATAAAGTTTTCCACACTGCCAAATTAACTGCACGTTTTGAGCCTTAAAAAAATCTAAATTTGCTTCAATTAATTCATTTATTTTTCGAGCGCCTAAGCTTCCTCCTAAAATTAAAATTGTTTTTTTAGTTTTATCTAATTTAAAAAAAGTTTTTCCTTCGGATGTTTTCTCGGTAATGTTCAATAAATCTTGTCGTACGGGATTTCCTGTTTTGATAATTTTATCCTTCGAAAAAAAACGTTCTAAACCATCGTAAGCAACACATATTTTATGCGCTTTTTTACTTAGTAATTTATTGGTAATTCCTGGGTAAGAATTTTGTTCTTGCACCAGAGTTGGAATGTTTTTTTTACCTGCAACCATTAATGTTGGTCCACTTGCAAAACCACCTGTTCCAATGGCAATATCTGGCTTAAATTTTTTAATAATAACCTTTGCTTTCCATAAACTATGGACTAATTTCACAGGAAAAAGTAAATTTTTAAAGGTAATTTTTCTTTGGATTCCTGAAATCCATAATCCTTTAATTTCATAGCCAGCTTCCGGAACTTTTTGCATTTCCATTTTATCTGAAGCACCTACAAACAAAATTTTTGCCGATGGATAACGCTCTTTTATTTCGTTTGCAATGGCAATCGCTGGGTAAATATGCCCTCCAGTTCCACCGCCGCTTATAATCACATTAATCGACTGTTTCATGTAAAATATTTAAAGGATTATCATCTAAAATAGCTTCTTCTGTTTCATTTTGAGAAGCACTCACGCTTAATATCATTCCTAAGGCAAAACAGGTCATCCAAATAGATGTACCTCCACTACTAATTAACGGAAGTGTTTGCCCAGTTACAGGTAATATATTTACGGCAACTGCCATATTAACCATTGCTTGAAATACAATTGGTATTCCAACGGCAAGCACCATTAGTGTACCAAAAATAGTCGTTGTTTGTTTAGCGGTAATTAAAATTCTTAATAATAATACCAGATAAATAACGACAATTACCACAGCACCTACAAGCCCCCATTCTTCAATAATAATGGCATATATAAAATCGGAAGAAGACTGTGGTAAAAAATTTTTCTGCACACTTTTACCCGGGCCTTTTCCTATCGCCCCACCTGTTACGATGGCTATTTTTGCTTTTTCTACTTGATAATTTTCTTTTATATCTGTTTTATAAAATCCTTCAATCCTACTTTGCCAGGTATTTACACGGTTTGGCATTACCCCAGGAAAAGCCTTTGCTACCAGTACAAAAAACACCAATGAAAGAACCCCTATACCAATCACATTACCAATATATTTTAATGGATATCCTCCAATAAAAGTTAATAGCAATACCATTAAAAACAGAAGTGCTGTTGTTGAAAAGTTTGCCGGAAGTATTAAAAATAAAATTAAAGAAACAGGCAGCCATAATTGCAACAAACTTTCTTTAAAGTTTATAAATTTTTCTTTATTCTTTGCCAAATACCTTGAAACGTAGGTCATCAATACCAATCCTGCTAAAGTAGAAGTTTGAAAACCGATGCCTACAAACGGAATCCGAATCCATCTACTAGCATTTGCACCGCCTATTATTTTTCCTTGTGCCAAGGTAAATATCAATAATAAAACAACTACGGGAAGCATTAAAACTGCCGCACCACTAAAATACCTGTACGGAATTTTATGAACGCCATAAATAACGGCAAAACCAGTTATTAATAAGACAACATGTTTCATCAAATGTCCTAGCGTAGAGCCATTACCAACCACGTAAACTAGGTTCGTACTTGCGCTATATATAGGCATAAATGAAAATATTGCTAGCAATGCCACAATAGCCCAAATAGTTCTGTCTCCTTTTATTTGCTTAAAAATAGTTTTAATCAATCAGTTTGGTTTTATAAATTTTTAATTGCTTCTTTAAATTTTGTGCCTCTATCTTGATAGTTTTTAAATAAATCAAAACTCGCACATGCTGGCGATAACAAAACAGTATCGCCTGAATTTGCTAATTCACTTGCAACTACTACTGCTTTATCGGCTGTTTTAGTTTCAATAATAACAGCAACAAGATTATCAAATGTTTCTATAATTTTTTGATTATTTTCTCCTAAGCAAACAATCGCTTTTACTTTTTCTTTTACCAAAGATAATAACTCCGTATAATCATTTCCTTTATCAACACCACCAACAACCCAAATTATTGGAGTTTTCACACATTCTAGTGCATAAAAAACAGCATTCACATTGGTTGCTTTACTATCGTTAACAAATTGTACACCGTTTATTTTTTCTACATATTCTAAGCGATGCTCAACAGCTTTAAAATTTGACAAACTTTTAGCTATTCCATCAGTACTTACTGCTAATAATTTTGCAGTTATTGCAGCTGCCATTGCATTTTTGATATTATGTTTTCCTTTTAATGCAAGCTTGTCTATTTTAATTAAAACTGCTTCTTCATCCTTTTTTTCTTCGGATGAGTTTACCTTTAAAATAACGGTATCATTTCTTAAAAAAGCCCCATAAGTTAATTCTCTTTCTATTGAAAACGGAATTTTTTGAGCTGCTGTATGGTTATTACCTAACCAGCTTTCGATAGCTTTATCATCGGCATCATAAATTAAAAAATCGGTTACTTTTTGATTTTTTGTAATGCGAAATTTTGAATTGATATAATTTTCATACTTATAATCATACCTATCTAAATGATCGGGTGATATGTTGGTAATAATTGCAATATGTGGGCTAAAATCAATAATTCCATCTAGCTGAAAGCTACTCAATTCTAACACGTAATTTTCAGGTGATTTTTCAGCCACTAACTGCGCAAAACTATCGCCAATATTACCACCAATACAAACATTTAAACCAGCATTTTTAAGCAAATGACCTGTTAATAATGTGGTCGTAGTTTTTCCGTTTGAACCTGTAATTCCTATTATTTTAGCTGCGGTATATTTTGCGGCAAATTCAATTTCAGAAACCACTTTTATACCTTTTAAAATTAACGCTTGTATTAGCGCTATTTTATCAGGTATTCCTGGGCTTTTCATAACAATATCTGCATTAAAAATTGCCGATTCGGTATGTTTATTTTCTTCGAAATTAATATGCTGCTCTAAAAGTACTTTTTTATATTTTTCAGCAATCGTTCCTTTATCAGAAACAAAAACCTCAAAACCTTTTTGCTTGCCCAATAATGCCGTTCCAACACCACTTTCTCCACCGCCAAGAATAACCAACCTTTTCATATTATCTTAATTTTAAGGTTACAATGGTTAAAACTGCTAGTAAAATTCCAACAATCCAAAAACGAGTTACTATTTTACTTTCGTGGTAATTTAATTTTTGATAATGATGATGTAATGGTGCCATCTTAAAAATACGTCTTCCTTCGCCAAACCTCTTTTTTGTATATTTAAAGTAAAAAACTTGAAGTATTACCGATAAATTTTCCACTACAAAAATACCTGCTAATATTGGCAATAGCAATTCTTTACGAATAGCAATAGCAATTACGGCTATAATTCCACCGATTGTTAAACTTCCTGTATCGCCCATAAAAACTTGGGCAGGATAGGTATTATACCAAAGAAAACCGATTAAAGCACCCGCAAAAGCGAATATAAAAACCGTCATTTCACCAGAATTAGGAATATACATGACATCTAAATAATCGGCAAAAATGATATTTCCTGAAACCCAAGCAAATATTGCCAAAGCAATTACCATAATTGCAGAAGTTCCTGCGGCAAGCCCATCTATTCCGTCGGTTAAATTAGCACCGTTTGAAATTCCTGTTACAATAAAAACAACGACGAATATAAATACAATCCAACCGTATTTTTGATAATCATCACCTAAAAAACTAAGTGCTTTTGCATAGTCTAACTCATTATTTTTTAAAAAAGGAACGGTAGTTTTTGTTGATTTATGCGCCTCTCCAAATACCTTTATCTTACCATTAACTTGTTCTGTTTGCTGACTAGCAGGAAGCTGTTCTTTCATGGTAACATTTGGGTGAAAATACAACATAGACCCAACAATAATACCTAAACCAACCTGTCCTAACACTTTAAAGCGCCCTTTTAAACCTGCTTTATCCTTTTTAAATACTTTTATATAATCATCTGTAAAACCAATAAGCCCCATCCAAATAGTGGTTATCAATAAAATAATGATGTAGATATTTTCTAATTTTGCCAATAATAATACCGGAACTAAAGTAGCAAGGATAATAATAAGCCCTCCCATTGTTGGTGTTCCTGCTTTTTGAACCTGTCCTGCTAAACCTAAATCACGTACCGTTTCGCCAATTTGTAATGTTCTTAAAAAGTTGATAATTCGTTTTCCAAAAATAGTAGAAATTAACAATGACATAATAAAAGCCATTGCTGCACGAAAGGTAATAAACTGAAAAACACTAGCGCCTGTTAGGTTAAATTCACTTTCTAAATATTGAAATATATAATATAGCATTTATGCTTTTTTTAGTTGATTAAAACAATTTTTCACTTCCTCCAAATCATCAAAATGATGTTTTACACCATTTATTTCTTGATAATCTTCGTGTCCCTTTCCTGCAATTAATATAATATCTCCTGTTTTGGCTAATTTACATGCTGTTTTTATTGCTTGTTTTCTATTTAAAACTGATAGTGTTTTTTTGTAGTTTTCAGCCGATACTCCTGCTTCCATTTGATCAATAATTAGCTGCGGATTTTCAGTTCGAGGATTATCCGAAGTAAATATTGCCTGACTACTTAATTGTGCCGCAATTAGTGCCATTTTTGGTCGTTTTGTGGTATCTCTATCGCCACCGCAACCTACAACAGTAAAAATATTTTGAGTATCTGTACGAATATCATTAATTGTTTGCAATACATTTTTCAACGCATCTGGCGTATGGGCATAATCAACAACGGCAGTTACTCCATCGCCTGAAATAACATATTCAAAACGACCGCTAACGCTTTCTAAATCGCTTATTAACCTTAATGTTTCTAGTTTTTCTAATCCTAATAAATTAGCAACACCAAAAATAGCTAACAAATTAGAGGCGTTAAATTCACCAATTAATTTTGTCCAAACCTCAACAGCATTTATATATAATAAACTTCCTGAAAAACGTTTTTCTAATACCTTTCCTTTAAAATCAGCAAGAGTTTTTAAAGCATAAGTTTGCTTTTTAGCTTTGGTATTTTGCAACATTATTTGCCCATTTTTATCATCAATATTTACCAAGGCAAATGCCGATTTTGGCAAAACATCAAAAAATGATTTTTTAACATCTCTATATTCTGCAAACGTTTTATGATAATCTAAATGATCGTGCGATAAATTGGTAAAAACACCCCCTACAAAATGTAAACCTTCGGTACGTTTTTGATGAATTCCATGCGAACTCACTTCCATAAAACAATGAGTTACTCCTGCATCAATCATTAATGATAAATACTTGTTTATCGCTAATGAATTTGGTGTGGTATGCGTTGCTTTATGCTCTTTATCATCAACCATAATTTTTACGGTAGATAACAAGCCTACTTTATGCCCCGCTTTTTTAAAAAGTTGATACAATAAACTAGCAATCGTTGTTTTTCCATTGGTTCCTGTAATTCCTACTAATTGCAATTTTTTTGATGGATTATCATAAAAATTAGCCGCCATAATAGCTAAAGTAGCATCCGAATCAGTTACCTCAACATAGGTAATGTCTTGTTTTTTATCCGAAGGAATATCCTGGCAAACAATAACTGTTGCTCCTAAATCAATGGCTTTTTCTATAAATTGATGCCCATCAACAGTACCGCCTTTTTGAGCAATAAATACATCGTTTTTTTGTACCAAGCGGCTATCAAACACTACTTCATTGATACTTGCTTGAATAGTTCCATAAATTTTATTTACAGATACTTTATATAATATGTCTTTTAATTTTTTCAATTATAATAACTTTAAATAAACGGTTGCTCCTTTTGATACTTTTACACCATTATCAATAGATTGTTCTGTTACTTTCCCCATTCCTGAAAACTCTACATGTAACCCCATATTTTCTAATAATGCAATGGCATCCATAGCGCTCATACCTATCACTTTAGGCATAATCGTTTTATATTTTATTAATTTATTGTAATAATCTTGATATTCTTTATCAATACTTTCTGACGAAATTTCATCAGATACTAATTGATTGTTAATAGGCGTTGTAGTATAAATTTTTTGAGCAATATCTTTAAATACCGGTGCAGCAACCTTAGCGCCATAATATCCTTTATCTTTATCGGGGCTATGCACCACTACAATACATGAATATTTAGGTTTATCCGCAGGAAAAAAACCAACAAAAGAAGCTACATATTTTTTATTAGAATAATGCCCATAAACCGTTTTACCCGATTTATTTTTATGTTTAGGAGTCCATTTTTTAGCTGTTCCTGTTTTCCCTGCCATAGAAAATCGTGAAGAATACATACTTTCAGCTGTTCCTTTTTTCACCACATTTTCCATTACCTTTCTAACTTTATTAATGGTGTTTTGAGAGGCAATTTTTTCTTTTAAAACAACCGTTTCAAAACGTTTCTCAACCTTACCCCCCATCCTTAATTCTTTTACAAAATAAGGTTTCACTAATTTTCCATTATTTGCTACTGCATTATAAAAAGTTAATGTTTGTAGGGCTGTTAAATGAACTCCATACCCCCAAGCCATCCATTCTAATGAAATCGGACTCCAACTTTTTTCTGAAGGATTTGGAATATATGGTTTTCCTTCTCCTTTTATTTTAACATCAGTAAGTTTATCTAAGCCAAAAGATTCAATTCGTTTTATAAACTTCTGCGGATTTTTATCATAATTTTTTCGAATCGTTTTTACAATTCCAACATTTGATGAAACCTCAAAAATACGTGCCAATGAAATTTTACCATGACCGCCATTTTTGCTATCTTCTACCTTTCTATTGTTGATAAAAATTCTACCATTTCCACAATCAACAACGTCAGAAGTATCCGCAACTCGGTCTTCTAGAACAGCCATTAAACTCGCTAATTTAAACGTAGAACCAGGCTCATGACTTTCCCAAACCGCATAATTTCTTTTTTCGTAATATTTTCCTTCGGATGTTCTTCCTAAATTAGAAATCGCTTTAATTTCACCTGTTTCAACTTCCATTACTACGGCACATCCGTGGTCTGCTTCGAAATAATTCAACTGCCTAAGCAACGCATGATGGGTAATATCTTGAATATTAACGTCAATCGTGGTAATAACATCACTACCATCAACGGGTTCTTTTTCATTAACATCATTAATAGGTTTCCATTGCCCTTTGGCAATTTTTTGCTTTAAACGCCAACCGTTTTCACCTTGCATATAATCGGCAAAAGCACCTTCAATACCCGCGCCTCCTTTTTTATTGTCGTAGCCAATTGTTCGGGCAGCAATCTTACCGATAGGATGCACTCTAACCGTACTTTGTTCAGCAATAAAACCACCCCTGTAAATACCCTCGTTAAAAATTGGAAAAGTTCTCATTTTCGCACAATTATTATACCCAACATTTCGGGCAATTAATAAATAGCGATTTTTTCGTTTTCGAGCCCGTCTAATTTTATCTTGATAATAACGAGCAGGTTTTCCTAACATTTGAGATAATGAGTCCGATAAAGCACGTATGTTTTTTTCAAACACCGCCGATTTTACCACAACAGCATCCATTCTAATGGTATATTTTGTGATCGAAGTTGCTAGCAGATTTCCATCAGCTGCATACACATTTCCTCTATTGGCAAATATGGTATCGTTTTTTACTGTTTTTTCTAAAGAAAGCTTACGATACTTGTCGCCATCGAAATATTGAAGTTTAATAACCCTAAAAATAATAAACAATAAAAAAAGCGTCATTAAAACTACCACCACATAGAGCCTGTTTAATATGCTTTTTTTTATAACCATTTTTAATCTATTATTTTTTAGTTGTTACTTTTATTTTTTGAGGCGGATTTTTTGCCGGAAACAAGCCTTTTGACTTTACTTTTGTTCGAATACTACTTTCTAACCTCATTTTAGTTAGCTCTGTACTGGTATCAAAATCTTCGGCTCTGAGCTCTCTTTTTTTCCTATTTAGTTTTGCTATTTTCACTACTTTGGCATCTAAACGGTGAGAACTCGATATCATAATTAATAGTAAACTCACTACAAAAATTAAGATACCCCAATTATTAAACGAATTATCATCTGTTAAAAATCGCCCTCGTAAAACATCGTAAATTCCCTCCTTTACTTTTGACATTATTTTAGTGTTGCTATTCGAAGTTTGGCACTTCGCGCTCTATTATTTACTTTTATTTCCTCCCAAGTCGGTATAATTAACTTGCCTATTTTTTTCAAAGGAACCGTAAAATTCCCATAAAAATCTTTTTCTGGCTCACCAACAAACAACCCTGTTCTTATAAAACGTTTTACCAATCGGTCTTCTAGTGAATGATATGAAATAATACTTAACCTACCTTGCTCGTTTAACAAACCAGGCATTTGCTCTAAAAGTTCTTTTAAAACCTCTAGTTCTTGATTTACTTCAATTCTAACAGCTTGAAATATTTGCGCTAATATTTTATGTTCTTTCGCTTCAGGAAGAAATTCTTTTAATACCTCTTTCAACTGAAAACTCGTATCAATTGCTTCTTCTTTCCTAGCCTCTACAATTTTTTTAGCTAACATTCTGGCATTTCTTAATTCGCCATATAAAAACAAAATATCCGCCAAACGCTCTTCGCTATATTTGTTGATAATTTTTTTAGCAGATAAATCAGATTTCTGATCCATTCTCATATCTAAATCAGCATCAAAACGAGTAGAAAAACCTCTATCAGCTTCATCAAACTGATGAGAAGACACGCCTAAATCGGCTAAAATACCATCTACTTTTCGAATACCATAAAAACGCAAAAATCTAGAAATAAATCTAAAATTTTCACCTATTAAAACAAAACGACTATCGTCTATTACATTTTGTGCAGCATCAGGATCTTGATCAAAAGCAAACAGCCTTCCATTTTCGCCCAACCTACTTAATATTTCTTTTGAATGACCACCGCCACCAAAAGTTACATCTACATACACTCCATCCTCTTTAATATTAAGAGCATCGACACTTTCCTTTAACAAAACTGGACTATGATAATTCATCTACATCTTCTATATTTCCCATTATTTCTTCTGCCAAATCAGCAAAATCAACAACAGCGTCATCAATTACTTTTTCGTATCTTTCCTTGTCCCAAATTTCAATGATATTAACAGCTGAACAAAGCACTACCTGCTTTTCAACACCTGCAAACAAGCACAAATCTTTTGGTATTAACAACCTTCCTGAAGCATCTATTTCTAGTGTTTTTACACCAGCGGTAAACCTTCGGATAAAATCATTATTTTTTTTCACAAACCTATTTAATTTGTGAATTTTTTGCATTACTAAATTCCATTCTTCCATTGGATATAACTCCAAGCAAGGCTGAAATACAGACCTTTTAATAATAAACCCATTTTTTAACACTGCAAAGAGTTGCTTTTTGAATACTGATGACAACATTAGCCTACCTTTAGCATCTATTTTACATTGATATGTTCCGGTTAAATTTATCAATTTTAAAATTCTGTAGTTTGCATCAAAAATAAAAAAAAAATACCACTTCTTACCACTTTGCTCCACTTTGTTCATAAGTTTTAACAGACCATTTAAAAAACTGATTACTAGCCCTTTTAACACCTACAAGAAGCCCCCTATAATAAAACTGAAAATATCACAAAAAAGAACTACATTTGTGGTTAAGTCAAACGGATAAATTAATGGGTGATTTTTTAAAGAAAGAAGGCGGTTTTACATATGCTGAAGCAGGAGAAGGAAGGACGCTAATCGTACTACATGGTTTAATGGGAGCGTTAAGTAATTTCGATGAAACATTTAAACATTTTTCTAAAAAAGGATATCGGGTTTTAATACCTGAACTTCCTTTATACACACTACCTTTACTAAAAACAAACGTAAAAAATTTAGCGGATTATGTTCATGATTTTATTGAATATAAAGGACTAAAAGACGTGGTTCTTTTAGGAAATTCATTGGGTGGTCATATCGCTTTATATTACACAAAGTGTTACCCTGAAGATGTAGCAGCAATTGTGTTAACAGGTAGTTCTGGTTTATATGAAAAATCAATGGGAGATAGTTACCCTAAAAGAGGTAATTACCAGTATATTGAAAACAAAGCTAGAGAGGTTTTTTACGACCCTGAAATAGCAACAAAAGAACTCGTTGATGGTATTTATGACATTGTAAATGACCGAATTAAGGCATTAAAAACCTTGTCTATTGCTAAAAGTGCGATCCGTCATAATATGGCAAATGATTTGCCAAACATGCACCAACCAACCTGTCTTATTTGGGGTAAACAAGATGGTGTAACACCACCAGAGGCAGCAGAAGATTTCCACAAAAAATTACCAGATTCAGATTTATTTTGGATTGATAAATGTGGACACGCAGCAATGATGGAAACTCCTAAAGAATTTAATGAAATTTTAGAAGCTTGGCTTTCTAAAAGAAATATATAACAGCACAACTTATATTTATGAAAATAAGATCTGCAGATTTTGTAATGAGCAACAGTAATGTTATGAAAGCCCCAAAGGATAGAATTCCTGAATACGCTTTTATAGGTCGCTCAAATGTGGGTAAATCTTCGTTAATCAACATGTTGATGCAACGTAAAGATTTAGCCAAAACTTCTGGTAAACCAGGAAAAACACAACTAATAAATCACTTCAAAATAAACGAAGAATGGTTTTTAGTCGATTTACCAGGGTATGGTTATGCTCAAATTTCTAAAAAGAAAAGAACTATTTTTCAATTTTTTATTGAAAACTATTTCAAAGAAAGAGAACAACTTGTTTTTACATTTGTTTTAATCGATTCTCGCCACGATCCGCAAAAGATTGACTTAGAATTTATGCAATTTTTAGGTGAAAATCAAATTCCTTTTGGTATCGTTTTTACAAAAGCCGATAAATTAGGTTCTTCTAAAATAAACAACCAAATAGCCAACTACAAAAAGAAATTATTAAAACATTGGGAAATACTTCCTACTTCTTTTCTTACTTCTTCGGAAACAGGCTTAGGGCGTGATGAATTTTTAGCTTTCTTAGAAAGCACGAATGAAACGGTTCTTAAAGATTTCGAATAATTTACAGCAATCATATTTCCATACATCAAAAAAAATGCACTCTACCAAAAACAATTTACAGGTTTTACATGAAGATAATCACTTAATGATTATCAATAAAAGAGCTGGTGATATTGTTCAGGGTGATAAAACGGGCGACAAACCGCTTTCTGATGTTGTTAAAGAATATATTAAAGAAAAATACGACAAACCTGGTGCTGTTTATTTAGGTACAGTTCACCGATTAGACAGACCAACATCGGGCGTTGTTATTTACGCCCGTACCTCAAAAGCCTTAGAGCGTTTGAATAAAATGTTGCGTGATAAAGTTATCAAAAAAACCTATTGGGCGGTTGTGAAAGAGCAACCCGAAAAAACAGCCGACACTCTTATTAGTTTTTTAAAGAAAAACCCGAAGAATAACAAATCTACGTCATATCCGAAGGAAATTGACGGCAGTAAAAAAGCCATTCTTCATTATAAAACACTTAAAAATTTAGACAATTATTCTTTATTAGAAATTGATTTAGAAACAGGTCGTCATCATCAAATTCGAGTACAATTATCAAACATCGGTTGTATCATAAAAGGTGATTTAAAATACGGTTCTAAAAGAAGTAACAAAGACGGAGGTATTCATTTACATGCTCGCAAAATTGAATTTATTCATCCTGTAAATAAAGAACTTATCAAAGTTACAGCGCCAACGCCAAAAGACCCAATTTGGGACTCTTGTTCATAAACCTAAAATCTTTAAATAACTTGAATAATCAGTTAAATTTGTATCTTTAAACAAATTCTAACAATGAATATTCCTGAATTAATACAAGCGCAAAAAAACTTTTTTGCAACACAGCAAACCAAAGATATTTCATTCAGAATAAATGCCTTAAAAAAGCTTCAGAAAGAACTTATCAAAAGAGAAAATGATATTATTAAAGCTTTGTATAATGATTTTAAAAAATCAGAATACGAAGCAGTACTAACTGAAACCTCCATTGTTTTAGCTGAATTAAAAATGGCGATTAAAAATTGCCATTCTTGGAGCAAACCAAAACGAGTTTTACCATCGCTCTTAAACTTTCCTTCATCAGCAAAAATATATAAAGAACCCTACGGAACAACCTTAATTATTGCTCCTTGGAATTATCCACATCAATTAGCTTTTGCGCCACTTGTAGGAGCTGTTTCAGCAGGAAATACCGTTGTTTTAAAACCTTCAGAATTAACACCAAACGTAAGTAAAATTACCCAAGAAATTATAAATGCTGTTTTTGATAAAAATCATGTAGCGGTTATTCAAGGTGGCGTGGCTATTTCACAAAAATTATTAGCCCAACGCTGGGATTATATTTTTTTTACAGGAAGTGTTCCCGTGGGTAAAATTGTAGCAAAAGCAGCGGCAGAACATCTTACACCAATCACTTTAGAACTCGGTGGAAAAAGCCCTTGTATTATTGATCAAACTGCCAATATTCCACTAGCAGCAAAGCGCTTAGTTTGGGGGAAATTTATCAACGCTGGACAAACCTGTATTGCGCCTGATTATTTATTAATTCATCAATCAGTTAAAGAAGATTTTATAAAACATTTTAAGCAAGAAATAATAAATGCTTATACCGAAAACCCTCAAAATTCGACAGATTTTCCACGGATTATAAACACCCGTAATTTTGATCGGTTAGCCCTGCTTTTAAAAGATGAAAATTGCCTAATTGGCGGACAAACTAACAGGCAAGAAAAATATATTGCGCCAACACTAATTAACGAGCCAAGCTTAGATAGTGAAGTTATGAAAGAGGAGATATTTGGTCCTATATTTCCATTAATTTCGTACGAAAAAGAAACTGATTTAGACGCTATTATTTTTAAATATGAAAAACCTTTAGCCTTATATGTTTTTACAACACGCAATCATTTTGCTAAAAAAATAATTGCAAGATATTCTTTTGGTGGCGGTACAATTAACGATACTATGGTTCATTTTGCCAATCATCGTTTACCCTTTGGTGGCGTTGGCGAAAGTGGTATTGGAAATTATCACGGAAAACAAACTTTTAACACTTTTTCGCATCAAAAAGGAATCATTAAAAGAGCCAATTGGCTAGATATTCCCGTGCGATACGCTCCTTATAAAGGCAAGTTAAAACAATTAAAAATGTTACTAAAAATAGGTTCTTAACACTTCTTTTAACCCAAAAAAAATCCCAAGTATAAAACTTGGGATTTTTTAATATATATAAAACTTAATTTACATTTCTAAAGCTTTCTTAGGATTGTTATCCATTAATAACTCCATTGGATTTTCTAAAGCTTCTTTAACAGCTACTAAGAATCCAACAGATTCACGACCATCAACAACTCTATGGTCATAAGATAATGCAACATACATAATTGGTTGAATTACTACTTCACCATTAACAGCCATTGGTCTGTTTACAATGTTGTGCATTCCTAAAATTCCACTTTGTGGAGGATTTAAGATTGGAGTTGATAACATAGAACCAAAAACACCACCATTTGTAATAGTAAATGTTCCACCAGTCATTTCATCAACAGTAATTTGTCCATCTCTAGCACGTAATGCTAAACGTTTTACTTCGCTTTCAACACCTCTAAAAGATAAATCTTCAGCATTTCTAATTACAGGAACCATTAATCCTTTAGGACCAGAAACTGCAATAGAAATATCTTGAAATTCATTTTTAATTTGGTAATCTCCATCAATCATAGAGTTTACATCAGGATATAATTCTAAAGCTCTAACAACTGCTAAAGTGAAAAAAGACATAAATCCTAATCCTACTCCGTGCTTTGCTTTAAAGTCTTCTTTATATTCTTTACGTAAATCAAAAATTGGCTGCATGTTTACTTCGTTAAACGTAGTTAACATTGCAGTTTCGCTTTTTACAGCTACCAAACGTTGCGCTACTTTTCTACGCAACATTGACATTTTTTTACGTTCAGTTCCACGAGAACCGTTTGTAGGTTGCGTTCCCATAGAAGGTACAGCTTTTACAGCATCTTCTTTAGTTACACGACCATCTTTTCCTGTTCCTTTTACAGAGCCAGCAGGAATTCCTTTTTCAGCTAAAACTTTTTTAGCTGCTGGAGAAGCAGTTCCTGTAGCATATGTTGTAGCCTTAGCTTCAACTGCTTTAGGAGCTTCTACCTTAGGAGCTTCAGTTGTTTTTGTTTCAGATGAAGATTCACCTGTTGGTTTTGCTGCACTCATATCAATAAGACATACTACTGCACCAACTTCTACCGCATCTCCTTCTTCTGCTTTTAAAGTGATAATTCCGCTTTCTTCCGCAGGTAATTCTAACGTTGCTTTGTCAGAGTCTACTTCGGCAATTGGCTGATCTTTTTCAACATAATCACCATCTTCAACTAACCACGTTGCTATTTCTACTTCTGTAATTGATTCCCCCGGAGAAGGAACTTTCATTTCTAAAACCATCAGTTCTAACTTTTTATATCTGAATTATTTTATTTCTTTTTTTCAATATTAAGCTTAACTAGTTAAGCTTAAACGCTTAATATAATATTAAACGTTATAAGTATCTCTTTTCTAAAATTTTTTAATCAAAAACCTTATCTAATACTTTTTGATGACGTTGTTTATAACGTGTACTTGAACCTGCAGCTGGTGCTGAATGATAACCTCTTGATGCACATTCTAATTTAGCCAAGTCAAAACGCTCTAACATAAAACTCCAAGACCCCATATTTTTAGGTTCTTCTTGTGCCCAAACATAACGAGTTACATTCGGATACTTATCCATTACTTCTTTAATTTTATCATTATGTAATGGAAATAATTGTTCTATTCTAATTAAAGCAACATCATTTCTATTTAACTTTTCACGTTCTTCTAACATGTCATAATAAAACTTACCTGTACAAAAAACCATTTTTTTAACGTTAGCTGTATCAATAGTGTCATCAATAACTTCTTGGAAAGTTCCGTTTGCTAAATCTTCAATAGTATTTACTGCTTTTGGTAAACGTAATAAACTTTTAGGAGTAAAAACAACTAAAGGTTTTCTAAATTCACGCTTCATTTGACGACGCAAAATATGATACATATTTGCAGGTGTTGAACAATTTGCAATTGTCCAGTTATCAGTTGCTGAAGACTGTAAGAAACGTTCTATTCTACCAGATGAATGCTCAGGTCCTTGCCCTTCATATCCGTGAGGTAATAACATTACCAAACCGTTTTGTAGTTTCCATTTTGATTCGGCTGAACAAACATATTGATCAAATACAATTTGTGCTCCGTTGGCAAAATCACCAAACTGAGCTTCCCAAATAGTTAAGGTATTTGGCGCTGCCATAGCATATCCGTAGTCAAAACCTAAAACACCATATTCCGATAAATGAGAATTATAAATTGTCATTTCTCCTTTATTCTTGGTGTTAGTGTTTAATAAATTAACACGCTCTAAAGTTTCTTCATCACGCATAATTGCATGACGGTGCGAGAAAGTTCCTCTTTCTACATCTTCTCCTGAAATACGGATATTAAATCCTTCTTCTAGTAAAGTTCCGTAGGCTAAGTTTTCTGCCGTTCCCCAATCTAATAGGTTTTCTTCAAAAACCATTTTTTTACGCCCTTGTAAAATACGCTCCGCTTTACGAACAAACTTATGTCCTTGTGGCGTTGTTGAAATTACTTCTGCGATATCTTTTAATGCTTCAACTGAATACGTAGTATCTGTTGATTGTAGCATGTCTTGTAGTTGCTTGCGTACAAACCCATCCCATACCTCTGGCATGAATTCTTGTATCTTAGAGGTTGTTTTCTTCTTCGATTCTGTAAATTCGACTTCTAAATGTGCTTTAAATTCGTCGGTAATTTCTTTTACATAATCCGCAGAAATACTTCCTTCTGATATTAATTTTTCGGCATATATTTCTTTGGCATTTTTATGCTTAGAAATTGCTTTATATAAATCAGGCTGTGTAAAACGAGGCTCATCACCTTCATTATGCCCATATTTACGATATCCTAATAAATCAATATAAATGTCTTTTTTGAATTTCATTCGATATTCAACAGCCATTTCCATTGCATGACAAACCGCTTCGGCATCATCAGCATTTACGTGTAATACTGGCGATAAAGTTACCTTTGCAACATCGGTACAATAGGTACTCGAACGGGCATCTAAATAATTGGTCGTAAAACCTACTTGATTGTTTACAACCACATGAATTGTTCCGCCTGTTTTATAACCGTTTAAGGTCATCATTTGCGCCATTTCATATACAATTCCTTGCCCTGCAATTGCGGCATCTCCATGTACTATTATAGGTAATATTTTACTATTGTCTCCTTTGTAATCTAAATCTACTTTTGCACGAACAATTCCTTCGGCAACAGCAGCTACGGTTTCTAAATGCGATGGATTTGGTACTAAATTCATCTTCATTTTCTGACCGCCTTTGTAGGCTTTACTTAGGGTTAAACCTAAGTGATACTTTACATCACCGTCAATATCTTGATCTTCAAAATCTTTCCCTTCAAATTCACTGAATAAATCACGAACTGGTTTTTTAAAGATGTTTACCAAGGTATTTAGACGACCACGATGTGCCATTCCTAATACACATTCTTCTACGCCGTATTTCTCGGCAGCATCACGAAGTGCTACACTAACTCCAGGAATTAATGTTTCACCACCTTCTACAGAAAAACGTTTCTGCCCAACATATTTTGTTTGTAAAAAACTTTCAAAAGTTGATGCTTGGTTTAATTTTGTTAAAATGTATTTTTTTGCTTCTACATCATAATTAGACTGGTTATCGTTTTTATTCAAACGAGTTTGCCACCAGTTTAATTCATCAGGGTTACGTAAATACATGTATTCCACCCCAATACTTTCACAAAAAATTGCTTTTAAGTGTTTAATTATTTCAGTTAAGGTTGTTGAACCTATACCTAAAATATCACCTGCATTAAAAACCGTTGCTAAATCAGTTTTGTTTAATCCGAAGGTTTCAATGTCTAATGATGGTGTGTATTTTCTACGATCACGAACTGGGTTTGTTTTAGTAAACAAGTGCCCTCGTGTGCGGTAACCGTTTATTAAATCAATTACCAAAAACTCTTTGCGGACTGAGTCGGGTACTTCTACCGAAACCTCCTGATCAGTTAACGAATAATCTTCATTGGCTAGGTCATAACCCTGAAAAAAACTCCGCCAACTTGGTTCTACCCTGTCTGGATTTTTTTGATATTGTTCATATAAATCACTTATAAAACCTGTATGTGCTGCGTTCAAGAACGAAAACTTGTCCATATTTTTTTTACTATGCTTTTCTGTCAATAAGAATAATCGATACAAAAATACAACTTTTACTAAAAACTAAACTTTATTTTACGCTTAATTTGATACGTTTATTTTTTTAAACAAATAAGCAGTCCTATTTTAAATTCTAAACACCAATACCGTAATAAACTGATAAACAGCACTAAATCAATAAATAGTGAAATTTATTTAATTTTTTATCAAAAAAAATTTGTAGATATAAAAAAAGGTCTTAAATTTGCACTCGCAATTAAAGACGTTTGTTTTTAAATTCCTCCTTAGCTCAGTTGGTTAGAGCATCTGACTGTTAATCAGAGGGTCTTAGGTTCGAGTCCTAAAGGAGGAGCAAATTAAACATAGGAAACTGTAACTTTCTTAATAGTTACAACACATATTTTGTTCTATATGAACATTCCTCCTTAGCTCAGTTGGTTAGAGCATCTGACTGTTAATCAGAGGGTCTTAGGTTCGAGTCCTAAAGGAGGAGCTTTAAAAGAAAAGACTTACATTTACGTGTAAGTCTTTTTTATTTTTACACAATATGCAATTCCCAAAAAAACTCAGTGCCAAATTACTTGTTCGAACTAAAAATCAAGCATTAAGAACACTTGACCAAGTAAATAACACCCCTATTTTAATTGATTTTTCTTCGAATGATTATCTAGGTTTTGCAAAATCGGAAGTGATTTTTAATAAAACACATCAGTTTTTAGTTGATAACAACATTTTACAAAATGGCGCAACAGGTTCTCGCCTACTTTCAGGAAATCATCCTTTATATAATAGTATCGAAAAAGAACTGGCTGAATTTCATAACACCGAAGAAGCGTTAATTTTTAATTCGGGGTACGATGCTAATATTGGTTTTTTCTCATCAGTACCTCAACGCGGCGATATTATTTTATATGATGAATTTATCCACGCTTCTATTCGTGATGGAATTCAGTTATCGAATGCGCAATCTTTTAAATTCAAACATAATAATTTAGATGATTTAGAGAAGAAAATCAGCAAACATCGCTTAAAAAACGATGCTGAAATTTATGTAGTAACAGAAGCTGTTTTTTCTATGGATGGTGATGCTCCTGATTTAATAGCAATGTCTGAAATCATCCAAAAAAATAATGTCCATTTTATTATTGATGAAGCACATGCTGTTGGAGTTTTCAATAAAGGATTAGTACAAGAATTAAACATAGAAAATGCCGTTTTTGCTAGAATAATCACCTTCGGAAAAGCAATGGGTTGCCACGGAGCGGTTATTTTAACAAGTAAAGAATTAAAGCAATATTTAGTCAATTTCTCAAGAAGTTTTATTTACACCACAGGATTATCGCCACATAGTTTGGCAACTATAAAATTTGCATATTCCGAATTAATCAGCAGTAAAGCAACAGAAAATCTTCAAGAAAATATTTTATTTTTCAAACAAGAAATCAACAGATTACAGCTTCATTTTATAGCAAGTAATTCAGCAATTCATTGTTGTATTATTTCGGGAAATGAAAATGTAAAAGCAATTTCAAAAAAATTGCAAGAAAAAGGATTTGATGTAAAAGCAATTTTATCGCCCACAGTAAATAAAGGAGAAGAGAGGTTGCGTTTTTGCTTACATTCTTATAATTCTTTTGAAGAAATCACTGCTGTTTTAGAACATCTTGCTACTTTTGTTTAAAATAAAAATCCTTTTAAATGGCTACATATTTTATTACAGGAATTTCTACAGAAGTAGGAAAAACAGTTGCCTCGGCAATATTTACCGAAGCATTAGAAGCTGATTATTGGAAACCTATACAAGCTGGTGAATTAGATGATTCTGATTCTCATAAAATCAAGAAATTTATTTCTAATAAAAAAACAATAATCCACCCAAATTCGTATGCGTTAAAAACACCGATGAGTCCACACGCATCCGCCGAAAAAGACAATATTGTTATTGATTTAGCTAAAATTATCGAACCAAAAACTGATAACGAAAACTTAGTTATTGAAGGAGCTGGCGGACTTTTTGTTCCTTTAAATAATACCGATACTATTTTAAATATTATCAAACCAACTTATAAAGTAATTGTGGTTTCTCGTCATTATTTGGGAAGTATTAATCACACTTTATTAACCGTAAATTTATTGAAAAATAAAGGTTTTGATGTTTCCATTCTTTTTTCTGGAGATGAACATAAAACCACGGAAGAAATAATCAAAAAGATGACAGGTGTTCCTGTAATTGGTCGAATTGATGAAGAACCTTATTTTGATAAAAGTGTAATTAAAGAATATGCCGATATTTTTAGAGAAAATTTAATCAACCTATAAACCAATGACACTACAAGAAAGAGATAAAAAACATTTATGGCATCCGTTAAAACAACATCAAACACACCCTGATAGCTTAGGAATTGTAAAAGCAAAAGGATGTATTTTAACCGATGAAAAAGGCAATGAATATATTGATGCGATTTCATCGTGGTACACTTGTATGTTTGGGCATTGTAACGATTTTATTACCAGCCGTGTTTACCAACAAATGCAAACATTAGATCAAATAATGTTTAGTGATTTCACGCACGAACCTGCTGTAAAATTATCCGAAGAACTGATTAAAATTCTTCCTAAAAATCAAAATAGAATCTTTTTTAACGATAATGGCTCAACGGCAGTTGAAGCTTCGATTAAAATGGCGTTGCAATATTACTTTAATAAAGGCGAAAAACGAAGTACTTTTATTGCTTTCGAAAACGGTTTTCATGGCGATACTTTTGGCGCAATGTCGGTTTCTGGCTTATCGGCTTACAATGGTCCTTTTGAAGATTTTTTAATGGATATTAAACGTATTCCTGTTCCTGATGGCAAAAATAATGATGAAATTTTATCGCAATTAAAAGAAATAATTTCTCAAAATGATATTGCAGGTTTTATTTACGAACCTTTAGTGCAAGGCGCTGCGGGAATGAAAATTCATAAAGCTGCCGATTTAAATGAAATTTTAAAATATCTTAAAAATAAAAATATTTTAACAATTGCTGATGAAGTAATGACAGGTTTTGGTAAAACAGGGAACAATTTTGCTTCGGATGAAATTGCCACAAAACCCGATATTATTTGCCTAAGTAAAGCTTTAACTGGCGGATTAGTGCCGATGGCAATTACTTCGTGTACCGAAGAAATTTACAGTACTTTTTTAAGCAATGATATTGCCAAAGGATTTTTTCACTGTCATACCTATTCTGCAAATCCGATTGCTTGTAGTGCAGCTTTGGCAAGTATTGAATTATTGCAAACTAAAGAAATTCAAGATAGTATTGAGTTTATTTCAAATGCTCATAAAGTGTTTGAAGATAAAATTAAGCAACATTCAAAAGTAGCTTCAACGCGCTGTAAAGGTGTTATTTTAGCGATCGGTTTAAAAACAAATGCCAATCGTTACGGAAGTTTACGCGATGAATTATTAAAATATTTTATGGAAGATGGTGTTTTTTTACGCCCGCTAGGAAATACCATTTACATTCAGCCACCTTATGTAATTACCGAAAAACAACTAAAAAAAGTATATACTACTATTGAAAAGGTTTTAGATATCTTCTAAAAAACTTTCATTACTTCTGATTTTTACTGTTACTTTTGTCCAAAATTAAACGTATTGAAACAAGCTATTTCTATCACCTCTTTTGCCTCGGTTTCTCCTTTGGGAAGTAAGCCTGCGCAAATTTGGGAGAACTATTTAAACGACCATCATTTCTTATCGCAAGAAAATGATATTTGGGCAGGAAGATTAACTTCTGATGATAAAATTGCGATTCAAGAAATTCGAAATTCCGATACTAAATATAAAAACTTAGACGATTCGGTTTTATACACCATTTTTGTAGCAAGAAAAGCTATCGAAAAAAATAACTGGACATCTGAAGATAATTTTGGAATAAATATTGGTTCGTCAAGAGGTGCGACTTCTTTGTTTGAAAAATATCATAAAGAATTTTTAGAAACAGGAAAATCATCAACTTTAAGTTCGCCAACCACTACTTTAGGAAATATTTCATCGTGGATTGCGCACGATTTACAATCAAACGGTCCTGAAATTTCGCATTCTATTACCTGTTCGACGGGTTTGCATTCGTTATTAAACGGAATTGCTTGGTTGCAATCGGGGATGTCAGAAAAATTTATGATTGGTGCAAGTGAAGCTTCTTTGACCGATTTTACCTTTGCACAAATGCAGGCTTTAAAAGTGTATTCGAAAGAAAATGACCAATATCCGTGTAAAGCTTTTGATTTAGATAAAAAAAGAAATACCATGGTTTTGGGTGAAGCATCGGCGGTTTTTTGTTTAGAAAAAGGTATCAAAGAAAATGCAATTGCCCTTATTAAAGGCATCGGTTTTGCTACCGAAGTTTTAAAACACAATACCTCTGTTACTGCAAATGCTGACTGTTTTCAAAAATCTATGAAAATGGCTTTAGCTGATATTTCTACAGATGATATTGACGTTATTGTAATGCACGCACCTGGAACTATTAGAGGCGATCAATCGGAAATTAATGCGATTCAAGAAGTTTTTGGCGATAAAAAACCTTTTTTAACCACCAATAAATGGAAAGTTGGGCATACTTTTGGTACTTCTGGATTACTTAGTTTAGAGTTAGCAATATTAATGTTGCAACATCAGAAAGTGATTGAAGTTCCGTTTGCTGAAAAACAAAATCATCCGAAGAAAATAAAATATATTTTAGTTAATGCTGTTGGTTTTGGTGGTAATGCTGTTTCTGTTTTACTATCGAAATAAACTATTTAAAATAAAAAATGGTTTTGATTTTAATCAAAACCATTTTAAATAATTATTATTTACAATTTGCTGTCATTTCTAACTTTTCAAATCCAAAAATAAATAATCCTTTTGCCGAAACAGTAGTCGTAACATTAGTTACTCCATTAGGACACTTATTATTTAATTCTTTTAATTTTGCTACAGCTTCTTTTTGAGTATCCATAGCTGTAAAACCTAAAATATTAGTGTTGTTTTTTACAGCACTAACTTCTTTTCCTGCTTTTACATAGTTTGATGGTGTAGATACGATTCCTACTGTTCCACAACTTGTAGCTATAAATAACATAACAACTGATAATCCTAATACTTTTTTCATTCTAATTTATTTTAATAATTTGAACCAAAACTAGGCTTTTTTTTTAAAAAAAAAGCTACTATTACATACTTAAGACTGTACTTTTTTAACCTTTTTTAAAAAAATGAAGAACCTGTTTAAAAATTAAATAAACTGTCAGTTCGAGTGATTTTTTTCCTTCAAAATCCTTTTAGTCATTAAAATCACTCGAATTGACAATAATTGTCAAGAAAAACTAAAAATTACGGCAAATCAGGATGCAAACTTGAAATAAATTCAGGTTTATGGATTTGATTTCTTGTTTTTTTGTGATATTTTTTTCTGATGAAATTTAAAGAAGCTCTAAACTATGAACTTTACTGAGTAGTTTAGCCCTGATTGAACGGCTTGTTTGAGCTCTTTTTTATTTTTCTTTTTTAAAAAATAAAAAAAGCGAGTAGTGAAAGCAGGAAATAGCTCCTAAAAAGAAATAGAAAGCCAATTAGTTTTTTTATTTTTGACATTATAAATAACTTGATTTTATGAGTGAAGTAAGACATAACTGGACCAAAGAAGAGGTTCTTGAAATATATAATAAACCGTTAATGGAGCTTTTATACGAAGCTGCAACGATTCATAGAAAAAGTCATGATCCTAATGTGGTACAGGTTTCTACTTTGTTATCTATAAAAACTGGTGGCTGTTCTGAAGATTGTGGATATTGCCCGCAAGCGGCTCGTTATCATACCAATGTTGATGGAAACGATTTGATGTCAGTACGTCAAGTAAAAGCACAGGCTTTAAGAGCTAAATCGAGCGGAAGTTCGCGTGTTTGTATGGGTGCGGCTTGGAGAAACGTAAAAGATGGTCCTGAATTTGATCAAGTTTTAGACATGGTGAGAACCATTAATAAATTAGATATGGAGGTTTGCTGTACTTTAGGTATGGTTACCGAAAATCAGGCACAACGTTTAGCCGAAGCTGGTTTATATGCGTATAATCATAATTTAGATTCTTCGGAAGAATATTATAAAGAAGTAATTTCTACACGTGGATATCAAGATAGATTAGATACGATTGATAATGTGCGTAAAACAAATGTAACAGTTTGTTCGGGTGGAATTATTGGAATGGGTGAAAATGCTGAAGATAGAGCGGGAATGTTAGTGGCTTTATCGACTTTAAGCCCTCAGCCAGAATCTACGCCAATTAACGCCTTGGTTGCTGTTGAAGGAACGCCTTTGGAAGATCAAAAACCTGTTGAAATTTGGGATATGGTTCGTATGGTAGCTACTGCACGTATCGTTTTACCTGAAACTCAGGTTCGTTTATCGGCAGGAAGAACGCAAATGAGTAGAGAAGGGCAAGCAATGTGTTTCTTTGCAGGTGCAAACTCTATTTTTGCTGGTGATAAATTATTAACAACGCCAAATCCTGATGTAGATCAAGACATGAAAATGTTTAAAATGTTAGGTTTAAATCCTCAGAAACCTTTTACTAAAAAGGTACAACCTCAAACGGTAGAAGCAAAAGATTCTGCTTTTGAAAACTTAGGCGAAAAACCTAAATGGACACGACCTGAGCATAAAATTGAACGTAACGAAGATAAAAAGAAAGAAGCGTTAGAATTACGTAGAAAATAAAAAATACATCTTTTTAAGATAAAAAAGCATCGTTTGTATAAACGATGCTTTTTTTGTGTTATTTTTTAGTGTTAATCTAATAAATCTTTGATGAATTTCTTAGCTTTTGTTGTTGCTTCTTTAAATTCTTCTTGAGCATCTTCAGTAAAATCGGCAAGCTCTTCACTTGCTTTACTTGCTAATTCTGATGCTTTTCCTTTGATGTTTTCAATAGATTCATCTGATAAAACCTCAGTAACTTTTGATTTTACATCTTCGAATGCTTCGGATGCTTTTTCGCTTGCTTGATCAGCAAATTCAGTAGCTTTTCCTTTGATGTTTTCAATAGATTCATCTGATAAAACTTCACCTACTTTTGCTTTTACATCTTCGAATACTTCGGATGCTTTTTCGCTTGCTTGATCAGCAAACCCTGATGCTTTTTCTTTTAAATTTTCTTTCGAAATATTATTATTTTCTTCCATCTTATTTTTATTTAGGGTGTTTATCTATCAAAAATTAATCTCTTATAAATATATTAAAAAAGTTTTATATTTTAATTCAAAAAATAAACCTTAACTATTTTTTATCGATTTTTTTACAAGTTTTAACAAAATAAGGCTTTTATTTTATCTACAATAGTTTGTGCTAATTTTTGCTTACTTTCTACCGTCCAACCTGCTACGTGTGGCGATAACAATACATTATCAGCCTTTATTAAATATTGAAAAGCTTCGGGCATTTCTTGATTTACAAATAAGTTTTCGAAAGATTTTTTTTCATATTCTAACACATCTAACCCTGCTCCTAAAATTTTTGCTGATTTCAAGGCTTCCACTAAATCGGAAGTAACTACCGATTTTCCTCTTGCCGTATTTAGTAACCAAAAAGGTTTCGAAAAAGCATTGATAAAATTGGCATCAATCATATTTGTAGTTAATGTGGTTTGAGGTGTATGTAAACTTAAAACATCCGCTTTTCGTTGTAATTCTTCTAAAGAAACTTGTGTACAATTTTCATCGCCAACATTAGGTTTGATATCGTAACAAAGTACTTTTACATCAAAACCTCGTAATTTTTTAGCGAAAGATTTTCCCATATTACCGTAACCAATTAAACCAACGGTTTTGCCATCTAGTTCAATACCTCTGTTATCTTCTCGCAACCATTTACCATTTCTAACTTCAGTATCTGCTTTTTTAAATTTATTAAAAAGCGATAATATCATTCCTAAAGCATGTTCGCCAACCGCATTTCTATTTCCTTCTGGAGCTGAAATTAATTCAATTCCTTTTTGATTGGCATATTCACAATCTATATTTTCAAGTCCTGCGCCTACTCTTCCAATAAATTTTAAATTCGTGGCTTTGTCTAAAAATTGTTTATCAATCGTAAATCTACTTCTAATAATAATTCCGTCGTATTGATGAATTTTAGCTGCTATTATTTCTTTTGATGCGGTATAATCTTGTTCATTTACAAAACCTACATCGTTTAATTGATTTAAAAGTAATGCGTGATTTGAATCTAAGTGCAGTATTTTCATGCTATTTTAAATAAAAAAAGCCTTCTAAAAAGAAGGCTTATGTAATTAATATTGTTCCTTTTCGTTCGGAAAATCTTTTGATTTTACATCGGCAATATAATTTTCAAAAGCGCCGGTCATTTCAGTATATAAATCTAAATATCTACGTAAAAAACGCGGGTTAAATTCGTGGGTCATTCCAATCATATCATGGGTTACTAAAACCTGCCCATCTACGCCACCACCTGCTCCAATTCCGATAACAGGTATGGTTAAACTTTCGGCTACTTTTGTGGCTAAAGCTGCGGGAACTTTTTCTAAAACCAAGGCAAAACACCCTAATTCCTGTAATAATTTGGCATCTTCTAATAATTTTTCAGCCTCCTCATCTTCCTTGGCTCTAACGGTGTAGGTTCCAAATTTATAGATAGATTGTGGCGTTAATCCTAAATGTCCCATTACCGGAATTCCTGCGGTTAATATCCTAGAAATAGACTCGCCAATTTCGCTTCCACCCTCTAATTTCACAGCGTGTCCACCCGATTCTTTCATTATTCTAATAGCAGAATCTAAGGCATTTTTAGAATTTCCTTGATAAGTTCCAAAAGGCAAATCAACGACTACCAAACAGCGCTCAATAGCACGGATTACAGAGCTCGCATGATAAATCATTTGGTCAAGTGTAATGGGCAACGTGGTTTCATGCCCCGCCATTACATTCGATGCAGAATCTCCGACTAAAATCACATCAATTCCTGCTCCGTCTACAATTTTTGCCATCGTATAATCATAGGCAGTAAGCATCGAAATTTTTTCGCCGTTTGCTTTCATGTCCACTAATGATTTTGTGGTAACTCTTTTATATTGTTTTTTGGCTATTGACATTATGTATGTTTTATATAAAGGTAAAAATACGGAAATTTTCAATTAAATAATCATTCGTGTTTTTTGGAGCTATTTCCCGCTTTCCGCACTCGCTTTTTTTGAAAAAAATCAAAAAAGAGCTCAAACAATTGCTACAATCGGGGCTAGAAATTACTGCTTTTTATTAAGAGTCTGTTTAAAAATTAAATAAACTGTCAGTTCGAGTGATTTTTTTCCTTCAAAAAAATTGTATCGAGAACTTTTTGTATAAAATTCATCAACATAAAATAATTCAAATTCTCGATACAATTTTAATTCCTTTTAGTCATTAAAATTACTCGAATTGACAAAAATTATCAAAAAAAAAAAGCTAAAAAATACGGCAAATCAGGATGCGAAACTGAACTAAATTCAGTTTGACGGATTCGATTTCTTATTTTTATGTTACAAAACTTTTTTAGATGAAATTTAAACAGGCTCTAAAAGAAAGCACAAACAATAAAAAAATATACTTTTCAATTTTATCATATCGAAACCCTATTTATTTTCAAATAAAATTATGTTTTTACATACCTTTGTTTAAAACAAAAAACATGCACTTTCTTCCAGAAAAAATAGATACTTATGTTGTAAATCATTCACAACAAGAACCTAAAATATTACAAGAATTAACCAAAGAAACTTGGCAAAAAGTATTAAACCCGCGAATGTTAAGCGGTGCTTTTCAGGGGCGCGTTTTATCGATGATATCAAAATTAATACAGCCAAAAAACATTTTAGAAATAGGAACTTATACTGGTTATTCGGCACTTTCTTTAGCCGAAGGATTATCAAAAGACGGGCTTCTTTATACCATTGATAAAAATGAAGAATTAGAAGAGCTTCAAATTAAATATTTTGAAAAATCAGATTATTCACATCAAATAAAGCAATATGTAGGAAATGCCATTAACATTATCCCTACAATAAACACCAAATTTGACTTAGTTTTTATTGATGCTGATAAATCGAACTACTTAAATTATTTTGATTTAATTATTGATAAAATGAACCCAGGTGGCGTTATTTTGTCTGACAATGTGCTTTGGAGTGGTAAAGTTGTAGAAGAATTAAACCCAAAAGACATCGATACAAAAGTACTTTTAGAATATAATAAAAAACTAAATGAAGACCCTCGTATAGAAACGGTTTTATTACCAATTCGTGACGGGCTAACAATTAGTAGGGTAAAATAATTTTTAAAACTGACGTTTTATAGGACCTGTTAAGTCATCAATATTTTCTTTAACTTTTGTTACTTCTTTATTAATGTCTTCAACAAAATCGGTATTTATACCGTTTTCTTTGGTGCTATTATTAATTTCTTTTTTAATATCGTTTGTTGCATCTTTCACCTGACGGATACCTTTCCCTAAGCCTCTGGCTATTTCAGGAATTTTATCTGCACCAAATAACATTACAACAATTAACAAGATTACAAAAATCTCTGGACCTCCGATAAATAAAAAAGCTACTTTCATACGAAACAAAGATACTTAAAATAAAAAAAAGCCAAACATAATGTTTGGCTTTTTTAATTTATGAAATTAAGTAATTAATCTGCAAGAATAATTACCTTATTATCTTTCATTTCTAAGGTTCCAGACTTGATGCTTAAAGTTAATACTTTATCATCTTCTGGCAAACTAACAATACTAGCATGTAAGTCATCAAAAACTAAATGATTTTGTGTATGCACATGTATTTTTACAGTTCCTTTTGTTAAAATAGACACCACTGCGGCGTGATTATTTAACATCTGAAATTCACCATTAATACCTGGTACACTAACAGCATCTACTTCTGACGAAAACAAGATAGCTTCTGGAGTTACAATTTCTAAAAACATAATTTAATTAATTATTGTTAATTATTCGTTGAATTATGCTTCAGTTAACATTTTTTCACCAGCATCAATTGCTTCTTGAATTGATCCTTTTAAGTTAAACGCTGCCTCTGGATATTGGTCTAATTCACCATCCATAATCATGTTAAATCCTTTAATGGTATCTTTAATATCAACTAAACATCCTTTTAATCCTGTAAACTGTTCAGCTACGTGGAAAGGTTGTGATAAGAAACGTTGTACTCTACGTGCTCTGTGAACGACTAATTTATCTTCTTCAGATAATTCTTCCATCCCTAAAATTGCAATAATATCTTGCAATTCTTTATAACGTTGTAAAATCTCTTTTACTTTTGTTGCTGTATCATAGTGCTCAGCTCCTAAAACCTCAGCAGATAAAATTCTTGAAGTAGAATCTAAAGGATCTACCGCAGGATAAATACCTAATTCTGCAATTTTACGAGACAATACTGTAGTTGCATCTAAATGGGCAAATGTTGTTGCTGGTGCTGGATCTGTTAAATCATCTGCAGGTACATAAACTGCTTGTACAGATGTAATAGAACCTTTTTTAGTAGAAGTAATACGCTCTTGCATTGCTCCCATTTCGGTAGCTAATGTTGGTTGGTATCCTACTGCTGATGGCATACGACCTAATAATGCCGATACCTCAGAACCTGCTTGTGTAAAACGGAAGATGTTATCAACGAAGAAAAGAACATCTTTTCCTTGTGCTTCTCCTGCTCCATCACGGAAATATTCAGCAATAGATAAACCAGATAATGCAACACGTGCACGTGCTCCAGGTGGTTCGTTCATTTGTCCGAATACGAAAGTAGCTTTAGAGTCTCTCATTCCTGGTTTATCAACTTTAGATAAATCCCATCCTCCTTCTTCCATAGAATGCATAAAATCATCACCATATTTGATAATTCCAGATTCTAACATCTCTCTTAATAAATCGTTTCCTTCACGAGTTCTTTCACCAACACCTGCGAATACAGATAAACCTCCGTGTCCTTTTGCAATGTTGTTAATTAACTCCTGAATTAATACGGTTTTACCTACTCCTGCTCCACCAAATAATCCAATTTTACCTCCTTTTGCATACGGCTCAATTAAATCAATTACTTTAATACCAGTAAATAAAACTTCAGTTGACACTGATAAGTCTTCAAATTTAGGTGCTTGACGGTGGATTGATAAACCATCATCTCCTGTTTTAGGTAAATTACCTAAACCATCAATAGCTTCACCAGTAACGTTAAATAAACGTCCGTAAATATCTTTACCTATTGGCATTTGAATTGGATTACCCGTAGCGATAACTTCTGTACCTCTGCTTAAACCATCAGTTGCATCCATCGAAATAGTACGAACTGTATCTTCACCTATATGTTGTTGAACCTCTAATACTAAAATTGAACCATCAGCTTTTTTAATTTCTAATGAATCGTAAATTTTTGGTAATTCAGCATTTTCTGTATTAAACTCAACATCGATAACTGGACCAATAATTTGAGAAACTTTACCTGTTATTGTAGACATTACTATATGTAATTAAAGTTATTTAATTTCCTATGTGAGCTTTAGCCCCTTTTTTCAAGGAGCAAAGGTAATTTTTTTAGAGGAATTTAAAAAACCTTTACGTCTATTTTTAAAAAATTATTGCATAAAAAAAAGCCTCACGTATGTGAGGCTTTTAATATTATAACTGTTTTAATTAAATTATTTTGTTAATTTAATCTCAACACGTCTGTTTTCAGCTCTACCAGCTCTAGTTTTGTTATCAGCAATTGGATAGTCTTCACCAAATCCAGCAGATGATAATCTAGAAGGAGAAATACCAGCTTTTACAGCTAAATAATCTAAAACAGCTTTCGCTCTTTTTTGAGATAATTTTAAGTTGTTAGCAGCTTTTCCTTGGCTATCAGTATGTCCTTGAACACTAAATTTAGCTTTAGAATATTCCTTCATAATAGAAGCAATTCTGTTTAAGTTAGCAATTACACCAGCTTTAAAAGTAGTTCTTCCTGAGTTAAAGTAAATAGCTCTTGCGAAGTCATTTAATTTTTTCTCAGCAGCCTTAGTAATTAATACCTCAGGACATCCGTTGTTAGAAACAACACCAGCAACCTTAGGACATTTATCATCTTTATCTAAAACGCTATCTCCATCAGTATCTAATTCAGGACAACCGTTGTTTGAAACAGGACCTGCAACTTTAGGACATTTATCT
Organism: Tenacibaculum finnmarkense; assembly: GCF_900239185.1. Lineage (GTDB taxonomy): Bacteria > Bacteroidota > Bacteroidia > Flavobacteriales > Flavobacteriaceae > Polaribacter > Polaribacter finnmarkensis. The sequence goes on from NZ_OENA01000054.1 coordinate 46,093, forward strand.
TTAGAATCAACAACACCATCACCATCAGTATCAGGACATCCGTTGTTCGCTTTAGTTCCTTTTACAGAAACACAAGCATCATCTTTATCAGCAATACCATCACCATCAGTATCAGGACATCCGTTTAAAGCAGCTAAACCAGCAACCTCAGGACATGCATCATCAGCATCTTTGATACCATCAGCATCCGTATCAGGACAACCGTTAAATTCTTTTAATCCTGCAATTTCAGGACAAGCATCGTCTTTATCAAAAACACCATCACCATCAGTATCAGTTCCTCCAAATTTGAAAACTAAACCAATTGAGTGCTGATAATGACCTCTTACGTTGTCACCAAAACCATGTTTTGCTCCTGTTTGAAAGTTTAATCCTAAGTTATCATTAAACCAAGTATTAAAACCAGCACCAGCATTTAACATACCTTCACCTGAAGAATCAATAGAAGTATATCCTCCACCTAAATAGATATAAGGATTAAAGTATGGAGTTGTATTTTTGAAAATTAAATTTACTAAAGGATCTAAATCATATTTTACATTAGCATCAATTGCATAATATAAGAAATCAGAATCATCTTTCTTTAAAAAAGTTTCAATTTTATTTAAAGAACCAGCTACTTGTACAGTAAACCCGTCGCTTAAATATTTTTCAGCAGAAATTCTAGATACAGAAGGAAGAATGTTCCAGTCACTAGTACCTAAACCATCTTTTACTAAATTTTCGAATTTTCTACTACCTCTGATATCAACACTGTTGACACCAAAACCTACAACCCAAGGGTTATCTGAATCCTGTGCATTTGCTGTACCTAAAGTAGCAAACGTAAACAAAGCTATCACAGCTAATTTGATTTGTTTCATTATGATAAATTTAAAATTAAAATTTCGTTTTATATATTAGGCAAATGTAAGTGGTTAAAACTTATCTACAAAAGCAATTCTATAAAAACTTATAATAAAGATACTTTCTTAATTTTTTTTTTTTAAATTACACTCAGCTCTTTTCCTATTTTTGTAAATGCCTCAATAGCTTTATCTAAGTGCTCTTTCTCATGTGCTGCCGATAACTGCACACGAATTCTTGCTTTTTCTTTTGGCACTACAGGGAAGAAAAACCCAATAACATAAATTCCTTCTTCTAATAATTTATTTGCCATATTTTGCGAAAGTTTTGCATCATATAACATTACAGGTACAATTGCGGCATCGGCTCCTGCTAAATCAAAGCCTGCTTTTTCCATCCCTGTTCTAAAATAGTTGGTATTCCATTCTAATTTATCACGAAACGAGGTATCTTCAGAAATTAAATCAAAAACCTTTAAAGATGCCCCTACAATTGCAGGTGCTAACGAGTTTGAAAATAAATACGGACGAGAACGTTGACGTAAAATTTCAATGATTTCTTTTTTACCTGTCGTATAACCTCCCATCGCTCCTCCAAGTGCTTTTCCTAAAGTTCCTGTTACAATATCAACACGATCCATTACGTTTTTAAGCTCTACAGTTCCACGACCTGTTTTACCTATAAAACCAGCTGCATGACATTCATCAACCATTACTAAGGCATCGTATTTATCGGCTAAATCACAAATTTCATCTAGTTTTGCCACAATTCCATCCATAGAAAAAACACCATCTGTTACAATTATTTTAAAACGGTGATTTTGTTTATTCGCTTCAATTAATTGCGCTTCTAAAGATTCCATATCATTATTATCGTAACGATAACGACCTGCTTTACACAAACGAACTCCATCAATAATAGAAGCATGATTTAAACTATCAGAAATAATTGCATCTTCTTTTGTTAATAACGGCTCAAAAACACCCCCATTTGCATCAAAGGCAGCTGCGTATAAAATGGTATCTTCTGTCGTATAAAATTCTGCAATTTTTGCTTCTAATTGCTTGTGAATATCTTGAGTTCCACAAATAAAACGAACCGATGACATTCCAAAACCATGGGTATCCATTACATCTTTAGCTGCTTGAATTACTTCTGGATGATTTGACAATCCTAAATAATTATTTGCACAAAAATTGATTACCTCTTCGCCTGTCGAAATTTTTATTACCGCATCTTGTGACGACGTAATAATACGTTCTGCTTTGTACAATCCAGCATCTTTAATTTCCTGAATTTCTTGTTGTAATTGCTCTTTTATTTTTCCGTACATATCTTAAATGTCTAATCGTTTATTTATTAAATTACTTAAAAACATTACTCTTTATATATCTATAAAGAAAAATCAACATTTTTAGGTAATATTTGCGGAGTCAAAGGTAGTTTTTAAACCTCTTCAACCAAAATTTCTTCATTAATATATATCAATAGCTTTTTTGAGACCTTATAATGAATCGATTTTAAAACACGCTCATATTTTAATAATTGCTGATGATAACTTTTAGAGGGTTTTCCTGTTTTATAATCCAAAATTGTTACTTCATTATTTTTAGAAAGCACCAATCTATCAGGAATCAAAATTTGATTATCAACATCTACAATTTCACGCTCATTATATACCGTTGCATTTTCGGCAAAATATTCTTGCAACTCAGGATGACTTACAATTTTATTAATATCCGCTTCAATATGTACAGCTTGTCGCTTATCAATAACTCCTTGTTGTTCATATTGACGTACCACTCTTGCAATATCTTTTTGAGTCATAATTTTCGCCATCATTTCATGAATCAAATTTCCAAATTCAATAGCTTTTCCTTGCTCGGTATTCCATAATTTTGATGCGCTTGCCAACATATGAATATTATGCGCTTGCCAAGGCGTTGAAATAAAGACTTCTTGAACCTCAGCCATTGAAAAAATTTCTTTTTGCACACTTGCCCTTTCTGAATTCCCAAAATGATAGTCTAATTGTCCATCGTTCCAACAATTTTTTTCTTTTAGATAATTGATAAAAACTCCAGAATAAAAATTAGTATTCTCTTCGCCTTTTTTACTGATTTTATATTCTGTAATAATATGCAACTGCTCAACAGCACGTGTTAAAGCAACATATAACAAATTAAAATTATCTAGCTCTAAGGCGGAACGTTGCTCGTTGTGTATTTCTAAACCTGTTTCATTTATTAATTTTAAATCTTTAGTATATGGCACTAATAATTCTTTAAAATCATCAAAATATGTTGGTAAATCATCCAACCAAATTTTAGGATTTATTTGTCGATAAATTTCTAAATCATACGGAAAAATAACCACAGGAAACTCCAAACCTTTTGATTTATGAATCGTCATTATTTGTACTGCATTTCCACTTTCGGGCGCTACAATACTTAAATTCGCTTTTTTCTCTTCCCAAAAATCTAAAAACTCTTGAATACTCGTTCCTCTTCGTTGCTGTTCTAAAACGATGTCTAAAAAAAACTGTACATAGGCATCCGAAGAATCAATTAATTTAAAACATCGGATAATTTCTTCCACTTTTTCATAAAACGGCAATTGATGAAACCTTGACAATTCAAAAGAAACTTGATATGTTTTTAATTCTTCAAAAACAACATCAATAGGTTGTTGAATCATTTCTGAAATAAATAAATTTTTAGCTATTTCTAATTTTAAATGATTGTGTAAAAAATATAATACTTCTAACAAAGCTTCCTTATCATTCGGATGCTGAATTATCTGTAATACATCAACCATAAATTTTACGCTCGCACTATTTTCTAACAATAAAGTTTCTGATGAAATAATATTAACGCCATTTTCAGATAAATAATTTGCCACCGCAATACCATCTTTTTTCTTACGAACCAACACACATATTTCATTTAAAGAAAAAGAAGCCGATACTTTTTGAATAGTCTCTAAAATTTTCTTCGGATATTTTAATAAATCATCCGCCTTTTCTTCTTCCTTATCTAAAAACGATAAAGACACAAAACCGCCATTTTTAGCTGTTGTTAATTGTTTGTTACCATCGATAAACAATTTTTTATACTGTTGATTTTCTAAAAAATTAGCCGTGTGCTGAAAAAACTGATTGTTAAAATCAATTACTTCGGTATAACTTCTAAAGTTTGTTTCTAACGTTTTTATTTCTTTTTCAATATGAAACGGATTATCAGCACTTGAACCCAATGAAATAAACTGTTCTGCTTTTCCACCACGCCAACGATAAATAGCTTGTTTTCCATCGCCAACCAATAATAAATTACTGTTTTCTTGCGCCAGTGCATTGTCTATTAGCGGAATTATATTTTCCCATTGCAACACCGATGTATCTTGCATTTCATCAATAAAATAATGCATAAATCGCTCCCCGATGCGCTCATAAATAAACGGCGCAGGTTGGTCTTTTATATTATCTGAAATTAATTGATTAAACTCGGCATTTAATCGAATATTATTTTCTTCTTTAATATTCGTTAATTCTACATTGATATAATTTAAAACCGCTAACGGAATCACACTTTTTAAAGCCAATCTATTCATTAAAAACTGCTGATACAGTTTTTCAGATTCCATATATAAAGTTAAAAGTTCTGGCAAAATTCCTTCAATTGCACTTTTTATATCGTTAGATTTCGATTTTGAATAAAAATTATTTTCTTCGATATGTTCTCGAAGTTTATTTTCATCAAAAAACTTTGCTTTTGAAAAATTTTCAGACAACGCCAAAAAATGCTTTGGCAACATCGAATAGTAAAAATCTTTAGCATCTAATTGTGCCGTTTCTATTATTACTAAACCTTTCTTTCCAATTTCTGAAAACCGCGTTTTAATTTGTCGTTGATTTTTAAATAATTTACTTTTTAAATTTGTAAAATCACTTAATTTTTTATCTTCAAGTGCTCTAAAATGTTCGGTATCATCTTCATTTAATAAAATTCTTGAAAACTCATTTAATTCAACCGAAATATCCCAAGAAGTATCATCATCTGTTTTATCTAAAGAAAAATCTATTAATAATTTAGTCAAATCAGTGTCTGTACCAATTTTAGAAATTAACACATCCACCGCTTCATTTAATAATGAAATTGCATCCATTTCTACCTCAAAATTTAGCGGTAATCCTAAATCGTAGGCAAAACTTTTAATAATTCGATGTGTAAAACTGTCAATCGTAGTAATTGAAAAAGCCGAATAATTTTGTAAAACGGCATCTAATATTTTCTGACTTCGTTCTTGTACCTTTTCTTTATCAATCGAAATTTCTTTGATAATAATTTGAAACAAATCATTTTCTTTTCCTTCTGAAAATTCTTGTAAATTTTCTAAAACACGCTCTTTCATTTCACCAGCAGCTTTGTTGGTAAAAGTGATGGCTAATATTTTTTGAAACCTAAAAATATCTTCCGAGTTCAATAAAACTTTAAGATATTCCTTTACTAAAGTAAACGTTTTTCCACTACCTGCCGAGGCATTATATACTTGAAAATTTGATGGATTTTGCACAGCCTAGTTTTTAATGCAAAATACCTTTTTAAAGCACATCAAACAAGATAGAAGTGTAACAATATAATTAATAAGAATAAAAATATTTTGAAGCAATTTCCCGCTTTCCGCACTCGCTTTTTTTGTTTTTTAAAAAGAAAAACAAAAAAGAGCTCAAACAATTGCTACAATCGGGGCTAGGCATTTTTACTCTTTTTGATAATTTTATAAATCAATTATAATTTCGAAGATTATTAACAGCATTACGCTCTTTTCGTATAAAATAATTTAAGAATTAAACACATAAATTATTTCGTTAAACTCAGACCTCACAGGTTTTTAAAACCTGTGAGGTCTAAACAGGCTCTTATTATTTAAGATTTTTTTAAAAAAAATAATCTATCCTCTAAACAAAAAGAAGTCTTTTTTCATTGATTCAATTTCAGAATCATCATTAGTAATAATATAATCGATTGCTTTTTGGGTAAATGTTTTTCCTTTTTCGGTAAGCGATATAATATTATTATCAATAAAAATAAGATTATTTTTATCCGCCAATTCAACAATAGATTTAGCTTTTATTTTATGCCAATTAATATGTTCATTTAAATGATTAATATGACGTTCTCTTTCTTCTTTATGATTATTTAAATGCAATAAAAAAGTTAATAATTGCACTTCTTTTTGCTGCTGCCTGTTTCGATATAAAACCGCAATTAAACCACTATTTGGCGCAAATAAATACACCAAGAAAAACACAAAACCAAGCATCGTTGTCATCGACCCCGAAATAGAAGCGTCTAAATAATGCGCTAGCCAATACCCTGAAATTGCCGAAAAAACACCAAAAAACATCGAATAAACCAACATTTTCTTCAAGTCATTTGTCAATATATATGCCGTAGCAGCGGGTGCAATCATTAAAGCAACCACCAAAATAGCGCCCACCGCATCAAAAGCGCCCACCGTTGTTACCGAGGCAATACTCATTAACCCGTAATGAATTAGCATTGGCGAAAACCCTAAAGCCGTTGCCAAGCCTGAGTCAAACGTACTTACTTTTAATTCTTTAAAAAAGGCTATTAAAAGACTTAGGGTAATTAGTAAAATAACCCCAATAATCCACAGTGATTTCGGTCCTATATCAATTCCATTAATTAACAATCTATCAAACGGAGCAAATGCCAATTCTCCTAATAAAACGGCATCAACATCTAAATGAATATCATTGGCATTTTTGGCAATTAAAAGCACCCCGATACTAAACAAAGCAGGAAATACCAATCCGATTGCAGTATCTTCTTTTACTAATTTTGTTTTTTGGATATACTCCACCAAAACAACGGTTAAAATTCCTGATAAAGCCCCCATTAAAATTAATAAAGGCGAATTTAAATCGTGCGTAATAAAAAAACCAATTACCAAACCTGGTAAAATAGAATGACTAATGGCATCACTAATTAACGCCATTTTTCGCAAGACCAAAAATACGCCAGGTATTGCACAAGCTATTGCCACTAGGCTTGCAATTAATTGTATTTCAATTTGAGCACTACTCATTTTTTTATTTTTCTATATTTTGATTGTATAAATTACCTGCAAATTGATATCCTTCTTCGGTCATCGACCACATTCTGCCCTGTAATTTGATATATTTTTTTTCTTCTAACTTTTTTAAAGTTCCTTTGGTATATCCTTGAAAATTATTTAAAATTTTTATCGCATGCGGATGCGATTTATCTTCATGTGTTTTAACAAGGTCAAACATAAAAGATAAGGTTTTATGTAATTTCAAATCTCTACGATTCTTTAAAAAACGTATCTGACTAAAAAGCAAACCTCTTGATGGCGAAAAAATAAAAGAAAACACCACAAACACAGCCGCAACTAATACAATTACAGGTCCTGTCGATAAATTTGATTGACTTGCACTAATTCCTGTTCCAACAACACCAGCAAACGCACCAAAAATTGCCGCTAAAACAACCATGGTACTCAAACTATTTGTCCATTGACGAGCTGCCGCTGCGGGTGCTAATAACATGGCACTCATCAATACAACACCAACGGTTTGCAATCCTAGAACAATTGCTAATACAATAAAACTGGTAATTAATCCATCGATAAATTTAACATTGAAACCTAAAGTTTTGGCATAATCGGCATCAAATAATAAGAGTTTAAATTCTTTCCAAAAAAGCAATAATACTCCCAAACAAACAGCAGTTACAATTGCCATAAACCAAACATCTTTGGCTAATAAAGTTGCTGCCTGACCGAATAAAAACTTATCCAACCCTGATTGATTTGCATTGGGTTGCTTTTGAATAAAGGTTAAAAGTAACATTCCAAATCCGAAGAAAACAGAAAGAATCAATCCTAAAGCGGTATCAGTTTTTAAATGTGTATTTTTTACAATTCCACGAATCCAAAAAGCACCGATTAATCCGCTAATTAAAGCACCTAATAATAAAACATTCGTATCTTTTGTTCCTGTAATTAAAAATGCAATCGCAATTCCAGGAAGTGAAGCGTGTGAAATAGCATCGCCGAGTAAACTTTGTTTTCTTAAAACTGCAAAACTCCCTAACATTCCACAGATAGCACCTAAAATTGCTGTTCCAATAGTAATGGTTCGAAGGGTATAGTCTGAAAAAACGAGTTTAAAATATTCTTGTAAATCCATTATTGTTGCACACTTACTTTATAATTAATTCCGTAAGTTTTGGTTAAATTATCATCATTAAAAATTTCTTTAACAGGACCTGTAGCTATTTTTTTCACATTTAAAAAAGTTACCCAATCAAAATATTCTGGAACAGTTTGTAAATCGTGATGCACTACAATTACTGTTTTCCCTGCTTTTCGAAGTTCTTTTAAAATATTGATAATAGTTATTTCAGTAGTTGCATCTACTCCCTGAAAAGGTTCATCCATAAAATAAATAGCTGCATTTTGCGCCAAAGCTCTCGCTAAAAAAACACGCTGTTGCTGTCCTCCTGAAAGTTGCGAAATTTGACGGTTTTTAAAGGCTAACATTCCTACTTTTTCCAAAGATTCTAAGGCGACTTTTTTCTGAGCTCTTCCTGGTCTTTTAATCCATCCTAAACTTCCGTAGGTTCCCATTAATACAACATCTAAAGCAGTGGTCGGAAAATCCCAATCTACACTTCCTTTTTGTGGAACATAGGCTACTAATTTACGTTGTTTTTCATACGATTTACCAAAGATAGAAACACTTCCTGCAATGGGTTTTATAATCCCTAAAATAGATTTTATCAAGGTAGATTTCCCTGCGCCATTTGGCCCAACAATAGCCATTAAAACACCTTCAGGTATGGCTAAATCGATATCCCAAAGTACGGGTTTATAATTATAGGCAACCGTTAAATCGTCTACGGTTACTGCGTATTTTATATCACTCATTAATAGCTTTTTTTTTATTATGTAAGTTTTACCTGTTTATTTTAAGGCGTTTACAATCGTATTTACGTTTGCTTTGTACATCCCGATATACGTTCCTTCAATTGTTCCTGCGCTTCCTAAAGCATCAGAATATAACGTTCCGCCAATAACAACTTCGTGTCCTTTCGATTTTACGGCTTCTTGTAACGCTTCAATAGTTCGTTTAGGTACTGAACTTTCTACAAAAATCGCTTTCACTTTGTTATCAATAATAAACTTTGCCAATTTTTGAACATCCTGAACCCCCGCTTCCGTGGCTGTTGATAAACCTTGTAAGCCAACAACATTAAATTTGTGTTGTCTTCCGAAGTAATTAAACGCATCGTGAGCGGTTACTAAAATTCTTTTTTCTTCGGATAATTCATTTATTTTCTGAGCAACTTCTTTGTTTAAAACTTGCAATTTTTCTAAGTATATTTTGGCATTATTTTTATAGAAATCGGCATTTTTAACATCTATTTCAGCTAATTTATCGGCAACATAAACCATCATTTTTGTCCAATTAGTAATATCAAACCAAATATGCGGATCGTAATTTGAAGCAAAAAGTGCTGAGCCAATTAAATTATCTTTAGCAATAACATCTGAAATTTCAATGGTTTTTTTATTTTGATGTTCCATTTTTTCAAAAACTTCCACCAACTTTCCTTCTAAATGCAAGCCACTGTAAATGATAACATCGGCATTAAATAATTTAGCAACATCGCCCTCGCTAGCTTTGTATAAATGCGGGTCAACACCTGCGCCCATTAAACCATTTATATCAATTTTATCTCCACCAATATTTTTTACCAAATCGGTAACCATCGTTGTGGTGGTAACTACGTTTAATTTCCCATTTGTTTTTTTCTCAGATGTTTTACAACTTACCGTTATTAAAACAAGTAATAATAGCATTACTTTTTTCATATTATTTTTTTTGGATATAAATATTATTGGCTACTTTATTTGAAATCGTCATTTCTTTAGCATTGATTCGAACTAAAAAAGAATCATCAAAAGGTTCTTTGTCTAACACTTCAATATGCTGTCCTAAACCGATTTCTTGCTTATCTAAAAAGCGTAAAAACTCCGAAGAAGTATCATTAACACCAACACAAACTCCTTGTTCTGATTTTTGTAATGTTGCTAATAAACTTTTTTGGATTTGAGGTAAATTCCCTTCTTTATCAGGTATCGGATCACCATGTGGATCTGTTTTCGGATGTCCTAAAAAAGCAGCTAACTCATCAATTAATTTTGGCGATTGAATATGTTCCAATTGCTCGGCAACCTCATGCACCTCATCCCAAGAAAAATTAAGCTTTTCTACTAAAAAAACTTCCCATAAACGATGTTTACGAATAATATTTGCGGCAGTTTTCTGTCCAAATTCTGTTAAAGTAACTCCTTGGTATTTTTTATAGATAACCACCTCTTTATCCGATAATTTTTTAATCATATCGGTTACTGATGATGCTTTTGTAACCAGCATTTTGGCAATCGCATTAGTGGTAATTCCTTTATCAGATACTAAGGCTAAATGATAAATTGTTTTTATATAATTTTCTTCGGATTGACTAAACATCTTTTTTTGATCGTATTTTTTGATACTACAAAGATATGTATTTTCATTTATATAAAATAATCTTTAGACAAGTCTAAAAATTATTTTATGTTTGCATTAAATTTAGAACAAGTCTAAACTAAAAAAATAACCACAGAGTGATGAAAAAATTACTATTATTTACACTTTTACTACTATCAGCCTTTAGTAAAGCACAAACTATAACCGGAAAAGTAACCACCTCGAAAGGTGCAGTACTTCCTTTTACCAATATTTTGATAAAAAATAGCAGCACAGGAATCACTTCCGATGAAAATGGCGTTTTTATTTTAGAGAATATCAAGCAAAAAAAAGTTACCTTAATTGCTTCTTCTATCGGGTTTATGTCTTCTCAAAAAAGAATAACTATTTCTAAGGATAAAAAAAACACTGTAAATTTTACCCTAACAGAACACGCCGAATTACTAGATCAAATTACCGTAACAGGAACACGAACCGACAGACGAAGCACCAAAAATCCTGTAATTGTAAACGTAATTAACAGCCAAACTTTAGCCGATGTACAAGCGTGTAATTTATCGGAAGGATTAAAATTTCAAACAGGTTTACGAGTAGAAACTGATTGTCAAACCTGTAATTACACACAACTTAGAATGAATGGTTTATCTGGCGGATATTCACAAATATTAATTAACGGTCGTCCGATTTTTAGCCCGCTAACAGGTTTGTATGGCTTAGAGCAAATCCCTACCAATATGATTGACAGAATTGAAGTAGTTCGTGGCGGTGGTTCGGCATTGTATGGTTCGAGCGCTATTGGTGGAACAGTCAATGTAATTACCAATATTCCGAAGAAAAACAATTATAGCATTGGCTATACCTATCAAAATTTTAAAGGCGCTTCCGACCATATTATCGCAGGAAATGCAACCGTTGTAAATGAAGAAAAAAATGCAGGAGTTTCTTTTTTTATCAACAACAGAACTCGTGAAATTTACGATCATAATGGCGATAATTATTCAGAACTTCCAGAATTGAAAAACAATTCATTTGGTACAAACTTGTTTTTTTTACCTACGGATAATCAAAAAATAGAAGTTAATTTCAGTAAAATGAACGAATACCGTTATGGTGGTGAAATGATTGAAAACGCACCACATTTCGCCCTACAATCCGAAGAAAGAGTACACGATGTATATGTTGGAAATGTTGATTATCAAATTAATTTTAATGATGATAAAAGTTCGTTAATTAGCTATTTTGCTTCTCAATATACAGGAAGAGATCATTATACAGGAATCCGTCCTGGAACTGAAAACACAATCGAAGATACTGAGCATTTGGCACATCCGCCGTATGGAAATTCAGAAACGACTACTTTTCAAGGAGGGCTTCAATTCAATCATAAATTAGAAGATTTTATCAAAGGAAATAATGTATTAACTCTTGGCGGTGAATTTGTTCAAGATGATGTTTTTGATGAAATTAAAGCCTACACTTATGTGGTAGATCAAATTACTCAAAACTACGGTTTCTTCTTTCAAAGTGATTGGGAAATTAACGATAAATGGAATTTATTAGCGGGTGTTCGTTACGATCATCATAAATTAGATGCCTTAAAAAAGGATGGAACTAAAAAAGCGATCATCAATAATGTAGCAAGTCCACGAGTTTCTTTATTATTCAAACCTTTTGAAAAAACACAAGTACGTGCCACTTGGGGAACAGGATTCAGAGCGCCACAAGCCTTTGATACCGATTTACACATGGCTTTTGCTGGTGGAGGAATTTCAAGAGTTCAACTTGCCGATAATTTAAAAAAAGAACGTTCTAATAGTTATACCGTCTCTTTTAATTACGACCAACCAACTGAACATTATATATATGGTTTTACAGTTGAAAGTTTTTATACCGAATTAAAGGATGCTTTTTATTTAGAAGGAATTGGCGAAGATAAATTTGGCGAAGTTTTCGAAAAGAAAAATGGAGATGGTGCTGTTGTTAGCGGAATTACCTTAGAAACTCGCTTAAATTATGATGGAATTTTTCAGTTTGATGCAGGGCTTACCTATCAATCGAGCAAATACAATACGGCGGTAAATAATTCTGATGATTTAGAAAGTAAAAAAGAATTTTTAAGAACGCCTACAACTTACGGATACGCAACAGCTACTTATACGCCAAACCAGAAATTTAAAACCGCTTTAAACTTGGTTTATACTGGTAAAATGGACGTATTACATTTAGCTTCGGATAAAAATTTAAGTGCCGATGAATATTTTGAATCTCCAGCATTTTTTAATGCAGGAATTAAAACAAGCTATACCTTTGAATTAGAAAATATGAATACAAATATTGAAGTTTCTGCAGGTGTTAAAAATATTTTTGACAACTATCAAAAATCATTTGATATTGGCAAAGAACGTGATAGTAATTTTATTTACGGACCCGCAGCGCCAAGAACCTATACCTTAGGCTTTAAAATATTTCAATAACCAACACCAATATAATAACCTGTAATAGAGAGATTTAAAACAAGTCTCTCTATTGTCGTAATACTACCTTAATATTCACATAACATAAAACACTTTGATTAACATTAAAGATACATTCTAATAAAACAAGCATAATTTTCATCTAACATTAGTTTTACAAGATTACATCAGATTTGCAGTGTATATATTAGAACCTAAGTAAGTATTAAATACAATGAAAAAACTAATAATTATTACTCTTTTAAGCCTTTGTAATTTTGTGTATGCACAAAGTAAAGGAACGGTATCAGGTACGATTTCTGATAAAGAGATGAGCGGTGAAGCTTTGCCATTTGCCAATGTTTTTATTAAAGGAAGCACCATTGGAGCAACCACCGACATGGATGGTAGATATTCTTTAAATGTTCCTAGTGGAAACCAAACAATTGTATTCAGTTTTGTTGGGTATCAAACCATAGAAAAAGCAATTTCTGTAAAGGCAGATCAAACTTTGATTGTTAATCAACAACTTGGCGCTAATGAAGGGGTTTCTTTAGATGAAATTGAAATTAAAGCAACTGTCAGTAGAGAAAAAGAAAGTGCTTTGTTATTGCAACAAAAGAAAGCAACTGTAATTATTGAAAGTATTGGAGCGCAAGAATTATCTAAAAAAGGGGTAAGTAATGCCGCTGCTGCAACCACTAAAATATCAGGAGTAACTAAAAGTGAAGGTACTGGTGCTATTTATATTCGTGGTTTAGGAGACCGTTATTTATCTACCTCAATGAACGGTTTACCTGTTCCTTCCGATAATGTAAATAATAAGAATATCAACTTAAATTTATTTAATACCAACATCATTCAAAATGTAGGTATTTCTAAAACATATACGACTAACAACTATGCCGATCAAGGTTCAGGATCTGTAAATATTGTGTCAAAAGAATATTCAAAAAAAGGTATCAAAATTGGTTTAAGCGGTGGTGGTAATACCAATGTTATCGGATTAAGTGATTTTAGAAAAACCATTATTAATGACGATGTTGCTTTTGGTTTTCATGAAAAAAAATATGCTTTACAAGATGCTTTAACAAGACAAGGATGGGATACTAAAACAACAAATGTTCCATTTAACTACAGCGCATCTGTAGGTGGTGGTCATAAATTTGACATCTTCGGAAAAGCATTAAAATTTGTAGCATCTGCTTCTTACTCTTCTTCTAATTCTTATCAAGAAGGATTATTTAGAAGTTACAAAGCCAATATTTTAGACAAAGGATTTTCTAAAAATGGAGAATATGATACTGAAAAATATATTACAAACACCAATGCTACCGGATATATTAACTTCAGTTTAAAATTAAATGATAACAACAAATTAAAATACAATACTTTAATCGTTAATAAAAGTCAAGACTTATTATACGAACAAGGAAGAAAAGGTTTCGGTTATGTTTACGATCAAGACCCTAGCGAAGATGGCGCTTTTGTAAGAGATCAAAACTTTAAACAAACAACGCTTTTCGTTAACCAATTATTAGGAGAACACAAATTAGACCAAAATAATACCTTAAACTGGGCAGCTGGTTACAACTTTGTTTTAGCCGAAGAACCTAACAGAATTAGAAATGAAGTAAATATTTTAGATCCTAAAAACCCTTCATCACAAATTCAATATGCACACGTTGGAGATTATCAACAACGTAAATCAAGTCAAAAAATTGAAGACAACGATTACAATGCTTTAGTTCAAAACAAACTTGCTTTAGGACAAAGTGCCGATGAATATGAAAAGAAACCATACGCCTTAAACTATGGAATAAACATCCGTAAAAAAGAAAGAAGTTTTAAGTCATTATTTGTAGGAGTAAAAGCCAAAGGAATGAAAGCTCCTTCTGTTGATGATATTACCAATACTTTTACTGCGAGTAACTTTAATACTAATTTATATCCTAATTTAGAATTAAAAGCTCGTCCAAATGACACCTATTCAGCAGATTTAACAGCCTATGCAGGTTTTGTTAATTTTGATTTTCAATTAAATGAAAAACTTTCAGGAAATTTAGGATTACGTTTTGAAAAAGATGAAATAAACATGGATTGGAGTGTTGCCAATTATATCGATAAAATAACACAAAAAGAACGAATTGGTAGTTTAAGTAAAAAATACGAAGGTCTTTACCCTAGTGTAAACTTAAAATACGAATTAAACGAAAAAAATTATTTACGTTTTGCTTCAAGTGTAACACAAACCTTACCAGAATTTAAAGAACTTGCTCCCTTAGAATATGTATCACCAACAGGGCGTGTTACCAGAGGAAACCTTGATTTAGAAAAATCAGACATTTATAACATCGATTTAAAATGGGAATTCTTTCCTAGTAGAGAAGAATTGGTATCAGCAACCGTATTTTATAAGCAAATTAAAAACCCTATTAACTTAGGATTGACAAGAGGTTCATCAGGAAATTTCATTTTTGAAAACACAGGAGATAAAGCAGATGTATTAGGTTTAGAAGTTGAAGGAAAAGTTGGATTACTTAAAAATGAAGACGAAAAAAGCTTATTAAGCGCTACTGGTAATGTTACTTTAATGTATTTAAATCAAGATTTACATAAAGAATTTCAATACAAAGACGTAACAGAAACAAAATTACAAGGAGCCTCAAACTTTATTTTCAATGGATCTGTAAGTTATAACTCACAAACAGAAAAACCATTAATAGCAACAGTAACAGGAAACTATTCATCAGATAAAATATTTTCTTTAGGAGCGCCACGTAGTCAAGCACAAAGAGCCACCTTATATAACGATCAAATTATTCAAAAAGGTTTTTTCACTTTAGATGCTATTGTAAGTAAAGAAATTACGGATTACTTAACCCTTAAATTAGTAGGAAAAAACGTATTAAATCCTGAAATCAAGCAAACCCAGTTAGTTCGAAATACCAGAACAGGTCTTGAAACAAGTCAAACAGTTCAGTTATACAAAAAAGGACAACAAATTAGTTTAGGATTAAGCCTTTCTTTCTAAGAAAAGAAGAAACTCTTAAACAACATACTTACTAAAAAAATCTTTGTGAAATTTCACAAAGATTTTTTTTTGCACAAAACTTAGAACCTGTTTAAAAATTAAAGAAAGTGTTTTTAAAAACAGGTACGTCATGCTAAATTTAGTTCAGCATCGCATCAACAAGAGAACTTCGGCAAATCAGCGCGAACCTAAAATTTAAACAAGCTCTTAAACGATTCAAGTTAACTATAAAAAACAAGTCACTATTTATTAACACTAAACCAAAATCGTTAACCTTCAAAACCAAAACCGTTAACCTTTAATTAAATAAAAAGAGTTAAACATAGCCTTAATTTGTATAACAGAAATTAAACAAATCAAAATGAAAAAAATAGTCTTAAGAGCTTTTGTAGCAGCAGCATTATTAACAGGAACTACGACTTTCGTTAGTTGTGGAAGTGATGAACCAGCAATTATTGGTGGTGGTACAGGAACAGGTACTAACCTCGAAGGTATTAAACTGGAAGGAAAAGTAGCAGGTACAATGACCTTAGACGCCTCAAAAACATATAACTTAACCGGTTCTTATATTGTAGAAGACGGTGGGAAATTAGTCATTCCTGCAGGAACTAAAATTAATGTAACAGGAAAAGGAACAGAAGCTTTTATTGCCGTATTAATGGGCGGTCAAATTGATGTTCAAGGAACAGCAAGCAAGCCTGTTATTATGACTTCACCAAATGGAAAACCAGGAGATTGGGGAGGTTTAACCATCTGTGGAAAAGCAACCACCACCGCTGGCGTAGATGCCGAAGCTGAAGTTGGAGGTTTCAAATACGGTGGAACTGCTGATGCAGACAATTCTGGAACCATTCAATATTTAATGATAAAAGGAACAGGAGCATCAATTAATTCAGAATCTCAATACAACGGAATTTCATTATACGCCGTTGGATCAGGAACAACTATTGAAAATGTAGCTGTAATCGATGGTTCTGATGATGGAATTGAATTTTTTGGAGGAACAGTATCTGTTAAAAACATCTACTTAGAAAACAACGAAGACGATTCAATCGACTGGACAGAAGGTTGGAACGGAACCGTTACAAACTCTTATATTTCACATACAAAAGACGGTTTTTCAACGGCTTTAGAAGGAGATAAAGCAAACAACAACCCTAAATTTGTTAATTTAACAGCCATTTCTACCCAAGGAGGAACCGCTTTACAATTCAAAAAAGAATCAGGAGCAACCATTACAGGATTATCTTTAACAGGATATGGTAAAAATATTGACATGAAAGATGACGGAAAGTTATCAAATGTTAAAATTGATGGTCAAGACGCAAATCCAACAGCGAACTATACAAAGGCAGCTACTGTAAACGCAAAAGACTTTAGTTGGGTAAATTCATCTGTACATGCAGACGCTAACTTATTACAAGGAAAAGTTACAGGTACCGTTACTTTAGACCCATCAATCGCCTATAAATTAACAGGATCTTACATTGTTGAAGCTGGAGCAAAATTAACCATTCCTGCAGGAACTAAAATTGAAGTTACAGGAACAGGAACAGAAGCATTTATCGCTGTATTAATGGGCGGTCAAATAGACATTCAAGGAACAGAAAGTAACCCTGTTGTAATGTCATCACCAAACGGAAAACCAGGAGACTGGGGAGGTTTAACCATCTGTGGAAAAGCAACTACCACTGCAGGATCAGGAGCTGAAGCAGAAGTTGGAGGTTTCAAATACGGAGGAACTTCAGATGCTGATAGTTCAGGATCAATTAAAAACTTAGTAATTAAAGGAACAGGAGCATCAATTAATTCAGAATCTCAATATAATGGAATTTCATTATACGCAGTAGGATCAGGAACCATAATTGAAAATGTAGCTGTAATAGACGGAGCAGACGACGGAATTGAATTTTTCGGAGGAACAGTATCTGTTAAAAACATCTACTTAGAAAACAACGAAGACGATTCAATCGACTGGACAGAAGGATGGAACGGAACCGTTGAAAACTCTTATATTTCACACTCTAAAGAAGGTTTTTCAACAGCTTTAGAAGGAGATAAAGCAAACAACAACCCTAAATTTATTAATTTAACGGCGGTATCTACAGTAAAAGGAACAGGCTTACAATTCAAAAAAGAATCAGGAGCCACCATCACCAACTTACACTTACATGGCTATGGTAAAAACATTGATATGAAAGATGACGGAAAGTTATCAAACGTTCAAATTGATGGCGCAGACGCTTCAACAGAAGCTGATTACATGAAAGGAACAAAAGTTGATACTTCTTCTTGGTCTTGGAAAAACGCAAGTTTATAAGCCTAAAAATTAGAAGCAATTAAGCTACTAATTTTCAATAATTAATTAATCCAGGGAAGGCAACTTCTCTGGATTTTTTTTGAAGCAATTTCCCGCTTTCCGCACTCGCTTTTTTTGTTAAAAAAAAACAAAAAAGAGCTCAAACAAAGCTTCAATCGGGGCTAGGCATTTGTGTTAATTTTCATAAATCGATACATCAACTATAATTCCACCAATCTCTACCCTATCAATTCGAGTGATTTTTTTAAAAGAAACATCATACTGAATTTAGTTCAGCATCCCATCAAAAAGAGAACTATGGTAAAAAAAATCTAAAAATTACAACTGTCAGTTCGAGTGATTTTTTCCTTCAAAAAATGTATCGAGAACTTTTTTAGTATCAACAGAAAACAATTCAAATTCTCGATACTATTTTAATTCTTTTCAGTCATTAAAATCACTCGAATTGACAAGAATCATCAAAAATAACTGTCAATTCGAGTGTTTTTTTCCTTCAAAAAAATGTATCGAGAACTTTTTTAGCATCCAAAGAAAACAATTCAAATTCTCGATACTATTTTAATTCCTTTTAGTCATTAAAAACACTCGAATTGACAAGAATCATTAAAATAACTGTCAGTTCGAGAAATTTTTTCCTTTAAAAAATTGTATCGAGAACTTTTTTAGTATCAAAAGAAAACAATTCAAATTCTCGACACTATTTTAATTCCTTTCAGTCATTAAAATCACTCGAATTGACAAGAATCATCAAAAATAACTGTCAGTTCGAGTGATTTTTTCCTTCAAAAAAATGTATCGAGAACTTTTTAAATATCTAAAGAAAACTAAAGAAAACAATTCAAATTCTCGATACTATTTTAATTCCTTTCAGTCATTAAAATCACTCGAATTGACAAGGATTATCAAAATAACTGTCAGTTCGAGTGATTTTTTCCTTCAAAAAAATGTATCGAGAACTTTTTAAATATCTAAAGAAAACAATTCAAATTCTCGATACTATTTTAATTCCTTTCAGTCATTAAAATCACTGGAATTGACAAGAGTTATCAAAATAACGGATCAAGCATAATACTTCGGGAGAAATTTAAAAAAAGCTATTTTTGTGATTCCAAAAAAGACGATTTGAATATAGTTTTAGACAAATATTTTTTACCAGAAGGAATTTTCAATTATTTTGATATTATTTCAGATAAAATTGAAAATGATCAGGTTCATTTTTATTTAGAAGAAAGGAATATGCTTCCCAAAGAATATGAATCAGAAATAGCGCAATCGAAAGGATTTTTACCAGAAATAACGGTGGAAGATTTTCCTTTGCGAGGGAAATGTGTTTTATTTCATATAAAACGCCGAAGATGGACGCTTTTAAGCAGGCAGAAAATAATAAAAAGAGATTGGAATTTAATAGCAAAAGGCACTCGAATAACCAACGAGTTTGCCGATTTTTTAAAAGGTATCTCTTAATACAAACGCCGTAAGCGCCAGTAAATTCGGGGATTATTATAAATTCAACGGAAAAAGACTGCAATATCTTTACAAAAATAAACTAAGTGATTTTAAAAGTTGGCATCAAAAAGAA
>NZ_OENA01000059.1 GCF_900239185.1 Tenacibaculum finnmarkense
CCATTAATTGTATCATCATAATGATCGGTGCTGATAAAATTTGGGATTGCAGCTCCTACATACCAATTACTTGTGTAGTAATAAAGTCCTGCTCCAATGGTTGGTAAAAACTTATTGATATTAGACTTTAACTTGTTGTCATTTACATTTCTAATAAGTCCTTTACTCCAGTCAATCTTCAAATTACGCCCTCCTAGTTTTAACCCAAAAGATAGATTTCCGTCTTCACTAGTACGAATAGTGTACGATCCGTTAATATCTAAATAAAGTTCGTTTGAAGGCCCTATTCTATCGTTGGTTAAATTGATTCCTAAACCAACCCCGCTATAGCCTAAAGGTGTGTCATAACTTAATGTTTGACTGTCAGGAGCGCCATCGATTCCTACCCATTGGGTACGCCCTAATAAATTTATGATTGAATGTCCGCTTGACCCTGCATAAGCAGGGTTTACGGTCATCGTATTGTACATATACTGTGTATATTGTGGATCTTGTTGTGCATTAATTCCGCTGATTATACATAGAATTAATAATATTGAATATCTAATTTTCATATCGTTTTTTTTTATCTATTAATGTATAACCAACCTGCTTTTGCTTTTGAACCATCGCCTAAATCAATAACATAATAATAGGTTCCTGCTGGTAATTTTTCATCAACAACTAGCGTTGTTCTTCCGTTTGAAATCCCTTTAAATGAAACACTTTCATTATTATATCCTGAAGCTTTGTAAACCGTATTTCCCCATCTATTGAAAATCTCTACCGTATTATTTGCATATTCTGGCTTATCAATACAAGAAATAAAGAAACTATCATTTTCCCCATCGTTATCAGGTGTCATAATATTATAAGGCGTTCCGCAAGGATTTGCTTCTGGTACAACTACGATGGTTACTGTTGCTGTTTGACAGTTTGGCGTTGATGCGTTATCACAAACGGTATATTCAAAAGTATCTGTTCCACTAAAATCAGTATCGGGAACGTAGGTTACAACGTCATCACTTGGATCGTTTGGCGTGTTATTTGGATCTGTAATTTCAACTGTTCCATTGGTTGGTGTCGTTGTCGAAATTGTTCCTGATGTTGGAATATCGCTATCATTTTCAAAAATGTCAACAACCACTGGCGTATCTATTTCTGTTGCTGCTGGATCATCCTTAATTATATCTCCAATTTTTATGGTTACTGTTGCTGTTTGACAGTTTGGCGTTGATGCGTTATCACAAACTGTATATTCAAAAGTATCTGTTCCACTAAAATCAGTATCGGGAACGTAGGTTACAACGTCATCACTTGGATCGTTTGGTGTGTTATTTGGATCTGTAACTTCAACTGTTCCATTGGTTGGTGTCGTTGTCGAAATTGTTCCTGATGTTGGAATATCGCTATCATTTTCAAAAATATCAACAACCACTGGCGTATCTATTTCTGTTGCTGCTGTATCTACTTCTGTATATTCTACTTTTACCATTGCAGTATCTGATAAGCCTGTGCTTATTTCCGTTAAGGTATAAACTACATCTGTTGGTGTTTGCGTAAAGCCTGCGTCTGGATTAAATGTTAAAATCCCTGTTACTGGATCTACTGTCCAAGTTCCTTCGTTTGGTACTACTAAAGTATTTTGAACGCCTACTGTTGTTGGGTCTAAATCGATAGTTACCTGTGTTGCTGGATCTGTTATTGAACTTCCATCACTTAATTTATCATTGTCTAATACATCTATTGTTGCATCATCGCCTGGTGTATTTCCTGTTGATGTATCATCTGTTGC
>NZ_OENA01000061.1:0-3495 GCF_900239185.1 Tenacibaculum finnmarkense
GTAGGGTAATACTGGTTCTATACCGTACTTACTTTTTTCTTTTCGAAGAACTACAAACCTATATTCTGCATTTACAGGGTTATCTGCATTTCCTACTACGAAATACCAAAGTCGATCAGATGAAGTGGCGGTTTTTGTAAAAACATCTACGGAATAACGACCGTTAGACTTGATAAAACTGTCAAATATCTTATCAAATATATTTTTTATATCTCCTATGTATTTTAAAGAAATTGCTAACGTTTTACCAATACATTGGTGATTTCCATTGTATGCTGCTTCGCTTTTTAAGTGTGCTATTCCTAGATCTAATTCTTTTAAAATATTGTTTAAAATATGCTGTATTCGTGGACGATTATTATATAGAATAGCGCTATCTAAATCATCTAATTCTTTTTCTAATTTTACTTTAAAATCTCGCTCAATTCTTAATTTTATTATTGGTAATTCGTATTGAGGTTCAGCACAGCCAAATAAATGCTCAACTAATCCTTGAACGGCTACATCTAAAACAGGCTTTAATGTTTCAAATAATCCTTTAACAAGTTCTCCTTGCCAATTTCCAGCACCTTTTGATTGTTGTTTTTGTAACTGTTTTGGTTTAGCTGCTCCAGCTAAACCAAAATTATTTATTTTAGCTCTCATAAAAACATCTGATTTTTGATAAAAATCAGGTTCTTTAATTCCTGCTAAAGTTCCATCTATGGTATAATATCCTAATTTTAGATTTTTTGGATTTTTTTGATTTTTTGGAACAATTACATAAACGTGCGAATAACCAGCGGTTGCACTTTGTTTGATACGTCTTAAAAAATGATGTATTCCTAAATTTAAAAGAATTGTACTTGCAAAAATTGAGTAACTTTTACAGTCTATGCCGTTTTGACGACTTGCCCATGAACAAGCTGGACTTCTAAGCTCTTGATTTAATCCGTCTATTTTGTATTGAAAATGGTGGTATAAAAAAGAATGTATAGAAATAGCGGTTTCTTTGGTGCTTTTACCTGTAAAAGTTACTGCAATATTTTTTGTATGATTTTGATGTTTCTTTGACCAGATAGCCATATTATCAATTGCAGCTTTTGTATCTCCAGTAGTTAATTTGGTACTACTACAATTACTATAAGGCATTAAATGAGCGTATTGTTGCCCGCTTTTAATGTTCCTGTATAATGCTTGATTTATAGATTCTGCTTGATTCATTTACAACTATATCTGATTCGATACTGCAATAATAAAACAAGAAAAAAACATCATTTTAGGCTGGCATTATTTAGTAATCGATGGCATCATTTAATATCCTTTAAAATGGTTTAGCATATTGAAATTAAAATAATTGTTAATTTTTTTTTTTTAAAAAACCAATTGTTTAGTTTTGTTCTACTACTTAGAATACTCATTTGAAAAGATGGAGAGAGTTAGTTTTATGATAAAAAAACACAATTCTACTTTATATAATAAATTAACAATACTTAAATAATAATTATGAATTTAAAAACACTTTTAACAATATGTATAATTCTTTTACTTGCTATAAGTTGTAAAAACAACTCAAATAAAACAGACAACAATACATCATTAAACAATCCAAAAATAAAAAAAGAACAAAAGACTACTTTAGTTTCAGAATTAGAATCATATAAAGTAAATTTTAACAAAAAAGCTGATACTACAACTAAAACAAAGTATAAAAAAGGTTTAAATGCAGTAGTAAATAGTGGTATATTGGAATCTGCCAAAAATATTGGAGATATAGCACCCAATTTCAAACTTAAAAATGCAATTGGCGAAACTATTTCTTTAAAAAGCTATTTAGAGAAAGGTCCTGTTGTACTAACATGGTATAGGGGTGGTTGGTGTCCATATTGTAATCTTACACTACATTCTTTACAAGAAGAATTGCCTAATTTTATCGCAGAAGGAGCAAATCTACTGGCTTTAACTCCAGAATTACCTGATGAATCAATAAACACATCAGAAAAACATAATTTAGAATTTGAAGTATTAAGTGATATTCATAATAAAATTGCCAAAGAATATGGTGTAGTATTTAAACTCACCGAAGATGTAGCAAAAAAATATAATGAAAAATTTCAGTTAAATTTACATAACGGGGATACAAGCAACGAATTACCATTGGCTGTAACTTATATTATTAATACAGATGGTAAAATTGAATATGCGTTTTTAGATGCAGATTATAGAAACCGTGCAGAACCAAGTAAAATAACTAATTTTTTGAAAGAAATGAAAAAAAAATAACAGGATACAATAACTAAGCATATAGCCTAGCCGATAAGCAAAGGCTATATGTCCTTTAGGAATTTTTTTAATATTTATATCATCTAATAACTTCTCTGTTGAAATAATTTAAAATTGCATCTGCTTCACCTTTATCGAGGTTTCTAATGTTTTTAATTTCATTAATAGGTCGTTTCCTATTCTTTGAAACTATTTTCCAAGTAACCTCTTTAAACCTTTGAGCGGGTACGAATCTTAATTTAGCAGAAAGCATTGATTTTGTCATTTTAAATACCTATTTTAAATAAATTACTTATATTTGTAACAGGTTGGATTTTTGTATTTTCCTACTCACTTTTTCATTTTTCATAGCAATTTTTAACCACTCGTTCGGGGTGGTTTTTTTATGCTTTAAACTATCATTGTAATTATTGGTGCTGCTGCCCAAAAAACAATGTTTATAATTAGATAAATTGGCGAATTGTGTACTTTCCTATCATTTAAAATAGTTCCCTCTATTCGTTTATCTTCATCTAAAAAAACAGGTGTTATATTATATAATATTCTTTTTTGAACACTATCTAACTCCCCCCATTTTACCGAATTTTTAGAGCTTCTAAAATAAATAAATCCAATATATACAAATACTATAAACGCTGTAAAAGCGGTATAATACAGGTAGTCATTGTCTAAAAATGCACCTATCATTACTAAACTAAAAGAAACGCTAAGAGGTGTAGCACCTCTTAACATATTAATTTCTTTTCCGAATATTTGGGTTATATAACTTAATGCAAAATACTTTACTATTAATTTTCTTAACATAATTTCTAAAATCTATTTGGATATTCTATTACTTGTAATTCAATAACATCGCAATCTTGAAATTTAATTAAATTTTAATTTTTCGCTTAGTGGTTCATTATCTAATATTCCAAGGAAGATTTCGCCTTCTTCGGTATCGTTAAAATTTGCATTATTACTATCATATCTACCGATAACAATACACCAAAGCCGTTCTTTATCAATTAATACTTTTGCTAAAAAACGTGTCTTTTTATTTAAAAAAGAATTGATTATATCCCTGTTTTCTTTTTTGCTTTTAGCCACACTTTCAGCACTTGCTTTTATTTCTAATGGTCTTTTTAAATATTCGCTCATAATTTCTAAAAGATTTTTTTTAATTAACAACTTCCCATTTATTCGAAAACAATTCGATTTGAGTTGGTATCCATGGAACGTTCCCAAAACGAC
>NZ_OENA01000061.1:3500-60116 GCF_900239185.1 Tenacibaculum finnmarkense
GACTAGTGAGCTAAACGCATTTTTAAAGAACCTTGACCAGCTTTTGTTTTTTTAAAAGCTTCTGAAAAATTATTTAATATCATACTTTCTAATTTTTAGTTTGTTTTTTATTTCGGTAATACGTAAGAATTACAGCACGATTTTTAGCATACCAATCGCAATAACCTTTGTTCATTTCTACTTCCATTTCATGCTCTGAAGCTTCTTTTACCGTTGCTTTATGAAATTCGTGAGCAGTTTTTAATCGTTCCGATCCATCGACTATTTTATAAAGGATTCTTGTTTCGTTATTTTCGGTTATTTTAGTATCTGTTAAAAAATAAACGATGTTATTTTGAATGTTGTCATTACTCATAATTTTATTGATTTTTGGATTAAATTATTTCTCTTAGTCATAATAAACGATTAACTTATAAAATTAAAGGTGGTATTTAGGTTTTTTTAATCAAAATAAAATAACTTCTGAAAATCATTATTCTCTATAAACTTTTGAATTTCTGGATATCTAAAAACACGAATGTTTCGAGCTTGTTTAATTGGAATACCTCTATATTCTTTTACAATTTCTCCAATTTCATTTTTCATTTCGTCATAAGATTTAACATAATCTCTAAAAAAATTATAAAAATTATCTTTTCTTAATTTTTTTTTAATTTATAATCTTCATTTAATGGTAGTATTTTTCTTTTTCTTTCCTTTTTATTAAGAGGAGATATTTTTTTTTTTGTCATTTTTAAATATTTTTAGGGTTCATTTTACATCTTCCTTTGTGAGCATCTCTTGATTTCTTACTAGGAAAATCAGCATTACAATGCGGGCATATACGATCAATTGTATCTACTAAATCTATTTGATTATTAACTGCTCGGTTATGCTCCAATTCTGCTCTAGCATTATTTAAGTCTGCTTCTACCTGCTCGGCATCTGCTCGGTTATGCTCCAATTCTGCTTTAGCATTATTTAAGTCTGCTTCTACCTGCTCGGCATCTGCTCGGTTATGCTCCAATTCTGCTCTAGCATTATTTAAGTCTGCTTCTACCTGCTCGGCATCTGCTCGGTTCTGCTCCAATTCTGCTTTAGCATTGTTTAAGTCTGCTTCTACCTGCTCGGCATCTGCTCGGTTATACTCCAATTCTGCTCTAGCATTATTTAAGGCTGCTTCTACCTGCTCGGTATCTGCTCGGTTCTGCTCCAATTCTGCTTTAGCATTATTTAAGGCTGCTTCTACCTGCTCGGCATCTGCTCGGTTCTGCTCCAATTCTGCTTTAGCATTATTTAAGGCTGCTTCTACCTGCTCGGCATCTGCTCGGTTATGCTCCAATTCTGCTCTAGCATTATTTAAGTCTGCTTCTACCTTCTCGGCATCTGCTCGGTTCTGCTCCAATTCTGCTTTAGCATTATTTAAGTCTGCTTCTACCTGCTCGGCATCTGCTCGGTTCTGCTCCAATTCTGCTTTAGCATTATTTAAGGCTGCTCTTATCTGCTCGGTTCTGCTCCAATTCTCCTTTTTCTTCTGCTTCTTTTTCCGCTACTTTTAATACAAATACTTGATTTAACCAATAACCGATATACGTAACAAAGCCACAAAATATTAGTAGATTAATCACCGCTGTCCAGCTTGGCTGCTTTAGTACATTTGTAATAACACAAAGCATAAAAAAGTCAAATATTGAAATTGATATAATCACCCAATCTTTGTTTTTTGGAATATTTACAGCAATATCAAGAATTGCTTTTGATACAAAATATCCAAAACATAAAGCAGGAATTATACGCAGATAATCATTCGTAATTAATTCAGCAAAGAGGATAAAGAAAAATGCAGCTTGCTTTATCCCATAAAATATATTATAACTTTGTATCGACCTTGATAAAGAGTTCATCGAAATAAGAGACTTGTATAATTCTTTTTTGTTCGTAGTTTTTAACATCTTTCTTGATCTAGTTTATTAATTACAACTTGAATATTTACTTTATTAAAATTACTATCTGAAGTACCGATTAATTGAATACATATATGCTTTAAAGCCCAAGCTTCAAAAAAATCAAATGTGAATTTTATATCTTTTGTAGTGTCAAAAAAAAGCTTCTTTTGTATGGTTTTAATTTTTTTATCAAATTTATCTGCTAAAATTAAACCGATTGATACGGCAACTTTTTCTTGAGACTCAAGAGTTAAAAAATCCAAATCATAAAGCTTGCTTGTCAATTTGTGCAAGGCAATTAATTGATGAAATTTTAAGAATAATTGTATTTTCATAATTAAACTTTTATACTGATTATTAATTCGCCAGTTGTATTGCTATAAAAATTAATTCTATTGGCTGTATTTGCATATTCTGATGCTTGGAAACGCCTATACATGGCATTGTATAAAATACTATGTGATTTTTTATTCTTAGAAAGGTGGTTATACCATACAGGATTTATTTTTCTAGTGCCTGACACTAATTTTAAATGACTAAATCCATTTTTTAATAAAATAACCATTTTTAATTCGCTACAATTTGGACACGTAATTTTATTATTAGCTCCGCAACTACATTTTGTTGTTCTATTTTCTTTACTCATTTTTTTAGGTTTTAGGCTAAGTTTGTGTTTTCGGTTTTAATTAAAGCTGGTAATAAAATCAAGTAATCATGTGGCAAATTATCCTGTACATAACTAAAAAGCTGTTTATAAGTGAATTGACCTAAATCATATTTACTAATTGCCCTAGTAAGTTTCTTTTGTGTTGATAATTTGCGTTTTCTTGCGCTTGAATTTTGCGCTAATTCTTTATCATTTTTCGCTTTTTTCTCCTGGTACTTTAAATGACTTTTCCAAATAGAATGAAGCCCATAAAAGCCTAATTCATTAGAGTTTGTACGAGTTTTATCGAAATAAGAAAATGGAAATAATGCGTTTACATCTTCTTTTTTCAAAAACCATGTTCTTGCAAATTCTAATTTCCAACGCAATTCTTTTAATTTTTTTATAACAGTACTTTTGTGTGTAAGATTTTTAAATAATTGCGTTTTTAGAAGATTGATTGTTTTCTTCCATTCTCCCACGTAAACACTGTGTTTTTTCCAAATTTTCGCAGACGATTTTATAAAATCTTCGATTACAACTTGCTTAAATTCATCAGTAGATAAAAGCCCATATTGCTCTATTTTTTGTAAATAATCATAGCGCATACCTCTGTAATTGTCAAATTCGCCATTGGCTAATTTTGCGGAAAAATCTTTTTCATTTTCTAGCCTATTTAAAAAATTAATGCTTAATAAATCGGTTTTCTTTTTTGCCACTGGTTTATTTAAAAAATCGGGCAAGTTTATTTTCTTTCCGCCCTCTATTCGGATTTCAGTTTTGTTACTTATCCGACTGGTGTTCTTGTAGCCCTCCGCAGGAGACGCGGTATTACTTTCGTACTGATTTGCCAGCATCGAACCGGATTCATTCAAGGTTGTGCTATTTGCACAGCCTTTTATTTCTTTTTCTTTTAAGTTTTTAGTTCTAGTAGTATCACTATTATCAGGTAGGTTATGTAAACTTGGAGGGATAAACGATTTATTTTCAGGTAATTGCTGTTTTGGGGTTTTTTCCGTCTAAAATTTCGATTATTTCGTAATTAAAATTTACAGAAATAGGCTTATTTTGATTAATCATTTTGTAATTAATTAAAATACCTGCTTCTCTAAGTCTTTTTACATGGATTTGCGCCGACCTTTTGCAAATACCTAATCTTGGTATATCTGCTATTTCATGAGTCGCTAATTTCCTATGATCTATCTTTAATTTTGGTAAAGATTTTTTTAAAGTGCTTGTTGGTTTTTTCATCTGCAATAAATAAGCATTACGAACTTTTAATTGAGACGTATAAAACCCAACTAAAACTTGAAAAATCATTTCACTAAATGGTTTTATAGTTTGAATTTTTCTTTTTGAAACTATTGCACCTTTTTTATTCTCTTCAATAACAAGTTCATTGTATTTTCTTGGAAATTCTTTTTTATTTGCTTTTTCAAAGGCGGCTTTACGTGCTTTTTTTGCTTCTGTAAGCTGAAAAGGGTGTTCTACAATAGTACTGTTGTATTTTCTTATCTCTTCGTTTTCTAATTCCGTTTTTACATTGTATTTATATACGTATTGCCTGTAATTATCCATTGTGTTTTTAAACGCTTCACGGTCTAAATATGGATAATTGATATATGAATACTGTGGTAAATTTGCTTCTTGAAATTTCTCTTCTTCTGCTCCTTTTTTAAGAAGTAATAAACCGCTTTTATTAAACTGTTCTACGGCTTCATTATATTGAGCATCTGTTAATTTATTTCTATAAGCTCCATCCATAAAGTTTTTGATGGCGTGCTGTTCAATAAAAGTAATTTTTCGTTTACGCAAAGTATCTTTAACAGATTGGTTATAAAGACCAATAGTGCTAAGTATTATTTTACGATTTTGTGGTTTATTTGCAGTTTTATTTATATATTTGTTCATTGGGAAATTTATCTTTATTTTTTAAATGTTTTGTAAAAGTGATTAGAAGGTTTAGGCTCTAATCACTTTTTTTGACTTCTCAATTAATAAATTACTTTTATTAAACTATTCTACTGCTTCATTATATCAGTTTCTATTAATTTATTTCTATGCGCTCTATCCATAAAGTTTTTAATAGCATAAAGTAATTTTTCGTTTTTGCGCTTTATCTTAATTTTTATTAATATATTTGATTATCCCCTTTTTTGATATTTTTAGTTTATAAAAAGTGATTAGAAAGTTTAGAGTCTAATCACTTTTTTTAGCTTCTCAAGTAATAAATTACTTTTATTAAACTGTTCTACTGATTCGTTATATTGAGCTTCTATTAATTTATTTCTATGTACTCTATCCATAAAGTTTTTAATAGCATATTATTCATTAAAAGTAATTTTGCATTTTTAAATTTTTATTTATATATTTGATTATCAATACTTTTTTGGTATTTTTAACTTAAAAAAAGTGATTAGAATTTTGAGGATCTAATTACTTTTTTTAAGCTATTGTATTTTTCAAATTGGCAGCGTTATTGATTATAAAATCATTTAATTTGTCTTTAAGCTCTAAAAACTTATACGTTTTTAACTCTTTAGAAGATTTAAACTGTTCTAAAAAGGTTAAAAACTCATTAAAAAAAGCATGCTCACAAGTAATTAATGCCTTAAATTTTTGTGTTGGCTTATGGTTTCTTTTTCCTTTTACATAAAAAACTTGTAGCTTTTCTGAAAAAAATACTTCAATTCTGTTTTGCGCTTTAATTGCTTTTTTTTGCGTTTTGTTCATTGTTAAAATGTTTAATAACAGAAAAGAAAGTCTTACTTTTGGTTTGCTTTCAAAAAAATAAAAAGGAGACCTAATTCCTTTTTAAAAATCTGAAAGCTCAATTAATCATGATTAAAAATTTATTAATTATAAGACTTTCTAAATCTGCCAAAATGTTAATGATCTTTTAAAAAAATAACCCACAACTTTAAATTTAATTTAATACATGTCGGTGTATAAATGAAATAGGTTGTGAGCTACTTTAAAATAGGTGTTAGCCTATCCTACTGGTTTTATTTTAAAGCTATATAATTTCCGACATTTATAAGCTTTATTGGTAATCGTACTATTTATTCTAAAACAGGTGTTAGCCTATCCTACTGGTATTGTTTGAATCTTATAACCTAATGGTTAATTTTTGCTTTGTTTTTATCCTGTCTTACTATCGGTTAAGGTTATATAGTAACCTCCGTTAGTTTTTATTGATATTTTGCCATCTCTCAACATATCAGAAATTAGTTTTGTTTCTTCAAAAGGGTACATATATTTTTTACCAATTTTGAAAAAAGTAACTAAATTTAAGTCTCTTAACCCTTGTAGTATTTGTCCATTATAGGTAAGCCCTACCATTTGACAGAATATTTTACCAGATACATTTAAAGGTTTTATAGCTTCCATATCGTTACTTAATAATTTTTGCACTTTTTTGTGTAAATGGACTAGAAGTAACAATTAAAGTGTTATTTTAATTTAATTGTATTACTATTAGCCACATATTATAACAAGTTAATTGTTATATTTGTTTTATTGAGTAACAAATATACAAACATTTCAGTAATAAACAAGCATTTCAGTAAATATTGATATGTAAACTAAAATAAACAAGTATTTCAGTAATATGAATCTACCTGATATTAATAAAAGATTAAAAGAAGTTATAGAATATTTTAATGAAGGAAACGTTAGTGATTTTTCAAAAAAATTAAATGGAGTTTCTCAACAGAAATTAAACAGATTATTTAATTTGGACTCAAGAACAAAAAAATACCCTGCAATTTCTCAAGATATTATAACTGAAGTTTTAAGTAATATACCAGAAGTAAACCCTACTTGGTTTCTTTTAGGTAAAGAAAAAATGATAAAAGATCTGGAGTTACCAGAGTTAACAGAAATTAAATTTGAAAATATTTCTGATGATGAATTATCTTTATATATTATAAAAAATAAAGATAGATTACTAACTAATAAAGTTTTAAAGGTATTTATAGAGAAAAGAGCTACAGAAATAGCTATTAATATTTTAAAATCAGATATTAAGTAATATATAATTTTCCTCAAAATTATTTAACCTTATACTATGTTTTAATTTATATTTTATTTCTTTTAACATCTTTATTTCACTTAGATCTTTCTTTATATTGTATTCTATATCTCTTATAGTATTCGATTTAACAAATTCAATTTCACTAACTAAATGTTTTTCGTAATTAATTGCTAATATATTTCCTTTATTAAATTCTTTTGATAATTTTTCTAATTGAAAAATCTTCTTTTGATAATCTTTTATTTTCTCTTTATTATTCATGGGGAGACTATTTTTTTATTTCTGAATTAATATAATTTAACCCTTCCTCAAGTAACCTTTCTTTATATATGAAAGATATTTTAATTAATTTTATATAATCCATTAATTTTAAAATTAAAAAAACTGAGATAGCAGAAATACATATTCCTATAAAAAAGTATGCTAGTATATTAAAATTTACTCCAGGAATAAAAACCCAAGACATAAAAAAAACTGCTGATATAAAAGGTGATAATAAGGAGTATTTTAAATTAATCTTATAATAATCAATATTATCTTTTGATAAAATTGGAATTAAAATTAAAAGTCCTAAAACTAAAAAAAGTAAACTTGCATGAGTTCCTGCACTATATAAAAACCGATGGATACTTGAATATCCAAAAAATTTAGATTCTAGTTTTTGATCTGAAAAAAGAACATGAATAAAAGGTAATATTCCACTAATATAAATTAGAATATTACCTAATGTTTCAAATATTAAATATTTAAGTGATTTATTACCCCTTCGTTGTTGGAGTTTCAACTTTATCTTTGTCAATAAATTCACTTGCTGCTCCTGCTGATATTTCTTTTTCATTTAACTCTATTATTTTTTCGTCAGTATCATCTGTACAGCTGGTTAAAATAAATGTACTGAATATTACTAATACTACTACTTGTAATTTTTTCATAATTGCCTTGTTTTAAATTAATATTAAAAAAAAGCTAAAATAAAAGTAAAAATTTAAATAATTGTAAGCTACGTTAGGCTAACCTAGTTTATTCGTAATAATATTCAATTTGAATCTTAAATCCGTTTTTTTCAAAAACTTGTTTAATTAAACTTAAATCGTAATCTTTTTTAAACCAGGCTATACCTATAGTTGAAATTAAATCATCTTCAGAATTATTATCAAAATCATATAAACAAAAATATAATCCATCCTTATAATTTTCTTTTGGAATTTTAACAATCCCTTTATAAAGACCTGTTGTACCCATTAAGCTAAAAGACTCTCCATTATGGTCGTTTAATTTATTCTCTTGATAAAATAAAGCATTTTGATTTATATCTAAAATTTTCATAAAAAGATCAGGTTTATAATTTCCAAAAAGACTATCCCATGCTTCACCACTTTTTCTTAATTTCGGATATTTTAAAACTTTAACATCTGAAATAACTAATGATACATTTTCTTTATTAACTTTATTAACAATACATTTATTAAATTCATCTTGAAAGTTAAATGAAGATTGCAGAAAATAAAATCCGTTAATTGTTTTATTTATTCCTAATCCTTGAATCTTACCACTTGGTAGTATAGTTCCTGTATATTTTTTAGTACCTAAAGTAAAAACAAATAAGTTATTTGTAATAACACCTGTTACAACTTCATTTTCACAATCACTAATATTAAAATAATTACCTGATACCTGCCCAGAGTTTGAAAATAATTTCAAATAACTTTGTTTTCCATTTAAAAGACCTTCATAAGTTTTAATGAAGTCTTGTGATTGAATTTTGAAAGGAAATGCTAAAACGATTAAGCATGTAATTATTTTTCTCATAATTATTTTTTTCCACAAATTAACAACCTTTTTAATTAACAGTCAATACCCAATACCCCTAATTCGAATTAGGGATACCCCTAATTTCGTTAACATTTAATTAACATTTGGATTTTTATTTAAAATAGAAATACTGTTTTTTTTTAGTAAATTTGGTTGTAATTATAATCTTTTTATGAAGATAAAAAATAGTAAGTACTTATGCTAACAATTGATATAATGCATATACACCCTGCGGGATGCAAAAGCATCATACAAGAAACGACGTTGTATGATATTAAAAATAAAACTCAAAACACATATAAATGAATAAAAAAATGAAAATTATAATTAGTGCAGTATTTATATTTATGGTATATTCTGTATCGGCTCAGAATGTGTATAAGTCATACGACTTAAATCAAATAGGAGCATTGAAAATAGCAGAGCAAGCACGACTTGAAGCTCAAAAATTAGATAAAAAGGTATCCGTTGCAGTACTCAACAGTTCTGGAGTAACGATTTTGTTGCTCAAAGGAGATAATGTGGGTCCACACAATACCGAAGCATCACGAAGAAAAGCATATACATCTCTTTCTACTAAAACACCGAGTCTTGAGTTGATGCAGAAAGCTTATGCCGATTCCACCGCTCAAAATTTAAACACTTTACCAGAACTTTTACTTTTAGGTGGAGGCGTACCTATTTGGAAAGATGGTGAATTAGTTGGAAGCATTGGCGTTTCAGGAGCTGGTGGTGGTCAAAATGACCATAACATTGGTCAAAAGGCTGTAGAAAATCTTGGATTTACAATCAAAAAACAATAATATAATCTTGCCAAACAATAAATAATTAAAAATAATCTTATGAAAAATACATTCTTATTATCAGTACTATTAGTATTAGTTACAACTTTTACTTTTTCTCAAGAATCAAATTATCAATTATCAAGTCATATTTTAGATATAACACAAGGTCAACCTGCAATAGATGTGAAAATTAGTCTCTCAAAACAAGATAATTCAGGAAAATGGAAATCTATCGATGAAAAAAAAACTGATAAAAATGGAAGAATTAATGATTTTTTAAAGATAGAAAAGGGAATCAATCACCAAGGAATATATAAGCTAACTTATTACACAGCACCTTATTTTAAATTGTTAGGTCAAGAAAGTTTTTATCCATTTATAGAAGTAGTTTTTGAATTGAAAGACAACAACCACTATCACGTTCCAATAACACTTTCGGCTTTTGGATATTCAACTTATCGAGGGAATTAATCGAAAAAAATACCATACAAAATCGAAAGCTCCGTGCTTCTTTAATGTACCTTTAGATATGAAAAAAAACTATTTATGAACAAATAATGAACAAATTAAATATTAAAAGTAAAAAAACCCTATAATTAAAGGGCTTTAAACAGTATTGGGGATGTTCAAAATGTTTATCATAGCATGATGATGTAGAACATTTAAAACCTTTTTTTAGTATTAAAAAAGCGAAATCATCTAATTAAATTAGATGATTTCGCTTTTTTATATTGATATATTTAACAAAAAAATAGGCTACCAAAAGTAACCTGTTTTACATCGTTTAAAGTTTTATTTATCTTCTATAAATTATAGTATCTTTTTTTATATCAAAAGTTGTTAACCCAACAGTAAATTTATCAAAATTTTCCAATTGTTCCATAAACACTTGTTCTCTTCCATCTGAAAGACGCAATTTATAGGTATACTCATTCGAAATCGCTTTAATTTTATCATAATCTGGTTGCCACCTTCCATCTTCAAATGAAGGGGCTTCAACAAAACCACCATAACTTCTTGCTATTTTTTCCCCTGTTTCATCGTTTTTTGTCATATTTTCTGAAGAAGCGGTTTTTATAGACCATATAATACTTTTAACATCTACAGAACCTGTTGCTATAAATTTATTATTTTTTACTGCGCCTATATAAAATTTATAACCTGTATATTCTATATCCGTATAGTTAAAAAAAACTAATGCAATACCATTTTTGGGTCCAAAATCGATATCATCTAAATTAGTTCCACTACTAAGAAAAAAAGAGCATACAATTAAAAATAATATTTTTGTTTGTTTAGTAAGTGTTCTCATAATTTTATTTTTTTAATTCTTCTCTTTTAGCTAATAAACCATCTTTATTTTTAATATCAATAATAGGTACATTCAACCTATTTACAACAGGTAGTCCTTTATAAGTTGATAATGATTTACTCTTTTTCACTGATTCAGTAACATCTAAAACAGCTTGTTCTTCTGAACAATTAAAAAAAAGGAACGAAGTAAATAATAAAACGAAGTAATGGGTTCTTTTCATAATTATATAACAATTTATTAATTAGCAATTTAACACTGGTACTAATCTAACAAAAAAAAAGGTTATACTACAAGAGTATAACCTTTTTATAAAATAAACTGATATTTCTACCAACTTGCTTTTTTAACACCTGGAATTAATCCATTGTTAGCCATTTCACGGAAAGTAACACGTGAAACACCGAACTGACGCATATATCCTTTTGGACGACCTGTTAATTTACAACGATTGTGCATTCTAACTGGTGATGCATTTTTTGGTAACTTTTGTAAGCCTTCATAGTCTCCAGCTGCTTTTAAAGCCTTTCTCTTATCTGCATACTTTGCTACCACTCTAGCTCTTTTACGCTCACGCGCTTTCATTGATTCTTTAGCCATCTTCTAGTTCTTTTTAAATGGTAAACCTAATTCAGTTAATAAAGATTTAGCTTCTTTATCAGTGTTTGCAGATGTTACAAAAGTAATATCCATTCCACTAATCTTTTTTACTTGATCAATATTAATTTCAGGGTAGATGATTTGTTCAGTAATTCCTAAGTTGTAATTACCTCTACCATCAAAACCGTTAGCCTTAATTCCGTTAAAGTCTCTTACACGTGGTAAAGAAGCAGTAACTAATCTGTCTAAAAATTCGTACATCTTAACTCCTCTTAACGTAACTTTTACACCAATTGGCATACCTTTACGTAATTTAAAGTTAGCAACATCTTTCTTAGATATAGTTGAAACTGCTTTTTGACCTGTAATAGTACTTAACTCGTCAATAGCGTATTCTATTAATTTCTTATCTGCTATAGCTGCACCAACACCTTTATTTACAACAATCTTTTGTAATTTAGGTACTTGCATTACATTACTATAACCGAATTCTTCAGTAAGAGCTTTTATAACTCTGCTCTTGTACTCCTCTTTTAATCTTGGTACGTAACTCATTGTTATATTGCTTTATCTGATTTTTTTGAAAATCTAATTTTCTTACCTTCTTCTACTTTATAACCAACTTTTACAGCTTCACCGTTTTCGATTAATGCTAAGTTAGATATGTGTAAAGAAGCTTCCTTTTTTACAATTCCTCCTTGAGGATTAGCTGCAGATGGTTTAGTGTGTTTAGACACCATGTTCACACCTTCTACTAATACTCTATCTTTATCTCTAAGGATTTGTAAAACTTTACCTTCCGATCCTTTGTGATCTCCTGCTAATACTTTAACAGTATCTCCTGATTTTATTTTGAACTTTTTCATCTTACTGTCGATTTAAAGCACTTCAGGTGCTAATGATACTATCTTCATAAATTGCTTATCACGTAATTCACGGGCAACAGGACCAAATACACGTGTTCCTCTCATCTCCTCTGTAGGATTTAAAAGTACACAAGCATTATCATCAAATCTGATATATGATCCGTCCTTACGTCTAATTTCTTTTTTAGTACGAACAACAACAGCACGAGATACTTGACCTTTCTTTACACTTCCGTTTGGAGTTGTAGATTTAATTGTAACAACAATCTTATCTCCAACACTAGCATAACGCTTTCTTGTTCCTCCTAATACTCTAATCACTAAAACTTCTTTTGCTCCAGTGTTATCTGCGACTCTTAATCTTGATTCTGTCTGTAACATATTATTTAGCTCTATCTAGGATTTCTACTAATCTCCAACGTTTAGATTTACTCATAGGACGTGTTTCCATTATCCTAACAGTATCTCCTTCGTTGCAATCGTTATTCTCGTCATGTGCAACGTACTTTTTCGTCTTTAATACGAACTTACCGTACATTGGGTGCTTGGTTCTTTTTACCTCATTAACAACAATAGATTTCTCCATTTTGCTACTAGATACTACACCTATTCTCTCTTTTCTAAGATTTCTTTTCTCCATCTTTAAAACTGACTAGAATTATTGTAATTCTCTTTTAGTTAACTCTGTAGCAATTCTTGCTACAGTTTTTCTTAAGCTTTTAATCTGCATTGGGTTTTCCAATGGAGTTATGGCGTGAGCCATCTTAAGATCCGTATAATTTTTCTTTAACGTCACTAATCTTCCTTGTAGGTCGATAGTAGTTAATTCTTTAATTGCTGATTGTTTCATTGTATATAGAATTAAGCGTTAAAATCAAAATCTCTTGCAATAACAAATCTTGTTTTAACAGGAAGTTTCTGTGCAGCTAAACGTAAAGCTTCTTTTGCAACATCCATTGGTACTCCACCAATTTCAAACAAAATTCTACCTGGTTTAATTACTGAAACAAAATGATCGGGAGCTCCTTTTCCCTTACCCATACGAACCTCTAAAGGTTTTTTCGTAATAGGCTTGTCTGGAAATATTTTAATCCAAAGCTGACCTTCTCTCTTCATGTGACGAGTTGCCGCAATACGAGCTGCCTCTATTTGGCGAGATGTAAGTAAGTTCTGATCTAATGATTTGATACCAAACATTCCGTTAGAAAGTTGAGCACCTCTACCAGAGTTACCCTTCATATTTCCTTTCGCCTTCTGTACCTTACGGTATTTTACTCTTTTTGGCTGTAACATTTTTAATTTCTAATTTTAAAAATTATTTTCTTCTGCGAGGTTGTGGACGTTTAGCATTACCGCCACCTTTATTAGCACCACCTTTTTGCTTAGATAATCCTGCTAATGGAGATAATTCACGTTTTCCATATACCTCACCTTTCATGATCCATACCTTAATACCTAATCTTCCGTATTGTGTATGTGCCTCAACAAGTGCATAATCAATGTCTGCTCTGAAAGTAGAAAGAGGAATTCTTCCTTCTTTATAATGCTCAGAACGTGCCATTTCTGCTCCATTTAAACGACCAGAAATTTGGATTTTAATCCCTTCTGAATTCATTCTCATAGCAGCTGTAATAGCCATTTTCGTTGCACGCTTGTAAGAAATTCTATTTTCAATTTGACGAGCAACACTAGCTGCTACTAATTTAGCATCTAATTCTGGACGCTTAATTTCAAAAATGTTAATTTGAACTTCTTTTCCTGTAATTTTCTTAAGCTCTTCTTTTAACTTGTCTACCTCTTGTCCACCTTTTCCGATAATAATACCAGGTCTAGCAGTAGTGATAGTAACGGTTACAAGTTTAAGTGTGCGCTCAATAATTACTCTTGATACACTTGCTTTAAATAAACGAGCGTTAATATACTCTCTTATTTTATAGTCTTCAGCTAATTTATCTCCGTAGTCATTTCCACCATACCAGTTAGATTCCCATCCTCTGATAATTCCTAAACGATTTCCTATTGGATTTGTTTTTTGTCCCATGTCTACTTTGATTAATTGCTTTTAATTTTACTACCTAACTCTAAAGTAACGTGGTTAGAACGCTTACGAATTCTATGAGCACGACCTTGTGGAGCTGGTCTTAATCTTTTTAACATACCTGCGCTATCTACACAAATAGTTTTCACAAATAGTCCAGCATCTTCGATACTAGCATCTTCATTTTTAGCTTGCCAGTTTGCAATTGCAGACAATAACAATTTCTCTAAATTAGTAGCTGCTTCTTTTGAACTAAATTTTAAAATTTGTAAAGCTTTTTCAACCTCTACTCCTCTTACTAGATCTGCGACTAATCGCATCTTTCTTGGTGATGTAGGACAATTAGTTATTTTAGCGAAAGCTTTTGACTTTCTTGCTTCTTTTAACTGTGTTGCCATGTTATGTTTACGACTTCCCATAATTTCCTACTATTTTTTTCCTTTATTTTTTGCACCAGCGTGCCCTCTAAAAGAACGTGTTGGTGAAAATTCGCCTAATTTATGACCTACCATGTTTTCAGTAACGTAAACTGGTACAAACTGACGTCCATTATGAACAGCAATTGTTTGCCCTACGAAATCTGGAGTAATCATACTTGCTCTTGACCAAGTTTTGATAACTGAAGTACTCTCAGTTTCAACGTTAGCTAAAACTTTTTTCTCTAATTTATAGTGAACGAAAGGTCCTTTTTTTAATGATCTTGCCATGGTTTATTTCTTTCTACGTTCTATAATATACTTATTACTAGCTTTAGTTTTAGATCTAGTCTTAAACCCTTTAGCTGGAATACCGTTTCTAGATCTTGGATGTCCTCCTGAAGAACGTCCTTCACCACCACCCATTGGGTGATCAACAGGATTCATACGTACAGCGTTAACTCTTGGTCTTCTACCTAACCATCTAGATCTACCTGCTTTACCAGAAACTAGTAATTGGTGATCTGAATTAGATACAACCCCGATAGTCGCCATACAAGTTAACAAGATTAATCTTGTTTCACCTGAAGGTAACTTAACTGTTGCGTATTTACCATCTCTTGCCATTAATTGAGCAAATGATCCAGCAGAACGAGCCATAACAGCTCCTTGACCTGGGTGTAACTCAATACAAGAAATTGTAGTTCCTAAAGGAATTTCGCTTAAGTATAAACCATTCCCCACTTCTGGAGCTAAATTTTTACCTGAAACGATTACTTGACCTACTTTTAAACCGTTTTGTGCAATTACATAACGCTTTTCTCCATCAGCATAACTAAGTAAAGCAATAAATGCAGTACGATTTGGATCGTACTCTATAGTTTTTACTGTTGCAGGGATACCATGCTTATCTTTTTTGAAATCGATAATACGGTATTTTTGTTTATGACCACCACCAATATTACGTGTTGTCATTCTACCCTGGTTGTTTCGACCTCCAGATCGTTTTTTCGGAGCTAATAAAGATTTCTCCGGCTTATCAGTCGTAATGGTGTCGAACCCATTTACAACTCTAAAACGCTGACCTGGTGTTACTGGTTTTAATTTTCTAACTGACATTTTGTCTTTTCTTAAAGATTGTTATAAAAATCAATAGCATGTCCTTCAGATAACTGAATGATTGCTTTCTTGTATCCACTTGTTATCCCTGTTACTAAACCTTTTTTGGTATGTTTAGTATTTCTTTTAATAGGATAATTCATAGTTTTGACAGACTTAATTGCTACACCATAAGTTGCTTCAACAGCACTTCTGATTTCCAATTTATTAGCCTTACTGTTTACCACAAATGCATAACGATTATTAACTTCGCTATCCTTTGTTGCTTTTTCCGTAATAATAGGTTTTATTAAAATACTCATATCTTTCCTATTTACTTAAATTAGATTGAATTTCTTCTAAAGAGCTTTCAGAAATAATTACTTTTCTAGCATCTAAAACACTATAAGTATTAACTCCTGTTGCATTTACAACTTTAGTTCTTTTTAAGTTACGAGATGATAAGTAAACATTGTTACTGTCTTCCCCTAACACAAATAAAGACTTTTCAGCCTCTAAATCTAAAGCTTTTAAAACATTGATAAATTCTTTAGTTTTTGGAGATTCAAAATTGAAATCTTCAACTACAACTAAATTACTATCTTTTGCTTGAATACTTAAAGCTGACTTACGTGCTAAACGCTTTAAGTTTTTATTTAACTTGAAAGAATAATCTCTTGGTCTAGGACCGAACATACGTCCACCACCTCTGAAAACTCCAGATTTGATTGAACCAGCACGTGCAGTACCTGTTCCTTTTTGTTTTTTAATCTTTCTTGTACTTCCAGTAATCTCAGCTCTTTCTTTAGCTTTATGAGTACCTTGTCTTTGATTAGCCAAGTACTGCTTTACATCTAAATAAATTGCATGATCATTTGGCTCAATACCGAATACCTCGTTAGAAAGTTCAACTTTTCTACCAGTATCTTTTCCTGTAATATCTAAAACTGCTACTTTCATTATTTTTCGATAGTTACAAAAGTATTTTTGTGACCAGGAATTGCTCCCTTAACTACGATAAGATTCTTATCAGCAACCACTTTTAATACTTTTAAATTTTGAACTTTTACTTTGTCTCCACCCATACGACCTGCCATACGCATTCCTTTGAATACTCTTGCAGGATATGATGCAGCACCAATCGAACCAGGAGCTCTTAAACGGTTATGCTGACCGTGAGTTGCTTGACCAACACCGGCAAAACCATGACGCTTAACAACACCTTGAAAACCTTTACCTTTAGAAACTCCAGAAACATCTACGAATTCTCCTTCAGTAAAGTAATCAACG
This sequence comes from Tenacibaculum finnmarkense, assembly GCF_900239185.1. Taxonomy (GTDB): domain Bacteria; phylum Bacteroidota; class Bacteroidia; order Flavobacteriales; family Flavobacteriaceae; genus Polaribacter; species Polaribacter finnmarkensis. Next base: position 20,325 of record NZ_OENA01000061.1, read on the forward strand.
CTAATTGAATCACCTAATTTATACTCTCCGTCAAAACCTTGAAATTCAATGACTTTTTTCTTAGCAGATGTACCAGCTTTTGTAAAGTGTCCATCTAAAGCTTTATTAGAGCTTTTTGCTTTTTTGTCATCGAAACCAAGTTGTAACGCACTATAGCCGTCAACCTCTTCGGTTCTGACTTGGGTAACCACGCATGGCCCTGCTTCGATTACTGTACAAGGAATGTTCTTCCCGTTTTCGTCGAATAAGCTGGTCATACCTACTTTTCTACCTATTAACCCAGACATATTTGTTAATTTTAAGACGATAGATTTAATTTATCCAGCGCGTCTATTAATAATAATTATTTGAAACAAATGTTTCATTTTTCCTTTAAATTTCACGTAAAAAAAAAGAGCTGAAAAAACACCTTCGCTCTGAATTTGTTTTTACCGTTTTTCCTTTGCGAAACCCTCAGGACATGTGATACTCTAAATAAATTAGAATATTTACACCACGGAACCTAAATTCCGGTATGCAAAAGTATAAAAAACTTTCGGTTTAAAAAAATTAAACCGAAAGTTAGTAATATACTATACTTTTATTTCAACTTCAACACCACTTGGTAACTCAAGTTTCATTAAAGCATCAATAGTTTTTGAAGAAGAACTATAGATGTCTAATAATCTTTTGTAAGCAGATAATTGAAATTGCTCTCTAGATTTTTTATTTACGTGTGGAGAACGTAATACAGTAAAAATCTTTTTATTTGTTGGTAAAGGAATAGGACCGTTTACTACAGCTCCAGTAGCCTTTACTGTCTTTACGATTTTTTCAGCAGACTTATCTACTAAGTTATAATCGTAAGATTTTAATTTAATTCTAATTTTTTGGCTCATCTTAATATCTTATTAACCTTTAGCTTTTGCAATTACATCCTCAGAAACATTTGAAGGAGTTTCTGTATAGTGAGAAAATTCCATAGTAGAAGTAGCTCTACCAGAAGACATAGTTCTTAAAGCAGTAACATAACCGAACATTTCAGATAATGGCACTAATGCTTTTACAACTTTAGCTCCATTACGGTCGCTCATGTCATTAACCTGACCTCTTCTTCTATTTAAATCTCCTACGATATCTCCCATGTTCTCCTCTGGAGTTAACACTTCGACCTTCATTAATGGCTCCATAATTCTGGCTTTAGCAGCTTTAGCAGCAGCTTTATAACCCATTTTTGCAGCTAACTCAAAAGATAATGCATCAGAATCCACAGGGTGAAAAGATCCATCTCTTAAAGTTACTTTCATTGAATCCATTTCGTATCCTGCTAAAGGACCATTCTTCATTGCTTCTTTGAATCCTTTCTCTACAGAAGGAACAAATTCTTTAGGAACGTTTCCACCTTTAATAACTGATTCAAATTGTAATCCTTGAACACCTTCATCTGCTGGCTCCATAGTAAATGCAATATCAGCAAACTTACCACGACCACCTGATTGTTTCTTATAAACTTCTCTGTGTTCTGCGGAAGCTGTAATAGCCTCTTTGTATTCTACTTGTGGCTGACCTTCGTTAACTTCTACCTTGAATTCACGTTTTAAACGATCAACAATAATATCTAAGTGTAACTCACCCATTCCAGAAATAATAGTCTGTCCTGAAGCTTCATCAGTTCTAACTGTAAATGTAGGATCTTCTTCTGCTAACTTAGCTAAAGACATTCCTAATTTATCAACATCTGCTTTAGTTTTAGGCTCAACCGCGATCCCAATTACGGGGTCTGGAAAATCCATAGATTCTAAAACAATAGGATGCTTTTCATCAGATAAAGTATCTCCTGTTTTAATCGATTTAAATCCTACAGCTGCACCGATATCCCCTGCTTCAATGTAAGGAATAGCGTTTTGCTTGTTAGCATGCATTTGATAGATACGAGAAATACGTTCTTTTTTACCTGAACGATTATTTAAAACATAAGAACCAGCGTCTAAACGCCCAGAATAAGCTCTAAAAAATGCTAAACGACCTACGAAAGGATCAGTAGCAATTTTAAATGCTAAAGCAGCAAAAGGCTCCTTTACATCTGGCTTTCTTCTTTCTTCTTCGTTTGTATCAGGATTTGTCCCGATAACAGCTTCCTTATCCATTGGAGAAGGTAAATAACGACAAACAGCATCTAATAAGAACTGAACACCTTTATTTTTAAATGCTGATCCACAAATCATAGGAATGATAGCCATATCCATTACAGCAGCACGAAGTGCAGCATGCACTTCCTCTTCAGTAATTGAGTCTTCATCTTCCATGAATTTCTCTAAAAGATTCTCATCGTAACTAGCAACTTCTTCAATTAGTTTCCCTCTTAATTCAGCAGCTTCTTCTTTTAAATCTTCTGGAATATCAACGATATCAAATGTAGCTCCTTGTGTTGCATCATGCCATACAATAGCACGATTCTTCACTAAATCTACAATACCTTTAAACTCATCCTCATCACCAATATTCATAACAATTGGCACTGCATTTGACTTTAACATATCCTTTACTTGCTGACAAACAGCCATAAAGTTAGATCCTTGACGGTCCATTTTGTTAACAAATCCAATACGAGGTACTTTATAGTTATCGGCAAGTCTCCAGTTAGTTTCTGATTGAGGCTCAACACCATCAACAGCACTAAATAAAAACACTAAACCATCAAGAACTCTTAATGAACGATTTACCTCTACAGTAAAATCAACGTGACCAGGAGTATCAATAATATTAAAGTGATACCCTTTAGTTTCATCAGTAGACTCACCATTATTTAAAGGGAACTTCCACTCACAAGTGGTAGCAGCAGAAGTAATTGTAATACCTCTTTCTTGCTCTTGCTCCATCCAATCCATAGTTGCGGCACCATCATGCACCTCACCTATTTTATGACTCACACCTGTATAATACAATACACGCTCTGTAGTAGTGGTTTTACCTGCATCAATATGTGCAGCAATACCAATATTTCTAGTAAATTTTAAATCTCTAGCCATTTCTTAGAATCTAAAGTGTGAGAATGCTTTGTTAGCTTCAGCCATTTTATGCGTATCGGTACGCTTTTTAACAGCGGCTCCTTCCTCTTTAGCCGCAGCTAAGATTTCAGCAGCTAAACGCTGTGCCATTGTTTTCTCATTACGCTTACGCGTATAAGTGATCATCCATTTAATTGCCATAGATACTTTACGATCTGGGCGAATTTGCATAGGAATTTGGAATGTTGCTCCACCTACACGACGAGAACGAACCTCTACATGTGGCATCACATTAGATAAACCATCTTTCCAAATCTCTAAAGCTGACTTTTCCTCGTCAGTCTTCTTTTCATTTACGATGTCTATTGCATCATAAAACACTTTAAAAGCCACAGACTTTTTACCATCCCACATTAAGTTATTCACAAAACGTGTTACCAATTGGTCATTAAACCTTGGATCTGGTAAAAGAACTCTTTTTTTCGCTTTTCTTTTTCTCATGTCTTTACATTAAAAAAGTTAATTAATTTTACTTCTTTGGGCGTTTTGCACCGTATTTAGACCTACGTTGGGTTCTACCCTCAACTCCTGCAGTATCTAACGCACCACGTACTACGTGATACTTAACACCTGGCAAATCTTTTACCCTTCCACCTCTAACTAATACTATCGAGTGCTCTTGCAAGTTGTGCCCTTCACCTGGAATATACGCGTTGATTTCGTTACCATTTGTTAATCTTACCCTTGCTACCTTACGCATTGCTGAGTTAGGTTTCTTAGGTGTAGTGGTATACACACGCGTACAAACTCCACGTCTCTGAGGACAAGCTTGTAATGCAGCCGATTTACTCTTCTTAGTTATTTTGGTTCTTCCTTTACGAACTAATTGTTGAATAGTTGGCATACTATTTTACTTGTTTTTAATTTGTACTTAAATTACTCTATTTCATAAGAGTGTGCAAACTTACGGTTTTTTTTCTAAAGATTCAAATATCAGGGAGTTGTTTTTATTCACTCTATATAATTTTCTCAAAACATTTAAAAATTAATAAAAACAAAATTGCTCTTATACTTCATTAATTTTAACAGTATTACTAAGAATAACAACTCGGAAATAAAAACTAAAAAAACACTTAAAGCGAAGTACTAAGTGACTTTTCTCTCGAAAAAAGACTACCACAAAGGTAAGCTACTCTTAAATAATACATTACGCGTAACATACAACAAATAAAAATAAAAAAACAGGTATTTTTTTAACTAAATTTTAGCATATTTACACCATTAATTCAAATATTTACATAATGAAAACAAAGTTTAATGGAATTTTAACGCTACTATTAGCGTTAATTGTGCAATTTTCTTTCGCACAAGACAGAACTATTTCAGGTATCGTATCAGATGAGTCTGGACCATTACCTGGGGTAACAGTACTTAAAAAAGGTACCACTCAAGGTACAGAAACTGATTTTAATGGTAAATATACTATTAAGTCTAAAAATGGAGATATTTTAGTTTTCAATTTTGTTGGTATGAAAACCATTCAAAAAACTGTTGGAACTTCTAATCAAATTAATATTGTTATGGAAAATGACAATGTACTTGATGAAGTTGTGGTTACTGCCCTAGGAATTAAAAGAGAAAAGAAAAGTTTAGGGTATGCTTCTCAAGAAATTAAAAGTGATGCAATCAATGGTGGAACAACAAAAACAGGTAATATTGCTTCACAATTATCAGGTAAAGTTGCTGGTTTAAATGTTACCACTACTAATAATTTTGGAGGTTCTTCGAATATGGTTATTAGAGGTGTAAAATCATTAGGCGGAGGTAGCCCGCTTATTGTAATTGATGGTTCACCAATTAACAATAGCTCTACATTTACTGGCGGTAATGATTACGGTAATGCGTTGTCTGACATCAACCAAGATGATATTGCTTCTATGAATATATTAAAAGGTGCTGCTGCTTCTGCACTATATGGAGAAAGAGGTATTAATGGTGTTATTGTAATTACTACTAAAAACGGTAAGAGTGGTGATGATAATTCTTGGGGAATAAAATTTAGCTCAGGTATTACTGTAGGAACTATTGATAAAGCTACATTTCCTGAATATCAAAATACTTACGGAGGTGGTTATGGTCAAGGTTTTGACCATGGAAATGATTACACTAATTATGATTCAGATGGTTCAGGTGGTCCAAAATATGATGGATCATTAAAATATCATTGGGATGCTTTTGATACAACATCTCCAAATTTTGGAAAAAAGAGAGCTTATGTAGCTGCTAAAAATGGTCCTTCATCTTTATTTAAGACTTCTTTTACAAAGACCAATAGTATCTCTATACAAAAAGGAGATCAAAGTAAAAACATGACTTTTACTTATGAAAACTTTGATTCTGATTGGATTTTACCAAATTCTGAATTAGAAAAAAATAATTTTTCTTTGAAAGTTAATTATGATTTAACACCAAAATTACACACCTCTTTTTATAGCTCTCTTACACTACAAGATACTCAAGGAAGAAATACCACAGGATATAGTGATAACTTAATGTCTATGTTTAGACAATGGTGGAATGTAGATGTAGATGTACTTGAACAAAAAGATTCTTACTTTAGAAACAAAGCTATTGCTTCTGTAGATAATAGATATGGTAATATTTCTTGGAATAGAAAATCACCTACAAATAGCAAGCCTGCATACTGGAATAATCCTTATTTTCAACTATATGAAAATGCTGGTTCAGATAATAGATATAGATCATTTAGTTATGGTAGAATAACTTATGATATTAACGACAACTTAGGCGTTACAGGTAAGGTTGCCTATGATAAAAGTATGTTAAATATTGAAAAAAGAATTGCAGCTGGATCTATTGCTATGGATTTTGGAGCTTCAGAAAACACTGTTCCTTCAGGATACTCAAGACAAGATATTGCAAGATCAGAAACTAACTTAGATTTAATGCTTAACTATAATTATGAATTAGTTGAAGATATCAAAGTTAGTGGAGTTTTAGGAGCTAATTTAAGAAAAAACGATTACAATAGCATTTATGCTTCTACTGAAGGAGGTTTAGTTGTTCCTGGTATTTATTCGTTAGCAAACACGGTTAAATCACCTTTAGCTGCAACAGAAAATCAATATAACACAGAAACGAATAGTGCTTACCTTACAGCTTCTTTTGATTTTTACAAGAAATTTTACTTAGACGCAACATGGAGGCTTGATAAATCTTCAACATTGCCAGCCGCAAATAACACCTATAATTATCCATCTGTTACAGGAGCCTTAATTGTATCTGAATTTTATAAGCCTGAATGGTTAAGCTTTTGGAAAGTAAGAGCAAATTACGCTGAAGTTGGTTCGACTGCAGACCCATATGAGTTACAAAATTCTTATGCTTCGGCAGGTTTATTAAACGGAGTTGGTTTATATGACACTAATTACACTAAGAAAAATAGTAATTTAAAGCCACAACGTTCAAAAGAATATGAATTTGGTACAGAAATGATGTTCTTAAATAAAAGAATAACATTTGACTTTGCTTACTACAACACAAAAACATTTGATCAAATTATTAGTTTACCTGTTTCTACAGCAACAGGATATTCTAAAAAAGTTGTGAACGCAGGACAAATAAATAATAGTGGTTTTGAAGCTCAATTAGGTTTAGTTGCTGTAAAAAATGATAATTTCACCTGGAATATTGACTTAAACTGGTCTAAAAACAAGAATAAAGTAGTTTCTTTATCTGGAGATAGTGAAAACTATCAATTAGCAAGTTATCCCGGAGGTGTTTCATTAAATGCTTTTAAAGGAAAGCCTTGGGGTACTTTAATTGGTCCAGGTTATAAAGAAGATAAAAATGGAAATAAACTGATGGAAACTTACCAAAGTAAAGGTGTTACTTATGCTAGGTATATTAAAGACGGTAGTAAGAATTTAGGAAATGTTACTCCTGATTGGATTGGAGGAATGAGAAACTCATTTACATACAAAAATTTTGGATTTAGCTTCTTAATCGATGTAAGAAAAGGTGGTAAAGTATTCTCTACTGATATGTATTATGGTTTAGGAACTGGATTATATAAAGAAACTGCAGGTAATAATGTAAGACAAACCGGAGTTGTTTTACCAGGAGTTTTTGAAGACGGTACTAAAAACACCATTATCGCAAGAAACCCTCAAGCCTATGGAGCTGTTGATGGATGGAAAGTTAAACCATCAGAAGCTTTTGTTTACGACGGAGGTTTTGTTAAATTGAGAGAAGCAGCGATAAGTTATTCGTTACCAAAATCAGCTTTAAAAAATTCATTTATAAACGATGCTAAAATTTCTTTAGTAGGTAGAAATTTATGGATTATTTCTAAAGATTTACCATACGCAGATCCTGAAGCAATGGTAGGAGGAGGAACTAGGTCTTATGGTCACTCTATTGGTAGTACACCAACGACTAGAGATATTGGTCTTAACCTAACATTTAAATTCTAAAAAAGATATAAAAAATGAAAAATTTAAAAAATATATTAACTATAGGAACAATTTCGTTATTAACTCTTGCTTCCTGTACTAAAGATCTCGAATCTTTAAATATAGACCCTAAACATCCTACTTTATTACCGTCAAGTAATTTATTAGCTACTTCGTTATCAGGAACAGCAACACAAATATACACGCCAAGTGTTAATTACAATAATTATAGATTTTTTGTACAGCACATAACAGAAGCGCAGTACACTGACGAGAGTAATTATGATTTATTAACAAGAAATCAACCCCGTAGAAACTACGATGGGTTTATGACAAGAGGTATTAATAATATTAAATTAGCTAAAGAATCTTTAGCTAATGAAACCAATAGCGCTGCAGTCCAAAAGAATAAATTGGCCACTTTAGAGATACAAGAAATTTTTGTTTGGGAAACTTTAGTTGACACCTATGGTGATTTACCTTACACAGAAGCTTTAGATAATGTTATTTTATCTCCAAAGTATGATGATGCTTTTACAATTTATAAAGATTTAATTAGTAGAATTGATAAAGCGGTAAGCATGATAACTGTCTCTGCTTCAGGGTATGGTAAATCTGATTTTATTTATAATGGTAACATGAATAAATGGAAAAAATTTGCAAATTCTATTAAATTAAGATTAGGAATTAATTTAGCCGATTTCGATTCAGGATTATCTAAAAAAATAGTTGAATCAGCTTTTTCAGCAGGTATTATTTCAAATGATTCAGAATCTTATACGATGATTTTTGATGGAGGAACTTTTTCAAACCCTGTCTTTGAAGCTTTTGTAAATTCTGGTAGAGATGACTTTATGCCATCTAAAGGAATTATTGATTTTATGAATGAAAAAAATGATCCAAGAAGAGCTGTTTGGTTTTCAACGGTAAATGTAATAGACTCTACTGTAACCCCTCCTGTTAAAAAGGATATTTATAAAGGTGGTGTTATTGGAGATAAAAACACTTTTTCAGATCATTCTCATTATACAAATGTTTTAACAAATGCAAGTGCTCCTGCTAAACTTTTAAGTTTCACTGAAGTTCAGTTAATTTTAACGGAAGCAGCAGCAAGAGGTTATAATGTTGGAGGAACAGCAGAAGAATTATACAAAAAAGCAATTAAAGCTTCTATGGATGAGTACGATGTTTCTGCCGCAGACGCAACAACTTATTTAAATGCAAATCCTTACGATGCTTCTAAATGGAAAGAAATTATCGCAGAGCAAGCATGGGTTAGTTTATTTGATAGAGCTTTTGCTACCTGGAATTTTACCAGAAGGTTAGATTTAAATAAATTTATTACACCGACTAAAAACGAACTAAAAACAATAGTTCCTTTTAGAATGCCTTATTCTGACAAAGAATATCAATTAAACAAAACAAATGTTAAAGCGGCAGCTACTGCTATTGGAGGAGATAAAGCTGAAACAAAACTTTTTTGGGATAAATATTAATTTTTATCTTCAATAAATACTAAAAACCACCTTTAACGAGGTGGTTTTTTTATACAGTAATTTTCAACTATCTTTGCAGCATGGAAGAAAACACTACTATTTTTGGTATTAGAGCAATTATTGAAGCAATTGAAAGCGAAGCTTCAATTAACAAAGTATATTTACAAAAAGGACTTCGTGGAGAATTATTTTTTGAATTAGATAAATTATTAAGAAAAAACAAAGTATCAATCAGTGTTGTTCCTACTGAAAAATTAGATAGATTATCGAAACACAGTAATCATCAAGGGGCTGTTGCTAGAATTTCACCTGTTGATTTTCATGATTTAGAAACCTTAATAGAAACTACTTTAGAGTCTGATAAAATGCCTTTATTTTTATTATTAGATCAAGTATCTGATGTTAGAAATTTTGGTGCAATTATTAGAACTGCTGAGTGTACTGGAGTAAACGGAATTATTATCCAAAAAAGTGGTAGTGCTCCTATAAATGCTGAAACGATTAAAACATCGGCAGGTGCAGCTTTCAAAATTCCTATTTGTAAAGTTGACCATATTAAAGATGCTATGTTTCAATTACAAGCAGAAAATATAAAATTAGTAGCGGCTACCGAAAAAACCGAAGATTCTGTTTTTGATGTTGATTTTAATCAGCCAGTTGCAATTATAATGGGTTCTGAACATAAAGGAGTTAGTAATTCTGTATTAAAAATGGCAGATTATAAAGCCAAATTACCATTACTTGGTGAAATTGAGTCTTTAAATGTTTCTGTTGCTTGTGGGGTTTTTCTTTATGAAACTATCCGTCAAAGACAATAAATATTACAAAATTATAAAAATTAAAATCCTGCTTTTTGCAGGATTTTTTTTATGTTTTGTTTTTAATGATAAACAAATTTCTAATAAAGTGTTTTTTTTAAAAAAAGATATAAACATCATGCTGAATTTAGTTCAGCATCGCATCTTGATTTGCCTTTTTTTTGTTTTTTTTTGTCAATTCGAGTGATTTTAAAGACTGAAAGGAATTAAAATTGTATCGAGAATTTGAATTCTTTTATGTTGATGAATTTTTATTCATTTTGATGTTAAAAAAGTTCTCGATACTATTTTTTTGAAGGAAAAAATCACTCGAACTGACAGTTTATTTAATTTTTAAATAAGCTCTTATAAAAAAAGATAATCTAATTTTAAAATAAAGCAACCAAGCCTAGCCCCGATTGAAGCATTTGTTTGAGCTCTTTTTTTGATTTTTCTTCAAAAAAAAGCGAGTGCGGAAAGCGGGAAATTGCTTCTAAAAAAACTACTTTGAAATAATATAATTTATTTTTAAAACGTTCGGTACATCAATTTTAGCTACTTTGTTTTTATCTTGAATTTCTTTATTTTCTTGACCACTTCCCTGCTCTTCTTCTTCTTCTTCTTCTTCTTCGATAACTGGCGGAACATAATTTCCTTGCTCATCAAATAGTTCATCAAAAGCTGTTTTAGAAAACACAAATTTCTCTTTTATTACACCTTTTTTTCGGTAAAAAATAGCCAATAAAATTCCTGTAATAAACCCTGATAAATGTCCTTCCCACGAAACACCGTCTTTTATTGGTAACACATACCAAATCATGCTTCCGTATAAAAAAATCATAATTAACGAAACCGCTACAAGTCGATATTGTTTTTTAATAATTCCGCTGAAAAAAACAAAACTAAAAAGTAAATAAACAATGCCACTTGCGCCAATATGATAGGATTCACGAGCAATTACCCAGGTTAAAAACCCTGTAAATAATCCGCCAAAAATCAATATTTTTAAGGCAACACTTCTGTAGAAATAAAACAAACTCGCACAAAGAACAAATAAAGGCACCGAATTATTAAACAAATGTCCTGTATCGCCATGAATAAAAGGCGAGGTTAAAATTCCTTTCAAACCAGTTACTTCTCTTGGTAAAATACCAAATTTATTAAAATTGAAGCCAAAAGTAATTTCTATCCAATATATAAACCATATTGAAATCACAAAAATAAATGGTATTAAAAAAATACGGTTCGAATATTTTAATTCAGTAGCTGTTTTCATAGGTATTGAAATATCAAAAACAAATCCAACTAAAAATTTCGGAACATCTGTCATAAATCTTTGGTATTTTTACAAAATGAATCAACCTTTGGCAGAAAGAATACGTCCGCAGAATTTATCCGATTATATAAGTCAACAACATTTAGTTGGCGAAAACGGAATTTTAACCAATCATATTAAACAAGGAATAATTCCTTCGTTAATTCTTTGGGGACCTCCGGGAATTGGAAAAACAACACTTGCCAATATTATTGCCAACGAATCTGGGCGACCTTTTTATACTTTGAGCGCCATTAGCGCAGGTGTAAAAGATGTGCGTGAAATTATTGAAAAAGCGAAGAAAAGCGGCGGATTGTTTAGTCAAAAAAATCCTATTTTATTTATTGATGAAATTCATCGCTTTAGCAAATCGCAACAAGATTCTTTACTTGGCGCTGTTGAAAAAGGTTGGGTAACTTTAATTGGTGCAACTACCGAAAACCCAAGTTTTGAAGTAATACCTGCACTACTCTCTCGTTGTCAGGTGTATATTTTAAATTCTTTTGATAAAAATGATTTAATAGCGCTTTTACACAGAGCGATGAAAAAAGATACATTTATTGCTGATAAAAAAATTACCTTAAAAGAAACTGATGCTTTATTGCAAGTTTGTGGTGGTGATGCTCGGAAACTTTTAAATATTTTTGAATTATTAGTGGCTGCTGAAAATGAAATTGAAATTACCAACGAACTTGTTTTATCTAAAATTCAAAAAAATACAGTTCGATATGATAAAACAGGCGAACAACATTATGATATTGCGTCGGCTTTTATAAAATCGATACGAGGAAGCGACCCAAATGCCGCAGTTTATTGGCTGGCTAGAATGATTGAAGGTGGCGAGGATGTGAAGTTTATTGCTCGTAGAATGCTTATTGCAGCTTCCGAAGATATTGGAAATGCCAATCCAACAGCATTTATTATGGCAAATAATACCTTTCAAGCGGTTTCGGTAATTGGCTATCCTGAATCAAGAATTATTTTAAGTCAATGTGCTATTTATTTGGCAAATTCGCCAAAAAGTAACGCTTCTTATATGGCGATTGGTGAAGCTCAAAATTTAGTAAAAACAACAGGCGATTTACCTATTCCGCTACATTTAAGGAATGCTCCGACAAAATTAATGAAAGATTTAAACTACGGAAAAGACTATGCCTATTCTCATAATTATACTGGTAATTTTGTAAATCAAGAGTTTTTACCCGAAGAAATTAAAAACACAAAATTGTACGAACCAGGTAATAATGCTCGAGAAAATCAGTTTAGAGAATTATTAAAACAACGCTGGAAAGATAAATATAAGTATTAAAAAAAAGAGTGTATTATAAAAATACACTCTTTTTTTATGGATAAAATAGCATGTAATATTTAAAACTTTACTTGATATTTTTCTATTGTTTTAATTCCTTTTTTATAATATTCGGCAATCCAAATATCATTATTTTTATAGATGATTCCGTTTTCATCTTCCATAACAAAAACATTTTTAACACTAGTCTTTAGTATTTTAAAAATAGTTTTTTGGGCTGTATCTACTAACTGAAAACCATTTTTCGTTGGTTGAGCATATAGGTTAATAACAGTACTTTCTACTGTTTTGTTAGCTAGTAATTCACTTTGATTATCAATATTCTGAATAATATTTTGAGTGCTATTTGGCGTATATTTATACTTTAAAGCCTTGATTGATTTAAAAGTATTTCTAATTGCTTCATGATATGCTTTTTTGTAATTTTTAATTTTACTTCTCCCTTCTTTTGATGAAAAAACATCTTTATTGCCACAATCTTTAAGAGTAATACTATTTTTTGTTGTAAACAAACTAGATGCATCAGTAAGCACCGCTGTTAATGCTAAACACCTGTTTTCAGCTAGGTCGTCAGGTAAAACCTCATCGGCTAAAAAGACTGTAAAACCGTGTTTTTTAAATAAAAATTTAGTTAATGAACTGGTTTGATATTGATCGACTGTTTTAAGAAAATCAAACTTATTAGGTACCATAATATATTTGTAATTATTTACCTTTTTTTGAGCCTGTATTGATGTGCTTATCAGCAATAATAGTATGATTATTTTATTCATATTTAACACTTAATTTTTTTAATTAATTGATTTTTTTTAATTTTTGGCTATTTTTAACATGGCGCCATAAACACGCTTCCACCTCTTCCATTGCTCATAATTACTTAAACTTTCGTTATGAAAAGTAGTCATGAAAACACCATTTACGGCAGTTACTTCATTTTTTAAATCTCTTATTTTACCTAACGATTGCTTGGGTGTTAACTTCATATAATCTTTTAAAGTTACATCAATTAAAGCAAAAGAAAATACCTTTAAGGGTGTTTGAATTTCAAAGGCTAAATCATAAAAATAAAATGGCGTACAAGTGCTTGCCCTAAAACCTGCGTGACTTACATAGCCCATCGAATAATCTTCTGTTACTTCTAAATCAATTAAATTTTGATAGGTTTCAGGCAATGACAAGCGTAAATAATGCTGACGAGAACGCTTTATTGGCATATTTATAATGTTTTCTAAGCGTTCTTTTTCTTTTTTTAACAAGGCGTTATTTGTCATGGTATGATATGATGGATGTAAGCCTACCCTTGCATAATCTACGATGTCTTTTATCAATAGTTTAAAAGGAGTTTTTGAGGCAGAAACATTGGTATCAAACGTTGTATAATCGCCTATTAAAAAGAAAAAAATAGTTCTAATTTCATGTGTTTTTTTTAATTCTAACAGTATTTTAAATGTATTAAAAGGATCCTTTTTAAAATTAAACAAGACAGCCATTCTATCCCAAATATTAATAACTTTAAAGTGCCAAGTATCTTTTAAAAAACCACCAAGTGTTCTAATAAAACCTTTGTGTTTGTAAATAAAGGAATTATCAACATCAATCGTAGAAATATACTGGTACTTCCTTGTTGGATACGCATACTTGGGGTATTTAACCTTTAAAGCATCTAAGAATTTATATGCCCAGATATCAACAAGTGGCTTTTCTAAAAAACCGTATTTAAAAGCAATACTTTGAGTGGCTGAAAAACGAGCATGGCTATCTTTTATATGTGGTAAATATTCTTCATACCTAGAAATTAAATAAAAAGTAGCTGCAAAAATATCAAAAGGAATTTCAGATTGCTCATCGGTAGCAAAAAAACAAGGAACTGCATCCCATTTTTTTATATTTATATCTATATCTTGTATTCCTTGCTGCGTTAACAAGGCGGTACTTTTTATAAAAAACTCTTTTCCTAAAGCTACTTTTGTATAGGTGATTTTAGGATTGTTATACGCCACAAATTCTTCTACTTTGCTTGTAAACTGAATTGGTATATGTAAAATATGTGTAAAAACATGCTTAAAAACATACCGAATTCGAGGGGTTATTTTAGGAGTATATATAAGTATCATAACTGTTTTGAAGGGCTTAAAAACACAAATAACAATACAAAAGCACTATAGCATTTCTTGATCTGCAAAGCTAAAATACGTTTTTTCGGTAATTATTAAATGATCTAGTAGTTTTATATCTAAAGTAACACCCGCTTGTTTAATTTTAGCAGTTAATTGAATGTCTGAATTGCTAGGTTTTAGTTTTCCTGACGGATGATTATGTGCCACAATAATACCAACCGCAGAAACTTTTAATGCCTTTTGATATAGTAATCTTACATCGACTAAAGTTGCAGTAAAACCTCCTTTACTTAGTTGATGTTTTGCGACTACTTTATTTGAATTATTTAAGTATAAAACCCAAAACTCTTCATGTCCTAAATCGCCAATTAATGGTTGCAATATGGTAGCGGCATCTAATGAACTGGTTATTTTAGAAATCCGATTGCTTTCTATAAATTGCCTACGTTTGCCTATTTCTAAAGCCGTAACTATTGAAATAGCCTTTGCTTCTCCTATGCCTTTAAAGCTCATTAATTCTTCCAATGATAATTTAGCCAAGGCGTTTAAATCATTATTGACCGAGGCTACTATTTTTTGAGACAACCCAACGGCACTTTGTTCTCTGTTACCTGAACCTATTATAATGGCGATTAATTCAGCGCTTGACAAAGCGGCTTTTCCTTTTAACATTAATTTTTCACGAGGTCTGTCATCTAATGCCCACAATTTGATTGATTTTTTTTTCATATGGCAGCTATCATCTCTAAATTAGTTATAAATATAATCCATTTTTTTGCACAAGCCAAACAAGCACAGTATCTTTGTTGCCTACTTTTTATTATCAAACTCATGAAGATTATTATAGCTGGGGCTGGAGACGTTGGTTTTCATTTAGCCAAACTCCTTTCTTACGAATCTCAAGATACTTACGTTATTGATTCTGATGGCGAAAAGCTTGATTACATCAACAACCATTTAGATGTTATCACCAAAAAAGGCGACGCTACTTCTATTCAGTTATTAAAAGAAATTGGCATTGCTGATGCTGATTTATTACTAGCGGTTACCGAAAGTCAGAATACCAATTTTACCATATCGGTTATTGGAAAAGCATTGGGCGTAAAAAAAACAATTGCCAGAATTAACAATCCTGAATTTTTAAATAACGACAGTATTGACTTTAAAGATTTTGGCGTAGATTTCATGATTTCTCCTGAAGCTTTAGCTGCTGAAGAAATAAAAGTACTGTTAAATCAATCTTCTTTTAACGATACCGTTACTTTTGAAAACGGCGTATTTAATATTATGGGAACAACCCTTGGCTATAAATCGCCTATATTAAATTTAACCGTTAAAGAAGCTAAAGAAAAATTTAGTTTAGTTGATTTTATTACCATCGCTATAAAACGAGAAGGCACCGCACAAACCATTATTCCTCGTGGTGATACTACCTATAAAATGAACGATCAAGTTTATTTTTCGGTACCAAGTTATAGCATTGATAAATTACATCCTATTATTGGTAAAGAGCAAATAGCCATTAAAAATGTGATGATTCTTGGCGGTAGTAATATCGGAAGAAAAACATCTAAAAGTCTTTGTAGCGCTAACTTTAAAGTAAAACTTATAGAGCGTAAACGAGAAAAAGCCTTGCACCTTGCCGAAGAATTGATAGACACCTTAGTTATTCATGGAGACGGTAGAGATTTAGAGCTTTTAGAAGATGAAAACATTCGAGAAATGGATGCTTTTATTGCGGTAACTGGCGATTCTGAAACCAACATTATGTCTTGTTTGGTCGCAAAATCGAAAGGAGTTAAAAAAACCGTTGCCTTGGTTGAAAATATGGATTATATCAATATTTCACAAACCATTGGTATTGATACCCTTATTAATAAAAAATTAATTGCGGCAAGTAATATTTTCCGCCACATACGTAAAGGTGAAATTTTAGCCTTAGCAAACTTACATAATATTGATGCCGAAGTTTTTGAATTTGAAGTTCAAAAAAATGCCAAAGTAACTCTAAAACCAATTAAAGAACTACGTTTTCCTAGAGAAGCCGTTTTTGGTGGTGTTATTAGAGATGGAAAACCTCATATGTCTTTTGGTGATTTTCAATTACAAAGTGGCGATAAAGCCATCGTTTTTTGTTTGCCCGAAGCAATATCAATTGTAGAAGAATTATTCAACTAATGGAAAATTTCAATCTAAAATTAATTTATCGATTTTTAGGGATAACAGCCGTTCTTAATGGCTTATTCATGTGGCTTTCATTACCGTTTAGTTTTTATTATGACGAGCCTTCTAAGTGGGGAATTTTAAACGCCGGACTAATTACAATAGCTACCGGTTTAGTTCTCTTTTTTTTTAACAAACCTGTTACTAAAAAAATCAAGAAAAAAGAAGGCTACCTTATTGTTACTTTAGGCTGGCTTATTTTAACAATTACCGGAATGCTTCCTTATTTATTATCGGGCAGTATTCCTAGTGTTACCAACGCATTGTTTGAAACTATTTCAGGCTATTCAACGACAGGTTCATCTATTTTAACATATATAGAATCGATGCCTAAAGGAATCCTGTTTTGGCGTAGCGCTACGCATTGGATTGGCGGAATGGGAATTATTGTGCTTACCATTGCCATATTACCTTTACTAGGAATTGGCGGTATGCAGTTATTTATGGCAGAAGCTCCAGGGCCATCAGCCGATAAATTACACCCTCGTATTACCGATACCGCAAAACGTTTATGGTTAATTTACGTATTGCTTACATTTGTAGAATTTTTACTTTTAAAAGTTGCGGGTATGGGCTGGTTTGATGCCTTAAATCATGCAATGGCAACCATTAGTACTGGTGGTTTTTCAACTAAAAATGCTAGTGTTGCTCATTGGAATGGCTCGCCATTTATACAATATATTATCATCTTTTTTATGTTTTTAGCAGGTATCAATTTTGTACTTACCTACTTTGCTTTAAAAGGAAAGGTGCGAAAAGTTATTCAAAGTGAAGAATTTAAGTATTATTTCTTTGGTGTTTTAGGGATTTCTAGTGTTATTGCTGTCATGATTATTTTTAATCAAGACCCTTCATTACAAACCTCTATTGAGCATCCGATGGTATATGGTAATGTTGAAAGTGCCATACGACATTCGTTATTTTCAGTACTATCAGTAATAACAACTACAGGTTTTGTTACGGCTGATTTTACGATGTGGAATTATTTTGTAACGGCAATTTTCTTTTCATTATTTTTCTTAGGAGGATCGGCAGGTTCTACCTCTGGTGGGGTTAAAATTGTACGACATATTATCTTATTAAAAAGTAGTTTTTTAGAGTTTAAGAAAAGTTTACACCCTAATGCAATAATCCCTGTTCGTTATGACGGAAAAGCCGTTAAACAAACCATTGTATTTAACATCTTATCGTTCTTTGTATTGTATATGTTCATTTTTATTATGGGAACTATCATACTTGCTTTCTTCGGATTAGACTTTTATTCAGCCTTAGCCGCCTGTGCTTCCTCTTTAGGAAATATTGGTCCTGGTTTAGGTAGTGTAAGCCCTGTTGATAATTTTAATCATTTATCTACCGGAGCAAAATTATTTTGTTCTTTTTTAATGCTTATCGGGCGTTTAGAACTTTTTACGGTATTAATTTTATTCACCCCTTTCTTTTGGCGTAAAAATTAACACAAGCACCTCAAATACAAATTACTACAAAAACATATCGTTATAATAACATTTAAAAAACAACTACAAAACACTCGTAAATAAACAATAAATTACCTTCGTTTCATTAATCAATTTATGATACTATGAAACATAAGTACTTTTTTAAATTACTGATAGGAATTCTTTTTTTATCAGCAATAAAAATAAACGCACAAACAACAGGTGATATTATTTTTACAGGTTTTAATGCCGATGGCGATAAAGATTTTTCTATTGCTATACTAGCCCCTATTCCTGCAAACTCTACGCTTTATATTTCTGATAAAGAAACCGATGGGCTTGGAGGCTTTACCACTGGAGAAGGAAGTTTAACCTGGCTTACAGGTAGCAATGTAATTCCGGCGGGAAGCGTTGTCACTTTTACAGATATTGACAATGCTACTAACCCTAATTTTGGAGCATCAATAGGTAGTATTACAAGGATTGGAGGTTTTAACTTAACCACCACCACAAAAGACGCTCTTTTTATTTATATTGGAACTGATGTTAATACTCCAATAACTTTTATTACTGCACTTCAAATAGGAAACGATACCACTCAGCTTGGAACTTATAATGCCGATGGTATTACCCTAAAAGGAACAGGTTTAAAAAAAGGCGTTTCTATTATTACTTTTGATGCTTCTGCAACCCCTGATGGTGCTGTTTATAAAGGAGATAAAACAGGACAAAATTCTTTTGCTGATTATTATTCTTTAATTGCTGATGTTGAAAATAATTGGACAAATGTCGTTAATGGAAATGGAGAATTATTACTTCCTTTTTCTTCGGATACATTCTCTATTATCAATGCTACTTGGAACGGAAATACCGACAATAATTGGACAACAGCCACCAACTGGAATTCAGGAAATATTCCTACAAATACGAGTGATGTTTTAATTCCTAACGGGCTTAATAAGTACCCGACAATAACAAATGCGACAACAGTAAAAGGAATTACAATCGAAAATGGCGCTTCTTTAATTGCAAATTCAAATGTTACAGGAACAGTTATTTACCAAAGAGCTTTAACTGCTAATTGGCATTTGGTTAGCTCACCTGTTACAGGAGAAACCACCGATAATTTAATAACAAATCACATTTTTGCTCAAGCAACTGCTGGCGGTCGAATAGGAATTGCGCCTTATAAAAACGATGGAACTACCTGGAATTATCAGACAAAATCATCCGAAGAAAACATCGAAAAAGGAGCTGGTTTTTCTGTAAAACTAGCTACCGCTGGAAATTTAAAATTTAGAGGTGAAATTAATCATTTAACCGTAAACACCCCTGTTACAAAAAACGAAAATGGCTATAATTTAGTTGGAAATCCCTACACTTCGTACTTAAATAGCAACACTTTTTTAACTCAAAACAACAGTATTCTAACCGCTCAAACTATTTGGATTTGGAACGGTACTAATTATGAAACAAAAGTTGCTGCCGATGCGTTTATTTTAGCACCTGCACAAGGTTTTTTTATGGAAGCTAACGCTGCCGGAAACATCTCTTTTAACAGTACTAATCAGCAACATCAAACAACCGATACTTTTAAAAGAAGCAGCCGAACAGAAATACATCTAAGCGCTACCGATAATACGACGAATAAAAAAAGCAAGACCAAATTATACTATATAAAAGGTACTACAACAGGTTTTGATAATGGTTACGACGGAGCGCAATTTAAAGGATTTTCAAGTGATTTTTCAATAACGACACAGTTAGTTTCTCAAAATAAAGGTGAAAATTATGCCATTCAATCTTTACCTATCAATACCATGGAAAATACCGTTATTCCAATACATTTAAAAGCAAATACGGGTAATGAAATTATGTTTTCGGCAAACTCAATGAATTTACCAACTAATATGAATGTTTATTTAGAAGATAAAATCAATGGGGTTTTTACGAATTTATCAGAAGAAAATTATACGGTTGTTCTAAACAGTAATACATCACAATTTTATCTTCACACAAGCGATAAAAACCCAAAAATTAACGCTATTCAAGAAAACTTAAATAAAAACACACAAAATGTAGCTATTTATGCGTCAGCAGATAAAACACTAACAATTAAAGGTTTAGCATCAACAAATTTTTCAGAAAATACTTCAAAAAATGCTTCTATAAAAATCTATTCTATTTTAGGAGAAAAAATTATCAGCAAGCAATTTAAAACAGCAGCTATAAACGTAATTCAACTACCTAAAACATCAAAAGGAATTTATATTATTAAGTTAAATTCTAATTTAGGTAAAATTACTAAAAAAATTATCTTAAACTAAAAATCATGAAAAAAACACCCGAAAACATTTCTAGAAAAGAGGCGTTAAAAAAAATAAAAAACTATGGTAAGTATGCTAGCTTAACCGCTTTAGGGACTTATTTAATATTAAATCCTCAAAAAGCGCAGGCAGCTAGCTTAGCTCCTCCTGGCAATAAATTTTAAAACAACCTATTTTACCTCAAAAAACCCTCGAAATTTCGAGGGTTTTTTAGTTCTAGCAAACAATTAAAATTATTTTAACACAAAAACACTCTTAATTAATAGTATTAGTATTACTATTACATTTGCAGATATACTATTTATTTATGAAAAATTTTCTATCAAATATTAAAATTGAAATTCCTATAGGCATCTATATTAAAGATCCTGAAACTTCTTCATTAGGAAAAAAAATTATTGAAAATAGTATCAAATTAATCGAAGAAATCGGTTTTGAAAGTTTCAATTTTAAAAAGCTAGGTAAATTAATCGGCTCTAATGAAAGTTCTATTTATCGATATTTTGAAAGCAAACACAAACTACTTATCTATTTAACTTCCTGGTATTGGGGCTGGGTGCAATATCAATTAGTTATAGAAACGTATAGCATTCATAATTCCGAAGAAAAATTAATAAAAGCGATTCAAATACTCACCAAAACAACCGAACAAGACAGTAATTTCTCACATATTAATGAGGTTTTATTAAACTTAATTGTAATTAATGAAAACTCAAAGTCATATTCTACAAAAGAAGTAGATACCGAAAATAAAGAAGGTTTTTTTAAATTATATAAAGAAGTTGTAAAGCGTTTAGCCGATATAATAACCAATTATAATAACAACTATAAACACCCGCTTACACTAGCAAGTACGGTTATTGAAGGTGCTTTACATCAGCAATTTATAAAGCAAAATTTTAAGTCGCTAACAAATTGCGATAAGACTACTTCTCCAACTTCATTTTTTATCGATTTAACTCTTAATACGCTTTCAAATGGCAGAAAATAACCCATTAACACCTTGGAAACGGTTTTTAGGACTTTTAAAATTAGAAAAAAAAGATATTTTACAAATATCTTATTATGCCATATTTGAAGGAATTGTAGCATTATCACTTCCTTTAGGAATACAGGCAATTATCAATTTATTACAAGGTGCACAAATTTCGGCATCGTGGGTAGTTCTTGTAATATTAGTTACAGGCGGTGTGGCTTTTAGTGGCGTATTAAAACTCATGCAAATTAGAATTATTGAAACCATACAACAACGTATTTTTACAAGAGCCTCTTTAGAGCTTAGCTATCGTTTTCCTAAAATAAAAATGAGCGAATTACGAAATTATTATCCACCGGAATTAGCCAATCGTTTTTTTGATACACTTACTATTCAAAAAGGAATTTCAAAAATTTTAATTGATGTTCCTTCGGCGTTTTTACAGATAATTTTTGCACTATTATTATTATCTTTTTACCATACTTTTTTTATTTTATTTGGTCTTTTACTACTCTTATTAATTTATATTGTATTTAAATACACGGCAAAAATTGGCTTAGAAACCAGTTTAAAAGAATCTAAAAACAAGTATAAAGTAGCGCATTGGCTACAAGAAATAGCCAGAACAATTATCAGTTTTAAAGTAGCAGGAAAAACAACACTTTCCTTAGATAAAAGCGATGATTTAGTGAGTGATTATTTAAAATCAAGAGACAGTCATTTTAAAATATTAATCATTCAATATATTCAAATGATTAGTTTTAAAGTAATTGTTACCGCTGGTTTGTTATTGATGGGTGGTTTTTTAGTATTAAATCAACAAATGAATATCGGACAATTTGTTGCCGCAGAAATAATTATTTTACTGATAATAAGCTCTGTGGAAAAATTAATTTTAGGCTTAGAATCCTTTTATGATGTGCTTACTTCTATCGAAAAATTAGGGCAAATTATTGATAAACCCATCGAGAATCAACAAGGAAGTACTGTCAGCGATACCAAAGCTTTCAAAATTGAAATACAAAATATTTCCTACACCATTTTTAAAGGAGAAAGACTTATTTTAAAAGATATTTCGTTCCATATCGAACCCAATGACAGAATATTAATTCAAGGAGAAAGTGGCGCAGGAAAATCAAGCTTAATACAGCTTATCGCAGGAATTACAACCCCTACCGCTGGAAATATTTTTGTGAATGATTTATCTATAAAAAGCCTACAAATTAATAATTATAGAGCGTATTTAGGAATGTCATTATCCGAAGAAAATCCGTTTGAAGGAAGCATTCGAGAAAATGTAACTTTTGGAAATACCGCAATTTCAGATGATGAAATTTATACTGTTTTTGAAATTGTTGGCTTAACCGATTTTTTAAAATATCAAGAAAACGGCTTAGAAACCCAACTAAAACCCGAAGGAAAACATATTGGTTATACCATTTCTAAAAAAATTATTCTAGCAAGAGCGATTATCAAAAAGCCAAAACTTTTAATTTTAGAAGATCCTTTAGACCAATTTGAAAAGAAAGAAGCCAAAAAAATTATCGATTTTATTACAAGCCCTTCCCAAAAATGGAGCTTAATTATTGTAAGCAGTAACGATAAATGGGAAGAAAAATGTACTAAAAAAATTACGCTTCATAAAGGTAAAATTATTAACAAATAAAGCAACAGAAGTAATGTTACATATTTCAAATAATAGTATTTCTAATCAAATTGATTTGAGTAATTTTAAATCAGGAAAAAAAATATTTAAAAAAGAACATCATAAATTATTCAGAAAATTTTTACTTTTCTTTTTATTGATGTTAATCATAACGCTATTTTTACCTTGGACTCAAAATGTTTCTAGCACAGGTAATGTAACAACTTTAAAGCCGAATCAACGTCCGCAAACCTTGCAATCTCAAATTCCTGGAAGAATTGAACAGTGGTTTGTACAAGAAGGTGATTTTGTAAAAAAAGGCGATACTATTTTAAGAATATCCGAAGTAAAAAGCAATTATTTCGATGCAAAACTTGCCGAAAGAACAGGAAATCAATTAAATTCTAAAAGTCTTTCTGGAAAATCATATCAAAATAAAATAAGTGCTTTAAAAAGACAAATTTCAGCGATAAAAAACGAACAAAAATTAAAATCGGAACAAGCAAAAAACAAATTACAACAAGCTTACTTAAAAGTTAAAACCGATAGTATTGATTTAGAAACCGTTGTTTTAAAACAAAATATCGCCAAAATTCAATATGATAGAACTTACACTTTACAACAAGAAGGTTTAAAAGCTACTAAAGATGTGGAAGAAAAAAGTGCAAAACTTCAAGAATTTTCAGCTAAAGTTATTTCTCAAAAAAATAAATTATTAGCTTCCAAAAATAATAGTATCAATGCTAAATTAGCTATTTCGGGCGTTATAGCTAGTTATACTGATAAATTATCAAAAGCAAAAAGTAGTTTATATACTGCTGAATCTGGCGCATACGAAACAGAAGTTCAAGTTTCTAAATTACAAACAAATTTAGCTAATTATAATAAAAGAAGCTCTTTATTATACATTACCGCTCCGCTTGATGGGTATATTAACAAGGCGATAAAATCAGGGATTGGAGAAACTTTTAAACAAGGTGAACCACTGATAAACATGATGCCTTCACAGTACGATTTGGCAGTAGAAATGTATATAAAACCCATCGATTTACCCTTAATACACACCAACGAAAAAGTGCGTGTTCAGTTTGATGGTTGGCCTGCAATTGTTTTTAGTGGCTGGCCTAATATGTCGTCAGGAACTTATGAAGCAAAAATTATTGCGATCGAAAACTTTATTAGCAGTAACGGCAAATACAGAGCCTTAATTGTTCCTGACAATAATGAACATCCATGGCCAAAAGCCATTAGAGTTGGCTCGGGAGCAAAAACAATTGCGCTGCTAGAAAATGTACCTATTTGGTATGAATTATGGCGACAAATTAACAGTTTTCCGCCTAATTTTTATCAACCAAACACAAAAAAAACCGATTCTAAGAAAAAGAAATAATGAAAAATATATCCTTTTTATATCTATTTATAAGTGTTGTTTCCTTTTCTCAAAATATGCCTAACAACACACTTTCTTTAGAAGAAAGTTTAGGATATATAAAAAAACACCATCCTATTATAAAGCAAGCAAAACTTATTGTTAATACAAATCAAGCAAAATTATTAAAAGCTAGAGGTAGTTTTGACCCTAAAATTGAAGTTGATTACAGTAATAAAAACTTTAAAAATACCGAGTATTATAAAACATTGGTTTCCTCTTTTAAAATTCCTACTTGGTATGGTATTGAGCTAAAAGCTAGTTATCAAAACAATTCAGGTAAGTATTTAAACCCTCAATATAAAACTCCTAAAAATGGTTTATATAATGTAGGAGTATCTGTTCCGTTAGCTAAAAATTTATTTATCAATAAAAGAATGGCTACGTTAAAAAAAGCCAAAATATATACCAAACAAAGTAAATTAGAACAACAATTATTAGTTAATACTGTTTTGTTTGATGCTATTTCTGCATACTTAAATTGGACACAATATTATCAACAATATAGTGTATTTAAAAATTATTATGCCAATGCAATTACAAGACACAAAAATGTTATTAAAAATTTTAAAGCAGGCGATAAAGCTGCTGTAGATACTTTAGAAACAAGTATCAACTTAGAAAACAGAAAATTAGATTTAGAAAAAGCACGTATTAAACATTTAAAATCAAAGTTAGCTTTTTCGAATTATTTGTGGATTAATAATAATATTCCGATGGAATTAAAAAACAACATGATTCCTGATATTGCAACATTTTCTAAGATTGATAAATTATTAAAAACAGTCGAAATTAATTTAGATGAAAATAATATAGAACAACATCCGAAGTTAAAATTATTAGCCTTAAAAAAGAATAATTTACAGATAAATAAACGATTAAAAATAAATAATTTATTGCCAAAAATAGATTTTCAGTATAATTTATTATCATCAGAAGTACATAATTTTGATGATTTTAGTACTTTTAACGTTTCAAATTACAAAAATTCGTTGCAAGTTAGTGTGCAGTTATTTTTAAGAAAAGCTAGAGGTGATTTAAAAATTGCAAAAATAAAATTACAAGATTTAGATTTTGAAATTTCAGCAACAAAAATAATTTTGCAAAATAAGATTAAAGCGACCAAACAAGAAATTGTATCGTATCAAAAACAACACAATATCTTAAAAAACTTAGTGAATAATTATAAAACAATCGTTAAAAGCGAAGAGCGAAAATTTTCGTTAGGTGAAAGCTCTTTATTTTTAATTAATTACAGAGAAGTTAAACTGATTGAAACGAATTTAAAAGCCATCAAAAATGAATATGAATACGCTAAAACAAAAAGTAAGCTACTTAAATTATTAGGGAAATTAACAAATATCTAAAAGATACTTATTAAATGTTAAACGAATTATACAAGTTCCGATTTAAAATATTTTTATTTTCACAATTAACACTTTTATTTGGAGCCCTTGTTTTTCCTATCCAAATTTATGATACTAAAATATCGCCTGTACTACATCTTTTCAATTTAAGTACAGGCTTATTTTTACTTCATAAAAAGAAAAAAACCTTTTGGCTAGTACTTCTTTTACTCTTACTAGCCACCCTGTCTTTTAGTTTAGATATATTTGACAAAGCGGGAAGACACTTTGTTGATATCTTAAGAATTAGCTCTTATTTTATCTTTCATATTGTTGTAACTAGAGAATTAATTATTCAAGTCTGGAATACTAAAAACATCGATCAAAAAACAATTTTAGGTCTAATTAGTGGTTTTATATCGCTTGGTTTTATCGGTTTTTTTATCTGTTTACTTGTTGAAATTTTTTATCCAGGTTCTTTTAGCTTCCCCGAAAATGGTATTTCAACCATTCAAAACTTA
This sequence comes from Tenacibaculum finnmarkense, assembly GCF_900239185.1. Taxonomy (GTDB): domain Bacteria; phylum Bacteroidota; class Bacteroidia; order Flavobacteriales; family Flavobacteriaceae; genus Polaribacter; species Polaribacter finnmarkensis. Next base: position 46,724 of record NZ_OENA01000061.1, read on the forward strand.
ATGTATTTTAGCTATATAACACTGCTAACCATTGGCTATGGCGAAATTTTACCCGAAACTGTTTTGGCTCAAAAAGCCGTGGTATTTATCGGTTTAATAGGACAAATATATTTAGTCGTTTTAATGGGGATTGTTATCGGTAAGTATATCAACCAAGAAAAAACATCCTAAAATATTTTGCTAAATATCCTTCTAAAAACGCTCCAAAAATTAGCCTAAAATCTTTGTAATTAAATCTTGTTTTGCTTTTTGATCATCACCAAATAACCAACGCAAGGTATTATCTTCCCAAATTTCGTTATATTGTTTTTGATTGATAATATCTCTATCAATAGCCAAATCTAATAATTTCCCAGGATAAGAAGACTGCGCATCACTTTCCATTTCTCCTAACGGATACGGGTCATCTAAGCCCATAATAATTTGATTAGAACCCTGTCTGTCAATCATTAACTTTAACGAATCGGTATCATGTACCAAAGTATCAAAGAAAATATTTGGATGCCCAACCGCCTTTCTAGGATGCGTTTTCCCTTCAAATAAATCAGGACGACCGTCAAAACCTTGAATACGTCTTCCTAAATTCATTTGTGCCAATTGTCCGCCGTGTGCAAAACAAGTTCTGATATTTTTAAAACGCTCCTGCATCCCGTTTAACGTATAAAAATGATAGGCATCACCACATTGCGCCAACATCCAAATTAAATGAAAACGCCAATTGGTATTTTCTAATTTTATCATTTTATCGCCATCATACGGATGAATTTCAATGGCTAATTTATATTTATCTGCTAATTCAAAAATTGCATCATTTTCTTTATCAAAAACGCAACGCCACTGCCCTATCGAATCCATAAAATGCGTTGGCAAACACAAAACTTTTAAGCCTAATTCTTCCACACAACGCTCCATTTCCCACAAAGCACCCTGAATAAAACCAGGATGTACTACAAAACCGCAGGTAAATTTATCAGGATGATCGTGTTGTACTTTTGCGTTAAAATCGTTTTGAAAACGCAAAGCTTTTTTCATTTCTTCCAAACGCAATCCGTTACCATATAATTGTGATAAATTTAAAACCACCGCATGATCTAACTTATTTTTTTCCATCCAACGTAATTTCTCATCTAAGAAAAAACTAGAATCTGTTACCGGGCGTTTCCAACCTTTTTGTAACATGTGTTTACGCTCATCATCCACCCAAAAAATTTCTTTTTCCTTCATAAAATCAGGAATTTGTTCAGGATAAGGCAATAAATGAGAATGTCCGTTTATGCGTAGTTTACGTTTTTCCATCTTTTATATAAATAATTTTTTGTGATGATTTTTTTTGTCAATTCGAATGATTTTAAAGACTAAAAGAAATTAAAATTGTATCGAGAATTTAATAGGATATATTTTATTAGAAAGTAATTATTTCTTAATTTTATTAGGCGCTCCCATTACCGTTTTACAACTATTACAGGTACATTTTTTGGTATCAGAATAATAATTATCAAAAATAATAGGCATATCAGTTTCAATATTTTTCAAGGCAAATTCCTCTCGGTATAACTGATTTTCACAATTTTCGCAATACCATTCTAGGGCATCTAACATTCCTTCTGACCTTGGATATTCAATCACTAAACCAACAGTGTTTTCGGTACGTTGAGGCGAATGCGGCACTTTAGCAGGCAATAAATAAATATCGCCTTCATTAATTTCAACATCGATCATTTTACCATTTTGGTCGATAATTTTCAGAATCATATCTCCTTCTACCTGATAAAAAAATTCTGGCGTTTCGTTATAATGATAATCCTTTCTATTGTTAGGACCACCGACCACCATTACGATATAATCGCCATTATCCCACACCTGTTTATTCCCAACGGGTGGCTTTAATAAATGACGATTTTCATCAATCCACTTTTTAAAATTTAAAGGCTGTACTAAATTCATATTTATATATTTTGGGCGTTCCCTAAAGGTCGGGCTTTCCGCTATATCTTTTTATAAAAGAAAAATTTTATAAAAAGGATGCCGCTTCAATCCCTAACGCAAATTTCGTTTTTATTTATAATTTTGAATACACCAACAATCAGAAAAATAACTAATTATTGTTTTCAACCATTGCTTTAATTTTGATAGCTTTTTCAAAATGATTTAATTGATGTGTTTGAATCCACCAAGTAGCCACATCCATTAACAACTTCGGATTATCATTTTTATTTTGAAAAAACGCATAAAAAGACAAACCTACATTTGCACCTTTTTTAGCAATTTTCTCCTCACAAACGGCAATGATTTTTTGTTCTATTTCTTTATTCATATTATGTAATTTATTTCTTTTGATAAAAAATTACAATCCTGCTATTTCATCTTCCTTTAAAATTTCATTGGTTTCTTTTACTACTTTTTGAAGAATTTCTTTTAAATATTTTAAATCCGTTGTATGTTTAAAATCAGAATCCGCTACCATATTCAACAATGCTTTATCTTGCGCACGTCCTTTTTTCATTGCATCAGCATACGGAATATCTTCTTTAAAAGTAACCATCGAATATTTAGAAAAATACTCATTTGGAAACGCTTTTTCTAAAGCCATTTCTAATTTTCTCTTTTCTTTAAATAACGGATTAGCTACATGATTTTTCATCTCGTGAAAATTATCGATTGCTAAATCAGCAATAGCATCGGTATTTTCTTTTCTTGCTTTTTCGTAGGTTTTAAACACCGTTTCCCAATCGCCTAAATTTTCTTCTAAAACAGCATCAAAAATGGTAATATCTTCAAAAGAAGCATTCATTCCTTGCCCGTAAAAGGGTACGATTGCGTGCGCTGCATCTCCTAATAAAATAGTTTTATTTTTGTAATGCCAAGGCGAACATTTTACCGTTCCTAATGCTCCTGTCGGATTATTTAAAAATTCCTCTTTAATATTCGGAATTAATTTTAAGGCATCTGGAAATTGTGTTTCAAAAAAGGCAGTTATTTTTTCTTCGGATGTTAAATTATCAAAATTATATTCTCCTTCATCATAACTTAAAAACAGCGTAACGGTGAAACTACCATCCATATTCGGAAGCGCAATTAACATATACGCACCACGAGGCCAAATATGTAAATGAGCATTACTTATTTGATGATTCCCTATTTTATCCGCAGGAATTTCAAGTTCTTTATATCCGTGAGATAAATAATTCTGAGAATAACTAAACAAGAATTTTCGTTCTAAATAATAACTTTTACGTAAAACAGAACCCGAGCCATCAGTACCGAAAATAACCTCAGCATCTACAGAAAACTCTTCTTTTGTATGATAATCTTTAAAGTTTGCTATGGTATTTTCTATATCTACAGATGTACATTTTTTATTAAAATGAATGCTTACATTTTCGTGTTTTTCGGCTTCTGTTAATAAAATAGCGTTTAAATCTCCTCTTGAAATTGAATTGATACACTCATTATCTCTACCCGAATAATTTGATGAAAATGTGTTTCCTTCAATATCATGAATCAATCTTCCGTACATTGGAATACAAATTTCACGAGCTTTTTCGGCAACACCTGCTAAACGCAAGGCTTTAAAACCTCTGTCAGATAAGGCTAAATTTATAGAACGACCTGCTGAAATATCAATAGTTCTTAAATCAGGTCTGCTTTCATAAACATTTACTTTATAGCCTCTTTGTGCCAATCGTAAAGCTAATAAACTTCCGCATAAACCTGCACCTATTATTAATATATTGTCTTTTTTATTCATTTTTATGCTTCTTTTTATTTTCCGCTTCGTCATTCTGAATTTATTTCAGAACCGCATCCATATCCAGTGTTATTTCTTCAATATTTTTTAATTATTTTGACAACAATCCTTTTAAAATACCTACCATTTTATAAACATCTTCAAAAGAATTATACATTGGCGTTGGTGCGCAACGGATAACATCTGGCTCACGCCAATCGGTAATAATATTATTTTCTGTTAGTTTTTTATGCAGACTTTTATCGGCATTTTTTACTTGAATAGATAATTGACAGCCTCTTTCTTTTGGATTTGAAGGCGTAATAATTTTAATATCCTCAGAATTTAACTCTTCAATTAAATTATTAATTAAAAACTCAAAATATCCTGTTAATTTTTCTGATTTTTCTCGTAAAGCCTCCATTCCTACCTCAGCAAACATATCTAAAGAAGCTTTAATTGCTGCCATTGATAATATTGGAGGATTCGATAATTGCCAACCCTCAGCACCAGCCATTACATCAAAAGGTTGACGCATATTAAAACGAGTATCTTTATTATGATTCCACCAACCAGCAAAACGAGGTAACTCTTTATTTTCGGCGTGTTTTTCGTGAACAAATAATCCACCTAAACTTCCAGGTCCTGAATTTAAGTATTTATAAGTACACCAAGCGGCAAAATCTACGCCTGAATTATGCAATTCTGGAGAAATATTTCCTGCGCCGTGTGCTAAATCAATTCCGACAAAACAATCTTTTGAATGTCCGATTTCAGCAATTCGCTTTAAATCTAAATATTGTCCTGTGTAATAATTGACACCGCCAATTAATAATAATGCTATTTCATCGCCTTGTTCAGCAATAATTGTTTCTAAATCTTCAATATTTAATAATTCTTCGCCTTTTCTTGGTTTCCATTCAATTAAACCATCTTCGGCATCAAAACCATGAAAATTTAATTGCGATTGTACCGCATATCTATCCGAAGGAAAAGCGTCAGATTCTATTACAATTTTATATTTCTTTTTCGTAGGCTGATAAAAAGAAACCATCAACAAATGCAAATTGGTTGTTAAGGTATTCATAACAACAACTTCTAGCGGTTTTGCTCCCACTATTTTCGCCATGTTTTCGGTTAAAAACTCATGATACGGCAACCAAGGAGTTTCGCCTTCAAAATGACCTTCTACGCCATATTTTGCCCAATCGTCTAGTTCATTTTGAATATATTTTTGAGTTTGTTTTGGCTGTAATCCGAGGGAATTTCCTGTAAAATATAACCAATCTTTTCCATTTTTATCTTTGGGAATATGAAATTGGTTGCGTAAATAAGCTAAGGTATCTTCTTTATCTTGTTGTTGTGCGTAGTCTAAGGTATTTTGATAATTCATCTAATAGAAAAAAAGGATTGTTTTCAAATATAAAACAATCCTTTTTCATTTATTAAATACCCTATATTTATTTTTGATTTAACGTACATTTTAAAACGGTCTTTCTTCGGCAAAAAAGAACCAATTAAAAAATGCCCCTACTTTTTTGTCTTTTTTAGGTTTTGACATATTCATACCAGACGAAACTAAGCCCTCTATATAACTATCATACTCTAATTCTTTGGTATCTAAAAAACCATTTAAAAATTTCCGAGAAGCTTCCATTCCCTTTACATCTTCAATATCTTTAAGTTTTTTATATAAAGAAATTACCTCATCAATTGCTTTTTGAGGAGCTAATCTTCGAATTGCTTTGTAACTTAATACCTGTTCTTTTTCATCTTTTTTAACCGTAAAATCAGTAACTACCCAATAATATTTACCTGATTTCGCTAAGTTTTTAACTACGGCAATCATGTTTTTACCTTGTTCTAAACGCTCCCACATCATTTTAAAAATAATCCTAGGCATCTCTGGATGTCGAATAATATTATGCCTTGCCCCTACTAATTCACGTTCTTCATACCCTGATGAAGCAACAAAATCTTCATTACAATATTCAATAACACCTTTTTTATCGGTAATACTAATCAGAATTGTATCTTGCTCTAATAGTACTTTTTTATCAATAGGTGTTGGCGAAGATATTTGTGATTTTCTTGATACTTCTTTCATTTTAAAATTATTTTTGATGACAAATATAAAAATGGACAAACATAAATTACATGATAAATATCATAAAAAACAACTCTAAATGAAGTACTTATCTAGATTAAATATTAATATAATATTCTAAATTTTATAGTTCCGTCTATTTCTTGCAATTTTTCGATAACTTTTTTATCATATATTTTATTTACATCCGTAATTACATAGCCTACTTTTTCATCTGTCGATAAATACTGCCCTGTAATATTCAAATCGTATTTAGCCAAAACTTTATTTATTTTTGCCATTACGCCCGGTACATTTTTATGAATATGCAAAAATCGATGTGCATTATTTTGACGTGGCAAGCGGATATTGGGGAAATTTACCGCATCAACCGTATTTCCTGAATTCATGTATGCCATTATTTTACTTGGCACAAAATCGGCAATATCTTTTTGAGCTTCCTCGGTGCTTCCGCCAACATGAGGCGTTAAAATTACGTTTGGTAACCCTTTTAATTCGGTGTAGAAATCACCATTTTTTCGAGGTTCTTCAGGATATACATCAACAGCCGCTCCTGCTATTTTACCCGATTTTAATCCCGCTACCAAGGCTTTAATATCAACCACAAAACCTCTCGATAAATTTACAAAATGAACGCCATCTTTCATTTGAGCAATTTCTTTTTCGCCGATATAATTTTTGTTTGCCACATTGTCATCTACATGTAAGGTAATTACATCAGCAATATTTAATAGCTCTTTTAAAGTACTTATTCTGCTCGCATTTCCTAGCGCTAATTTATCTTCAATATCATAATAATACACATCCATCCCTAGTGCTTCAGCTAAAACAGACAATTGTTTACCAATATTTCCGTAGCCGACAATCCCTAGTTTTTTACCTCGGATTTCTCTCGAACCTTGGGCTGTTTTATTCCACTGACCATTATGAAGTTCGGTGCTTCGCTGAAAAACACTACGCATTAACATAATAATTTCGCCAATTGCCAATTCGACCACCGAACGAGTATTACTATAAGGAGCGTTAAAAACGACCACACCGTTTTCTTTACAGGCTTCTAAATTTATTTGTTTTGTTCCGATACAAAATGCCGAAACCACCATTAATTTATCTGCCGATTCGATTACCTTTTTAGTAACCTGTGTTTTTGAGCGAATCCCTAAAACATGAACATCTTTTAATTTATCAATTAATTCTTCTTCGGATAAACTTTTTGACACCGTTTCTACGCTAAAACCATCGGCTGTTAAGTTGGTAAAAGCATCATTATGAACATTTTCTAATAATAAAATTTTAATTCTATTCTTTGGATATGATATATTTCTTGGCAAATCGTTTAGGTATAAAAATTCGTCTAAATTAGGCGTAATATGGTCGGCATTTGCGATGGTTTTTGCTCTTTGTACATTTTCAGTATAAGCAAAAAAAGTATCGGCAACTCCTGCTTTTTTGGTTACCGCATCGCTATAACCGTCACCGATTACTTGAATTTCACCAGCTAAATTTAAGTTTTTTAAGCAGTCAATTTTTCCGTTGTGTTGCGATAACAAATTTTGAGTATCAAAACCTATTATTGCATCGTTTTTATCAAACTCAAAAGTATTGGCAAAAACTCTTTCAGCAGGAATATTATACTCGGCAACAATCGGAATTATAAACTCTTTAAAACCTGCGGATATTACATAGATATCATCAGAAAACTCTTTAAAAAAATCTTTATTATCAGCAATTGAACGAGATACTTTTTGCTCTAATTCTTTTATCAATAAAGGTAAATCAGCTTTTGTAGCGTTTAATAAGTCAATCCGTTTTTTTAAAGATTCGGTAAACGATATTTCGCCGTCAATTCCTTGATTGGTTATTGTTATAATTTGATTAATAATAGCCTCTTTCTTCGGATTTCCTAGCAGACTGATTTCTGCTAAAACATCTAAAGCTTCTACCTTTGTAAGGGTACTATCAAAATCGAAAACAAAACTTCTTTTTGGTGTCATAGCATTTTATTTAAGGGTTCGTATCCAAAAATACAAAGGATATTAAACAAGTAATGCACTATTTTAAAAAGATTTTATTTTTTTATCCATAGAATATCAAGTTATTAGCAATAAAAGCCACCAAATAACAGGAATTGATTCTACAAAAAATGAGCTATAATAAGTTGATTGTTTTTCTGAACAACGCATCAATAAAACCAAAAGAAGCGTAAAAATCACCAAAAAAACCTGTTTAAAATTAGTATTTGACGTTATTATAAATTCTAAAAACAAACAAAGTATTAACAAAACATAGCCTACCTTTTTGGTTTGCTGAACGCCTATTTTTTTAGGAATGGTTTGCAAAGAAATAGCGTCATACTTTACATCTCTTATATCAAAAGGCAAAATTAAAACCACCACAAACAAAAAACGCTGTAATCCTAATAAATAAAGAGAACCCGAAAAACTAGCCCGAGTATCAAAAAAAGGTAGAAAAACCGTTATTCCCGCCCAAACCAACGCAACAATTATGATTTTTAAATAGCCGATACTTCGTAAGTTTTTTTTAAAGCCACTAAAAAAAGGAACGGTATATAAAAGTGTTAACAATCCGAAGGGACTAAAAAAGAGCACTGTTTGTAAATTTAATTTAGTAAGATAAAAACACATCATTAAAAAGCAAAACAACGAAAAAATTTGAATAATTTTTAAATGCCTTGTCAAACTTTTATGATACAATTTAGCAACTCCTGCATATTTTACAAAGTTATAACCCGTAATTGTAGCGTAAAAAATAAAAAACAACAACGATTTATTGTATTCCAATCCAAAATATAGCACCGTAACACAAACAAAAGAACAGACCGCTAAGGCTACGTGAATACTAGCATTTATATAAAAATTAAATAGTTTTTTTAGCAAATTCATTACACAAAAATAGTTTTTATGTTTAGAACCATTACATTTAGTTAATAAAATATCAGTTTAAAGCCAAAAACATACTATAAAAATTACACTTTTTTGTTATTTTTGATGGACTAAAAAAACAACACAGAATGAACACAAATTCATTTCAACTAAGACATATTGGTCCTAATTCAAAAGGACAAGAAAAAATGCTAGAAACGATTAAATCTGATAGCATAGACCAATTAATTTTTGAAACAATTCCTGATGATATTCGCCTTAAAAACGAATTAGATTTAGCTCCTGCAATGAGTGAGTATGAATATTTGAATCATATTACTGAATTAGGTGCAAAAAACAAGGTTTTTAAAAGTTACATCGGATTAGGATATCACCAGGCAATTGTGCCTAGCGTTATTCAGCGTAATATTTTAGAAAACCCAAGCTGGTACACCGCTTATACGCCATATCAAGCAGAAATTGCACAAGGACGTTTAGAAGCTTTGTTAAATTTCCAAACCATGGTTTGCGATTTAACAGGTATGGAACTTGCAAATGCATCTTTATTAGACGAATCAACTGCTGCTGCTGAGGCAATGGCGTTATTATTTGATGTACGTGAACGTGCTCAGAAAAAAGCAGGTGTAACCAAGTTTTTTGTTTCTGAAGATATTTTACCTCAAACATTATCGGTTTTACAAACACGTTCAACGCCTATCGGAATTGAATTAGTTGTAGGAAATCATGAAGAATTTGATTTTTCTGAAGATTTTTTCGGAGCTATTGTTCAATACCCAGGAAAACATGGGCAGGTTTGCGATTATACTGAATTTGTTGCCAACTGTAACGAAAAAAATATAAAAGTAGCTGTTGCTGCCGATATTTTATCATTAGTAAAATTAAAAGCACCTGCTGAATTTGGTGCTGCCGTAGTAGTAGGAACTACACAACGTTTTGGAATTCCATTAGGTTACGGAGGTCCTCATGCTGGTTATTTTGCTACCAAAGAAGCTTACAAACGTAGTCTTCCTGGTCGTGTAATTGGTGTTACTAAAGATGTTAACGGTGGTCGTGCATTGCGTATGGCGTTACAAACTCGTGAGCAACATATTAAGCGTGAAAAAGCGACTTCTAATATTTGTACTGCACAGGTTTTATTAGCTGTTATGGCAGGAATGTATGCCGTTTACCATGGTAAAGATGGTTTACAATATATTGCTGACAGAACTCATGCTGCAGCAAATACTTTAGCAACTGCTTTAGAAACACTAGGTTTCAAACAAAAAAATAGCGCCTATTTTGATACTATTTTAATTGAAGTTGAAGCTGAAAAATTACGCACTGTTGCACAAGCAAACGGAATCAACTTTAATTATATTGATAACAACCACGTTTCTATTTCAGTAAATGAAACCGTTAGTTTAAAAGAAATTAATGCCATTGTTGATTGTTTTGAACAAGCATTTAACGTACAAAACATTACTGTTACACAATTAACAACAACAGTCGCAATTGCTCCTAACGTTTTAAGAAACACTTCTTTCTTAGATAATGACGTATTTAATACCTATCAGTCAGAAACTGAAATGATGCGTTATATCAAAAAGTTAGAACGTAAAGATTTAGCGTTAAATCATTCCATGATTTCTTTAGGGTCTTGTACCATGAAATTAAATGCTGCTTCTGAAATGTTACCTTTAAGTAATGCACAATGGGGAAATATTCACCCATTTGTACCATTAGAACAGGCTGAAGGATACCAAACAGTATTAAAAAACCTAGAAGAACAATTAAATGTTATTACAGGTTTTGCAGGAACTTCTTTACAGCCAAATTCTGGTGCACAAGGAGAATTTGCAGGATTAATGGTTATTCGTGCGTATCATGAATCAAATGATGATGCTCATAGAAATATCTGTTTAATTCCTGCATCGGCACACGGTACAAACCCAGCATCAGCAGTTATGGCTGGTATGAAAGTGGTGGTTACCAAAACCGATGAAAAAGGAAATATCGATGTTGAAGATTTACGTGCAAAAGCCGAAAAACATAAAGATAATTTAGCCGCTTTAATGGTTACCTATCCATCAACGCATGGAGTGTACGAAAAAGCGATTAAAGAAATCACCCAAATTATTCATGATAACGGTGGGCAAGTTTATATGGATGGTGCAAATATGAACGCACAAGTAGGATTAACAAACCCTGCAACGATTGGTGCTGATGTTTGTCACTTAAACTTACATAAAACATTTGCTATTCCTCATGGAGGTGGTGGACCAGGGGTTGGACCAATATGTGTTGCGCCTCAATTAGTACCATTTTTACCAAGCAATCCATTAATTCCAACAGGTGGCGAAAATGCAATTACAGCAATTTCTTCAGCTCCTTGGGGTTCTGCTTTAGTGTGTTTAATTTCTTACGGATACATCACCATGTTAGGTGCTAAAGGATTAACAGATTCTACAAAAAACGCTATTTTAAACGCCAATTATATTAAAGAACGTTTACACGGTCATTACGAAACCTTATATTCAGGAGAAATGAATAGAGCGGCACACGAAATGATTATTGACTGTAGAGACTTTAAACAAAACGGAATTGAAGTAGTTGATATTGCAAAACGTTTAATGGATTACGGTTTTCACGCACCAACAGTTTCTTTCCCAGTAGGAGGAACAATGATGATTGAACCAACAGAATCTGAAAATGTAGCTGAATTAGACCGTTTTTGTGATGCTATGATTGCTATTCGTAAAGAAATTTCAGAAGTAACCAAAGAAGACGCAAATAACCCGTTAAAAAATGCACCGCATACACAAGCGATGCTAACTGATGACCAATGGGATTTACCATATACGCGTCAGCAAGCGGCATTTCCTTTAAGTTATGTTGCCGATAATAAATTTTGGCCTTCTGTTCGTAGAGTAGATGATGCTTTTGGCGATAGAAACTTAATTTGTTCTTGTAACCCAATTGAAGATTATATTGATGAAGAAGCTTAAAATCTTCTTTATAAATTTTTTATAAATTCGAAAACCTCATCAGAAATGGTGAGGTTTTTTTTTGAAATTATTTTTCTATATTAATTTTATTTGAAGCTATTCCCGCTTTGCGCACTCGCTTTTTTTATTTTTAAAAGAAAAATAAAAAAGAGCTCAAACAATTGCTTCAATCGGGGCTAAAAACCAGAACGACCTTAAAAAAAGCACATGAATTCATCTTTTTTATCAGAAAATAATATCTTTATAAAACTGTGTTTTTTCTATTAAAAGTATTCCAAAAACATAATTTTAGATTTTTTATCTACATTAATAAAATAAACAGAAAAATAATCTAAATTTCAACCTAAATACTGACTATTATTATTGATTCTGCTACTTTTGATGGCTAAATATCATTACTATGGCAGGTTTTAAAAATTTATCCGAAGAAAATCAACAAAAATTAAATACACTAAAAGAACAATTAACCACCGCTCGTGATGGTTTTTTAGGGTATCCCGTTTCAAAAGATTTTGATTACTCCGCTCTAAATGAGTTCTTTCAGTTTCCTATTAACAATTTAGGAGACCCCTTTGAAAAAGGAACATACCAAGTACAAACTCACGAAATGGAACGCGAAGTAATTGCTTTTTTCGCCAAATTATTTAGGGCAAATCCGAAAGATTTTTGGGGATATGTTACCAACGGAGGTTCTGAAAGTAACTTGTATGGCTTATATCTTGCACGTGAATTATATCCCAAAGCAATTGTTTATTATTCCGAATCTACACATTATAGTATTCGCAAAAATATTCATTTATTAAACATCCCTAGTATTGTTATAAAAGCACAAGAAAACGGTGAAATGGATTATAAAGATTTTAAGAACACCGTGCGTATGAACCGCCATAAACCCGTTATTGTTTTGGCTACTTTTGGTACTACTATGAAAGAAGCAAAAGATGATATTTCTAACATAAAAAATATTTTAGCGAGCCTAGCAATTCAAGACCATTACATCCATTGTGATGCAGCCTTATCTGGTTCCTTTGGAGCTTTTATGCAACCTCGCCTACCCTTCGATTTTATGGATGGTGCAGATAGTATTTCTATTAGCGGACATAAATTTATAGGATCTCCAATTCCAACAGGCGTATTAATGGCAAAACGCTCCAATAGAGATCGAATTGCCAAAGGAATTTCATATATCGGCTCGTTAGATACCACCATAACAGGTTCTCGCAACGGACATTCACCACTTTTTTTATGGTACGCCTTAAAACAATTGGGTGTTGAGGGTTTACAAGAACGCTATCAAAAGAGTTTAGAAGTTGCGCAATATTGTGAAACTTCACTAAAAAATATTGGTATTAAAGCCTGGAGAAATCCGAATGCAATTACCGTAGTTCTGCCTAAAACATCTAAAAAAATTAAAGATAAATGGCAATTAGCAACCGAAGGTGATATTTCACATATAATTTGCATGCCAAATGTAACGAAAACCCAAATTGATGCCTTTATTGATGATTTAAAAAATTGCGATGAACCAACAACTGAACCCGAAATTACTTTTGATTATTCATTAACATAAAACCAACTTATAAACATAAAAAACACGAAGCGTTAACTTCGTGTTTTTTGTTATAAAACTTATTTTTTAAGCATTTAGAAACTATTCTTTTCAGATGATTTC
>NZ_OENA01000062.1 GCF_900239185.1 Tenacibaculum finnmarkense
CTCAAAAAACTAATTTATAGAATTATGAGCCTAGAATAATAATGTATAAACTTAATCAAGAAAAGAGTTGTTTTTTAGCTCAGTTCTTTGTTGTAAAACGTTTTTTATTTCAAAGGATCGTATTTCTCATAATAGTCTTGAATTTGTATTCTAATATTATGCACTTTTTCTTCTATCTGACTAATTCCGATTCCTTCTTTATATTGTCTGCTATTAATTTTATTATGAATAGTTGAACTCAAGTTTTCCAAATTTGATTTACCTTTATCAGTCACTAATTTATTACCAAAACCCCTTAATTCTTCTTCTTCTATTTGTCTCGCGAGGTTTACACGATTTTCTAAATTATCTACAACAATCTTTCTAATTACTTTTGGTACAAACGGGTCAGATTTTATTTTATTAACCCAATTATTCAGTTTTTCGATTTGGGGATTCGAAGGAGTTCCACCCATCCATTCATCGTATTTTAAAAACTCTTCTTTATTTTCTATGAATTGTTTAAGCATAATTTGAGCAGGACTTCTTTCTTTCCAATGAGCTTTTGCCCAATAATTTTCCGAATTTTTATCAAATTCCGAAATCAGAAATTCAGATATATCTTCGACCTTTTGTAAAGCCTTTTTCTGATATTCTGTATTAACTGAATTTAAAAAACTTCTTTTAGCTTTTAAATAGGTGAGAATTGCAATTGTTCCTGCAACCAAATAAAAAATGATTTGAGTAATTTTTAATATAGATTCTAAATTCACAGGATTTGTTTAAATGTTTTACAACGTTTTTATATATGGTTTGTTGCGTATTTCGAGCAACTAATTTAGTAAATAAAAACGGAATAGAAAATCCGCCAAGGATTTTCATAAGTAGTTAATCACAAGCAATAAATTATATATGGTGTTGGCAATAGTTTTATTGTCTCCAAAGGTATTTTAAAATCCAAATAAATGAATTTCCTTTCAAGTCTTCTATAATTTTTTTTTGATCTTTATTTAATTCCTCCGCAGTTTCTATTTTTAGGTTTAAATCAGATAATACTTCTTTACTCAATTTTTCATAAAAAGAACAACTTAGCAAATGATTATAAAGTTCGTCATTTTCTATTTCTTTTTCTTTTAAATGAGCAATCACTTTTTCTTTAAATAAAGACATTTTATCAATAGGCATATTTTTTTTCAGATAATCAATTGTATATGTAATTTCAATTAAATCACTATGAGTTTTTGCCTTAAAAGAAGTTTGAAGAAGTAATTCAGGATTTATACTTTTAAGAATATCAGAATTGAACATTGGCATATAATCTAATGTCTTATTGCTTTTCTTTTGTGTCGAAAAATTTCCAACAAATTCAATTCCTTGATTAAATCTTCAATATACTTTTCGCATTTTGGAATTGAAATTGCTTGAAAACAATTAATTATGATTTTTCTTATTCGATTTAGTTTAAAAGCAGTCGTAATTCGACCGTATGTTCCAGAAATAAAAACACCAATCAGTGACCCTATAAAACCTGCAATTAAAGCGTTCTTGTCCATTTTTTGTGTAAATTATTGCCAACTGGAGTGGATATACTTAGTTTAAAAAAATTGCGCAACGATATTTTTTTTATATTTTTTCAATTTTACCATTATTTACTTTAAGAGTAAAGAAATAATTATATCGATAGTTACCGTTTGGAGCGGGTTCACCATTGAGAAAGACATTGTTTCCAATCTCCAAAGGTTTGTCTTTATAATCTACACTGATTACTAATTTACCTTTATTAGTTTTTAAATTATTTGTGTGAACCGTATTAGTTTTGGGATATTGTGTTAAGTATTTATTTTCAAGAACGGATGAAATATTATTAATTGAATTTTTATATTCATTGAAAATATTTTCGTTTACCAAAAAAAGATATTCGTTCTTATTATCTAGTTTGAGAATAAAAAAATTTGCATCGAGAAAACCAAGTTTAAAAAGAAAACTCTCATTTTCAATATCTATCAATAATGAATTATTTTTAATATATTCCCATTTCCTTTTTTCCACACTTCCATCAGTAGAAATAATTAGTTGATTATTTGGTCTAAATATATAAGTTTTTTTAGAATTAAATATTTCTTCAATTATTATCCAATTTGCGTTAGTTATATTTGTTAGGTCATCGAGTTTTTTCGAGTATCTCTGAATTTTAGGAATTAAGTCTGAAAAATAAGTTTTCATTAGTTTGTTGTATTGTCCTGAAATAGGTTGACCTTTTTTTTGAATTTATAAGGTTAATAATTCCAGATTTTTTTTATTTCTTCGATACGATTTATATTCGATA
>NZ_OENA01000063.1 GCF_900239185.1 Tenacibaculum finnmarkense
CCGTATATAGTAACCTTAATTCTCTCTTTTATTCTTTCTGATTATATATCAAATGTATTAAAAGACAAACTTAAGCCGTATATAATTTATTGCTGGTACTCGCCTACTTACGAAAATCCTTAGGGATTTTCTATTCCGTTTTTATTTACTAAATTTAGTGCTTCAAAAACGCAACAAACCATATACAACAACGTTGTGTGTAATCCCCTAAAAAAAATGAAAATTGAAAATTCTAAAATTGAAAAATATTCTAGTGTTCTATTAGAACCTAGTAGACCACCTAGTAGAGGTGGAAATACAAAAGCCTTACATATGCATATAATAACAATATCTGATAAAGAATTTAGTTTTAAAGCACTAGGTACAAAACAATGGATTTTTAAAACAGATTATGTTACTTTTCAATATGAAATAAATAATACATATAATAACATTATCTTAGACACTCTAATCACAATTGACAAGAAAGGTGATACTATCAAAAGAGGAATTAGAGAAGAGAAAGAAAAACAAAGAATAGTACAATCAAGACCACCCGCTAGTCGAAAAGAAATAAAAAATTAAAACAATTATTATGTTAGAAGACTTTAAAATTTATTTAGTTAAAAATGGATACAGTGAATTTACTCCATCTGGCAATCCTTCGACTGCATATGATTACAAGAAACGAGTTGAAAAAATACATTATAGAGAAAACGTAACTTTAAATAAATTCATTGAAAATATAGATTTTTATATAGATAAATATGGACATACAGGAAGTGAGTCTGAATTTGGAAAAAAAAGCCATAATGCATTTATAAACGCATTAAAAAGATTTAAAGAATTTCTAAATCAGAAAACTGAGTAAAAACTACACACAACAAAATATATAATTTATTGCTAGTGCGAACCTACTTACGAAAATCCTTAGGGGATTTTCTATTCCGTTTTTATTTACTAAATTTAGTGCTTCAAAAACGCAACAAACCATATACAAAACGTTATGCCTAATTAGAAATAATTGCACATTCCATATTTTAGGACTATTTTCGCCCTAAAATCAATTATATGGAATCAACTTTTGGAACATACATAAAACAAAGAAGAAAAGAATTAGGTTTTCCTATGAGAAAAGTTGCATCTCATTTAAAAATGGATACTTCAACTCTTGGAAAAATTGAACGTGAAGAACGTGCTATTTCAATAGAAAAAATAGTATTTCTTTGTGAAATATTAGAAACTCCAAAAGAAGAATTATTTAACTATTATTATTCTTCTAAATTATTTCGAGAACTCAAAGAATATGAAAATTATGAAAATGTTTTAGAAATAGTTAATAAACAATTAACTTTATATAAAAACAAACAACAACAATTCAAGTTTGATAAAGATTGGAGAGAAAAAGAATTTAAATTCCCAAAAAGAAAAACAAAAATAGCAACTCTATTTTCTGGAATAGGTGCGATTGAATATGCTTTTAAAAGACTAAAATTAGATACCGAAATTATTTTTGCAAGTGATATAGATAAATTTGTTAAACAGTCATACTTTGAAAATTACAATATCAGTGAAGAACGATGGTATAATGATGTTAGAGAATTAGACGGGAAAAAATATAAAAATAAAATAGATATTTTAGTTGGAGGTAGTCCTTGTCAATCGTTCTCAATGGTTGGGAAAAGAAAAGGGTTAGATGACACAAGAGGTACTCTTTTTTATGAATTTGCTCGTATAGTTAAAGAAAGTCAGCCAAAAATATTTATTTATGAAAATGTAAAAGGCCTAATTAACCACGACAAAGGAAATACTTTTGAAATAATGAAAGCAACTTTTGATGAACTTGGGTATAGATACTTTTATCAAGTGATGAATGCAAAAAATTATGGAGTTCCTCAACATAGGGAACGAATTTTTGTTGTTGGTTTCAAAGATAAAAAAGTAAACTTTTCATTTCCTGAACCAGTAAATCTAGAACCTAAAATGCAAGATTTCCTTGAAGACTATACAGATAGTAAATACTATTTAAGTGAAAAAGGTGTTAAATTTGTTACAAGTTCTAAAAACAGAAAAAAAAGATACACACAAATAAATGGAGATATTGCAATTTGTCAAAAAGCTAATCAACAATTTAATTGGCATGGAGATTTTATTTTTGAAAGTATTGAAAAACCTGAATTTGATGAATTAATCTTTGATGTAAACGAAGTTGAGGAAAAATATTATTTATCAGAAAAAACTACAAAATATGTACTTTCAGAAGGTACAAAAAACTTTAAAACAAAAATAAAAACAGATTTAGAAGTAGCAAGACCTTTACTACAATCTATGCATAAAATGCATCGTGCTGGTGTTGATAATTATGTTACTCATAACAAAGGAAGAATAAGAAAACTAACACCTAAAGAATGCTTACGTTTGATGGGGTTTAGAGATGATTTTAAACAAGTTGTTAGTGATACTCAAATGTATAGACAAGCTGGAAATAGCATTGTAGTAGATGTTCTTATTTCTTTATTAAAGCAAATTGATATAACTAAATATGCAGAAGAAAATGAGTAATTTTCAAAAAATAAAAATAGATGGTAAAGAATATTTTATCATTGATTCTATTCAAAATTTAAGAGCAGAAGATAGTTTTATTTATAGAAAGAATAAACTTAAAATGTTTAAAGGCAATGGAGAATCAAGAAAATACGTTGGTAGTTACACTGGTTCAAGTGGAGAAAGATTAAGTGATTTTTTTGAATATAAAAAATGGGGAGAAGGTAAAAATAAAGAAGATAAAAGAGTTTATACCTCAATCCAAGAGAATTGTTTTTTTAGTAAAACGAACTTACTAAAGTATCTTTATGATTCAAGAATTGAATATCAAAAACAAGAACAAATTTATAATTTTGACATTTCTGATTTTTACAGTGATAGAATTGATAAAATAAATAATTTAGAAATTGATAAAATTTTCTTTGGAATATATGATGTTTCAGATTTAATTGGTAATAAAAAGAAGTATTCAAGAGGTTATATTCGTTCTGATAATGAAATATGGAAAACTTGGAGAGAATTAGTTTTACCTAAAATAAGTTACTTATCTATTTTAAAACTGATTCCTGTTAATAACGAATCTTCTAAATCACCTCTATTCTATTTTAGAATCTTATTAGATTATCAATTTAGGTCAATAGTTCATCCTCAATTGGCTGAATCTACTGAAATAATAGAAAAAGAGAATAAAAAAAGGGTAATAAAAAAATCAGCTTCAAGAGAGGGACAACAGAAATATAGAAAAAAAGTGATTGAACATATGCCACAGTGTCCTTTTACTAAAATTTCTGATGATAGATTATTAATTGCAAGTCATATAAAACCATATAAAGCATGTATAAATGAAGATAAAATAGGTGAATCCATTGACTTTCTAAATGGTTTGGCTTTATCGCCTACTTACGATAAATTATTTGACCAAGGATATATTACTTTCACAGATAATGGAGAATTAATATGTGGTAGTTTATTAACTGCATATACTTGGGAAAAACTAAACATTAATCCAAATGCTAAAAATAAATTAAGAATCTATCCTGAAAATAGGGAACAATATCTAGAATACCATAGACAAAAGGTTTTTCAAGATAATATTAACGACTTTATTTAAAATAATAACTAGGCATAACAAGAACTGAGCTAAAAAACAACTCTTTTCTTGATTAAGTTTATACATTATTATTCTAGGCTCATAATTCTATAAATTAGTTTTTTGAGCTTTTATT
>NZ_OENA01000094.1 GCF_900239185.1 Tenacibaculum finnmarkense
AGCTCAAAAAACTAATTTATAGAATTATGAGCCTAGAATAATAATGTATAAACTTAATCAAGAAAAGAGTTGTTTTTTAGCTCAGTTCTTTGTTAGCAATAGTTATTTAGGCATAAACCTACTAGGGTCTTCTTTTTCTTTTCGTATTCTTTCTTTTTCAAGTTCTATTTTTTTCTTTTCCTCTTCAGTAACTTCTTTTTGAGATTCAATTATTTTATTTTTTTTTCTTACTATTTTCTTTTTTTCTTTATGTGTTTCAGGTGTTTTTTTCTTACTAAAGCTAGTAACTAAAGAGATTAATGTTATAATAGATAAAATACCCCACAAAATTCCAACTAATAAATCTGAAATTGATTTTCCTTTTTCATTTTCACTTTTTAAATCATCGAAAGGGTCAGCAGAAATGGTATTTGGATTTTCTTTTAAATAATATATTTTAAGTTTATTGGCGTTTGGAATTTCATTTAATGTGATTTTCCCATTATAAGATTCTCCATTTAAGTCAAATGAGTAATCAAATTTATATAATTTAACAACTTTAGCTATTCTGGTTTCAGTATATTCATTCGATAAATTAGCAACGATATTAGTATTTTCATCAATCATTTGTTGTAATTCAGCTATATGATTTTTATCGCCTCCACTAACATAATCTGAAACGCAAGATTTTGCAAGAACAAAAAATAAAATCATAAATACAATTTTATAAAGTACAGATTTTATATTTTCAAATTTTTCAAACATATTTTTTCTCATTTTTGGGTTTAATTATTGCTAACGTTTTTTGTATGGTGCGTTTGCATCCCGCAGGGTGCATATGCATTATACAAATTGTTAGCATAAGTACTTACTATTTTTTACTCTTCATGTCAATCCAATAACCTAATTCAATTATTTTTATTAAATGTTCTATAGTTAAATCATAATAATCCCTGTTATCTTTTTTCCTTCTAATCCAATTGTAAATAGCTATAAAATTGATTAAACCAAAGCCTTCATCATCAAAATGTAATTGCCATTCTCTATTTTCATCATAATCAATATTAAAATGAATTAAAAACTTCTCTAAAAATTCTATTCCGTCATCTCCTCCAATTTTAAGATCACCTCCTAAAGTAGTTTTAAGATTTATTTTATCTCTTTCTCCCCAGTATTCTTTAATAATAAAATCTACCAGTCGCTTAAAATGATTGTTATTTTCCATCTACAATGTGATTATATACCATTTGGGTATCATAAAAAATACTCCCTAAATCATAAGTCAAAATCCCCCAACCAATAATTGGTGTAGCTCGACCTACAATTCTTCCAATAATTTTAGTTAATCTCTTTTTTAACCCTTTTCCTCCAATAATTTTAGGATAACCAATAACCGTAGGTACACGAAATGGTAATTCTCCAGGTATTTTTGAAAGATACTTTGAAGCAACAGATGTTCCTTTGATAGAGCCTTTAAATTTTGCTCTTGTGGGAATTAAAGGAGCTCCACTAAGTACTGCAATTAGCCCAACAATATCTAGTATTCCAAATTGTTCCGCTATCTCATATGCTAAAATGGCTATGTATAAATCAAATTTAGAAAAATACCATTTTCCTTCATATTCCCACATTCCAGGTTCGTAGGAATAATTAGCTTGCAATAATAATTGATTTCTAAGTTCTTCTCTAAATTTATAAGACTCATAACTTAAATCAACAGTATTAAATTCTGATTCTATCATCTTGGATTCAATTTTGTATTTATGCTAACGGTTCGTATAAGAATAGTAAGGGATTAAAATGAACTTATTTTTCGGTTTAGCACTTAGCCAAATTTACAATTTTACTGTTATTTTTCTTTTAACTGTTAAATTGTAAATTTGGTGGATTTTATTAATATGTACCGATTTTGGATTTGGCATCTAACCCTTATTATTTTTATACATCTTAAGTTTGTCTTTTAATACATTTGATATATAATCAGAAAGAATAAAAGAGAGAATTAAGGTTACTATATACGGTGAAGCATTGA
>NZ_OENA01000064.1 GCF_900239185.1 Tenacibaculum finnmarkense
ATGATTTACGAACCGCCGTATACGAGACCCGTACGTACGGTGGTGTGAGAGGCGCACTCCGACTATTTTAGTCGGAGCCGTCTACTCGATTGGCAAGTCGTTTTTAAGGTTCTTTACTCTACCTGTTTTAAAGTGAGTGAATTAAATTCAAAATATTATGTATTTCTATTATTTTCAATCAAAATTTCCTAAAAGAAAAAATTTTACTGAAGGTTTTAAAAAAATAATAAAAAAAATAAATGTTAAAGGTGAGTTAATTCTTTCAGCGACAAGATATGCTTTCGATGATTCAGATAACACTAACTGGATTCTAAACTATAATGATAAAGAAAAGCTTCTAAAAGATAAAGAAGCCTTACTTATGATAAAATATAGGAAAGTCCCGATTTTTAATGTAACAGGAAATGGTTATGGTACAGGTATTTGTGTGTCTTTAAATAGTCGAAAAACATAAAGCTACTAATGTTTGCCAACGTTTCGGAGCTAAAAAATCGTTTTAATGTTTTTTAGCTGGTGTTGGCACGTAGTTTATTAACGATTAACAACTAAAACACCGCCTTAGTTTTTAATTATACATTTTTTGGCGGTAGTTTACTCTAAAATTATGACCCAAAAAAATAGACAAAGATTATATTGTGCATTAACAACAGCAGCAGCATTGATAGAGCAACACGCAGGATGTGGACATGACCCAGATGATTTAGGCGAAGAAGGCGAAGAAGGTTTATGTGAGTATCAGAAAGCAACTGACAGAGCAGCTAAATTAATTATGACTATTGCCAAGAGGTATGAGTCTTAATTACTGCCAACACTAATATAACTGTAATATTGCACAATATTTTTTTAACCGAACTATCAAAGATAGTTCGGTTTTTTTTGTAAAAATAAAATAACTTAAACGATGTTAAACAACTTTAAAGTACACTAGATCTTACTTAACGGTGTTAGCCATTGCTAAACGCCGCTAGCCTAAAATGATGTTTTTTTCTTGTTTTATTATTGCAGTATCGAATCAGATATTGTTATAAATGAATCAAGCAGAATCAATCAATCAAGCATTATACAGGAACATTAAAAGCGGGCAACAATACGCTCATTTAATGCCTTATAGTAATTGTAGTAGTACCAAATTAACTACTGGAGATACAAAAGCTGCAATTGATAATATGGCTATCTGGTCAAAGAAATATCAAAATCATACAAAAAATATTGCAGTAACTTTTGCAGGTAAAAGTACCAAAGAAACCGCTATTTCTATCCACTCATTTTTATACCATCATTTTCAATACAAAATAGATGGCTTAAATCAGGAATTAAGAAGTCCAGCGTGTTCGTGGGCAAGTCGTTATAACGGCATAGACTGTAAAAGTTACTCAATTTTTGCAAGTACAATTCTTTTAAATTTAGGAATACATCATTTCCTAAGAAGAATCAAACAAAGTGCAACCGCTGGTTATTCGCACGTTTATGTAATTGTTCCAAAAAATCAAAAAAATCCAAAAAATCTAAAATTAGGATATTATACCATAGATGGAACTTTAGCAGGAATTAAAGAACCTGATTTTTATCAAAAATCAGATGTTTTTATGAGAGCTAAAATAAATAATTATGGTTTAGCTGGGCAACAGCAACCGCCAAGAGTTCCAGAAAGTCCTAAAAGTGGTGGCGGTGGTGGTAATTGGCAAACAGAACTTGTAAAGCAAATATTTATAACACTAAAACCATTGCTAGATGAATATGTAAAACTATTAGTAAGAGGTTTTATCTTTTTGTCAGATGCTTTATTTGGGTGTGATGTTCAGGGATATAATTTAGCGATAATAAAAGTACGAATCGAAAAGGATTTTAAAGCGCTGTTAATACACAAATTAGAATTATTAGACGAGGCTATTTTATTTGATAATAAACCACGTATTCAGCATATTTTAAATGACATATTCAAAGAATTGGATTTAGGTATTGCACATCTAAGAAGTGAAACTTCTTATTTATCAGATGATGATTGTGTAGGTAAAACCCTAACGGTTACATTGAATTATATGGAAAAAATAAAACAAGCATTTGAAGCTGTTTACGCAAATTTCATAAAATCATATAGTAAATATGATTTTGAAATGTTCCATAAAACCGCAACAACCGATCAACGTACAATGTATTTTGTTGTTCCTAATACAAAAGCTCCGATAAGTGCAGAGTATCGCTTTATAATTTTACGAAAAAATAAAAGTAAATACGGAATTGAACCAATTTTGCCTTATGGAGAAGGAGATGAAACTTTTGAAGGTACTTCAAATAAGTGGCTTTCGGAAAATACAGCTCATTTAAGAAATAACTATTCTGATGGTCGTGAAAATAGATACAGAATTGAGGTCAAACCATTAATTGATAAGGTAGGTAGATTAAGATATAAAGCGTTTATAGGTGGCGAAGGATTGTATTTATTTGAACAACCTATACAACGAGAAATGTATAAAATATGGCTTAAATACGATACGAAATATACGTATTTTTTAAAAAAAGAAGCTCAAAGTTTACGTACGGCAAATGAACTAGCAATACTCGATTTTCAAAAAAGATTAAGTACCGAAATTTCTAAAGATAAATCCATAAAAAACAAAAGGTCGTTAAAAAAGAAAGTAGGCATCGGATTAGCCGTTGCCGCGGCTGGATTATTAATTGTAAAAGTTTAAAAATGGATTTAATGAGAAACAGAGGTTTAAACGGCGTATGTGCGTCAAAGGCTATTGCCGAAAGATTAGAGGGTAAAACAAGAGATACCTTGTCTAATAAATCGGAATTTGATAGAAAGTACAGTAAGTTGAAAAATGGACGACAAGCAAGTCAATGGGCAGCTAGAAAAGCAACGATTCGTAAATTAGAAGATATTATTGAGCGAGAAACACAAAAACTAACAAATGAAAAAAGCATTGCTATTTCTTTAGGTTTGAACGGTTGGTTTAGTAAAATTGGTAGAGGTTTATGCAAAAAAAACGTAAGAAGGCGTGAACGTGCAGAAAATTCATTGCAAGATGCTGAAAAAGCACTAGGAGAAATAAAAGGATCTTATGAGTTATTAGGTCGCCAGCAGACGGAAGGTCTTAGAAAAGCTAGTGAGGTAATCGTTGTAAACAAGAAAACGATTACAGATTTAGAAACACAAATTCAAGCAGTAAAAACAAAAATAGCAAACTATAAAATAGAACGAGATAACATTAAGAAAGCTGAAATTGCAGCAACTAAAACTGCACAAACAGCATCAAATATGGTATCTATTAATTCAGCTAAAAAAATGAATACCGCAGGTTTTGGATCGTTTTTATCAAAAGAAAATTTGCCTTTAATTATAGGCGGTGCTTTATTATTTGGTGGCGTTTTTTATTTCAAAAATAAAAATTCACAAGTTAAAAAAGTAGTAGCATAATGGAAAGTAAATTAAATATATATGGTTTAGCAGGTGTTCCTGGTCGTGGTGTGTTTATGGATAGTAACGGTAGAGAGCAGTTTGGACGACCAACAAGCAGAAAACCAATAATCAAATTAAGACCAAAGACAAGGCAAGTAACTAGGTTAGTAAAAACAACAGGAGGCTTTAAACCTGCAAAAGCAACATCTTTACGTCTTGATTATGGGCGAATTAACAGCCAATCAGAAATAAATAGAATAGTAGATTCTTTATTTCGTAGGCTAGATATAGACGACCAAGGTTATAAAGGTACATCAATAGGCGCTGGTAATAGATTAATAAAACGATTAGTTAAGAGAGTTAAACGTAGAATAGCAGTTGAAGAAAGAATAGCAGTTGCAACAAATAGCAAACAAAAAACAGATTTAGTTAATTACTTAAATAATAATTCAACTACCAGCTCTACTAATTCGAAACTATCGCAACAAAAACAAGCTTTAGCATTGAAAAAAGCAACTGC
>NZ_OENA01000053.1:0-186299 GCF_900239185.1 Tenacibaculum finnmarkense
ACATCTTTTTTGTTTTGAGAACCACAAAAGAAACATTTTAATAGAATTTCAGAAACCTTTTTCTTTTTATTTTACAAATTTAAACAGGCTCTTAAATATTGAAAATAGCTATTTTTTGATAGTGGAGTATCTTTATCTTACTTTTCGAAAAATAAATAATAAAAAAAAATCCTGAGATACTATCTCAGGATTCTTAATTTTATTATGGTTATAACAGTTTATTCTACCGTTACAGATTTCGCTAAATTTCTTGGCTGATCTACATTTTTTTCTAATAAAACCGCAATATGATACGATAATAATTGGAAAGGAATTGTGGTTAATAACGGTGTAAAAGCTTCGTCAGTATCAGGGATTTCAATCACATGATCTGCAATTTCTTTTACCGTAGTATCTCCCTCTGTTACAATAGCGATAATTTTACCACTTCTTGATTTTATCTCTTGAATATTACTTACTACTTTTTCGTAATGCCCTTTATTGGTTGCAATTACAAAAAGAGGCATGTCTTCATCGATTAAAGCAATAGGACCGTGCTTCATTTCGGCAGCAGGATATCCTTCTGCATGAATATATGAAATCTCTTTAAGTTTTAAAGCACCTTCTAAAGCCACAGGGAAATTAAATCCTCTACCTAAATACAAGCAGTTTTTAGCATCTTTATAAACCTTTGCAATTTCTTTAATTTGCGCATCTGCTTTTAACAAGGTTTCTATTTGCGCAGGAATTTGTTGTAAGGTTTGTAAATAGGTATTTACAGCAGATTTAGATAGCGTTCCTTTTGCTTGTGCTAATTTTAACGCAATTAATGATAAAACGGTTATTTGCGTAGTAAATGCTTTTGTTGATGCAACGCCAATTTCAGGACCTGCATGGGTATAAGCACCAGCATGAGTTTCTCTAGCAATAGAAGAACCGACTACATTACAAATTCCAAAAACAAAAGCTCCTTTTGATTTTGCTAATTTAATAGCCGCTAAAGTATCGGCAGTTTCTCCTGATTGAGAAATAGCGATTACCACATCGTTTTCGTTAATAATTGGGTTACGGTATCTAAATTCAGAAGCATATTCTACTTCAACAGGAATACGTGCCATATCTTCTAAAAGATATTCTCCAACCAAACCAGCATGCCAAGAGGTACCACAAGCCACGATAATAATTCGGCTAGCGTTGGTGAATTTTGATAAATTATCATCAATACCTGCCATACGAATAATACCTTGATCGGCTAACATTCGTCCTCTGTAAGTATCAATAATAGCTTTTGGTTGTTCGTAAATTTCTTTTAACATGAAATGCTCATAACCACCTTTTTCAATTTGCTCTAAGCTTAACTGAAGTTCTTGAACGGTAGCGTCAATTTCTTTATCATTTTCAATTTGACGAACTTTAATTCCTTTATCTTTTTTGATGATCGCTAATTCACCATCTTCTAAATAAATAGCATCTTTGGTATATTCGATAAATGGAGAAGCATCCGAAGCTATAAAAAACTCTTCGTTGTTTTTTCCAACACCAATAGCAATTGGGCTTCCTAAACGTGCTACAATTAGTTCGTTTGGTTTGTTTTTATCAAAAACAGCAATTGCATAAGCGCCAATAACATTTGTAAGCGCTAATTGAACTGCCTTTCCTAATTTACACTTTTCGTTCTTTTTAACCTCTTCAATAAGGTTTACCAATACCTCTGTATCAGTATCACTTTTAAAGGTGTAACCCCTAGAGATTAATTCTTTTTTTATGGTGTCATAATTTTCAATAATTCCATTATGAACAATCACTAAATCTCCAGATTGTGAAACATGAGGATGTGAGTTTACATCGTTTGGTACTCCATGAGTAGCCCAACGTGTATGCCCAATACCTATAGATCCTTTCTTTCTTTTTTGGTCTTTATTGGTAATGATTTCTAGGTCAGCAACTTTTCCTTTTGTTTTTGTCAAATGAATTGTTTCACCATCGTACATCATAATTCCAGCACTATCGTATCCTCGATATTCTAGACGTTTTAATCCGTTAATAACAATTGGGTAAGCTTCTCTATGCCCTATATATCCTGTAATTCCACACATAGCAATGTTTTATTTTTCTTTTGAATATGATATTTTTAATACAGCCCTTTTTATTCCGTTAGCTGTTTTATTTCCGTTTAATAAAGTAACCCCTCTTGGGTTCCAATTATAGGTTTTAACATTTACATCAGGTATTTTATTTTTAAAAGCGTTGTCTGTAGGATTGTTGTAAACCTTTAAAACTAAAGGGTCAATACTACCGTTACCTTCTAATAAATTAGTGATGTAATCTGTTATTTTAAAAGAATATTTTTCAGGTTTATCATCTTCTGATACTTCAAGATTACCTCCAAAAACAGCCGCTTCTTTATAAGCATCCGTTAATTGTGTAGCTTGAACACCTTCTATTCCTTTGTCTATATTTTGATAAATAAATAATTTTTGAGGAATTATTTTTTTATCGGTATTAATATTCTGATTTACATGAAAAGTTAACGAAGCATCATTGATTAATAAATGCTCAGCTTTTAACTCTTGAAGTTTTGTAGTGTTTAATAGTGTAATTTTAGCCATTGAACCTGCGGTTCCTTGAATTACAAAGTTGTTAGAAGGTACAGGTGTTTTTGCTTCAGACATTACATATTTACTATTTTTAATACCTGATAAAGCAAAAGAATATTCTTCATTTTCGCTACTTGCAACTTTACCTTCTTTTGAAATAGCTTTCGAATACTGAAATACCAAAGAAGCATCATTGGTTAAATTTAAAGGAATCAAAGCGCCTTTTTCACCAGAGGCCATAATTTTTAATCCTTTAAAATAAACATCAAAAGCTTGTTTAGATGCAAAATTAGCACCTTCAAATTTATCCCAAAATAAGGTCTTCATTTTAGCAAGATCTAAAGGAATTGCTAAAAAAGGTACTGCAGCAGTTTTACTTGATTTTTTAACTTTAACAGCTTCTAAATATGTTTTAGAAGTGTCCATTCTATCTATTCTTTGATAGTTAAAAACAGTATCTTTTTTTGTATCGATAATAAAGGTAAAATCAGGATCTTCATTTAATAAATTATCCCCTAAATATTCAGCATTCGATAAATAGGTATTCCTTTTACCAGGATTATTTGACGTAGGATTGTCATTTTTTAAAAACGTTTCATTTTGAAACACTTTTAAAGAAGTAGGCTCCGTTAAGTTCCCTAAAAACGAATCAAGTTCAAAACTTGTTTCTTGTTTAGATGTTGTTTTAGCAGTTGTCTTATAAGGTATTTTTAAAATAACCTTGTCTAAGTTATAAATGGTATCAGTACCAGAAATAGCTTTGTTTTTTAGCCCTGACACATACGCTAATTGACTAATAACAGAGGCTTCAATTCCTTTATAATTTTCATTATTTTTAGAAACACCTAGCCAATATTCACCTAAAGAACCAAGACTAATATTATCTGCCCTAACGGCTTTATAAGCATCGTTTGTATTGGTATTTGCGATGTCAATTTTTTCAATTTCAACGTCTAATAATAGTTCACCAGTTTCAAACTTTGTGTTAGCAACCACATGACCTCCTAGGTCGCTAAAATCTTTTTCACACGACACCATAGCTGCTAAACATAGCAAGCTAATACCTAAACCACCAATTTTTTTAATCATTTGTATTGTTTATTCGCTTAATTCTAAAACATTTTCTTTATAGAAATCTAAATATGCTTCGGCTAAAGTTTCTTCTGATTGAAATTCTAAAACCTTGGTGCTTTTTTCAGCAATAAAAGCATTAATTTCATCAGGTAAAACCTCACTACCTTTTACAATAGCGTCTGAATTTTCAATAGCACTTTTTAAAATATTGATTTGATTAGGAGTTGCAATTGTTGCAATTTTAGCTTCCTCAATTTTATCAAAACGAACTTTATTTGCCAATTCAGTATTTAATTCACCTTCAAAATTATTTTCATAAATCGAAGTTACAATTTTACTTTCTGTAAATAATGGTTCTTCTTTATAAAATTCTCTTAAATATAATGGAAGTAAAGACGCCATCCACCCATGAATATGAATAACATCAGGTGCCCAGTTTAATTTTTTTACTGTTTCTACGACTCCTTTTGCAAAGAAAATCATACGCTCGTCGTTATCAGTAAACATGTTATCATCTTCATCAGAATATACTGCTTTACGCTTAAAATACTCTTCATTGTCAATGAAATACACCTGCATTCTTTCTTTAGGGATTGAAGCAACTTTGATAATTAGCGGCATATCCATGTCGTTAATTATTAAATTCATTCCAGACAAACGAATAACTTCATGTAATTGATGCCTTCGTTCGTTAATTACGCCAAAACGAGGCATGAAAATACGGGTTTGAACTCCTTTAGAATGTGCATTTTTAGCAACATTGAATGCAGTAGACGATAATTCTGTTTCAGGTAAATAAGGTATTACCTCTGATGAAACGTATAATATTCTCTTATCCTTCATTAAATCTGTCTCTTTTATTAAAGAAGCAAAAATACGAAAATTTATGCTATAATGATGTTAAATTGCTAATTTTGCACCTTTTCCAACTATAAGACCATGAAAATTTATAAAACCAAATCAGCATTAAAAGAATATTTAGCAAGTCTTAAAAAGGCTGATAAATCAATAGGATTTGTGCCTACGATGGGCGCTTTGCACCAAGGGCATTTATCGCTGATAAAAAAAGCAAAACAGCACAATGCTATTACGGTAGTGAGTATTTTTGTAAACCCTACGCAGTTTGATAATCAAGAAGATTTGGTAAATTATCCAAAAACGATTGACCAAGATATCGCCCTTTTAGAAAGTGTAAATTGTGAGGTATTATTTTTGCCATCAGTAGCCGAAATTTATGACAATAATATAACTGCTGATACCTTTAATTTTGACGGATTAGAGCATCAAATGGAAGGAGAATTTCGTGACGGACATTTTGATGGTGTAGGAACTATTGTAAAATCATTATTTGAAATAGTAGCACCAAACACGGCTTATTTTGGTAAAAAAGACTTCCAACAATTACAAATCATCAAAAAACTGGTTAAAAAACACCAGATTCCTGTAAAAGTAAAAGGCTGTGCTATTTTTAGGGAAGAAGATGGTTTGGCAATGAGTTCTCGCAATAGCCGTTTATCGGAAGAATACCGAGACGTTGCACCATTTATTTATAGAACACTAAAAAAAGCCAAGAAAAAATTTGGCATAAAAAGTGCAGATAAAGTAACAAAATGGGTGGTTAAAAAGTTTAAAAAACATCCGTTATTACGCTTAGAATATTTTACTATTGCATCCGAAGAAACCCTAAAAACTGTTAAAATAAAAGCCGAAAACGAAAAATATCGTGCCTTTATTGCCGTTTTTGCAGGCGATATTCGATTGATAGATAATATCCGATTAAAATAAAAATCAACAAAAAACAATACATTAATCATTAAAAAACTATTTTTGTAATATGTTAGTACAAGTAGTAAAATCTAAAATCCACCGCGTAAAAGTTACGGGTGCCGATTTAAATTATATAGGAAGCATTACCATTGATGAAGATTTAATGGATGCAGCAGGAATTATTGAAGGCGAACGTGTTCAAATTGTGAATAACAATAATGGCGAACGCTTAGAAACATACGCCATACCAGGACCTCGCGCAAGTGGAGAAATCACCTTAAACGGTGCCGCAGCCAGAAAGGTAGCCAAAGGCGATGTGTTAATTTTAATCGTGTATGCGTTTATGGAATTAGAAGAAGCAAAGAAATTTACACCTTCTTTAGTTTTTCCTAACGAAGCCGACAATACACTTACCTAGATTCTTAAATTTTGAATTTAAAAAAAGCTTTAAAAATTATATTACCGCTCATTTTGGGCGGTT
This sequence comes from Tenacibaculum finnmarkense, assembly GCF_900239185.1. Taxonomy (GTDB): domain Bacteria; phylum Bacteroidota; class Bacteroidia; order Flavobacteriales; family Flavobacteriaceae; genus Polaribacter; species Polaribacter finnmarkensis. The sequence continues at coordinate 5,899 of NZ_OENA01000053.1, forward strand.
TTTTAGTTTGGTATTCTGTTTCTAAAATTTCGTTAGATGTTTTAGTTCAGTATTTTAAAGACGCCAATTACAGTTGGATAGCCTTGGGCTTATTTTTTGGGATTTTAAGCCATTTATCAAGAGCTTACAGGTGGAAATTTCTGTTAGAACCAATGGGGTATAAACCCGATTTTGGCAATAGCACATTAGCTGTTTTGGTCGGTTATTTAGTCAATTTAGCACTACCAAGAGCAGGTGAAGTTTCACGAGCCGCTGTAATGGCAAACTACGAAGATATTCCTTTTGAAAAAGGATTCGGAACCATTGTAGCCGAAAGAATTGCCGATATAATTATGATGTTAAGCATCATTGCAATCACCCTTTTTTTACAGTTCGATTTTATTTATAAATTGCTTACCAAAAATTTTGACCCGCTAAGAATCGTCATTATTTTAAGTGTTTTAGCCCTTGTTTTTTACGCCATAACCCGTTATGTAAAAAAAGCACAATCAGGAATTGGTTTAAAAATTAAAAGCTTTATTTCAGGCTTAGTCGAAGGCGTAACAAGCATTTTTAAAATGAAACACAAGTGGGCATTTATATTCCACACCGTGTTTATTTGGGCAATGTACGTGTGTATGTTTTGGGCAACAATCCCTTCAATAAACGGCTTAGAAGTTCCGTTAGGCGGCGTTTTAATCGGTTTTATAGCAGGCGCATTTAGCATCGCAGCCACCAATGGAGGCATCGGTTTATACCCAATTGCCGTAGCAGGAGCAATGGCTTTATTTGGAGTATCGGCAGAACCGGCAACCGCTTTCGGTTGGATTATGTGGACGTCACAAACCGCTATGATTATCATTTTCGGAGGCTTGGCATTTTTATTTTTACCGCTTTATAATAAGAACAAGAAATAACAATAATTTTTTGGGCGTTCCCTTGCAGGTCGCGCTTTCATTACTCAAACACGCCATTCAATCGCTAACGCAGTTTTCGAGTAAAATTCTTACATCAAAATTAAACAAGCTTTTAAAAAACAACACTTCATATCTAACGATTAGTTTGTAACTTTGAATCTTACTTATAATAGTACGAATAAGATTTTTAAAAAACTTCAAATTACTTCCAATGGCAAAAATAAAAACGACGTTTTCCTGTCAAAGCTGTGGCGCACAACATTCAAAATGGGCTGGGCAATGCAATACCTGTAAAGAATGGAATACCATTGTTGAAGAAGTAATTCAAAAAGAAGAAAAAAGAAGCTGGAAAACCCCTGAAAATATAGGGAAAACAGTTTCGAAACCCTTAAAAGTACAAGATATTGAGTTAAATTCTGAGGAGCGTATTGCTACTAAAAACACCGAATTAGACACCGTTTTAGGCGGAGGAATTGTAAAAGGAGCCGTTGTTTTATTAGGAGGAGAACCAGGAATAGGAAAATCAACATTATTGCTACAAATAGCGTTGAATATTCCTCAAAAAGTACTGTATGTTTCAGGAGAAGAAAGTCAATCGCAAATAAAAATGCGTGCCGAACGCTTAGAAGCAAGCAATTCAAACTGTTTAATTTTAACAGAAACCAACACCCAAAAAATATTTAAAAATATTGCCGAAGTAGTACCCGATGTATTGGTTATCGATTCTATTCAAACCCTACATACCGATACCATTGAAGCATCACCAGGAAGTGTTTCTCAAATTCGAGAAACCTCCGCCGAGCTGATAAAATTTGCCAAAGAAACAGGAACACCAGTTTTATTAATCGGGCATATTAATAAAGACGGGCATATCGCAGGACCCAAAATTTTAGAACACATGGTCGATGTTGTTTTACAATTTGAAGGCGATAGAAATCATACGTACAGAATTTTACGCTCTCAAAAAAACCGATTTGGTTCCACTGCCGAGTTAGGAATTTACGAAATGCTATCTACAGGATTACGAGAAGTTTCTAATCCGTCAGAAATATTAATATCTAAAAAAGATGCCGATTTAAGCGGAACTGCAATTGCTTCAACTCTAGAGGGAATCCGTCCATTAATGATTGAAATTCAAGCTTTGGTAAGCACCGCAGTTTATGGAGTTCCACAGCGTTCTACCACAGGATATAATTTAAAAAGATTACACATGATTTTGGCTGTTTTAGAAAAACGAGCAGGTTTTAAATTAGGCGCAAAAGATGTGTTTTTAAATGTTACCGGAGGAATCCGTGTAGATGACCCCGCAATTGATTTAGCCGTTGTTGCCGCAATTATTTCTTCCAATCAAGACATGGCAATAAACCCGAATGTGTGTTTTGCTGCCGAAGTTGGTTTATCAGGAGAAATAAGACCTGTTTCAAGAATCGACCAACGTATTTTAGAAGCTGAAAAATTAGGCTATAAAACTTTAGTAGCATCAAAATATAACAAAATATCTTCAAAAAATCACTCGATAAAATTGCTTTTAGTCGGTAAAATTGAAGAAGCTTTTGCTACGTTGTTTGCGTAAGGATAAGGTTTTATTTTCTCACGGTAAAATTACTCTAAATTCGGTTTTTTTCGGAGCGATTTTTTTAACTTTTGTCGTTTTTTATTTTCGTGTTTTCTTAGTACCGAATTTCGGCTAGGTTTGGTTGCACGTCTTATTTTGGGTCTTTTTAAACCGTCTTTGATAAGTGCTAAAAAACGTTTGATCGCCAATTCTTTATTTCTGTGTTGTGAGCGAGTTTCATCAGAAAAAAGTATTAAAACCTGTTCTTTTGTTAGGCGAGAAGCGAGTTTTGTACAAAGTATTTCTTTTTGATTTTCTGATAATTCCTTTGAATTTAAAACATCAAAAGAAAGTTCAATTTTAGAAGATACTTTATTTACATGTTGCCCGCCTACACCAGAACTTCTAGTGGCTTTAAAATGTAATTCTTTAATTAGTTCGGGAATATTCATCGTTTAAAAGAGTAGAAAAAGAATATAAATCTTTTTTATTAGCAAGTAATTCATCAATAATGGCAACAGCTTTTTTAAGACGTGTTTCTTTATCGCCTTTTAATAAAACATACGGACGTTTGTATTTTATTAAGGTGTTTTCAAAAGCGGTAAACATTTCTAAGCGTTCACCAGGTTTATCACGCAAATCATCGGCTTCCCAAGGTGTATCAATATAGGTTAAAAAATAGATGTCGTAGGTGTTTTTAATGGCTGCTTCATCTAAATTAGCATCTACAAAACCACCATAATATTCTTCGGAATATACTTTTGTTTCTAGTAAATCGGTATCGCAAATTAATACTTTATCGGCTTTTTTTGATAACTCATTTTCTAAATTAATTTGTCCTTCGGCAATGGGAATAATATCTTTTTGTTCGCAAATTTTACGCTCGTTATTCCATTTATCTTGCAAATATTCACGGGCAAATTCTGGAGTCCAAACAGTATTGTAATGTCGTGCTAATTGACCAGAAAGAGTAGTTTTTCCAGTTGATTCAGGCCCAAATAAAACAACCTTTACAAGATTGCTTTTTTGTTGTTTAAGTCTTTTTTCCATGCTAAATAACCGCTAACGGCAATAAAAGTAAATATTAAATATTGAAAACTTGTAAATGTAAATCCTTTGTAAAAATAAAGGGGAACGGAAATAATATCGCCAATAATCCAATAAATCCAATTTTCGATTTTTCGCTTTGCCATCAGCCACATTCCTACAAAGAAAATTGCGGTGGTAAAAGTATCGACATAAGCTGTCCAATTATTCCATTTATCAAAATAAGTATAAACGGCATACACGAAAATTAATGTTGCTAAAAAGATGAAAATACTGGTTTTCTGCTCTTTTTTAGTTGTTTTTGAAATCGGGTTTACTACTGAATTATCTACAGTTCTTGTCCAAAGATACCAGCCGTAAATACTCATTATAAAATAGTAGGCGTTAATCATCATATCGCCTAATAATTGCCATTTTAAAAGTAAATAGACAAAAATAAGCGTGCTAATCATTCCTGTTGGAAACACCCAAATTTTATTCTTTTTAGAATACCAAACAGATAAAAAACCAAAAATGACAGCAATAATTTCAAGCCAAATATCTAAAGAATCATAACTGCTGTATTGGCTAAAAAGAAAATCAAAAACAGTATTAAAATTAAAAAGTAGGCTCATACTTACTGCGGTCAGATTTTACAATTTTTAACAAAATTATTCCGCTGTCTATTAATTCGAAAGCGTCTTTTATTTCCGAAGTTAATAATTGCATTACAGCATCATAATCACCATAAACTTGTGTGCTTAACGGATTTTCAAGAATTGTTAAACCTGAATTTCTTAGTTTTTTTATAAAATTGATAATCGGTTTTTCAAATTCATTTTGAAGTGGCATTAAAGTAAGTTCTACTGATATTTTCATGCGTTTTTTGATGTTTTTTTGTGTTTTTGATATACTTTATAATGAAAATTTAAGAGCCTGTTTAAATTTCATTTAAAAACATTTTATAGTTGAAAAATTGAATCTGTCAAACTGAATTTATTTCAGTTTCGCATCCTGATTTGTTGTAGTTCTTCTCTTTATGCGATTCTGAAATAAATTCAGAATGACGAGAATTTGGTTTTTATTTAATTTTTAAACAGGCTCTAAAACAACAAAGATACTTTAAATAGCATAAACACACGTAAAGCCTTCGGTTTCTAAAAAGTAGATTTTATATTCATCGGTAATGCCTTGGTATAAAATTCTTCCTAAAGTTTGATTGGTTTCAAAAGAGAAATCATCAATATAAATATTTTTTAAAAAGTGTAATTTTTTCTTTCCATAAATTTTATATAAACTTTCTTTTGCACCCCAAACAATGGTTAATTTATTAACTAAAGCATCATGATTTGCTATTGATTTATATTGTTCAATAGGCGTAAATTTTGGTGCGATTTTGACAATTTTATCTCGTTGTTTTTCAATATCAATTCCAACAGGTTTATCATCAGAAATAATAATTGCCGAAAAAATAAAGGAATGTGTTATCGAAATAAATTTGCCATCTTTTAAATGAGGTTTTCCAAATTCATCATAAATTAGGTCATTATCAGTATAATTAGCCTGTTTTAATAACTGTCTAACGCTTAAAAAACCTTTACGATGTAAGTCGGATTTCATACTATTGAGCCTGTTAATACTTCGATTATTGAGCGTAATATTTTCCGATAATTCTTCAAAAGATTCTTCAATCTTCCAAATCAATACGTTAGTGTTTGAATTTACAGTTAATGTTTTGTGAACAGGCATAAGTTAAAAAGTTATTTTGTAATTTTGCTATATTAAAAATTTAGATACATAAATATACATAAATATGAGCACAAAAACCGCTGCATACGTTCCTTTTAAAGTAAAAGATATTTCTTTAGCTGATTGGGGAAGAAAAGAAATTAGATTGGCAGAAGCTGAAATGCCAGGATTAATGAGTTTACGTGAAGAGTACAAAAACGAACAACCATTAAAAGGTGCAAGAATTGCAGGATGTTTACACATGACAATTCAAACTGCGGTTTTAATTGAAACTTTACAAGCTTTAGGTGCTGAGGTAACTTGGAGTTCTTGTAATATTTTTTCTACGCAAGACCAAGCTGCCGCTGCAATTGCTGCTGCTGGAACGCCTGTTTATGCTTGGAAAGATATGACAGAAGAAGAGTTCGACTGGTGTATTGAGCAAACTTTATTTTTTGGTGAAGATAAAAAACCATTAAACTTAATTTTAGATGATGGTGGAGATTTAACCAATATGGTTTTAGACCGTTATCCTGAATTAGCTGAAGGAATTAATGGATTATCAGAAGAAACTACAACAGGAGTTCACCGTTTATATGACAGAGTAAAAGCAGGAACTTTACCAATGCCAGCAATTAACGTAAACGATTCTGTAACAAAATCGAAATTTGATAACAAATACGGATGTAAAGAATCTGCAGTTGATGCAATTCGTCGTGCAACTGATATTATGTTAGCAGGAAAACGTGTAACTGTTTGTGGTTATGGTGATGTTGGGAAAGGTACAGCAGCTTCTTTTAAAGGTGCAGGTTCTATCGTTACTGTTACTGAAATTGACCCAATTTGTGCGTTACAAGCAGCAATGGACGGTTTTGAAGTAAAACGTTTAGAAACTGTTGTTGGTAATTCTGATATTATTATTACAACTACTGGAAATAAAGATATTATTCAAGGTCGTCATTTTGAGGCAATGAAAGATAAAGTTATTGTTTGTAATATCGGTCACTTCGATAACGAAATTGACATGGCTTGGTTAAATACAAACCACGGAAATACAAAAGATACTATCAAACCTCAGGTTGATAAATACAATATTGCAGGAAACGACATTATTGTTTTAGCAGAAGGACGTTTAGTAAACTTAGGATGTGCAACAGGTCACCCAAGTTTTGTAATGAGTAATTCATTTACAAACCAAACGTTAGCACAAATCGAACTTTGGACAAACAGAAAGGCTTACGAAAATGAAGTTTATATGTTACCAAAACATTTAGATGAAAAAGTAGCAAACTTACACTTAGCTAAAATAGGAGTAGAGCTTACTGAATTACGTGAAGACCAAGCATCTTATATTGGTGTAACTGTTCAAGGGCCATTTAAGCCAGAACACTACAGATACTAAAAATTAGTATAAAATAGTTTAAAAATAAAAAAGGTTCGTATGAAAATATGAACCTTTTTTATATATAATATTTTTATGATATTATTTTTAAGCAGTAGGAATACGCTCGTCAATCATTTTTAAAGGCATGTCTCCCATTAAATCTATCATATCTAAAATATCTCTTACTTTTTCTTCTTCTTCAGCTTGTTCGGTGATAAACCATTGTAAAAATATTTCTGAAGTAAAATCACTTACTTTTCTTGCAGTTTTAAATGTATGATGAATAGCGTTAGTTACTTCAATTTCGGCATCTAAAGAAGCTTCAAAAACAGCACGTAAACTTTCATATTCATGTGTAATTTCTGATACCGTAGGAGATTGTGCGTTTCCACCATTATCATTAATAAACTTAAATATTTTCATCATATGAGTTCTTTCTTCTTCCGCCTGATTATAGAAATAAGTGGCACTATTTCTAAGTTCTCTTTGGTCGCACCATGATGCCATTGCTAAATATTTTGAAGAAGCTTGTTGCTCCATCATTACTTGATGATTTAGCAAATCTACTACTGCTACATCCAAAATCATATCTCTTCTTATTGCTATTTCCATAGTATCTTATTTTTGTATTATTTGATGTTATAAAGATACTTAATAAATAGCTTCAAAAAGCCTTAAGAGACTAATTTAAAAGCAGTCTTAGTAAATTGAATAGGAGACTTGTTTTTTTATTTGAAAGCTGATAATAAAGCCTCTTTTAATTCTATAATTTGAGGAATATCGAGTAGTAGTAAATGTTTATTATCTGCAACAAAAATAAGTATAAAATTGTCTCCTTCTATAATATTTTCTAAAGCTTGATAAGAAGAATTATCTAATATTTTTTTTCGAAATGCTAACAGTTGACAAAAAGTAAAGTCAATTACTTTATAGCCCAAGTTTAACCGATAGCTATTTCTAGCTTTAGAGACTAAAATTTGAGAGGAGGTATGTTTAATGGTACAATTCACACTGCAAAGATACTTATTTTTAATCAATCTAAAGAAAAATAGTTTATTTTTATAAGATTTAACCAAAAAATCCTGCAACTTAGTTACAGGATTTTAGCTATAAATAATATTTTTTTTAGAGGAAAAAATTTAAATTTTTAAAGAATCAAATAAAGTAATTAACTTAGGGTTAGAAGGTCTTGGTGCATTTGCATCTACAATATTTCCTTGTGGATCAATTAAAATAAAACGAGGAATACTGTTTACTTTATAAGCTCCTGAAAAAGTTTTATCACCTTTTGCATACAATTGAATTCCGCTTAAATTTTTATCAGCAACCATTTTTTTCCACTTTTCATAATCTCTTTGATCATCTACAGAAATACTTACAAACTCAATTTTTTTACCATGATATTTTTTCTCAACTTTTTGTAAAAAAGGAATTTCTTGTTTACAAGGATTACACCAAGTTGCCCACATATCAATATAGACATATTTTCCTTTTAAATCATCTAAAGATATATTTCTACCTTTATGATTTTCATATGTAACAAACTTAGGCGATACTGCTCCTTTGACTAATTTTGTTGCCGAATATGATTTATCAGCATAGGTTTTGTTTAAATACTTTGTTAATCCTGTAATATTTTTTTCTTGAAAAGAAACAAATGCGCTATCTAAAGTTGTACTTTTCATGTTAGCGTTAAAATCATTGACAAAATTATTTACTTTGGTATCAAATTTTTCTTTAGATAAGTTATATAAGTTTTTATCTTTAAAAAAATCTTCTTGTAATAAAATTACTTTTGCTAAAAAATTATTTTCATTAGCACCTTCTCCTGTAAATTTAGCCGTCTTTAAAAAATCGTTAGCATCGATATTTAAGGTAATATCGTCGCCATTTTTTAGGTATAAGGTTGTTGTTTTTTGTCCGTTAGAAAGACGGTAAAAATCACTTTTAACATTCATTGTATCGCTAAAAGAACCATTTTGATCTAACTCAATTGTTTTTTTAAATTTGAATTGTGGGTTCGAAATTACAACAGATTCGGCATTTTTATTGTTTATTTTTCCTGAAAAAGTAACAAAATTATTCGGTTCTTTTTTACAAGAAATGACTGTGATGGCAATTGCCATTAAGTAAATTATTTTTTTCATTTTGATTGTTTTGATTATTTTTTGATAAATTTAATAATTTACTAAATTACTGTTTTTTTTTATCCTAGCCATCCATCTCTGTCTAAACTTCGGTATTGTATTGCTTCTGTTAAATGTTCCGATTTTATATTTTCTTCGGATGCTAAATCGGCAATAGTTCTTGATACTTTTAAAATTCGATCATAGGCTCTTGCCGACAGGTTTAGTTTTTCCATGGCAATTTTGAGTAGGGTATAGCTTTGTTCTGAAAGTTTACAGTATTTACGTTGTTGTTTTACGTTCATTTGTGCGTTATAATGAACTGTTTCGGAGTTGCTAAAACGAGCGGTTTGAATTTCACGAGCTTTGGTAACACGTTTTCTAATTTCAACACTTGATTCTCCTTTTCTTTCTTCGGATAATTTATCAAAAGGAACAGGGGTTACTTCAATATGAATATCAATTCTATCTAATAATGGGCCTGAAACTTTACTTAAATAGCGTTGCATTTCAGCAGGCGATGAGGTCATTGGTGAGTCAGGATCATTAAAAAAACCTGACGGGCTTGGGTTCATGCTTGCAACCAACATAAAGCTACTCGGGTAATTTACGGTGAATTTTGCTCTTGAAATGGTTACTTCTCTATCTTCTAAAGGCTGTCGCATTACTTCTAAAACTCCGCGTTTAAACTCGGGTAATTCATCTAAAAACAAAACGCCATTATGAGCTAACGAAATTTCACCAGGCTGTGGTAAACTATTTCCGCCACCAATAAGTGCGATGTCTGAACAACTATGATGTGGTGCTCGAAAAGGACGAGAATATTGTAGCCCTGTATTTTTTACTTTACCAACAACCGAATGTATTTTGGTGGTTTCAAGTGCTTCTTCTAAGGTCATTGGAGGTAAAATAGAAGGGAGTCTTTTTGCTAGCATTGTTTTTCCAGCTCCAGGAGGACCAATTAAAATAATATTATGACCACCAGCGGCGGCAATTTCCATACAGCGTTTAATGCTTTCTTGTCCTTTTACATCAGAGAAATCAAATTCAGGAAAATCTACATGTTTATAAAATTCTGCTCGGGTATCTACAATAGTAGGTTCAATTATTTTTTTACCTTCTAAATGATTAATAACGTCCATAATATTATTGACCGCCAATATATTTAGGTCGTTAACAATTGCGGCTTCTTTGGCATTTTCTTTAGGTAATATAAAATTTTTATAGCCTTCTTCGCGGGCTTTAATGGCAATTAGCAAAGCGCCTTTAATGGGTTGTACACTTCCGTCTAATGAAAGTTCGCCCATAATTACATATTCTTCAATATTTTTAGCCTCAATTTGTTTAGATGCCGATAAAATCCCAACAGCGATGGTTAAATCATAAGAAGCACCTTCTTTACGAATGTCAGCAGGTGCCATGTTTATAATTATTTTTTTACCAGGAAGTTTGTAGCCGTTATTATTAAGGGCGGCAGAAATTCGATAGGAACTTTCTCGAACCGCATTATCAGGTAAACCTACCAAATGATAACCAATTCCTTTATCTATATTTACCTCTACGGTAATTGTAGTTGCATCAATGCCAAAAACAGCCGATCCATACGTTTTTATCAACATAACTTTCTCTTTGTGTTAAAGATAGCTAAAAAAAATAGCTAATTATAAATTAGCTGAAAAATAGTTGGCGTTTTCTTTTAAGTTAAAACCAAAAAAAAGCCTCTTTATAAAAGAGGCTTTTTTTAATAGGGTATACTTGTTTATTTTTTATTAAAATTATCTAATCCTGTTTTTAACCAATTAGAATATTCTGAGTGACTGCTATATTGTTGAGGTGAATTTAGTAATTCTAAATTAGGGCTCATTAACACGTAAAATGGTTGAGAAGCTGTTTTAAAGTTTGCAACTTGTAGTGTAACCCATTTATCACCATAGGTTCTAATTCTTTTTACTTTACCGTTTGGCTTAATAAAATCGAACTGTTCTTCTTCAGGTAATTGTCTTTGATGATCATCAACATATAATGAAATTAATACATAATCATTATTAATCATGTTGTAAATTTCTGGTTTAATCCAAATGTTTTCTTCCATTTTACGACAGTTTACACATGCCCACCCTGTAAAATCTAATAAAACAGGTTTGTTTACTGATTTTGCATACGCAATACCTTCTTCAAAGTCTTTAAAACAATTTAATCCTAACGGACATTGATTGTCTTTTACGTAAATACTATGAAATTTAGGCGGTGCAAAACCACTCAATAAATTATTTTGATTCCATGTTGGGTTTTTTAAAACCCCTGGTGCTAAATAGATTGATAAAGCTAAACAACTTCCTCCTAGTAAAACTCTAAAAAAAGATATTTTACCATATTTTTTACCCATCAGTCCTAGTAAATATAATGACATCAATAAGGCTATTACTGACCATATTCCGATAAAAATTTCTCTTTTGAAAAAGCCCCAATGCCCAACTAAATCAGCATTTGATAAAAATTTAAAAGCGAATGCTAATTCTAAGAATCCTAAAACAACTTTAACTGTATTTAACCATCCACCAGATTTTGGTAAAGTAGTTAACCAGCCAGGAAACATAGCAAATAAGGCAAAAGGCATAGCTAAAGCAAACCCAAAACCAATCATACCTGCCGATAATTGCATAGCTCCACCATTAGCTCCTAATGATCCTGCAAGTAAAGAACCTAAAATAGGACCTGTACATGAAAAAGATACAATTGCTAAGGTTAACGCCATAAAAAATATCCCAATAATACCACCAATATTCGATGCGGTATCTGCTTTGTTACCCCAAGAACTAGGTAGGGTTAATTCGTAAAATCCGAAGAAAGACCCTGCAAAGAAAACCAAAATGGTAAAGAAAAATAAGTTCAACCACATGTTGGTAGAAATACTATTTAAAATTTCTGGATCTAAGGTGTCTAAATAATGAAAAGGTAAACTTAATAAACCATAAATTAAAATTATAAAAGAACCATATAATAAAGCACTTCCAATTCCTTTACCTTTTTTTTCGGTATGTTTTGTGAAAAAAGATACTGTTAAAGGCACCATTGGAAATACACAAGGTGTTAAAAAAGCTAATAAACCACCAACAAACCCAAGTAAAAAGATACTTAATAAAGAGCTGTCTTCTTCTTGGTTATCCGCTTTTTTTGCGGTATTTTTTAATAACGCCGTATTTTTTAAGTTTAAGTTTAATGATTGTGACATTGCCTGACTTTTATCATCAACTTCGGTAACGGTTTGTGATACTTTTTCGCCAGTTAATGAAAAGGTAAAATCTTCATCAAAAGGTAAACAGTATTCTTTACAAACTTGTGCGTCTAGGTTTAAGGTTATTTGTGTTAAACCAGTGTTTGAAACAGTAATTCTTTGGGTTAAAAGACCTTCTTCAGCAAAGAAAACTTCATCTTTCCCCCAAATTTCACTGAATTCAGTATGGGTTTCTCCTTCTTTGGCTTTTCCTTTAAGCGCATAACCACTTTGTCCTTCAGCAGGAGAGATGGTCATCGGTAAAGAAGCGTCTTCAGGATTATATTGCGAATATAAATGCCAGTCTTCTGCAATTTCAATATTGAAAATTAAGTCGTATTCTGTCTCCGAAATTTTTTCAACGGTAGGTGTTATAACAATAGGATTGTCATCAGATTGAGAGAAGACCATTAAACTTAAGAATAATAAAAATAGCGTAAATAATTTTTTCATTCGATTTAGTTTATAAAGGGTTGTTTTTAATTAATTATTCTTAATAATTCTGTTGCTTCATTGCTTGGTAAAAAACGCCTGTCTTGACGTTTTCCAATAATCCATATAATTTTATTATCATTTGTACAAAGCAACCAAATGTTTTTTTTATCAAAAAGAGAAAGCTTTTCATCTTTAAAATATTTACTAACTTTTTTCTTGCCTAGCATACCTGTTGGGTAAAAATAATCGCCAGTTTCCCATCTTCTAATAGTAAGGGGGTAATTTAATAAAATTTTATCAACAAAAATAGTGTTTTTATCAAAACTTGTTTTTTCACGAACTTGTGTAAGTTGCAGATTGATAGGGTTTGTTATTTTGTTATTTTCTTTATCTATGCTAAATTGTTCCTTTTTTAGAATTTCGTTTTTATGTATATTTTGTAATAGTAAAAAATCTCTATTTTTTAATAAAGTATGAGAATTACTGCTAATTTTTTTACCTGATTGCGCATATATTAACTGGTAAACATCATCCCATTCGGTAAATTTATAGGCTTTTAAAAGTTGGTATAAATACGCTTTTGGGTTCGATAATTTTAAGACCTCTGAAATGTTGATTTTAAGTGTATTATCTTCTTTTATGAGTGTTTTTAAAGCAATTTCATCGACTTTGTCAGTAATGATTTGTTGTGATTGCTTTAAAAAATCGGTTGTTTTTAGATGTGCTTTTAATAAACTAGGGTTTAATTCTTTTAAAATAGGAATTACTTGGTGCCTTATTTTATTTCGAAGATATTTTGTTTCGGCATTGCTAGCATCTTCTCGCCATTTTATATTATTTTCTAGGGCAAAATTTTCAATTTTTTCTCTTGAAAAAATTAATAACGGACGCACAATAGTTCCATTTATAGCAGGAATTCCTGTTAAACCGTCCAAACCAGTTCCTCTTGTGAGGTTAATTAACACGGTTTCTAAGTTGTCATCGGCATGATGCCCTGTTAAAACATAGTCAAAATCATGTTTTTTTAGCAATTCATCAAACCAATTATAGCGTAATTTTCGTGCAGCTAATTGCGTTGATAATTTATTTTGATTAGCATATTTACTCGTTTCAAAACGTGTTGAAAAAACAGGGATTTCTAATTCTTTACCTAAATTTTTAACAGATTTTTCATCTAAATCACTTTGATCACTTCTTAATTGAAAATTACAATGCGCTAATGAAATATCGTATTTTAATTGATGCAATAAATGTGTTAAAACCACGCTGTCAACACCGCCAGAAATAGCAATTAAGAGTTTTTTATCTTTTAAAAATAAAAAATTATGGTCTATATGTTTCGCTAATTGTTGTAGCATTTTTATTTCTGTGCTTTTTTTAGTTGATTTTCTAACCAATGAATCACATCTTTTAGCATTTCATCTTTGCATAAATCATGTTGCAATTCATGATAAGCACCTTTGTAAAGCTTTAAATTTGCGTTTTTTGTTGCGTTTGCAAATTCTTGTGAACCTTTATAATCAATAATTTTATCGGCAGTTCCGTGTAAAACGAACATTGGAATTTCTAAGGATTTTGCATTATCAATCGCCCATTTTCCAGCATCTATAAACGATAAAGAAAAATTAGGGCTAATTTTATCGTGAACTAGAGGATCGTCTAAATATTTTTGAACTTCGACTTCATCTCTAGAAATATCAGAGATATCTAGTTCATTACTTAAGGTAATTGAGGGCGCAATTTTTTGCATAATTTTACCCAATTTAAGTTTCCAAGCAGGTGGGTTAAAAGCTAATTTTAGCATTGGGCTTGTGGCAATAACACCTATTAACTGCTTGTTTTTTTGCATAATTTTTTTGCGCAGCGCATAATTAATAACCGCATTTCCACCCATAGAATGTCCGTATAAAAACTGCGGTTTATCGCCAAAAACTGCGGATGCTTTTTCAATTAATTGAGAAATACTTGTTAAAACTGCATCAAAACCAGGATTATGCCCTCTTTTTCCTGTGGTTTTTCCGTGTCCGAAATGATCAAAAGCAATCACACCAAAATTAGCATCCGTTAAATTTTTTGCAACCGATTGATAGCGCCCCGAATGTTCTCCCATTCCGTGAACAATAATAACGACAGCTTTCACTGAATTTGGGTTTTTAGGTTGCCAAAACTGCCCGAAAAAATTCGTATTATGATACTTAAAATGGAACTCTTGATGTGTCATTTTTGATTATTTTATTGTTTTTGCAACCACTGTCTGATATCTTTACGTAAAGAAACTTCAGGTTTTGGTAAAGGTATTGTTTTTCCAAATTGTTTACTTCTCTTAAACTTAGAAAAAGTAATTTTATGTTGTTTCCAAGCCTCAGGATACAAGTCTAAAAAAGCATTAAAAAAGCTTTGTTCATTCACGTTTCCTTCTATAGTTGGAAGTACTGCTTTAAATTTTTCTTCTTGGTCAATAATCATTAATTCTATTTTTTTAGGTACGTTTTTGTAAGCGTTTTCTTCTTATTTATTGAAATATAAGCAACTATTTTGAATGAAGTAACACATATTTCATTGCTTTTGCTTTTAGCAAACATTCTTCATATTCTTTTTCAGGAATTGATTTTGCAGTAATTGCGCCACCTACCGAAAAAGACACATATTTACTGTCAGAATTGTATAAAATACTTCGGATAATTACATTAAAATCAAAATCGCCGTTCGGTGTAAAATACCCTACAGTTCCTGAATATAAACCCCGTTTTGTTTGCTCTAAATTTTCCATTATTTTCATTGCCGATACCTTAGGAGCGCCCGTCATACTTCCCATAGGAAAGGTATCTTTTATAACATCAACAGGATGTGTATTTGGTGTAATTTCCGATACAATGGTCGAAATCATTTGATGCACCTGTTTAAAAGAATGAATTTTACAAAGTTCGGCTACCTGAACACTTCCTTTTTTAGCCGTTTTCGATAAATCATTGCGTACCAAATCGACAATCATAATGTTTTCGGCACGTTCTTTTTCATCTCTAGCTAAATCGAAGGCAATTTTTTGATCTTCAATAGGATCAATTAAGCGTTTTGCAGTTCCTTTTATGGGTTGCGAAATTATTTTATCACCTTCTTTTTTTAAATATCTTTCAGGTGTTGCCGATAATACATACAAATTTTCATGTCTGAAAAAAGTAGCAAATGGAGGTGTTGATATATCGTTTAAATGCGAATATATTTTATACGGATTGATGCGTGTATTTTCGGCATAAAATTCTTGACAAAAATTAGCTTCATAAATATCGCCTCTATGAATATGTTCTAAAACTTTTGTTACTTTTTGGTGATATTCTTCCTTGTGAATTCGAAGTTTTATTTTAATGTTATCTTCTTTTATTTCTTCGGATGTTTTTTCCGCTTCTTTTTTTAGAGCATCAGAAAGAGTAGTGGAATTATTAATATTACTGATAATATCTTCAAAATCTTCTTCAATTTCATCATCAATCATTTGCAAATACTCAAATTCAATGGTATTTCCTTTGATGAAAATTAATTTTTGAGGCTGAAAAAAGTACAAATCAGGAAAGTTTAAACCATCAAAATTAGTAGAAGTGAGCTTTTCAACGTCATTTTTTACATCATAAGAAATATAGCCAAAAATATAATCTTTGGTGTAAGATTGATATTCTTTTAGCTTTTCAAAAGCATTTTGATAATCTGTTTTTATTGCCGTAAATTCTTCGACAGCCAAGCAGGCATCAAAACAAGAATAGGCTTGTTCGTAATTATTAGAATCTAGCCAAATAGCGGTTTCAAACTGTTTTGCCCAAGCAAATAATTTTTGCTTAAAGCTTGTTGAATCGTCTATTTTAAAATTACGTTTGGTTCTTTTAAACATTCTGCAAAAATAAGAAACCCAATATAAATACGAATATAAATACAGGTATTTGTACGGGTTTTAAAAATGAAAAAAGCCATTTTAGCATATACTAAATGGCTTTTTTTGATAAGAATTTTTTAAATTAAAACTTAAAATTAAGTTTAATTATATTTTAAAATCTCCTTTTGCTTTGTGCTCGCTATCTTCATAACGTTTGATACAAGTATCTAAAATTTGGTATGCTTCATCAGCATTTCCCCAATCTCCAATAATTACTTCTTTCTTTTCTAAGTCTTTATAAACTTTAAAGAAATGCGTAATTTCGTCTTGTAAATGAGCGTTTAAGTCTGATAAATCATTGTATTTATTCCAAATAGGATCTGAAACAGGTACACAAATAATTTTTTCATCTGGTCCTTTTTCATCCGACATATGGAAAACACCAATTGGTTTTACTTCCATAACACACATTGGAAATGTTGGTTCTGCACTTAAAACTAACACGTCTAAAGGATCATTATCTAAGGCTAAAGTTTCAGGAATGAAACCGTAATCACCAGGGTACATCATTGATGAAAACAACATTCTATCGAAACGGATTTTTCCTAAATCAAAATCGTATTCGTATTTATTTCTACTTCCTTTAGGTATTTCTATTAAAACATCAACTGTCTTTTTCTCTTTTGAAGTCATATATATATCTTTTCTTCGTTTCTAAAAATCGGATTGCAAAAGTAATAATTTATTGTCATTTTAAATAAAAAATAACGTTATCTTATTATTAAATCGATTTATAAAAGGTATTACTGTATGTTTTTAAAGGCTTGGTTTTATCGCCAAACGTATTGAAAATTTTGGTGTTGGCGCTATTATTGAACCCGCTGGTGGCGTGTAATTGCTTCTCCAAATAGCATCGATTCGTAAAAAACGTAAGTTTCCGTACCCAATATTGTCTAATCCAACGCCATATTCATAATATACTTTATTAGGAGCGTTGTAATTAATATTCGATTTGTTAGCGGCAATATTTTTATCAGAAATAGTTCCGTAAGCGGCTCTAAAAGTAAGTAAACTTCGCAGTTTTAATTTATTTAATAACGGAATTCTATTTAAAATAAAACCGTTAAAATTGTGTTCAAAATGCGATGCTACATATTTATCTGTCACAAAATCGTAGTAATTTAACAAAGCAAAGGTATTTTCAACCAAGGTAAAAGTTTGATTTGCCGGAATAACATTTAGCAAGGCGATTGGCACAGTTCCGAATGTTTTTCCAGCTTCAAAAGTAGCGTTAAAAATACCGAATTTACCTAACAATACAGGCTGATTGTATTTGAATTGCAGCTTGTCATAATTATGAGATCCGTTAAAAAAACCTTTATATCCTCGGCGATAATTTAGAATAAAAGTAGGGTAGATACTTCCTCCAAAACTCCTTTGAACACCTAGTCCGTACACATATCTTCCGGGTGTAAATGAAATATAAGGGCTTGAAGTTACGTCGGTTATTTGAGACTGTATGATATTATTTTCATCCTTATAATTGATTGAAAAATCAACAGGAGAAGCCGATTGTATTTTCGAGTGGGCAAAATTAATACCGATATGCAGGTTTTTTTGTAGCTGATAATCAAAATTAGTGGCTATTTTTTCAACTTTAGATAAAAAGAAATTATCACCTCTTGAAAGCAATCCACCCGTCCCGATACTTCCTCCTAAGAGTTGCGAAGTATTTAGTAAAACGCTTCCTAATTGTTCAATATCTTTTTGATATGCCACTCCTACCGAAATTCGTGGTGTGTATGACAAAAGATAGCGTGCTTCTGCGCCGTATTTTATTTTTTTATCTTTAAAACCATAGGCTAAGTGTGCTTTTAAACGAAACCTATCTTCTCTTGATTTATAGGTTCTAAAGCCAAATTTCACCCGATATCCTTCCACCTGATTGTTTCCCAGAATGTTCCATAACGAACCGAACTGAATACCATATTTAGTATCAACATAGCCACTTGCAAGCATGTTAATAAGCCCTGTAATATTTTTTATTTGCTTTATTTCTTTAACCTCTTGAATTAGTTTATAGGTTGATTTTTTATCATCATTTTGTTTTGAATTCCAGTAACTAGCTTCTTTTTTATATTGATTTGGCTTTATTTTCAAGCGTTTTTGTAGGTAAAAACTTTCCGCTAACGGCTTATTTAATACGTGTTTATTTAGAATCGTGTTTTTTTTAACCGTTAATCCTTTATTTTTATCACTTTTATCGATGACCGTAAAATCACCTTCGTATCCATTTTTAGTGGAAATATAAATACTATCATTTTTTACTTTAAATTCTTTTTCAAAAGATAAACTTCGCACAAAATTAAGATTGATACTTTCGTGGACTTTCATTTTTATTTTGTTGATAGAGAAAGCGGTATCGGTAACCCAAAAATTTCCTTGAAAAGCCAAATCACCATCTCTAATAGGAAAGAAATAAATATTGTATAATTTTTTATTGTTTTTAACAATACTGTCGTATAAAACGTAATCGTAGGTAGCAAAACCATCGCTAGACAAAGGGCTAACAAATGATTTATCTAACAGAGTGATGTTATTTTTAAAGATGTCAATTTCTTCAAAAGTATTGGCAATTCGATTAAAAACAAAGCCTTCTGCACCTAAACCTTCTATTTTTTCGGCTTCAATATCTTCTCTAAGAGTTTTGTTTTTATTGTTTCCATAAACCTTTGAAACTTGTTCTTTGATATAAATAGGGATGTAGTAATTAACACCATCACTATCATATTTTACCTTATTTAGCGTTTCTTTATATTGTTTTTTAAAGATTCTTTTTAAAAAGGTGGTATCTAAATTATTCAGCCCAATTTCGGTGGTACTGTGTTTTTTATATTGATAATAATCGACTAAATCAAGCCCATTTTTTCGTTTTCGTTTCCAAATTTCTTTTAAAATTTTATATGCAGGATTTTCTTTTTTCTTTAAGCGTTTTTTAGGTTTGGTAACAATAATGACCTCATCAAGTTCGTTAGCGTCTTCTTTGATGATAATTTTTAAGTTTTTTGTTTGCTGATTTACCGGTAAGGTTTGGGTTTGAAACCCAACAAAAGAAATTTCTAATACGCCTTTTTTCTTTTTTGTTTTCAGATAAAATTCACCGTTAGTATTGGTTGTAGTTCCTTGAACAGTGTTTTTTAAATAAACACTAACAAAAGGCATCGGATTGTTAAATTCATCAATAACTGTACCTTGTAATGTAAGTTGTGCGTGTAAAATATTGGTTGCGAGTAGCAGTAGTAGTAATAGCTTTTTTTTCATCTTTTTCTTTACTAAAAAATCCTTTTGACAGCAGCCAAAAGGATTTATTTATTATTCAAATATACCTAAAAAGGTATTGAATTTATCAACAATTATTTGTTAATATATAATACATCTTTTACCGCTTTAATAACATCGTTAGCATTTGGCATCCATTCCGCTAATAAAACAGGAGAATATGGCGCTGGAGTATCAGCAGTGGTAATTCTTTTGATAGGCGCATCTAAATAATCAAATGCTTCATCTTGTATTCTAAAGGTAATTTCCGAAGAAATACTTCCAAAAGGCCATGCTTCTTCTAAAATAACCAATCTGTTAGTTTTCTTTACCGATTCTAAAATCGTTTTATGATCCATCGGACGAACGGTACGTAAATCAATAACTTCAACAGAAATACCTTCTTTTGCTAATTCATCAGCAGCTTTGTAAGCTTCTTTAATGATTTTTCCAAAAGAAACTACAGTAACATCTGTACCAACTCTTTTAACATCAGCAACTCCAATAGGAATAATGTATTCTCCTTCAGGAACTTCCATTTTATCACCATACATTTGTTCTGATTCCATAAAAATTACAGGATCGTCATCACGAATTGCTGCTTTTAATAAACCTTTTGCATCGTAAGGATTCGAAGGAACAATTACTTTTAAACCAGGAGTGTTTGCAAACCAGTTTTCAAAAGCTTGTGAATGTGTTGCTCCTAATTGACCCGCAGCACCTGTTGGTCCACGAAAAACGATAGGACAATTAAATTGACCACCTGACATTTGACGAATTTTAGCTGCGTTATTGATAATTTGATCAATACCAACTAAAGAGAAATTGAAAGTCATGTATTCAACAATTGGGCGGTTTCCATTCATTGCCGATCCAACTGCAATACCTCCAAAACCTAACTCAGCAATAGGAGTATCAATAACTCTTTTTGCACCAAATTCATCTAGCATTCCTTTAGAAGCCTTGTAGGCTCCGTTATATTCAGCTACTTCTTCACCCATTAAGTAAATGCTTTCATCTCTTCGCATTTCTTCACTCATGGCCTCACAAATAGCCTCTCTAAATTGTATAGTTTTCATACCTTATATTCGTAGTTGTTTATCAATATAGCAAAAATAACAAAAATAGAAATAACAAATAGGTTTTTAAGGATAAACAAATTGTTAGTTGTCTTTTTAGGCGGGTTATTTAAAATGTAAGGTAAACGATAATTTATTATGCACGCATAGTAAATTTTTAAAAAAAAAGTGTAACTTGTCAGCTCAAAATTAAGTTTCTTAAAAACAACGATATATGAAAATATTAGTTTGTATTAGCCATGTACCTGATACTACCTCGAAAATTAACTTTACTGATAACGACACAAAGTTTGATACAAACGGCGTGCAATATGTTATAAATCCTTACGACGAATTTAGTTTAACTCGTGCCATGTGGTTTAAAGAAAAACAAGGCGCAAGTGTAACGGTTGTAAACGTTGGAGAAGCTTCAAGCGAGCCAACCTTACGTAAAGCATTGGCAATTGGTGCCGATAATGCAATTCGTGTAAACGCAGTGCCAACCGATGGTTTTATGGTGGCTAAAGAATTAGCCGAAGTGGTTAAAAACGGAGCCTATGACTTGGTTTTAGCAGGAAAAGAATCTGCTGATTATAACGGGCAAATGGTACCAGGAATGTTAGCGGCTTTGCTTGATTTTAATTTCGTAAATTCTTGTGTAGGTGTTGAAATTGAAGGAACAAACGTAACTTTAAATAGAGAAATCGACGGAGGAGAAGAAAAAGTTTCTTCAGTATTGCCAATGGTTATTGCTGGTCAAAAAATGGTCGAAGAAAAAGATTTACGTATCCCTAATATGCGTGGAATTATGATGGCGCGTAAAAAACCATTATCAGTAGTAGAAGCAACAGGAGCTGTGGCAAGTACAGTAACCAAAAACTTTGAAAAACCTGTCGCAAAAGGCGCTGTAAAATTAGTAGATACAGTAGATGCTTTAATTGATTTATTACACAAGGAAGCAAAGGCAATTTAAGTATTTATCCGAAGTAAATAGTTATTTTAAAAATCAAGATTTAAAACCACATTGTTGCAAAATTATTTTTTGTGATAATTTAAAAAACATAAAAATATGTCTGTATTAGTTTTTGCCGATTCATCGGAAGGGAAATTTAAAAAAACTGCTTTTGAAGTAGTTTCATACGGAAAAAAAGTAGCCGAACAATTAGCTAGTGATTTGGTTGTTTTAACAATAAATGCAGGCGATGCTTCTGAATTATATACTTACGGAGCTGAAAAAGTTGTAGAGGTAAAAAATGATGTAGCATCATTCAATGCCAAAGCATACGCATCAATAATAACACAGGTTGCCCAAGCAAAAAATGCCGATACGGTAATTATAGATTCAAGTATTGACGGTTTTACCGTAGCGCCTTTAGTAGCGGTAGCCTTAGAAGCAGGATATGCTTCAAATGTAGTTGCTTTACCAAGTAGTACAAGTCCGTTTACAGTAAAAAGAATCGCTTTTTCGAACAAAGGATTTAATAATACTGAAATTTCTACGGATAAAAAAGTAGTTGGTGTTGCTAAAAACTCTTACGGAGCACACGAAAATCCAGTAAGCGGAGCTACCGAAAGTTTTGATGCTGTTGTACCCGAATTAACTGTAAAATCAGAAAGCATTAACAAAGCTAGCGGAACAGTAACTATTGCCGATGCTGATATTGTAGTTTCAGCAGGTAGAGGATTAAAAGGTCCTGAAAATTGGGGAATGATTGAAGAATTAGCATCCGTTTTAGGAGCTGCAACCGCTTGTTCTAAGCCAGTTTCTGATTTAGGATGGCGTCCTCACAGTGAACACGTTGGGCAAACAGGAAAACCTGTAGCGTCTAATTTATATATCGCTATTGGAATTTCAGGAGCAATTCAGCATTTAGCAGGAATTAACGCATCAAAAGTAAAAGTAGTTATTAATACCGATCCTGACGCGCCTTTCTTTAAAGCAGCAGATTACGGAATTGTTGGTGATGCCTTTGAGGTAGTACCACAATTAATAGAAAAATTAAAAGCATTTAAACAAGCATAAATTTTAATAGAAAAATTTTCTTTTTATAGAAATTAGAAATCAATTCATAATTTTTAGTAAATTGCACCCGTTTAAAATGGCTGTCTAAAATTTGAAGCATATCGCCAAAAATTTAGACAGCCTTCTTTTTATTTATTACAATCATACATGAGTTTAATTAAACTGAATATTAAAGGAATTTCGTATAGCCAAACTCAAAGTGGTGCGTATGCGTTAGTGCTAAGTGAAACAGGCGGAGAGAGGACACTGCCTATAATTATTGGTGCTTTTGAAGCCCAATCTATAGCGATTGCTTTAGAGAAAGAAATTCGTCCACCACGACCACTTACCCACGATTTATTTAAAACATTTTCCGATAGGTTTTCGATTAAAGTAATTCAAGTTGTTATCCATAAATTGGTAGATGGCGTTTTTTATTCGAGCTTAATTTGTGAACGAGATGGATTTGAACAGGTTATTGATGCCCGAACTTCGGATGCAATTGCGTTAGCCGTTCGTTTTGATGCTCCTATTTTTACCTACGAAAATATATTAGATAAAGCAGGTGTATTTTTAAAAATGGATGAAGAATTAATTATTGAAGAAGATTTAGAATCGGATGAAATAGCGTTTTCTTTAGAAGATGAATATGATGATGACGATAATGATAATGATGAACAAGGATATTCAAACCTGTCTTTACAGGAATTAAACGAGCAGCTTAATGAGGCTGTAGCGAATGAAAATTATGAATTAGCTGCGGAAATTCGCGACGAAATTAGCAAACGTTCTTAATAAACCACATACAATGAATAAATTATTTAGCCTCCTGATGCTTTTTGCATCTGTAATTACTTTTGGGCAAAACATAGAGAAAAATTGGAATTTCTCATCAATTACAACAATAAAAGGAACATCTTTAGTATCATCAACAGACGCTAAAGATGTTTTAAATTTATCAAAAGGTGAATTTAACTATTCGGTATTTGCTAAAGATAGTTTACACTTTTCAGGAAGTTACATACATCAAAACAATTTATTAATTTTTAATTATAAACAGCCAAAAGACACGGTTCGTTATTATAATATTACCCAATTATCAGACAGTTTATTAACTTTTTCTGAAAATAATGTGCTATATAATTTTAGCTCAAATTCTCAAAAAGTGATATCGGAAGTTGCGGTTTTAAAGGCATCCGAAGAAAAAAATAGTAGCAGTGAAATAATCCCAAGTCAAGGGTTTTCTATACAAAGTTTATGGCGTGGTGTTTTAGGAATGTTTTCATTGTTGTTAATTGCATTTTTATGTAGCGCCAACAGAAAAGGAATTGATTGGAAAATAGTTGGGCTAGGGCTTGTTTTTCAATTGGTAATCGCAATTGGTGTTTTAAAAGTACCTTTTGTACAATCAATTTTTGAATTTATAGGAAAAGGGTTTGTTAGTATTTTAGGGTTTACTCGAGCAGGAAGTGAATTTTTATTTCAAGGGTTAATTTCTGATATGGATACTTTCGGATTTATTTTTGCCTTTCAAATATTACCAACAATTATTTTCTTTTCGGCATTAACATCTTTATTATTTTATTTAGGAGTGATACAAAAAGTGGTAAAAGGCTTGGCATGGTCATTAAGTAAGGTGTTAAAAATATCAGGTGCAGAAAGTTTATCGGTAGCAGGAAACATCTTTTTAGGGCAAACCGAAGCGCCTTTATTGATCAAGGCATATTTAGAAAAAATGAATAAGTCGGAAGTCTTATTGGTAATGATTGGCGGTATGGCAACTGTTGCCGGAGCAGTTTTAGCAGCTTATATCGGGTTTTTAGGTGGCGATGATGAAACCTTAAAATTGTTTTATGCAAAGCATTTATTAGCAGCCTCAGTAATGGTAGCGCCTGGAGCAATTGTTATTTCTAAAATTTTATATCCGCAAACCGAAGAAATTGTTACCGATATAAAAGTATCGCAAGATAAAATAGGTTCAAATATATTAGATGCTATTGCAAACGGAACTACCGAGGGCTTACAATTGGCAATGAATGTAGGAGCAATGTTATTGGTTTTTGTCGCTTTTATCGCTATGATAAATGGTGTTTTAGGAACTTTTGGAGGCTTTGATGGAATCAATTATTTAGGTTGGGAATTTACTTCTCTAAATACCATAATAGCAAGTTCAACTCCTTTTAAAGCACTTTGTTTAGAGTTTATTTTAGGCTATGTTTTTGCACCTTTAATGTGGTTAATCGGTGTTGCAAAACAAGATATGGCTTTAATGGGACAGCTTTTAGGAATTAAATTAGCAGCGAGTGAATTTGTAGGATATATTCAATTATCAGAACTTAAAAATGCAGCAAACTTAACGCATTTAACCTATAATAAATCAATTATTATGGCTACTTATATGTTATGTGGTTTCGCAAATTTCGCCTCTATTGGTATTCAAATTGGTGGAATTGGCTCGTTAGCGCCAGGGCAACGTAAAACATTATCAGAATTTGGGATAAAAGCCTTAATTGGTGGAACAATTGCTTCTTTAATGTCAGCAACGATTGCTGGTATGATTATTGGGTAATAACTAAGTTAAATAATAGTATATCATTTAAAAAGTTTCAATACTAAAAATTGAAGCTTTTTATTTTATCAGCAGGGTATTTAGAACAACAACAAATGAAGCAATATTTAGACTTAGTACAACAGGTTTTAGACAACGGAAACGAAAAAGGAGATAGAACAGGAACAGGTACAAAAAGTGTTTTTGGGCATCAGATGCGATTTGATTTAAGTAAAGGTTTCCCGATGGTAACCACTAAAAAGTTACACTTAAAATCGATTATTTATGAATTACTTTGGTTTATAAAAGGCGATACAAATATAAAATATTTACAAGAAAACGGTGTTAAAATCTGGAATTCTTGGGCAGATGAAAATGGCGATTTAGGACCTGTTTACGGGCATCAATGGCGCAACTGGAATAGCGATGAAATTGATCAGTTAAAAGAGGTAATTGATACATTAAAGAACAATCCGAATAGCCGTAGAATGTTGGTTTCTGCTTGGAATCCGTCTGTAATGACCGATACTTCAAAATCATTTTCAGAAAATGTAGCCAACGGAAAAGCAGCATTACCGCCCTGTCATGCGTTTTTTCAGTTTTATGTAGCTGACGGAAAATTATCCTGTCAATTATACCAACGAAGTGCCGATATATTTTTAGGAGTTCCTTTTAATATCGCTTCTTACGCTTTATTTACCATGATGATTGCACAGGTTTGTGGATATGAAGCAGGGGAGTTTATCCATACTTTTGGTGATGCACATATTTATAATAATCATCAAGAGCAATTAGCTTTGCAGGTTTCTCGCACCCCAAAACCGCTTCCGACGATGAAAATAAACCCGGCAATTAAAAACATTGAAGATTTTACCTTTGAAGATTTTGAATTAGTTGGTTATGATTCGCATCCGCACATAAAAGGTGTGGTGGCGGTGTAATTTTTTATATCTTCGGAAAAGAAAAAATAAAGCGGCATAAAAGCGTAAGAAAATAGCCGTTTATTAAATTAAAATCTATGATTACAATAATTGCAGCAATAGCAAAGAACAATGCTTTAGGGAAAGGAAACGATTTAATCTGGCATTTACCTGCCGATTTAAAACGCTTTAAAAAAGTAACTTCAGGGCATCATATTTTAATGGGAAGAAATACTTTTGAAAGCATCGGGAAGCCTTTGCCAAATCGTACTTCTGTTATTATCAGCAGAAATAAAAATTACGTTAAAGAAGGCTGTTTAATTGCTGATTCTATTGAAAAAGCTATTGATTTATCAAAAGATGAAACCGATATTTTTATTCTTGGAGGCGCGCAGATTTACAAGCAAGCACTTGAAAATAATTTAGTAGATAAGCTAGATATTTGTTTGGTACATCAGGAGTTTGAAGCCGATGTTTTTTTCCCTGAAATTGATTTGAATATTTGGAAACAAACCGCTAGAGAAGATTTTAAAGCGGATGAAAAAAACAAATATGATTATAGTTTCGTTTCTTATCTAAAGAAAAAATAATAGATTGGTTTAATTTTTTTGATAAAAATATAGCAATAAAATGTCAATACAACTTACCGAAATTTCTAAATTTTATGGCACTCAAAAAGCCGTAAATAATATTTCTTTTGATGCTCAAAAAGGAGAAATCGTTGGTTTTTTAGGACCAAATGGTGCTGGGAAATCAACGAGTATGAAAATTTTAACAGGTTTTATTCTCCCAAGTGAAGGATCGGTTTTTGTAAGTGGCATCGATGTGCTTAAAAATCCTATTGAAGCACAAAAAAAAATTGGTTATTTGCCAGAGCATAATCCGTTGTATTTAGAGATGTATGTTCGGGAATATTTGCAATTTCAAGCAGGTATTTACAAGGTTTCAAAAACTAAAATAGCCGAAGTAATTGAAAAGGTTGGATTAACAGCTGAAGCACATAAAAAAATAGGGCAATTATCAAAAGGATATCGTCAAAGAGTAGGCTTGGCAGCGGCTATTTTACACGATCCTGAGGTGTTAATTTTAGATGAACCAACCACAGGTTTAGACCCAAATCAGTTGGTTGAAATCCGTGAATTAATTAAAGAACTTGGTAAAGATAAAACAGTTTTAATTTCTACGCATATTATGCAAGAAGTAGAGGCGGTTTGTACCCGAGTAATTATTATCAATAAAGGTGAAATAGTTATTGATAAACCTATTGCCGAACTTAAA
This sequence comes from Tenacibaculum finnmarkense, assembly GCF_900239185.1. GTDB lineage: Bacteria > Bacteroidota > Bacteroidia > Flavobacteriales > Flavobacteriaceae > Polaribacter > Polaribacter finnmarkensis. The sequence goes on from NZ_OENA01000053.1 coordinate 33,309, forward strand.
ACAAGCAAAGAACAAGTTATAAAAGTAACCTTTGATTATAAGCTAGAAGAGCAGTTTATTCAGCGTTTACCAAATATTGTACATTATAAAAATACGGTTGAAAACAACTGGATACTGACTTTTGAAACATCCGAAGATATGCGTCCTGTAATTTTTGATTTCGCTCAAGAAAATGGCTTAAAAATACTAGGTTTAAATACCGAAAATAAAAATTTAGAAAGCTTATTTAGAGAGTTGACCAAGGAGTGAAAAAACGTTATTATTTTGTTTAATGCTTGAAAATAATGATTTTAAAGTAATTTTAAATCAACAAAAAACCCTTAATTCGAAAGAATTAAGGGTTTTATAATTAAAGTACGGGAGAAGAGACTCGAACTCTCACACCTTGCGGCACCAGATCCTAAGTCTAGCGTGTCTACCAATTCCACCACTCCCGCGTACCTAGGTAATTGTGGGTGCAAATATAAACAATACTTCGAAACTACAAAGCAGAAGCACAAAAAATTTATTATTTTTGTGAGATATTAAATAACAACACATGGAAAACGTACAAAAATACATTGAGCAACATAAAGATAGGTTTATAAATGAACTTATCGATTTATTAAAAATACCTTCAGTAAGTGCCGATCCTGCCTACAAAAAGGACGTGTTAAATACTGCTGACTTTGTAAAAGAAAGCTTGGAAAAAGCAGGTTGTGATAAAGTAGAAATTTGTGAAACTCCAGGATATCCTATTATTTATGGTGAAAAAATAATCGATTCTAGCTTACCAACTATTTTGGTGTATGGTCATTATGATGTACAGCCAGCAGATCCTATCGAATTATGGACTTCGCCACCGTTTGAGCCTGTTATTAAAAAAACAGATATTCATCCTGAAGGAGCAATTTTTGCTCGTGGTGCTTGTGATGATAAAGGACAGATGTATATGCACGTAAAAGCGCTAGAATACATGACAAATACAGGGAATTTACCTTGTAATGTTAAATTTATGATTGAAGGTGAAGAGGAAGTTGGTTCAGAGAGTTTAGCTTGGTTTGTTCCTAGAAATAAAGAAAAATTAGCCAACGATGTTATTTTAATTTCTGATACAGGAATGATAGCCAAAGATGTACCTTCTATTACTACAGGTTTACGTGGATTGAGTTATGTAGAGGTTGAGGTTACAGGTCCTAATAGAGATTTACATTCTGGTTTATATGGTGGAGCTGTGGCAAATCCAATAAATATATTAACAAAAATGATCGCTTCTTTACAAGACGATAAAAACCAAATTACGATTCCTGGTTTTTACGATAATGTAGAAGAGTTAAGTTTGGAAGAGCGTGCAGAAATGGCGAAAGCTCCTTTTTCGATAGAAGCTTACAAAGAAGCTTTAGATATTAAAGAAGTACATGGTGAACAAGGGTATACGACAAACGAACGCAACTCTATTAGACCAACTTTAGATGTAAATGGAATTTGGGGAGGCTATACTGGCGAAGGTGCAAAAACGGTAATTGCGTCAAAAGCTTATGCCAAAATTTCTATGCGTTTAGTACCACACCAAACTCCTGATGAAATTACAGAGAAGTTTACTACGTACTTTAAAAGTTTAGCTCCAGATTCGGTTACAGTAAAAGTAACTCCGCATCACGGAGGGCATGGTTATGTTACTCCAATTGACAATATCGGTTATAAATCGGCAAGTAAAGCTTATACAAAAACCTTTGGGAAAGCGCCAATTCCGCAACGTAGTGGAGGAAGTATTCCTATTGTTTCTTTGTTTGAAGAAGAATTAAATAGTAAAAGTATTTTAATGGGCTTCGGATTAAATTCGGATGCCATTCATTCGCCAAACGAACATTTTGGAGTTTGGAATTACCTAAAAGGAATTGAAACAATTCCTTATTTTTATGAGTATTTCACCGAATTATCAAAATAAAATATTTTTTAATTATAAAAATAGCCTTGATTTATTTCAAGGCTATTTTTTTTTATCAATAGTTTTAATGCTAGCTACTATTCATTTAATAGCGTTTATTTATAAATAAGATTATAATTTAGCGATTAATTCTTTAAATAATACAATCATTTTTGGTTCTGCTTTACCCGCCACGGAAATAATATCAGCAATATTTACAGGTTGTAAATTTTTAGGATCACACTCATCGGTTAAAACAGAAATAGCAGCACAAGGAAGGTTTAATTGCTTAGCTACAATCACTTCAGGAACGGTACTCATCCCTACAGCATCTGCTTCTAAAATTTGTAACATTCGGTATTCTGCTCTGGTTTCTAATTGCGGGCCTACAACACTTGCATACATTCCTTCATGTAATTCTATACTATTATTACTTGCAATTTCTTTCAATAAATTATTGATTTTTTTAGAATATGGTTCAAGCATATCTGCAAAAATATTACCGAAATTTTTAGCACCTTTAAAAGCTAGGGGAGAACCGCCTTGTAAGTTTAAATGGTCTTCTAAAAGCATTAAATCGCCTTTTTTATAGGTTAAGTTAATTGCTCCAGCGGCATTTGAAATTAGTAAGTTTTTAATTCCTAAGCTGTGCATTGTTCTAATTCCGTAGGTAACTTCCCATAAATTATAACCTTCATAAACATGAAAACGCCCCGCCATTACAAGTACTTTTTTTCCTGATAAAGTTCCATAAATTAATTTCCCTGAATGAGATTCAACTGTTGCTTGTGGAAAATGAGGAATATCGGCATATAAAATTTCTTTTTCAATATCAATTTCGTTGATTAATTTCCCAAGCCCTGTTCCTAAAACAATTCCTATTTCGGGGTTTGTAATTCCGTTATCGATTAAATATGTAGTGGTTTCTTGTAAGTGTTGTTTTTTCATTTTTGATGATTTTTAAGTTTATATTTTAGCACTTATTTTTTTATAAAAATTATTGAAATGCAGGATGCTTTGGTTTTTATTTAGAGCTTTTTTAAATTTTATTCTAAAAAAATATAGAGGAAAAACCCCTTGGAGTCCTATTTTACCGTTATAAAACTTTTTTAGATGAAATTTAAACAGGCTCATACAACGATTAACGACTTAAAAATCTACTTTTTTTTCATATCCATAAATAAATACGCCTTTTTCTGTTACGTCATATTCAATTTTCTTTCCAGTATCTAAACATTTTTTTAATTTATCTATATCTTGATTTTCTATTTTTGGTTTTAAAATTTCGTTACGATTAGTTCTTTTATAAATTCTTAGAGAAGGAATAAATATGTATTCTATTTCTTTTAATTGATAAGTTCCCCAAAATCCTTCAAGATATTTTCTATTTATAAAATCGGTTTGTTTGGGAATATAAAAATCCCTCAATTTATCATCAATTAATAATTTTACAAGTATTTGATATCCAAAGTTAATAGTATTCATCTTTTTAAATAAATACTTCCATTTAGTATCACTCATAAAACTTGTTCTTTTTGAAATTTCGTTATTTAATTTTTTTCTATATCTAACAGTATTTTTATTCTCTTCATTCATTTTTAGTTTTAATTACTTTTTAAAAATAATTATTTTAAATTTCTTTTTCAATTTTCATTAAGTTCAAAATAGCCTTTCTGTTTGTTACTTAGCTAAATTTTATTATTCAGTATTAATTTCTTCATTTAAGAATTCAATTACACCTTTTATATATTCCGTTAGATTTTCATAAACTTCTTCTCCTGGTATCCAATTTGCGAATTTCCAATATTTCCAATTTCCTTCTTTTTCAATTGGTGGAATTAAGAGAAACTGTTGTTCATCATTAATACCAGCAATTATTAAACTACTTTCTAATTCTTTTTCAAAAGTTCCATTAGGCTCATTCTCTGTCCATATTCTCACCATTTCGGGGAAAACATTTTTTAGGTAATCAACTTTTTGAATAGGTATAAAACTTGGTTCAACTGCATCTGTAGAAGTTAAAAATCCATTTGAAATTAATAAGAGATTTTTATAATCATTTGGAAATTTAACATTCAATTTTAACTCAACTTTGTTTATTTCTGTAAGAGTTGTATTTAGATTTCCTATCCATTTTTTTTCAATTTGTTTATCTGAATAAACATAATCATTCAGTTCAATTGATTTTTTGAATAACTCACTTAATATTTTTTTCATTTGGAAAATAGTGATAAGTTTATTTTATAGAGTGGAACTGGATTATTTCTATTTACAATTAATTGATAAAGTACAACATTTTATTTTTTAAAAGATGAAATTTCAATTTTCAATCATTTAAATAAAAGACAATAAAAAAGCCTTAACAAATAAATGTTAAGGCTTAGTACTGAAGGCGGGACTTGAACCCGCACGACCCAAGGGTCATTGGATTTTAAGTCCAACGTGTCTACCAATTCCACCACTTCAGCAAGTGGATTTTTATATTTAATTTTTTGACTCTTTCTTAAAATAAACCTCGCTAATAAAAGCGAGGCTTAGTACTGAAGGCGGGACTTGAACCCGCACGGCCCAAGGGCCATTGGATTTTAAGTCCAACGTGTCTACCAATTCCACCACTTCAGCGTGTTTGATTGTAATCAATCAAATTGGAATATTTTTTAAGAAAGTCTCAGAGCGAAAGACGGGATTTGAACCCGCGACCCCCACCTTGGCAAGGTGATGCTCTACCCCTGAGCTACTTTCGCGTAGTCAAAAATTATTTTAAAGATCGTTTGCATGTGTTGCAATGCGGGTGCAAATCTACAACCTTTTATTAGATAAAAAAAACTTTTTTCATTTTTTTTTAAAATATTTCAATTAGCCCCCTTTTTTATGGTCGTTAAGTAAGAAAGAAATATCTTTGCAAAAATAAAATAACCATCGCATTGAATTCAAAATCACCCGTACATAATAAAGTATCTTTAAAATCATTGTTCAATGATTTTAAACAATTAACCAAAGTAGGTTTGTCTATAAGTGTTGTTTTTACTTCTATTACTGGGTACTTATTAGGGGCTGAAACAATCGATTATACCATTGTACTTTTACTAGCCTTTGGAGGTTATTTAATGGTGGGGGCGTCGAATGCTTTTAATCAAGTAATTGAAAAAGATATTGATGCTTTAATGCAGCGTACTAAAGATCGTCCTTTACCAGCAGGCAGAATGAGTACAACTGTAGCATTAACTATTGCGATTATTTTTACCATAGTCGGTATTGGTGTTTTATACGCCATTGATCCTAAATGCGCTTTGTTTGGAGCGGTCTCTATTTTTTTATACACCAGTGCTTACACGCCTTTAAAAGCCGTAACACCTTTGGCTGTATTTGTAGGTGCTATTCCTGGAGCGATTCCTTTTATGTTAGGTTGGGTTGCTGCAACAGGTCATTTTGGTATTGAAGCAGGATTTTTATTTATGATTCAGTTTTTCTGGCAATTTCCTCATTTTTGGGCAATTGGTTGGTTGCAATTTGAAGAATATAATAAAGCAGGCTTGCACATGCTTCCTATGGATAAAAAAGACAAAGGAGCAGTTGTCCAAATAATTTTTTATACCTGTATTATGATTTTAATGTCGGTAGCACCGGTGTTAAAAGTAACAGGTAACTTTTATATTTATCCATTAACCGCTGTAATAGTATCATTATTAGGGGTGTTAATGTTGTACTATGCTTTTCAATTATATAAATCAGAAAAAAATACTGACGCACGAAAATTAATGTTAGCCAGTGTTTTTTATATAACAATCGTACCTATAATTTACGTGGTCGATAAATTTTTACACTAATAAAAATGAGCGCACAAACTTTACAAGAAGAATTAAGGGCTGGTAAAAGAAAATCAGCTAAACCAATGTTATGGATTTCGATGATTAGTATGGCTATGTTTTTTGCCGGGCTGACAAGTGCTTACGTGGTAAGTCAGAAACGAGATGATTGGGTTACTTTTGATTTGCCACAAGCATTTTACATCAGTACCGTTTTAATTATACTAAGTAGTATTACCTTAATAATATCGCAATTATTATTAAAAAAAGATAATTTAAAAGCTTCGCTGCTCTTTTTGTTGGCAACTTTAGTCTTAGGAATTGGTTTTGTATGGTTCCAATATGTAGGTTTTAATGAATTAAGAGCTGTTGGTTTATTTTTTACAGGACCTGAAAGTACCGTTTCTACCTCGTTTGTTTTAGGGATAACTTTCATGCATATTTTACACCTTTTAGCGGGTATAATTGTACTGTTAGTCGTTATTTATAATCATTTTAAAAAGAAATATTCATCAGCTGATACGCTTGGCTTTGAGTTAGGTGGAATCTTCTGGCATTTTGTAGATATTTTATGGATTTATCTATTTTTCTTTTTCTATTTCATAAGATGATGAAAATTGCGTAATTTTGGCACACTGTTTTAACAAAAATTAACAAAAAAAGATTTATGGAAGCAAATATTGCTGTAAATTCTGACAAGAAAGAAGCCTGGGGCGGCGGTGGTGAAAAACCATTTGGTGCTACCTATGGTAAAATGATGATGTGGTTTTTCATCGTTTCAGATGCGTTAACCTTTTCAGGTTTTTTAGCCGCTTATGGATTAACTCGTTTTAAATTTATTGATTCATGGCCAATCGCCGATGAAGTGTTTACTCACTTTCCGGGATTACATGGTGTGCATGCACCGATGTATTATGTAGCCTTAATGACATTTATTTTAATCATATCATCAGTAACAATGGTGTTAGCGGTTGATGCGGGTCATCAAAAGAAAAAAAATAAAGTTGCTTGGTATATGTTTGCAACGATCATTTTCGGAATTATTTTCGTAGGATCACAAGCATGGGAGTGGAAAAACTTTATCAACGGTTCTTATGGAGCTGTTAAAACGACTAACAATCATATTTTGCAATTTGCAAAACAAGATGGTGTTGATGCTGAAGGAAATCCTAAATATCATCAAATAGCTTTAGCTGATTTTGTACACGCGCAAAGAAAAGATGATAGAATTCAGCACACACGTGAAAACGGGTTGTGGTTTGAAAAAGAAGCAACAGTTTCTGAGTATTCAGTAGCACAAATTCAAGAAGCTTTTAAAGCAGATCCTTCTTTATTAATAAGAACGGAAAAATTAGACCTTGCTACAAAGCAAAAAATAGTTTTATCAAGAGCTGAAAGTTTAGCTAAATTACCTTTAATGACCAAGGTTGTTGAAGGAGCTAATTTACATGAAAATGAATATGGGAATCCTATTTTTGCAGATTTCTTTTTCTTTATTACAGGTTTCCACGGTTTTCACGTATTATCAGGAATTATCTTAAATATTATTATATTTTTCAATGTAGTTTTAGGTACTTACGAACGTAGAGGACACTATGAAATGGTTGAAAAAGTAGGTTTATATTGGCACTTTGTAGATTTAGTTTGGGTATTTGTATTCACCTTTTTCTATTTAGTATAATTAAAAAACGATATTAAAATGGGTCACGCACACGAATCAAATAAAAAAAGAATCTGGATTGTTTTAGCAATCTTAACAATTATAACAACTGTTGAAGTAGCTTTTGGTATTGTTAAACCAGCTGCATTGCATTTACACGGTTTAGGAACTAGTTGGTTAAACTGGCTTTTTATAATCTTAACATTGGTAAAAGCATATTATATTGCTTGGGCATTTATGCACTTAGAAGGCGAAAAAACATGGTTTAGAAGATCAATTGTTTGGTCAGCGGTATTTTTAGTTTCTTATTTACTATTTATTATTTTAATAGAAGGTAATTATTTACATGAAACATTAGCGCCATTAGTAAAATGGTAATCAAATAAAATTTTTAGAAAAAAGGTGGTTTTAACCACCTTTTTTTGACTTTAATTAGAACTGAATTAGATTTAAAATGAAAAATTTTAAAAAATTTACGGTATTATTTGCACTATTTATAGTGCCATTATTGTTTTATATATTACTACAGTTAGGAACGCATAATTTTGGAAAGTTACCAATAGTATCTAAAAGTGTTATCGATATTTCGTTAATCGATAAAAGTATTTCTTTTGACAGAAGAGTGTCGGTAGTTACTTTTTTAGGAAACGACATCGCCTTGGCAAAAGGAGAAGTGTATAATTTAAAGGAAAAAATTTACAATAAATTTTCTAATTATGTAAGTTTTCAGATGATTTCTTTGGTTGATAAAAGCCAGAAAGAAGAAATAGAAGCCCTAAAAAAAATGCTAAGTGTTAATACTGATTTAAGCAGGTGGAATTTTGTTTTTGCTTCATCCGAAGAAATGCAAGCCTTACACGAAAGCTTTAAAACAGGCGTTTCTTTAGATGAAAATAGTCATTCATCAAAAGCCTATATTATTGATAAAGAACTTAATTTAAGAAGAGGTAAATCAACTATTAAGAGTTTAGAAAACGAAAACTTATTTGGTTACACGATGAAATCAGTAGCTGAACTTAAAAATGATATGATTGATGATATCAGCGTTGTTTTAGTCGAATATAAAATGGCATTGAAAAAGAATAATAGTAGTGACGACCGAAGAAAAAACAGCATTTCAAATGAAAAAAAATAACTATTCATACGTTGGAATTTCGTTTATTATTTTATTATTTGGTATTTATTCGGTACCAAAAATTGTAAAACACTTTCAAACTTCCGATTTACATACTTTTAATAAAGTACCAAGTTTTGAGTTTATCAATCAAAACGGTAAAACAATTAACAACAAAGATTTTGAAAATAAAGTATATGTTGTAGAGTTTTTCTTTGCTAGTTGCCCAAGTATTTGCCCTATAATGAATGCTCAAATGGTTACGATTCAAAATGAATTTATAGGGAATCCTAACTTCGGAATTGCTTCTTTTTCGATTACTCCCGAAATTGATAGCCCAAGGCAATTAAAACAATATGCACTTCAAAATGGCATTAATCATAAAAACTGGCATTTATTAACAGGTAAATCTGAAGATGTTGTGTATGATTTATCGAACAAAGGATTTAAACTATTTGTAGGAAAAGGCGAAGTTTCGCACGGAGGTTTTGAACATTCAGGCTTGTTTGCTTTGGTTGATAAAAACGGAAATATCCGTTCTCGTTATGATGAGCATGGAAATCCTATTATGTATTATCGAGCCTTAGATGAACACGGTTTTGGAAATCAAATTAAAGAATTAAAACAAGATATTAAGTTATTATTAAAGGAATAATTTAAACAAGTATTATGAATACAAAAGAACAAAAATATAAAAAATTAATCAGCATTGTATCTATTGTAATTCCAATAGCTGTGGCGGCATTGTTTGGAATTAAAATTCCTAATGTTGAGCCGTTATCGTTTTTACCACCAATATATGCGAGTATAAACGGACTAACCGCTGTATTATTAATAGCATCAGTAATTGCGATTAAAAAAGGAAATAAAAAATTACACGAACAACTAAATACTACAGCAATTGCTTGTTCGGCACTATTTTTAGTACTGTATGTGGCATATCATATGACTTCAGATTCCACCTCATTTGGAGGGCAAGGAATTGTGAAGTATATCTATTTATTTATTCTGATAACACATATTATATTATCAATAATTGTAATTCCTTTTGTATTGATTACCTTTATGAGAGCTCGTTTAGGTGATTTCCCTGAACATAAAAAAATAGCAAAAATTACGTTTCCTTTATGGTTATATGTTGCTGTAACAGGTGTAATTGTGTATTTAATGATATCTCCATATTATGTATAAAAAACTTTTAATAATTTTAGTATTAATTATTTCTTCGGATGCAAATGCCCAATGCGCTATGTGTAAGGCGGTTGTAGAAGGCGGAAATGAAACCATTGCCGAGGGCGTTAATAACGGAATTACCTATTTAATGATATTTCCTTATATTTTAGTAGGAGTATTATTTTACTTTATCTATAAACATAAAAAATCATCAAAAAAGTATTAAAAAATGAACACTCTAAATAAGAGTGTTTTTTTTTGTAACATATATTCATTTTAGTCGTCTTATAAAAAAAAGAAACTGGTTTTTTCATTATACTTAAAAATAAAAAAGAAACCTGTTTAAAAACACATCGTTTAGTAATCAATAACTTAGTAATTTCATTTTATTGATGACTTCTTTTGAATTAGCTAACTATATTAAAAACATTCGTCTTGAAAACAAAAATGGTAATACTCGCAGCTTTATTTACTTCGATAGCTGGTTTTTCTCAAAAACAATGGACATTAAAACAATGTGTTAATCACGCATTAGAAAATAATATTACTATTAAACAAAATAAGCTACAAATTAAATTAGCTGAAAAAGATACAGAAATAGCAAAAGGTAATTTTTTACCCAACCTAAACGGTTCTACAAGTTCTAATTTAGGTTTTGGTTCCACTTTACATCCTGTTACAAGAAATTTAGTATCACAAAATACCTTTGGAAACTCATATAGTTTAAATACAGGAGTAACAATTTTTAATGGTTTTAGAAATTTAAACACTTTAAAACAAGCAAAATTAGGTGTTCAAGCACGTAAATTAGAGGTAGCCAAAATAACCAATGATATTTCTTTAAACGTTGTAAATTACTATTTAAATGTACTGTTTGCAAAAGAAAATTTAAAGGTCGCTAAGGTACAGTCTGAAATAAGTAAAAACCAAACAGCACAAGCAACTATAAAATTTGATGCAGGTGCAATACCAAAAAGTGATTTATTAAATGCAAAAGCAACTGCTGCTAATGACCAACAAAATTTAGTACTACAAGAAAACACCTTAAACTTAGCCTTGTTAAATTTAAAGCAAGTATTGCAAGTTTCTAGCCCTAATTTTGATGTAGCAGCTATAAAAATTGATGCACCATCTGCTGCTTTATTGTATGATTCGGCACAAAGTGTTTACAGCAAAGCGCTTACAAACAGACCTGAAATAGCCAATGCTAAATTGAATATTAAAAATGCAGATTTAAGTATTGAAATGGCAAAAGGAGCTTATTTACCAACACTAACAGCCTCAGCAAATGCCGCCACAAATTTTGGGCATAGTTTTGATTTACTTCCAGGGCAAAAACCTAACACTTACTTTTTTAAACAATTAAAAGATAATTTAGGCTATGGTATTGGGCTTTCATTAAATGTGCCTTTATTCAATCGTTTTCAAACTAAAAATAGGGTTGCAAAAGCTGCAATTAACAAAGAACAAAGTACTTTTAATTTACAAAGCAAACAATTACAATTAGAACAAGAAATAACAACGTCATTTTTAGAAGCCAAAGCAGCAGCAAAAACATTTGAAGTAGCAAAAATATCATTAGAAGCACAAAAAGAAGCCTTTAAAAATGCACAAGTAGGTTATAAACATGGTTCAATAACACAATTTGATTTTGATCAAGTACGCAATAAGTTGGTAACAGCTCAAGGCGTAATGATTCGCTCTAAATACGATTATGTATTTAAAACAAAAGTCTTAAAATTCTATTTTGGAGAAGCTATTGTTGATTAATAATCACATTATTTTAGACTAAAAAACGGCGTTATGTAAAAACTAACGCCATTTTTTGTTTATAATGTATCTTTGCAAAAAATTTGTAATAAATAAATAGATTTCAATTGGCAATAATTTTAAATATAGAAACAGCAACCAAAAATTGTTCGGTATGCTTAGCAGAAAATGGCGAAATTATCGCTATTAGAGAATTAAACGACGGTAATTACTCTCATGCAGAAAAATTACATCCATTTATTCAAGAACTTTTAACCCAAGCAAAGATAACAGCTCCTAATATTGATGCCGTAGCCGTTAGTAAAGGACCAGGTTCATACACAGGGCTTCGCATTGGTGTTTCGGCAGCAAAAGGAATTTGTTTTGCCATAGATAAACCGTTGATTTCTATTGAAACATTAAATTCATTAGCACATAGTATTTCTGTAGATCAAGGTTTAATTGTACCGATGTTAGACGCTCGCAGAATGGAAGTATATTCAGCAGTTTACAACTCAAAATATGAAGATGTACGTGAAATTCAAGCTCAAATTATTGATGAAAACTCTTTTAAAGAAGAATTAGCACAAGGAAATGTTTATTTCTTAGGCGATGGAGCAGCCAAATGTAAAGAAATATTACAGCATGATAACGCTATTTTTATTGAAGATAAATTTCCGTCGGCAACACAAATGGCAGTATTAAGTGAGGCTAAATACAAAAAAAACGACATCGAAGATGTCGCTTATTTTGAACCTTTTTATTTAAAAGATTTTGTTGCTGGTGTTGAAAAAAAGAAAGTTTAAGCTTCTTTTTGAATTTCAACAGCATGTGGATAAGGAATTTCAATTCCAGCCTTGTCTAATGCTATTTTCATATTTTCAATAATATAAAAATGAGCCGTCCAATAATCGGCAGATTTCACCCAAGTTCTTGTGGTAAAATTAACAGAACTATCTGCTAATTCACTAACCATAACAGCAGGTTCAGGATTTTTCAAAGCATAAGGAGTATTGTTTAAAACACTTAACAATACCTCTTTTGTTTGTTTGATATCAGCATCATAAGAAACGCCAAAAACCAAATCAACACGCCTGTTTTCTTCCGAAGAATAATTAACAATATTTCCGTTAGATAATATTCCGTTAGGAACAATAACCTCTCTATTATCAATAGTGTTTAACTTGGTTGTAAAAATTTGAATCTCTTTAACAGTACCTTGTTCACCTTGCGCTTCAATATAGTCACCAATTTTAAAAGGCTTAAAAACCATAATTAATGCACCACCTGCAAAGTTAGATAAAGCACCTTGTAATGCCATACCAATAGCCAAACCTAAAGCGGCAATAATTGCTGCAAAAGAGGTTGTTTCTATCCCTAATTGACCTGCAACAGTAACGAATAAAAATATTTTTAAACCCCAGCCAATTAAACTAGCTAAAAAACCCTGTAAAGAGGCATCTAAATTACGTTTTAGCATTAATTGATTTACTGCTTTTGTTACAATTTTAATAACCCAAAGCCCTACAAATAAAAGAATTAATGCCGAAATTACTTTTGGGCCAAATTCAAATAAAAGGTCTTTTAATTTTAGGATGTTTTGTTCCATTTTATGATTTTTTAAATTAGAGTGTAAAAGTAAAGTATAAATTTAAAAATATCTGTAAAATTTATTTAAATGAAAAAATAAATAAACGACACTAAAACTCTAAAAATAGGAACTATATAAAGGTATTTAGAGTTTTGTTTTGTTGTTTTATTTTGAAGCAATTTCCCGCTTTCCGCACTCGCTTTTTTTATTTTTTCAAAAAGAAAAATAAAAAAGAGCTCAAACAAATGCTTCAATCGGGGCTAGGCATTGTTACTAATCTTCAACTATTTTACAAAATAGCTTGTATCTTCTTTAAAAAAAAGAGGCGCAATTGTATTCAGGTTCACATCCTGATTTGCCGTAATTTTTAGCTTTTTTTTGATGATTCTTGTCAATTCGAGTGTTTTCTTGAAGCTATTTTGACTATAGGTGTTTGTTTTTGGCTAAAAAAAAGCAGTTTTGCTTTCACAAAACCGCTTTTATAATAGTAAGTATTTATAAAATTACTTTACTTCAAAAGTAATTTTTAAGTTGACTCTAAATTCGGTAACATCATCGCCATCAACCACTGCACTTTGCGATTGTACAAATACCGATTTAATATTTTTTACCGATTTAGAAGCTTGTTTTACTGCTTTTCTTGTTGCTTCTTCCCAACTTTTATCAGAATTAGATAAAACCTCAATAACTTTCATAACTGCCATATTATTTTTGTTTAAAATAGTTAATACGCTGTGAATATAGTGATTATAAAATAAAATTAAGGATTAAATAATGTGCTAGAAAATCCCAATGTTAAATTAATGTTACGTAAATGGTTGTTTTATGTAAATTTTTTTGTATATTTGTAATATCGAAAGAGAATATTAATTTAAAAAAAAACATACATGAAAAAATTTATATTAGTTGTTTGCATATTATCTATATCATTATTGCAAGCTCAGGGTACAGAAACAACGTTTGAAAAAGAAAATGATTTAGTAAAAGCTACTTACTTTCATGAAAATGGTCAAGTAAAAGAACAAGGCTTTTTTAAAGATAAAAAATTAACAGGAACTTGGATTTCTTTTAATGAAAAAGGCATTAAAACTACGATTGCACATTATGAAGCAGGAAAAAAAGTAGGGAAATGGTTTATGTGGAAAGAAGATGGTTTAAAAGAAATTGACTACAATAATAATGTTATTGCAAGTGTTCAAACCTGGAAAGAGGAAACAAAAATGGCTATTAAATAGTTTTCAATAGCTATAGTGTGTTAACAATAATTTCTTATTGTTAATAAATTGGAAATAACCAAGTACAAATTTGTACTTGGTTATTTTTTTGTTATTTTATTTCCTACCAAAATCGGCAGGTATTTCGCCCCAAGCCTTGGTTTCCCATTTTAATATTGGGTTGTTATAGGTATTTTCTTTGAGCCATTTTTCGGCGCGTTTTATTAAAGCTAGCACATCATTATTGCTAGGGTCAAAAACAATATTGGTTCTGCATTGTTTTTTTTGAACCCAACTCATCGCTGTTCTAGAATCAGAATAAATAGGGTAGGTGTCCATTTTTTTATTCTTTAAAAGAGCAATTCCGTGTACTAAAGCTAAAAATTCACCAATATTATTGGTGCCTTTTTTAAAAGGACCTAATCTGAAAATTTCTTTTTTACTTTTTGTTAAAACACCCCTGTATTCCATTGCACCGGGGTTTCCTGAACAAGCTGCATCTACTGAAATACTTTCTAAATTTGGTGTTCCGTAGCTTGCTTTTTCTTTATCAGATAAAATAACTTTTTTGGTGTCTTTTCCTTTATAGTCATCGTAACTTTTGGTAAAAGCGATTTCGGCTTGTTTTTGATCGATAAAAGCCTTGTATTGGGCTCCTTGAAAATTGGTAATTTGCTTTTTACAAACATTCCAGGAAGTAAAAACACCTGTTTTTTGACCTTTCCAAACGACGTAATATTTTTTTTTAGCCATTTTTTGATATTACTTCTTCAAGTCTTCTTCAATAATTTTTTCAATGACCTGTTCAATAACTTGAGGAAAATTATCCTGCTCTAAAATATGAATTTTAGCGGCTATATCATCCGAAGAATCCGAAGGAATTAAAGCTGTTTTTGCCTGAAAAATAATAGCCCCTTCATCGTAATTTTCATTTACATAATGAATGGTAATACCTGTTTCAGCCTCCTTATTTTCTTTAACTGCCTTATGAACATTATTCCCATACATGCCTTTTCCACCGTATTTTGGCAGTAAAGCAGGGTGAATATTGATGATTTTATTAGGAAAAGCAGCAACTATTTTAGCAGGAATACGCCATAAAAAACCGGCAAGTACAATTATGTCAGCTTCTGCTTGTAAAAAAGATAAAACAGTGTCATCTTCTGTAAAACTCTCTTTATCAAATAATGACGCGTCAATTCGTAGGCGTTCACACCTGTCAAAAACTTTGGCATGTTCATTGTTAGATAGTACATGAGTAACGGTGGCGGTTGTACTTTTTTGAAAGTATTTAATAATATTTTCGGCATTACTACCCGAACCTGAAGCAAAAATTACAATACGTTTCATGTTAAATTTGATTATTTTGTTACTACAAAAAAAAGAATAATTATTAACAACGACGGTGTTTGTAGCAAAAGATTTAGAATTATTTTTATATAAAACATCACATTTTTGTGCAAAAGTTAGTATTAATAGCTAAGATTTGTATTTTTGCCTCGACTTTAAATTTAAAAACAAACAAATTATGTCAGACATAGCATCAAGAGTAAAAGCAATTATCGTAGATAAATTAGGAGTAGACGATAACGAAGTAGCTAACGAAGCAAGCTTCACAAATGATTTAGGAGCAGATTCATTAGATACTGTTGAATTAATCATGGAATTCGAAAAAGAATTTGATATCCAAATTCCAGACGATCAAGCAGAAAACATTGGAACTGTTGGACAGGCAGTTAGCTATATTGAAGAAGCTAAAAAATAATTTTATATAAAATTCATATGCAATTAAAACGAGTTGTAGTAACTGGACTTGGCGCATTAACGCCAATAGGAAATAATAAAGAAGAATATTGGAATAGCTTAGTTAACGGAGTTAGCGGAGCAGCGCCTATAACGTATTTCGATGCTGCCAAGTTCAAAACTCGTTTTGCATGTGAGTTAAAAAACTTTACGGTAACAGATTTCATTAACAGGAAAGATGCCCGTAAAATGGATCGCTTTACCCAATATGCAATGGTTGCTTCTGATGAAGCTATTACCGATTCAAAATTAAACCTAGACCAAATTAATAAGTTTAGAGTAGGTGTAATTTGGGGAGCTGGTATTGGAGGTTTAGAAACCTTTCAAAACGAGGCGATGAATTTTGGTGCTGGAGACGGTACACCAAGGTTTAATCCATTTTTTATCCCTAAAATGATTGCTGATATCGCACCAGGGCATATTTCTATTAAAAATGGATTTATGGGACCTAATTATACAACGGTATCTGCTTGTGCATCATCGGCAAATGCAATGATCGACGCCTTAAACTATATCCGATTAGGACACTGTGACGTTATTGTAACAGGTGGTAGTGAAGCTGCAATTACATACGCAGGTGTTGGAGGTTTTAACGCAATGCACGCACTTTCTACAAACAATGAAAACGCAACATCGGCATCAAAACCTTTTGATAGCCAACGTGACGGTTTTGTTTTAGGTGAAGGAGCAGGCGCAATTGTTTTAGAAGAGTACGAACACGCAAAAGCTCGTGGAGCTAAAATTTACGCAGAAGTTTTAGGTGGAGGTATGTCGTCAGACGCTTACCACATGACTGCACCACATCCTGAAGGAATTGGTGTTATTGCTGTAATGAAAAACTGTTTAGAAAATGCCGGTTTAAAACCAGAAGATGTTGACCATATTAATACACATGGTACTTCTACGCCATTAGGAGATGTAGCCGAATTAAAGGCTATTTCTAAGGTTTTTGGTGAGCATGCTAAGAATATCAATATTAATTCAACAAAATCAATGACAGGGCATTTGTTAGGTGCAGCTGGTGCTATTGAATCTATTGCGGCTATATTAGCAATGGAACACGGCATTATCCCACCAACAATTAACCATGTTAATGTTGATGAAAATATTAATCCTGAATTAAATTTAACGCTAAATAAACCTCAAAAAAGAAACGTGAAAGTTGCCATGAGTAATACGTTTGGTTTTGGAGGTCATAACGCTTGTGTCGTTTTTAGAAAATTAGATTAATAATATATGAATTTTCTTCGTAGAATAGTTAAGCCCCAAAATAAAGAGGATGAAATTTTTTACTACGAGTTAAAAAAACTGCTTAATTTTAAGCCAGTAAAGCTTTCTCATTATAAAAAAGCCTTTACACACAGGTCTTTAAAATTAGTAGATAAAAAAGGACGTCCTATTAATTATGAACGTTTAGAGTTTTTGGGTGATGCAATTTTAGGATCTGTAATGGCATCTTATTTATACAAAAAAGCACCCGAAGGAGATGAAGGTTATTTAACACAAATGCGCTCTAAAGTTGTGAGTAGAGAGCATTTGAATACTTTAGGGAAAGACTTAAATTTAATCCGTTTTGTAAAAAGTAATATTGCGCCAGAACATATAAGCAATAACCTTTATGGTAATATTTTTGAAGCTTTAATTGGCGCTATTTATTTAGATAGAGGCTATAATTATTGCCTTGAGTTTATTTATAAAGAAGTGGTATTGCCCTATGTTAATATTGAACGATTAGAAGGCAAAATATCTAGTTACAAGGGATATGTTATTGAGTGGTGTCAAAAAAACAAGAAAAAGTATAAATTTGAATCTTTTGAAGATTCAGGAAACCAAGCTAAAAAACACTTTAGCGTAACACTTCATATTAACGATAAAGTTACAGGAAAAGGAAGGGCTACTTCAAAAAAGAAAGCGGAAGAAATTGCCGCAAAAAGAGCTTATTTTGCGATGCAAACACAAATGGAAAAATCTTAACATAACCAGGTAAAGGTTTTCTTGAAATTCACATTATATTTAGATACATTCAGTAAATTAGCCATAAGCAAATAATTGTTTTATGGTTACTTATACATTAAATATTAATGAATTATCTATTAATGACTATACATTAATAGGTGTTCAAACAGTACTAGATGAATATAAACTAGCCTATTTACTAAATAAAACTTTAGGTACAAAGTTTAGTAAAGCAGTTTATAATTTAGACTTCAAAGAAAAACACGATACATTTTTTTACGCTGTATATGAATATAAAGATACAGCATTAGGCTACGATTGGTTTTTAATAGCCAACACTTACAAGCCTACTGATAAAACAGGAATAACAACTATTTTTAATAAAAATAATGTTGTTAAATACCTTGTTCCAGAAAAACAAAGAATAGATTATTTTTTAAAAATAGAAAGTGGTTTTGATACTGAACACATTGTAAAAACACTTGAAAAAATAAATAAAATACCTCAAATTATAACCTCATACGAAGTAGAGGTTGAATCCTTAAAGTCGAAAGATTTTTTAATATTTTAAATTATGCCACACAACAAAAAAACAAAAATTGTAGCAACCCTAGGACCTGCAATTAATACAAAAGAAATTTTAGCTGAAATGGCAGCTGCTGGAGTGAATGTTTTTAGAGTTAATTTTTCGCATGCCGATTATGATAACGTAAAAGATCGTATTCGTGAAATCAGAGAAATTAACGAAGAGAAAGGTTATAACCTGGCAATTTTAGCCGATTTACAAGGTCCTAAATTACGCGTAGGTGTTATGAATGACCATATTGAGTTAAAAGAAGGTGCTGCTTTTACTTTTACAACCCAAGAATGTATTGGTACAAACGAAAAAGCATTTATGACCTATCAACGTTTTCCTAAAGATGTAAAAGCAGGAGAACATATTTTAGTAGATGATGGAAAATTATTATTTGAAGTAGTTTCTACAGATAAAGATAAAGAAGTAGTTACCAAAGTACTTGTAGGTGGTGTTTTAAGTTCAAAAAAAGGAGTTAATTTACCAAATACGAATATTTCATTACCGGCCTTAACAGAAAAAGATAAAAAAGATGCAATTTTTGCTTTACAACAAGAAGTAGATTGGATTGCGTTATCATTTGTTAGAAATCCTGAAGATTTAAGAATGTTACGCGATTTAATAGCTCAAAATTCTATTTATAGAGTTCCTGTAATAGCTAAAATTGAAAAACCAGAAGCTGTTGAAAACATCGATGCTTTAATTCCTTATTGTGATGGATTAATGGTAGCGCGTGGTGATTTAGGTGTAGAAGTGCCAATGCAAGATGTTCCATTAATTCAAAAAATGTTGGTTCGAAGAGCTAAGCAAGCAAGAATTCCTGTAATTATTGCTACCCAAATGATGGAAACTATGATAGAAAATGCAGTTCCAACAAGAGCAGAGGTAAACGATGTTGCAAATTCAATTATGGATGGAGCAGATGCTGTAATGCTTTCTGGTGAAACATCTGTAGGAAAACACCCATTAAAAGTGATCAAAAAGATGACGGAAATTATTGGAAGTGTCGAGTTTTCAAACCTAATAGAAGTACCACAAGAAGCACCACATATTCGTACTAATAGATTTATTACAAAATCAGTATGTCATCACGCTGCTTTAATGGCAGACGATATGAAAGCATCAGCAATTACAACCTTAACAAATAGTGGTTATACGGCATTTCAGGTTTCTGCATGGCGACCAAAATCACATGTATTAGCTTTTTCATCAGAAAAAAGAATCCTTGGTAAATTAAATTTATTATGGGGTGTTCGTGCTTTTTATTACGATAGAGATTTAAGTACTGATGATACCTTAGAAGATATCAATGAAATAGCCAAAACAAAAGGTTTTGTAAAGCCAGGCGATTTTATGATTAATTTATCGTCAATGCCTGTAAAAGCAAAAGGAATGGTAAACACCTTGCGTGTATCTCAAATAGCATAGTTTTTTAATAATAGTGTTAAAAAAGCGTTTTACTTTAGTGGTAAAACGCTTTTTTTAATCTTGTTTAACTAATAAATAAAGTTCATTTTCGAGTATTAAATAACCTTGGTCATATACATAAAAATAGGTGTTTCCTGTTTTTGTAGTATATATTGATGTAATAAATTTAAAGTCAAATCCTTTGTCAAATAATGTGCGCCTGCTCACTTTTGTTTTCCCTGAAATATTTAGTTCGCTTAGTGTTTTATAGTTTTTTCGCAAGCGATTATTCGTGTTTCTAATCAGGTTTTTACTCTGTTTATTAACCTTGTTATTATAGGCATTTCTACAATAATCAGAACAGAATTTTTTATCAATTCGACCGATAACCTTGTTTTCACATTCTAAGCATTTTTTATATTCCATAAGGTCTCATATATTTATAAGTTGATGTTACAAAATAGTGTATTCTTAGAAGTATTACAACATTAGAACTTCTCAAAATAATTTTTATATAAAAGAATATCCTTTTAAAATTCTGAAAATCGTAATGCTTTACCATCGTTAAAAAAAAGATACATTTTGCTATTAATTTTTTTAAAATACTCTAATTGTAAATTATTAGTACTATCTATTTCTTCTATTGGTAAATTTGAATAGACGCATTTTTCATTAATAAGTTTTTTGTTATTGTCAAATTCTCGATACGTTATTTGGTATAAATAAGTTGTTCTATGAGTACTTACGATACCAAAGCCATTTTTATTTTTGACTATGATTGAAGAATATTTATTGTAATGGTGATTTACTGGGATAAATTTTTCGTTTACTTTTTTTAAATCAAGACTGTATGTCCATATATTAATTTTTGGATTTTTACCACTATTATAATAGTCGTCATCTTGGTTAATAAACTGAATTAAATTAGAAGATTGAATAGCCGTAAATTTATCTTGAATTTTAGATGAAACTTTACTTAGACTTATATTATTTAAATCGCTATTCATTTTTATAATATAATAATTAGTATGACTTCCAAAGGCGGTAATAAAATATTTACTAGTATTACTTCCGTAGTTTAATCTAGCAATTGAACTGTTTTTTTTATCATATTTAATATCAACTCTTTTTGTAAGCTCGGTAATACTTTTTATAGCTGTGGTTTCTCCGTTTTTAGTCTTTAGACTTACGATGTAAATTTCTTTTGTATCTTCTGTTTGAAACGTAAAAAACATATTAGTAAGATTTGTATAAGTTTGATCAATAGGAGGTCTTTTTTTGTTTTTAGTAAATTTAGGAGGAAGAATATCCTTTTTAGAAACCAAATCATAGTTATCAGTTTCTGTGTTTAGTTTATAATGAAACCATTTGAAATACTTATTTATTAAATATAAGTGATCATTATTACTTTCAATTGCTTTAATGCCATTAGGAATATTTTTGGGATTAAACTTTCTTTTAAAATCTTTTCCTTGCTCAAGGTCAAAAGCTAAAATTTGTTTGTTTTGATAGCTTTTATAGTTAGGATTTACTTCTATTCGTAAAATTTGATTATTACTTGAATTAATATTAAATTTTGCTGGATCTCTAAAATTGTTATTGAAATATGAAGGTTTACTCCAGTTTTTTGAGTTGCAGTCTTTCAGTGTTTTAGGTTCGGTATTTATGGTGTTTTTAAACCATTCTTGCCACTGTTTTTTAGTCCAATTATCTCTATCGATTTCCCTAAATAAATTTGCGACATAATGTAATTGTTGCTTTGCTAAATGGGAAATTGATTTTTTATAAAAAACAGATTTTGATTCAAATTCTCTTAGATATTTACCAGTTATCCCACAATTTCTAGAGCTAGTTTTAATGACGACTTCTTTTGGGTTATCAATATTTTCAATCCATTCTTTGGTGTAGGTTAGTTTATGCTGATTGCCTTTTACCTGCCTGTATTCAACGGTATCTTTGATTGTTGATATTTTAAAAAACTCCTTGTTTATATCACTTGAAATTATATCATTTTTAATGTAGTAAACAAACGGATTATCAGGAGTGAGTTGGCATACTTTTAGATTAAGAATTTTACCTTTACTATCATTAAATTCATACCCATGTTTTGAGGGAATTATTACTAAATGTTTTCTCTCGTATTTTATTGCATCTTCTTCTGTAAGCATTAAAATAAACCCATATTCAGGCAAAATAAGATGTCCTTTTGTCTTTATAAATAATGCTCTTTGAACTTCTTTACTAATATATAAAGTGCTGTTTTGCTCCATAAATTTTCCAGAAACAGCAACTACTTTCTCTTGAGCAGAAAGATTTCTTAAACAATTAAATAAAATTAAAGTAAAAACTATTTTTATATTCATTTTACATTAGTTATAGCGTTTATATATAAGATTAGTTGCGTGTTTTAAGCACTAAAGTTAGTAAATAAATCACGGATAGAAAGTCTGCAAGGACTTTCGTAAATTGGCTAAAATCAGCAATTAATCTTATACTGTGCTGGCTATCAGTATTTTGTTTTTAGCCTTCGTTTTTCGGCATTAATTTACTCTAAAACACTAATTTATATTCATAAAAGTTATTTGTATGTCAACTATTCTTTAGTTTCTGATTGTACTTTGTATAAATAATCCAGCCTACATATGTTAATATTGAGGTAAACCACCCAGGAAAACAAAAAATAATGGCAACCATAGGTGTAGGCAACAAACAATTCCTTGGATATCTAATTCTTCCTTCAGAATCTGCGATAGGTTCGGGTTTGTTCATTTCGAAAATAATTTGGAAAAACACAAAATAAAACAATAAACTTAAAAACAATATGAACCCATTTGTCATTTTATTTCCTTTATATTTATGTAGTACTAATTGTATTAAAAGTATTAGAAAATAAAATACTATCAAAAGATATGACATAATTCTTTTTTATATTAAGTATGCAACTGCAAATTCTTGTTTTTTCAAATATTCAAATATTAATTGTAAAAAGGTTTATCATTCCATTGCTTAAAAAAAATTATAATGTTTCGTTGTTCAGTATTTCCTTTTTAGTTTAATATTCCCATCGTTACTCTTATATTCTAACTAAACGTTAGCATAAAGTAATTATTTTCTTTCCCGAAAAAAGGGGGAATTGTAGCCAACTTTCTGATAAAATACAAATAATTAAAAAACAATTAAACGTTTACATTCATTTACAAACGAAAACAAACGATTACTAACCGATTAGAGGTTCAATACTGTTTCATCTTTGCAGTGTCAATTTATTTGAAAGGCAATTTAAAATTATTTAACTATAAAAACAAACACGATGAACGCATTAAAAAACAAAGTACAGTTAGTAGGAAATTTAGGAAATGATCCAGAAATAATTACATTAGAAAGTGGTAAAAAGTTAGCTAAATTTTCATTAGCAACTAACGAAACCTATAAAAATTCTGCTGGTGAAAAAGTAACAGATACACAATGGCATAATTTAATAGCCTGGGGTAAAATTACTGAGCTTATTGAAAAATACCTAAAAAAAGGCAAAGAAGTAATGGTTGAAGGTAAATTAACCTATCGTTTTTATGAAACTTCGGAAGGTGAAAAACGATATGTAACTGAAATAACGGTAACTGAATTTTTAATGTTGGGAGCTAAACAATAGCCTAATTATTTGGCTAAAAGTTAGCTGTATTTTAAAATAGAACTAAAACATGATTATTTACATAAAACCACTAAATGTAAATAAACGGTGCGTTAAACTTAATTTGCGGTTAATTTTACTCAAATAAATAACATTAAAAACACTCTTACTTTTTAATATTAGAGGTATTTTTGCCCCCTAAAAAAATAAAATAATAAAAAATGAATATTATAAAATTAAAAAATGAGTTAAAAAATTATTTTTTTATACTCAGTGGTAGTTTAATTTTAGCGATTGGTGTTGTTGGGTTTTTAGCACCAAATAAAATTGCAACAGGGGGTACTTCAGGTTTATCGATTGTATTGAATTATATTTCCAATATCCCGATAGGGATGTTGTTGTTAATTACAAACGCTCCTCTATTATTAATAAGTGTAAAATACATCGGAAAACGTTTTGCTTTTAGAACCATGATCTCTATTGTTTCCTTGGCTTTATATATTGATTTATTTAGAGAGGTTTTTAAATTTCCTGCATTAAGCGACAATACATTGTTATCGACTATTTATGGTGGTGTTTGTGTAGGCTTAGGAATTGGAGTTATTTTTAAAGGAGATGCATCGGCAGGTGGAGGTGCTATTATAGCACGTATTTTAAAAGATAAATACGATTTTAAACCAGGAACAGTAATTTTAACTTTAGATATTTTAATCGTTCTTTTATCAGCTCTTGTTTTTAAAGATTTAGAACTTGCTTTGTGGGCGATGCTAAGTATTTTTGTAGCAAGTAAATTTATAGATTTAGTAGTTACAGGACGTAAGCAAAATAAAATTGTACATATTGCTTCGGAAGATTTAGAAGCACTTAAAAAGATAATTGCATATAAAATGGGGGTTTCAGGAACATTGATACAAGGAAATAATTTGTCTCAAAGCAATCAGCGAAACATCATTTTTTTATCAATCAATAAAAATAGGATTATGACCCTTAAAAATTTGGTTGAAAAGCACGATCCAGAAGCTTATATGATTGTTTTAGAAGCAACCGAATTATTAGGTTCTTCAAATGCAGTTAAGTAAAATATTTAGAATTAGACCTCACAGCTTTTAAAACCTGCGAGGTCTGTTTTGTTATTTCGAGAAGATTAAATAAACGTTATGCTGAACTAAATTCGCGTTGACAGATGCAGTTTCTTCTTTTTCTGTGGTATTTTTATTTGATAACTTATGATTTTAAATTATCTAATAATTAAAAAATGTGTACAAATTCCTAGCCCCGATTGTAGCATTTGTTTGAGCTCTTTTTTTGATTTTTCTTCAAAAAAAAGCGAGTGCGGAAAGCGGGAAATTGCTTCTAATAATTATTTATTTTATCTTTTAAAAAATATTAGAAATTCATAGAAAGTTGAATGCGTTTTCTTGTTACATCGACCTCTAAAACCTTTACTTGTACATGCTGATTTAAAGTAACATGTTCATTAATATCTTTCACAAAAGTATTTGAAAGATTAGAAACATGAACTAAACCACTTTCTTTAATTCCGATATCGACAAAACAACCAAAATTTGTAATATTGTTGATAATTCCTGGAAGAATCATTGCTGTTTTTAAATCATCAATTGTTTTAACATGTTCGTTAAAACTAAATTCTTTTGCTTTTTCTCGAGGATCTAATCCAGGTTTTTCTAATTCTTTTACAATATCCTGAAGGGTTGGTAATCCGTAAGAATCGGTAATATATTGCTGTAATTTCAATTGTTTTAAAACCGAGTTATTTCCTATTAAATCGATGATTTTATTGCCAGAATCTTTAGCCATTTGTTTAACTAACGAATAACATTCTGGATGAACAGCCGAATTATCTAAAGGATTATCGCCATTTTTAATACGTAAAAAACCTGCGGATTGTTCAAAAGCTTTTCCGCCTAAACGAGGAACTTTTTTAATGGCAGTTCTGTTTTTAAAAGCGCCATTTTCATTTCGATAATTTACAATATTTTCGGCTAGTTTTGCACCAATTCCCGAAACAGCACTTAACAACGAAACACTAGCAGTATTTATATTTACGCCCACTTTATTTACACAATGTTCAACAACGATATCTAATGATTTTTTTAGTTTTCCTTGTTCTACATCATGTTGATATTGCCCAACGCCAATCGATTTTGCGTCAATTTTAACCAATTCCGCAAGCGGATCAGCCAATCTTCGACCAATAGAAATTGCACCACGAACGGTAATATCATAATCAGGAAATTCATCTCTAGCAATTTTTGAAGCCGAATAAATAGACGCTCCAGCTTCACTAATAACAAAAACCGAAATATTATTTTTAAAAGCTATTTTTTTGATAAACTGTTCCGTTTCTCTTGATGCAGTTCCGTTACCAATTGCAATGGCTTCAATGTTATGTTTTTTAGCTAAAGCACTTATTTTTTGTATTGCTTCGTCAGATTTATGTTGTGGTGCATGTGGATAAATAGTATCGTTTTGTAATAAATCGCCTTGTTTATTTAAGCAAACCACTTTACAACCCGAGCGAAAACCAGGGTCAATTGCCAAAATTCGCTTTTCGCCTAACGGAGCACTTAATAAAAGTTGTTGTAAGTTTTTTGTAAATACTGTTATCGCACTTTCATCTGCTTTTTCTTTAGCAATTACCATTGCTTCATTTGTTAAAGCGGGTAATAATAAACGTTTATAAGCATCGGCAATAGCGATTTCAATTTGTTGACTACAATTATTTTGAGAACGAATAACACTATTTTCTATTTTCTGAATTGCTCTTTCGTTATCTATGTCAATTTTTATTCTGATAAAACCTTCTTTTTCGGCACGAAGAATTGCTAAAAACCGATGAGAAGGAATTCTATTAAAACTTTCATTCCAGTCAAAATAATCTTTAAATTTTTGAGCGTTTTCTTCTTCTTTTTTTGTTTTTACAACTTTAGTATTGATAACAGAAAAACGTGCTAATTCTTTACGAATATTATTTCGAACATCGGTGCGTTCATTTATCCATTCAGAAATAATATGTCGTGCGCCTTCTAAGGCTTTTTCTTCGGATGAAACTTCGTTGTTTTTATATTTTGATGCTGTAAATTCTAAGTCATTTATACGCTGACTTAGTATCATTTTTGCCAAAGGTTCTAATCCGTTTTTACGAGCAGTTTCGGCTTTTGTTTTTCGTTTCTTTTTATAAGGAAGATACATATCTTCTAAATCAGTAATATTTTCTGTTTTATCAATCTTATTTTTTAGTTCATCGGTTAAAGCATCTTGTTCTTTAATGGCTTTGATGATTGTTTTTTTTCTCTTTTCAAGGATTTCAAATTGCTCTTTTAATTCGACTATTAAACCGATTTCAACTTCATCTAAATTACCAGTTTTTTCTTTTCTGTAACGAGCAATAAAAGGAATGGTACAATCTTCATTTAATAATTCAATAGTACTTTGAATCGATTTTAAAGAAATTTGAC
This sequence comes from Tenacibaculum finnmarkense, assembly GCF_900239185.1. Taxonomy (GTDB): domain Bacteria; phylum Bacteroidota; class Bacteroidia; order Flavobacteriales; family Flavobacteriaceae; genus Polaribacter; species Polaribacter finnmarkensis. The sequence goes on from NZ_OENA01000053.1 coordinate 60,369, forward strand.
AGCGAGAAATTATGTAGTTTATGAGTTGCATTTTATTGATAATAGAGATAATTAATATTATTTTTTAAGTCAAAATGATTTAAGAATATTTTAATAATTCTTCAATCAATAAATAAACTTTACTGTTTTTTTTATCAGGTATTAGCTCTTCTTTATTAAAATCTGAATTTTTACATCTTTCAATTGCTTCTTTTATCAAATCAATATCAATAAATTCGTGAGGATATTTCAACTTTTGAAGGTTTCCAAATTCCTTCTTTATCTCGCTAGATTTGGTGGAAGTAATTTTAGATAAATCGTCAATATGAGCCCATAACCAAACTTCAAAACAATAATTACTGATATAAACGCCAGAATTTTCAAGTTGATTCGAAAATTCAATTAGTTCATCAATTTGTTCAATCGGGTGCTTGTCACGATCGAATACAAAACGAAACTTATCATCTGAAGCAGGGGTTACAGAAATATTTACAGGAGGATTATCAATAAACGATTCAACTCTCTCTTTTATCTTTAAAGGAGTATTCCCTGCTATACCTGTATCTTCTTCTAAAACATGACAAACAAAAGCCTTCTTTTTATCGATTATTTTTTCGTTAAAAGCTTCAAAATAGTTAGGCTCTTTACTTTTTCCTTCATATACTATAAAGAATTTTGTAGCATCTTCAGTAGGTTCATTTTTATTATAATCTTCATAGGAATATTTTTTTCTATTCATCTGTAATAGTTTCAAGTTTAGAAAAATCACCTAAAAAAGGAATACCACCATACCTACCTTGTAAATATCCTTTTCGAATATTTTTATCTTCTCTAGGTTTAAATTTACTTAAAGGATAAAACTCAGTGCTTTCATTCGTTTTTTTCTCAGCAAACCAAATTTCATCTTGCCTGAAAAGGTCAAAGTCTAATAATTGACTTTCGTGAGTTGTAAATATTAATTGATTATTTTTTGTGTTTTTTGTAGAAAATAATTTAACTAATTCTTTAACAAGAATTGGATGCATACTTCTTTCAAGTTCATCAATTATAAAAACAGTATTATCACCATTTATTAAATCATCAAAAGCAGGAGATAATTCAAATAATCTATTTGTTCCATCAGATTCTTCATGAAAATCAAATAATTCATCAGATAAATGATGTTTTGTTTTTAATAATGAAACAAAATAATTGTCTTCATGTTTTTTAAAACAATGGTATTGATTTCTTCTAGAAAAAGTAACTGCTACATTATCTTCGTTAATATTTTCTTTACTAGCTATTCCTTCTTCAAGCTTTTCAATTAAATCATTTTTAAAATCATTTTCTTCATAACTAAAAAAGGTATCCGCATTTATTTCTTTAATAACTAATTTATCTATACCTGTTTTTGCATTATTTAAAATTTCAGATGCAAAGTTATGAGATATTTTTCCAGTTAAAATTGAGGTTCCATAATTTAAGTCAAAGGAATTTGGACTGATAATATTTAGTTCAGAAAAAGCTTCTTTGATTAAGTTTAAAATTTTGTTGTTTTTTACTCTATTATTATCGGAAGCATTTAAAACGGTTTGGTTATTTTTTAATTCGTTATTTAAAAATTCTTTAAAGTATGAAATACTTTCTTCCGAAAAATAAGTTCCAAAACTGATGATGTTATTCTTTCTATTAAAAAGTAATTCTTCTTGATTTTTTTTTATAGAATTTATCTTATATAGCCATTCTTCGGTTATTTTTCCTTTGTGAATTTCTATGGCATAATCGAAATGAATATCTTTATATACACATTCAATTCTAAAAGTTGTTGGAAGTTCTTTGTATTCTTTATCTAATCTAAAACGTTTACTAATTGGAATTAAATTTTCATTAGGTTCAGTATAAACAACTAAATCTTTTAAATATTCAATAGCTTTTATTAAATTACTTTTACCTGAAGCATTAGCACCGTATAAAGCGGCTGTTTTTAAAATATTTACACCAGAAGCTGATTTATGTACATGATTTTCATGCTTCATATAACCATTTCCTTTTCCTGTTAGCATATTGAATTCCGTTTCTTCTTTAAAAGACATAAAGTTACTTACGGTAAATCGGATAAGCATAATTTTGATTTTTTCGTTATTATTTAGGTAAATTTAATAAAAAGACTTTTAATAAAAGAGTATAAAGTGTATTTTAACGAAAAAAACGAAATAACTTAATAGAACAAAAAAAACCTCGCAAATTATTGCGAGGTTTCAAATATAGTAAAATGTTATTTTTATTTAAGAAATAAACTCTCCGTTTGTTACCTTTTCAGAAGGTTGTGCAAAGGCTAATTTACCATCAGGAGTATCAATCATTAAAATCATTCCTTGGCTTTCGATTCCTTTTAATTTACGTGGTGCTAAATTACAAACTACAGAAACTTGTTGCCCGATAATATCTTCAGGTTTAAAGCTTTCAGCAATACCCGAAACAATTGTTCTAGTATCAAGTCCAACATCAACAGTAAGTTTTAATAATTTTTTAGTTTTTGCTACTTTTTCCGCTGCTGTAATAGTTCCTACACGGATATCTATTTTTGTGAAATCATCAAATTCAATGGTTTCTTTTTGAGGCTCTAAAACTCTGTTTTCAGCTTCGTTTGCTTTTTTAGTAGCTTCTAATTTTGCTAATTGTTTTTCAATTTCAACATCTTCAATTTTAGAAAACAATAATTCTGCTTCATTAATTTGATGATTTTCTTGAATTAAAATATCTTTTTCTGATACATCATTCCAAGTTAAAGCGGTATCAATATTTAAAATTCCTTTTAATTTAGTAGATGTAAAAGGTAAAAAAGGTTCTGATAAAATAGCCAATCCAGCAGCAATTTGTAACGCTACATTCATAATTGTTTTGGTGCGTTCTGCATCAACCTTAATCATTTTCCAAGGCTCTTCATCAGCTAAATATTTATTTCCTAAACGCGCTAAATTCATTAATTCTTGAGAAGCTTCTCTAAAACGGTAACGTTCAATTGATTTCGCAATTACATTAGGAAACTCTTTTAAAGTAGCTAAAGTATCTTCATCAATCTCTAATAATTCCCCTGCAGGTGGTACCTGCCCGTCGTAATATTTATTTGTTAAAACAACTACACGGTTTATAAAGTTTCCGAAAATTGCTACTAACTCATTATTATTTTTTGCTTGAAAATCTTTCCAAGTAAAATCGTTGTCTTTACTTTCAGGAGCATTTGCTGTTAACGTATAACGTAAAACATCTTGCTGATTAGGGAAATCTTCTAAATATTCGTGTAACCAAACCGCCCAGTTTTTAGAAGTCGATAATTTATTACCTTCTAAATTTAAAAATTCGTTGGCTGGTACATTTTCAGGTAAAATATAATCTCCATGCGCTTTTAACATCGATGGAAAAATAAGACAGTGAAATACAATATTATCTTTTCCGATAAAATGTACTAATTTAGTATCGTCTTTTTTCCAATAATCTTCCCAGTTTTTACCCTCACGAGCAGCCCATTCTTTGGTTGATGAAATATATCCGATAGGCGCATCAAACCAAACATATAATACTTTTCCTTCACCACCTTTTACAGGCACAGGAATTCCCCAGTCTAAATCACGAGTTACCGCTCTTGGGCGTAATCCGTCATCAATCCAAGATTTACATTGCCCTAAAACGTTTGGTTTCCAGTCACTTTTATGACCTTCTAAAATCCATTTACGTAAAAAATCTTCATGTTTATCTAAAGGTAAAAACCAGTGTTTTGTTTCTTTTAAAGAAGGAACGTTTCCAGTAATTGCCGATTTCGGATTGATTAAATCTGTTGCGTTATGGCTTGTTCCACATTTTTCACATTGATCTCCGTAGCTTTCTTCGTTACCACATTTTGGGCAAGTTCCAACTACAAAACGATCTGCTAAATATTGATTTGCTTCTGCATCGTATAATTGCTCAGTAACTTCTTCAATAAATTCGCCATCATTATGCATTTTGATGAAAAAATCAGAAGCTGTTTCATGATGAATCTTAGAAGAGGTACGAGAATAATTATCAAAATAAATACCAAAATCAACAAATGATTTTTTAATAATTCCGTGGTATTTATCAATAATATGCTGCGGGGTAACGCCTTCTTTTTTTGCACGCATTGGTATTGCTACACCATGCTCATCAGATCCGCAAATAAAAGCAACATCTTTTGCTTTTCCACGTAAAAAACGTGCGTAAATATCTCCAGGAACATAAACACCTGCTAAATGCCCAATATGTATAGGACCGTTTGTGTAAGGTAATGCTGCTGTAATGGTATATCTTTTTGGTGTAGTCATTTTAAGAATCAATTTTGATAGGCAAAAATACTTAAAATTAAATTGCTTTTTAGAGCCTGTTTAAAAATTAAATAAACTGTCCGTTCGAGTGATTTTTTTCCTTTAAAAAAATGGTGTCCAGAACTTTTTAGCATAAAATTCATCAAGCTAAAAGAATTCAAATTTTCGATACAGTTTTAATTTCTTTTAGTCTTTAAAATGATTTGAATTGACAAAAATCATCAAAAAAAAAGCTAAAAATTAGGGGGAATTAGGGTGCGAAGCTGAATTAAATTCCCTTTGATATATTCGATTACTAATTTTTTAGTTACAAAACTTTTTTAGAGGAAGTTTAAACAGCTTTTTAAAATTCAGAAAATATCTTTTAAAATAGTTATTTTTATTTTGTCTAAATAAGAATAGTAATGTATTTTTGTCTTCGTTTAAAAAAAATTATAAATAAAACATATAAATAAGATGAATAATAAAGGACTATTACTACTAATGATGTTTGTAACATCCGTCATTTTTTCTCAAGATTTAAAAACAATACAAGGGAAAATCACAGATAAAAATGGAACTCCAATTGAAAATGTAACAATCATATTATCTGATATTAATAAAGGGGTGTATTCTAACAGTAAAGGAGCATTTATTTTAGATAAGATAAAGTCGAATAAAATATGTTTGAAAATTTCAAAAATAGGCTATGGAAGTATTACAAAAAACATGACTTTATCGGCTGAAAATAATTTTGTGAGCCTGGTAATGTCGTCTAAAATGGAGGCGTTAAAAGAGGTTATTGTAAACTGTAGTTTAGATAAAATAAATAAATCGAAAGTATCGACCAATAGGTTAGGGGCAAAAGCGATTGACATGCCTAACTCGTCTGATGTTGTAAGTAAATCATTAATTGAGCAACAACAAGCCTTAACTTTAGGAGAGGTAATGACCAATGTTTCGGGGGTTTTTCAATTTAATAAAGGATACGGAGGAGTTTCAGAAACCTTTGGAGCAAGAGGTTTAAGTTCGCGTTATTTAGGTTTTATGTTTAGAGATGGAACTCGTTTTGGAACCAATCAATATTTAGCAACTCCTGAATTAGAATCATTTGAAAAAGTGGAGGTTTTAAAAGGTGGAGCGGCTATTAATTTTGGATATGTTTCGCCAGGAGCAACCATAAATTATGTAACTAAAAAGCCATTTTTTGAAAATAAAGGAAGTATTTCTTTTAGATATGGAAGCTACGATTTTATCAAGCCAACCTTAGATTATAATTTTAAATTATCAGAAAAATTAGCCTTCCGATTTGTTTCAACAACCGATATGGCAAACAGTTTTAGAGAAACTGTAAAAACCAGTCGTCATTTTAATTATGGAGCTTTTAGGTATTTAGCATCAGAGAATACTACCATTGATTTGAACCTAGAATATTTAAAAGACAAGCGTCCGTTTGATTTCGGATTGCCAATTTTTGAAGATAAAATTATCACAGGATATACCACCGATGCTAAGGGGGATAAAAAACCTGTTTATCTGCAGCAAAAAGGACAGCAACGTTTGTATTCTAAAGTAACAAAAGATCTAAGAAAAAGGTTTATTGGAAGCCCTTTTAATAACAGAAATTCAAATCAATTTAATGCTAATTTAAAATTAGATTCTCAATTAGACGAGCAATGGAATTTAAGCATTGCCTTAGGAACGTCAATTTCTGATTATGATTATATTAGAACAGGAAGTGGTTTTTCGAATCAGTATTTTTTAGAAGGAAATGATCTTAGAATTAGCAGAACTTTAGAAAAACAATCTTGGATTGAAAACGGTTTTGGGGCACAAATTAATTTAACAGGTAAATATGCTGTTTTAGGAATGAAAAACCGCAGTAGTTTTAGTATTGATTATGATAATAGGAATCAAAAAACAGTAAACTATAATTCGATAAGAGGTTTTGACGATGTTTATTTATTCAATAAAAATACAACTCAAAAGGCTGCCGTAGCAATGGATAAATCTTATTTAGGCGATACTAAATTTTCAGGTGTAGGTATTTCGTTTCAAAATTTATTAAGTATTACTGATTATTTAAACGTATTAGCATCTGTAAGAATGGATGTTGTTGATGGTAGTTCAGAAAATGTTTATTTAATCGATTACAGCGATAATAAACCAGGAGATATTGTATTGAAAGAATATGATGATGTCGCTTTTACACCAAGTATCGGTTTAACGTATAAACTTACAGAAGATAATTCAATTTTTGCAAGTTTTACAAATACTTTTAATCCTAATAATAGGTTCAGGTTAAATGATGATGATGATATTTTACCGTCATTTTACACAAATCAATTTGAACTAGGAACAAAAAATAGTTTTTACGACGGAAAATTTAATGTAAATGCTACATATTATATCATCAATAGCGATGGTTATGTAACAAGTCCTAATAGACCCGAAAGACACGCCATCGGTTCAGGAACAAAATATAAAGGTTTAGAGTTTGATATTTCTGCAAAACCTTTTGAAGGATTAACATTAAGTGCAAATTATTCTTATATAGATGCCGAATATGGCGAAGGCGGATTTTTTAAAGCAGGAACTAGACCACAGCAAACTCCAGAACATCAGTTAGGATTTTGGTCTAATTATAAATTTAATAGCGGTGCTTTAAAAAATTTCTCTCTTAATTTTGGAGGTCAATATACAAGTGAACGCCTTGGAAACGATTTTTATAAAGGAAATAATCCATATATCCAAAAGGCATACACATTGTTAAATGCGGGTGTTGGTTATCAGCAAAAAAACTTTGATGTGAATTTAAAAGTAACCAATATTTTAGATGAATTTACATTTTTTGCCTATCGATATGGTAGTGTAAATCCGATAGACCCAACACAATTTAGTTTAACAACACGATACAGATTTTAATTCCCCAAGATGAACCGATACAATTTTATAGTTTTAAAAATTGTATCGGTTTCAAAAAAAAAATATCATGAAAAAAATAAATTTTTTAATAATTTTGATAGTATTGCCAATATTCATGTCACACAGTGTTTGGATGCAAATAAAAAATAAAGGAAAAGTAGGCGATAAGGCTAAAGTGAACTTATACTTTGGTGAAATCAGAGAAAATGTTATAGAAAAAGGCTTAAAATGGTACGATGGTGAAATTTTTAAAGAATTTAAAGGCTATGTAAAACCGCCTAATTCTGATAAGAAAGAAGCATTGGTTTTAACGCCTTCTGAAGTATCGGTATCAGGAACTTTTACCCCAAAAACACCAGGAATTTATCAAATAGTAGCCTTTAATGAAACCGGTAGTATTAAAGATTATACCAAACATGGCTTGGGTTTATTAAAAGATGCCGCTTATTTACGTACCACTTTTGAAGCTACTTCATGGCGGGTAAAACAAGAAGGAACGCCTAATTTAAAGCCGATGATGAAATATGATATTGTTCCTTTTCCTGCTAAAAATGGCTACGGAAGTTACAACAGTCATAAAGCAACTTGGCGGGTAAAAGAAAAAGTATATGCACGGTTTTATATTGATGGGAAAATTGCTGCTGATAAAGAAATAAAAGTATATAGCCCCGATGGTTGGACATCTATTAAAAAAACAGATAAAAATGGAATGTTCTATTTTATACCTTATAAAAAAGGAACATATCAGGCTGTTTATCAATTAAAAAAGCAAGAAAATGGTGTTTATAAAGGTCAAAAATACAATACCACACGCATAAAAGTAATTAGTAATTTAAACATTGAATAATTTATGTAGTAAAAAAAAAGTTAAAAACTAGTTGCATACTATTCGTTTTATTATTTTGAGCGTAAATTAACTTAAAGCATCATTATTTATGAGATTTACGAAACAAAAAAAGCTTGTTTTTTCATTGTTATTATCGCTATTATTGTCAATATTGTTGTCAGAATCAATGAACGCTCAAAATAATTTTATGAAATTAAAAACGCCAGTATTTTTACAAAAAGGCGATACTATTGTAATTCTAGCGCCTGCAGGAATTTTAAAAAACAGAAAACATATTATTGATAAAGCCAAAAAACTTGCCCAAAGTTGGGGATTAAAAGTGGTGTATGGAAAACATATGTTTAATCAATCTGATCATTTTGCAGGAACCGATCAGCAGCGTTGTCAAGATTTTCAAGATGCTTTAGATAATAAGAATATTAAAGCTATTTGGTCGGCTCGTGGCGGGTATGGTTCTGTTCGAATTTTAGATAAATTAGATTTTTCGAAATTTAAAGAACATCCTAAATGGGTAATTGGTTATTCTGATATTACCGCTTTTCATAATCATATTCATAATTTAGGCGTAGAAACAATTCACGGAATTATGGGAACAAGCATGCAAGATAAACCCGAAGTGATTGCAAAAAGTATTGCATCGCTTAAAAAAGCACTGTTTGGGGAAAAATTATCATATCAAATTACAGCATCAAAATATAATAGAAATATTCCTGAAAAGGATACTATAAATACGGAGTTTTCAGGGGAATTAGTCGGCGGGAATATTGCTATTTTAGCATCAATGTTAGGCTCGGAAAGTCAACTATCAACAGAAAATAAAGTGTTATTTATTGAGGAAATAGGCGAGTATAAATATTCAATTGACAGAATGTTGCAAAGCTTAAAACGCGCCAATTATTTTACAAAAGTAAGCGGTGTTATTGTAGGTGATATGACTAAGGTTAAAAAAAATTCAACACCTTGGGGAAGTTCTATCGAGCAATTAATTTTAGAGGTAATTCCTAAAGAGATTCCTGTTGTGTTTAATTTTCCTGCTGGTCATGAGCCAGATAATCGTGCTTTGATTATGGGAAGAGATGTTACTGTAACTACTCAAAATAGAATAGTAAGCTTAAAATTCGAATAATGGCAGAGCATAACGAACTTGGCGAAAAAGGAGAGCAATTAGCTATTGACTATTTACAAAAAAACGGTTATAAAATCCTTGAAAAAAACTATCGATATAAAAAAGCGGAGGTAGATGTTATTGCTCAAAAAGACGGCTTTTTAGTAGTTGTTGAGGTAAAAACACGGTCGAGTACTTATTTTGGAAATCCAGAGAGTTTTGTGAATCCGAAGAAAATAAAATTATTGGTTTTTGCGATTAATAATTATGTGAATCAAAAAGATTTAGACCTCGAGGTACGCTTTGATATTATTGCTATTGTAAAAAATAAAGAACAGTATAATATACGGCACTTAACAGATGCTTTTTTACATTTTTAAAACAGCAAACCCAACAATTATATGTTGGGTTTGTTATTTTAATCAACGTATTTATAAAATAAATGTGTTATTCTGATTGTTTTGCGAAATACTTTTTAACATCTTCTAAGTCGTTTGGTATCGCAATTATTTTTTTGTCTTTATCTAAAACAAAATAAGAAGGCGTTCCTGTTAAATTGTATTTAACGATGGTTTCGTTGTCAAATTTATAGGTAGGATGCGTTCCCATAGCATTGTGCCAATAAGGTAGGTTTTTTTGAAATTCATTCCAATCTGTTGATTTGTAGTTTTCAACAGCAAATGATACAACCGATACTTCATTGTATTTTTGCATTTCGGTATGTAATTCAGGAATGTCTCTAGTACAGTGTGGGCAAGAGGTACTCCAAAAAATTAATAAATATTTTTCACCATCAGCTAAGGTTGATAATTTAAGTTCTTTACCTGCTTCTTCCCATGAAAAATCAGGTGCTATTCTACCAACGGTAGCATTTAAAAACTGTAAGGTTTCTTTTCTAAAGACAGGATCAATTTCTTCTTCTGGTAATTCGTCATAGTAGTTTTCAAACATCCAATCTACTATTGGACCGTTGCGTTTTTCAGCTAAAGAAGTAATTAAAAATACTGTTACTGATTTTTTTAATGGAACTCCAGAAAGTTCGCCCATTACCTTTGTAATCGATTCTTTTAATAATTTTTGTTGTAATTCTTTATTATCAGAATAATTTAAGTAAAAAACATAATCAGCAATACGATCTACTAAAAAAGAAGAGTTGTATAAGGCTTCATTATTAAAGTCAATATATTTGAAAAAATGATTAACTGTAGAAGAAAGATATTCGTCCATATTATCAATAGGACTAGACGGGTTATAACGTTGTGAGGCTTCAATAAAATTATGCACCAACATACCGTCTGATTTATTTTCATAAATATCTTGCATGTTTTCTAATTCTTTTACAGCAGTTTTATACGCTTTTTTAGTGTCTTTATTTCCATTTTTAATATAATCAACTTGATTTTCGTCAATTTTATTTTGGATTAAAGCATAAGATTGTAAATATTCGGTATATAGTTTATTTTCTCTAGATGCTGTAAAAACAACAGATTGCCCAGGGTATTTAGGATTGAATATAAATTCAATATTTTCTTTGTTGAAATAGAAATCTACAAACCCGGCACCTTTATTTCGGTAGGTAGCTCTGTATGCTCCAACAGGTGCATCTTCAGGCAGAGTAAATTCAAATTTACCTAAGGTTTGCTTTTCTCCACCAACAACAATGGTATTCGATTTTATAGTTGTATTGCTGATAAATTTAGGCTTAGCTCCTTGTAATTTATGCAGGTAAACCCAGTCACTTTTTTCAGGAGGCGTCATTGTTCCTTTAATTGTATATTGGGCGCTAACTATTGAAGTAGCAAGTATTAATAGCGACAGTAATTTTTTCATTAGTATATTTTATAAGAGTTGAATTAATATTTAAAACTAGTCATTTACGAACTTCTTTCCAAGAAGTGTACCACTTTTATTTTTTTATCATTTTATTAAAATAATAGTGCTATTTGTGCTTTTAAATAAACATTTAACAGTGTTTTTATTTAAAAAAGTCTACTAGTTCAAAATAATGAATAATAGCTTCCTTTATTAAAACAGCCTGTTCTCCTGGTTTTAAACTCGGTAATTCGGTGATGGTTTTATAGTGTGGCCAACCGTCAGGATCAAAGAAATCAAATTCATAATATCCGTAAGGTTCTAAAAGTTTACAAATAGCAATGTGCATTAAGTTTACCTTTTCATCTTTTTTAAACGGTCGTTGTCCTTGTCCAAGCTCTTGCACCCCAATTAAATAGATAACAGCATCGACATTTAAGGTATCACCATCGGCAAATTGTTCTGATAAATTTTTTATCAGAAAATCCCATTTTTCTTTTAAGTTAACTTCTTTTGACATCTGTGTTTTTTGAATAGACAAAGATACAACTGAGTTATGTATATTTGGTGTACAATTTAAAGGCATAACATTTTAATTGAGATGCTATTTTTTAAACGATATTTTATAACCCTTATTTTTATACTTATGAATATTTTTGATATTATAATAGCTGTTCTTTTAATTTTTGGTTTTGTACGAGGAATTCTCAAAGGATTATTTGTTGAGGTAGCCTCTTTGGTCGCTTTAATTGCAGGGGTTTATGGCGCGATGCATTTTTCTTATTTTATTTCAGATTGGTTAGCAAGCAGTGTTTCTTGGGATGAAAAATACATTTCTTTAACCGCTTTTGCAGGAACATTTATTGTTATTATTATCGTAATATCTTTATTAGGAAAAGTACTAACTAAAGTTGCTGATTTTGCTTCTTTAGGAATTTTAAATAAAATATTGGGCGGTGTTTTTGGTGCTTTAAAAATTGGATTAATACTAAGTGTCGCTTTTATTTTCTTCGGAAAAATGAACGATACCATTCCTTTTGTAACCAAAGAAAACTTAGCAGAATCTATTTTATACAGCCCTGTTAAAAAAATTGCCCCGATGATTTTTCCATCAATAATTAAAGAAGATTAAATAATAAAAATCTAATTAACGGGAATAATTGGCGCTAAACCAGACTTTTTTCCAAACTCTTTTTAAGATTAAAAAAACAACAGTTTCGGTATAGTTATCAATATTTGAAGTGTCAATTTTATAAAGCATATTTTCAGGAACATCAACAATATATAAAAGACTTTGAAAGGTTTTTGAATCGGTTAAAATTAAGTTTTTTAGGGTGTTATTTAGTGTTTTCGTTAAAGCATCAGGCGTAGTGTTTGCTGATATTTCAAAAGTAGAATTTGCCAAACTAAAATCTTTAGTAAGCTGTATAATCAGCTTACTATAAAGATTATTTTTAGTTATATTTACGAGCAAATCAGTACTATTGTTATAAGTTGGCAGCATTTTTTAATTCAATTTATAATTAATATGTTGATTGTCTAAAGTGTTTAAAAACTCGTTGGTTATTTTAACTTTCGTATTTCTACTAGGTACCTCTAATTTTATTTTTTCTTCTTCATCCCAAATAGTAAAGTGCAGGTTCTGAGAACCTTTATTGGTGGTACATAAATGCTGTAAATTTTTAATTCGGTTTTCAGTCACTTCTTTTAAAGGCATCCTTATGGTTACTTTTTTACAGAGTTTGTCCATAATATCGTGTAAAATAGAAAAATCAGTAAAGCTAATTCGTGGTTCTCCTTTTATGCCTTCTCTATTTGTCCAACCTGGTTTTACCATCGTCTTTACAAATAAAAATGAATTAATATCTAAAAAGTGTTTGAATTTTAAATATTCTTCTCCAAAAATTCTGAATTCATAATTTTCAGTATAATCTTCAATAAAAAATGTTGCCCATCCTTTTCCTGCTTTCGAAATTCGATGTTGTACATCAGTAACAATTCCACCAAAAGTCAATGCCATTCCTTCATATTTAGGCAAATCATTGTAGTAAGAAAGCTTGGCGTTACAAAACTTCATTTCATTTTTAAAATCATCTAGCGGATGCGCAGAAATATAAATACCAACGACTTCTTTTTCTCTTCCTAACAATTCCATAGTACCCCAAGTATCACAAAGTGGAATAATCGGTTCGGGCATTTCTTCCTCAGAACCACCTCCAAATAATGATACCTGTGCCGAATTTAAATTTTCTTGATGCTTATTTCCAAAACGTAATATTTTCTCTATAAATTTTTGATTTTTTTCATCTTCTACAAAATATTGCGCTCTGTGTGCAGTTCCAAAAGAATCGAAACCACCAGCTAAAATTAAACCTTCAAATGCTTTTTTATTTGCTACACGTAAATCTACCCGTTTTGCAACATCAAAAACAGAATTAAAAGTACCATTTTCTTCTCGTTCGTTAATAATTGCTTTTACCGCAAGCCCTCCAACACCTTTAATAGCTGCCATTCCGAAACGAATAGCACCTTCTTTATTTACTGAAAATTTAGAAAATGATTCATTTACATCGGGTCCTAAAACAGTAATTCCTGCACGTTTACATTCCTCCATAAAAAAGGAAACTGATTTAATATCATTCATATTATTTGAAAGCACTGCTGCCATATATTCGGCAGGATAATGGGCTTTTAAATAGGCTGTTTGATAGGCAATCCAAGCATAACACGTAGAGTGAGATTTGTTAAATGCATAGGATGCGAAGGCTTCCCAATCCGTCCAAATTTTTTCTAATTTTTTAGCATCATGCCCGTTTGCTATGGATTGTTTCACAAACTTAGGCTTCATTTTATCTAAGACTGCGATTTGTTTTTTACCCATTGCTTTACGCAAAACATCGGCTTCACCTTTTGTAAAATCGGCTAATTTTTGCGACAATAACATTACCTGTTCCTGATAAACCGTAATTCCGTAGGTTTCAGATAAATATTCTTCCATGGCTGGTAAATCATATTCAATTTCTTCATCTCCGTGTTTTCTTCGGATAAAAGAAGGAATATATTCCATCGGTCCTGGTCGATATAATGCATTCATGGCAATTAAATCTTCAAAAACAGTAGGCTTTAATGAGCGCATATGTTTTTGCATTCCTGGAGATTCATATTGAAAAATACCAACTGTTTCTCCTCTTTGGAAAAGTTCGTAGGTTTTTACATCATCTAAAGGAAAAGTTTCAGGATCTAAAAGTACATCGTGACGTGCTTTTACAATTTTAACGGTATCCTTAATTAAGGTTAGCGTTTTTAATCCCAAGAAATCCATTTTTAATAAACCGGCATCTTCTACAACCGAGTTATCAAACTGAGTTACGTACATATCAGAATCTTTTGCCAAGGCAACAGGTACGAATTTTGTAATATCGTCAGGCGTAATAATAACACCACAGGCATGGATTCCTGTATTTCGAACAGAACCTTCTAAAATCCGAGCTTTATTAATGGTTTCCGCCATTAAATCTGAACCGTTAGAAAGTCTTTTAAGTTCGTTTACCAATTCAATTTCTTCGGTTCTAAGTTTTTCGCTTAGTTGTTTATCATCCAAAGAAAATATTTTCTTTAGCTTCATTCCCGGAATTAACTTAGCAATTCTATCTGCTTCAAAAAGCGGTAAATCTAAAACACGAGCGGTATCTCTAATAGAAGATTTTGCCGCCATTGTTCCGTAAGTAATAATTTGTGCTACCTGATTTGCACCATATTTATTAATTACATAATCCATTACTCTACCACGCCCTTCGTCATCAAAATCAATATCAATATCGGGCATTGATACACGTTCAGGATTTAAGAAACGCTCAAAAAGTAAATCGTATTTAATTGGGTCAATATTTGTAATCCACAAACAATATGCAACTACCGAACCTGCTGCCGAACCACGCCCAGGACCAACGGCAACATCCATATTTCTTGCTTCTCGAATAAAATCTTCAACAATTAAAAAGTATCCTGGATATCCTGTTTTTTCAATTACTTCCAACTCAAAATCTAAACGTTCACGAATACTTTCTGTAATTTCTCCGTATCGTTTTTTTGCACCAACATAGGTTAAATGACGTAAAAAATTATTTTCACCACGTTTTCCTTTGTCTTCATTATCTTTTTCATCTTTAAATTCATCAGGAATATCAAAGGCAGGTAATAAAACGTCACGAGCTAGGGTGTAGGGCGTTATTTTATCAACAATTTCTTGAATATTTATAATTGCTTCAGGAAGATCTGCAAACAATTTTTTCATTTCTTCGGATGACTTAAAGTAATATTCATCGTTCGGTAAACCGTAGCGATATCCTCGTCCTCGTCCTTTTGGTGTTGCTTGTTTTTCGCCATCTTTTACACACAATAAAATATCATGCGCATTGGCATCTTTTTTATCTAAATAAAAAGTATTGTTAGAGGCAACAGTTTTTAGATTGTGTTTTTTCGAGAATTTTAAAAGTGTTTCGTTAACAACTCTTTCATCGTCTTGATTGTGACGCATTAATTCGATGTATAAATCATCGCCAAATTGTGTTTTCCACCAGAGTAATGCTTCTTCGGCTTGGGCTTCACCGACATTTAATATTTTACTAGGAACTTCACCATATATACTACCTGTAAGCACAATGATGTCTTCTTTATATTTTTCAACTACTTTTCTATCGATTCTGGGGATATAATAAAATCCATCAACAAAAGCGATAGAAGACATTTTTGCTAAATTGTGATATCCTTTTTTATTTTTAGCTAATAAAACAACTTGATAACCATTGTCTTTTTGGCTTTTATTCGTGTGATCGTTACAAATATTAAATTCACAACCAACAATAGGTTTTAAAGGTTTTTGAGTTGGTGTTTCTCCTTTTTCAATAGCTTCAATATTTGCTGTTTCTACGGACTTATTATGATTTAAAACTGCTTGTACAAAATGAAAAGCCGCCATCATATTACCAGTATCGGTCATTGCGACTGCCGACATGTTGTCTTTTGCAGCAGCTTTTACAATATTTCCTATTTGAATAGTTGATTGTAAAACAGAATATTGTGTATGATTGTGTAAGTGTGCAAAGGTGGCGTTTTCTAATTTTGCTAAACCTTCATTAGTACTGATGGTTTTTGTAACACCTTTTGCTTTTTCAATTCTTGCACGAATTTTTTCACTTTCTTTTTTAAGATTTAAGTGATTTAATCCTATTACTTGAATAGGAGTAGGGTTTGTGTTGTTGAAATTATCAAAGAAATCATCAGAAACATCTAATTGTTCTTTGGTAAATTGACGCAAACGAATCAATTCTAAAAAACATCTTGTTGTTGCTTCTACATCGGCAGTTGCGTTGTGAGCATCACCAAAACCAAAACCAAATAAATGTTTATGTAATTCTGTTAGCGTAGGCAATTTAAATTTACCGCCACGACCACCAGGAATTTGACACATTTTAGCGGTTTGCTCCGTACAAGTATCTAAAATAGGGAGGTCGTTTAAAATAGTGTCAACACCTAAACGATGAAACTCACAACCCATAATATTTAAATCAAAACCAACATTTTGACCTACTACAAATTTGGTTTTACTTAAAGCTTCGTTAAATAAAGCCAAACCTTCAGGAAGTTCAATTCCTTGTTCTTGGGCTAAATCAGTAGAAATACCATGAATTTGCTCCGCATCATAAGGAATATTAAATCCTTCAGGTTTGATAAGGAAATCATGATGTTCAATTAAATTTCCTAATTCATCATGCAATTGCCAGGCAATTTGGGTTGCTCTTGGCCAATTGTCAGTATCTGTAAAAGGTGCTTTCCAGTTTTTAGGTAATCCGGTAGTTTCAGTATCAAAAATTAAATACATCGAGAGTGGTGTGAGGTGTTTAGATAAAAGTAAAATGTAAAAATACAAAGAATTTGCGGTGTTTACCACACAAGTTATTAACCTGCTTTTACGATACAAACTATTTTACCAAAGGAGTTAAACCGATAACTAATTGATAACTAATTGATAATTAATTGTTATGTAGGTGTTATTTTTTTTTTTTTTGATAGAAAAATCAATTTATAGTAAATTATTAAAGGTATATTTGTTTCATATTTAATATAATATTTTTTACAATGAAAGAAGGAACAATTAAGTTCTTTAACGAATCTAAAGGTTTTGGATTTGTTACTGAGTCAGGATCAAACACAGAATATTTTGTACACGTATCAGGTTTAATCGATGAGGTTAGAGAAGGTGATACTGTAGAGTTTGATCTTAAAGAAGGAAAAAAAGGTTTAAACGCTGTTGATGTTAGAGTTTT
This sequence comes from Tenacibaculum finnmarkense, assembly GCF_900239185.1. Lineage (GTDB taxonomy): Bacteria > Bacteroidota > Bacteroidia > Flavobacteriales > Flavobacteriaceae > Polaribacter > Polaribacter finnmarkensis. The sequence continues at coordinate 77,661 of NZ_OENA01000053.1, forward strand.
ATAATATTTAACCGTTACTTATTTTCTTAAGAGCTTGTTTTTCAGGCTCTTTTTTGTTGCAATAAAGTTAAATTTTTATTTTTTAGTAAAAAAATAATGATACCTTTGCAGCCGCTTATCACGAGATGATAAGATTTATTAATACTAAAGGTCGAGAACCTTAAAAATTAAAATTATGCCTGTAAAAATTAGATTACAAAGACACGGAAAGAAAGGAAAACCTTTTTACTGGGTAGTAGCTGCTGATTCAAGAGCTAAAAGAGATGGACGTTTCTTAGAAAAAATTGGAACTTATAACCCTAACACTAATCCTGCAACTACTGACTTAAACGTTGATGTAGCTGTATCATGGTTAGAAAAAGGAGCACAACCAACTGATACTGCTAGAACTATTTTATCTGATAAAGGAGTTTTATTAAAAAAGCATTTAGCTGGTGGAGTTAAAAAAGGTGCTTTAACACAAGAACAAGCAGATGCTAAATTTGCAGCTTGGTTAGAAGAAAAAACTGGTATCGTTGCTAGTAAAGTTGATGGTTTAGCAAAAGCTGATGCTGATGTTAAAGCGAAAGCTTTAGAAGCTGAAAAAGCAGTAAATGCTGCTCGTATCGCTGCAAACACTCCTGTTGTTGAGGTAGTTGCAGATACTGAAGAAGTTGTTGCTGAAAACGCAGATAGCGAAGAATAAAAAAACTGTACTATAATGATGATGCAAAAAGAAGATTGCTTTTATCTTGGCAAAATCGTTAAAAAACATAGTTTTAAGGGAGAGGTAGTAATCAAGTTAGATACTGATGAACCCGATCTTTACGAAAATTTGGAATCAGTTTTTGTCGATTTAGGCAATAATCTGGTTCCTTTTTTTATTGAAAAATCAACCTTAAGTAGAAGTACTATGTTTCGCGTAAAATTTGAAGATGTAGATACTGAAGCAGATGCAGATGCCATTATGCGAGCAGGAATTTATTTACCTTTAAATTTATTGCCAAAACTTTCAGGGAACAAGTTTTATTATCATGAGGTGATCGGTTTTACTATTGTTGATAAAAACTTTGGTGAAGTAGGTACTTTAGCTTACATAAATGATAAAGCTGCGCAACCGCTTTTTGAAATCGAAAATGGTGATAGAGAAATTTTTATTCCTATGATTGATGATTTTATTAAGAAAGTAGATAGAGTTAATAAAGTTATTGAAGTAGAAACTCCTAAAGGATTGATTGATATTTATTTTGAATAAAATAAAGTGATGTTTCTTTATTTATGAGTTTTTATAATATAGTTAAATAAGACCTATTTTTTAAATATAAAAACCTTGATGCTTACGTATCAAGGTTTTTGTTTTTTTCGGGGGATTTCTTACACTTGCAATATATCGGTATTATCAATATATAGAGTCCTAAATCATGCAAAATGGATGATTTGGAACAAATTTTTGGTTTATTATCAATTATTTGGCTTTAAAACCTACTTATAACACTTTATTAATTTGTTTTTGATAAAAATATAGCTTGAAATTTTATCAATATATTGATTATTAGCTTGTTGTTATTTTAGTAATAGTTGAATTATATTTTAATAAACGAGCTTTTTTTTGATAAACTACTGGTAATTTCTTCTGATGTACTACTATGAAATTAGCACAAATTCCTAGCCCCGATTGTAGCAATTGTTTGAGCTCTTTTTTGATTTTTCTTCAAAAAAAGCGAGTGCGAAAAGCGGGAAACAGCTTCAAATAATTTATCTGTAACCTATTTTAAATTCATTTTAGATTCATTTCTGATAAAATAATAATGTACTTTTACAGTCCATAATTTATAGTAAAAAAAATGAGTTTATTACAAGAGTTAGAAGATAGAAGTGCAAAGCAATGCGAACTGTGTGCTTCAAAAGATAATTTATCAATTTACGAGGTAAAACCAATGCCAATTGGTGGTGTTGACGGAAGCTTATTGGCTTGTGATACTTGTGTTGACCAAATTGATAATCCTGAAAATACCGTAGCAAGCCATTGGCGTTGTTTAAATGACAGCATGTGGAGCGAATTTAGAGCCGTAAAGGTGGTTGCTTGGAGAATGTTGTCAAGATTGCGTAACGAAGGTTGGCCGCAAGATTTACTAGATATGTTGTATTTAGAAGATGCTGATTTACGTTTTGCTAAAGAAAGTGGCGATCATTTAGAGGAAAGTGAAAAAATTATTCACAGAGATGCAAACGGTGCTATTTTACAAGCGGGTGATTCTGTTGTTTTAATTAAAGATTTAAAAGTAAAGGGCTCTAGCATGGTGGCTAAACAAGGAACTGCGGTTCGTAGAATTTCTTTAGATCATGAAAACGCTAATTTTATTGAAGGAAAAGTTGGTCCTACGCAGATTGTAATTATTACCGATTATGTAAAGAAAATGGCTGAAAAAGAGTAGTTTTTATTCTTTTTTAAGGTGTTTTACTTTTTAAAATATAAAAAAAGCTGAAGTTTTAAAACTTCAGCTTTTTTGTTTATATAACTATTTTTTTACTTTTCAGTATTGTAAAAAACCTTGTAATATTTCATTTTTTTGTCTTCATCGTAGCCTTGTTCTAAATAATCAGAAGAAGCATCGGGCGCATCAATATCAATTTTAATTTGGATGTTGGTGTCTAACTTAATTTCGGTTTTAAACTTGCTTTTTTCTTTCTTTAAAACAACGTCTGAAACTTCAAAATTATTACGGATTAAAACGTCGTTCAGCTTTTCAAAATGTTTTTTGTAGTCTTCAAACATTCCTTGATGTTTTTCATCTTCAAAAACTTCTTCTTTAAATCCGTGGTAATCTACATTTTCATTTTCTTTGAAATAATCAACCGTGCTTGCTAAGAAATTACTTTGTTCTTTTTTACCAAATTCAGGCTTTATAATCTCTTCAGAAAAATCTTTACACATCTCTAAATAATTTTGAGTATGTAAATTTCTATCATCTGCAAATTTTGCGTTTAAGAAATGCTTAATCCAATATTGGGCATCGTAATTATTATTATCAACAGATAAAATAACCGTTCCTTCGGCATCGGTAGAATTTACAATTAAACAACCTTTGTCTAGTTTTTTGGTTGAAATTCCTTTTTGAACTACGACATCAAAACTTTCATCATCTAAATAGGTTTGTAAAAAATCAACCTTACTTTCAATTTTAAAAATTCCAACGGCATTGGTTAAAATATCTTTATATTCAATGTTTTCAAAGTAAACTACTAGCACATCGCCTGTTTTTATATTTGCCGAATTTGATTGCTCATATAAGTGGTTGACGATGTTTTTTGAATGCTCAATAAAAGTAGCATTGTCATCAAAAATATCAGAAGTGTATTTGTTAATTTCGTTTAAACGAACGTCTGCATGATGGTTAAAACGGTAACTTTGGGTTACTGTTCCAAAGTTTTTTAATAAAAAAGGCATTAATAATTCATAGCTTTCTTCATCAAAACGAACTAAACTTTCTGAGAATTCATTTTTCCCACTATTATATTTATTCGCTACTTTATGAATAATACATTTGCTAATTTCTGCGCGTGTTCTTTTAATCATTTTCTTAAGTTATTGTAAGTTATTTGGATGACAAAAATAGAAAAACTAAAGGGTTAATTTTAGTTGTTCGGGTAGTAATTTAAAAGTCTTGCGATGATAAGGGGTAATCCCAAACTCACGAATCGCATTTCGATGTTCTTTTGTTGGGTAGCCTTTGTTTTTTTTCCACTTATACTGCGGATATTCTTTATCGATTTTTTCCATATAATCGTCTCGATAGGTTTTTGCCAAAATAGAGGCGGCGGCAATACTCATAAATTTGGCATCGCCTTTTACAATGGTTTGGTGCGGAATATCTTTATAAGGTTTAAATTTATTTCCATCGACAATTATAAATTCGGGTTGTGGCGAAAGCTTGGCAATAGCGCGTTGCATTGCTGTTATTGATGCTTGTAAAACATTAATTTGATCAACTTCTTGATGGCTTACAAATGCCACGGCATACGCTAGGGCATGTTTTTCAATATATGGGCGTAATTCTTGGCGTTTTTTTTCTGAAAGTTGTTTGGAATCGTTTAATAATTCATGTTTAAAGTTTTCAGGTAAAATAACAGCAGCAGCTACTACAGGGCCGCTTAAGCAGCCTCTACCAGCTTCGTCTGTTCCTGTTTCTAATGTGTATTGACTATAATTTAATTTCAGCATGCTACAAATTAACAGTTTTCAAAGAAATTATTCACATTTTTTGTCGTTTAATTATTTTACTTTTGTGCTTATGAAGAGAATTTTTATAGTGTTTTTTTGTTTACTAAGTGTTCAGTTGTTTTATGCTCAAATAAGGCAGTTAGATGGTGGGGTGGCTAATTTTAATGGCGGTGGTTTGAATCAAAACTTAGATTCAATTTCTGATACTGAAATTAACGTAAAACTTAGTGGAAAAACCAAATATACCGATTATAAAATTATATCATTTAAAAACGATACCACCATTGTTGACACCACTTTAACCATTCAAAAACATTATAAATTCAATTTTTTAAGAAAAGATAATTTTGAGTTATTAGGTTTTCATAATCAGGGGCAAACGTTTACCAATTTAGGCTATAATTTTACCGATATTTCATCATTTCCTGACATTGGTTTTCGTGCCAAACAATTTAATTTTTTTGAAAAGGAAGATGTAAATTATTACCACGTACCAACGCCCACTACACAGGCAATGTACAAAACAGGTTTGCAACAAGGGCAGGTGTTAGATATTTTATTTACAAGTAATTTTTCAAAGCGATTTAACGTAGGGGTTGCCTACAAAGGGCTTCGGTCGTTAGGCGCTTACAGGCGTTCGTTGGTGAGTTCGGGTAATTTTAGGGTTAGTTTTAGGTATGAAAGCCCAAAACAGCAGTATGCGATGCGAGGTCATGCGGTAAATCAAGATATTTTAAACCAAGAAAATGGCGGTTTAACAGACGATTCATTAACTGCTTTTTTTAATGATGATCCTAATTTTAGTAAAGATAGAGGTAGGTTAGATACCAAATTAATCGATGCTCAAAATAAGCTAGATGCAAAACGCTTGTATTTTGAACATACCTTTAAATTACTAGCCTCTAAAGATAGTTTGCATCAAAAAGATTTTTCAAATTTAAAAATAGGACATTCATTTACTAGAAGTTCAAAACATTATACTTTTAATCAAATTACAGCAACGCCCCTTGTTTTTGGAAAAACAATTTTAGCAAATAATATTAACGATAAAACCTCTTATTTACGTTATAATAATTCGGTTTTTTTAGATTTTAATTCAAAATATATTTTAGGGAAATTCAGCGTAAAAACAGGCTATACAACCTATAAATATGGCTACGATAATTTGCAAAATAATGTGGTAGGCATCACTAAAAATAAATTAAAAGGAAAAGCGGTTTCTTTTGGCGCAAGTTGGAACGGAAAAATTAAAAACTTTCATGTAAACGCCCTTGCAAATATAACACCAGGCAATGCTAGGCTTTCAGGAAACAACTTAAAAGCCGAAGCTTTTTACAAAAAAGACAGTATTATTACTTTAAAAGCGCATTTAGAAATTAGCAATAAACGCCCAAATTTTAATTTTTTACTACATCAAAGTACTTATAACGATTATAATTGGGAGCATAATTTTGAATTGGTAGGGACTAGAAATTTAGGAGGTGTTTTATCTTCAAAATGGATAAACGGTTCTTTAGATATTACCAATATTGACAACTACACCTATTTTGATCAAAATAATTTGCCAAAACAATTTGCAGGAAGTGTTAATTATTTAAAAGCAAAAGTTTCCAAAGAATTTACCCTAGGTAAATTTGCTTTAGACAACACACTGATGTATCAAAAAGTTGCCAGCGGAAATCAAGTTTTTAGAGTGCCCGAATTGGTAACACGAAACACCTTTTATTATTCAGATAGTTGGTTTAAAGGAAAACCATTATTTGTGCAAATAGGCGCAACCTTTAAATACTTTTCTAAGTATAAAATGAATGCTTATAATCCGTTATTGGCTGAATTTACCTTGCAAAATGATACCGAAATAGGCTATCCAACAGTTGATTTATTTTTCAATGCAAGAGTGCGCCGAACTCGTATTTATTTTAAGGCAGACAACATCAGTTCTTTTGTGTTAGATAAAAATTATTTATCGGCACCAAATACCCCATATCGAGATTTTACCATTCGTTTTGGTGTGGTTTGGAATTGGTTTATTTAATAAAATAACGTTTTTTAAAAGTGATTTTATCTGATAATTTTCTAGTAAAATTAATCAATTTAAGCAAATTAGTGTAATTTAACTACTAATTATGTTACAAACTGATTCTATTTGCGTACTTCTTAGTAATATCGTAACATTACATATCTAAAAAAACTATAAATGCAAGACGGTAAAAACATCACTGAAATTAAAACAGGCGACCAAAAAATTATTGAAAATAAAGAGTTAAATATCTGGGAAGCTTTAATTCCCGTGTTTGCTTTAATAGCAATGTTGGCGTATAATGTTTTTATTTATGGAGATGATGCTTTGGGCGGAAGTAATCAATTTATTTTATTATTAGGAGGTGCTGTAGCCGCAATTGTAGGTTTTAAGAACCAGGTTTCTTATAAAAGAATGATGGAAGAAGTCGCCGAAAACATCAAATCAACCGCAGGAGCTATTTTAATTTTGCTGATGGTAGGTTCGTTAGCAGGAACTTGGCTAATTAGTGGGATAATTCCTTCGATGATTTACTACGGATTACAAATTTTAAACCCCACCATATTTTTAGTAGCATGTTTAATAATTAGTGCTGTAATATCAATAGCCACAGGAAGTTCATGGACAACATCGGCAACCGTTGGTATCGCATTAATTGGTATCGGTGATGCCTTAGGGATTTCATTAGGAATGACCGCAGGAGCTGTTTTATCGGGTGCTTATTTTGGTGATAAAATGTCGCCAATGTCCGACACCACAAATTTAGCGCCCGCAATGGCAGGAACCGATTTGTTTACCCATATCCGCTACATGACCTATACTACCATTCCTACTTTTATGGTAACAATGATCTTTTTTATTATTTTAGGATTTACTCAAACAGCTACAGGCGAAGCTGACACACAAGGAATGCTTGCTGATATTGACAAAGCGTTTAATATTACACCTTGGTTATTTTTAGTACCGGTATTTGTAATTGTTTTAATAACCAAAAAAACACCACCTTTAATTGCTTTATTAGGAGGAACACTTTTAGGCGGAGTTTTTGCTTTAATATTTCAACCAGATGTAGTGGCACAAATTGCAGGGGTAAAAAGTTTAGATTTTAAATCGGCATATAAAGGTGTGATGCAGGCAATTACCGTAGAAACTTCAGTAGCTACCGATAACGAGGTTTTAAAAGATTTATTTACCGCAGGCGGGATGAAAAAAATGCTAGGAACGGTTTGGTTAATTTTATTAGCGATGGTTTTCGGTGGTATTATGGATGCCATTGGCGCATTGGCAAGAATAAGTAGTTTTATGCTTGGTTTATTTGATTCTGTTTTTGGATTATTTGCCAGTACAGTTGCAACTTGTATCGGTTTAAATTTTACAGCTTCGGATCAATATTTAGCCATTGTAGTACCAGGGAAAATGTATGCAAAAGCCTACCGAGATAAAGGACTAGCACCTGAAAATTTAAGTAGAACTTTAGAAGATTCAGGAACAGTAACCTCGGTTTTAATACCTTGGAATACTTGTGGAGCATATCATTCAGGTGTGTTAGGCGTACCAGTAGTTGATTACGCTTTCTTTGCCATGTTTAACTGGTTAAGCCCATTTATGACCTTATTATTTGCAGCCTTCAGAATAAAAATTAGAGAACTTGCAAAGCCATCAAAAGATGGTGTTAAAAAATAACATAAATCATCAAAAATAGTTAGATAAACACCAAAGCCTTACTTTAAATAGTGAGGCTTTTTTTAGCGATATCAACAAAAAATATTACAAAACAATAGTGTTTGAATTTTTAACCTGCCCAATAGTAAAAGTACTGTGAGTACTACCAATATGCTTTAAAGCAGTTAATTTGTGTACCATAAATTCACGATATTCATCCATATCTTTCACATAAATTTTAAGAATATAATCATAATCGCCACTTACATGAAAACACTCGGTTACTTCCTGTAATTTATTAATTTCTCGTTCAAAAACTAGAATATATTCCTTGGTGTGTTTCTCTAATTTTATATGACAAAAAACTAAAAAATCCTTTTCAATTTTATTTTTATTTAGCAGGGCAACATACTGGGTTATTACGCCTTCTCTTTCTAGTTTTTTAATTCGTTCATAAACCGCGGTTACCGATAAACCTAAATGCAAAGACAGCTGTTTGGTGGTTTGTTTGCTATCTTTTTGGAGTAATACTAAAAGTTTTTTATCAATTGTATCTAATTTCATTTGAAAATTTTTGTAGTTTAAAACATAAAGAAATAAAGAAGTTTCAAAATTAAATAAAATTAGCTTTAAACTTACAGATAACTTTCAAGACTTCTATTATTTTAAAGTAATTAAGCAGTGTAACCTCTTAAAAGGATGCTTCTTAAAAAAAGTTTTCAACAGGAGTATAAAAACGAACTTCCTTTGCTTAATTTATGAGTTAATTTGATGAAAGATAACAGAAATTTAATTCGTATTTTTGAAGCTCAACAAATTCATTTTCCTGATGAAAAAAATTCAAATGGTTGACCTACAAGGTCAATATGCAAAAATAAAACCACAAGTAACCAAAGCTTTTGAAAACGTTTTAGACACCGCCTATTATATTGGAGGTCCTGAAGTTAAAGGATTTGCTTCTGATTTAGAAAAATACTTAAACGTAAAACATGTAATTCCATGTGCCAACGGAACCGATGCTTTACAAATAGCGATGATGGGCTTAGGTTTAGAGCAAGGAGATGAGGTAATTACTGCCGATTTCACCTTTGCTGCAACTGTTGAGGTTATTGCTTTATTAAAATTGACACCTGTTTTAGTGGATGTTGATGCAGCTACTTTTAACATGGATATTGCGGCTTTAAAAAAGGCAATTACGCCAAAAACAAAAGCCATTGTACCTGTTCATTTATTTGGGCAATGTGCCAATATGGAAGCGGTAATGCAAGTTGCCAAAGAACACAATTTATTTGTTATTGAAGACAACGCCCAAGCAATTGGTGCCGATTACACCTTTACCGACGGAACAAAGAAGAAAGCGGGAACTATCGGAAACGTAGGAACAACCTCATTTTTTCCTTCTAAAAACTTAGGATGTTATGGCGATGGTGGTGCTATTTTCACCAATGATGACGACTTAGCACATACTATTAGAGGAATTGTAAACCACGGAATGTACACCCGTTATTACCACGATGTTGTAGGTGTAAATTCTCGTTTAGACAGTTTGCAAGCCGCTGTTTTAGAAATAAAACTTCCTTTATTAGACGGTTTTTGTGATGCTCGTAGAAAAGCAGCTACTTACTATTCGAATGCTTTTGCTAGCAATCCGAATATTATAACGCCAAAAATCAGCGATTTTTCAACACATGTTTTTCATCAGTATACTTTAAAAATTACCAACGGAAAACGCAACGAATTGCACCAGCATTTATTAGATAATAATATTCCAAATGCTATTTATTACCCAGTGCCATTACACGCTCAAAAAGCTTACAAAGACGAACGCTATAATGAGGCTGATTTTAAAGTTACAAATCAATTAATTGAACAAGTAATTTCATTGCCAATGCACACTGAATTAGATCAAGAGCAGTTGGTATTTATCACCAAAACTATTTTAGAATTTGTAGGAGAATAAAGCTGTAAATTAAATTATCAATAAAAAAATCATGAAAAAGATATTAGTAACTGGCGGATTAGGTTTTATAGGATCACACACCGTTGTAGAATTACAAAACAAAGGTTTTGAAGTAGTTATTATTGATGATTTATCAAACTCTAAAATAACTGTTCTAGATAAAATTACTGAAATAACAGGCGTAAAACCCGATTTTCATCAATTAGATTTACGTATTAAACAAAACGTTACTAATTTTTTCAACAATAATACTGTTGATGGAATTATTCATTTTGCAGCCTTTAAAGCTGTTGGTGAAAGCGTTGAAAATCCGTTAGATTATTACGAAAATAACATCGGGAGTTTAGTGTATTTATTGCAAGAAATTAGAAACAGAAAACTAGATAATTTCATTTTTAGTTCATCTTGTACCGTTTACGGGCAAGCCGATGAATTGCCAATTACCGAAAATGCACCTACAAAACCTGCTGAATCTCCTTATGGAAACACCAAGCAAATTGGTGAAGAAATTATAAAGGATAGCTGTAAGGCTTATAATATAAATGCCATTGCACTGCGTTATTTTAATCCGACAGGCGCGCACGACAGTCTTAAAATTGGCGAATTACCTTTAGGTGTTCCTCAAAATTTAATTCCGTATGTAACACAAACAGCCGCAGGGATTAGAAAAGAATTAGCTGTTTTTGGCGATGATTACAATACACCTGACGGAACAGCAATTCGTGATTATATTCACGTAGTCGATTTAGCAAAAGCACATATTTCGGCGTTAAATCGTTTATTAGAAAAGAAAAATAAAACTAATTTTGAGTTTTTTAATGTAGGTACAGGAACAGGAAGTTCTGTTTTAGAAGTGATTAATACTTTTGAAAAAGTTACTCATAAAAAACTAAATTATAAAATTGTGGCGAAACGAGCAGGTGATATTACCGCCGCTTATGCCGACACTACAATAGCCAATAAAGAACTGAATTGGAAAACTGAAAAAACCTTAGAAGACGCGTTATTATCTTCTTGGAAATGGCAAGAAAAACAGTAATATAATTTATTTTTTTACAACAATTAAAAACAGGATTCAATATTTTTTATTGAGTTCTGTTTTTTTTATTAGAAGCTATTTCCCGCTTTCCGCACTCGCTTTTTTTTGAAGAAAAATCAAAAAAAGAGCTCAAACAAAGCTTCAATCGGGGCTAGGCATTTGTACACTATTTTAAATTTTTAGAGTCGGTTCGAGTGATTTTTTCCTTCAAAAAAGTGCTATTGAGAACTTTTTTATCATCAAAATAAATGAAGATAAAAGAATTCAAATTCTCGATACAATTTTAATTCCTTTTAGTCATTAAAATCACTCGAATTGACAAGAATTGACAAGAATCATCAAAAAAAAAGAGAATAACGACGGCAAATCAGGATGCGAACCTGAAATAAATTCAGGTTGACGGATGCGATTCCTTATTTTTCTGTCATATTTTTTTTTCAAATCAAATTTAAAGCAGCTTTTAGGTTAACACACTAAAAACAACTACTAACATAAATCGTTCATTTTAAACATATTTTAGGTAAAACAAGGCAGTGTTTTAATTATTCCTTATCTTTTTACTAACATTAACATCAAAGAAATAGCTCAGTTTTGTAGCAACAAAAATTAACAAAAACATCTAATGAAAACATTTCAAAAAATTATTTTAAGCACTTTAAGTGTTTTAGCAATCGGTTGTCAAAATGAAGACGAACCTGTAAAAAAAATAATAAATACAAACGTAAATTTTAGGTATAAAACAAGTATCAAAATTGGTGGTGAAGGCGCTTCAGAAATTTCGGCATTCGATAAGATATCGAAAAAATTATTTACGGTTAATGTGGAATCTCAAGAAATTTCTATAAATGATATTTCTGATTTAAATAATCCTAAAAAAGAAAAAATAAATTTAACTGCTTACGGTTCGCCAAACAGTGTTGCCGTTCTTGATGGAAAATTAGCCGTTGCCGTAGAAGCAACAATCAAACAAAATACAGGGAAAATTTTACTATACAATACTGCCGATAATAAACTAATAAGTCAATTTACTGTAGGCGCATTGCCCGATATGGTGGCATTTTCACCTGATGGAAAAACAATTGTTTCTGCTAACGAAGGCGAGCCAAACGATGATTATACAATCGACCCAAAAGGAACTATAAGTATTATTAATATTGAAAGTAAAGAGGTTGCTACTTTAAATTTTGATGCTTTTAATTCAGATGAAAGTGCGTTAGAAAAAAATGGATTTCGAGTTTTTGGACCAAATGCTTCTTTATCGCAAGATGTAGAACCTGAATATGTTGCTATTTCTGATGATTCTAAAACTGCTTGGATTTCTTTACAAGAAAACAACGGAATTGCAAAAGTAAACATAGCTACAAAAACAATTGAAGCAATTTATCCTTTAGGTTTTAAAGACTACAACCTTGCTAAGAACAGCATTGATGCTAGTGATAAAGACGATAAAAAAGAATTAAAAAATTGGCCAGTAAAAGGAATGTATCAGCCAGATGCTATTAAATATGCAAATATTGGCGGCGTTGATTATATTTTTTCTGCAAACGAAGGAGATTCTAGAGATTATAAAGGTTTTAGCGAAGAAGTTCGAATGGATGAATTAACCTTAGATGAAACTGTTTTCGATGCTTCATTAAATTATTTAGACAAAGCAAATTTAGGAAGATTAAAAACGACCACCACTTTAGGTGATACTAATAATGATGGAAAAGTAGAAATTTTATACAGTTATGGAGCTCGTTCATTTAGTGTATGGTCGGGCGATAATGGCTCGCTTTTATACGACAGCGCAAACAGTATTGCTACCCAAACTTTAAAAGCTACACAAAGCCGTTTTAATGACGATGACAAAAGAAGCGATGACAAAGGAGCAGAGCCTGAAAGTGTTGAAATTTTAAATATCGGTAATGAGCGTTATATTTTATTTGTTGGTTTAGAAAGAAACGATCAAGTTATGGTCTATGATATAACCAACCCAACGGCTCCTGTATTTTTAGATATTTTATCTCATACTGCTGACCAAGGTCCTGAAGGTTTATTGGCAATATCAGCAGCAGATAGCCCAACAGGAAAAGCCTTATTAGTGGTTTCTAATGAAGATAGCGGAACGGTTACTTTTTACGAAAACAACTAATATTTATTTTCTTTAAATAGTAATAAACATAGCATTAAACACAAAACAAAACCTCCAGCTAAGTGAATAGTTGGAGGTTTTTTATTGAATAATTAGGTATAAAATAATCTTAAATTTCAGTTGACTCTACAGGTAAAACAGCTGCGCTTGCGGCAACGCTTCTATCTATTTTACGCATTAATCCTTGTAACACTTTACCAGGACCAACTTCAATAAACTCAGTTCCTCCATCGGCAACCATTGCTTGAATACACTGTGTCCATTTTACAGGAGCAGTTAATTGGGCTATTAAATTTTCTTTAATTTCGTCTGAATTAGTAACCGCTTTTGCTACTACATTCTGATATACAGGGCAAGTCGGTTGGCTAAAAGTTGTTTCTTGAATTGCTTTTGCTAATTCCTCACGAGCAGGTTCCATCATTGGTGAATGAAATGCTCCTCCAACAGGTAACATAATAGCTCTTTTTGCACCTTTTTCTGTTAATACTTCACAGGCTTTTTCAACGGCCGTTACCTCTCCTGAAATTACTAATTGCCCAGGGCAGTTATAATTTGCCGCCACTACAATACCATCAATTTCGGCACAAATATCTTCAACAATTTTATCATCTAAACCTAAAACAGCCGCCATGGTCGATGGCTTTATTTCGCAGGCTTTTTGCATTGCCAAAGCTCTTTTTGAAACTAAAGTTAAGCCATCTTTAAACGATAAAACACCGTTTGCTACCAATGCTGATAATTCTCCTAAGGAGTGTCCTGCAACCATTTCTGGTTTAAAATTATCGCCTAAAACCTTTGCTAAAATTACCGAATGTAAAAAAATAGCTGGCTGGGTAACTTTGGTTTGTTTTAAAGCTTCTGCCGTTCCTTCAAACATTACATCTGTAATACTAAAACCTAGTATATCGTTTGCGCTTTCAAATAGCTCTTGGGCTAAAGGATATTTTTCATATAAATCTAATCCCATTCCTGTAAATTGTGCTCCTTGACCTGGAAAAATATATGCTTTCATCTGTTTATTTATTGTTTGTTATGCTATGCAAACATACACATTTTTAAAATTTATCGTTAATGAGTTAATGTATTAAGTTCGGTTTTATAAAATGATGCACAAATGCCTAGCCCCGATTGTAGCAATTGTTTGAGCTCCTTTTTTTTCTTTTTAAAAAAAAGAGCGAGTGCGAAAAGCGGGAAGTAGCTCCAAATAAATAGTTATAGTGTTTTGAAAAAAAATAAGTAACAATTGCACTAGAAATTCCTACTTTTGATACTCAAATAAAATTATGATAAGTAAATCTTTTTATCGGTTAATTAAAAATTATTTTTCAACCTCAGAAGTATTAGCAATTAACTTAAATTTGATAGCAAACTTACTTGTTATTGGAATTTTAGGCTATATTTTTTTTAAATTATTCCGTCATTATGGAACGCGATTTGTAAAAAAACTAGTATCAAAAACAAGCACTAATTTTGATGATTTTTTATTGAATAATCGGGTGTTTTTAAATGCTTCCCGAATTGTAGTTTTTGTGTTTTTATATTCGTTATTATCGGCTGTTTTAGTTGATTTTCCTAATGTTTTAAACTACGGACACCGATTTGTTAATTTAATTATTTTATTTTCAATCATCTGGTTTGTTCGAAGTATTTTATTAACAATTAAAGATTTTTTAAGAACTTTAACAGCCTTTAAAGACAAGCCTTTAGAGAGTTATGTTCAAATTTTTATGATTGTTTTATGGATTATCGGTTTTATTATTTCTTTTTCAATTGTTACAGGAAAACCATTGATTCATTTTTTAACGGCTTTAGGAGCTTTTTCGGCTGTTTTATTACTTATTTTTAAGGATACAATTTTAGGTTTTGTAGCAAGTATTCAAATAACGGTAAACGATACGGTGCGTTTAAATGATTGGATTACCATTGATAAATACAATGCCGATGGAAATGTAACGGCAATTAATTTAGCCTCGGTAATTGTGCAAAATTTTGACAATACCGTAACGAGTATTCCTACGTATTCGTTGATTTCTGAATCGTTTAAAAACTGGCGTGCCATGGATAATTCTGGCGGACGTAGAATAAAACGCTCGGTATTAATTAAAATAAATAGCATTGAATTTTTAACGGATGCCGATGTTGCTCATTATAAAAAAATAGCGCTAATTTCTGATTATGTAAGCGAAGCTTATAGCGATGTGCAAGCTTATAATACTACAAATAATATTGATAAATCGATTTTAATTAACGGTAGAAACTTAACTAATTTTGGGATGTTTCGTAAATATTTAGACGAATATTTAAAACAACATCCGAAGATAAATCAAGAATTATTGTTTATGTCTCGTCAGTTACAGCCTACCGAAAACGGAATTCCGTTAGAAATATATGCGTTTTGTAAAAATAAAGCGTGGCATGTTTACGAAAGAGATATGGCAGATATTTTTGACCATATTTTGGCAAGTGTATCGTATTTTAATTTAGAAGTTTTTGAAAGCCCTACGGGAACGGATATTTCAACTCTTAAACAATAATCATTTATTTTGATGCTAAATTTTAAAAAAAACGGTTCTTTATGGCAGTTAGCTGCACGAAAATTCCTCGAAAGTAAAACAGGGGTTTTTAGCTTTTTATTTATCGTTTTCTGCGGATGTATGGCTGTTTTCTGTTATCTAATTGCGCCTGATAATAGCAATTCTGCAAATCAGATGCACTTAGAAATTCATTCAAAATCGCCAGGTTTTTCAGTACAGATGCTTAGTATTCCATCAAAATCAACAGAAAAACAATCGTGGTTTTCGGTTTTTATCGATGGAAAAAAAAATGTTGCTACGGAAATTCCTATAAAATCGTATGTAATAAAAGGGCATCAATTAGAAATTGTAAAATATTCAGATGGTTTATCAAAAGCATATCCGCTGTCTTTATTTAAAAATAAATCGGAAAAATATATTCAACAAAAAACATTTTGGTTTGGCACCGATAAATATGGGCGCGATTTATTAAGTCGCTTATTAATCGGAGCACGAATTTCATTTTTCATCGGATTTATAGCTGTTTTTATATCGCTTTTAATCGGTATTCCTGTTGGAGCAATTGCAGGTTATTTTGGTGGGAAAACAGATGCTTTTATTATGTGGATTATCAATATTACTTGGTCTATTCCTACATTATTATTGGTAATCGCCATTACTTTAGCTTTAGGAAAAGGTTTTTGGCAGGTGTTTATCGCCGTAGGATTAACCATGTGGGTAGAAGTTGCTCGTGTAGTACGAGGGCAGGTAATTACCACCAAGCAACAACAGTATGTGGTGGCGGCAAAAGCTTTAGGTTTTTCTGATTTTAGAATTATTTTTAAACATATTTTACCCAATATTTTAGCGCCGATTATTGTAATATCAGCAGCTAATTTTGCTGCCGCTATTTTAATTGAAAGTGGCTTGAGTTTTTTAGGAATCGGTGCGCAACCTCCAACACCATCGTGGGGCGCGATGATTAAAAATCATTATAATTACATCATTTTAGGAAAGCCTTTTTTAGCCTTAATCCCAGGATTGGCAATTATGAGTTTGGTAATGGCTTTTATGCTAATAGGAAATACACTTCGTGATGCTTTGGATGTGAAAGGGTAGTTTTTTGGGGGTTAAACATGTAATAATATGTAAAGGCAGATAATGTTGTACTTTTGTTATTAAAAAAGAACAGATGAGTTTTAGCGTACAATTTAAAACACGATGGGCCGATTTTGATGCCAATATTCATATGCGACACACTGCATACAATGATTATGCAGCCGAAGTTCGATTGCGTTTTTTTAAAGAACACAATATTTCTATTCAAGATTTTACCAAAGAAAAAACAGGTCCTATTTTATTTGAAGAAAACACCAAATTTTTACGTGAAGTTCACATGGGAACTGATATTTCGGTAAATCTTAAAATTATTGGATTATCAAACAAAGGTGAACGTTGGAAAATTCAACATGAAGTTTTTAATGAAAAAGGCGATTTATCGGCAGTAATTACTGTGTATGGAGCTTGGTTAGATTTGGTAAAAAGAAAATTAACGGTTCCGTCTGAAAAATTCCAAACAATTTTCAATAAAGTAGAAAAAACAGCCGATTTTCAAGAAATTATCTTAAAATAATAGTAAATAATATTTAATGAGTATATCTAAAAAAATAAAATTAATTGTAGCAGTTATTGTCCTTATTACTGGGTGTTTATTAAAACAAACTCCTAGCGATACTACCACAGATGTTACACGAAATCCTAGTGGATTTAATTATTTACCAACTTCAACAACGGGCGTTATTGTAAAGCATGATGGGTATCAATTATCGTATAACGAAAAACATGAACAGGCAGAATGGGTGGCGTATTCTTTAAGTAAAAATGATATTAAGACCACTAAAATTAAGCGTCCTTATTTTATTAATGATCCGAAGGTAAAAACACGGTCGGCAAATTATAAAAGTTATAAAAAATCAGGGTATGATAGAGGTCATTTATGCCCTGCTGCCGATAAAAAATATTCGGTAGAGGCGTATAATGAAACTTTTTACACCTCTAATGTTACGCCACAAAGACATAGTTTTAATGCAGGAATTTGGCTTCGATTAGAAGAAAAAACGCGTTATTGGGCTAAGAAATATCAAAATATATATGTGGTAACAGGTGGTATTTTACAAGATGATTTAAGAACAATAGGACGCGATAAAGTTTCTATTCCTAAAGAGTTTTATAAAATAATTGTAGATTATACAAACCCAAACAAAGCTAAAGCAATTGCTTTTTTAATGCCTCACAAAAAAAGTAAAAAACCGTTGTATGAATTTGTGGTTTCTATTGATGCTTTAGAAGCAAAAACAGGAATCGATTTTTTCCCTGAATTACCAGATAATATTGAAGATAAATTAGAGCGTTCTACTAATTATAAAGCATGGGTTTTCAGGTAAATTAAACCAAGTTATCTATTATAGAATACGAAATGAAATCCTACGCAAAATGTGTAGGATTTTTTATTAGTGAGTATTCTATTCAAATTAAAATAAAAGAGTATCTTAAAAAAAGTACTTTTACATCCCTAATAAATAGCGTAGAATAACTTTGTGATGATAGAAAATAAAGAATTAGACCTTGCCGTTCAGTTTATAGAAAAAACAGATAGAAACCTTTTTATCACAGGAAAAGCAGGAACAGGAAAAACTACTTTTTTACATAAAATAAAAAACGAATCTTTAAAAAGAATGGTTATTGTAGCGCCCACTGGTGTTGCGGCAATTAACGCAAAAGGAGCAACGATTCATTCTTTTTTTCAGATGCCTTTTGGTCCTATTTTACCAAATCAAATTGAAAATACCTCGAGTCAGCAACGAAAGTTTAATAAAACAAAAATAGATATTATCCGATCGTTAGATTTAGTAATAATCGATGAAATTAGTATGGTGCGAGCCGATTTATTAGACGGAATTGACCAAGTTTTAAGAAAATATAAGAATCGTCATAAAGTTTTTGGCGGTGCGCAGGTTTTAATGATTGGCGATTTACAGCAATTATCGCCTGTGGTACGCCCAAATGATTGGAGTATTTTACAAGAACATTATAAATCGGTTTATTTTTTTAGTAGCAAGGCTTTTCAAGAATCGAATACGGTAAGTATTGAGTTAAAGAAAATTTACAGACAAGATAATGATGAGTTTATTGCTATTTTAAATGAAATTAGAAATGATTGCTTATCAGAAAAATCAGCAACAATTTTAAATAAAAGATACAACCCCGATTTTCAGCCTAAAAAACAAGATGGTTATATTACATTAACCACGCATAATAAAAGGGCAGAGGCAATTAATACGGTTGCTTTAGAAAAAATAAAGAAGAAAAGTTTCTTTTTTAAGGCAGAAGTATCTGGTAAATTTAATGAAAATTCCTATCCAAATAGTGATGATTTAGAATTAAAAGTGGGGGCTCAGGTGATGTTTATTAAAAATGATAGTACGCCTGAAAAAAGATATTTTAACGGTAAAATTGGCGAAATAAAAAGTATTGATGATGATACGATTTACGTAAAATGTCCTAATGATGATTTTGAAATTGAAACAAAGAAAGAAATTTGGGAGAATATCAGCTATTCAATCGATGATCAAACTAAAGAAATAAAAGAAGATGTTGCAGGTTCTTTTACACAAATTCCGTTGCGATTGGCTTGGGCAATTACCATTCATAAAAGCCAAGGGCTAACTTTTGAAAAAGCAATTATTGATGCCGAAGCTTCTTTTGCACACGGTCAAACGTATGTGGCTCTTAGTCGATGTACTAGTTTAGAAGGAATTGTTTTGAAAACAAGGATTGGAAGTAGTTCAATTATTAATGATAGAACCGTAGATTCTTTTAATAAAAATGTAAGCCAGAATATTCCTGATAAAACTGTTTTAGATGATTCAGAAAAAAAATATCAGCTTAATTTAATTGCCGAATTATTTGATTTCCGACCGTTTTTATATCCAACCACAAGGGCTATTGATATTTTTTATAAAAATCAAACTAGTTTAAACGGTATTATGATTTCTCATTTAGAAACTATTAAAGATGATGGAATTATTCCGTTATTAAAAATTGCAAATGGTTTTAAAAATCAACTAGAAGTACTTTCTAAAGAAACAGAATTAGCTGAAAATAGCACTGTAATTAATGATAGATTTGCAAAGGCAATTACTTATTTTAAAACGCAAACGCAAGAGTTTATAAAAAAACCATTAAGCGGAATTTCTTTTTCTACCGATAATAAAGCAGTTCAAAAAGACTTAGAAACTCAAATTTATACCTTAAAAAATTTACTATCGATTAAATTGTATTGCTTCTTAAAATTAAAAGATACTTTTAAGGTAAAAGATTATTTGCAAATTCGTACCGATGCAGTTTTACTAAACACCGAAAAGCCTATTAAAAAAGCTTTTGTTTTGTCAAGAGACCCTACTTTGGCGGTAAGTTTACGTACGTTAAGGGATGAAATTTCTAAAAAACAAAATATCGCTCCTTTTCAAATTTTTAGTCAAAAAACATTGTACGCAATTTGCGATACGCTTCCTAAAATCGCTCAAGAGTTATTAAAAGTAGAAGGGATGGGAAAGGTTAGGGTGCAAAAATATGGTGGTCAAATTTTAGACGCCGTTAGTCTTTATTGTAAGAAAAATAAATTAAAAGAGTCGGTTAAAACGGTTTCAAAAACAGGAAAATTAGCTGTAAAAAAAAGAACTGAAATAAAAATACCTACCAGAGAAATTAGCTATGATTTTTTTAAACAAGGACTATCAGCAAAAGAAATAGCAACTAAAAGAGGGCTAACTTTAAATACAATTGAAACACATTTAATGAGTTATATTAGTTCAGGAGATATTGATGTATTAAGCTTAATTCCTTTACAAAAGTATAAAGAGTTGGTGCAAACTATTGAAGAAACTGAGTTTAAAAGTCTGAGCGAATTAAGAAAAAAAACGGAAAATAAATTTTCTTTTTCAGAATTGAAAATGGTGTTGCTTTCATTAAAATTATAAGAGCCTGTTTAAATTTTATCAAAAAAAAGTTTTATAACAGGAAAACAGAAAATCGCATCCGTCAACCTGAATTTATTTCAGGTTCGCATCCTGATTTGCCGTAGTTCTCCTGTTGATGCGATGCTGAAATAAATTCAGCATGACGAGAATTTGGTTTTTATTTAATTTTTAAAGGTCTAAATTAAATAAAAAATCAAAAAAATCACTAAAAAAAAGACCGTTTAAAATATTAAACGGTCTTTTTTATGATAAATTATAAAATTCTAAAAAACTGATTTTTACAAATTAAAAACCAATATTAACACCTAATTTAGTAGCTATTAATTTATTAATTCGCTTTTTAACTTCTGGTATTTTTACACTTTCTAAAACCGTGTTGGCAAAGGCATACATTAATAATGCTTTTCCTTCTTTTTTAGGAATTCCACGTTGTTGCATGTAAAATAATGCATCTTCGTCTAATTGTCCAATCGTACAACCGTGTGAACATTTTACATCATCAGCAAAAATTTCTAATTGTGGTTTTGCATTGATTGTTGCTTTATCACTAATTAAAACATTGTTGTTTTGCTGATACGCATTTGTTTTTTGAGCTTCTTTTTCAACAATTACTTTTCCGTTGAAAACTGCTGTAGAACGTCCGCCGTAAATCCCTTTATAATCTTGATGCGATTCGCAATTTGGTTCAATATGATGCACCAAGGTATGATGATCGATATGTTGTTTTCCTTCAGAAATTGTAATTCCTTTTAAAATAGAATCGATATGTTCGCCTCTTTGATAAAAATTCAAATTGTTACGGGTAATATTTCCTCCAAAAGAAAAAGTATGTACCGAAACAACACTGTTCGATTTCTGCTCTATATACGCATTGTCAACCAATGACGCATTTTCATGGTCATTTTGAATTTTATACATATCAACCGTAGCATCTTTAGCAGCATAAATTTCGGTAACCGCATTTGTTAAAACAGGGTTCGAAGTTAAACTTTGATGACGCTCAATAATTTGAACATGTGCGTTTTGCTCGGCAATAATTAAATTACGAGGCTGTGTCATAACAGCTTCTTGATTACCGGTTGTAAAATAGATAATTTGTATTGGCTTTTGAACCTCTACATTTTTAGGAATATAAATATACGCTCCTTCGTTTGCAAAGGCGGTATTTAATGCTGTTAAATTATCTTGCTTAGCTATTTTATTGAAGTGTTTTTCAATAATAGCTTTATATTTAGGCTTGGTTAATGCTGATGACATTAAGCAAACATCAATAGTATCGTGTGTTGTTTCTGATAAAAAAGAGCTGTATTTTCCGTTGATAAAAACTACTTTATAAGTATCTATATCGTGGATAAAATATTTCTTTACATCTGCCAATTCTATAGCGTCTTCCGAATTTGGAAAAATATTATAATCGTGCTTTAACACTGAATTTAAAGAAGTGTATTTCCAAGCTTCTAATTTCTTAGTAGGAAATCCTAATTCTTCAAAATTTTGAAGTGCTTTACTTCTAATATCGTGTAGATCAGAATTAATATCTTCGCCATTTTCAAAGGCAACGTATGAGGCGGTTATTTTGTCTTTTAATTCCATATTTCTTTAAGAATTAACTTCGTCTTTAATCCAATCATATCCTTTTGCTTCTAATTCTAAAGCTAAAGAAGCATCGCTAGATTTTACAATTTGACCATTGTATAAAACGTGTACAAAATCAGGAACGATATAATCTAATAAACGTTGGTAGTGTGTAATTACAATTACCGCGTTATCTTTTGACTTTAATTTATTAACTCCGTTAGCTACGATACGTAAGGCATCAATATCTAAACCAGAATCGGTTTCATCTAAAATGGCTAATTTAGGTTCAAGCATTGCCATTTGAAAAATTTCATTACGTTTCTTTTCTCCACCAGAAAACCCTTGGTTTAAAGAACGAGATAAAAATTTACGGTCTATTTCTAACAATTCTGATTTCTCACGAATCATTTTTAACATATCCTTTGCAGGCATGTCTTCTAAACCTTTGGCTTTACGATTTTCGTTAATTGCCGTTTTTATAAAGTTGGTTACAGAAACTCCAGGAATTTCAACAGGATATTGAAATGATAAAAAGATACCTTTATGTGCTCTTTCTTCAGGAGCTAATTCACCAATATCTTCACCATTTAAGGTTATTAATCCATCGGTAACTTCGTATTCTTCTTTTCCTGCAATAACACTAGCTAAGGTACTTTTACCAGCTCCGTTAGGACCCATAATAGCATGAACTTCTCCAGCTTTAATTTCTAAATTCAATCCCTTTAAGATTGATTTATCTTCTATGTTAGCGTGTAAATTTTCTATTTTTAACATGGTAATATATCTTTGTTATTGGCTATTAACCAACGCTTCCTTCTAAACTGATTTCTAATAATTTTTGTGCTTCTACAGCAAATTCCATTGGTAATTTATTTAGTACTTCTTTACTAAAACCATTTACGATTAATGCAATTGCTTTTTCGGTGTCTATTCCACGTTGATTACAGTAAAATAATTGGTCTTCACCAATTTTACTGGTCGTTGCTTCGTGTTCTATCTGTGCCGATTTATTTTTTGTTTCAATATAAGGAAAGGTGTGTGCACCACACTGATTCCCCATTAGTAAAGAATCACATTGCGAGAAGTTACGCGCATTATCGGCACGAGGGCCAATTTGAACTAATCCTCTATAAGAGTTTTGTGATTTTCCTGCGGATATTCCTTTTGATATAATGGTTGACTTGGTATTTTTACCTAAGTGAATCATTTTAGTTCCTGTATCAGCTTGCTGATAATTATTGGTAACTGCTATTGAATAAAATTCTCCAACAGAATTATCTCCTTTTAAAATACAACTAGGGTATTTCCAAGTAACTGCCGAACCTGTTTCTACTTGTGTCCAAGAAACTTTGGCGTTGGTTTCACAAATGGCTCTTTTAGTTACAAAATTGTAAACACCACCTTTTCCTTCTTTATTTCCAGGATACCAGTTTTGAACAGTAGAATACTTAATTTCAGCATCATCCATGGCAATTAATTCAACAACTGCGGCATGTAACTGATTTTCATCTCTACTAGGAGCGGTACAACCTTCAAGGTAAGAAACATAACTTCCTTTATCAGCAACAACTAAAGTTCTTTCGAATTGTCCTGTTCCTCCTTCATTAATTCTGAAATAGGTTGATAATTCCATTGGGCAACGAACACCTTTTGGAATATAACAGAAAGATCCATCAGAAAAAACTGCTGAATTTAATGCTGCATAAAAGTTATCTGTAGTTGGAACAACAGTTCCTAAATATTTTCTTACTAATTCAGGATGTTCTTGAATAGCTTCAGAAATAGGCATAAAAATAATACCTTTTTTACCTAAAGTTTCTC
Organism: Tenacibaculum finnmarkense; assembly: GCF_900239185.1. Classification (GTDB taxonomy): domain Bacteria; phylum Bacteroidota; class Bacteroidia; order Flavobacteriales; family Flavobacteriaceae; genus Polaribacter; species Polaribacter finnmarkensis. The sequence continues at coordinate 101,628 of NZ_OENA01000053.1, forward strand.
TAAAAGTTGTTGCAACAGAAACAGAATCAATTACAATATCAACCGCTACGTTTGCTAACTTTTTTTGTTCATCTAAAGAAATTCCTAAACGTTTAAAAGTGTCCAATAATTCAGGATCAACTTCATCTAAACTGTTTAATTTTGGCTTTTCTTTTGGTGCTGAATAATAGGCAATATCTTGAAATTTTGGTTTTTCGTAATGAACATTTGCCCATTCTGGTTCTTCCATTTCTTTCCAGACACTAAAGGCTTCTAAACGCCAATCAGTCATCCATTGCGGTTCGTTTTTCTTTTTAGAAATTGCACGAACTACATCTTCATTTAACCCTTTTGCAAAGGTTTCACTTTCTATATCAGTATAAAAACCATATTCATATTCTTTGGTTTCTAACTCTTCTCTTAAATCGTCTTCGGTGTACTTGCTCATAAGTGAGTTGTAATTTTATAAAGAAAAACTTTCGCCACAACCGCAGGTGCGATTGGCATTCGGGTTGTTAAAAACAAAGCCCTTACCATTTAAACCTCCAGAATACTCTAAGGTGGTTCCTACAAGGTATAAAAAACTTTTTTTATCAACAACAATTTTTATATTGTTTTCTTCAAATATTTTGTCGTTTTCTTGGGTGTTTTTATCAAAAGTTAAGTCATACGATAATCCTGAACAACCTCCACTTTTTACACCAACTCGTACAAAATCTACTAAAGCGTCAAAACCGTCATCAGTCATTAACTCGATAACTTTTTTTTTCGCTTTTTCTGATACTTTTATCATTATTTTAGTGGTTTAACTCTAAATAGGTTGCAAAGATACTTACAAAATATGATTTTTATCAGTTTTTTAACCAATAAACGGTTCAATATTTATTAGTCTTTGTGTTAAAAATCAAATCAATAAAAAATACTATATATTAATTATTGTAAAATAGCTCCTAAGCTAAAAACGCCTTTTTTACCATTTTCAAACATCCTTTTTTGAGCGTCATAGTTTTTTGTTAAATCAGTGTCTAGTTCATTTAAATTCCAATTTTTAGGGTCTTTAAACCATTGGGAAACATTCATTTTTAGTTCGATAGTTGCATCATTTTTAATAGGAATTACACCTAGATCAACTAAAAAAGACGTGTTTTCTGTTTTGTTAGTAGTGCTATTAAAAGGGCTAATGGTATGGTATTTAAAAGGTGAATAAACGGTTGTAGAATCTAAATAAGTACCGTCCATTTTCATAAAATGATAGCCTTTTCCTAATTTTTCTGACACATTAAAATTTTCTAAACCTTTTAAGTTTTTAGTAGAATTTTCTTCTTTATTTAAGCCAAAAGTAACAGAAACTTTATAAATTCCTTCCGATATTTTTTCAGGTAAAACAGCTGTTAAACTTTTTGAATCTTTTAAATTTACTAAATAATGTGTTTTGAAAATGCTAGAATCTCCAGCGCCATCGGTAAAAATAACATTCGAAATTACATAACGTAAACTATCAATTGTGAGTTTTGTTCCTAATTTATTGGTGAATTTTGTACGGCTTAAATCATCGGCAGTTATAGGTGTTTTATCCCAATTATGAGTAAAATTAAGCTTGACAGTAGCGTGTTTAATTAATTCGTCTTCGTCGGAACTACAAGAAAAAAATACGGCACTTACAATAAATAAAAAAAAATATTTCATTCGGATATTATTTAGGTTTTAAAAATCAATAAAAAAATCAATAAAAGAGCATCAAAGATAATTAAATACTTGTTGTTATCTTTGCCAGATGTTAGAAGATAAAAATCAAGAGAGAACATCATTAGCCGAACTAGGAGAGTTTGGATTAATAAACCATTTAACCGAGCATTTTAAGCTGTACAATTCATCAACAGCAAAAGGAATTGGCGATGATGCCGCGGTAATTAGCGCATCAGAAAAAGAACGCTTAATAACTACCGATTTATTGGTTGAAGGCGTGCATTTTGATTTAAGCTACATGCCTTTAAAACACTTAGGATATAAAGCCGTTATGGTGAATTTATCAGACGTGTATGCAATGAATGGCGTTGCCGAGCAAATTACGGTTTCTATAGCGGTTTCAAACCGTTTTCCGTTAGAAGCTTTAGAAGAATTATACGCAGGAATTCAACTTGCTTGTGATACTTATAAAGTTGATTTAATTGGCGGTGATACAACGTCATCAACCAAAGGAATGTTACTTTCGATAACTGCAATAGGAACGGCAGAAAAAGAAGAAATTGTATATAGAGATGGCGCAAAAGACACCGATTTAATCGTTGTTTCAGGCGATTTAGGTGCGGCATATTTAGGATTACAAGTTTTAGAAAGAGAGAAACAAGTATTTCAAGTAAACCCACAAAGTCAGCCCGATTTAGATAATTACACCTATTTAATTGAGCGTCAATTAAAGCCAGAAGCGCGTAAAGACGTTGTCGAATTATTAAAAGAATTGGAGGTAAAACCAACGTCTATGATTGATATTTCTGACGGATTATCATCAGAAATAATGCACCTTTGTACCCAAAGTAAAACGGGATGTAAAATTTATGAAGATAAATTACCGCTAGATCCGCAAGTAATTTCAACATCCGAAGAATTTAAAATGGACAGCACCATGATTGCTTTAAGTGGAGGCGAAGATTACGAATTGTTATTTACCGTACCGCTTGCCGATTTTGATAAAATAAAATCGAATCCGAATTTATCAATTATCGGGCATGTTGTTGCGCAAAGTGAAGGAATGAATTTAGTAACCCGTGCCAATCAAGAAATTGAATTAAAAGCACAAGGGTGGAATACTTTTAAACAAGGCGATCAAGAATAATTCGAGAATAAATACAAGACCTATTATTATATCAAAAAAACCATACTTTTTAAAAGTGTGGTTTTTTTTAGTCCTTTTATTAAAGGATATAAAAATAATTATTTGAAGCAATTTCCCGCTTTCCGCACTCGCTCTTTTTATTTTTCTTTTAAAAATAAAAAGGAGCTTAAACAAATGCGTCAATCGGGGCTAGGCATTTGTGCTAATATTGATTATTTTAACTTCAAAAAATAATCGATTTAAAAAGATAGCTAATCAGCGTTTTATCTTATGAACATTGATAATAGTTTATAAATGTAAAAATTTTTATAAAAAAAATCAAAAATGGCGTAAAAATTGTATATTAGTAATCAGAAAGTAACACTATTAATTAACTAAAAAAATCTAAAAGAAAATGGGAATTTTTTCATTTATTAAAAACGCTGGAGCTAAAGTATTTGGTGTAGGAAAAACAACAGAAGAGGAAGCTGCCGAAAAATCTATCAAATTAGTAGATGCAGTAAATAGGTTAGAATTGCCTGTTGAAAATTTAGCAATTGCTATAGAAGAAGACAAAGCAACTATTTCTGGTGAAGCTGCCGATTTAGCAACCAAAGAAAAAGTAATTTTAGTAGTAGGAAACACTAACGGAATTGGTTCAGTTGAAGACAACATGAGCGTTGCACCTGTTGAGGTTGTAGCAGAAGAAGTTGAAGTTGTAGAAGAAATAATGGCGCAATTTCATACCGTAGGAAGTGGAGATACTTTAGGGAAAATAGCAAAAGAATTTTATGGTGACCCAATGAAGTACACCGTAATTTTTGAAGCAAACAAGCCAATGTTATCACACCCTGATAAAATTTACCCAGGGCAAGTATTAAGAGTACCTGCTTTAGTAGATTAATTACAGAGGTAAGGTAATTAAAGTACCAAATAAAATTAAAATTAAGAAAAAGCACTGTTCTCAGTGCTTTTTTTTGTGGCTAAAATTCAACAATAATTTGCATCTTTGCATTTTTTTAAAGCATAAAATAATGAACCAAAGAACCCTTGCATTAATAGCCGCATCAATAGCTACGCTTATTTACGGAGTTACTTTTACAGTAGCCAAAGAAGTAATGCCAATGTATATAAAACCCTTTGCATTTATAGTACTTCGAGTAGGTGGAGCCGCGAGTATTTTTTGGCTTCTAGGTCTTTTTGTAAACGCAAAATCAATAGAGAAATCAGACTATAAAAAAATTCTAATTACCGCTTTTTTTGGTGTCGGGCTAAACATGCTTACTTTTTTTAAAGGATTGAGCTACACCACGCCAATTAGTGCTTCGGTAATGATGGTTACTGCACCGATTTTAGTATTAATATTTGCCAGTATTTTATTAAAAGAGCGTTTAATGCCTCGTAAAATAATAGGCGTAATTGTAGGCTTAGTAGGCGCAATTATTTTAATAGCCTACGGAAGTTCGGCTAATGCAGCAGCTAAAAATATTATGTTGGGTAACTTTTTAGTGTTTGTAAATGCCGCTTCGTACGCAATGTATTTAGTACAAGCGAAAAAGTTAATCGCAAAATACCATCCGATTGTTTTTGTAAAATGGCTGTATTTATTTGGGCTATTATTTGTGTTGCCCTTCGGATTATCAGAATTAATGGAAGTACAATGGCAAATAATGCCAACATCTATTTATTTAAAAGCAGGTTTTGTCGTATTATTTACCACTTGTATCACTTATTTATGCAATTTATTTGCGCTAGCACGCTTAAAACCCACAACAGTAAGTGTTTTTATTTATTTGCAACCTGTAATCGCCTCTATTTATGCGTTAATGGTAGGAAGCGATAGTTTCAATACCGTAAAAATAGTAGCCACATTATTAATATTTTTAGGCGTTTTTCTAGTAACCAAGCAAGCAGAAGTAGCAGTTAAAAATAAATAACTGTATATTTGCGTCTTATTTAAATTGATGATATGATACAATCTATGACGGGTTATGGTAAATCCGTATTGCATTTACCTTCTAAGAAAGTAACTATTGAAATTAAGTCGCTTAACAGTAAAAACTTAGACTTAAACACAAGAATTCCATCTTATTACAGAGAAAAAGAATTAGCAGTTCGTAAAAAATTAGCTAGTAATTTAGTCAGAGGAAAAATTGATTTCTCAATTTATGTAGAAATGACTGCCGAGCAAACATCAACAGCTGTAAATAAAGCAGTGGTTGAAAATTATGTAGCGCAGTTAAAAAACACATTAGAGTCTTCTGAAAATCAAGAGATTGAGTTGTTAAAGATGGCGATTAGAATGCCTGATGCTTTAAAAACCGAACGTGAAGAATTAGATGAGAACGAATGGGCTCAAATCGACATACATATCGATGAAGCTTTAAAAGAAATTATCGCCTATAGAGTTGACGAGGCAAAATCATTAGAAGATGATTTTCAAGTAAGAATTTCAAATATTCAATCGGCATTAGAAGAAGTTAAAAAATTAGACGCTGAAAGAATTACCAATGTAAAAGAACGTTTGCAAAAAGCGTTAACCGATTTAAAGGTTGAGGTTGATGAAAATCGTTTTGAGCAAGAATTAATTTATTATCTAGAAAAATTAGATATCAACGAAGAAAAAGTTCGTTTAGAAAATCACTTATTGTATTTCTTAGACCAATTAGCAACCGATGATTCTAATGGAAAAAAATTAGGATTTATCGTTCAAGAAATTGGGAGAGAAGTAAACACGATGGGTTCAAAAGCTAATTTTGCGGTAATGCAAAAAATAGTAATCCAAATGAAAGACGAGTTAGAAAAAATAAAAGAACAAATTTTAAACGTTTTATAAGATGTCAGAAAATTCTAAAAAAGATTTTAAAGGAAAATTATTCGTGTTTTCAGCACCTTCAGGATCAGGTAAAACAACGATTGTTCGTCACTTATTAAAACAAGAAAAACTTAACTTAGCTTTTTCAATTTCAGCAGCATCAAGAGCACCTAGAGGCGAAGAAGTTGACGGGCAAGATTATTATTTTATATCCACCAAAGATTTTAAAAACAAAATTAAAGCAGACGAGTTTTTAGAATGGGAAGAAGTATATCGCGATAACTTTTACGGAACCTTAAAAACCGAAGTTGAACGAATTTGGGCATTAAAAAAACACGTTATTTTTGACATCGATGTGGTAGGAGGTTTGCGAATTAAAAGCAAATTTCCAAACGAAACACTATCTGTTTTTGTAAAGCCACCAAGTGTTGATGAGCTTAAAATCCGCTTAAAAAAGCGTAGTACAGAAAGCGAAGACAAAATAAATATGCGTATTGCCAAAGCATCTGTTGAATTGGCAACCGCACCACAATTTGATAAAATCATCAAAAATTACGAATTAGACGTAGCTTTAAAAGATGCTGAAAATTTAGTAGCTAATTTTTTAGGAACAGATAAATAAAAGTTAAATAATATAAGCGTAGCAATACGTATTTTTAAGCGGGTTATGAAAAACTTCAAAAAAAATATAGGACTGTATTTTGGAACTTTTAATCCTATTCATATGGGTCATTTAATTATCGCCAATCACATGGTTGAAAATTCTGATTTAGATGAAATATGGATGGTGGTAACGCCACATAACCCATTTAAAAATAAAAATTCGTTGTTAAATAACCACCACCGCCTAGACATGGTGTATTTTGCAACTGAAAATTACGAGAAAATTAAACCTTCCGATATTGAGTTTAATTTACCACAACCCAACTACACCATTACAACCTTAACTCATATTTCTGAAAAACATCCGAGCTATAATTTTAGCTTAATTATGGGCGAAGACAATTTAAAAAGCTTTCATAAATGGAAAAATTATGAAGCAATTTTAGACGATTATAATTTGTATGTATATCCTCGAATATCCGAAGGAATTGTAGAAAATCAATTTATAAAAAATGCTAAAATTCACAGAGTTGAAGCGCCGATAGTACAAATTTCATCGACCATGATTCGCAATGGTATTAAAGACGAAAAAAACATTCAGCCCTTAGTATCGCCAAAAGTTTGGAAATATATTGATGATATGAACTTTTATAAAAAGTAGTTGATTTAAGACCTATTTTTTGAAGCAATTTCCCGCTTTCACTACTCGCTCTTTTTTTGAAGAAAAATCAAAAAAAGGAGCTCAAACAAGCCGTTCAATCGGGGCTAGGCATTTCAACAAGCAATTAAAATACTACAAAGCTATTTTAATTTTGCTTAAAAAATTGTCAAAACGTTAAAGATATCTTATATTGTAGGTATGTCTAATTTGCTCAAAATAGTTTCGTGAAATTTTCGTTGTATCTTTGAAGCAAACAACAAAAACGTGGCTAAAAATAAAAAACGACAAAAATTAAAACAAAAACTCGTTGCTAAATACCGATTGGTTATTTTAAATGAAGATACATTTCAAGAAAAATTTTCTTTAAAACTATCCCGCTTAAATGTTTTTGTTTTTGGAGGTATTTTTTCAATATTATTAATTGCTTTTACAAGTGTATTAATTGCTTTTACAGGTTTACGAGAATATATTCCAGGGTATTCATCTACTTCTTTAAAAAGAAAAGCGACCCGATTAACATATCAAACCGACTCGTTAAAAACCCAATTAGAAATTATTGAGCGATTTACAAAAGCTTTACAACCTGTTTTAACAGGTGAAATAATTCCCGATAAAATAGACTCAATAAAAACAACTGTTGAGAATATTGTTCTTGATACTCGAAATTTATCGGCTACCAAAGAAGATTCGTTATTTAGAGAGAAAATAGAAAAAAAAGACCGTTTTCCTTTATCTGAAGGAGTAGAAGGACGGGCTAAAATTGTTTTCTTTTCGCCTTTAACAGGTAGTGTTTCGCAAGTTTTTAACAGAAATGATAAACACTATGCTATTGATATTGTAGCCAAAAAAGGTACACCAGTAAAAGTAGTTGCCGATGGAACGGTAATTTTAGCAGAATGGACGGCAGAAACAGGGTATGTAATAACAATACAACATGCCGATGAATTTATTTCTGTTTATAAGCATAACGGAACATTACTAAAGCAACAAGGCGATTTAGTAAAATCAGGAGAAGCAATTGCAAGCGTTGGAGCAACTGGCGAATTATCTACAGGTCCGCACTTACATTTTGAATTATGGCACAGCGGATTTCCTGTAAACCCAACCGATTATATCGATTTTCAATAGTTAAAATAGTTAAAGATGAGCATCAAATCAAAATTAGCAATACCTTTTGCAAAGCAAGTACGAAAAAGCGTTTATAGATGGGCAAACAAGCCACATAAAACGCAGGAAAAAATGTTTCAGTATTTGGTTAGTGAAGGTTGTAAAACAGCTTTTGGAAAAGATCATGATTTTATTTCTATTAATAGCTATGCCGATTTTAAAAAACGTGTTCCGGTAACCGATTATGAAGGTTTACGTACCTATGTTGACAGGATGGTTGCTGGCGAACAAAACGTATTATGGAAAGGTAAACCCTTGTATTTTGCAAAAACTTCAGGAACAACTTCAGGTGCAAAATACATCCCGATTACTAAAGAATCAATGCCAACGCATATAAAAGCGGCACGTAATGCCTTATTATTTTATATTGCCGAAACAAAGGATGCTAGTTTTGTAGATGGAAAAATGATTTTCTTACAAGGAAGCCCTGTTTTAGAAAACATGAACGGCATAAAATTAGGACGTTTAAGCGGTATTGCAGCACATTATGTACCAAATTATTTATTAAAAAACCGCCTGCCAAGTTGGAAAACCAATTGCATTGAAGACTGGGATACCAAAGTTGATAAAATAGTAGAAGAAACTATTAATCAAGATATGTCTGTAATTAGTGGGATTCCGTCTTGGGTGCAAATGTATTTTGAAAAATTAATCGCCAAAACAGGAAAATCGATTTCAGAAACATTTCCAAACTTTAATTTCTTTGTGTATGGAGGCGTAAATTTTGAACCGTATAAAAATAAATTTGAAGCCTTAATAGGTAAGAAAGTAGATTATATAGAATTATATCCTGCATCCGAAGGATTTATTGCCTATCAAGATACGCAAACCGAAAAAGGAATGTTATTGCAATTAAATTCAGGTATTTTTTATGAATTTATTCCAGCAGCTGAATTTTATGATGAAAACCCCACCCGAATTTGTTTAAAAGATGTCAAATTAGGCGTTAATTATGTCATCATTTTAAATACTTCGGCAGGGCTTTGGGGGTATAATATTGGCGATACTGTTGAATTTACATCGCTTAAACCATACAGAATAAAAGTTACAGGACGTATAAAACATTTTATTTCTGCCTTTGGCGAACATGTAATTGGAAAAGAAGTTGAAAAAGCATTAAACGATGCAATTATCGGCACAAAAACCAATATAAGTGAGTTTACCGTAGCACCACAAGTAAACCCTGAAAACGGTTTACCATATCACGAATGGTTTATTGAGTTTGAAAATGAACCTGAAAATTTAGCAGAATTATCGGCTAAAATAGATGCTTCTATGCAACATCAAAATGTATATTATTTTGATTTAATTGCAGGGAAAATATTACAACCTTTAATTATTAGAAAAGTAAAAAAAGGCGGTTTTCATGAATATATGAAATCTATAGGGAAGTTTGGTGGTCAAAATAAAATTCCACAATTGTCGGACAACCGAAAAATTGCCGATGTTTTAAAAGACTTTTTAGTATAAATTATTTGAATGAATTTATAAAACTTAATACAGCTGTTTTGAAGATTCAAAACAGCTGAAAACACGATGATTATCGCTATAAAAAATGAATAGTAAAGGTTTATTTGTTCTCTTATTTTTTTTATCAATAACTGTTTTTTCTCAAAAATCATTAGACGATTTGAGAAATAAAACAGATTCTATTTGTAATAAAGTTCAAATAAAATCATTTTGTAAGGTTCTTGAGTTTTATAAATTAAAACAATATGATTCTTGTTATGTTTATTCAAATAAAGCATTATTAGAGGTTAGGACTACCGATCAAAAAGACATTATTTATTACCTGCAAAGTATCAGCCCAACGGAAAAATCATTGTTTAAAAAAGCACTTTTTAGCCTTCATAAAATATCCGATAACGGGCGTTTTACTTCTTTAAAAAATTTAAAATTAAGTTACATTTATTTAAATCAGCAGAAATATGATAAATCAATTTTAAGCTTAGAGAAGTGTTTATCATCTAAAGATATAATGAAAGATATTGAGCAAAGATCAATGATCTATCATAATTTAGCAGCATGTTATTTTTATAAAAAAGACTTTAAAAAAGCTACTTTTTATTATGATAAACAGCTTTCTTTAATTCAAAAAAACGATACCACTTCTTTGATTAAATTAAAAATGGGAATGGCATACATGTATTACGATCAATATTTAGACAAACAAGCGATTCCTTTATTTAAAGAAAGTTATAATTTAGCACAATTGTATACTGATATCGTATTAAAGGAAAGCACTGCTTTTAGTATGGCGGTGGTAGAAGAAAATAGAAAATGCTATAAAAAAAGTATTGCTTACTACAAACAAAGTAATCGCTGGAAAGATTCTATTTGGAATAAAGAGAAAATTTGGGAAATTACCGAAAGAGATAAAAAAATTGCAGTTGCTAATAAACAGCAAGAAATTGGAATTAAAAATGAAGAAATAAAACGTCAAAAAATAGTTCAAAAAAGATTGATTTTTGGCGGAAGTTTATTGTTATTTCTTTTAGGGGTTTTGGGTTTTGTTTATAAAAAACTACGAAGTAAGAATAAATTAATTGTAGCGCAAAAGGAGGCTTTAAGTGTGGCTAATAAAACAAAAGATTATTTGTTTTCGGTAGTTTCACACGATTTACGATCGCCTATAAATACGATAAAAAGACAGCATAAAAAACTAGAAAAACACATTGAAAATAACGATTTACCTGCAATTTCAGAAGCAACTAAAGTGGCTATTTCGGTTACGCAAAGTACGAGTCGTTTATTAGATAATGTATTATATTGGTCGTTAGATCAAAGTAATATGTTAAGTTTTACTCCCGAAAAAAATGCCCTACGCCCAATAATAGAACATCTTTTGTTTGATTATGAAAATTTAGGAAGTGTTAAAGATATTTCTATTTCAAGCGATTTAGAAACAGGGGTATTTGTTTTAATAGATAAAGAATCTTTAAAAATTGTACTGCGAAACTTAATAGATAATTCGATGAAATACATGAAAGATTCAGGAAGTATTTCGGTTAAAATGAAAATATATTCCAAAAACCAAGCATCCATTGAAATTAAAGATACTGGAATTGGAATTTCACCAGAAAAAATCAAAGAAATTAACGGGTTAAAAGATGTATCCGTAACTAAAATAGACCATTCAAAAGGAGTTGGTTTAGGCTTGTTGTTGTGTCAAACATTGGTTAAAAAAAATAACGGAACCTTATTTTTTGAAAGCGAACTAGGAAGGTATACAACGGCTGTTATTTTAGTGCCTTTAGTGTAGTTATTAGTCTAGTAATTAGTTTGTTTAGTTGTTTTTAAACATGATTTAACTTATAAAATAAGTATCTTCGTAAGTTAAAAAGCTATAAAAATGAATAACTTACGACTGCTTCTGTTAGAAGATTTAGATGAAGAAGCGACAGAAACAATAAGTTTATTAGAGGCACATGATTATGAAGTTATTCATGTAAAAAATACTAAAGACGCTGAAAAAGAACTAAAAAACCGTTTTTTTGACATCATCCTTTTAGATATTATGATTAACGGACAGCCAGATGGTATTTCGTTAGCACATCGCTTAAATAAAGAACAGATTGAAACGCCTTTTTTGTTTTTAACAAGTATGCAAAGTAGGGGCGTATTTAACGATGCAAAACTTACAAAACCATATACTTATTTATTAAAACCATTTAATAAATTAGAATTACTGTATTCTTTAGAATTGGCTTTAGAAAAATTTTATGAACAGGAAAATAACAGCAGTTTAAGTGATGAAAAAGCGATTATTACACCTTCCTTTTTATTTGTTAAAAAAAACCAAGGTATTGTAAAGGTTGATATAAAATCAATTTTTTATGTAGAAGTTAAAGAAAAATACTGCCGACTTGTTTGTGATCAAGATCAGGAGTATATGATTCGATTATCGTTAACAAAAATAAAAGAATTGCTTGGCGATACTTATTTTGTTCAAACTCACCGAAATTATTTGGTCAATCTTAAAAAAATACAAGCGCTTTATTTTGAAGATAACTTATTGATTTTAAATAATAATCATAAAATATTATTTAGTGATCGTTTTAAGAAGCAGTTTTTGAAAAATAATAAAGTTTTTAGATAAAAAAACACAAATAACCAGTTTTAAGTTTAATAACTAGGTGTTTTTTACGTGGTATTAAGTGTTTTTATAAGTCTAAATTGGTAGTTTTTATCTCTGAAAAAAATAAAAAAAGAGACTAGTACTTCGCTTTGAATGTAACTTAGGTATTAAAGTATAAAGAAAAGTAGTAAAAAACACAGTATCGACACCCCCCCCAGAATTTGATTTTATGTTAATTACCACTTTATTTCCTTTTAGTTAAAAAACCCCTTTATGTATTTTTAACCTGCTGCAAATATAAAAGGTAATTCAAAGTAATTTTTTTAAAAATCCCTTAGTGCTTAAAAATAGGAGCTAAGCGTTCCTTATATTGGTATAAGTTTGATAAAAATTATTATAAAAATAAATTGAATAGGTAAAACATAAAAAACCAGCTATTATAGCTGGTTTTTTATATAGGTACATGTAAAAAAGTAATTTATTTAGCCTCTAGTTCAAATACTTTTTGAAGCATTTTATCATCAATTTGATTTACTCTGTATAAACCTTGATCACTAAAAAGTTCTCTAGCAATGATTGTTTTTAGGTTTCTTTTTAATTGTTTTTTAATTTTTGATGAAAGCTTATAGCCCTTAATTTTTGATGAAAAATCTTTGAAAATTTTGTTATCGGTATCAAAATTTTTAATAAAGTCATCTACATTACTGTTTTGTAACTCTTTGCGATTACGATCTACGTAATTAAATGCAAAATTATTTAAAGGCATAAAAAAGATAGTAGGAATATAAGTGGCTGTATCTACCCCTACAAAATAATCAGGAATAATTCCGCCGCCGCCATACACAACTTTGCCTTTTGGAGTGGTAAATTTTAAACTATCAATAGTTTTAATGCTGTCTTTAGTAAATAATTCACCTGTTGAATATCGACTTTCTATATCGTGCTTATAAGCTTTGTCGCCCTTGTTTTTGTTATACGGTTTTTGAATAGATCGCCCTGTTGGCGTGTAGTAACGAGCTGTTGTTAAACGAACCGCAGAACCATCGCCTAAATCCATTTCTTGTTGTACCAATCCTTTACCAAATGAACGACGACCTATAATAATTCCTTTGTCGTTATCTTGTAAAGCACCCGCAACAATTTCAGAAGCCGAAGCCGAATTTTCATCAATTAAAACATATAAACCGCCTTTTTCAAAATTACCTTTTTCGGTAGCAAATGATTTATGAATGCTCCCTTTGTTGTTTTTGGTAAAAACCATCAGCTTGTCATTTTCTAAAAATTCATCAATAATACTATTAGCAATATCAACAAAACCACCACCATTTCCGCGAAGATCAAGTACTAAACTGCGCATGTTCTTTTTTATAAGTGTGTCTAAAGAAGTTTTAAATTCTTTATAAGAACTACGAGAAAACCTGTTTAGTTTTATGTAACCAATGCTGTCATTTAACATATAAGCAATATCAACACTTTTAATATTTACCTTGCCTCTTTTAATATTTAGCGTGAAAAGACTATCGGTGGTTTTTCGGTAAATTTGTAAAGCAACGTTGGTATTTGGTTTCCCTTTTAAGGATTTCATTATTTTTTTTGTCGATAATTTTTTACCAAATAAAGTATCTTTATTTGCTTGTAAAATTCGATCGCCCGCTTTAATTCCTGCTTTTATACTAGGGCCTCCTTTTATAGGGGAAACGACCATAATTGTATCGGAAATCATGCGATATTGCACCCCGATTCCCACGAAATTACCTTGCATGTTTTCGGTAACTAATTGCAGGTTTTCCTTTGGAATATATACCGAATGTGGGTCTAATTTACCAAGCATTTGGGTAATAGCGCCGTCTAATAAATCATCGGTATTTACAGTATCTACATAATCTTGCTGTATGTAGTCTATTAGTCGTTTTATCTTTTTTTGAGAAGCAGAATTTGTTCCGATAAAATTACGACTACTTCCTGTGCTGAAAAAAGTTCCGATAAAAATACCTAAAACTACAGCAATTGCTAAATAAATAGGGAAATTATTTTTATTCATAAGGTAAATGTAAGAGTTCAATGCCTGCTTTTTTTAAGAAATCAACACCAGAAGTGTCTTTATAATCTTCGGCATAAACCACGCGTTTAATACCTGCTTGATGTATTAATTTACTGCATTGTTGGCAAGGAGAAAGTGTAATATATAAGGTAGCGCCTTTGCACGATTGTGTGGAAGCGGCAACTTTTAAAATAGCATTTGCTTCGGCATGTAAAACATACCATTTTGTGTAGCCTTCTTCATCTTCACAATAATTTTCAAAACCAGAGGGTGTTCCGTTATAACCGTCAGAGATAATCATCCGATCTTTAACCATAATAGCGCCTACTTGCTTTCGTTTACAATGCGATAATTTACCCCATTCTTGCGCCATTTTTAAATAGGCTTTGTCGTATTTTAATTGTTTTTTATTCAAAATAATAAATTATGTGATATGCTTTTTTAAGAAGCTAAGATAGTTAGATTTAAAAAAATATTTTCTTAATTTGTTACCAAAAGATACGGTTAATCATCATTTGAAAAGAAACTCCTATAACAATGGAAGAAATGACTAAAATCCAATCACGACGCTGTACCTTAAATACTGATTTTGTTAATATTCCGATGCCTAAAATTGCTAAAACAATAATAATTTGAGCCATTTCTACACCGCCTGCAAATTCTAATAGCGGAATCAATTTATCGGAAGTTTTACCAATCATTATTTTAAAATAATTTGAAAAACCAAGCCCGTGAATTAATCCGAAGAAAACAGCGAAAAATAAATTCTGATTTTCTTTTCCTACGGATGCTTTTTTAGCGGTTAATACATTTAGTAAGCCAGTGATAAAAATGCTTAACGGAATTAAAAATTCGACCAAATCGGCATTTACTTTTAATATTCCGTACGCCGATAACGCTAAGGTAATAGAGTGCCCAACGGTAAATAAAGTAATTAACCACAGCACTTTTTTCCATTGCTTAAATTGATAGACAATAGCCAAGACGATTAAAAATAAAATATGGTCGTATGCTTTAATATCAAGCACGTGAAATAAGCCCATTTTAAAGTAGAAAATAAAGTCGTTCATTGATTTTTATATATGTGTTTTGTGAAATTTAGAAAATAAAATGATAAAATTTAAATTTTTATTTGTCGGTCTATTTGTTGGTCTAAAGAAATAAAGGTTTCTGTTCTTGAAACTCCTTTTATATTTTGAATATCTTTGTTTAGTAAGTGCATTAAATCTTCATTATTTTTACAAAGTATTTTGATAAAAATAGCATAATTACCTGTTGTATAATGGCTTTCAACCACTTCAGGAATTTCTTTTAATCTTTTTATAGCCGACGAATATAAGCTAGAAGAATCTAAAAACACCCCCACAAAAGCCGTGGTATTATAGCCCAAAGCCTTCGGATTTAACACCATTTTGTATCCGTCTATTAAATCGGAAGCATCTAATTTTCGTAATCGCTGATGAATTGCCGCTCCTGAAATTCCTACTTCTCTAGCAATACTTAAAATAGGCGTACGAGCATCAGAAACCAATCGTTTGATGATAATTTTATCAATTCCATCAATTTTTAATTTTTTAATCATCTTACAAAAATAAGAAAACTTCAGTAGATTATTTTTGAGCTTATCATGCAATATTTATTATCTATTCTTAATTTATTTAATATTTAGAGCCTGTTTAAAAATTAAATTAAAACTAAATTCTCGTCATGCTGAATTTATTTCAGCATCGCATCAACAGGAGAACTACGGCAAATCAGGATGTGAAACTGAACTAAAATCCCTTTGACGGATTCGATTTCTTATTTTTATGTTACAAAACGTTTTTATATGAAATTTAAACAGGTTCTTAATAAAATCATACTTTAAATTTTCTCCTTTTTTTGATACATTTCAATTAAAGTATTAAAAATTAATGTATTAAATTAGCAGTCCTCCAAAAAAGATTGCTAATGTATTTAGGAAACTCAATAAAAATAGTTAAAACCAAAGTACCGTAGTAATAGTAATGACATTATTATCATAAAATAACGTATGAGTACATCAAAAGCATTAACTTTTTTAGCACCTAAAGAAATGAGTAAAAGTGAGGGAGCAATTTTTATAGATATGGGTATTTCAGCAGGGTTTCCATCGCCTGCCGATGATTTTAAAGAAACTCGTATTTCTTTAGATGAAGAGTTAATAAAAAATAAAGAGGCTACTTTTTTTGCTAAAGTAAGCGGGCAATCAATGATTGGCGCAGGTTTAGATGATAATGATTTATTAGTAATTGATAGAAGTATTGTACCAACAAATAATAAAATAGCCGTTTGTTTTTTAGATGGAGAATTTACTGTAAAAAGATTAAGAGTTACCAAAGATGAAATTTGGCTACAACCCGAAAATCCTGATTATCCTGTGATAAATATTACGGAAGAAAATAATTTTATTATTTGGGGGATTGTAACGAGTGTGATAAAAAAGGTTTAAAAAAAAATCCAGCAAATTTGCTGGATTTTTCTTTTATAGTATAAATTGCTGACTAGCAAAATTCATCGTACGCTGCTGCTAAATTCTGAGCAATCGCTTGAGCTGAATGACCTTCAATATGGTGACGCTCTAAAATGTGTACTAAACTACCGTCTTTAAATAAAGCAATAGCAGGAGATGATGGAGGAAAAGGAATCATCAATTCTCTAGCTCTAGCAGTAGATTCTTTTTCTACACCTGCAAAAACAGTGGTTAAGTTTGTAGGTGTTTTTTCTGCGCCTAAAGAAGCAATAGCTCCTGGTCTTGCAGTACCTGCTGCACAACCGCAAACAGAGTTTACCATTACTAAAGTTGTTCCTTCTTTTGCTAATGCAGTATCAACATCTTGAGCAGTATATAAAGCGTCAAAACCAGCATCGATTAATTGATCACGCATCGGTTTTACTAATTCTTCTGGGTACATATTTTTTGTGTTAAATAGTTCATTGCAAAGATACTTTATTTAAAAACAAGAATCAAACCAAAACAATTGATGCTTTTTTAGAGGTATTTTATTTTAGCCCCGATTGAAGCAATTGTTTGAGCTCTTTTTTGTTTTTTTCTTCAAAAAATAAAAAAAGCGAGTGCGCAAAGCGGGAAATAGCTTCAAAATATCTTTATTATTATTTAAAAAGAAATAATTATTTAAAAATGGTATTAATAGAATAGTATATTTACATCTTTTAAAAATAAAAAATAAAATGGGAAAGTTCGCAAAATGGCTCGGTGCTGGAGTAGGGTTTACAATGGGAGGTCCAATTGGGGCAATTATAGGATTTGCCGTAGGGCGTTTTATTGATGGGCTTTCTAAAGATGATCTTACCAAAGAACAAGAGGAATATGAGCGCTATTCAGAATCAAAAGAAAAAAGAAAGGTTACTTCTGGCGATTTTGAAATCACCTTATTAATTTTAGCATCGGTAGTTATTAAAGCTGATGGAAAAATCGATCAACGAGAATTAGATTTTGTACGATTACATTTTGTAGAAATGTACGGGAAAGAGCGTGCAAATAATGCGTTTAAATTGTTTAGCGGCATTATTAAAAAAGAAATATCGACTCGTCAGATTTGTATGCAAATCCGTCAACACATGACGCATTCTTCTCGTTTGCAATTGCTACATTTTTTATTCGGAATTTCCAAAGCAGATGGACAAGTAACAGCACTTGAAGAACAAGAAATAAAGAAAATTGCAGGATATTTATATATCAATGAACATGATTATGTATCAATAAAAGCCATGTTTTATGAAGAGGTTGATAGCGCCTATAAAATTTTAGAAATCACAAAACAAGCTACCGATAACGAACTTAAAAAAGCGTATCGAAAAATGGCTAAAAAATACCATCCTGATAAATTAGAAGGTTTAGGAGCGGCTCATAAAGAAGGAGCGAATCAGAAATTTCAGCAAATTCAAGGAGCTTACGAACAGATAAAAAAAGAAAGAGGACTTTCTTAATAAAGAAGCCTAAATTAGAAAGCCTTTAATTAACTTATTTAATTAAAGGCTTTTTTTAAGCGTCAACTACTACAATTACAAGAAAATACGTAATTTCGCGAAATCAATAAATATAAAGAAAAAATGAGTACGAAGTTTACTGAATACAAAGGGCTTAACTTGCCAAATGTTGCTGATGAAATATTAAATTATTGGAAAGAAAACAACATTTTTGAAAAAAGTATAACTACGCGTGATGATAATAAACCGTTTATCTTTTTCGAAGGACCCCCTTCGGCAAATGGTTTACCTGGTATTCATCATGCAATGGGACGTACCATTAAAGATATTTTTTGCCGTTATAAAACTTTAAAAGGATTTCAGGTAAAGCGTAAAGCTGGTTGGGATACCCATGGTTTACCTGTTGAATTAGGTGTTGAAAAAGAGTTAGGTATTACCAAAGAAGATATCGGAACTAAAATTACGATAGAAGAGTACAATATTGCTTGTAAAAAAGCAGTAATGAAATATACTGATATCTGGAATACGCTTACCGAAAAAATGGGATATTGGGTAGATATGGAAGATCCGTATGTTACTTATAAACCAAAATACATGGAAACTGTTTGGTGGTTGTTAAAGCAAATCTATAACAAAGATTTGATGTATAAAGGATATACAATTCAGCCATATTCACCAAAAGCAGGAACAGGTTTAAGTTCTCATGAGGTAAATCAGCCAGGAGCATATCAAGATGTTACCGATACAACTGTCGTTGCTCAATTTAAAGCAATTACTGAAACGCTGCCTAGTGTTTTTCAAAATGGAAATGATGTTCATATTTTAGCTTGGACAACAACTCCTTGGACACTGCCAAGTAATACCGCTTTAACCGTTGGAAATAAAATTGAGTATGTTTTAGTAAAAACATTCAATCAATATACTTTTGAAGCTACACAAGTAGTTTTAGGAAAACCTTTACTTGCAAAACAATTTGCAGGAAAAAAGTTTAAAGCTGTTGAAAATGAAGCTGATTTAGCAACATATAAATCAGAAGATAAACAAATACCTTATTTAGTAATTGCAGAATGTAAAGGTGTTGATTTAGTCGGTGCTAAATATGAGCAATTATTACCTTATGCGTTACCACACGATAACCCTGAAGAAGCTTTTAGAGTAATTTCTGGAGATTTTGTAACTACAGAAGATGGTACAGGAATCGTACATACCGCGCCAACTTTTGGAGCAGATGATGCTATTGTTTGTAAAGATGCAGGTGTGCCACCAATGTTGGTTAAGGATGAAAATGATAACTTAGTTCCTTTAGTTGATTTACAAGGTAAATTTACCAAGGAAATGGGTGAGTTTGCAGGAATGTACGTTAAAAATGAATATTATGCTGATGGAGAAGCTCCTGAGCGTTCAGTAGATGTACAAATTGCCATCAAATTAAAAGAAGAAAATAAAGCATTTAAGGTTGAAAAATATGTCCATAGTTATCCACATTGTTGGAGAACTGATAAGCCTATTTTATATTATCCTTTAGATTCTTGGTTTATTAAAGTAACGGAAGTTAAAGACCGTATGCATTCTTTAAACGAAGAAATTAACTGGAAACCTGAATCAACAGGAACAGGTCGTTTTGGAAATTGGTTGAAAAATGCCAATGATTGGAATTTATCTCGTTCTCGTTTTTGGGGAATTCCGTTGCCAGTTTGGAGAACAGAAGATGGTAAAGAAACTAAAATAGTAGGTTCTGTAGCTGAATTAAAAGAAGAAATGGCACTTGCTGTAAAAGCAGGCGTAATGACCGAAGATATTTTTGCTGATTTTGTATCAGGAGATATGTCTGATGAAAATTATGATACCGTTGATTTACATAAAAATGTAGTTGATAAAATTACATTGGTATCAGCTTCTGGCGAGCCAATGCAACGTGAATCTGATTTAATTGATGTTTGGTTCGATTCAGGTGCGATGCCGTATGCACAATGGCATTATCCTTTTGAAAATAAAGAATTAGTTGATAATGGTTGGAAAACTGCCGATTTTATCGCCGAAGGAGTGGATCAAACTCGTGGATGGTTTTATACTTTACACGCTATTGCTACTATGGTTTTTGATGATAAAGCCTATAAAAATGTAGTTTCTAACGGATTAGTGTTAGATAAAAACGGGCAGAAAATGTCGAAACGTTTAGGAAATGGAGTTGATCCGTTTACTACGTTAGATAAATATGGTCCTGATGCTACACGTTGGTACATGATTTCAAACGCAAATCCTTGGGATAATTTAAAGTTTGATTTAGATGGAATTACCGAAGTAAGTAGAAAGTTCTTTGGGACACTTTATAATACGTATTCGTTTTTTAGTTTATACGCTAATTTAGATAACTTCAATTATAGTGAAGCTGAGGTTCCGTTAGCTGAAAGACCAGAAATTGATCGTTGGGTTTTATCAGAATTAAATACGCTTGTTCAAAAAGTAGATGTTTTTTATGCTGAATATGAACCAACAAAAGCAACTAGAGCAATTTCTGATTTTGTACAAGATCATTTAAGTAACTGGTATGTGCGTTTATGTAGAAGACGTTTTTGGAAGGGTGAATATGCACAAGATAAAATATCGGCATATCAAACTTTATATACCTGTATGCTTACGGTGGCTAAATTGGCATCGCCAGTAGCGCCTTTCTTTATGGATAAATTATATAAAGATTTAACAAGTACTACAAATGGTGAAGGTTTTGAAAGTGTTCACTTAGCAGAATTTCCTGTTTGTAATGAGGCTTTAATTGATAAATCATTAGAGCGTCAAATGGAAAACGCTCAAACAATATCTTCTCTAGTTTTGTCGTTAAGAGCTAAGGAAAAAATAAAAGTACGTCAGCCATTACAAAAAATAATGATTCCTGTTTCAGATGCGACTCAAAAAGCAGCAATTTTAGCGGTTGCCGATTTAATTAAATCGGAAGTAAACGTTAAAGAAATTGAGTTATTAGATGATGCTTCTGATATTTTAGTAAAACAAATTAAACCAAACTTTAAAGCACTTGGACCAAAATTTGGTAAAGACATGAAGTTAGTTGCGGGGAAAATTAAACAATTTACCCAAGACGATATCATCAAAATTGAAAAAGAAGGAAGTCTTTCTGTTGATGTTAACGGTAAAAATATCAGCTTAGAAACTGCGGATGTTGAAATTTCATCAAAAGATATTGAAGGTTGGTTAGTGGCAAATGCCGATGGTTTAACTGTAGCATTAGATGTTACTATAAACGAAGTTTTACGTAAAGAAGGAGTTGCTAGAGAATTAATTAACAGAATTCAAAACGGGCGTAAAGAAACAGGTTTAGAAGTTACTGATAAAATTAAATTAAGCATCTTAAAAACGGCTGATTTAGAAGCGTCTGTAACTGAAAATGAAAGTTATATAAAAGCAGAAACATTAACAAATGAATTGATTTTTGTTGATGAACTAAATAATGGTATAGAAATTGAGTTTGATACCATAAAAAGTAGCATATTAATTGAAAAAGCATAAGTTATGAATGATCTTAATATAAGATACTCCGATAGTGATTTACAGGAGTTTAAAGAAATTATTTCGAAAAAAATTAAGCATGCCGAAGAAGATTTACTATTAATACAATCTTCTTACAAAAATGGTTCTGACAATGGTACAGAAGACACTTCTCCAACCTTTAAATCGTTTGAAGAAGGGTCAGATACCATGGCTAAAGAAGCAAATATGCAGTTGGCAATTCGTCAAGAAAAATTTCTTCGCGATTTGAAAAATGCTTTAATCCGTATTCAAAATAAAACATACGGAGTTTGTAGAGTTACAGGTAAGTTAATTCAAAAAGAACGCTTAAAATTAGTGCCGCATGCAACCTTAAGTATTGCTGCAAAACGTAAACAATAATTAATAGAATAACAACGTAATTACACTTAAAAAGCTGTTTAATACCGTTATGGTATTAAGCAGTTTTTTTAAATATTTACCCTAATAATACCCCCTAAAATAATGTCCCCAGAAAAAAACACCCCTAAAAAAGGTGCTATAAATTTTATTTATATGCACTTTATACTAGCATGCTTATGTATTACAAGCAATAGCTTTAGCCAAACAGATTTAGATTCCGATAACGATGGTATTTTAGACTCCGAAGAATGTGGGTTTAATATCTGCGCTCAGCCAATTATAAATGGTGGTTTTGAAAAACCAATTAGATCGGCATCTACTTATAATTTTATTAAAGAAGATCAGGTTCCTGGTTGGGAAACTACTGCATTAGATGATAAAATTGAAATTTGGCGTGGTCCTTTAGAAGGCGTAAATGCTGCAGAAGGAAATCAATTTGCAGAACTAAATGCGAATAAAGTATCAACTTTATTTCAAAAATTATGTTTAACTCCAGGTACTAAAGTGTCTTGGTCTGTTAAACATAGAGGTAGAAGAGGTGTCGATGTTGCTGAGGTTAGAATAGGCGCTTCATTAAGTACTTTAATATTACAAGAAACCATGTCTGACGATAAATGGGCTTGGGGTACTTATGATGGTGAATATACCGTGCCTTCAAATCAAACTGAAACTATATTTGCTTTTAAATCGGTATCAAGTACAGGTGGAGATGATTCAGTAGGTAATTTAATTGACGATGTTCAGGTTATCGTGCTTTCAAGCCCACCTTGTAGAGATACTGATAATGATGGAATACCAAATAATTTAGATTTAGACTCAGATGGCGATGGTTGTTTTGATGTTCTTGAAGCTGGTTTTTCAGACCCCGATAATGACGGTATTTTAGGTACAGGAACACCCCAAGAAGATGCCAATGGTTTGGTAACATCAGCACCCGATGGTTACACAACACCTGCTAATTTAGACAGTAATACGGTTAATGATTATCTGCAAGATATTCCTGTTATCGTTTTTAATAAAAAACTTAAAAACACTAGTGTTAAAATTGGTGAAACCGCAAGTTTTAGCTTTTCACGTAATATAAATCAAGTAAGTATTCAATGGCAAGTAAGTGAAGATAATGGAAATTCATGGAACACTTTAACAGATGATTTAACCTATTCAGGAACCAATACAACTCATTTATCAATAGCAAACGTAGCGGCAAGTTTTTCAGGGAATTTATACAGAGTACTTGTAAGTCCTAAGGCAAATATTTGTGCGAAACCCAACACGTCAAAAGCTACGTTATTGGTAGCAATACCAACAAAACCGATTAGTATATCAGATGGTTTTTCGCCAAATAATGATGGTATAAACGATACTTTTTCTATTAAAAATTTAGATACTTATTTAAACCATAGTTTAGAGATATTTAATCGATATGGTTATTTGGTTTTTAAAGGGACTATAAACTCAAGCCCTTGGGATGGTACCGATACCAAAGGAAATGTATTGCCTACAGGTGTTTATTTCTATCGAATAAAACTAAATGAACCTGGTAGCGAATTATTACAAGGACGCATACATTTAAGAAAATAAGCAACACAACTTTAATAAATTTTCAATACAATTTTACGACACCACCATGACTAAGAAATTATTTTTCATAATATTCTGTTGGGTAAGCTGTGCGGTAGCACAACAACGCCCTCAATTTTCACACTATATGTATAATTTAAGTATGCTAAACCCAGCATATTCTAATGCCGATAAAAGCGTTGTTGAATTTGGTGCATTTTACCGAAATCAATGGAGCGGAATAACAGGTTCGCCTAAAACAGGGCTTCTTTTTGGGCATGGCGCCTTAAATAAAAATTTTGAAGGAGGTTTTTCAATTTTATATGATAATATTGGAAATGATATACAAACAACCAATGCTACCGTAGATTTATCGCATGTAATTAAATTGCAAAAAGAACTGCGTTTATCAGTGGGGATTAAAACAGGAATTTCATCGTATAAAGCAGCTTTTAATACTTTAACTTTAGCATCGGGCTTAGGAGGTACTGACCCTTTATTTAAAGAAAATATAAATATGGCAGACCTGGTGTTTGGCGCAGGATTATTTCTGTTTTCTAAAGAATTTTATATCGGACTATCAAGCCCTAACTTAATTAAAAGCGAACTTTATAAAAATACTTTACAAAGTGAAAGTCGCTTAGAAAACCATTATTATGCAACCGCTGGTTATGTACATGAAGTTCATCAAAATTTAAAAGTAAAACCCTCTATTTTAGTTTCTTATTTAGAAAACGCTCCTGTATCAGTAGATATAGCCGCCAATGTGTTAATAAACAATAAACTAGAATTAGGTTTGGGCTATAATTTTAGCAATAGTTTAAATGCGTTGTTTAAATTTAATGTTTCACAAAACATCGCTTTAGGATATTCATACGGTAAAATGTTTAATAGCCTAGGAAGTTTAAGTAATGGATCGCATGAATTTTTTATGCTTTATAACTTTAGAAAAGAAAGAAGTAGTCGTTGTTATTACAATCGTTTCTTTTAAAGCAAAGCGAATAAAGCTTGTTAATTAACTAAGAATATGCTTATTTTTGTTACTCTTAAATTAAAAAAATGTCTAAAAAAACCATTGCAATAGTTACCGTAATTCTGGCAATCTTAATAGATCAAATTAGTAAAATATATGTTAAAACACATTTTCAACTTGGCGAAGAAGTAGTTGTTTTTGCCGATTGGTTTAAAATCCATTTTACTGAAAATAATGGTATGGCTTGGGGCTTTGAATTTGGCGGTAGAGCAGGAAAATTATTTTTAACATTGTTTAGGGTTGTTGCGGTTTCAGGAATTGTATATTGGTTATGGCAAACCATAAAAAAACAAGTGCATACGGCGGTAGTTATTGCTATTTCTTTGGTTTTAGCAGGGGCTATTGGAAATATTATTGACTCTGTTTTTTATGGAGTAATTTTCGATAGTTCATATCATAATTTAGCCAGCTTATTTTCAGATAAACCTTATGGTGAATTATTTCATGGTAAAGTAGTAGATATGCTTTATTTTCCGATGTATGAAGGTGAGAATTTTACTTTTTTTAACGCTATATTTAACGGTGCCGATGCTTGGATTAGCATCGGTGTTGCCTTGTTATTTTTGTTTAATAAACAGGCTTTTCCTAAAGAAGAATAGTTTTAAAGTAACGGCTCTTATTTTGAATTGTATTTTTTTTAGCTGATATTTAAACAGGCTTTCAGGTTCTTTTATTATATTTATAAAAAAACAAAATGATAGGTTTCTTTAAGTATATCGCTATTTTTTTACTCGGTTTTTTGCTTGCCAAATTATGGTATGAAAAAAAGATAGAGAAAACACAGCAAAAGGAAGAAATTCAAGTGGTTTTAAACGGTATTAAAAACCTACGTAAATTGGTAGTTTCGCAAGGGAGCTTTTCTGAAATGTATCATTTTTCTGATACTAAAAAATACTTTTATGATTATGTAGCTTTTGAAAAAAAAGCCATATTGTCGGTCAATGCAAAAGTGGAGGTTGGCTATGATTTATCAAAATTAACTATTGAAATTGATAGCATCGGCAAGCAAATAATTATTCATAAAATACCAGCAGCATCGGTGGTTATTGCTCCTGATATTAAATATTTTGACTTGCAGCAAAGTCAATTTAATACGTTTTCAAAATCAGATTTGAATAATTTAAATACTAAAGCTATTGAAAATATCAAACAAACAGTTACCGTTTCTAGATTAAAAATAGCTGCCAAAACACGCTTGTTTGAAGAGTTATCAAAAATTTATCAACTTTCTAAAATTTATAATTGGAAAGTGGTTGATAAAACTAATTCGAAAAGGCTAGTTGATACTGTTTTATTGAAAGACTAGGCATAAACAAGCTTGCTGATTGTTAAAATTTAGTACAAATGCCTAGCCCCGATTGAAGCAATTGTTTGAGCTCTTTTTTTGATTTTTCTTCAAAAAAAAGCGAGTGCGGAAAGCGGGAAATTGCTTCAAATAATCTTTAGTATTCTAAACCTAATTCGGTAACTTTTTACTTAGTAATCCGTAGATAAAAGCGCCCAATATTGCACCTATTAAAACAATAATAATAGGAAACACACTATGACCAATTAATACGAAAATAGGAGCGGGGCAAGCACCTGCTAACGCCCATCCGAGCCCAAAAATAGTTCCGCCAACAAGGGTTCTTATATATCCTTTTTTCTTATCTTTTATATTGATTTTATTTCCTAGATAATCTTTAATTGTACCTTTTTTAAAGAGATACATAAATAGCATAGAAACCGCTACTGCCGATCCTATAATTCCGTACATATGAAAGGATTGGAATTTAAACATTTCATAAATTCTGTACCATGAAATTGCTTCCGATTTGGTCATTATAATACCAAATAAAATACCGATTATTAAAAATTTTATATTTTTCATACTGTTTTTCAAAAATTAAAGTTCTAAAAATTAAAGCCCAAAAATTAATGGGAAAAAGACCCATGTCATTAGTAAACCTCCAATAAAAAAACCGATTACGGCAATTAAAGAAGGTAATTGCAAACTACTTAAGCCTGTAATTGCATGCCCAGATGTACATCCGCCAGCATACCTAGTTCCGAAACCAATTAAAATTCCTGCAATTAATAATAGTGAAAATCCTTTAAAAGTTAGCATATTTTCGATGCTGAAAATTTCAGGAGGAACAAAAGAATTTCCTGCGTTTGCAAAGCCTAAATTAGCCAATTCTTGTACTGTTTTTGGGTTTAATTGAATCGTTTTTGTTGCCGATAAATAATTAATAGCGATAAAACCACCAATAATTAATCCGATTAAAAAAGTAAGTGCCCAATCGCGTTGTTTCCAGTCTTTTTTGAAATAATCAGAAACTTTTCCTGCGCCCGCAATGGTACACATGGTTTCTAAGTTAGTCGATACGCCAAAGCTTTTTCCGAAGTAAAAAAATAAGAAAAGTACAAAGGCAATTAAAGGACCAGCAACATACCATGCCCAAGGTTGTAAAATAATATCCATTATAAGGTGTTTTTTATATAGTTCATGATAATTTTAGTCGCGCCAATATTGTTTTTAATATAATGATAGTTTTTACTGCCCATTTTTGCTCTCAAATTAGCGTTTGCTTTTAAAGTTGTAAAATTACTAGAAAAATCCTCATTATTTGTAACAATTGTAACACTGCCTAGTTTTAATAAATCAGTAGCTTCTTGAAATTTTTTGTATTTGTTGGCTCCAAAAACGATTGGCACTCCAAAAGTTGCGGGTTCGAGTATGTTATGAAGTCCTGTGGCTAAGCCTCCGCCTACGTAAGCTACATCGGCATAGGAATAAATTTTGGTTAACAAACCAATGGTATCAATAATAAAAACTTGATTTTCTGATAAATTTTGACCTTCTTTTTCAGAATATAAAATTGTTTTTTTATTGATAGATTTTTGAAGTTCCTTTATTTGTTTTTGATTGATGTTATGCGGTGCGATGATAAATTTTTCATCGGCTGAAGCGTGATTATTTATGTAATTTACGAATAGGTTTTCATCTTCTTTCCAAGTACTTCCTGCAACTACGGTATAGCTGTTGTTTTTAAATTCATTGATAAAATCAAGCGAATTATCTTGTTTTAAAATATCGTGAACTCTATCAAAACGGGTATCGCCAGCAATAGTTGTGTTTTGAAAACCAATGCTAGAAAGTAGTTTTTTAGAGGCTTCATTTTGAACATAAAAATGATTAAAAGCTTTTAATTTATTACGCATAAAACCACCATACCATTTAAAAAATGATTGTTTTTTTCTGAAAATTCCTGAAATTAAAATGGTATTAATTCCTTGTTTTTTTACTTCGGATAAAAGATTTGGCCAGAATTCGTATTTGATAATAATGGCTATTTCGGGATGTATTTTAGCAATAAATTTTTGAACATTCGATTTTGTATCGAAAGGTAAATAACAAACGACATCGGCTAGAGGATAATTTTTTCTGATTTCATAGCCTGAAGGAGAGAAAAAAGTAACGACTATTTTATGGTTTTTATAGCGTTCTTTTAAGGCTTCAATAATAGGTCTTCCTTGTTCAAATTCGCCCAATGAAGCGGCATGAAACCAAATAACTTTATCGGTTTTTTTGATATTTTCTAATTTCGAAAATGTTTGTTTTCGTCCATCAACAAAAAGTTTTATTTTTTTATTGAATAAGGCTATAAAGCGAAGTAGTATTGATACTTTAAAAAGTAATAGGTTATAAATAAAATTCATAACGCAAATTTAGGAAATAAAAAAATCAGTGGGTTTAATCACTGATTTTTTTTATATAAATTGAAAATTTATTCTACTTTCATTTCAAAATCTTCCATAAACTTGGTGGTATAATTACCCGCAATATAATCTGGATGATCCATTAATTGTCTGTGAAAAGGAATGGTTGTTTTAATCCCTTCAATAATATATTCATCTAAGGCACGCTTCATTTTGTTAATTGCTTCTTCACGAGTTTGTGCGGTTACAATTAATTTTGAAATCATTGAATCGTAGTTTGGCGGAATCATATAACCAGCATATACGTGCGTATCAATACGAACTCCATGACCTCCTGGTGCATGGTATGAGGTTATTTTTCCTGGTGCAGGTCTAAAACCATTAAAAGGGTCTTCTGCATTAATTCTACATTCAATAGCGTGTAATTTTGGGAAGTAATTTTTTCCTGAAATTGGCACACCTGCGGCAACTAAAATTTGCTCACGAATTAAATCGTAATCAACAACTTCTTCGGTAATTGGGTGCTCTACCTGAATACGAGTATTCATCTCCATAAAGAAGAAATTACGATGTTTATCGACTAAAAACTCAACAGTTCCAGCACCTTCATACTTAATAAATTCGGCAGCTTTTACGGCTGCATCCCCCATTTTAGTACGTAATTCATCGGTCATAAACGGCGAAGGAGTTTCTTCGGTTAATTTTTGATGACGACGTTGTACCGAGCAATCTCTTTCTGATAAATGACATGCTTTTCCGTAAGAATCTCCAATAATTTGAATTTCAATATGGCGAGGCTCTTCAATAAGCTTTTCCATATACATATCATCATTACCAAATGCCGCTTTTGATTCTTGACGAGCAGAATCCCACGCGTCTTTTAAATCTTCCGCTTTCCATACAGCACGCATTCCTTTACCACCACCACCTGCAGATGCTTTTAACATTACAGGATAACCAGTTGCTATGGCTGTTTCGATACAATCTTCAAAAGTTTCGATAACACCTTCACTTCCTGGTACACAAGGTACACCAGCTGATATCATGGTAGATTTTGCATTTGCTTTATCTCCCATACGGTTAATCATTTCAGGAGAAGCACCAATAAATTTTAGATCATGTTCTTCACATAATTTAGAAAATTTAGCATTTTCCGATAAAAAACCATAACCAGGGTGAATGGCATCTGCATTGGTAATTTCGGCAGCAGCAATAATACGATCCATTTTTAAATAAGATTCGCTACTTGCGGCTGGTCCAATACAAACTGCTTCATCAGCAAATTTTACATGTAAACTTTCTGCATCTGCTTTTGAATAAACAGCAACAGTTTTTATGCCCATTTCTTTACAGGTTCTAATTACACGTAGTGCAATTTCACCTCTATTGGCAATTAATATCTTTTTAAACATAGGTTCTAAAAATTTTAAAACTCCAAATAAAAGAAGTAAGTACTTGTTTTATTTGGAGTTATATGTAAATTAAGATGGATCTACTAAAAATAATGGTTGATCAAATTCTACAGGAGTAGCATC
This sequence comes from Tenacibaculum finnmarkense, assembly GCF_900239185.1. Lineage (GTDB taxonomy): Bacteria > Bacteroidota > Bacteroidia > Flavobacteriales > Flavobacteriaceae > Polaribacter > Polaribacter finnmarkensis. Next base: position 131,486 of record NZ_OENA01000053.1, read on the forward strand.
ATCTACTAATACTTTAACGATTTTACCTGAAATTTCAGATTCAATTTCGTTAAATAATTTCATTGCTTCAATAACACAAACTGTGTCACCTATTTTTACATCGGTACCTACTTCAGCAAAATTTGGTTTATCTGGCGATGGTTTTCTATAAAAAGTTCCAATAATTGGAGACTTTATGGTAATATATTTATCGTCTTTTTCGGTAGTAACAGCTTCAGTTGATGCCGCTGCTACAGGAGCTTGTGCCATCATTTGAGGCGCTACACCCATTGGAGCAGCTGTTTGAATAATTGTAGTTTCAGGAGTTTCGCTTCCAGTTTTAATGGTGATTTTAATATCTTCCATTTCTAACTTTACTTCACTTGCACCTGACTTTGCTACAAATTTAATAAGGTTTTGAATTTCTTTAATATCCATATTCCTAATATTTAGTTGTTTGGTTTTTTATGAATTGTATGCCCATTTTAAATAGATAGAACCCCATGTGAAGCCTCCACCAAATGCAGCAAAAATTAAATTATTTCCTTTTTTCAAATCTTTTTCATAGTCAGCAAGCAATAAAGGTAAGGTTGCTGAAGTGGTATTTCCATATTTATGGATGTTTACCATTACTTTTTCAGGCTCTAAACCAACTCTATTTGCAGTTGCTTCAATAATTCTGTTATTTGCTTGGTGTGGTACCAACCAATCGACATCATCTTTTGAAAGGTTATTTCTTGTTAGAATTTTTTCAGAAACATCAGCCATGTTAGAAACCGCATATTTAAATACAGTTCTACCTTCTTGGGTTATAAAATGTTGTCCGTTTTTAAGTGTTTCTTCTGATGCAGGTAAAAGAGAACCTCCTGCCTGAATTTTTAAGAAATCTCTACCAATTCCATCACTTCTTAAATACTCATCTTGTAAGCCTAAACCTTCTGTATTTGGCTCAAACAATACCGCACCAGCACCATCACCAAAAATAATACAGGTTGCTCTGTCGGTATAATCAATTACTGACGACATTTTATCGGCACCGATTAATAATACTTTTTTGTAACGCCCGCTTTCTATATAACTAGCCGCTGTTGACATTCCGAATAAAAAACTCGAACATGCAGCTTGCAAATCGTAAGAAAAAGCATTTACAGCCCCTATTTGAGTTGCTGTATAAGTTGCTGTTGAGGCAACTAGCATGTCTGGAGTTGCAGTAGCTACAATAACCAAATCAATCTCTTTCGGGTCGATATTAGATTTTTGAAGCAAGTCTTCAGCAGCTTTAATAGCCATGTATGAAGTACCTTCTCCTTCTTCTTTTTTTAATATTCTTCTTTCTTTGATACCTGTTCTGCTAGTGATCCATTCATCATTTGTATCTACCATTGTCTCTAGCTCCTTATTAGTTAAGGCGTATTCAGGAACAAATTTTCCTACTGCGGAAATCGCTGCAGTTATTTTAGTCATAATTGTTTGTTTAGTGGTAAAATCAGTTTTCAAAAGTAATGAAAAATATATCAGCTTTTAAAGGATGGAACATCAAAAAATAATAATTTTTAATTAAAAACACAAAAAAACCCTCAAAAAGAGGGTTTTTTTATTTTGTAAAAACTATTTTTTAAGCCTCAGCAGTTGCGCTTTCTAACACAACTTGACCTCTATAATATAATTTTCCTTCATGCCAGTGAGCTCTGTGGTATAAATGAGCTTCTCCAGTTGTAGGATCAACAGCTATTTGAGGTACAGAAGCTTTATAATGAGTTCTTCTTTTATCTCTTCTAGTTTTCGATATTTTTCTCTTAGGATGTGCCATTATGTTTTATTTATCTGTTAGTAAGTCCTTTAATTTATCCCATCTTGGGTCTGTTGAAACCTCTTCAACAATTTTTTCGTCTTTTATTTTTAATTTATTAAGCCTTTGAAAAGCTTCAGATTCCATTGTTCCATTTAAAACATCAGGATGTACTCTTCTGTTAGGAACTGATAATACGATTGATTCATAAACATACTGCGCTACGTTTAATTGATATCTTTCATGTGGAAGTATCAAAATTTCATCGTGTTCATCATTGTATTCATCTCCAAATTGAACAACTAAATCTAAACCACCATCAATTTTTAAATCAAATGGCTCACCAGTACTATCACAAGGTACGTTTACGGTACCTTTTATTGCAAAAGAAAGTTCAAAAAATGTACTTTTTTTTACAAAATTAAGGGTAGCAATAATGTTTGCGTCGTCAAATTCATCAAACTGAAATGCTTCAAAGAACTTTTTGTCAATTTGATAGGTAAACAAATGACTTCCTTCTTTCAAACCTACAAAAGGGATATCGAAATTTTTTAAGTCTTTCATTTATATTAATCAATTTGAGCTTGCAAAGATATAAAAAATGTTTATAAATTTATATTTTACTTTTAAAAAAAAACTATTTTACTTTTAAAACGTTTTTTGTTAGTTCGGTATATTCTTTTCTGCTCTTAAATATTTGTAATGAGGTGAATAAAGCTTCTTTGAAAGAAGCAGGGTTTGCTTTGTTTTTACCGGCAATGTCAAAACCTGTTCCGTGGTCGGGTGAGGTTCTTATTTTGTTTAGCCCAGCGGTAAAATTTACGCCATTTCCGAATGATAAGGCTTTAAAAGGCGCCAATCCTTGGTCATGATACATGGCTAAAACACCGTCAAACTGCGTGTAAGTTTCAGATCCGAAAAAACCATCGGCAGCATAAGGTCCGAAAACCAATTTGCCTGTTTCCTTAATTTCGGCAATTGTTGGGCGTACAATTTCATTGTCTTCTCCGCCAATAATTCCGTTATCGCCACAATGAGGATTTAGCCCTAAAATAGCAATTTTTGGTTTGGTAATGCCAAAATCTTGCTTTAATGATGCGTGCATAATTGCTACTTTCGCCTTAATTAATTCAGGCGTAATGCTTTGTGCTACTTTTGAAATAGGAATATGCCCGGTAATTAAACCAACCCTTAATTTGTCGGCAATTAAAATCATGAGGCTTTTTCCGTCTAATTTATCTTCTAAATATTCGGTATGCCCAGGGAAATTAAATGTTTCTGATTGAATATTTTCTTTACTTATAGGTGCGGTAAGTAACACATCAATATGGTTATCTTTTAAAGCATTGGTAGCGGTTTCTAATGATTTGTATGCAAACTTTCCGCCAATTTCTGTTAATTTACCCAATTCAATTTTAACATCTTCTGTCCAAGAGTTCATTAAATTAATTTTATTATCAGCAATTTTATCAAGTGAATTGATACTAAAAATATTGTTGTTTAGTTTTAGGTTTTTCTTATGATAAGAAACCAATCGATTAGAGGCGAATATAACGGGCGTACAAAAATCAAGCATGCGCTTGTCTTCAAAAGTTTTTAAAATAATTTCAATACCAATTCCGTTTGTATCTCCAACTGAAATTCCAACAATAATTTTGCTTGTATTACTATCCATAGTTATTTTTCGTGCGTGTTTCTGTGTGTAAAGTTGTATTTTTGGTACAAACAAAAGTAACTAAAAATTTAGAGAATGTTTACAGGAATAATTGAAACTCTTGGAATTGTAAAAAGAGTCGTGCGTGATAAAGAGAATTTACAGCTGACTATTTTAAGTGATATAACTAATGAATTAAAAATTGACCAAAGCGTGGCACATAATGGGGTGTGTTTAACCGTTGTTGCTATTGATAACAATGAATATACGGTTACGGCAATTAAAGAAACGCTTGATAAAACCACGATTGGTAGTTTAGCGGTTGCCGATCAAATTAATTTAGAAAGAGCCATGAAATTGGGCGCTCGTTTAGACGGTCATATCGTGCAAGGGCATGTTGATAAAACAGGGGTTTGCAAGGCGATAAAAGATGAAAACGGAAGTACGGTGTTTACTTTTTCTTATAATTTTGACCCAAGTGCGATTACTATTGAAAAAGGTTCGATTACTATAAACGGGGTAAGTTTAACCGTTGTAAATTCAAAAAAAGATGAATTTAGCGTAGCAATTATACCTTATACTTTAGAACATACGAATTTTAAAAACTTCAAAATAGGCACAGAGGTAAACCTAGAATTTGATGTAATCGGTAAATATGTAGCGCGTTTAACGCAGTTGAAATAGGGTTTTTGAGGATTATTTATATCAAAATGAAATTTAAACAAACTCTTATAGACCTCACAGGTTTTTAAAACCTGTGAGGTCTTGTTTTATAAAATATATATTTACAAATTTATACAGGCTCTAATATTAAGAAATAAATTATAATGAACAAATATGCCGAATTAGATATTTTAAAAGACCGTTTAAATGAATATCGTAAAAACGAACATCCGAAGGTTACAAGGGCTTTAGAAATTGAATATACGTACGAAAGTAATAAAATAGAAGGAAATACTTTAACGCTTCAAGAAACAGCTTTGGTTATTGAAAAAGGCTTAACGGTTGGAGGTAAAACAATGACCGAACACTTAGAAGTAATCAATCATAGCCAAGCAATAGAGTATATTAAAGGCTTGGCAAAATCTAAAAATACTATTTCTGAAAGAGATATTTTACAAATTCATAGTTTAATATTACAAGCAATAGACAAGCCAAATGCAGGGGTTTATAGAAAAGTACCTGTAATTATAAGTGGTGCAAAACACATGCCACCACAGCCATTTTTAATTGCGGAAAAGATGGAAGGTTTACTATTATGGTACGCTAAAAGTAAAGACGTTTTACATCCTGTTGAATTATCGGCAGAAATACACGAACGATTAGTAACCATACATCCTTTTATTGATGGTAATGGTAGAACTTCACGCTTGTTAATGAATTTAATTTTATTACAAAACGGCTATCCGATTGCTATTTTAAAAGGAGATGACAAAAGTAGATTAGCGTATTATAATGCTTTAGAAGTAGCGCAAACAGAAAATAATAAAAAAGTATTTATTGCGTTAATTGCTAAAAATATTGAAGATACAATAAAGCGTATTTTAGCTGTTTTTGAATAAATGAAAGCTTCATAAATAACAGTTTTGATCGTTTAAATTGATATCTGTAAATAAAAACCCTGTAAACAGAATGCTTACAGGGTTTATTGATGTTTATAATTTATGTATTTTCTAATTAATAAAATCGTCTAATATTTGGGTTACTAAAATAATATCTTTCAGATGAAATTGCTCCTTGTTTATTTATTTTAAACCATGGTGATGATTCGCTATTGCTACTCTTTAAAATATGTATCGATTGCGCAGAAATATAACTTTCCGCAAGTAAATACAAGTAATTTCCGTTCGCATCGTGTGCGCTATCGACAATTAAAACCGCATGCCCAGGGCTTCCTCCTTTTATGATAATATCCCCAATTTCTAAGTTTTTATTTCGGGATATTTTTTTCAAATCTCTATTTAAAGAAATTGTTCCTGCGTACATAAAAACAATATCAAGATAGTGTCTGAAATTAGAATAACTAGCATCTGCGTTTGTAGTTTGTTGAAAAGTTACGCTGTTTCCTTGCACTTTTGGTCTAATTCCTTTTGCGTGGTCTGTCCATTTGTAATTGTGTCCGCTTGTGAACTTAAATTCGATTTTATCAAATGCTTTTTGCTCATACAAATATTCTGCTCTAAGTCGAATTATTGCATCGGCACATTGCTGTAAATCTCTGTTTCCGACATCGTAATTAATAATAGCAACATGGCTTGATTGATTCGAAATAGGGTTTCCTGTAAAGTCTAAAATTTTTGATTTATCTGGCAGTAATTTTAAGTTTTGAAGGAAAAATTTCCAAGACGATGTATCGTAATTTTCACGAGAATAATCCGTAGGGCATGAAATTCTACCACGAATAGTTTCAGCAGATTTGTTGGTATTTGATTTCTCTACGTCTGGTTTACAAGATGAAATTGAAATTAGAAAAAAGCAATAAAATAGTAATTGGTGAATTTTCATTTTTTATAAAATTATAAGAAGGTTTAAAATCACTCGAACTGATAGTTTTTTTATTTTGGTTCTTCTATTAGTCAGCGCAATTTTATTTCTGATTTCACTACATTTTTTGATGTGTTTTTTGTCAGTTTTAGCAACTTTTAATCGTGTTGATAACAAAAAGAATCTCCTGAATTCGATACACAGTGTTTACATTGATTTCCTGTGCTTTTTGCGGTTGCTTGACATTGATTATACTTACAGTCTAAAGTATTTTTAAATGTTTGATGATTTTCAAGTGTTTTAAAGGATAATAAACAAGCAATACCTATTACAGATAGTAGTAATTTCATAGTTTTTTTACCGGTAAATATATTATTTATAATGTAATAAATATCATATTAAAATAATTTTATTGTAGGATAACGATAAATTTCTAGCCCCGATTGAAGCAATTGTTTGAGCTCCTTTTTGTTTTTTTAAACAAAAAGAGCGAGTGCGGAAAGCGGGAAATAGCTTCAAAACAAGAAAAAACCTCATAATCAATTAAGATTATGAGGTTTAAACGTGGTCCCACCAGGACTCGAACCTGGGACCACCTGATTATGAGTCAGGTGCTCTAACCAACTGAGCTATAAGACCGTTTTAGGGTTGCAAAAATAAGAACTTTTTTTAAATAAAAAAGCTTTTTTAAACTTTTCTGCTCATTAAATTTTCAGCAAACAAACGAAGTCCACTTTTTGCGGTATCGCTAATGTTTAAATGTGCCAAGCTTTCAAACGACTTATTTGTATAGTATTCAATAAGTTGATGTGTGTATTCGGGGATGTTGTTTTTGGTGAAAATCGCAGAAACCGTCGCTATTTTTGCTTGAATATTTTCTTGTTTATTTTCTTGTTTATTGTTGTAAAGCGTGGTTAATTTTTCTTTATCATCCGTATTTGCTACTTCAAAAGCTTTTAAATAGAGGTAGGTTTTCTTGTTTTCGATGATATCGCCACCAACTTGCTTTCCGAAAGTTTCAGGGTCGCCATAAGTGTCTAAATAATCATCTTGTAACTGAAAAGCAACACCTAAATGTAAGCCGTAGTTATATAAATGTTGGGCTTGTTCTTCATTTGCATTGGCTACAATAGCGCCCATTTTTAAGGCGGCTGCTACTAAAACCGACGTTTTTAACGTAATCATTTTAATATATTGAGCAATAGTAACGTCGTTTCTGGTTTCAAAATCAACATCTAATTGCTGTCCGTCGCAAACTTCTAAGGCTGTTTTACTAAATAATTGTGCTAATTTTTGAAAAATTATAGGTTCGTAGTTTTCAAAATATTGATAGGCTAAAATCAACATGGCATCGCCAGATAAAATCCCTCTGTTAATATCCCACTTTTCATGAACCGTTTCGTGTCCACGGCGCAAAGGTGCGTCATCCATAATATCATCGTGAACTAGCGTAAAATTATGAAAAACTTCTACGGCTAATGCGGCTGGCATGGCTTTTTTGTAATCTCCAGAAAAAATATCGGAAGCCATAAGTGTTAGCATTGGGCGAATTCTTTTTCCGCCTATTTGAAGAATATAATCTATCGGTTCATAAAGGTTTTTAGGCTCTTTTAGTGTTTTTTTAGAAGCTAAGTAAGCTAAAAAGTCTGACTGATATTGTAGTATGTCCAAATCTTAAATTTTTTGTAAAAATAAGATAAACAAAAATTCTAATTGTTAGGTAATGTTAAAAAAACAACAAAACCAAGGAAACTTTTATTGTTTTTAAAGTTTCCTTGTGTACATTTGCAAATAATTATGAGAGATAAAATTTTAAATAAAGCGGGAGAAATGTTTTTAAACTTTGGTTTTAAAAGCGTTACGATGGATGATATTTCAGGTGAACTTGGCATCTCAAAAAAAACACTGTATAAATATTTTTCAAAGAAAACAGAATTGGTAGATGCTAGTACAGAAGCGGTTCATAACACGATAAACGATGCCATTACAAAAATAAAAGAGAAAGGATATAATGCCATTGAAGAGGAATTTGCAGTAAAGGCAATTTTTAAAGAAATGTTTAAAAATGCCAAGACTTCGCCAATGTTTCAGCTTAAAAAATATTATCCTGAAACGTACACAAAATTAATGGATCGTGAGGTATGCTTATTTCGAGATTGTAATATTGACAATTTAACAAAGGGTATTAAAGAAGGGTTTTACCGTGAAAATTTAAAGATAGATTTGATGGTGAATTTTTATTTCACCTTAATTTTTGGCGTTTTTGAAACAGAAATGTACGGTAGCGAAATGCAGGAGGTAATGAAAGTCGAATATGAAATTTTAGAATATCATATTAGAGCAATTGCCACTCAAAAAGGATTAGACGAATTATCGAAACAACTACAAACTATAAATTTATAAACTTAATAAACAATGAGGAAATACATATACACGGTATTTATATGCTTTTGCACAAGTTCATTATTTGCGCAAAAACAACTTAATTTATCAATGCAAGAAGCTATTGATTATGCTATAAAAAATAGCTATGCCAATAAAATTGCTAAAAATGATATTAAGGTAGCAATTAAAAGAAAATGGGAAACAACGACTATCGGTTTGCCTAAAATTGATGGAAAGGTGGCGTATCAAAATAATTTAAAACAAGCGGTTTTATTAACAGATTTTAATAATGATGGTATTGATGAAGAATTAATTTTTGGTAAAAAACAAACCATGAATGCTACGGCAACGCTAAGCCAGTTAATTTTTGACGGTTCGTATTTGGTAGGTTTACAGGCAGCAAAAACCTATTTAAAAATATCAGAACAAGCTAAGCAAAAAACAGCTTTAGCAACTAGAGAAGCAATTATAAACGCTTATGGAAATATCCTTGTTTCTGAAAGATTAATTGAAATTCTTGAAAAAAACACGAGGGTTTTAGAAAAAAATTACAAGGATGCAAAGAAAATTAATGAGAACGGATTAAATGAAGAAGAGCAGGTTGAGCAATTAGAAATCACCTTAGGAAATGTTCAAAATAGTTTAAGAAACGCTGTTAGATTAAAGGAAATTGCCTATCAAATGTTAAATCTTTCTTTAGGAAATGATATCAATACAAAATTAACATTAACCGATAGTTTAGATAGTTTGATGCTTAATAGCAGTAGTTTAGCATTGCTATCAAAAACATTTAATTTAAATGGGCATATCGATTTTAGAATTGCTGAAAATAGTAGAGAAAGTAAGCGCCTATTAATGCGTTTAGAGCAAAGTAAAGGCTTACCTAGCTTGAGTGCTTTTTTAAATTATGGGCTTGCAGCAAACTCTAATTCTTTTACTTTTTTAGAGGAAGATCAAAAATGGTTTGCTTCTTCGATGTTAGGGGTTAATTTGAATATTCCAATATTTAGTAGCTTAGGAAGATCTGCTAAAACGGCACAGGCAAAAATCGAATTAGAATCGGCTGATATCCGTTTGGAAGAAATTAAGCAACAATTAAATTTACAAACACAATCGGCAAAAAGTGAATATCAGTTAAGTATTGAAAACTATGAATCTGCTATGAAAAACATGAAATTGGCAGAACGCATTGAAAAAAAGCAACAAATTAAATTTTTTGAAGGAATTTCTTCAAGTTTTGATTTATCGCAAGCACAAAATCAATTATACAGCCAACAAAATAACTACGTGCAGTCAATGTTAAACGTTATTACTAAAAAGGCAGCCTTAGAAAACGCATTAAATATACCCTTAAAATAAAAAAGATAATGAAAAAAATATATTCACTACTAGCAATAACAGTATTTTTAGCATCCTGTTCAGGGAGTAAAAAACATTCCGTTGAGGCGGTAATTGCTTCTAACGATTTGGTAAAAATTCGTGCTAAGAAAACCAAGTTAAATAGTCAAATTCAGGTTTTATCCGAAGGAATTAAAGCCTTAGATACTAAAATTGCAACCTTAGATACTTCAAAAAAAGTGCCTTTAATTACGGTGGTATCGGCTAATAAAACCAACTTTAAGCATTATTTAGAATTGCAAGGAGCTGTTAAAACAACACAAAATGTTTTGATATATCCTGAAATGCCAGGGCAATTGGTTCAAATTTATGTAAAAGAAGGACAGTATGTAAAAAAAGGACAGGCTTTGGCTAAAATAGATGATGCAGGGCTTTCTGATCAGTTAGCGCAAATAGAAGTGCAGGCAGTTTTGGCAAAAACAACTTACGAGCGTCAAGAGCGTTTATGGAATCAGAAAATTGGTTCAGAAATTCAGTTTTTACAAGCGAAAACTACGTATGATGCTCAAAAAAATGCCGTAAACCAATTAAGAAAAAAATTAGGTAAATCGGTTATAAGAGCGCCTTTTTCGGGTATTATTGATGATGTAATTAAAGAGCAAGGAATGGTGGTAGCGCCAGGAGCTGGTGCCGAAGTTTTTAGAATTGTAAATCTTTCTAAAATGTATATTGAAACAGCCGTACCTGAAAGTTATATTTTATCAATTAAAAAAGGTAAAAATGTATTGGTTGAGTTTCCTGTTTTAGGAAAGGCTATTACTTCAGAAATTCGTCAGGCGGGTAATTTTATCAATCCTGCAAATCGTACTTTTAAAGTTGAAATAGCGGTTGATAATAAAGACAAAAGTATTAAGCCGAATTTAACGGCTAAGTTAAAAATTAACGATTATACAAACCCTGATGCTATTTTAATTCCGCAAAGTATTATTTCAGAAAATGCCAAAGGAGAACAGTATATTTTTGTAGTAAACGATGTTTTAAAGCAAGGAAGTAAGGTTCAAGGAATAGCAAAACAAATTATTATTACCACCGGAAAAACCCAGGGCGATGTTATAGAGGTTTTAGCAGGGCTTAGTAAAGGTGATAAAATTATTAAAGAAGGTGCTCGAAGTGTAAAAGATGGGCAGCAAGTAGAAATTTTATCTTCGGAAGAGGTAACTACTGTTAACGCTAAAAAATAAAGACAATGAGCGAGCAAAAAAAGCACGTAGATAAAGAATTTGGGCTGTCTTCATGGGCTATTAATAATAAAACCACCATTTATATAATGATGGCAATTATTTTATATGCTGGTATTTCGGCATTTTTAAATATGCCACGTGAAAACTTTCCTGAAATAAAGGATACTAAAATTTATGTAAGTTCTATTTATCCTGGTAATACAGCGGAAGATATAGAAAAACTAATTACCGATCCTTTAGAAGATAAATTAAAAACGGTTAGTAATATGACCAAAATAACATCAACCTCGCAGGAAGATGTGTCAATTATTACTGTTGAATTTAATGATGAAATACCTATTGAACAAGCAAAGCAAAAGGTAAAAGATGAAATAGATGAGCAGGTTTCAAGTGAAGATTGGCCTACTTTTAACGGGGCTAAAGTAGCGCCAAATGTTTTTGAATTAAATATATCGGAAGAAACACCTATTTTAAATATTAATATTTCGGGCGATTATACCGTGCATCAATTAAAAGAATTTGCAGAGGTTTTACAAGATGAAATAGAAGATTTATCTGAAATAAAAAAAGCAGATATTCGAGGTGCTGAAGATAAAGAAGTTGAGGTGGCTGTTGATATTTATAAAATGATGGCTGCAAAGGTTAGCTTTGATGATATTTTAAGAGCTATTCAGGGCGGAAATGTAACCATGTCGGCAGGAAATATTATTGCCAGCGGACAGCGTAGAACTTTGCGTATTTTAGGGGAAATTGAAACTCCTCAAGAATTACAGAATTTTGTGGTAAAATCAGAAAAAGGAAATGCCATTTATTTAAAAGATATTGCTAAAATAACCTTTAAAGATAAAGATAAAACTACCTACGCTCGTCAATTTGGTGATCCGGTGGTAATGCTTGATGTTAAAAAACGTGCAGGGCAAAATATGGTTACCGCTGCTGAAAAAATTCAGCAAATTGTAAAAGATACCAAAGCCAATATATTCCCAAGTAATTTAACGGTAACAATTGCGAACGATCAATCGTCAAAAACAATTGGACAGGTAGACGATTTGGTAAATAATATCATTTTTGGAGTGATGTTAGTGGTACTTGTTTTAATGTTTTTCTTAGGATTTAAAAATTCATTATTTGTAGGTTTTGCCATTCCGATGTCAATGTTTATGTCGTTAATGATTTTACATTTAATGGGCTACACCATGAATACCATGATTCTTTTCGGGTTAATTATGGGGCTAGGAATGCTGGTAGATAACGGTATTGTAGTGGTTGAAAACGTGTATCGTTTAATGGATGAAGAAGGAATGACCCGCTTAGAGGCGGCAAAATTAGGAATTGGTGAAATTGCATTTCCTATTATTATATCAACAGCAACTACGGTAGCGGCGTTTATTCCTTTAGGAATGTGGCCAGGAACTATGGGGCAGTTCATGATTTATTTCCCAATTACTTTATCGGTTGTATTAGGGTCGTCATTATTTGTGGCTATTTTCTTTAATTCGGTAATGGTTTCTCAATTTATGAGTACTGAAGATAAAAACATCCCCTTAAAAAAATTAATTATCATCACCGCGAGTATTGGTGTTATTGGTATTTTGATTTTACTTTTCGGTGGTGCTGTAAGCCCGCTGGGAACTTTAATGGTTTTTACTGCGGTAAATTTTTGGCTTTACAGATATGTATTACGCCCAATGGCAAATGGTTTTCAAAATAAAATACTTCCACTTTGGGAACGTCTTTATGAAAAAATGATTCGTGCTTCTTTAAAAGGATGGCGTCCTTACGGAATAACAATTGTAACGATTATTTTACTTTTTGTAGCGTTTATCGGTTTTGGAGCTTCTGTAAAAAGTAAGCGAACAAAAATTGAATTTTTTCCTGATAATACGCCCAATCAAATTGTGGTATATGTAGAATATCCGCAGGGAACAGATATTGAAAAAACCAATACCATCATGAAAAGTTTAGAAGCTCGAGTGACCAAGGTTTTAAATGAAGATATGTATATGGATGGCGACCGTAATTTTATGGTAGAGAGTTCTATAGCACAAATAGGAGCGGGGTCAGGAAATCCTCAAACCGATGGTGGTTCGGCTGCCGAAATGCCACATAGAGGTAAAATAGTTGCCTCTATGCGTGAGTACAAATACCGTAAGGGTTTAGATAGTAAAGTATTAAAGAAAAAGGTAACGGATGCTTTGGAAGGGATTTATCCTGGGCTGTCTATTTCTGTTGAAAAAGACCCCGTAGGTCCGCCGGCAGGATATCCTATTAATATTGAATTAGAAGGTGAAGATTACGATGAATTAATTATTACTGCTGAAAAAATGCGTGATTTTATCAATACCAAATCAATTCCTGGTATTGCTGAATTAAAAATAGACGTAAACAAATCGAAGCCAACCACATTGGTTGATGTTGATAGAAAAAAAGCAGGTGAATTAAAAGTGAGTGTAGCGCAAGTAGGAAAACAACTGCGTAATTCTATCTTTGGAAGCAAAGCTGGGGTATATAAAGAGGCTGGTGAAGATTATGATATTTATGTTCGTTTTAATAAAGATAACCGCTACAATTCAAGCGCTATTTTTAATCAAACGGTTACCTTTAAAGATATGTCAACAGGAAAAGTGAAGTCTATTCCTATTTCAGCAGTTGCAAAACAACGTAACAGATCAGGTTTTAGTGCTATTAAGCATAAAAACGTGAAGCGTGTAGCAACGGTATATTCGGCATTAGCGCCAGGTTATACGGATGCTGCTGCTATTGTAAGTGAAATTCAGAGTGAAATGAAATCGTTTACAGGTTTGCCTAAAACAGTACATGTTGATTACACAGGACAAATTGAAGAGCAGAACAAACAAATGACCTTTTTAATAGGTGCATTTTTCTCTGGATTAGGCTTAATTTTCTTAATTCTAATTTTCCAATTTAATTCTATTTCAAAACCAGCAATTATTATGTTGGCTATCTTTTTAAGTTTGATAGGAGTATTTGGAGGAATTGTAGCATCAGGATCATCATTTGTAATTATGATGACTATGATGGGAATTATTTCTTTAGCGGGTATTGTGGTAAATAACGGTGTAGTATTGTTAGATTATACACAGTTATTAATAGACAGGCAAAAAGCACAATATAATTTAGGTAAAGACGACTTTTTAGAGGTTTCGGTATTAAACGAAGCTATTGTAAAGGGAGGAAAGGCACGTTTACGCCCAGTTTTATTAACGGCAATTACCACAATTTTAGGATTGATTCCTTTAGCAACGGGTTTAAATATTAATTTCTTTACCTTGGTGACAGAATTTGATGCAAATATATATGTTGGTGGTGATAATGTTATTTTTTGGGGTCCTTTAGCTTGGACGGTTATTTACGGGCTATTTGTGGCAACTTTTTTAACATTAATTGTAGTGCCGATATTGTTTTATTTAGTAACTAAATTAAAGATGTGGTTACATCGTGTTTTCTAAATTTAGGATCTAATTTTTTTTGATAGATAAAAAAGGGTTAAAGGCAGGTTGCTTTTAACCCTTTTTTATATTTTTGAACTTATGAACGATAAAAATAATACTAATAAAGGTGTTTTTACGGTAGCTGAAATAAAACGAAAACTAGAATATTATTGCGTCTATCAAGATCGTTGCCATAAAGAAGTAGAAGCAAAATTAAAGGAGTATAATACTGTTGCTGATGCTAGAGAATTAATTTTGTTAAGCTTAATGCAAGATAATTTTTTAAATGAAGAACGCTTTGCTAAAAGTTTTGCAAGAGGAAAATTCCGCATTAAAAAATGGGGGAAAAACAGAATTGTAAGAGAATTAAAATTTAGAGATATATCAGCATATAATATAAAAACAGCCTTAAAAGAAATTGATCAAGAAGAATATATTACAACACTTTATAATTTAGTTGCTAAAAAAAACAAGTTAGTAACCGAAACAAATATTTTTAAACGAAAAAAGAAAATTCTAGATTATGTACTATACAGAGGTTTTGAACCTCATTTAATTTACGAAGCGCTTAGCGCTCTTTAAAATTAAATAAACTGTCTAGGTTTATTTCTTTATCGAATTGTTGTTTGGTATAAACGGTATTTATTTTGGTATTCATGCTTCCAAAAAGCAAGTGTATTTTAGCTACTTGAATATTTATTTCTCTAGAGGTAATTGCCGGTATATAAGTCATGTCGGCAAGTCTTAAAACTTCATTTTCAAAAACATTTATACGTGCTTTAAAAGCAGGTTTTTGAAGCGTTTTTATTTTTAAACTGTCTTTTAGTTGCTTGGTTAATTCTTTTAATTCGATAGCATTATTTAAAGCAGCTGTTGGGGTGCTATTTTTAAATTGTTGTAAAAAATTTTCTACAAGGGCATATCCTTTCCAATTTTCTATATTTTTAGCAGCATCTTTATGTAGCGTGGCATATTTTAAATGCTTTACACTGCCATCCATGCCTGTTTTTTTAACAGCAACACGTTGTTGAGGTGCTTCCTTTTTACAAGAAGAAGCAATTAAAACTAAAAAAACTAAAAGATATAAAGGGTATTTCATCAAAATAAAATTAAAACGATAAAAGTAGCAAAATAGCAACTCGTAATAGAGAATTTTGTGTTAAAATAATGGCTAATTTATAAAACGGGTTTTTATTACTGACGCTTTAAATTTGGTTGGGTTGTTTAGCCCCGATTGTAGCAATTGTTTGAGCTCCTTTTTTGATTTTTTTCAAAAAAGAGCGAGTGCGGAAAGCGGGAAATAGCTCCAAAAAAAAATACAGATACATTTTTTAAGTAGTGTAACTTTTGTTGCTTTAAATAGCGTTATTATGAAATATCTTTGTGTTACACAGATTTACTAGCAAAATGAAAGAAATTATAGAAAATAGTTTAGAAAAAGCCATTTCATACACCGCATATAGAACACTTGTAAAAGCGTTGTTAGTGGCTAAAAAATCAACAGGAAATAACCAATCGGACGATTTATTAAAGTATAGTTTATTAAACGATAAACGCATGAAACGCCTGGACAAAACCATAAAGATATCGGAAGAAACAATTGCTAAATTAACAGCAGTTAAAGCGCCGCAAACCTGGTTGGTTTTAACAGAGGGTTGGTGTGGTGACGCTGCTCAAAACTTGCCTGTTATTAATAAAATAGCCCAAATAAATGATGCTATTGACTTAAAAATTGTTTTAAGAGATGAAAACGAAGCATTAATGAATGCTTTTTTAACCAATGGTGGTAAGGCTATTCCTAAATTAATTGCTTTAGATAAAAACAACGAAGTAGTAGGAACTTGGGGTCCAAGACCTAGTAAGGCTACTAAAATGGTGGCTGATTACAAAGCCGAGCATGGCGGTTTAGATGCTGAATTTAAAGAATCTTTGCAGGTTTGGTATAATAAAAATAAAGGAATCAATCTTCAAGAGGATATTGTTTCTTTATTTGAACACTAATTTTTGAAGTATTTGTTTAAATTTTATTTCGTATTATTTTATGACAAGGATTGATTAAAAAAAACTGTCAGTTCGAGTGATTTTTTTCCTTCAAAAAAAATATATCGAGAATTTTTTAGCATCAAATTCTCGATACAATTTTAATTCCTTTTAGTTATTAAAATGACTCGAATTAACAAGAGCCATTAAAAAAAAGGGAATAACTACGAAAAAATTAGGCTGTAAAACTGAAATAAAACTTTTTTAGATGAAATTTAAACAGATTCACAAATATTTTTTTGAGTTTTATAACGGAATATTCTTGATTATTTTGTTTTTTTAAAAAAATAGTAAAAAATAATAGATAATTAACATGCAGATAATGAGCTTATTCAGATTTTTGCACTAAATTTATTGATTTTTTTCTCTAAAAAGTTTTGTAAAACCGAAAATAGGTTCTATATTTGCAACCGCTAAGGAGAAAACAATAATTGACCTGGTAGCTCAGTTGGTAGAGCATCTCCCTTTTAAGGAGAGGGTCCTGGGTTCGAGCCCCAGCCCGGTCACTAAAGCTTCTCTTATATTTATAAGGGAAGCTTTTATTTTTTTTTCTAGCTTTGGGGAGATACCAAAGCGGCCAACTGGGACGGACTGTAACTCCGTTGTCTTACGACTTCGCAGGTTCGAATCCTGCTCTCCCCACAAAACCTCCATCATTTACTTGATGGAGGTTTTTTTTGTTTAATAAATAGAAAGAGTGTTTTTAAAAATCATATTTCTTGTGCGCATCTAGGCGGATAAAAATAAATAATAGTACGGTAAAACCCCATAAAGATGAACCTCCGTAGCTAAAAAAGGGCAGCGGAATACCAATAGTAGGTAATAAACCGATGACCATTCCAATATTTACAACAATATGAAAAAATATAATAGAAGCGATGCCGTAGCCATATACCCGCCCAAATTTATTGGTTTGATTTTCTGCTAAATAAATAATTCGATAAAGTAATAACATAAATACTATAATTACGGTGGAACTGCCTAAAAAGCCCCATTCTTCGCCTACAGTGCTATAAATATAATCGGTTTCTTGTTCGGGTACAAATTTCCCTTGAGTTCTGTCGCCTTGTAAAAATCCTTTACCAACTAAACCCCCCGAACTAATGGTTAATTTTGATTGATAGGTGTTATATCCTTTGTTTTTAAGGTCGGTAGTTTTTCCTAATAAAATATCAAATCGGTCTTTTTGATGTGGTTCTAATACGTTTTCATAGGTATATCCGATACCGTAAATAAATAAGGTTGTAAATAAGTATAATGATATTATTTTAATTGCATTGAACCTTAAAAATCGCTTGTCTTTATAAAATCCACGAGCAAGTCCTGAGCTAATAAGTAGTAAACAGCTGAAAAGAATCCAATTTGCACCGAAATAGATTGTTAGAATAAATAAAATAATTGAAACAGTTCCAAAAACAATATAATTTAAGGTTAAACCTTCTCTGTTTAAAACGAAAAAGAAAGAGAAGTAAATTAAAACAGAGCCCATATCAGGTTGAAAGGCAATTAGAATAGCGGGTAAAAAGATAAGTAAAAATGCTTTTAATTGATTTTTAAGTAGTTTAAAATTATATTTTCTATCACTAATTAATTTGGCTAATGCTAGTGCTGTAAATGCTTTTGAAAATTCGGAAGGTTGTAAGCCGATTCCACCAAAATTATACCAAGAAGTTGCGCCATTAATTTTTTTTCCGAAGATAAAAACCCCTGCTAATAGCACTAACGAAAGCACGTATAGAACACTAGCGAATCGTTCGTAAAATTTTGAATTAAAAAAAAGAATCAAAATTATTAGTGGAATACTGAGTCCTATAAAAATAAATTGTTTTCCATATTTGGTTGAAAAATCAAAAAATTGTCGGGTAGTATCTGTTGATGATGAGGCGTAAATATTCATCCATCCGAAGCCAACAAGCACTACGTATAGTAAAATTAGCAACCAATCGATGTTCTCAAAAATATTATTTCGTTCCTGACGCAAGGCTATCGTTTTTTTTAATTAATTTTTCATATTCTTTTTGAAGACTCATCTTTATCATACGGTTTTCTACATATTTTCTTGAAATTTTTCCGGTAAGGTATTTTTCAATCAATAAACTCGTTATTGGTGCTGCTATTGTTGAACCGTATCCTCCATTTTCAACAAAAATAGCAATGGCAATTTTAGGATCGTCTTTTGGTGCAAAAGCAATAAATATAGAATGGTCTTTTGCTTGTACTTTTTTACCATCGACCATTTTTGTTTTATTTTCGGAAGTTCCTGTTTTTCCACAAATTTCAATGCCTTTTACTTGGCTTCCTCTTGCGGTTCCGTTGGTAAATACTTCGTGCATTGCTTGAATAGCAATTGGAAAGTGTTTTGGAGCTATGGTAGTGTGTCTTTTGGCGGTATAAAGAGTGTCTATAATAGCTTTATTATCAATTTTTTTAACAACATGAGGCGTATGAAAATAGCCTTTATTAGCTATTGCAGTAGTCATATTCGCCAATTGCATTGGCGTAGTTAGTATTTCTCCTTGACCAATTGCATTTGAAATTGTATAGGTAGCGCTCCACCTGTTTTTATACCATTTGTTATAAAATGCGGCATCAGGAATAGCTCCTTTTCTTCCAACAGGTAAGTCATATCCTAAAAAATTACCTAAACCAAAGCTTTCTACGTGTTTGTTCCAGGTATCCATTCCTATTTTTGGATCGCCTGTTTTGTCGATAATTTTTTTATATGTAGTTGCAAAATAACTGTTACACGATTTTGCAATGGCTGTTTTTAAACGAATAGGTCTTCCTGTAATACCACAATGACACGCCATTAATTGTCTTTTACCTTTACCGTATCTGTATCCATGATGGCAAAAAACGCCAAAATCTTTATCAATAACCTCTTCTTGCAAACCGATTAATCCGTTGAGTATTTTAAAGGGTGATCCTGGAGGATACATTGCCTGAAGCCCTCTATCAAAAGTAGGCATATTAATAGTGTCGTTAAATAATTTTACAGAATTGGGCGAGCGTTTTCTTCCAACTAATAAGTTAGGATCATAAGAAGGAGCGGTTACAAGGGCTAAAATTTCGCCTGTTTTTGGCTCAATTGCTACAATACCACCTCTTTTTCCTGTCATTAAAAGCTCTCCATACGCTTGAAGTTCACTATCAATGGTTAGGGTTAAATCTTTACCGGTTACCGCAAGGGTGTCGTACAATCCATTTTTGTAAGATCCTGTAATTTTATTTAAATTATTTCTTTTGAAGAATTTTCGACCTTTAACACCTCTAAGAATTTTTTCGTATTGTTTTTCAACGCCCATTTTCCCTATCAGCTCTCCTTGCTCATAGTAATTATTTGTTTTTGCTTTTTGTTCGTTTACCTCGGCAATAAATCCTAAAATATTTGCTGCTGATTTAACAGGATAATCTCTAATAATACGTTTTTGGATATAAAATCCTTTGTATTTTGGTAGTTTTTCTTGTAGATATGCAAAATCTTCTTTTGCCAATTGTTTTAAAAATACAGAAGGCAACCAACGGGCAAAATTTTCGGCTTTTTTAAAGCGTTTTTTAAAGCTTTTTACATCGATTTTTAAAAGATTACAAAACTCTAAGGTATCTAAATGAGTTACGTTTTTAGGAACGACCATTACGTCGTACGATAACTGGTTTGCTACTAATAATTTTCCATTTCGATCATAAATATAGCCGCGTTCAGGATAGTCATATTCAATTTTTACGGCAGAACTTTGTATCGGATTAATATTTGCACCCTCAATAATTTGCAATTGAAATAACCTTGCTATATAAATGACTCCAACTAGCGTAATTAAAAATAGGAGTAAAAAACTTCGTTTCATTTCTGATACTTTATGTATTGTTCAATAAATAGTAATAGGGGAGGGTTTTGTATTTTTTTATTTTAATTTTTTTCTAAAGATAAAACTTCCTAAGAAATACAATGTTAATGTAAAGATACTAGAATATAAGGTGTTTAAAAGCACTTTAGTGATATTGTAAAAACTAAAATTAATCAAACTAAATAAGATAAAGTGATGTACAAGTGTTAAAATTAATGTGTAATTAAATACCTTATCAAAAGTTTCTAACCGTAAGCTGAATAATAAATAATCAGGTTCGTTTTTTTTAAATATTTTTTTGATAAAAAACAACCTAATATAGGCAATAAATAAAATTGAAAAAGCGTGTATTCCTCCTGAATTGGAAAAAGCATCTACACCTAAACCTAATAAAAAAGCCAAGCTTAAAAAAGAAAATCGATCTGATTTTAAAGGATATAAAAAAACAAAACAGATGTATAAATAAGGATTTATATAGCCTAAAAACAAAACATTATTTAATACTAATACTTGTAGTAATAATAAAAAAACAAATAAAAAGAGGATGTAAATGGTTTTATTCATTGTTGTTTTCGATGCTTTTAATTGCCTCTTTATCAAGGTTTGTAACAATGTAAATATGCCCTAAGTTAGCCATATCATTAAATAATTTAATATCAATAGTATTTGCTGCCGATAATTTTTCAGGTATTTTACGAATACTTCCTATAGGAATTCCTTTAGGAAAAATAGTAGATTTTCCGCCTGTAACAATCGTGTCGCCAATTTTTAAAACTGCCTGACGAGGAATATCGGTTAGTTGTACGGTGTTATAATTGTTACCATTCCACTTTAAAGTTCCGTAATAATTATTGTTTTTAAACCCTGCATTAATTTTACTTTTAGAGTTTAAAATAGATTGAACTCTTGAATATTTACTACCAACATTGTCGGTAATACCTATAATTCCTTTGCTATTTATAACCGCCATTTCTTTGGTAACTCCATGATTACTACCACGGTTTATAGTTATAAAATTATCAATATTATTGTAAGGATTGTTATTTATTTTTCCATTGATATATAAAAACTGTTGCGTTGAATTTAACGTATCTATATTGACGGTATCAACAATAGTAGCAAGTACTTCTAGTTTATTTTTAAGAATGCTGTTTTCAAGAGAAAGCTCTTTATTGCGGCTTTTTAAATATAGATATTCAGAGAAATTGGCTGATTTTTCATAAAATCCGCCTGTAATAAAATTTGTAGAGCTGATAAATTTACT
Source organism: Tenacibaculum finnmarkense (assembly GCF_900239185.1). Lineage (GTDB taxonomy): Bacteria > Bacteroidota > Bacteroidia > Flavobacteriales > Flavobacteriaceae > Polaribacter > Polaribacter finnmarkensis. The sequence goes on from NZ_OENA01000053.1 coordinate 152,957, forward strand.
TCTATGAAAAGAATGATTGTTGATAATTAATGCAACAGCAATAATTTCTAGAAATAGAAAAAACAAGAAGTTTTTATACCTCTGAAGGAAATAAAGAAGCTGTTGCATAAATAATCATTCAAAATTTATTTGATCAATACAGATTTGTATTTTTCAAGGTTTTTTAAGGCAATTCCTGTTCCACGTACCACGGCACGTAAAGGATCTTCGGCTACATAAACGGGTAAATCTGTTTTACGAGACAAACGCTTATCTAATCCACGAAGCATAGAACCTCCACCGGCTAAATAAATACCACTATTATAAATATCGGCAGCTAATTCAGGTGGTGTTTTTGATAAAGTTTCCATTACCGCATCTTCAATACGTAATATTGATTTGTCTAACGCCTTGGCAATTTCTCTATAAGAAACCTGTACTTGTTTTGGTTTTCCGCTTAATAAATCACGCCCTTGCACCATCATATCATCAGGTGGACTTTCTAAATCTTCGGTAGCAGAACCTATTTGTATTTTAATTCTTTCGGCAGTAGTTTCTCCTACGTATAAATTGTGCTGCGTGCGCATATAATACATAATGTCGTTGGTAAATAAATCACCCGCAACTTTTACCGATTGATCACATACAATACCCGCAAGTGCAATTACTGCAATTTCAGTGGTACCACCACCGATATCAATAATCATATTTCCTTTGGGTTCCATAATATCAATACCAACACCGATAGCTGCTGCCATTGGTTCGAAAATTAAAAAAATTTCCTTGGCATTCATGTGTCTTCCTGAGTCAATAACGGCACGTTTTTCAACCTCTGTAATTCCTGAAGGAATACAAATAACCATTCGTAATGAAGGCGGGAAAAATCGTTTTTTTATAGCAGGGATTTGCTTCACAAACTCTTTAATCATCTCTTCGGATGCCTGAAAATCTGCAATTACGCCATCTTTCAACGGACGAATTGTTTTTATATTTTCATGAGTCTTCCCTTGCATTCTGCTAGCTTCATGACCGGTAGCAATAATTTTACCAGTTAATCGGTTACGTGCAACAATAGAAGGGTTGTCAATGACAACCTTTCCATTGTGGATTATAAGTGTATTTGCAGTACCTAAGTCGATTGCAATATCTTCCGTCATAAAATCGAAGAATCCCATATAAAGTCCGTTGTTTTTACTTGTTTTTAATGTAATATCACAAATTTAATGAAAATCTGTGGGTAATTTACATTCAATATAAATTAATGTTTAAAATGTCTTGTTCCTGTAAAAACCATAGAAACATTGTTCTCATTACAGTAATCGATACTTAATTGATCTTTAATAGAACCCCCTGGCTGAATTACACTTTGTATTCCTGCATTTTTTGCAATTTCTACACAATCAGGAAACGGGAAAAAAGCATCACTTGCCATTACCGCTCCGTTTAAATCAAAATTGAACGTTTTTGCTTTGGTAATTGCTTGTGTTAAGGCATCAACTCTACTTGTTTGCCCTGTTCCACCAGCTAACAATTGCTTGTTTTTTACTAAAATAATAGTGTTCGATTTGGTGTTTTTACATAGCTTAGAGGCAAATAACAAGTCATCTAACTCATTTTCTGATGGTTTAGTATTTGTAGGATACGATAAATGTTCTAATTTATCGGTAATCATATCTTTATCTTGTATTAAAACACCATTCAAAGCAGTTCTAACGGTTTGTGTAGGTAAAGCAGTTTCTTTTTGAATTAACAATACCCTGTTTTTCTTCCCTTTTAAAATAGCTAAAGCATCATCATCAAAAGAAGGCGCGATTACTACTTCACAAAATAATTTATGAATTTCTTCAGCAGTAGCTTTATCTACGTTAGTGTTTGAAATTAAAACACCACCAAAAGCAGAAGTAGGATCACCCGCTAAGGCATCGGTATATGCTTGATAAATAGTGTCTCTTTGTGCAAAACCACAAGCATTATTATGCTTTAAAATAGCAAATGTTGGCGCTTCTCCTTTAAATTCATTGATTAAAGTTACAGCAGCATCAACATCTAATAAATTGTTGTAGCTTAATTCTTTTCCGTGTAATTTATCGAACATTGCGTCTAAATCACCAAAGAAATACCCTTTTTGATGTGGGTTTTCACCGTATCTTAAAGTTTTAGAAGTGGTTTCACTTGCTTTGTAAACAACTTCATCTTCATTAAAATAATTAAAAATAGCGGTATCGTAATGAGAAGAAATATTAAAAGCTTTAGCAGCTAATTTTTTTCTATCAGAAATTGTTGTGTTTCCGTTAGTTTGAGTAATTAAATTTAAAAAACTTTCGTACTGTTCCATTGATGAAACAATTACCGTGTCTTTAAAATTCTTTGCCGTTGCACGGATTAATGAAATTCCACCGATATCTACTTTTTCAATAATATCTTGTTCAGGAGCTCCAGAAGCTACTGTTTTTTCAAAAGGATATAAATCAACAATTACTAAATCTAATTGAGGAATGTTATATTCTTTCATTTCAGCAACATCACCATCATGATCTTGACGATTTAAAATACCTCCAAAAACCTTTGGATGTAATGTTTTTACACGTCCACCTAAAATAGAAGGGTATGAAGTAACCTCTTCAACAGGTACTACATTAATACCTAATTCTTTTATAAAAGTTTCTGTTCCACCTGTAGAGTAGATAGTTACGCCTAAATCATTCAGTTTTTTTACCACTGGTGCTAATCCATCTTTGTGAAATACTGAAATTAGGGCAGACTTGATTGTTTTTGTATTGCTCATTGTTGTTGTGTTGTTAAGCACGCAAAGCTACTAAAACGCTAATGGTTACGCAATAAATATTTTGGATTGTTACCAAACAAAAACACCTCAAAAATTTGTGTCAATTTTGAAGTGTTTTTTAGCTTTAATCCTGTTTAAAAAAGCAGTTTAAAAAGGCACTAAATGTTTTTTCTTTAGATAAATAAAGCCACTTTTTTACAGGTATATTCTAACAAAGATTCATCATCGGCAGTAAAAGGATTTACGGTGTGCGAATCAATATCAATTTGTCCGATGTTTTGATTATCAACAAAAATAGGAATCACAATTTCCGATTTCACTTTCCATCCACAAGAAATATAATTGTCTTGGTCTTGCACATTTTGCACTACAAAATTTTCATTGCTAACCGCCACTTGCCCGCAAATTCCTTTTCCGAAAGGAATAATGGTATGATCGGTAGGTTCGCCATTAAACTGTGCTAATTTCAGTTCGTCTTTATCGCCGTTTTTAAAATAGAATCCAACCCAGTCATAATATGAAATTTCTGAAGCTAAATAATCACAAATTTCTTGTAATTTTTCTTCTTTAGAATTGTTTTTTTCGGCAATGATATCAATGTTGTTTTTTAATTCGTGTAGGTTCATTATATTAATTTTTAATATCTTTTTAAATTCGATTTTATCTTTGCAAGATAAAGAAATACTTTTTTTAGAGCCTGTTTAAAAATTAAATAAGCTGTCAGTTCGAGTGATTTTTTTTCTTCAAAAAAATTGTATCGAGAACTTTTTTAACCTCAAAATAAATTAAGATAAAATAATTCAAATTCTCGATACAATTTTAATTCCTTTTAGTCATTAAAATCACTCGAATTGACAAGAATCTATCAAAAAAAACTAAAAATCACGGCAAATCAGGATGCGAAATTGAAATAAATTCAGTTTGATGGATTCGATTTCTTATTTTTCTGATATAAAACTTATTTTTAATAAAATTTAAACAGGCTCTTAAAAATAGCTTTAACAATTATTTACAAAAATAGCTTTTTAATTTTTCGTATCTTTGTATGCAATGAACCAACTATTTACAAAAATAGCAACCATTATATTAGCCTTGCTAGTATTGATTTCTACCTTTTCATTTACGGTAGAAAAACATTATTGTGGTGATTTTTTAGTAGATATTTCTTATTTAGGTGAAGCTGATAATTGCGGTACATTAGTAACTAAAAATACTTGTGAAACGCTAATTAAAAAAAAGAAATGCTGTAAAGATGAGGTGTATCAAATTGATGGGCAGGACGATTTACAAAAAGTTTCTTCTACTAAAATAAGCTTTGAAACCGTCAAGTTATTTGTTGCTTTTCACGCCTCTTATCAATTGTTATTTCAAGAAATTGAAACGCAATTAGCAACACATCAATATTATTTACCTCCTGATTTAATTACTGATATTCAGGTACTTCACGAAGTTTTTATTATATGATTTAGCATTTTTTTTAAGTATTTACGGCATTTTAATGTATTAAATGCCTTATAAATACGCCATAAAATCTTGTCGAATTTAATAATATAAAATTATGAAAATAAATATACTCGGTATTTTTATACTGATTTCTGCTGTTGTCTTTTCTCAAAATGAATTTAAAGGCATGATTATGAACAAAGATAATCCAAAAAATAATTTAGGTGTTTACGGTGCAAATATCCATTGGTTAAACACAAATATAGGCGTTACAACCAATCAAAAAGGCTGGTTTACAATTCCGTATAAAAAATCCTATAAAAAATTAGTAGTAAGTTTTGTCGGCTATAAAATGGATACAATTACTATAAATAATTTAAAACCAATTCATCATTTTTTAACGGAAAGTAACAATTTAAATGAAGTAATTGTTACATCTAAAAAAAGTGCGACTCAAAAATCCTATTTAACATCGCAAAATTTAGTAACCATTAATAGTGCCGAATTATTAAAAGCAGCTTGCTGTAATTTGGCTGAAAGTTTTGAAACAAACCCATCGATTGATGTTAATTTTTCGGATGCTTTAACAGGTACAAAACAAATTCAAATGTTAGGTTTAACAAGCCCGTATTTGTTAATAACTCAAGAGAATATTCCATCTATTAGAGGCGCATCGCAAGCATTTGGGCTTTCTTTTACGCCAGGAACTTGGGTAGAAAGTATTCAAATAACCAAAGGAGCAGGAAGTGTTGTTAATGGATATGAAAGTATTTCTGGGCAAATAAATGCCGAATTGGTAAAACCGTTTACAAACTATCGATTTTTTGCAAATATTTACGGTTCAGCAGGAGGAAGGCTAGAGTTTAACACGCATTTTAATCAAAAAGTAAGCGATAAATGGCAAACAGGGCTTTATATCCACGGAAATTCTAGAAATCAGAAGTTTGATAAAAATGACGATGGTTTTTTAGACAATCCGCTAGCAAAACAAGTAAATATAATGAATCGCTGGCAATATGTCGATGCCGAAAAAGGATGGATTAGTTTTGTCAATTTTAGATATTTAGAGGATAAAAAACAACTAGGACAACTAGCGTTTAATCCTGATACAGACAAAGGTTCTGCTACTATTTGGGGAAGTGAAATTAACACAAATCGTTTTGATGCTTCTACTAAATTAGGCTATGTTTTTCCTGATTTACCTTTTCAAAGCATGGGTTTTCAAGCGGCTTATAGCAATCATAAACAAGATTCTTATTTTGGGTTAAGAGATTATAATATTCAACATCAAAGTTTTTATAGCAACCTTATTTTCAATTCAATTATTGGCGATACTCGCAGTAAATTTAAAACAGGGATCAATTTTACGTACGATGCTTACGATGAATTTATAAAAGTAAGCAACGCTCAAAATTTTGATAGAAAAGAAAATTCGTTCGGTGCTTTCTTTGAATATGTGTATGATAATTCTGAAAATTTGAGTATTACCGCTGGTTTAAGAATTGATACTCATAATTTATTAGGAACTTTTTTAACGCCACGTTTACACATTCGTTATACGGCTTGGGAAAAAGGAGTTTTTAGAGCATCGGTAGGAAGAGGGAAAAGAAGTGCGAATATTTTTGCCGAAAATCAACAGTTTTTTGCCTCATCAAGAGCTTTAAAAATAGAAAATCAAGGCGAAGAGTTGTATGGTTTAAATCCTGAAACGGCTTGGAATTATGGCGTATCTTTTTTACAAGGATATAAATTATTTGGTAAAAAAGGAGATGTTACTTTTGATTTTTATCGAACAGATTTTACGAGTCAAGTTGTTGTTGATTGGGAAAATCCGCAGGAAATAGCATTTTATAATTTAAACGGAAAAAGCGTTGCAAATAGCTTTCAATTAGAAGTAAATCAAAATATAATTCCTTTTTTTAATACGCGTTTTTCCTACAAACATTACGATGTAAATACTGATTTTAAATCAGGAAATTTAGATAAAGCTTTACAGGCTAAACATCGATTTTTTGCAAATGTATCGTACGAAACACCTAAAAAAGAAAATGATGCCCATTGGAAATTTGACGCAACCTATAATTGGATAGGCGAGCAACGCTTGCCAAACAGTCAAGTGAATTCAGTAGTAAATCAGCCTAAATATTCAGAAAGTTACAACTTGTTAAACGCACAAATAACCAAGGTATTTTCAAAGAAGTTTGAAATTTATGCAGGAGCTGAAAATATAACAAATTACAAACAAGAAAACCCGATTCAAGGAAGTGAAAATCCGTTTGCTGCAAATTTTGATACAACAATGATATATGCGCCCATATTTGGAAGTAATTTTTATGCAGGTTTACGATTTAAAATAGAGTAGCCTAAATCAAAAGTGATTAAAACGAAATTATAAAATAAAAATAAAACAATTTAAGATGAAAAAAATAGCAATAGTATTCGTAATTTTATTAATGAGTGTGTCTTTATCGGCACAAAAAAAGAACAAAAATGCTAAAATTTCTTTAGAAGTTGATGGCGTTTGTAAAATGTGTAAAAATCGAATTGAAAAAGCCGCTTTAAATTGTAAAGGTGTAAAATATGCAAATTGGAATGTGAACACACATGAGTTAAAATTAATTATTAATCAGCGTAAAACCGATGTTGCTACTATTCAACAAAAAGTAGCCAATGCAGGGCATGATACCAAGGCGATAAAAGCAAGTTCGGAAGCTTATAATGATTTACACGGATGTTGTAAATATAGAAGTGAAGAAATTCAAGACGATCATAAAACAGTGAAAAAACAGTAATAACAAAGCAAAAAAAATCCCGAATTTTACATTCGGGATTTTTTATTAAAATATGTTTTAAAGCAATATTTATAACATTTTTAAAGTGTTTACTTCTTGCTCGGTTAACTCACGCCATCTACCACGAGGTAAATTACGTTTAGTCATTCCTGCAAAAATAACACGGTCTAGTTTTGAAACTGCGTATCCGAAGTTTTCAAATATTTTACGTACAATTCTATTTCTTCCAGAGTGAATTTCAATACCAACTTCGGTTTTTCTTTCACCTTCTACATAAGAAACGGCATCAATAAAAACTTTTTTACCTTCAATAACAACATCGTCACGTAATTTGTCTAAATCAGAAATTGACAATTTTTTATCTAAAGAAGCGTGGTATAATTTACGCACGTTATGTTTTGGATGTGTTAATTTTTTTGCCAACTCCCCATCGTTTGTAAATAATAATAAACCAGTGGTGTTTCTATCCAATCTTCCAACAGGATAAATACGTTCTTTGGTCGCATTATCTACAAGTTCCATTACTGTTTTACGCCCACGTTCATCTTCCATGGTAGTAATATAGTTTTTAGGCTTGTTTAATAAAATATAACGCTTTTTTTCGATAGAAATTAAAGTACCATCAAAACGAACTTCATCGCCAGGTTGTACTTTATACCCCATTTGAGTTATAATTTTTCCGTTTATAAAAACACTTCCGTGTTCAATATAAGTATCGGCTTCTCTACGAGAACAAATTCCTGAGTTAGAAATGTATTTATTTAAACGAATTCCTGCGGTATCATCCTTGCATACTTGCTCAACGGCTGGTTTTCTGGCATCACTTCTAAACTGTTTTTTGTTATCCGAAGAACTAGTTGCAAATCTTGGCTTTTCTGATGATTTTCTAACAGGTCTGTCCGAAGATGTCTTGTTTCTATCAGGTCTATCAGAAGAAGTTCTGTTTCTGTCAGATGATCTATCAGAAGATGTTCTGTTTCTATCAGATGATCTATCAGAAGATGTTCTGTTTCTATCAGATGATCTATCCGAAGAAGATCTGTTTCTTTCTGAAGAACCACTGTTTCTATCAGAAGAACTTCTGTCCGATCTAGAAGATGTTCTATTTCTGTCAGATGATTTTTTTTCACGAGGATTGCTGTTCTTGTCAGCCTGTCGTCCTCTCGACGAGTTTTTTGAGTTCATAATGTATTTTTAAAAAGGGTGCAAATATAGGTTAATTATATGATTTTTTAATCTAAAGCAGTAACTACTTTATCTAAAATTAAAGTCTTATCAATAAAAAGTAAACTAAATACGCCTATTAATAATAATACTTTTAATATGTTGTGTAACAGACGGTATTGGTTTGTTTTGCTTGCCTTCCAAGTGTAAAAACCAATAAATATTAAAACAAATGCGGCTAAATAGAAATAATATTTCATGTATTCGATAGCGGGATAATTAAATAAAATACAAATAGGGGCAAGGGTTAAAAACATTAATAAAATGATTAATTTTTTGGTGTTTTTTTCGCCATATTTTACAGGAAATGTGTTGTAATTATTAATAATAGCGCCTTTAATGTTTTCTAAATTTTTAATCAATTCACGAATTAATATAATTAAAAATAAAAAAATAGCATGTACGAAAATTACTTTTGAAAAATTTTTATAATGTACAAAAAGCACAAAAAAAGGAAGTATGGTTAAGGTAGTAACGCTTATTAAGCCTGTAAAAGGATGTTTTTTAAGCTTATGAGAATATAGCCAAATACTAAATATATAAACAGCAAAAAAGAAGGCGGCTCTCCAAGAAACTAATAATCCGAAGCCAAAACCTGTAAAATTTAAAAAAAAATAGATGGATAATTTCGTTTCTTGTTTTACGTAAGAATCTAAGCTTGTTTTTATGGGGCGGTTTATTTTGTCAGCATTTTTATCATAAAAATTATTGATAATATAGCCTGCCGCAACCACACAAATAGTGGCAATAACTAGGTACAATAAATGCCAGTCAAAAAGTACGGGTTTGATTGATTTTTGATCAGAAAAAATAAAAATAGCAGCCAAATATTGGGCTGCTATTAGTACTAATATATTATAACCTCTAACTACTGATAGAAGGCTGAATAGTTTTTTTACAATTATTTTTGCTGATAGCCTATCCATAAAAATACATCTTAAAATCGATACACTAATTCTAATTTATAGTCTTTTAAGCTTGTTTTTGCTTTTTCATAATCTTCGGTAAATCCTAAAATATAACCACCGCCACCAGAACCGCAAAGTTTTAAGTAGTATTCGTTGCTTTGAATTCCTTTTTCCCAAATTTTATGAAATGCCGTAGGAATCATCGGTTTGAAATTTGTTAAAACAACTTTTGATAATTTTTTAACGTTGCCAAATAACGATTTTACGTTTCCTTGTAAAAAATCATCAATACAGGCATCGGTATGTAATGAAAATTCTTCGCTTAGCATTTTTCGAAATCCTTCGTTTTTCATCTTGTTCATAAAGATGTTAACCATCGGTTCGGTTTTTCCTGCTTGCTCAGAATCTAATAAGAAAACAGCGCCTTTTCCTTGTTTTTGAGAAGGAATCCCGGCAGCTTCAATATGTTCTTTCGAGTTGATTAAAATTGGCAAACTTAAATACGAGTTTAACGGATCTAAACCAGAGCTTTTTCCGTGGAAAAAAGATTCCATTAATGAAAAAACTTGTTTTAAAACTAATAATTTATCACGGGTTAAGTTTTCTAAAACGGTAATTTTATCAGCGGCATATTTATCGTAAATAGCGGCAACTAAAGCACCTGAACTTCCAACGCCATAGCCTTGAGGAATAGACGAATCGAAATACATTCCTTTGTCAATATCATTTTTAAACGATGCTGTGTCAAAACAAACAATATCAGAATTTAGCGTACTTAAATATTCTTGAAACTTTGCTAAATTAGCGTTTGATTTTTGAGCTTCCCCTGTTAAGGTATTGGCTGATTTTAATACGCCTTTATAAGAATTAAAAGGAATTGCCAAGCCTTTTGAGTCTTTAATAATTCCGTATTCTCCAAAAAGTAATATTTTTGCGTAAAATAAAGGTCCTTTCATAGCTGTTTTAATTACTTTGCAAAAGTACAGGTAAAACTGTTAGTTTACAAACTAGTACACGTTTTTGTAAAAAGTTTTCCAAACCCCTATTTTTTTGTTGTTTCGGTACTTTCCTTTGGTTTTTATTTTGCCGTTTTTGTAAAAGGTTTTCCAAACGCCTTGTTTTTGATTGTTGTTATATTTTCCTTGCTCTAAAAGCTGACCTGTTTTATAAAATGTTTTTAGCGTGCCTTTAAATTCTTGAATACTGTAATATTCATGATTTTCTTTAACGGTTTCTTGCTTATTTTTATCGAGCCAAATTGTTTTTTGAGCGCTAACAGCAGTGCTTAATAAGCTCAAAAATAACAGGATTGTTATTGTTGATTTTTTCATGTTTTTTGATCAATTAAGCATGTATTTCCTTAGCTCCCAAACCTACATAATCTGTAATATACTGATTTTTTTGGCAATAATCGGCTAGCTTATTTTTGATAAACAGCTCCACATTTTTCTTTTCGTTTTCAGGATATAATACATGAACATTTGCCCCAGCATCTAAAGTAAAACAGATATTGCTATTATTTTGGGCTCTATATTCCCATATTTTATTGATAACCTCAAGCGTATTTGGTTTCATCAATATAAAATACGGGTTGCTAGTAAGCATCATTGCGTGCAAGGTTAACGCCTCGCTTTCTACTAAAGTGATAAATTCGTTGATCTTACCGTTTTGAAGAATTTCAGACAATTTCGACAGGTTTTCATTTGCTTGTATAAAACGCTGTTCGGCGTAGGGATGCTCGTGCATTAAATTATGCCCAACGGTAGATGAAACTTGTTTTTCGCCTTTATCGACCAATAAAATGGTGTCGCAATAATTTTCAAAAATAGGATGTATTTTATAAGGAAATTTAACGGCAAATAAATCAGAACTTCCTTCAATTTGAGGATGTTTTCCCCAAACTACTAATTTTCCTTCTATGCTTCTACTAGCGCTTCCAGAACCTAAACGGGCTAAAAAAGAGGCTTTTTTATGGATGAAATCGGCAGTTAAAGCAGGGTTTAAGGCTTTTTCTAAGCTCAATAAACACATGGCAATTGCCGACATTCCACTTGCTGATGATGCAATTCCGCTACTGTGAGGAAATGAATTTTCAGAAGAAATAATCATTTTATAGTCTAAAATATACGGGCAGTATTCTTGTATTCTTTCAAAAAATTTAGCAATTTTCGGCTTGAAATCTTCTTTCTTTTTTCCTTCGAAAAATAACTCAAAAGTAGGGGTATTGCTTTTTGCTGTTTTTTCAAATTCAATAGTAGTAATGGTATGGCAATTATTTAGCGTAAAGCTGATAGACGCATTTTTAGGGATTTGCGGTTCGCTTTTTCCCCAATATTTTACCAAGGCGATATTACTAGGTGTTTGCCAAGTGTAAGTGGCTTTTTGAATTGTTTCTGTTACTTTTTTTGAAATAAAATCTGCTGTATTCAATTTTGTTGCTATTTATAACAAAGATATGTTTTGTAGCAGTTATTTGAAAATAAAAAAAGGCTGTCTTTTTAAAGACAGCCTTTTTAGTAATAAATAAAATATATTAATTCAAATAATTATATAATATTATTTAGTAGTATCTACTAAAACTTTTCCATTAGCATCTTTTACGATATACGTAGAATCCTCATTTACAGTTACAGTTCCTGCATCTACAAATTCAGTCCATTTATCATTAGCAGTATTAAATGTTAAATTTACAGAATTAGATGCTTTCTTCGCTACACCCATACTAAAAGGAACAGTTAAATTAACAACTGGATCTCTAGGAAAATCACCATAACCTCCAATGTATCCTTCAATAGTATATTCACCACTTTTTAAAGTGTTTGCATTTAATGTGAATTTTGAAGAACAGTCATCTTGAACAGGATCAATATAAGTACCATCAGCACTTACTAAGTATAAGTAAAATTCAACTCCTGCTTCACATAAATCAGTTCCGTTTGGTCCTAATACACTTTCATGGTTTATAGCTAAATCTAAACTAGGAATATCTTTAATTGTAATAGGTATAAAAATAGGATTTCCTTCTTTGCTTGTTTTCACACGATTGTATGTGTGATCTTCAATACGTAATACATGTTTCTCATTACCTTCACTATAACTATCTACAAGAGCTGAAATATTAAGCTCTACTTCTGTAGCATAAGCAGGAATTTTTAATTCAAAACCTCGACCCTGCTCAAGAGATGAAGATGTTTGATCTTGAATGTTTAAAGATAAATCTTCTAAAACCTGGTTGTTTTCTTCATCGTTTTCAGCCCCTACTACAGAAACTAATAAGATAGAAGGTTCAATAATTGCTTTATCAAGGGTAAATTTAATAGTAGCATCTTTCCCTTCTTCTATTAGTAAAGAAGATACAGAAGCTGTAGCAACAGGTCTTTTATCCTCTGTTGTTAACATGCCTGTTTCTGTGAATTCTGGGTCACATGACGCCATCGCTAGCCCTATAAGAGCTATTGAGGCTGTTTTATATAAAATATGTTTCATCATTATTTTAATTTATTTTTTAGTATATGTACTTTTTACTTTATAGAATTTTCCATCAAAAACAACTTTGTATTCAATAGTAATATTTCCATCTGCATCAACTTCACCTGCTTTAGTTGAAGCATCTCCGTCTAAAGATTGAACTACATTACCCCAATGACCTCCTAGTTGTTGATCTTTAATAAATACTTCACCACAAATAACTTCAAATATAAAACCATCATACTTCGCAGGGCTCAAAGAACCTACTCCCCATTTATAAGTTGATTCTGTTCTGTATAAGTTAGGTGTTCCATCGTGTAAAACAATAGCTTCTCCAGGATAATCTATCAATAAAGGAGATCCATCGTATTTAGCACCTACCATTTTGTTATCGTAAGTAAAATCTTCAACATTTGCTTTACATCCAACAAAAGTTATTGCAATTTGGTTGTTATTAGATCCTATTACAACATTATTACCTTGTTCAATGCTAATTTCTAAAACTACTTTAGAAGGAACAGATAAATTTAAAGAACCTGTATTTACTGTTAAAGGGATTAGTGCAAAATCATCACCTGCTTTAAGTGTAACTTTTTTAGTCTCTAAAGAAAATTCAGTACCTTCTGTTGCTGAAGATTTATCTGCAAGAACCTTAATTGTTACCTCTAAATCTTCTTTCAAAAATTGACCATCTCCTCCTCCTAAGAATTTAAGAGGGATTTTTGATACTACAGCTCCTTTATCTTCAAAATGAGAAATTGTTTTAGCTCCTTCAAAACCTACGATGTAGGCTCCGTTTTTATCGACACTAGTAAACTCTTGATCTTCTTGACATGCAGAAAAAGCAAGTAGCGCTACTATAAAAAATAGTGTTATTTTAATTGTTTTCATTTTTTTTCTAATTTTAAAAAATTATTTTGTAGTATCCCAGAATATCGTTTTGGTAAAAATATCATTTTGAGACACCCCTTGAGCAGTTACATTAGCAGTGTTACCTGAGTATTCCGAATCTGGATAAGGAAAACGATTTGGTTTTTTATTACTAGTTGCTCTTAAAGGCATCGGAGTAGCAGGAAATCCGGTACGGCTATACTCAATAAAAGATTCAATAGCATTTACACTATTTAAAGCAATCCATTTTTGAGTCATAATTGCTTCTATTTTATTCGTAGAAGCATCCCAACCTAATTTATTAATTGTGCTAATTTTAGACATGTAAGCTTCAATTTCGTCACTAGTAATACCGTGGTGACTAAGTGATTCTCTAACACCACTTTCAAATAATGCCTTAGCATCTCCTGAAATTAATCCTTTAGTTACTGCCTCTGACTGTAAGAATAATGATTGTGCCGAACTAATTAAAATACCATTAGCTTCAGCGCCTCCTTTAAAAGGAATTGCTCCAATACTAGATACTTTTTTAGGCGACTCTGCTTTTAACGCACCTTGCTTAATACCTGCATATTCGTCATCTCCAGCATCATTTTTAAAACTATTATAAAGTGTTTTTAATCGAGGGTCAGCAACTCCTGTTAAATTTCCATTTAAAAAATTAATAGCATGCTGAGCAGCAGCAGACTGTGCGTACCAATTGTTGGTTTTTCCTTCAGAATCGTGAAAACGATTATAAAACGGGCTGTTTTTGTCTTCGTTAGAATTGTTAAATCCTGGGTTTATAGTAACAGTTTCTCCTACGCCAATTAAACCTCCATTTTGAGTTAAAGAAGCCTTTTCTTTATTGATGTGAGCTACTGTTTCAGCATCCGTTAAATCAGACTGTCTTACTAAAAGACGTAATTTAACGGTGTTTGCTAATTTAACCCACTTGGTCATGTCTCCTTGATATACAATATCTTGAGATATACTTGGGGTTATTACAACACCTGTTTCTTTATCTGTTTCTTCTGCTGTACTAGGAATGTTAGAAAGAACAGGGTCTGCATTATTAATTAAAGAAATCGCTTGGTTTAAGTTAGCAACTAATGCACGATAAATTTCTTTCTGATCATCGTAAGCTGGCGATAAGTTTTTACCTCCTTTAAAAGCTTCAGAATAAGGTACGTTACCCCATAAATCAACAATTGTTTGCATGTAAAAAGATTTATTAATTAAAGCAATTGCTTTATAATAATCATCTACACCAGGCGTACTTGTTTGAATAATATTGTCTAATTCAGAAACTCCTAAATACATAGAGTTCCATAACCAAGAAACATCACCAGTTTTAATATCTAACTTAGTCCATGGGTCATAAGCTCCTGTAAAGTTAAGAATGTTACCAGACCAACTCCCCATTAATACGTTTCCGTAAATGTTTCCATTTACAACTTTTCCTGAATAAGAATCAAGTAAAGCAGCTGGTAATTGAATTCCTTTTGTTACTTGTGTAGGATTGTTTAAATCCGTATTTACATCTAAGTAATCAGAACATGCCCCTAATGAAATAACGGCGGTTCCTAATAATATATTTCTAAATAATTTCATAATTTAATTTTATAAAGATAAGTTAACACTAAGCCCATAATACCTTGTAGGAGGTAATAAATCATACCTTGCAGCTCCACCAGCATTTGCTGAATTATCACCACCTGTAGAATTATACTCAGGATCTGTAAAACCTCTGTTTTCTTTAGATAAGATAACAAAAGGATTTCTTGCGCTTAAACCTATCTGTAAAGTACTAACTCCTGTGTTTTTTAAGAAGTCTTTTGGCATATCATAGCTTAATGAAATTTCACGTACTTTTAAAGCAGTTGCATCTAAAACAAAGTTCTCTTGTGTATCGTTAAAACTACCTGTGTAGTAATTTGTAATAGAATTTGCAGTTGTTCCTCCAGTAATAACGTTTGTATTAGGAGTGAATTTTCCGTCGGCACCTTTTATTACAGAGTTAGGGTATATAAAACCTTTACGACCCGATTGAATTGTTTCAACAGCTAAACCGTTTCTTGATAATTCTTGTTTTACACTACTGTAAATACTATGTCCTGTTCTATAATCAAGTGTTGTTGATAAAGAAAAGTTTTTATAGTTAAAACTAGAAGATAATCCTAAAACATAATCAGGAGTAACTTTTCCTAATACTACTTTAGCATCTGTTTGTAAAGGGTTTCCTGTATTAGCATCTATAATAACTCTTCCTTTGTCATCTCTTTGGTAAGCAATACCTTTAATTAAAGGGAATTCTTGTCCTTTTTGAGCTACAATATCAACAGAATTATCGTTAGAAATTACAATTTCGTCTAATGAATCTGAAATTTTATCAACGACAGTTTTATTTGTTGAGTAACTAGCTCTAAGATCCCAACGGAAATCTTCAGTTTTAATAGGAACGAAACCTAAATCAATTTCAAAACCAGTAGAAGAAGTTTGTCCAATATTAATACCTGCAGTTGTAAGACCACTCGCTCTAGATGCAGCAACCTGAACAACTTGATCAGTATTTTTAGATGAAAACACACTTGCATCTAAAGTAATACGACTTCTATATAAATCTACATTTAATCCAAATTCATGAGAAGCTGTAAACTCAGGTGTTAAGTTAGGGTCTGTAATAGTTCTGTCAGGACGAAAAGAAGTAACAGTTCCATAAGGAAAAGCATCTGGCTTTTCATAAATAGCATTAATAGCATAAGTACCTGCAGCGTCATTACCAACTTTTACGAAAGAGTATGATAATTTCATTTTGTTTAATACATCATTTTTTAAACTAGGAAATGCTTTTGTTGGTACAAAAGATACCCCTGCTGATGGATAAAAGAATGAATTGTTGTCTTTCGATAATTTAGAAGTCCAATCATTTCTACCTGTAAGGTTTAAAAATAAATAATCTCTAAAACCGAAATCAAAGTTTCCAAAAACACCAAAAGCTCTTCTTAAATATTTAGCATCAGTAACTGAAGGAGCAGAAGCACCAGAAGCGATATTTGCTAAAGATTCAATGGCTAAATTATCAACTGATGAATATAAATATTTACGGTTAAATTCTCTAATATCACCACCAATATTTGCTTTAAAAGTAATATCTTCTGTTAAGTTATAGTCAAAATTAAATTTATAGTTACTATAAATTTCTCTTGTTGTTCTGTTACGAGTAGAAAAAGTTGAAGAAGCTGTTCTATCACCTACTCGTACTACTGGCTCGGTAAAAGCATTTCTTTTGTATTCTTTATTTGTTTGGCGGAAAACAGCATTTCCTAAAACACTAAAGTTAATATTATCATTAATTTCATAACCTAAGTTTATAGAGGTATTAATAATATCACTTTTAGTAGTAGATCTTACATTGTCTAATACCCAAGAAGGGCTTAAATAATATGAATTCCAGTGACGTGTATTTCTTTCATCACCTTGAAGATCTTTAAAACGATTAACATCTATATTTGTTGGTGTTTGTAATAAAGCTCCATATACAGAGTTATCACCACGATCAGTTTCTGAACTTGCTACTTTTTCACTATCAACAATATAAGAAACAGCACCATCTACGGTAAGTTTCCCTACTTTTTTACCAGCTTTAAAATTAAAAGAACTACGCTTATATTTTTCATTAGGTATAATAGAAGTTACATCTAATAAACCAGCTGAAAAGTTTACATAACCATCTGCTAAACTACCCGTTGAAAGACCAATATTATGTTGTCTTTGAAAACCTGTGTTAAAGAAATCGTTAATATTATCAGCATTTCCAACGTATGGCGCATACATTTGTGCAGATCCTGGAGCAGCTACACCAATAGGTTGTAGTGAACCATCAAATGCAGGACCCCAACCACCATTTTCAGCTAAGTTGATACCAGTACCCCAACCTTGACCGTAAGTAGTTTGTCTTTCTGGTAAATATGCTAATTCTTGAACTTGTACAGAAGTACCAATTGTTACTCTAAATTTACCGTCATTATTTCCTTTTTTAGTAGTAACGATTAATACCCCGTTACTTCCGTCAGAACCGTATAAAGCAGCACCATTTGCACCTTTTATAACGTTTACACTTTCGATAGATTTAGGATCTAAAGCGTTTAATACAACACTAGAAGAAATAGCACCATCAATTACGATTAAAGCACTGTTGTTACCAGTTAAAGATCTATTACCACGTAATCTTAAATCAAAAGTTGGTTTTGCACCTTGACTTGTCGTGTTAATTTGTAAACCAGAAACTTTACCAACTAAACCTTGAGTAACCGTAGGTACTTCAGCTTTGGTAATTTCGTCTGCTTTTACTACTTGATTTGCCGTAGTAATTTCATCTGATTTTCTTTTAATCCCTAAAGCAGTAACTACAATTTCGTTTAATAAGTTTTCATCATCAGCTAATACGACATTAATTTTGTTAGAAGCTCCTACTGTTTTACGAGTTGTAGCTTTACCTACAAAACTAAAAATAAGGATGTCATTTTGTTTAGCGTTAATTGAATAATTACCATCAAAATCAGTTTCTACACCAGTAGTGGTTCCTTTAATAATAATACTAACTCCTGGAAGTCCTCCAGATTCATCTGAGACTACCCCAGATATCGTTTTTTCTTGTGCAAATGTAAACTGCGATACAAGAAAAAGTAGCCATAATAATGTTACTCTCATGTTAAAAAAATTTAAATTATTTACTCAAATAACTTAAATAATATAGCTGTTACCTAATTAATATCAATAAAGTACCTGCATGGGGTAAAAATGTATATATTAATGAGTGTTTTTGAGAAAAATTTAACAGTTTCCTTGTGACTTAATAAAAAAAAGTAGTTAGTGTTATTTTAAAATTAATTTTTTAAAGTTTGACTTTCTTTTTTTTGATTAAAATAGTAGTGTTTAATTTTTGAAAATTAACTAAAATTCCTAGCCCCGATTGTAGCAATTGTTTGAGCTCTTTTTTATTTTTTTCTTTTGAAAAATAAAAAAAGCGAGTGCGAAAAGCGGGAAATAGCTTCAAAAAATTATTAAATTTAAACAATAAAATTATTTTTTAATCGGTTTCTAGCATCTAAATAAGTATTTTTGTTTTGTAACAATAGTACAAGATATATGAGCAGGAAAATAAAACTACTTTGGGATTTTAAAGGACCAGATGGCTTAGCCACGGCAAAGCATCATTGCATTCATTTAAAAGAATTTGCGCAAATAGATGGTTTGGAGTATGATCAGGTAAATCACCAAGAATTGAATCCTATGCACAGTATTGCTTTTATTGTTGTCGCTGAAAATGATATGAAAATTTTTAGAGATGCTTTAAAGCCTCACCGAGGAGAAATCGCTTAATTTAACTTAAAAAATAAAAATATGTTTTTAATAAATGCTTTAGCAAAACCAAAGAAATCATCAGAACATTATGATAAAGTTGTAGGGGCTTATGTAAGTTTGTATATCGATTATAAAGATATTTCAGGCGCTCTTGAACTTGCAAAATATTATATAAAAGATGAAGGATGGAAATTAACAGAAATAGAGGAGGAGTATTTTACACTCGATTCTATAAATGATGTTGATCAAGAACAAAAAGAATTATACGAAGAAGTGGTAGAATACGGCTATACAATTGTATTTAACTGTTACCAGGAAGAAGGAGAAGAGGAAGAAGAATAATTTTTGCTTTGGTTCGTTTGTGTTTTATAACCGCAAGCGAACCAAAATATTTTTCTTTTATTAGCTGCTTAATTAAGTTGTATATTTATGAAGCGTAGTGTTATTTTTAGGGTTCTTTTTTTGCTATCGATTAGTGGGTTTAGTCAGCATAAATTTACTAGCTATTCGGCGCATACATCAATCACAACGGCAATTCGTATAAACAATGAAATTATTTCTTGCAGAACGGCTTTTTTTGAAAAACAATCACAAGAAAAACCATTGATGTTTCAGCATACGAAACTGAAAATTGCTGGGCTAAATAAAGTATCTAATATTTTATCAAAATACATAGAAACGCTTCAGAAAGAAATAAATACCGAGCAAATTTTATACAATATGTTGGCTGAAGACGCGTATAAAAAAATACTTTTTACAAGTAATAATGAGTTGAGTTTTAAAGGAAGGAAACTAAAATTAAAAATAGATGATTTATATGCCTTTGCAGTAAAAATTAATGGACACAAATTATCGCAATTAGACAATTTTTATAAAGATCATTTTAAAACAGATACCATTTATTATGATTTTGAAGAAAATCAATTAAATTATTTTGAGTATCATTTTACCGATAGATCTAATTATGGTATTATGATGGCATTAAATTGCTTGCTTTTAGAGGTGAAAACATTTCAGTTATTGTATTACGGTACGGTTATGAGTTATTAAATTAGGAATTGTTTTTGAAGTATTTAGCATGAATTTTTCCTAAAAAAAATAAAAAATTTTAAATTTTAACAGCTTTGCGCCTCATATTCAGATAATTTGAGTAATTTCGCGGGCTAAATTATTTCATACAGATGAAACGTATAAAAGAATATAAGAAGCTTTTTAAGGTAGAAGGTCCTATAGTTTTAAAAGAATTAAAAACCACTTACCGTGGATTGGTAAAAGAGTGGCATCCAGATAAATTTCTAGACGAAGAAAAGAAATTAGAAGCGGAAGAAGTAAGTACTCAAATTATTGATGGGTATCATTTTTTAGTAAGTATTGCTCCTGAAACGAAAGAAGCGCATGCTGATGCTTATAAAGCGACTATTACAGAATCAAGAGTTGCTGATTACCAACATAAAAGTATGTCTTTAGAGGTTACTTTTACTGATGGTAATACGTATGAATACTTTGGTGTTAGTAAGAAATTATTTATCAAATTTGTAAACGCAAAATCGATAAACAATTTTGGAAAAAGAAATATTTTCAATTCTTTTACATACAGAAAGTCGAAAAAAGCAATGGCGAACGCTTAAAAATTTGCTTTAACACTTCGTTGTTAATTTATATAAAAAAAGCCTTTTTCAAATTTGAAAAAGGCTTTTTTATTGTTTTATAGCTTTTTTAAGTTTTAAAAAAAGTGTTTTTCAAAAGAGATAAACGTCAAACTGAATTTATTTGAGTTTCGCATCCTAATTTACCACAGTTATTAGCTTTTTTTTGATGACTCTTGTCAATTCGAGTGATTTTAATGACTAAAAAGAATTAAAATTGTATCGAGAATTTGGATTTTTATATGTTGATAAATTTTATACTAAAAAAGTTCTCGATACAATTTTTTTGAAGGAAAAAATCACTTGAACTGACAGTTTATTTAATTTTTAAACAGGCTCTAATTATTCCGAAATACTTTTGGCACAAATATATGCGCCAGTCCACGCATTTTGAAAATTAAATCCGCCAGTAACAGCATCAATATTTAAAACTTCACCAACCATAAATAAGTTTTTATGTAGTTTACTTTCAAAACGTTTAAAGTTAATTTCTTTCAAATCAACGCCTCCAGCGGTTACAAATTCATCTTTAAAAGTGGTTCGCCCGTTGGCGTTAAACAATCCTTTTGTTAATTGCGTTGCTAAATTCTCTAATTGCTTATTACTTAAATCGCCCCAATTTTGGGTTGTTTTTACTTCGGATGCGCTTACAAAACGTTCCCATAAACGACGAGGAATATCAGCAAATGGCGATTTTAAATGTATTTGTTTTCTTGCTTCTGATTTCTTTAAGGCAGTTAATGTATCTAAAACATCATCAAAATCTTGCCCTAACCAATTTACTAAAACATTATATTGATAATTTTTATCAGCTAAAATACGTGCTCCAAAAGCTGATAATTTTAAAATTGCAGGACCACTTAATCCCCAATGTGTAATTAATAAAGGTCCTGAATTTTCTAAATTTGTTCCTACTAATTTTACATCCGCATTAGGAACAGATATTCCGCCTAAATCTATAATTCTTTTATCTTTGATGTTAAAGGTAAATAATGAAGGAACAGGTTCAACAACAGTATGTTCTAAAGTTTTACATAAATCCCAAACTTTTTTAGAACTACCAGCAGCAATTACTAAATAATCGGCTTTAAATTGTTGTTCTTTTGTGTTGATAATCCATTGTTCATTATTTTTTTCAATAGAATTTACACCATGATTTTTTAAGACTTTAATTCCTAATTTATCAACAGCATTTTGAAAACAATCAATAATTACTTGCGATGTATTTTCTTCAGGAAAAACTCTGTTATCATCTTCAATTTTCAATGGAACGCCTCTGTCATCAAACCATTCAAAAGTATCGCCTGTCATAAATTGATGAAAAGGACCTAAAAGTTCTTTTTCTCCTCGAGGATAAAATTTCACTAATTCTTTCGGTTCAAAACAAGCGTGTGTAACATTACAGCGTCCGCCACCAGAAATTTTTACTTTTTGTAAAACTTCTTTTCCTTTTTCAAGAATGGTAATATCTAAATCAGGATTTTGTTCTTTTGCATTAATTGCTGTAAAATGTCCTGCAGCACCGCCACCAATTATAATTACTTTTTTCATTTTTTATGTTGTCAGTTCGAGTGATTTTTTCTTTCAAAAATTGTATCGAGAATTTATTTAAAGCCTCGATACTTTTAAAATCAATCTATTTTATTCAAAATTTGATGCGATGCTGAACTAAATTCAGCATGACGGAGTTTTGTGATATTTTATAAAACCATTTTTTGATAAGGAACAATTGTATTGTAGCCTTTATCTTCGAAATAATTTACTGTGTTTTCATTTCCTGTAGCTAAAACAAAATCGCCACCCCAAGCACCTAAGCTTTTTATTTCGCCAAAATAATCAGCAAAAAGTCGTTTTTTTACAGGTGTTTGTTTAATAATTGAACTGATTATTTGTTCGTGTTCAACGATTATTTTATTGATGTTTTTAGTAGAGTCTGCCTTTAAAAATGCTTCTGTTAAATCGTTTATTTCAGGAATTAATTTTTTAGCACTTTCTCTGTGTTCTTTATATTGCGCAATTCCTTCTCGGCTATTTTGTTTTTGATTTAAATAGATAAAAAATAATTCATCTGCAAAAGTAGGATTAAATTTTACTTTTGATACCATCGGTTTTTTTTCACCTAGTTGATATAAAATTGGCGTGTTATTACTTGCACAAGCAATATCGTAACCACTTCCTGAAAAGGCATTTTGCAACAAAATAAACGGATTTACCTTTGCCCAATTTGCGATATTATTTATCAACGTTGATGAACTTCCTAATCCCCAGTTTTGAGGGAAAGTTAAGTTTGTTTTTACAAGATAGCCGTTTTTATCGCTTAGAAAATCAGGATTTAATTTTTTAGCTTCTTGTAAAATATCAGCTAAAGTTTCTGCGATAAATTCGGCATTTCCTTCTTTATCAGAATTAAAAGTAGCAGAAGTTAGGCGTAACTTTGGCAAATCGAAAGTAGCTTCAAACCAACATTCGCCAGTATTGGTAAAACTTCCCCAAATAAGTTGTTGTTCTTTGATGGGTTCAATTATTAAATCTTGCCCAAATTTGGTAGGAACCGCCAACGATGTTGCGCCATCTAAAACAAGATATTCACCTGTTAATAATAATTTTCCGTTGCTGTAAAATGTATCCAAAATTTTAGTTTCTTAATTCGTTAACTTTAGCAACTACGGCGCTATGAGAAACAGTTTTGTTATCAAAATAAGTGCTAACAATTTCTTTTTCTTCGGATGTTGCTTCTAGCTGATTTAAAATATTCTGCAAGTGCATTTTCATGTGTCCGTGCTGAATTCCTTTGGTTGTTAAAGCACGTAAAGCGGCAAAATTTTGAGCTAATCCTGCAGTTGCAACAATTTCCATCAGTTGTTTTGCGGACGGTTTTTGCATCATATCTAACGATAATTTTGCCATCGGATGCAAGCCTGTTAAACCACCAACAGTTCCAAGAGCAAGCGGAATTTCAATCCAAAATTTAAAGATTCCGTTTTTTATTTCGCAATGTGTTAAACTTCTGTATTGCCCATCTTTTGAAGCGTAAGCATGTGCGCCAGCTTCAATAGCTCTAAAATCGTTTCCTGTAGCTAAAACCACCGAATCGATACCGTTCATAATTCCTTTATTATGCGTAACGGCTCTGTAAGGTTCTATTTCAGCAATTTTAACAGCTTGTTCAAATTTTTGAGCAAATTTCTGAGGGTTTTCTCCGCCTAAATCTTCAATTTTACAAGAAACTTCAGCTCGAACCAAACACTGTGGAACATAATTCGATAAAATACTCATTACAATTTCTATATCATCTTTTTGAAAAGTTTTTGCAATAGCTTCCAAACAAGAATTGATAAAGTTTGCACCCATGCTATCTTTTGTTTCAAAAGTGACATGAAGTTGGTAGTAATTAGCAAGTTTATCGGTTTTATCAATCAATTGAATATCTAAAATACCGCCACCACGCTTTTCCATGTTTTTGGTAATCGAAGCCGTTGCGCTATATAAAGCTTGTTTTTGTTGCTCAAAATAAGTTGTCAACGCTTTTTTATCGCCTTGATACATAAAATGTACCTGCCCGATTTTTGTGGTAGAAATAACCTGGGTTTTAAAACCACCACGAGTACTCCAATATTTTGCAACTAACGATGCCGCAGCAACAACCGAACTTTCTTCAACGACCATCGGAATTACATAATCTTGCCCATTGATGATGAAATTTGGCGCAATTCCGTAGGGCATATAAAAATTAGAAATGGTGTTTTCTATAAAATCGTCATGTAGTTGTTGTAGCTTTTGATCTACATTCCAATATTGTTTTAATGTTTGTGTAATTTCAGGTTGGTTAGAAAAATAATTTTCTGTTAACCAAGCTATTTTTTCTTCTTTGGTAAGTTTAGAAAATCCAGCAATAATTTTAGACATTCTCATTTAATTTTAGGTGCTTCAAAGATAAATGAATCCTATTAAAATAGGCTGCTTATTTAGTATTTATGATTTTTTTGACACGTTTTTCGCTGATTTTTCCGTAAACTTGGCAAACTTTTCAGATAAACAACAATCTAACATGAAAAAAATACTACTACTTTTTATAGGATTATCTACATTATTGCAAGCGCAAAAAAAAGATATTTCCTTAGAAGATATATGGAGAAAAGGCACGTTTAGAGCCGATTATATGAATTCGTTAAATTCAATGAATGATGATTTTTATTCCTTATTGAATACTGAAAATGGAAATTCAACCGTAGATAAATACAGTTACAAAACTTTAGAAAAGGTTGAAACCATTGTAAACGGTGCTAATTTAAACGGCTTAAAAAGATTTGACTCTTATAGCTTTAATAGCGATGAAACAAAACTTATTTTAGGAACTAATTTTAAGCCTATTTTTCGTCATTCTTTTCTAGGAACATTCTATATGTATGATATTGCTTCAAAAACATTGAAGTTAATTGGAGAAGATATTCAACGTCCTACTTTTTCGCCAGATAGTAAAAGAGTAGCGTATGCAAAAAACAACAATTTATTTATTAGAGATTTTTCAAACAATACGCTTGTTCAGGTTACAAACGATGGTGAAAAAAATAAAATTATCAACGGTATTACCGATTGGGTTTACGAAGAAGAATTTGCTTTTGTAAGAGCTTTCGATTGGAGTGCGAATGGTAATCATCTTGCTTTTTTACGTTTTGATGAAAGTGCTGTTAAAACATTTTCAATGGATGTGTACGGAAAAGAGAAATATCCTACGCAACACGTTTTTAAATACCCGAAAGCTGGGGAAGATAACGCCAAAGTAACCTTACATATTTATACGCTAAGTACTAACGGAACAGCAAAAATGATTTTTGGTGATTATGAATATATTCCAAGAATCAACTGGACAAAAGACGATAATATTTTAGCAGTTCGTACTTTAAATCGTCATCAGAATGATTTAAAAATGTATTTTATCAATGCTAAAACCTACAATACTTCATTAATTTTAAATGAAAAAGATGCTGCTTATGTAGCGGTAAATGATGACTTAACTTTTTTAGATGATAATAGCTTTATTTGGTCTAGCGAAAAAGATGGTTACAATCATATGTATCATTATAATAAAAAAGGGAAGTTAATAAACCAAGTAACCAAAGGAAATTGGGAAGTAACAAATTACTATGGTTTTAATGCTGATAAAAACACACTTTATTACCAATCGGTTGAAAATGGATCAATAAATAGAGGTGTTTATAGTGTTTCTTTATCTGGTGAAAATAAAAAAATATTAAGTAATCCTTCAGGAACAAATAATGCTTCTTTTAGTAAAAACATGAAGTATTTTATCAATACTTTTTCGGATGCAACTACGCCAAGAGTTTATTCTTTAAGAAACGATGCAGGAAAAGTATTAAAAACAATTAAAGACAACGCTGCTTTAAAGCAAGTAGTTTCAACATATAATTTAAGTAAAAAAGAGTTTTCGACCATTAATGTAAACGGAAATGACTTAAATATGTACACTATTAAGCCTGCTAATTTTGATGCAAATAAAAAATATCCTGTATTGATGTATCAATATTCAGGACCGGGGTCTCAAAGTGTAAAAAATAGCTGGAATAATTCAAACGATTATTGGCATCAAATGTTAGCACAAAGCGGTTACATAGTTGTTTGCGTTGATGGTAGAGGAACTGGTTTTAAAGGTAGAGATTTCAAAAAAGTTACCTATTTAAACTTGGTAAAATACGAAACGGAAGACCAAATAGCAGTCGCTAAAAAATTAGCTAATTTACCGTATGTTGACGAAAAAAGAGTAGGTATTTGGGGTTGGTCATTCGGTGGACACATGAGTACGAATTGTATTTTAAAAGGAAATGATGTTTTTTCAACAGCAATCGCAGTAGCACCTGTTACTACTTGGCGTTTTTACGATTCTATTTATACCGAGCGTTACATGCGTACTCCTGAAGAAAATCCTACAGGTTATGATGCAAATTCTCCTTTAAATTACCCAGAATTATTAAAAGGAAAGTACTTATTAATCCATGGAACAGGCGATGATAATGTACACGTTCAAAATGCATACAGAATGGCGGAAGCTTTAATTCAAGCTAATAAGCAATTTGAATGGGGAATGTATCCTGATAAAGATCACGGAATTTACGGTGGTAATACTCGTTTGCATTTATACACGAAAATGACAAACTTTATTAAAAATAATTTATAAAATAAATAAAATATGAACACTGTAAAACAAGATGAGTTTTTAGGACATCCTAAAGGTTTATATGTATTATTTTTCGTGGAAATGTGGGAGCGTTTTTCGTATTATGGTATGAGAGCAATTTTAACATTGTATTTAGCGGCACCGATATTGTTAGGAAATCCACAATCTGGTTTTGGTTGGTCAAACGCCGAAACAATTTCTTTTTATGGAACTTATACAATGCTTGCTTATATCACCTCAATACCTGGTGGTTGGATTGCCGATAAATATATAGGACAGAAAAAAGCCGTAATGCTAGGTGGAATATTACTGTGTATTGGGCATGGTATTTTAGCAGTAGATGCACAATGGGCATTTTTTACAGGCTTATTTTTTATTGTAACGGGTGTTGGTTTTTTAAAACCAAATATTTCAACAATGGTAGGGGGATTATATCCTAAAGGAGATGATAGAAGAGATAAAGGTTTTTATATATTTTATATCGGAATAAATTTAGGTGCATTTTTAGGTGCTTTAGCAGTTGGTATTGTTGCTGCAGCCTACGGATGGCATGCTGGTTTCGGATTGGCAGGTATTGGTATGGCTTTAGGACAGGTTGTTTACATGTATGGAATTAAACATTTAGAAGGTGTTGGTGATTTTATGGGAACACAAGATTCGCCAAATAAAGAATTAATGAAAAAACCATTAACCGCTATTGAAAAAGATAGAATGTTAGTGATGTTTTTATCATTTTTAATCATCATTGTTTTCTGGGGAGCTTTTGAGCAAGCAGGAGGTTTAATGAGTTTATATACCGAACAAAAAACAGATAGATTGTTGTCATTTATAGGATATGAAGTTCCTTCGGCAACTTTTCAGTCAATCAACGCATTTTTTATCATTGTATTTGGAACTGCTGTTGGTGGTTTTTGGTATAAATGGGGTAAAAAAGGAAAAGAATCGTCTTCTTTATTTAAAATGGCAATTGGTGTAATTATTATGGCTTTTGGTTTTTTCTTTATGAGTAAAGCAAGTACTGAAGTTGTAATGGATGGAGAAAAAGTTATTGAAAAATCAGCAATGATTTGGTTAGTATTAGCTTATTTATTTCATACAATTGGTGAATTATGTGCCTCTCCGGTAGCTTTATCATTTATTACAAAATTAGCACCAGTAAAATATGCATCTTTTATGATGGGAGCTTATTTTGCTGCTACAGGTTTAGGTAACAAAGTTGCAGGATTTGTTGGGTCAATGTCTGAAGGAGCAGGAGAATTTCAAATATTTACAGGAATTGCAGTTTTCTGTACTCTTTTTGGAATCCTTATCCTTTTAATATTAAAACCATTAAAAAGATTAACTCACGGTGCAGAAGATGCTCAGTTAAATGTAAATAATTAAAATTAAAATATATAATAATGAGTGATACTAAAAAACAAAGTTTTTTTGATACTACTGTCTTAGGACATCCAGCAGGATTATTTGTGCTGTTTTTTACCGAAATGTGGGAGCGTTTCTCTTTTTATGGTATGCGAGTGCTATTAATTAACTTTTTAACCATGAGTCTTATCGGCTTTAACCCAGGTTGGGAGTGGTCGGTTGAAAACGCAGCAGCTTTATTTGGTACTTATGCGATGTCTTTATATTTAACACCAATTTTAGGTGGAGTTATTGCCGATAGATTAACAGGATATCGTTGGGCAGTTGTAATAGGGTCTGTAATTATGACACTAGGACACGTTTCTATGGCTTTTGAAACTGAATTTTCACTTTATTTAGGTTTAGGATTGCTAGTATTAGGAACTGGTTTTTTTAAGCCAAATATTAGTTCTATCATTTCTGAGATGTACAAAGAATTACCAGAAAAGAAAGATGGCGCTTATACCATATTTTATATGGGAGTAAATGCAGGAGCTTTTTTTGGAATGATGCTTTGTGGTTATGTTGCCGAAAAAGTAGGATGGGCTTACGGTTTCGGATTAGCAGGAATTTTTATGCTTTTAGGAACACTACAATTTTGGTTAGCAAAACCTTTGTTTGGAACAATAGGAGATGTGCCATCTAAAGTAAAAAAGGAAGTTAATACTGTAAAAGAAACTGCTAAAAAGCAAAGTGAAACAGTACTTGAAACAGAAGAAAAGCCAAACCCTTATACCTTAGTTGATAAAATATTAATTGCTGTTACATCGGTAATTGGTGTTGCGTATGCGTTTAATGATCCTTTAGACAAAATAGGAAACCTTAATTTATTTCCTTTCGAAGTAGCAGGGTTATCAGGGCAATATGCTGTGGCAATATTCGGATTAATATTATTTTTATACCTAGTAATTTCAAGAATATTAAGATACTCTACCGTGGTAAGAGATCAAATGTTTGCTGTAATTATATTTGCTTTTTTTACCGTATTCTTTTGGATGTCTTTTGAACAAGGAGCGTCATCATTAGTAATTTTTGCAAGAGATAATGTAAATAGAGTATTAACGGGTAATTATGCAGTGCTATTTAATGTTTTAAAT
This sequence comes from Tenacibaculum finnmarkense, assembly GCF_900239185.1. Lineage (GTDB taxonomy): Bacteria > Bacteroidota > Bacteroidia > Flavobacteriales > Flavobacteriaceae > Polaribacter > Polaribacter finnmarkensis. Next base: position 182,130 of record NZ_OENA01000053.1, read on the forward strand.
ACCTTGTTAACAATTGTTCCGTTATGTATTATTACCTACGTATTATACTTATTAGGTAAGCGTACTTTTAAAATTATACCAGGATCAAATATTGTTTTAATCATTTGTTTTACTGGTGTTTGGGCAGTAGCAGGATGGATGCTTAAAAGAGATCACGACACTACCTCATACGATGTGGTTTATAAAGCTGTGAAAACTGTTAAAACCGATAAAAAAGGTAATAGTTTAAAAGATGAAGAAGGTAACGTGATGTATGCTTATAAGGCAATAACAGAAAGTACTAAATTAACAGATACTGATGTTGTTGTTGATAAAACGACCTCAATAGGTGAGCCTGTAAAATTAGAAGTAGGCGCTAATATTTTAATGATTCCTAAAGATAAATTTGGAGAAAACTTCGGATATTTAGATGCTGATAGATTAAAACATGCAAAAGAAAGAGCTGAAGAATTACATAAAGATAACGGTATTGTAAAAGCAACCGTAGCATCAATAAACGATAGTGAAATTGAAATAACAGTTTCATGGTTTAGTATTTTAAACTCATTTTTTATTATTGCCTTTGCGTCAATGTTTTCTAAATGGTGGGAAAGTAAATACAATCCATCTGCAGCAAGTAAATATGCCTTAGGTTTAATTATTATGGCTATTGGTTTTGGTTTACTAGCTTACGGAGCATATGGAGTTAAAGCAGGAGTAAAAGTAAGTATGGTTTGGTTAATATTAGCCTACTTATTTCATACTTTAGGTGAATTATGCTTGTCGCCAGTAGGGTTGTCGTATGTATCTAAATTAGTACCAGCACGTATGATTGCATTAATGTTTGGTATGTGGTATCTTGCAATTGCTATTGGAAATAAACTAGCGGCAGTACTTGGTGGAAGTATAGAAAAAATAACAGAAGCCTATGATTTATCTACCTTCTTTTTAATATTTACGATAGTTCCTTTTGTAGCAGGATTACTGGTACTTTCATTAAACCCGGTGTTAAAAAAATTAATGCACGGTGTTAAATAATTAAAATATTAAAACATAAACAATTCAAAAACCTGTCAATTTTTAATAATTGACAGGTTTTTTTGTAAATTTGGAATACTTATTGACACTTAACAGATATGAAAAACTTATTTTTAGTATTATTTTTAGCGATTATTTCAGTTAATGTAAACGCCCAAGAAGACGTAAATTGGCTTACTTTTGAAGAAGCTATTGAAAAAAACACCGCAAATCCGAAGCCTATTTTAGTTAGTTTATATACCGATTGGTGCGGTTGGTGTAAAAAGATGGACAAAACAACCTATAAAAATAATGTGCTAGTTAGCTATATTAACAAGCATTATTACGCCGTAAAAATGGATGGCGAAGGTAAAGACGACATCAGTTTTAATGGAACAACCTATAAATATATAAAGCAAGATGGTATGAAATATCATGAATTAGCCGCTCAAATTATGAAAGGACAAATGAGTTATCCTTCTACGGCATTTTTTGATCCTGAAAAAAGATTAATTCAAACAATTCCAGGTTATTTAGAAAAGCAACGCTTTGAAAAAATAATTAACTTTTTTACAAAAGACACTTATAAGACTACTGAATGGACAACTTTTGAAAAAGAATTTAAAAGCAGTATTTAAAAGGTTTTATACCTTATTTATTTAAGGATAAAAGCGCCGTTTTTTCGAGTATCGTAAAACGGCATTTTTTGTTTTTTACAAATAGTTTCCCAATAATTTACATCGCTTTTGTAATTACTAGCATCGGCAATTATTTTCTTCGGATTTAACTCTTTTATCAATCTTTCGAGGTTTATTTTAGGTGATTTTTGTAAGACCACAATCGTATTTTGAAGCCCTATATTATAAATACCTAAATCATCAACAATTAAAATAGTATCGTTTTTAAAAGCAATAATATTAGGTATTTTATTTAAAAAATTACTATTTATATTTTCGTGAATTCGATAGCTTTTAATACTTCTTTCATTTGTTGTTTTAGAAGAATCTAAAGTATGTAAAACGTTAAAATTACTGCCATTTCTGATTCCTATCATATTTTTTATTCCTTTATTAAAAACAATCAATTCGCAGGTTTTTTGTTGCTTGTTTTTTTCAAAAATAAAGGTTATTTGTAACAGCATTATCGAGCTAAGCAATAACATAAATTGTTTGGCTTTTTTGTTGATAATAAATTGATACGTAAAAATAATAACAAGATACCAAAGTATCATCTTATAAAAAGACATGGATATTTCTTGAAATAAAAACTGTTCTTGATTGGCAATTAAAGCCACTGTTTTATTCATTAATGAAATAATCCATCCGTAGAAATCGAACAAAATTTGTAAGGGTATTTTTAAAAGAGCAAGAACTATAATTAAAATTCCACCGATTAAAATACTTCCTAAAAAAGGAATAATTAATAGGTTTGCAATAAAAAATAAGCCAGGAAATTGATGAAAATAATACAAACTTATGGGTAATATTCCTATTTGTGCGGCAATAGAAACGGTTAATAAACGCCAAAATTTATCTAACAGCCAAAACTTAGAAATCCATAAATTGTAGAGTAGTGGTTGCGTCCAAATAATTCCAAAAACCGCCAAATAACTTAGTTGAAAACCAACATCAAATAGAAATAAGGGTTTTAGCAATAACAAAAAAAGCATCGAACTAATTAACGAATATTCTACCACTTTTTTTCTTTTGAAAGAAGCACCAACGGCAACAAAGGTAAACATGGTAACCGCCCGAACCACCGAAGCTGATAATCCTGCGATAAAAGCGAACATCCACAACAATATTAAAATAATAATTGTTTTAAAAAGCAGCCCATTTTTAAGCCGTTCTATCGGTTTGAATAGGCTGTTTAATAACAGGAATAAAATTCCAATATGTAAGCCTGAAATAGCCAAAATATGAACCGCTCCCGCATTAGTATAATTTTGAAGTAAATTTTTGGATATGTTTTTTCGTTGCCCTAAAAGCAGGGCGTTAATTACCGATAATTCCTCTTTTTTAAAGCCTTTATCTTTTAAAGAAGTTTGAATATTGTTTCTAAATTGTTCAGAAACACCATAAATGGATGTTTTTCCTTCCGCTAATTTCTGATAATTAGTAGGATTTATAAAAACCTGTTGATACACATATTGCTTAGCTAAATATTCTCGATAATCAAATTGATACGGGTTTAAAGCACCTGTTAAATTTTTAAATTCAGCGGTTGTAACAATTAAATCATCCACATTTAAAAGCGTTGAAATACTATCTTTTTTAAGGTTGATTAAAATACTTCCGATTGTTTTTTTAGTATCAATTTGAATAACATCGGCAATATATTTATGCGCATAATTACTCGTTTTTAAAACTCTATGTATTTGTATGATGATGTTTGAATTGTCCGTAAGATGTTGCTTGTAATAAGAGTCATAATTTTTAGGATTATGTATAAACGTGATTGAAATTCCTATAAAAATAAAAAATAAAAGGCTTGTTAGTGTAAAATAAAGTTTCTTTGCAGCGTTTTTTTTCAGAAGAAATAAAACACCTATAAAAGCCAACATAAAAAGCGCTAAAAAGCTAAAATTATAGCACCAAATAGCGGTATGAAATTGCAATAGAATTCCAATAATAATACAAATCAGAAAATGAAAAGGCAGGTATTGCAGTAGTTTTTTCATAGCTCTTTAAAGTTATTTTTTAAAGTTATGAAAAATAAATTAGTTGCATGTTTAATTTATCTTATTGATTTTTTAATATTTAAAAATGTTTTAAAGGAGTAAAAAAGCAACCCTTTTTCAGATTGCTTTTTATAGCAGAAAACCGAATGCGTCAAGCTGAATTTAGTTCAGCTTCGCATCTTTATTTTCCGTAGTTTTTAGCTTTTTGATAAAATAAATTCAGTTTTGAATAAAGATAGCGCAAATTTTCACAATAAAATTAAAATAGTCTTCGAGTAGCAACAGACCTCACAGGTTTTTAAAACCTGTGAGGTCTAAGTTTAACTAAATAATTTAGGTGCTTTATTTTTAAACAAGTTCTCGATACCATTTTTTGAAGGAAAAAATCACTCGAACTGACAATTTCTTTAATTTTTAAACAAGCTTTGATAGATTATCAAACAAAAAAAGCAACCTCAAATGAGATTGCTTTTTTATAGTATATGTAAGAAAAA
>NZ_OENA01000053.1:186304-339027 GCF_900239185.1 Tenacibaculum finnmarkense
TCATAATTTTCTACGGTTTTTAATAATTGTTTTTCAAAGTCATAAATAGCATCAATAGTTTCGATAGGTATTTTTGTTCCTTTTTTATCTTCATTAAAAACACTAATATATTTATTTATTCCGTTAAGATGGAGTCTGCAAATCGGTTTTCTATTATTATCATCTAACAAAATACCAAAATAAGATTGGGTATCTCTAAATACAATTCTACTTGTTTTTAGTTTTCGGCGAAGAATAGCAACCACTATTCGATAAGCCTCCATTTCTTCTTCGGTAGTTTCAATTTTGCTTTTAGGCTCTTCTTCGATTTCCTCTTCCTCAATTTTTTGTTTTTCAACCTCTTTGGTTAAAGCTGAATTTAAACGGTCGTTTACTTTTTCGCTAATTATTTGTGTAAAAGCTTTACCAACTATTTCTTTAAATTCTTCCATAATACTTGCGTGTAACCTACCGCTGTAGGCTTTGTTAGCAAATAATTTAACAAATTCATTTGAAGGAGCTTTTAACTCAATATCAATTAAATTTTTTATTTCTCTAGTATATTTTAAATTACTAGCATTGCTAACAATTTTTGAAACATCAAATTTTGATTTGTGAAATTTTTCAATTTCTTTCGAGGTACTTTCTTTTATATTGGTGATGTCAAATTCTAAAAATGGTTTTTCATCCATTTTATTAGAAGCATCTAAATCGGTATAAAATCGGTAAATAATTCCGTTTGTAAGAAGCGCAAACCGTGTTTTTGTTACATGAAAATATCTAAACAATTGAGAGTTGTGAACGTTTAAATCTTGTTTCCAATTTTTACATTCTACAATTAAAATAGGTTCTCCATTTTGAAAAATAGCATAATCTACTTTTTCACCTTTTTTAAGCCCTAAATCTGCTGTAAATTCAGGAACAACTTCCAGGGGATTAAAAGCGTCATAGCCTAAAATATTTATGAAAGGCAAAGTGAAAGCATGTTTTGTGCTTTCTTCTGTTTCAATTTTATCTTTTAATAGTAAAACTTTTTCAGCGAGTTCTTTTAGTTGATTGTGTAGTTCCATAGTTTTTATTTAGTTCCATTTATTAGCAATAATAGATAAACGCAAGTCATTATCAGTTACTTACATTCTGTTTAGCCAAGTTAGGATAAAATAAAATAAGAATCAAACAAAAAAAACAACCCTTTTTAAGATTGCTTTTTATAGCAGAAAACCGAATCCGTCAAGCTGAATTTAGTTCAGCTTCGCATCTTTATTTTCCGTAGTTTTTAGCTTTTTGATAAAATAAATTCAGTTTTGAATAAAGATAGCCGAAATTTTCACAATAAAATTAAAATAGTCTTCGAGTAGCAACAGACCTCACAGGTTTTTAAAACCTGTGAGGTCTAAGTTTAACTAAATAATTTAGGTACTTTATTTTTAAACAAGTTCTCGATACCATTTTTTGAAGGAAAAAATCACTCGAACTAACAATTTCTTTAATTTTTAAACAAGCTTTGATAGATTATCAAACAAAAAAAGCAACCTCAAATGAGATTGCTTTTTTATAGTATATGTAAGAAAAAATTACACTAATTCAACAAATAAACCTTCTTCAGTTTTTTCAACTTTCGCTAATTTATTTTTAGTTAAACCTTTAATTGTTTTATCCCATTTTTTGTTAGATAAACTCGATTGTATCTTTAAATTATTCAAATCTATTCTTTCAGATTTTTCAATAATCGCTAAAACCGCTTTTTCATCGTCACTTAATTCAACAGAAGGTGCTTTTTTCTCAGGTCTCATTTGAGGAAAAAATAACACTTCTTGAATAGACGCATTATTCGTTAAATACATAATTAACCTGTCCATTCCGATTCCTAAACCAGAAGTAGGAGGCATTCCGTATTCTAAAGCACGTAAAAAGTCATTATCGATAAATTCCGAAGCTTCATCATCACCACGTTCGGCTAATTTTAACTGCGCTTCAAAACGTTCACGTTGGTCAATCGGGTCGTTTAATTCAGAATAAGCGTTGGCAATTTCCTTACCACAAACCATTAATTCAAAACGCTCTGTTAATTCAGGATTATCTCTGTGTTCTTTACATAAAGGAGACATTTCCTTCGGATAATCAGTAATAAAAGTAGGCTGAATGTAATTTCCTTCACATTTTTCACCGAACATTTCATCAATTAATTTTCCTTTCCCCATGGTTGCATCCACTTCGATACCCATTTCTTTAGCAGCCTCAAAAAGCTCCGTTTCCGATTTTCCGTTAATATCAAAACCAGTAAAATGTTTGATAGAATCAGCCATAGTAACTCTTGCGTATGGCGCTTTAAAATCAATCTTATGCTCTCCAAAAGTTGCTTCACTCGTTCCGTTTACCGCAATTGCACAATGTTCTAATAACTTTTCAGTAAAGTCCATCATCCAGTTGTAATCTTTATAAGCTACATAAATTTCCATAGCAGTAAATTCAGGATTATGCGTTCTGTCCATCCCTTCATTTCTGAAGTTTTTAGAAAACTCATAAACACCATCAAAACCACCAACAATTAAACGTTTTAAGTATAATTCGTTCGCAATACGCATATATAAAGGCACATCTAAAGCATTGTGATGTGTCATAAAAGGTCTTGCAGAAGCACCACCAGCAATAGGCTGTAAAATTGGCGTTTCAACTTCAAAATAACCAGAATCGTTAAAAAAGTTACGCATTGCAGTAAATAACTTTGTACGCTTTACAAACACTTCTTTTACATGCGGATTTACCACTAAATCAGCATAACGCTGACGGTAACGCATCTCAGGATCTGTAAAAGCATCATAAGTAACACCATCTTTTACCTTTGGCATTGGCAAAGGTTTTAAAGATTTGCTCAATAATTTAAAAGATTTTACTTTTACTGTTTTCTCACCAACTTTCGTGGTAAATAACTCACCTTCAACACCGATAAAATCACCTAAATCTAATAATTTTTTAAAAACATCATTATATAAAGTTTTATCTTCTCCAGTACAAATTTCATCTCTATTAAAATAAAGTTGAATTCTACCTTCACTATCTTGTAATTGAGCAAAAGAAGCTTTTCCTTGTATATTGATAGCCATTAATCGCCCAGCAATAACTACCTGTTTATCTTGCGCAAAGTTTTCTTTTATTTCTTTAGAATTTGAATCTAATGGGAATAAATCAGCAGGATATGGGTTGATACCTAATTCACGTAATTTCCCTAATTTTTCTCTACGTACAACTTCTTGTTCTGATAATTGCATGGCTTGTTTTTTTATTTTTAATGAAGGAGCAAAGATACAATCAATTGAAATAGTACACAATGATTAACAAAATCACCTTTTTTGTTAAAAAACGAAAAAAGTTTGGTAAATGTGTAAAAAAGTGTATATTTGCAGGCTGATTTTTTTTTAAAGGTCAGCAATTTAGTTGTGTTGTTAGGCACTTTAAATAGTGTCATGGTTTTGTTAACCAATGGAAAGCTTCCCTGAGATGGGTCGCTTTTTTTTTGTGCTAAATTTTAATTTTTGAAGCAATTTCCCGCTTTCCGCACTCGCTCTTTTTTTGAAGAAAAATCAAAAAAAGGAGCTCAAACAATTGCTTCAATCGGGGCTAGGCATATTTACTCGATTTATTATTTTAAACAAAATTTCATTAAAAAATCTTTTACCTCTAAAAAATCGAGTCCGTCAAACTGAATTTATTTCAGTTTCACATCCTAATTTTCCGTAGTTCTTAGTTTTATGCGATGCTGAAATAAATTCAGCATGACGTTTATATCTAAAAAAATACTTTTCAACTAAATAATTAGTTGTAACTAGTTATTTAGTTATATTTGTAACAAACAAATAGACTATCCAAAAAAAATGAGCAAACAATTAACAAAAGCCGAAGAGCAAATAATGCAGGTATTATGGAATTTAAAAATAGCGTCGGTAAAAGAAGTTATAACGGAATTACCAGCACCAAAACCTGCTTATAATACGGTATCAACCATCATTAGAATTTTAGAAACCAAAAAATTTGTAGGACATCAGCAAAAGGGTAGAGGTTATGTCTATTATCCGTTGGTAGAAAAAACGGCGTATAGTAATGATAGTTTACATAAACTAATGAACAGTTATTTTGAAGGTTCTTTTAAAAGTATGGTGTCTTTTTTTATGAAAGAAAATAAAATGGATATTAAAGAATTAGAAAGCATTTTAAAAGAAGTCGATAAAAACAAAAAGCCATGATAAATTATAGTATTCAGGTAATTTTATTTCAAGTATTATTTGTGACTGTTTATGATTTGTTTTTAAGTAAAGAAACATTTTTCGCTAAAAACAGGTGGTATTTGTTAAGTACTTCGGTTATTTCATTTTTATTGCCATTTTTAAAAATACCAAGCTTACAAAAAGCAGTAACAAAAGAGTATCGTATTTTATTGCCAGAAGTAGTTTTATCACCTCAAAGTGTATTCGAAAAATCAGCATTTTATCAATCTATAAATTATGTAGAAGTATTTTTTATTAGTGGCTGTTTATTATTTTTTATAATATTCATTATAAAGCTGCATCAAATAATTTATTTAATTTTCAAATATGGAAGCGAAAACAAACGAAGCTACAAATTAGTTTTACTTCCTGAAAATTCAAAAGCTTTTTCATTTTTTAATTATATTTTTTTAGCTGTTGGAATTTCTGAAGAAAAACAAGAAAAAATAATTCAACACGAGTTGGTGCACAGCACACAAAAACACACATTTGACTTATTATTCTTTGAAATTCTTAGAATAGTGATGTGGTTTAATCCGATGATTTACGTGTATCAAAACCGAATAACCTTAGTACATGAATATCTTTCTGATGATGAATTAAGTAAAAACACCTTAAAAGAAAATTATATAAATAATTTATTGTCAGATGTATTTCAGATAGATAATATTTCATTTATCAATCAATTTTATAAACATTCATTAATTAAAAAACGAGTTATTATGATGACAAAAGGAAAATCAAAAGAAGTAAAACAATTGAAGTATTTGGTGCTAATTCCGATGTTAGTAAGCATGGTTTTATATACTTCTTGTAATGTTGAAAAAAATGAAATTAAACCATCAGTAAAACAACCTATAACGGTTTATGAAACTATAAATGGTAAAATAACAGCCGTACCTTCTAGTGGTTATCAGAGTAAATATCTTGATATTTATTCAGGAAATGGTATGCCTAATACCAAAGAAGTTTTAGTATCAGAATTAACATCTGAAGAAAAAGAGGAATATCAAGATTTATTAAATAGTTTAGAAGATATTTCTTTACCAATTAAAATGAGAATTTTTGAAACTGCTAATAATAGAAAAATGATTTTTTTTGAATCTGAATCTAAAAGGTTAAAAAAATTAGTAGATAATAATAATATTACTTTTTCAGATTTAGATAAAACACCAACATTTCCAGGTTGTCAAGAAAATGATAAAGAATGTTTTAATAACAGTTTATTACATTTTGTGAAAGAAAATTTTGATACTAAATTAGTAAATTCATTAGGTTTATCCGCAGGAAAAAAGAGAGCTTATGTTCAGTTTAAAATTGATAAAAAAGGTGCTATTATTGATATTAAAGCACGTACGCCACATAAAAAAATAGAAGAAGCAGTTATAGCAGTACTACAAAAATTACCTAAAATAATACCAGGAGAAATAGCCGGAAAAGTAGTAGAAACAGGTTATGTTTTGCCAATTAGTTTTAATGTTGAATAAATAAAATACTTAAAAGCCGAAGTACTACTTCGGCTTTTATAATTCGAGTAATTCTTCTACAAAATTACGAGAATTAGACAAACGAGGCACTTTATGTTGCCCACCTAACTTTCCTTTTTTAGTAAACCAATCGTAAAATAAATTTGTACGTGCTATGTGTATTATTGGCATTGCTAAAGTCATATTATTATAGCGTTTAGCCTCATAATCAGAATTTATCTTCTTTAAATTATCGTCTAATAATTCGGTAAAATACGCCATATTTTCAGGTAAATTATCAAACTCGATAATCCATTGATGCCCGCCACTTTTTTTATCAACCATAAAAATAGGACCAACTGTATATTCTTTAATACTTGCTTTTGTTTTTTTGCAGGCAATTTTTAAGGCATCTTCGGCATTTTCAATAATTAACTCTTCGCCAAAAACATTAATATGATGTTTGGTGCGCCCTGTAATTTTTATACGATACGGATTTGTGTTGGTAAAACGAACAGTATCGCCAATTAAATAACGCCATAAACCGCTGTTTGTGGTAATTATTATAGCATAATTAACACCTGTTTTTACTTCCGATAACGGAATTGCAGTAGAATTTTCGCCGTCATATTGTGTCATTGGAATAAATTCATAAAAAATACCATAGTCTAGCATTAGCAGTAATTCATCTGAATTATTTACATCCTGAATGGCAAAAAAACCTTCCGAAGCATTATAGGTTTCGTAATATTTAAACTCTTTTTTAGGAATTAATTTTTGATACTGCTCACGGTAAGGGCTAAAATTTACGCCACCATGAAAATAAACCTCTAAATTAGGCCAAACCTCCAATATATTATCTTTTCCTGTTTTTTCTAAAACCCTATTTAAAAGCACTAACATCCAACTAGGAACGCCTACTAAGCTAGTAATATTTTCATCAATAGTTTCATTAATAATAGCCTCCATTTTGGTTTCCCATTCCGCCATTAAAGAAACTTCGTGGCTAGGAGCGGAGCTAAAATCGGCCCAAAAAGGTAGGTTTTTAGTTAAAATTGCCGATAAATCACCAAAAGATGAATTGTTGTTTTCGTAAATAGCCGTGCTACCGCCTAATTTTAAGCCTTTTCCTTTAAACATTTTCGAATTTTCGTTGTTCGAAACATACAAACACAACATGTCTTTCCCTGCCTTTAAATGACAATCTTCAATTGCCTGATTGCTAACAGGAATAAATTTACTTTTCGCATTGGTTGTTCCACTACTTTTTGCAAACCAACGAATAGGCGTAGGCCAAAATAGGTTTTGTTCTCCTTTTCGGCAGCGTTCAATAAGCGGTTCGATGCTTTCATATTTTTGTATCGGCACATTTTTTGAAAAATCAGTATAGTTTTCTATGGATAAAAAATTATGTGAAGCTCCAAATTCGGTGTTTTTAGCTGTATTTATTAATTTTAGAAGCAATTCATTTTGAACATCAATAGGATATTTTAAAAATAATTCTACTTGGTGTTTACGCTTTTTTAAAAACCAAGAAATGATTGAATTTATAAATGGAAACGACATAGGTTACAACTTAATTCGATTTAATTCAGTTTTTTTACTGTAATTTTGTAAGGTTAAAAGTAATAAAATTTAAGACATGGAATACCAAGGAGTTTTAAAAAAAATGCGCACTGAAAATTTAGATACAGTTCAGTATTATTTAGATATGAAAACTGATTTTATAAATATGAATCAGTTGTTACAGAACAAAATAACGCTAAGTTTTGCAGGGTATGAATGTTTAAGTTGTCATTTAGAAAAAGAAATATATCGTCAAGGGTTTTGTAAAAAGTGTTTTTTTGAAACGCCAAATGCTGGCGATTGGATTATGCGCCCTGAATTAAGTAAAGCTCATTTAGATATTCAAGATAGAGATTTAGCTTATGAAAAAAGTGTACAATTAAAACCACATATTGTGTATTTAGCCAATTCTAGCAATGTAAAAGTGGGGGTTACAAGAAAAACACAAGTGCCAACTCGTTGGATAGATCAAGGCGCACACGAAGCTATTGAAATCGTTGAAGTGCCAAACAGGTATTTAGCAGGAATTACAGAGGTTGCTTTAAAAGCACATGTTGCCGATAAAACCAATTGGCGAAAAATGCTAAAAAACGATATTGAAGATGAAAGTTTGCTATCTTGGAAAGAGAAATTAAAAGAATTTATTCCTGAACAAGCACAGCAATATATTATTGAAAATAATAAAGAAACGGCAATTAATTTTCCTGTTGATAAATACCCTTTAAAACCAAAGAGTTTAAATATTGTAAAATCAGAAACTTATACGGGAGTTTTAGTTGGAGTAAAAGGGCAGTATTTAATTTTTGAAGACGATACTGTTTTTAATGTACGTTCTAACGAAGGTTTGGTGGTTAAACTAGAAGTGTTAAGTGAGTAAAAATGCCTAGCCCCGATTGAAGCAATTGTTTGAGCTCTTTTTTATTTTTATTTTTAAAAAATAAAAAAAGCGAGTGCGTAAAGCGGGAAGTTGCTTCAAAAAAAATAAGAATTTAAAATATTAAAAAAGAGACTACTTTTTAGCAGTCTCTTTTTTATCTAATTATTGTTTTACAAGCGTGTAATTTTGATTCATTTTTAATTCACTCAAAACATTTAATGCTTCGTTTAAATAAATATCTTTCTTTAAATTTTTATGCCAAACCACACGTTTTTCTTTTAAAACAGTGTCTTTTGTAAAAAGATTTATTTCGTATTTAGGCGAATTAAAAGTTAAGTTAGAATCGAATTTAAAGATGTCTTTAAAAAGTTCACCTTCTTTAATTTTTTTAGTACTTTCCTTCTTAAAAGTACTATATTTTAATGAATAAATTCTTTCTTCCTGGTTTTTCTTTAGCCATTTTGCGTATTTATTAATTTTATTAAAACGCTCATTTTCTAATACACGTTGCTTGCTATTATAAACAGCATCGTTAAAATTACTATACGAATTTGTCGGGTTATAATCGGCTTGTAACACTTTATCCCAGGGCAAGGCACCGTCTAAATCACGTTCGCCGAATTTCATATAACTATATCTGGTAGGCAATGAAATATCAGAATAAACACCTTCAATTTGAGTAGAACCACCGTTAATTCTATAAAATTTTTGAATGGTCATTTTTAAGGCACCTAAATCGCTTGGGTATTTTTCATAAAAACGATTAATTGGCATCACATTTTGAACAGTTCCTTTTCCGTAAGTTTGTTTTCCGCCAATAATAACACCACGTTTATAGTCTTGCATTGCTGCGGCAAAAATTTCAGAAGCCGAAGCCGAAAACTCATTCACCATAACCACCAAAGGACCGTTCCACTGTATTTTTGAATCGGTATCGTTTTTAATTAAAGGATCTTCTCCACGGTATTTTACTTGTACAATAGGACCTTTTTTAATAAATAATCCGCCAATTTCGATGGCTGTTTTTAACGATCCTCCGCCGTTGTCACGCAAATCAACAATAATTCCTTTTACGTTTTCACTCTTTAAACGCTCAATTTCTTGCTCCATATCTTTAGCGGCATCCCTACGGCTTAAATCATTGAAATCGATATAAAATCGTGGCAGGTCGATAACGCCATATTTTTGACCATTTTTTTCAACAATGCTCGATTTTACAAAGGTCTCATCTAATTCAACAACATCTCTAATAATTGGAATAATTTGGGTTGATCCGTCAATTTTTTTCTTAACCGTTAAACGAACTTCTGTTCCTTTTTTTCCTTTGATAAATTTAATGGCATCGTCTAAGCGCATTCCTACAATATCTAAAGGTTCAGCATCGCCTTGGGCTACTTTTAAAATAATATCTTCAGGTTCTAATTCGCCTTGTTTCCATGCCGGACCGCCTGAAATTAGCTCTACAATATGTGTGTACATTCCTTTTTTTTGTAAACGAGCGCCAATTCCTTCTAGTTTACCCGACATTTCTTGGTCAAAACGAGATTTTATTCTTGGCGACATATACGTAGTATGAGGGTCAAAACCGCTAACCACACTGTTTAAAAAGGTAGAATACCAATCAGAATTTTCAAGCTCATCAATACGCTCATATAATTCGTTCATGTTTTTTAAAACTTCTTTTCGAGCCTCAATTTCTAGCTGATAGAATTTTTTAAGCTTTAATTTTTTATCTTTTTTAGCTTTTTTATTTTGTGTGTCATCGGCATCTTCAATTCTGCTTAATATTGATAATTTAAGCTGTTTTCTCCAATAATCAACCAATTCGCTTTCATTTTTAGCAAACGGAATTTTTTCGTAATCAACATTAATTACTTCATTTTTTTTGTAATTAAAAGGTTGGGATAATAAAGCACGGTAATTATTTTTTGCGGCAGTTAATTTTTCTAAAAACCGATTGTAAACCAATTTGTAAAAATGAATTTCTGTGTTTTTTAATTGATCGTCTATCTGATACTTAAATTGCGAAAATTCGGTTAAATCTTCTTGAGTAAAATACCGTTTATTAGGGTCTAAACCGTCTATAAAAGAGGTGTAAACATGTTCGGAAAATTCATCATTTAATTCTTTTTGAACATAATGATATCGACTTAAAATATTTTTTAAAACATATACAATTACCCGATCTTTTTCAGGGTCTTTGTTGGGGTTTTTATCTGAAGTTGTATTTGAATAAATGGTGTTTGAAAAAAATACAATAACGGCTAAAAATGGAATGATAAATTTCTTCTTCATATCTCTTCTATATTTTTAATGATGTACTTAGCATTGCTAATCTACTAAAATAATGCCAATTTATTAATTTTGATGTTTTTTATAACAACTTCTTTCCTTTATTTAAAGGAATTATGATCAAAAAAACGTGTTAAGAATATAAATAGATACATATATAATTAATTGTAGCATTTTGTTGGGCTTTGATTCTTACAATTTTACGTATAAAATACAGGTTTTTATCTTTATAAAATGTTAAAATAAGAGTGCTTTTTTTATGTTACATTTGTTGTAAAACTAACACACTATGCAAGAAAGACCCTTAATTTTGGTGACCAATGATGACGGAATTACCGCACCAGGTATTCGTATGCTTATTGAAATAATGAATAAAATAGGCGATGTAGTTGTAGTAGCACCCGATAGCCCACAAAGTGGTATGGGGCATGCCATTACAGTAAACAATGTATTGCATTGTAATCCTATTACAATTGACCAAGGTCCGCAAATAGAATACAGTTGTTCTGGTACGCCTGCCGATTGTGTTAAAATGGCTAAAAATGAAATTTTAAATCGCACGCCCGATTTATGTGTTTCAGGAATTAACCACGGTGCAAATTCATCTATAAATGTTATTTATTCAGGAACTATGAGTGCTGCTGTTGAAGCTGGTATTGAAGGAATTCCTGCAATTGGTTTTTCGTTATTAGATTTTGACTGGCATGCCGATTTTAGAGCTGCTAAAAAATTCATAGAAAAAATAGTGTTAAATGTATTGTTAAACGGCTTGCCTGATGGGGTTGTTTTAAACGTAAATATTCCAAAATTAAAAGAAGAAGAAATTAAAGGGATTCGTGTTTGTCGTCAGGCAAATGGCTATTGGAAAGAGAGTTTTGACAAACGTAAAAATCCAAATGGTAAAGAATATTATTGGTTATCGGGTGAATTTGTAAATAGAGACAAAGGACAAGATACTGATATTTGGGCGCTAGAAAATAATTTTATTTCAGTGGTTCCTGTGCAATTTGATATGACAGCACATCATGCAATTCAAAAATTAAACTCATGGGACATATAAATAAAGAAGTATTAATCGGTGTTTTAACTGGTTTACTAGCTACGGCTTGTGGTCTTTTTGTGTATTTAGAATTTATTTCGGATGCTACAATTATCGAAACTTTAAAAAAAGTAAAACAAGGGGGTGTTTTAGGCGCTGTATTGGCGTTGGCGGCACTTCCTAATTTATTCGTTTTTTGGGTGTTTTTAAAAAAGAAACAAGATTATAGAGCTAGAGGTGTTTTAATAACAACTGTTGCAATAGCAGTAGCGACACTTATTTTAAAATTTGTATAATATATGAAATATTACATTCTTGTAGGCGAGGCTTCGGGTGATTTACACGGCGCTAATTTGATGAAATCTTTATTAAAAGAAGATCCAAAAGCAGATATTCGTTTTTGGGGTGGTGATTTAATGCAAGAAGTAGGCGGGACACTTGTAAAACATTACAAAGAGCGTGCTTTTATGGGCTTTGTTGAGGTGTTGTTAAATTTACCTAAAATACTAGGTATGATGTCTTTTTGTAAAAAAGATATCGCTGATTTTAAGCCCGATGTACTTCTTTTTATAGACAATTCAGGTTTTAACTTACGTATTGCTAAATGGGCTAAACAACAAGATTTTAAAACAAATTATTATATTTCGCCACAAGTTTGGGCAAGTAGAGCGGGTAGGGTAGCCGATATTAAACGTGATGTTGATGCGATGTTTGTAATTCTTCCGTTTGAAAAAGAATTTTATCAAAAATATGATTACGAGGTAACTTTTGTTGGGCATCCGTTAATTGATGGTATTGAAGGTAGAAAACAAATCGATGAAGCGCTTTTTAGAACCACGCATAATTTAGGAGATAAAGATATTATTGCTTTATTGCCAGGGAGTAGAAAGCAAGAAATTACAAAAATGTTATCGGTTATGTTATCTTTAGTCGATGATTTTTCTGAGTATCAATTTGTGGTTGGTGGTGCTCCTAGTCAGCCGTATGAATTTTATAAAACGATTATTGGTAGTAAAAATGTGAAGTTTATCAACAATAAAACCTACGACTTATTAAGTATTTCAAACACGGCTTTGGTGGGCTCGGGTACGGCAACGCTAGAAACTGCTTTGTTTAAAGTTCCTCAGGTGGTTTGTTATAAAGGAAGTAACATTTCATATCAAATTGCAAAGCGAATTATTACCTTAAAATATATTTCGTTGGTTAATTTAATTATGGATAAAGAAGTGGTTAAAGAACTAATTCAAGACGATTTTACCAAAGAAAATTTATCCAAAGAATTACAACGTATTTTACAACCTGAAGACCGAAAAGAACTGTTTTTAGCTTATTTTGATTTAGAAGAAATGCTAGGAGGAAAAGGAGCATCTGCAAAAACAGCAAAATTAATTGTAAACGGATTAAAAAAGTAATAACTAGTGATAAAAAAGAATACATAGCTTTATGATTAAAAAAATAATATATGTTTTAATAGCTTCTTTTTTAATGATTTCTTGTGGATCATCAAAAAATATAAGCAAATATCATAAAGCGTCAAAATCGATACATAGATCGGTTCGATTGGTAAAATCAACCAAAAAATATCCTAAAAATACCCCCAAAAAATCGACTAAAAAAGTTGCTGTAAAATCAACAAAAACAGCAAGTCTTGCCGATAAAATTATTTGGACAGCGGTAAGTTACAAAGGCGCTCCCTATAAATATGGCGGAACTTCTAAAAGAGGTATGGATTGTTCTGGTTTAATTTATACATCTTTTAAACATCGGAAAGTACAAATACCAAGGTCGTCGGGTCAAATGTATGCCAAAGGGTATCAGGTTTCACTTAAAAAAGTAAAACGTGGCGATTTATTATTTTTTAAAACTGCAAGAAGAAGTGGGCGTGTAAATCATGTTGGTTTGGTTACTTCTGTTAAAAATAGAAATATTCGTTTTATTCATGCAAGCACTTCAAGTGGCGTAATGATTAGTTCTTTGCAAGATAATTACTGGCGAAAAACCTTTGTAAAAGCTAAAAGGGTTTTGTAAAATTAGATAAACTGTCAGTTCGAGTGATTTTTTTCCTTCAAAAAAATAGTATCGAGAACGTATTTATCATCAAAATAAATGAAGATAAAAGAATTCAAATTATCGATACAGTTTTAATTCCTTTTAGTCATTAAAATTATTCGAATTGACAAATAATCATCAAAAAAAGTTAAAAAATACGGCAAATCAGGATGCGATGCTGAACTAAACTCAGCATGACGGATTCGGTTTGATAAAAAACTAAAAACCCTGAACAGTAATTGTTCAGGGTTTTTATATGAAATTAGTTGAAATAAATTAAGGTTGAAAATTAATTCAACATATCCCATAATTTATCTTTCAATTCTTGTAAACCTAATTGGGCTACAGACGAAATAAATAAAGCATCAATACCTTCTGGTAAATCTTTTTTAATTTCTTCTTTTAGTTCGTCATCTAGCATATCTGCTTTCGAAATAGCTAATAAACGGTCTTTGTCTAACAATTCAGGATTGTGCTTACGCAATTCGTTTAATAGAATTTCATATTCCTTTTTAATGTCATCACTATCCGCAGGAATTAAAAATAATAAGGTAGAATTACGTTCAATATGACGTAAAAAATAATGCCCTAATCCTTTTCCTTCGGCAGCTCCTTCAATAATTCCAGGAATATCTGCTACCACAAAACTCTTGTGATTACGGTGTTCTACAATACCTAAATTGGGTTTTAAAGTTGTAAAAGCATAATCCGCAATTTTCGGTTTTGCCGCTGTTATTACTGATAATAAAGTAGATTTTCCTGCATTTGGGAAACCAACTAAACCAACATCAGCTAATAATTTAAGTTCAATACGGAACCATCCATCTATACCGTCAATACCTGGCTGTGCGTAACGAGGTGCTTGGTTTGTTGACGATTTAAAGTGCCAGTTACCTAAACCACCTTTTCCTCCTTCTAACAATACCACGTCTTGATCGTGTTTTGAAACTTCATATAAAATTTCATCGGTATCGGCATCACGAATAATAGTACCTAATGGAACAGGTACAATAATGTCTTTCGCATCGTGCCCTGTACTACGACTTGCACTACCGTCACCACCTGGTTCAGCTCTAAAATGACGTTTAAATTTTAAATGAAAAAGTGTCCACATACTTTTATCACCACGTAAAATGATGTGCCCTCCACGACCACCGTCACCTCCGTCAGGACCACCTTTAGTAATATACTTTTCACGATGTAAATGCACAGATCCTCGACCTCCTTTACCAGAAGATGCGTAGATTTTTATATAGTCAACAAAATTTCCTTCAGTCATTTTTTCTAAGTTATTGGCTGTTTTATTTAAACAGCAGTAATCGTTATAACTACTATGGTTTTGAGCAAGATAAAGAAGTTTTTTTATATTTCTTTAAAATTATTGCTCTTCGTTTAAAAATAGTAATTTTTATAATGTATCAAATACTTCTGATAAACGTTGTGTAATTTCTTGAATATTTCCAACACCATTTACACCATAATAATTACCTTGATCTTGGTAAAATTCTTTTAAAATAGCGGTTTTAGTATTGTACTCATTAAAACGATTTCTGATTTTACTCTCGTCAGTATCATCAGTTCTTCCGCTTGTTTTTCCTCTTTCTAATAAACGATTCACTAATAAATCTTCAGATACTTCTAAAGCTACCATTCCGTTAATACGTTCGTTTTTTTCACCTAAAAAAGCATCTAAAGCTTCCGCTTGCGATTGTGTTCTTGGAAAACCATCAAAAATAAACCCGTTAGCATCAGCATTTCTTTCAACTTCTGCTTTTAGCATATTGATAGTTACTTGATCAGGAACTAAATTTCCATCATCCATATAGGTTTTAGCAAGCAAACCTAATTCAGTTTTATTTTTAATATTAAAACGAAAAACGTCACCAGTAGAAATATGTACTAAATTATATTTTTCTTTTAATAAATCTGCCTGTGTTCCTTTTCCTGCGCCTGGAGGGCCAAATAATACGATATTTTTCATTTTTGGTGCTGTTGTTAATTGGTAAATAGCGGGTAAATTTCTACCGTAATTTTTATAGTCTAAGCCGTAACCAACTATAAATTTATCTTCAATACTTTTTCCGATATAATTTATAGGCAGTTCTTTTCTGTAAACATCAGGTTTGAAAAAAAGTGTTGCTATTTTTAATTCTTTAATATTTTTTGTTTTGAAGATTTCATAAATCTCCTGTAATGTTGTTCCTGTATCAATAATATCTTCTAAAATAATAACCGTTCGGTTGGTTAAATCTTCATTAATACCGATTAGGTTTTTTACTTTTTGGGTTGATGTTGTTCCTTGGTAAGAAGCCAACTTTACAAAACTAATTTCACAATCACCTTTATATTCACGTAAAAAATCGGCAGCAAAAACAATGCACCCATTTAAAATTCCAATAAAAATAGGAACTTCATTTTTGGGCAAATCAGCCTTTACTTGTTTTGCTAATCTTTTAACAATCGTAGTTATTTCATTTGAAGAAATGAATTCTTTAAAGTATAAATCGTGAAGTTTTGTAATTTTCATAATAGTGCAAATAATTTTGCAAAGATAGTTGCTTGATAGTAAATGAAAAAACCGTTTTGAATAAAATTCAAAACGGTTTTTGTAAAATAGATATTGTTGTTATGCTATTTCTTGATTTTCTTCTTGTTCTGTTACAGCTTCTGCTTTTTTAGAAGCATCGAACATAATTGGTGTTGCTACGAATAATGATGAATACGTACCTACAACAACTCCTACAATTAAGGCAAACATAAATCCTTTAATACTATCTCCTCCAAAGAAGAAAATGGCTAACATTACTAATAATGTTGTTAAAGAAGTATTTATGGTTCTACCTAGCGTACTGTTTAAGGCTTTGTTTACTAAACTTGCCGATATGGTTGTTTTTTCTTGAGTAAATTCTCTAATTCTATCAAAAATTACTACGGTATCATTTAATGAATATCCAACTACTGTTAAAATAGCAGCAATAAATGATTGCCCAATTTCCATGTCAAAAGGCATGAATTTGTAGCAGATAGAAAATACACCTAATACCACTAATACATCGTGGAATACAGCAACAACTGCACCGATAGAGAAGGCTATTTTTCTAAAACGTAATAAAATATATAAGAAAACTACAATTAATGAACCGATTACTGCCCATAATGCTGATTTTTTAATATCATCAGCAATGGTTGGTTCTACTTTCATGTAGCTCATAATTCCGCTACCTGCTTTTTCGAATCCTGGTTTAAAGTCTTCGTAAGAAGTAGTTCCTAAATACGCTTTTAATCCTGTAAATAATGATTTTTGAACTATTTCATCAACTTCGCTACCATCTTCATCAATTTTAAAAGCAGTAGTTATTTTTAATTGATGATCAGATCCGTAAGTTTTTACTTCAGGAGCCGATTTGAAAGCATCTTTTAAGCTCGTTGCAACTTGTGTTGCATTCATTGGCTGATCAAAACGTACAACGTAAGAACGACCTCCTTTAAAATCAACACCTTGTTTTAATCCTAAGGTAAAGATTGATACCAATCCAGCTAAAATAAAGAATCCAGAAATAATATAAGCTAACTTACGTTTCTTTAAAAATTCAATATTGATATTTTGAAACCAGTTTTTAGAAATACTCGTGTTAAAAGGTAATCCAGTTCCTTTTTCAATAGATTTATCAATAAATAAACGAGTGATAAAAATTGCTGTAAATAATGAAGTTGCAATACCTAGCATTAAGGTATAAGCAAAACCTTTAATAGGTCCTGTTCCGAAGATAAATAAAATAACACCCGTTAAGAATGTCGTAATATTTGCATCAATAATTGCCGATAAAGCTCCTTTAAAACTAAATCCTTCATCAACGGCAGTTTCTAAAGTTTGTCCACCTCTTAAGGCTTCTTTAATTCTTTCGAAAATAATAACATTCGCATCAACCGACATACCGATTGTTAAAATAATACCTGCAATTCCAGGTAAGGTTAATACCGCATTGTACGAGGCTAACCATCCGAAGATAAATAAAATGTTTACTAATAAAGCAATGTTGGCGTAAATACCCGCTTTACCGTAGTATAAAAACATCCAACCTAAAATTAATAAAATCGCTAATCCGAATGACCAAATACTTGCGTTAATAGATTCTTGTCCTAATGACGGTCCAACAACTTCTGCCTGAATAATTCTAGCAGGAGCAGGTAATTTACCCGCTTTTAATACTGTTGAAATATCTTGTGCTTCTTCAACAGTCATCGTTCCTCCTGAAATTTGAGTACTTCCTCCTGTAATTGCTCCGTTTACCACAGGCGCTGTATATACGTAGTTATCTAAAACAACGGCAACGAATTTCCCAACGTTATCGCCAGTCATTTTTGCCCATTTTTTAGTTCCACTAGCATTCATTGTCATTGATACAACTGGCTTGCTTAACTGATCAAAATCTTGATTAGCATCTGAAATTACATCACCATCAATAGTCGCTTTGTCATTTCTGTTTGATTTTATGGCATATAAACCAATAATTTCAGCAGTACCGTCAGCACTTTTTTGTGCTTTATAATCCCATAAAAATTTAACATATTTTAAATTCGCAGGTAATAAAGCTTGTACACTTTTATGAGCAAGTAAGCTATTTACCTGTGCCGTATCTTGAACTTTAGCCTGTGCAACTAAAGAGCTCATTTGTTGTTGATTTTGAGCTACATTAGGATATAAATACGTAAATAAGTTCTTTTGAGTATTTGCTTTTGCAGCTGCATCAGTTGATTCACCTAATAAATCATCAATATCATCTGCTTTTGCAGAATCTTTAACCTGTGTGGTTGCTGTTATTGAATCATCTTTTAATAATTCAGCAACTTTAGCGTTTGCACTAAAGAAAAAGTTTTGAACTTCAGCATTTGTATATACTTCCCAAAATTGTAATTCGGCAGTACTTGTAATTAATTTTGTAACACGCTCAATATCTTTAGCACCTGGTAATTCAATTTGAATTCTTCCAGAGTTTCCGATACGTTGAATGTTTGGTTGAGTTACACCAAATTTATCAATACGGCTACGTAATACTTCAAAAGAAGTATTAATAGAACTATTAATTTCTTGTTGTAAAACTTCTTTTACTTGCGCATTAGTTTTATTAAAATCAATCTTTTCACGTAAAGATTTTGTACCAAAAATTGCAGGATCACTTAATTTAATACTTCCGTTACTTAAGGTTTCGAATTGTGTTAAAAATAAGTCTAAGTAGTTTTCTTGACTGTCTTTTTGAGCTTCATTCGCTTTTGCTAACGCTGATCTAAAAACAGTGTTTTCAGAATTGTTTGCTAAAGCAATTAAAATATCTTTTACAGATACTTGTAAAATAGCATTAATACCACCTTTTAAGTCTAAACCAAGGTTCATTTCACGCTCCTTGATGTCGTTATAGCTATATTGACCAATACCTAAGTTTACAACCTGATCGTTTGCAACGCTATCTAAATATTTTCTTTCAAACTTAGCTAACTCTCTACCGCTGTTACCCTTAGCGTTCTCCTTTGCATATACCTTAGCGCTATCTTCTACTTTATTAGCAAAAAATGTAAACGACAATTGGTACAAGCTTACTAGTCCGAAAAGGACAGCAAATAATTTAATAAGACCTTTGTTTTGCATCTATTTTAATTTAAACGAATTCTTTTTTAAAACGAGCAAATATAGTATTTCGAAAAAGGTTTGCCAATTATTTTGCCATATTTATATGGTTCATCTATGTTTGATTAAAAGAAATGGCTTGGTTATGAGTTTTTAAAAGAATTAGATTGTGTATATTTACTACGTTTTAAAAGTGTAAATTAATAACATAAAATCATATAATTAGCGATGGCACATTTATCAGATATTGAAATTGCACAAGCAAAAGAATTACAACACATTAAGCATATTGCTACGAAACTTAATGTAAAAGAAGACGATTTAGAAATGTACGGAAAGTACAAAGCAAAATTACCTTTAAATTTAATTGATGAAGCTAAAATTGCAAAAAACAACTTAATTTTAGTAACCGCTTTAACGCCAACTCCAGCAGGGGAAGGAAAAACAACGGTTTCAATCGGTTTAACCGAAGGGTTAAATAAAATAGATAAACAAGCAACGGTTGTACTAAGAGAACCATCTTTAGGACCTGTTTTTGGTATTAAAGGAGGTGCTGCTGGTGGTGGATATTCACAGGTAGTTCCGATGGAAGATATTAACTTGCATTTTACGGGTGATTTTAACGCTATTGAAAAATCGAATAATTTATTAGCAGCTTTAATTGACAACAATTTACAAAGCAAGGTGAATAATTTAAATATTGATCCTCGTACCATTTTATGGAAACGAGTAATTGATATGAACGACCGCGCATTGCGTCAAATTACCATTGGTTTAGGTGGTACAGGAAACGGAATTCCTCGTGAAGACGGTTTTAATATTACCCCAGCATCCGAAGTAATGGCGATACTTTGTATGGCGATGAATTTTGAAGATTTAAAAAAGCGTTTAGGTGATATTTTTATTGGTTTTACTTTTGATAAAAAACCTGTTTTTGCCCGTGATTTAAACGCACAAGATGCGATGGCAATTTTATTAAAAGATGCTATTAAGCCGAATTTAGTACAAACTTTAGAAGAAAATCCAGCGATTATTCATGGAGGTCCTTTTGCAAATATAGCCCAAGGAACCAACACGATTATCGCTACAAAAATGGGATTATCATTATCTAATTACGTAGTAACAGAAGCAGGTTTTGGAGCCGATTTAGGCGCAGAAAAGTTTTTAAATATCAAATCGCAATACGCAGGATTAAATCCTAAATGTGTTGTTTTAGTAGCGACCATTAGAGCATTGCGTCATCATGGAGGCGCAAAAAAAGAGGAATATAATACGCCAAGTTTAGAACGTGTTCAAAACGGATTTAAAAACTTAGAAAAGCATATTGAAAACATTCGTAAATTTAATATTGAGCCAGTAGTAGCAATCAATTCATTTATTTCTGATTCAGCAGAAGAAGTAAATTTTGTTATTGAAGCTTGTGCTAAATTAGGTGTTGAAGCAGTGGTTTCAGAAGGTTGGGAAAAAGGAGGTGAAGGAACTAAAAACTTAGCCAAAGCCGTTGTAAATGTTGTTGAAAATAAAGCAACACAATTTAAGCCTTTATATGATTTTAAAAGTCCAATTAAAGATAAAATTGAAGTAATTGCCAAAGAAATTTACGGTGCCGACGGAGTAACCTATGATAAAAAAGCCGAATTAAATTTACGTAGAATTGACAGATTAGGATTTAACGATTTTGCTGTTTGTATGGCAAAAACGCAAAAATCTTTTTCAGATGATGACAAATTAATTGGAAGACCAACAGGTTTTACGGTAAATGTACGTGAAATAGAAATTGCAGCAGGAGCACAGTTTGTTATTCCTATTTTAGGAAAAATGATGCGTATGCCAGGTTTACCAGCGGTACCAGCATCAGAAAATATGAGTATTGATAATAATGGTGTAATTTCAGGATTATCTTAAAATAATAGTATTTTAAAATAGTGTTTTACCATAAAAACCTCAAGATTTGTTTCTTGAGGTTTTTTGTATTCTTAGAGCCTGTTTAAATTGCATCGGTCAACCTAAATTTATTTCAGCATGACGAGAATCTAGTCTTTATTTAATTTTTAAATCTTAATACATTAAAATAATTAATTAAACACCACGTTGTTTGTTAATTTCGTCCTGTAATTGACGTCTTAATTTTTGTTCTTTATCAATTGAGCTTCTTTTGTATTGTTCTAATTCTTCTTCAAGCCCAACTAATAGCTCTTTTTTTTCTTTAGTTATTGAATGACTGCTGTTAAATTTAAAAATGAAAAAACTTAACCCTATTAGTAGCCCGCAAATAATACTCCAAAGAATGGTATTGTAGGTTGTTTTGTTTAAATAGAAGCCTGCAATTGAAATCGCATCTTCTTTTTCAAGAGAAACAGATAAATTATTTTTTAAAGTAACTATTTCTTCTTTTAAAGTATTGGTGTTTTTTAATTGCACATCTAATTGAAGTTGTTTAGCAACAACATCTTTTTTAATCGCACTAACACTATCTAGAATATTTTTTTGAAAACTGATAAAATGCGTACGTTTAATCAATTTGTATTCTTGCCAATTATTAGATAATCGATACGCTTTAATAAACTGATTTTCTATAGTATTTGGTAATGAATCTACTTGAGTTTTAGACAAACGCTTTTGTGCAGTAATGTTTTGCGTTATAAGAATTAGTAATAGGATTCTTAGAATTTTCATTGGTTAGAATTTTATGTGAAGATGGGAATCTAAGGGGTTTAAAAAAACCCAAACGTTTAAGTTTGGGTTTTTAGTATAAGCAAGTATATGAAACTTATTTTACTTTTTCTACAATGGCCTTAAAAGCGTCTGGATTGTTCATCGCTAAATCAGCTAAAACCTTACGGTTTAATTCGATACTATTAGCTTTTACTTTACCCATAAACTGAGAGTAAGACATTCCATACTGACGAGCTCCAGCGTTAATACGCTGAATCCATAATGCACGGAAGTTTCTCTTATTATTTTTACGGTCACGATAAGCGTATGTCATCGCTTTTTCTACCGCATTTTTTGCTACTGTGTAAACGTTTTTACGTCTTCCAAAGTAACCTTTTGCTGCCTTCAAGATTTTTTTTCTTCTTTTTCTTGAGGCTACTGAATTTACTGATCTTGGCATAATTCAAATGTTTTTTGTAGTAGGCGATCGAATATTCGATACTTAAGCCTAACTCCATGGTTAATTAAATTCCCTTGCTAACGATTAGTTTAAAACTAACTGTCGCTTAATGTTAGACAAATCGGCTTTGTGAACCAATGTTGCATGTCTTAATTTAAGTTTACGTTTTTTCGACTTCTTTGTTAAGATGTGGCTTTTAAACGCGTGCTTTCTTTTTATCTTACCAGAACCTGTTACTTTGAAACGTTTCTTGGCACTAGACTTTGTTTTAATTTTAGGCATTTCTGTTTTTTAGTTTATCTTGCTTATATATTGTGAACGATTTTTAGTTTATTTAGCCTTTTTAGGCGCAATAAACATAATCATACGTTTCCCTTCTAATTTTGGCATTTGTTCTACTTTACCGTACTCTTCTAGTTCTTGCGCTAATTTTAATAATAAAATTTGCCCTTGTTCTTTAAAAACAATAGAACGTCCTTTGAAGAAAACAAATGCTTTTAATTTTGCACCGTCTTGTAAAAACTTAATAGCATGTTTCTTTTTAAACTCGTAATCATGCTCGTCAGTTTGAGGTCCGAAACGGATCTCTTTTACAATAACTTTTGTTGCCTTTGATTTTAAAGCTTTATCACGTTTTTTTTGTTCGTATAAAAACTTTTTATAATCAATAATTTTACAAACAGGAGGAACAGCTTTAGGTGAAATTTCAACTAAGTCTAACTCTTGTTCAATGGCCATTTCTTTGGCTTTTTCTAAAGGATAAACACCAACTTCGATGTTTTCGCCTACAAGACGAACTTCATCAACATATTTAATTTTTTCATTAATCCTATGTTGATCTTCTTTAATTACCCTTAGCGGTCTACGTCCGCCCCTTCTTCTAATTGCTATGACTCATGATTTTAGGTTATTACTATTATTTAGTGTCTTTTTAGATTGCTAGTTTCTAGTTTCCAAAAGGAACTAATGTTTTGTTAACTTCGTTTTGTATTAACTCAATAAATTCAGCGATAGTGAATGTTCCAATATCTCCTTCACCGTGTTTTCTTACAGATACTGTTCCGTCTTGCTCTTCTTTTTCACCTACAATCACCATAAATGGTATTTTGCTCACTTCTGCATCACGAATCTTTCTTCCTGTCTTCTCACTTCGGCTATCTACCAGGGCGCGAATTTCGGAATTTTCTAACAAAGTTAAAACTTTTTTCGTGTATTTTTCATATTTATCACTGATTGGCAATAAGATAACCTGTTCTGGAGTTAACCAAAGCGGGAAATTTCCGCCTGTATGCTCTAATAACACTGCTATGAAACGTTCCATAGACCCAAAAGGGGCTCTGTGAATCATTACAGGCTCGTGTAGTTGGTTATCGGCTCCTTTATAGCTTAATTCGAACCTTTTTGGTAAATTATAGTCTACTTGTATCGTTCCTAACTGCCAACTTCTGCCTAAAGCATCCTTGACCATAAAGTCTAATTTAGGACCGTAAAATGCCGCTTCGCCTTCTTCTACTATAAAATCTAAGCCTTTATCAGTAGCGGCATTAATAATAGCTTGCTCTGCAATTTCCCATGTTTTAACATCCCCAATATACTTATCAGGGTTGTTCATGTCTCTAACAGAAACTTGAGCTGTAAAATCTTTAAAACCTAACGATTTAAATACGTAAAGTACCAAATCAATTACATCTTTAAATTCTTGATCTAATTGTTCTGGTGTACAGAAAATATGTGCATCATCTTGAGTAAAACCTCTTACACGAGTTAATCCGTGTAATTCACCACTTTGCTCATATCTATAAACTGTTCCGAATTCTGCAAAACGTTTAGGTAAATCTTTATATGAATGTGGTTTAAAGTTATACACCTCACAGTGATGTGGGCAGTTCATCGGCTTTAATAAAAATTCCTCCTCCATTTTAGGAGTTTTTATCGCCTGAAAACTATCTGCGCCATATTTTTCATAATGACCAGAGGTAACATATAATTCTTTTTGCCCAATATGTGGTGTCATCACCATTTCATATCCAGCTTTCTTTTGTGCTTTCTTTAAGAAATCTTCTAAACGACCTCTAAGTGCAGCACCTTTTGGCAACCATAAAGGTAAACCAGCACCCACTTTTTGTGAAAACGTAAAAAGCTCTAATTCTTTTCCTAATTTTCTATGATCACGTTTTTTAGCCTCTTCTAATAACGCTAAATACTCGGTAAGCATTTTTTGTTTCGGGAAGCTAATTCCGTAAATACGTGTTAATTGATTATTTTTTTCATCACCTCGCCAATACGCACCAGCAACGTTCATCACTTTAATGGCCTTGATAATTCCAGTATTAGGTACATGACCTCCTCTACATAAATCTGTAAAATCACTATGATCACAAAAAGTAATATCGCCATCGGTTAAATTTTCAATTAACTCAACTTTGTATTGATTTCCTGCTTCTTTATAATACGCTAAAGCATCCGCTTTTGAAATAGAACGCAATTTAAATTCATGTTTTCCACGTGCTAAATCTAAGAATTTCTTCTCAATAGCCGTAAAATCTTTTTCAGAAATAACACGGTCACCTAAATCAATATCATAATAAAAACCGTTGTCAATTGCAGGACCAATGGTTAATTTAGCATCAGGATGAAAGGTTAAAATAGCTTGAGCTAATACGTGTGCCGATGAATGCCAAAACGCTTTTTTTCCGTCATTGTCATTAAAAGTGTACAATATTAAAGCACCGTCAGTAGTTAGTGGGGTAGTGGTTTCAACAGTTGTGCCGTTAAAATTTGCCGAAATTACATTTCTAGCAAAACCTTCACTAATACTTTTAGCAACGTCCATTGGCGTGCTGTTTACTTCAAATTCTTTAACCGTTCCGTCGGGTAGTGTGATTTTAATCATTATATATGTGTTATGTTTAATTCCCTTACAAGTGGGAATTTTAGAATTGCAAAGATATTGTAAAAGCCTTTTTTATACAATATATATATGGTATTTTAAATTTGAAGTTTTTTTTGATTTTATTTCTCAAATTCGCCATCTTCGGTAATCATCTGCGAAACATTTAATGTTGGTAAAATAAACTCATTAAATATGGTATTGTCAGTTTTTGAATGTAAAACTCCTCTTGTTGTTCCTACTGTAATCATGGCTAAATGTGCTAAAAAATCTTTTGGAATATGTATTTTTGTGCCTTTATTAAAAATATTCCATTTAGTTTCTTCAATACCAAATTCACAGGAAACCTCAATAATTAAGAACGGTTTTTTATTTTGTTCAAATTGAAACTTAATGATTGAAATTATTGCTGGATTTTCTGAATTTATGCCAAATTTCACAATTGCTTCTAATCCAATTTCTTCACAACAAGTATCATAAGCATCTTCAATTATAGCAAATTGTTCCGTGTTTATTTTTTCTAATTTGAATCCAATTTCATTCATTACGATACCTTTTTATTAAGTTCTGTATTCTTTGAAAAATCAACTGTAATAACTTTTGATTTTACTGAAGACATTTTATAATTACTATTCGTTTTAAAAGTTGATTTTGTATAACTGAAATCTTTATGTAAATTTATTTGCGTTTTTTGTGTTTTATTTAATTCTAATAATTGAATTTTTAACACATCTTCAATTTTTGAGATTGTTTCTAAAGTTAAATTTTCTCTTCCTTTAATTATTTTACTTATTTGTTGAGGCGAAACATCTAATAATTTAGCTAATTCTTTTTGTTTAATATTATTAGTTTTAAGGAAGGTATTAATTTTAATAGCTATTTTTCTTGAATGTTTTAACCAAGATTTATTAGCTAATCGGTTTTTAGCTTTATCCTCCCAATTACTTTTATTATCGGAAGTTAGTGTGTTTAGTTTTTTATTAAGGTCTTTAATTGCCATAATTATTTTATTTCTAGATACTCGAAGTCATCTTGGTCAAATAATCCATTTTCAATCAAGTATTCTTTTACTATTTCTAGTTTTTGTAACTCTTTTTTTAAGTGTTCACGTTCATTCATCGTTGGGGTTAATTTAATAGCACCGCCAGAAATAACAAACGTATTTTTTGCAATTCGAATAGCATATATCCTTAACCAGCTTTTACGTTCAGAGCCATATACTTTTGTTTTTAAATGATTTATAAGTTTGTAATCTTTGTTGTTTAGCGGTTTAAATAGGGTTTGAAGTGTTTCATAATCGTTGGTTTTTCCTCTTTCTGATATTTCTAATATTGTTTGTTCAAGTTCTTCTGCTTCTTGAATAGTTCTTTCAATTGCCTGTTCAATATTTATTTCTCCAAAAAAACCGCTTTGTAGATCTAGGATATGTTCTTCGAAAAAATCAGATAAAAATTCAACATCTGTCCAATCGTCAAAAATTCTTTCAAATTCATCCGTATCATTGTTTATGTATTTAACAGAAATTAAACTGTCTTTTATTATAGCAAATATATTGTTTATTTTCATGAAAATCAACCTACAGGTTTATTTTTTTGGTTTTTAGGAGTGTAAATATATTAAATATTTATAATTGATTTGGTTTTAAATCCATCAAAAAACCTACTTAAAAATCTGTGTGGATTTTTTGGAGTAGGTTGAGAAGTAGTAATAAATTATATACTATTTAAGTTTGTGTTTTTTAATCATTTTTCTTCGGTGGTGGTGGTGGTGGTGGAGCCTGATAACGAGGCATGCTATTATTGGGTTAATATCTGTTTCCAATTTTTTAAGTTTAAAGAAAGCATTTGTAGCTTGTTCTTCTGTTATTCGGTTAGAGTCGAATTGATACCATAATTTTTCAATTTTGTTGTAGTAATCGGCGTAAAACTTATGAATGTCGTCAAGGTTTTTTAACTGTTTTTCATTCATAATTAAATGAGGTTGCAATAATTTTAGTAATGAAATTCCAGCAATTAGAATACAAGCAATAAGTGGTAGGTCTTTCCATATTTTCCAGCCCATAATTCCAGCAGAGGAAAAAGTAAGAATTCCTATATTAAAAATTCTTAAAATAAATCTTTGTCGATCAGAATAAATCGAAGTAAATACGATATTATGTTTTGATTGAGTTAATTCTGTCCAAATTCTATTTCTCATAAATTCTTATTAGTCTCCTTTTTTATGTTTATGCGGTTTTAATGACGGAGTATTTCCAGGAGTACTTTTATTATCTCTTTGACGTCTGTCTGGTTTACCTGTTGATTTTGCTGTTCTTTTTGGTCCTGGTTTAATTCCCATATTTTTCTTTTTTGTAGATATTAAGTTTATAGATTGCAAGTTCGTGTTTTTTCGTGATATTTAGACTTAAATTTTTTAACATGTTGATTGATAGGTGTTAATAGGTTTTTGTTTTATTAGGATAATTTGCTGTAATCTTGGATTAAGCATAATTATTGGGGAGAATTTAAAAAAAAGCCTCTCAAATAAATGAGAAGCTTTTAAAATGTATACATAATAATTTTAAGCCTTGCTTAATTTAAGAATATCTAAAACATTGTACTTTGGGGTGAAAAAGAAATCCTCTAAGGAGTCTTTAATAGTACGTTTTTTAGAAACTTCAACTTTTTCAGCTACTTGATTGGGGGTAATTTCAAGTATGCTATTTTTATAAAAATTTTGATACAAATCAATAAAATCGATAAATTCAGTATCAAAATTACACTCTTTTAAAATTAGCTCATTATAATTCATCGTTTAGTTCTTTAGTGTATTTATTTAACAATTTTCTACTAAGTGCTATGTTCGCTTTTTTAGAATCGATAGCTAAATACACAAAATACTCCCCAGAAGGAGCAATATCAATTATATGTATTTGTTTATCAAGGTTAAAGTGTATGTCTCTTAAATTCTCCTCTAAACCTAATGTTTTTATGGCTTTTCGTTTGGCATTTATTATTTCAACATTATATGCGGCAGCTAATGTTGTGTCAAACTCAGGAACATTTGAGTTTGATACAAGACATTCACCAGAAGCTATTTCAGCTACACTAATAGCGATGTAACCAGGGATGTTTTCTTTTACATTATTGACTAAGTCATCTAAAATTTTTTGCATTTTACTTATTTTATGTTGGTGGTGTTAAATTCTTTTTTAAAATTAATTCTATTAATGAAATATTGAAATTTTCATTTGATAGAAGTGCTATTATATGTTGCTCGTGTTTAATTAGCAGTATATTTTGAGTATTAGATTTTAATATAAGTTCCTTTAATTCTGCATTGTAAAAAGTGCTTAAAAAATGACTACTCATATTAAAAATAGCGGTGTTAAAAGTAGCTGTTTTTTCTTTTAGCGTATCAGATTGATTTTCTTCGGAATAAAAATCGAGTATGTTACCATCTTCATTAATAAGGTAAATAGCGTTGGAATTTGTTTCCGAAATTATTTTTTTAAAATCCATTATATTTATTTAATCTAAATAAAAGACAAATATAAGTAGTTTTATTAGTTGTTTTTAATTTTTTTTTAAAAAAATAAATAGTGTTTGGTAATATCTTGGTGGTTTGATAGTAAAGATTAATGGTGGAGAAATATAAAAAAGCTGTTTTTGGAATACTAAAAAATACGATTTGGGTTGTATAGCGAAGTAATTTTAGATTTAAAAAGAGAGTAGGGTATAAAAAAGAAAAAGCCCCTCAAATAAATGAGAAGCTTTTGCGGTCTGGACGGGACTCGAACCCGCGACCCCCTGCGTGACAGGCAGGTATTCTAACCAGCTGAACTACCAGACCGTTGCTTGTAGCAATACTTTAACTTACTTAACTAATTGCGGTCTGGACGGGACTCGAACCCGCGACCCCCTGCGTGACAGGCAGGTATTCTAACCAGCTGAACTACCAGACCGTTGCTTTTAGCTTTGTACTTGTTTACTTAAAATAATATTGCGGTCTGGACGGGACTCGAACCCGCGACCCCCTGCGTGACAGGCAGGTATTCTAACCAGCTGAACTACCAGACCGTTGCTAATTACTCTAAGCGAGTGCAAATATAAGACCTTTTTCTTAATTGAAAAAAGATTATTGATGTTTTTTTTGCCTACTTATTAAATAAGTGGTTAATATTTTGTCAAAACCTTCGTTTATATCAACAGGAATATAATCTATTTTGTATTGTAAGCATTTGTTTTTTAGGTTTTTGTGATGTGTTTTGCTAAGTTCGGTATATTGTTTTTGAATGTTATCAGGATGTAAATTTATTTCTTCCCCAGTTTCAATATCTACAAATTTTTTGGGGCTATTATCAAAATTAAATAGCAATTCCGTCTTTTTATCATAGGTATGAAACAAAATTACTTCATGTTTATTGAATTTTAAATGTCGTAAAGCGTCAAATAATTCTTCTTCATTTTTTGTAGTCTGAAACATATCGGTAAATAAAAAGATCAAAGAACGCTGATGAATTTTTTCGGCTATTTCATGTAAATATTGATAGGTTTCTGTGCTCGCCTTACTTGTTGATGTTACTAAATGATCTAATTGATTCAATAACATTTTTCGATGTCGTTCACTTCCTTTTTCGGGGGCATAATATTCGTAGCTATCCGAATAAATACTCAAACCAACGGCATCTCGTTGCTTTTTTAAAATTTCCATCAAGCAGGCTGCGGCAACTGCCGAAAAACCAATTTTATTTAAGTGGTTGATTCTTTGGTTTTTAATAATAGGGTAGTGCATCGATGCCGAATTGTCAATAATAATATGACACCTTAAATTCGTTTCCTCTTCGTACTTTTTTATGTAGAGTTTTTCGGTTTTAGCAAATAGCTTCCAATCTATATGACGGGTGCTTTCGCCTTTATTATAGAGTTTATGTTCCGAAAACTCTACCGAAAACCCATGAAAAGGGCTTTTGTGTATGCCTGTAATAAAACCTTCAACTACTTGTTTGGCTAGTAATTCAAGGTTTTTAATATCCGAAGAAATTGTTTTGATATCAATCATATCTTTCGAAAATAAAAAAAAGGTTTGACAAATAGCCAAACCTTTTAATATATTAATGATATCTTATTTATTTTGAGTGTTATTTATTTTGAACTCTAATTAAGTTATCGGTAGTTTGTAATAGTTTCATTTTAAGAATAGGGTTGTAGTTGGGGTTTTCTTTCAAGAAGTTTTGTAAAATATTAAAAGCTTCTTTTGAACTGTACTCTCCAACAGAACTGCTCAACCATCGTTTTGGAAAAAAAATATCGCCGGTTAATTGAATTTCTTCTAAAATAGTTAAACAGGTTTTAAAATGTTTAATGCTTGATTTTTGCCTTAACGGATGGTGTATATTATACAATGCTGCTTGTACCCAGGCTTCTTTTTCTCTATTTTCTTTTTTAAATAATTGACGCATAAAATCATCCCTTTCTTGTTCTTTTTCAGACAAACTAGGCAGTAACCATTTAAAACGCTTTAATTTATCAGGGTTGCTAATTCTAGTTAGTTGGGTTGTTAATATTTCGCTTGCTTTTGGGTGTTTATATACGGCTAATTTTGTAGCTAAATCAGTAAAAGTAGCACTACTTATATAAAGATTTGGAATTGATTTTTTCTTTGCCCATAATTGATATAAAAACTCTTTTCCTTGATCAGAAATGGCAATTGATTTGTATAAACCAAAGGCTGTTCTTTTTAAATTTTTAGAAATCGTTGAATTTAATAAATTAAGTAATTTAGACTCTAGTTCTTGTTGTGTCGTAGTTCTTTGTTTTTTAGTAAAAAACGACCAATATATTGTGTTAATTTTACCCGAAATATAACTGGCTATAAGTTCGTTTTTTTCGACCAACATTCCGTGTAAAAAAATATCAAACGCTTTTTGAGCTGTAATGTTGTTATTTAATAAATTCTCATATAAATTGATATATGCGTAGCCTCTAGCTACTTGCTCTTTTAGTTGATTGTAAAATGGAGCAGTATTGCTATCAATAGGAAAAACACCATAACCTAGCCCGTTGTAATTATAAACAATATACGTTGGTTTTTTTAAGCCAATAACCTGATTAAAATCAAATTTTTTATCAGACAAGCTAATGTTAAACGTTTTTATTTCCTTCGGATAAACAAGAGCAATACTAAAAGATTGTGTCCATAAGTTAGCGGTTTTATCTTCTGCTTTTTGATAAATTTTAAAAGATGATATTTTGCCATTTTTATATGTAATACTATCTGAAATAATAGGTCTTCCAGATTTGTGAACCCAAACATTACTCCATTTTACAATATCTTTAGCTGATTTTTTATTAAAAATACCCACAAGTTCGTTCCAATCGGCATTTTTATTTGCATACGTTTTTATATACTCCTGAATACCTTCTTTAAAAGCCTGCTCTCCTAGTATTTGCTCTAGTTGACGCATCATAATTGGCGCTTTATTGTAAATAATTCGACCATATAATGAACCCGCATTTTTAAGATTATCTAAGTTTTGACGTATCTCATTTGTTCCTTGGGTTCTATCTTCAGAATAAGCACTAGGATAGTGTGCCATAATAAATTGCAATTGGTGGTTGATATCAGGAAAAACAGGATTCATTATTTTATCAGCTATAAAATTAGCAAATACTTCTTTGATCCAAACATCGTTAAACCATTTCATGGTAACCAAGTTTCCAAACCACATATGAGCAGTTTCGTGAGCAATTAATTTGGCTCTTGATAATTTGCTGTTTTGTGTGGCGTTTTTATCTAAAAATAAAGAAGATTCTTTATATTGTATGGCACCAACATGTTCCATTCCACCATATTGAAAAGGAGGAATAGCTGCAAAATCCATTTTTTGGAACGGAAATTTATAAGCCGTATATTTTTCTAAGAAATCAATTGATTTTTGATGAATATTAAAAATTTCATCAATACTTTCGGTTATTTTTTCTTCGTTATTTTCTCGATATAATAACTGCATATCAAAAGCACCAGGGTTTTTACCGACCTGGTTAAATATTCCTGCAACAAACGAAAATAAATAGGTACTCATTGTATCAGACTCTTTAAATTTGTGTTCTATAAAATTTCCTTTAGCAGTTTGTGAAGCTTCAAAAGCTGCACACAATACTTTCCATTTTTTTGGAGCACTAATCGTTAGGGTGTAATTGGCTTTAATATCAGGCTGATCAAAACAAGGGAATAAGGTACTTGCTCTGTCAGGAACAAGTAAAGTATATAAAAAATCATCACTTCTATTTAATGACATTTCACCAGCGTCAAAGTTAATATCTATACTGTTTTTTCCTTTTATTAGTAGTTTTTTTGCAATAATAAGATGCTCTTTTTGATGTATAATTTCAATCTTTTTATTGTTTACTATAATTGATTTAATGTTTGATTTCTTTTCATTAAAGTCTAAGATTAAATCATTACTAAGGTCTTTAATAGTAGCAGATACTTTTAAAGTACTTGGAATTACATCTGATTTAGCTTCGGGGATATTAAATGTTAGTGCATATTTTACAGCATCAACTTGTTGTTTTCTGTAAGTTGCTAATTGTTTCGAAATTCCTTTTTCAATTAAAATGGGGGTGCTTTTTGTTTGATTACAGCCACAAATTAATAAGCTAGCAAAAAGTATAAAGAGGTGTTTCATATATGGGGAAATTTTAATTTTAAATAAAAAAAAGGTTTGACAAATAGCCAAACCTTTTAATATATTAATGATATCTTATAAAAAAATACGGCTTATAAAGCAGCATCAATTTTATCAGTATATGCTTTTTTAGGAGCTGCACCAACTTGTTTGTCTACAACTTCACCGTTTTTAAATACTAATACAGTAGGAATATTTCTTACACCATATTTAGCCGCAAATTCTTGGTTATTGTCAACATCAACCTTACCAACAACAGCTTTTCCTTCATATTCGTTACCAATTTCGTCAACAATAGGACCTACCATTCTACAAGGACCACACCATGCTGCCCAGAAATCAACTAATACTGGTTTGTCTGATTTTAATACTAACTCTTCGAAGTTTGCGTCTGTAATTTCTAATGCCATTTTTTTATGTTTTTAATTAGTTTATTTCCTTATTTATAATACTACAAAAGTAATCAAATATTTTAGCAATGCAATTTTACCTAAATTACTTTTTATTATAAGAATATCAATAGTTTCTATTTTGTTTTTTAGCTGTTTGTTTTTGTGTGTGTAAAATAATCAATAACTTAGCCCCATAATTTTCGAGGAAAAATTTGACTGATTGCAACCTCATTGAACACAAGTTCATACTAAAAAGCTAAAGCAGTAAATATCTACTCCTTTTAAGTTATTTAAGCAATCTCAAGTTTTTCTTTTTTCTAATCTAAAAAAATAGCAGTTTTATGTCATATTTATTTACTTCGGAAAGTGTTTCTGAAGGACATCCAGATAAAGTAGCAGATCAAATTTCTGATGCTTTAATAGATAATTTTTTAGCTTTTGATGTAGCATCAAAAGTAGCTTGTGAAACTTTAGTAACCACAGGACAGGTAGTTTTAGCTGGTGAAGTAAAATCTAAAACATATTTAGATGTTCAAAAAATTGCAAGAGATGTAATTAACAAAATAGGATACACCAAAAGCGAATATATGTTCGATGGTAGTTCTTGTGGTGTTTTTTCGGCAATTCATGAGCAATCTCCAGATATAAATCAAGGAGTAGTAAG
Source organism: Tenacibaculum finnmarkense (assembly GCF_900239185.1). GTDB lineage: Bacteria > Bacteroidota > Bacteroidia > Flavobacteriales > Flavobacteriaceae > Polaribacter > Polaribacter finnmarkensis. The sequence goes on from NZ_OENA01000053.1 coordinate 220,188, forward strand.
AGCAAACCCTGAAGATCAAGGAGCAGGAGACCAAGGAATGATGTTTGGTTATGCCACCGATGAAACGCAAAATTACATGCCGTTAGCCTTAGATTTATCGCACCGTTTGTTAATCGAATTAGCCGAATTACGTAGAGAAAATAAAGATATTACCTATTTACGCCCCGATGCAAAATCGCAAGTAACTATTGAATATTCTGACGATAACGTGCCACAAAGAATCGATGCGATTGTAATTTCTACACAGCACGATGATTTTGATGCCGATGATGCGGTAATGTTAGCAAAAATTAAAAAAGATATTGTTTCGATTTTAATACCTAGAGTAGTAGCAAAATTACCAGCGAATATTCAAAAATTATTTACCGATAATATTACCTATCATATTAATCCAACAGGAGTTTTCGTAATTGGAGGACCTCACGGAGATACTGGTTTAACAGGGCGTAAAATTATTGTTGATACTTACGGAGGAAAAGGAGCACACGGAGGTGGCGCATTTTCAGGAAAAGATCCATCGAAAGTAGATCGTTCTGGAGCCTATGCAACACGTCATATTGCCAAGAATTTAGTAGCTTCAGGATTGTGTAAAGAAGTTTTAGTACAAGTTTCGTATGCTATTGGAGTTGCAAAACCAACGAGTATTAATGTAGAAACTTACGGAACTTCAACAGTTGATAAAACAGACGGAGAAATCAGTAAAATAGTAGAAAGCATTTTTGATATGCGTCCTTATTTTATCGAGCAACGTTTAAAATTAAGAACGCCAATTTATTCTGAAACTGCTGCTTACGGGCATATGGGAAGAAAATCAGAAGTTAAAACAGTAACTTTTTCAAACCCGATGGGTGAAACTGTTTCGCAAGAAGTAGAAACGTTTACTTGGGAAAAATTAGATTATGTTGATGTAATCAAAGAAAATTTCGGTTTGTAAAAGAGTCTTTAAAATAGCTTATGAAATAATCTTACGATTTGATTTTAAGCTTTATAAAGTAAAGTAATAACACAAAAATACCTGCAATTTATATTGTAGGTATTTTTTTATGCGCTATTTTCGTGCAAAATTAATTTAAAAATTCAAAACCAATGAAAAAGTTAAAAAGTGTATTTGCAATCGGTTTACTAGTCGGATTAATGACTGCTTGTACGAGTTCTGCTACGGACGATTTTGAAGCAGCAAACGAGCTAGCAAAGAGAAAAACATTAAAAATGATTACAGCTATAAACCAAGCGAATAGTAAAGAGTCGGCATCTTCTAGTTTTACTTATGATGTAAACAATAAATTAGTAAATGTTTCAGCAACAGAAGGTTCTGAAGCTGCTTCGGTAAGCTATTTAAACGACGGAAGTGTTATAAAAGCAGGAGATGGTAACGGTAATTCTGAAAATTTTGCGATTCAAAATTTATATAAAGCCCCTTATAATGTATATGAAACAGGAGACGTTTTAGAATATGACGCTAATAAAAATCCAAGTAAAATTGCTTTTCGTGATATGGTTTATAATTACGAAACAGGCGAATATATTATGGAAACTCAAACAGCAGAATTAACCTACGATACCAACCCAAATTTATACTTTGGTACTTTAGAATCAGCAGGTCTTATTGAAATTTTAGATGGCGTTTCTTTAGATTTTGGAATCAATACGCAAGCGTCAGAAGTTTTAAAAGCAAGAGCGTTATTGCCTACAAATAATGTAACAAAAATAGTCTATAAAGATGCTGATCAGAACATTGTAGGAACGTTAAATATTGAGTACACCTATGATGCCGACGGATATCCTGTAAAAGGAACAGGTGTTGCAACAAGCAATAATAAAAATGAAAACAACGAACCTATTCGTGTTGATGTTGTTTATAGTTATAACTAAATTTTAAAATATTTATAATAAAAAAGCCTTGACACAATGTATTGTGTCAAGGCTTTTTTGTTGAGGTTTTAAAAAGATAAAAACTTATTTTATCTGAAGAATATATGGCATTCTCGCCTGAATTCCTTCTAATTTTTTTAGCGCATTAATGTTGTTATATAACTCATAATTTTCATCACCTAAAGCTTCTTTTAAAATATCTTCTTTTGATGCTTTTGCAAAAAGAGAAAGGTTAAAAGTTTCTTTAAAATCTTTTTTGTAAACAGGGTAATTACGTACTCTATAGCTTTCAATTTCGGCTAAATTTGCCGCAACAGCAATGGCATCATTTAAGTTACCAAGTTGATCAACCAAACCATTTTCAACAGCTTGTTTACCTGTCCAAACACGTCCTTGAGCCACGTTATTTACTTGTTCAAAAGTCATGTTTCTTCCTGTGGCAACACGGTTTACAAAAACAGTATAAATATGCTCAACACCTTGTTTAGTAACCGTATAAAACTTGTCGTTTATCGGCTCAAAAACACTGTAATTAGGGTTGCTATTTGTAGATACCTGCTCAGCGTTAATCCCCATGAATCCTGCTAATTTATGAAAGTTCGGAACTGCTCCAAAAACACCAATAGAACCTGTAATAGTTGTAGGTTCAGCAATAATTTTATCGGCATTACAAGCAATATAATAACCCCCTGAAGCGGCTAAATTCCCCATAGAAACAACTAAAGGTTTTTCTTTTTTCGCCAATTCTAATTCACGCCAAATAAGTTCAGAAGCTAAGGCGCTTCCACCAGGTGAATTTACACGCAATACAATCGCTTTTACATTTTTATCTTTACGAGCTTTTCGAATGGCTTTATTGGTAACCTCTTGCCCAATAATATTTTCATTTCCTTTGGCATATCTAATTTCTCCCTGCGCATAAATAACCGCAATTTTATTTTTAGCCGAAGAAGAAATGCGTCCTTTTCCCGATTTTATATAATCAGCTAAAGAAATAGTATGTACTTTTTTATCAGTATTAATAGCTAATTTTTCTTTGTACTGATCTTCATAAATAATAGCGTCAATTAACTTATTTTCTTTAGCTAATTCGGCATTTCTACCATTGGCACTATCGGCAATAATATTTAATTTTTCAACAGAAATATTTCTACTTTTACTAACATCCGCCGTAATTTCCGACCAAATAGATTTTAAAAGAGAGGTAGTTTGCTCACGGTTGGCATCACTCATTTCGTTTAATAAATACGGCTCTACAGCACTTTTGTATTTCCCGTGACGAATTACCTCCATTTTAACACCAAATTTATCTTCAAAATCTTTATAATATAAAATTTCTGTTGATAATCCTTTAAAATCAATAGCGCCCACAGGATTTAAAAATATACTATCGGCAACCGAACTTAAATAGTAGTTTTTTTGCGTATAAACATCATTATAAGCATATACAAATTTTCCACTTTCTTTAAATTCTTCAATTTTATTTCGAATCGCTTGTGTTTGTGCAATACCAGCATTTACACCTATTGTTTTAATGCTAATTCCTTTAATTTTAGTATCGGTTTTAGCATTTTCAATAGCATTTATAATCTTATTTAAGGCTAATTTTTCATCGGCTAATTCTAAGATTTCTGCTAACGGATTATCATCTTTTGGCGCATAATCTTTTATAGGCATTGCCAAGTCTAACTGTAAAACAGAATTCGATTTTACCACTATTTTTTCATCAGAACCCATCCCTGAGCCTACAACGGCGGCAATGGCGATAAAGAAGAAAAACAGTAAAAATATGGCGATAAAAAAGCCTGTAATTGATGCGAGTAAATTTCGTAAAAATTTCATATAATAGTATTAATTTTTTAAGCAAATATACAGTTTTACGCCAAGTTTAGTATCTAACAAAAAACCGAATTAACATTATCTTTTTTATCCGTATAAAAATAAAAATTATTTGGAGCTATTTCCCGCTTTCCGCACTCGCTCTTTTTTGAAAAAAATCAAAAAAGGAGCTCAAACAATTGCTCAATCGGGGCTAGGCTTATCAGTATATTTTTAGTTTTGATAAAAAAAAGTAGAACAAGCATATTTTTTTAAGCTATTTAAATAGTACATTTCATAATTAAAAAAATCAAAAAATCAAAAAATGAAAAAAAGATGTTTATGGGTTACGGATGATTTATCGTATATAAAATACCACGATACCGAGTGGGGAGTTCCCGTATATGATGATGCTGTTTTGTTTGAATTCTTAATTTTAGAAAGTTTTCAAGCAGGTTTAAGTTGGGTTACTATATTAAAGAAACGAGAAAATTTTCGCCTCGCTTTTGATAATTTTGATTACACTAAAATTGCCAATTACGATGAAGATAAATACCAAGAATTACTTCAAAATAAAGGAATTATAAGACATCGACTAAAAATTAAATCGGCTATTTTAAACGCCAAACTTTTTATAGAAATTCAAAAAGAATTTGGGTCTTTTTCAACCTATATTTGGAGTTTTGTACAAGGAAAACCGATTTATAATAACTTTAAAACAACTGCCGAAATACCTGCTAAAACGGTTTTGTCAACACAAATTTCAACGAATTTAAAAAAGCGTGGATTTAAGTTTGTAGGCGACACAATAATGTATGCTTATATGCAGGCAATAGGCATGGTTAATGACCATACAACAAGCTGTTTTAAGCATCCTGAATTTTAAAATTTGTATCTTTATCGGCAGAAAAACAATTTAAAATCATAAAAATGAAAATCAAACAAATACTTTGTACTGCCGCAGCGGTTAGTGTATTAGTTTCTTGTGGACTAGAGACTAAAAAAGACACTAAAAAAGATGCCAAACAAGCAGTAAGTAAAGAAGTAAACAAAGAAGTTTCTGATGTTTTAAAATTTAACTATGAGGTAGAGCAATTTGCCGACATTAAAGTGTTGAGGTATCAAATTCCAGGATTTGAAGCACTAACCTTAAAAGAAAAAAAGTTGGTGTATTATTTAACCCAAGCAGGTTTGGCAGGGCGAGATATTATGTGGGATCAAAATTATCGTTACAATCTTGAAATTAGAAAAGCTTTAGAGCATATTAATACTAATTTTTCAGGCGATAAAAACAGTGAAGATTTTAAAAAATTCACGACCTATTTAAAACGTGTTTGGTTTTCGAACGGAATTCACCATCATTATTCGAACGATAAAATTAAACCTGATTTTTCTAAAGAGTATTTAGCAGATTTATTAAAGCAAACAAAAGCAAACTTATCCGAAGAAGCTTTAGAGGTTATTTTTAACGATAAAGACGCTAAAAAAGTAAATAAAAAAGCAGGTGTCGATAATGTTTTGGCATCGGCAATTAATTTTTACGGAGCAGATATTACCAGTAAAGAGGTTGAAGCTTTTTACAAAACAGCATACAAAGGAAAAGACGCTAGTAAGCCAATAGAAGCGGGTTTAAACTCGAAATTAGTTCGTGAAAACGGAAAATTAGTAGAAAAAGTATGGAAATCGTGCGGAATGTACGGTGGCGCAATTGACACTATTATTTTTTGGTTAGACAAAGCAAAAGAAGTTGCCGAAAATCAAAAACAAGCAAAGGCTTTAGGCTTGTTAATGGAGTATTATAAAACAGGAAGTTTAGATGTTTGGGATGAATATTGCATTGCTTGGGCAACATCTACAGAAGGAAATATTGATTGGATAAATGGTTTTATCGAAGTATATAATGACCCAAAAGGATATAGAGGTTCGTACGAAACGGTGGTGCAAATAAAAGATTTTGACATGTCTAAAAAGATGAAGGTTTTATCTGAAAACGTACAATGGTTTGAAGACAATGCGCCGTTATCGCCAGCACATAAAAAACAAAATGTAGTAGGAGTTTCTTATAAAACCGTAAATGTTGCAGGAGAAGCTGGAGATGCTTCGCCAAGTACGCCAATCGGGGTGAATTTACCAAACAATAATTGGATCCGTCAGCAGCACGGTTCAAAGTCAGTTTCGTTAGGAAATATTATTGGCGCTTATGGAAATGCAGGGGGTTCAGGAAGGTTAAAAGAATTTGCTTATAGTAAAGAGGAAGTAGCTTTAGAGCTTGCACACGGTAAATTAGCTGATAAATTACACACTGCTTTACATGAGGTAATCGGGCATGCTTCTGGGCAGATAAATAAAGGCATTGGGCAACCAAAAGAAACCTTAAAAAATTACGCTTCTACCATGGAAGAAGGAAGGGCGGATTTAGTCGGATTGTATTATTTAATGGACCCGAAATTACAAGAATTAGGCTTGGTTTCTGACTGGAAAAAAGTAGGAAAAGCAGCTTACGATGGGTATATCAGAAATGGTTTAATGGCACAATTAATCCGTATTAAATTAGGTGATGATATTGAAGAAGATCACATGGTAAACCGTCAATGGGTTTCGGCTTGGGCTTTTGAACAAGGACAAAAAGATAATGTTATTGAAAAAGTAATTAAAGATGGTAAAACCTATTTTGTTGTACATGATTATATGAAACTTCGTGAAATTTTCGGTCGTTTGTTAAAAGAAGCGCAACGAATTAAATCAGAAGGAGATTTTGATGCCGCAAAAGCCTTGGTTGAGGGCTATGGTGTAAAAGTGGATCAGGCATTACACAAGGAAGTTTTAGAACGTAATAAGCAATTTACTTCTGCGCCTTATAGCGGTTTTGTAAACCCTGTTTTAGTACCGATAACCGATGCAAAAGGGATTATTACCGATGTAAAAGTTACACAGCCTAAAACCTTTGAAGAACAAATGAAATTTTACGCTAAAAACCATAGTTTTTTACCTGTTAAAAATTAAAAAAGACTACATTTTGGTCATGCTTAATTTATTTCAGCATCGCATTAACAGAAGAACTATGGTAATTCAGGATGCGATTTCTTAATAAAATGAAAAAACCGATGCTATTTTAGTATCGGTTTTTTTTGGGCTTTAATTTTTTTTGGCTTTGATAAAGGGGTTAATTTCCTTTTAAACGCGTCCATAATTCAGTAAGTAATTTTTTTCCATCACGATTATCTTTCGGTTGTTCTGTAAAAATTACTTTTTTTGATTTTTGGGCTAAAGTATCAACGGTCATTTTATATTTAAAAACAAAATTTTCAGCATTTGGATGCATGCTTAAAAGCCCAAATCTTAAATCGTTAAAATAAAGTTCTTCATTTTTTTTATTGATGGTAAACCAACCTTCAGAAATAAAAATCATCCGTTTAACCGATTCATTTTTAGCAAGATTTCCTAATAAATGATGCTTTTTTAAATGCTTGGTAAAGGTGATGGGTTTTGTATCAAAAAAAGAATAATTAGCCAATAAAAAGGCATCTTCTGTTTGCACATTAGCACTCCAAAGTATGGTGTTTAAAGCAGAAGGTCTGGTATCAATTTGTAAATATTCGATGTTTTGATTTTCTAAAGCTTTTTCAAACTGATTAAAAGCCAACCATTTTAATAAAAAAGTTAGCACTAAATAAGACGAACTGATAATTAATCCCATTTTATTATAAAAACGACGCTTTTCACTTATCCGCTTTTGTGTCATCGCAAAAATTAAAAACACTAAAAAAGGAACTGTATAAAGTGGGTCAATAACAAAAATGGTTTTAAAGGCCAGGCGAATATCAAAAGGCCAAAATAACTGCGTTCCCCAAGTGGTGTGAGCGTCTAAAATAGGATGGGTTATAAATCCTAAAAAGAAAAGCCACGCCCAATCTTTAATATTTTTATGTTTTTCGTAACGGGTTACAATCCACGCAAAAATAGGGGCAAAAACGACCGAAAACACAATGGAATGTGTAAAACCACGATGCAAATAAAGTGCGGTAACTTTATCGGTAAAAAGTGAAGCTAAAACATCTAAATCAGGAATTGTACCGGCAATTGCTCCGTAAAACATCGCCCTGTTTCCAATCTTTTTTCCTAAAACTACTTCGCCAACAGCGGCACCTAATATAATTTGTGTTAATGAATCCATATTTATAGAGATAATTTAGAGCCTGTTTAAAAATTAAATAAAGACTAAATTCAGGTTGACGGATGCGATTTTATATTTTTCTGTTGTAATTTTTTTATCCTAAGAAATTAAATAAAATCGATAAAAAATAACTTAACGGTTAATTAAATATTTTGAAAGTAATAAAAAGGCAATAGCTGTAACAATACCTATCGCTACAAATAAAGCAGTATTTTTATAATGTTTTTTATTATTTTTAGCATCTTTTATATAGCTATAAAACATAGCGATAACAAAAACGAGCACAAATAAGCTTGAAAAAATGATTCTACCTGTGGTAAATTCTATGGTGGCAAAAGGAATAAACATAAATTGTATTTTCGGCAAAGTTAAAGAATGATTTTATAATGAAGATAGCCAAATTGGTAATTGTATCTATTTAAAATATAATTAATCGAATAAAAACAAAAACAGCTTAATAAATCAGCTAAAAACTCAACTAAAAATGAAAGATAAAATAAAAGCAGTACAAAAATTTCATGAAGCATTTAAAGTAAATATTCAAAACAAACCAACGGTTGCGATTACTGAGGATAGAAAAAACTTGCGTTTTGAGTTGATGAAAGAAGAAAATCAGGAGTATTTAGAAGCAGCTAAAAACAACGATTTAGTTGAGGTTGCCGATGCTCTTGGCGATATGCTATATATTTTATGCGGAACAATTATTGAACATGGAATGCAGGATAAAATTGAAGCAGTATTCAATGAAATTCAGCGTAGCAACATGAGTAAATTAGATGAAAATGGCAAGCCAATTTACCGTGAAGATGGTAAGGTTTTAAAAGGATCAAATTATTTTAAACCCAATATAAAAGCAATTTTAGAAGCTTAAAAAAAGCCTCATTAAATATGAGGCTTCATTTTATATTTTGTATAAAGAGTTCTTTTTTACTCTAAAATACGTTCTAACTCTGTCGTTAAAGTATTTACATTGTTAACCATTTTAATAATAACACCCTCTGAATTTATAATAATATGTGTTGGGTATTGTTTTACTTTTAAATGCTTAGATAAGTATTTTTTTTGGTCGGGTACAGTAACGTATTTAAAAGACTTTGTTTTTAAGAATTCTTTTAATTTTTCCTTTTCATTAAAAGCCAAACTGATAAACTGCACATCATCACTTTTGTAAGTGTCAACTAAGGTGTTTAGCTGAGGAAATTCTTCGACACATACTTTACAGTTAATAAACCACGATTTTAAAACCGTTATTTTACCAGTACGCACTTCTTTATTGTGCGATTTTCCGTCTAAATCAACAAAATCATAATTTGGTAATTTCTGACCTTCCATTTTAAAATATTGATGCGCCATACCAGCTTTACTAATCATAGCTTTCTTTATTTTTTGATTAACAGGTTTCTTTATTTCCGTTAATTCATATTGAAAAAGTCCTTCTTTGTCAGATTTAATAACAACGTAATTCCCTGTTCGTAGTAAGGTTAAAAAGAGGTCTTTAGTTATTTCTTCGCCTTGATTATCAATCGGAGTAAAGGTTGCCATTAAGTCAATATTTCCCTTCATATATGCTTTCCAGTTGCTGTAACTGTTTTGCATCGCGTCAGTATTTATGGCTTCATTTTTAACGTTTATTGTTTTTTCAACGCTTTTTATTTCCTTGATTTCCTTCGTTTTTGGGGAAGTATTTTTTTTTGTAGTAGGTTTTAAAAAAGTATTTAAACAAAGTAAAGACAAGGCAATACCTACTATAATTGACAATAATATTGGAAGGGTATTTTTCATTTTTTCTCAGTAATTTTTCAGTAAATTTAAAATCTTTTTTCTGATTTTGAACTCAAATAACAGCTTATTTAAGAATGAAATAAAAAAAGCATCAAGTAAGCACCTGATGCTTTGTATAAAAATGTATTTTATTAAAGTTTAACGCTCCAACCGTAAGGGTCTTCTGCCTTATTTGTTTGTATATCGGTAATGTATTTTTTTAAACGAGCTGCATATCCGTTTTCAATTTTTGGAAGGTCATAATCTTCATTTTTATATCCAAAACCATTAATTGGAGAAATAACTGCCGCTGTTCCTGCACCAAACATTTCTTTTAAAGAACCATTTTTAGCCGCTTCAACCACTTCATTTACGGTAATTTGACGAACTTCAACCGAAATTTTTTGATCTTCCGCAATTTGTAAAATACTTTTACGAGTAATTCCGTCTAAAATTCTATCGCTTGTTGGGCTTGTAATTAAGGTATCGTTAATTCGGATAAAAATATTCATCGCACCAGCTTCCTCAATATATTCATGCGTATTATCATCGGTCCAAATAACTTGCTGATAGCCTCTATCAGTCGCTAATTTTGTAGGATAAAACTGTGCAGCATAATTTCCACCAGCTTTAGCAAAACCAACACCACCATTAGCAGCACGCGCGTATTTTTCTTCAATTAAAACCTTAATATCTCCAGCAAAATAAGCACCAGAAGGCGCGGTACAAATAATCAATTTATAAGCATCCGCAGGCGAGGCGTGAAAACCTTCACCAGAAGCAAATATAAAAGGACGAATATATAATGAACTTCCGTCTTTTGTAGGAATCCATTGATCGTCAATTTCTAATAATTTTTCTAAACCAGCCATAAATAACTCTTCAGGAACTTGAGGAATTACTAAGCGTTCAGCAGATTTGTTTAAACGTTTGCAGTTGTCTAAAGGACGAAATAATAAGGTATTATTATCAGCATCTTTATAGGCTTTCATTCCTTCAAAAATAGACTGCCCGTAGTGAAATATTTTCGAAGAAGGATTTAATGATATTTCTGCATAAGGTTGAACGGTTGGATTGCTCCATTTTCCGTCAATATAATCGCAAACAAACATATGGTCGGAAAAAATACTACCAAATGTTAAATTGTTAAAGTCTACGGTGTCAATTTTTGATTTCTCTACAAGTTCAACGCGAATATTAGATTTCATAAAAAGGTATGTGTTTATACAGCAAAAATACGAAAATACTATGTCATTTAACAACAAACCGAAATGACATTATTAAAAATAACATATCTTTGGATGACCTATTTTATTACAGCGACTAGAAATATTCATAAAATAAATTTTTTATTATCAAAAGAGAAATAATTATTACGTCGGATGGTTCTACAACCATCTATTTACCAGATTGGGATGAGCAATATCATTCAAAACACGGAGCAATACAAGAAGCATATCACGTTTTTATAAAAAGCGGATTGGCATTGCAAACAAAACCAGCAATTTCAATTTTAGAAATCGGTTTTGGAACAGGATTAAACAGTTTTATTACTTTTTTAGAAAACAAATCTGAAGGCATTAAAAAGGTCAATTATGTAGGCGTAGAAGCCTATCCTGTAATAGCGCAAGAAGTAGCTAAATTAAATTATGTAGCCGAATTAAAGGCTGAAAAACACCAGGCTATTTTTGATAAAATGCACGATTTTTCTTGGGATAAAAAACACGAGATTACCCCAACATTTAGCCTAACAAAACGCCAACAATTTTTTAAAGATATTGATGATAAAGCAGCATTCGATTTGATATATTTTGATGCCTTTGCTGCCGAACATCAGCCCGATTTATGGACAGAAGCAATTTTTGAAAAAATGTTTGAAGCGCTTCAAGAAAATGGAATTTTAGTAACCTATTGCGCAAAAGGAAGCGTGCGCCGTGCCATGCAAGCCGTTGGTTTTACCGTAGAACGATTGGCAGGACCTCCAGGAAAAAGAGAAATGCTTCGAGCAACAAAAACGTTGGCATAATTAATTTAAAAGATAAAAAAATGGAATTTAAAAGACGTTTTGGAAGTCGCAAAAGAACAGAGTCAAAAAAAGGATTGTTTTTAATCGTAGTACTTATTATAGTTTTGTACTTATTTTTTAATGCCGATAATTTCCTCGGAAAAATACTATAAATGAAGCCATTTAAATTTAAAGAATTTTCAGTACATCAAGATAAAACTGCCATGAAAATTGGCACAGACGGCGTTTTATTAGGCGCTTGGTCTTTATTACCAGAATACCCAGATACCATTTTAGACATCGGTTCAGGCACAGGAGTTATAGGTTTAATGTTGGCACAACGAAGCGATGCGATGACCGTCGATGCCGTTGAAATTGATGCCGATGCTTACGAGCAAACCGTAGCTAATTTTGAGCAATCACCTTGGGGCGATCGCTTGTTTTGCTACAATACTTCTTTTGCCGATTTTGCTCAAGAAATAGCCGAAGAACAGGAGTTTTACGATGTAATTGTTTCCAATCCGCCATTTTATACCGATACTTTTGAAACTCAAAATGAAGCTCGTAATAAAGCTCGTTTTACATCTTCATTATCATTTGACGAATTGCTAAAAGGCGTTGCTCAAATTCTATCAAAAAGAGGTGTTTTTTCGGTAATAATTCCTTTTAAAGAAGAAGCTGATTTTATCGATTTAGCAAAAAAACACAAGTTGTTTTTGAAAAAAGTATGCCGAGTAAAAGGAACTGAAAATTCAGAAATAAAAAGAAGTTTATTGGCATTTTCTTTTTCTTCGGATGAAATAAAAGAAGATAATAATCAGGAAAATAAAGCGATAACAATTGAGAAAGAACTATTAATTATAGAAAAACAAAGACATCAATATACCGATGCCTATATAAATCTTACCAAAGATTTTTATTTAAAAATGTAAGAAAAACAGGCTGTATTTTGTATAAATACAGCCTGTTTTATTTTATTTATCCATCGAATAATCAAAGGTATTGCTTAAGAATTTGAAAGCGATTTCGTTAAAAAACGTGGCATTATTACGAGGGATTCCATGGTTTGCACCTGGCATAATACACAATTGTGCTTTGGGTAAATTATTAAAAATTTCCACGGCATGTTCATTTTTAATAATATCTCTATCGCCAATAGTTACCAAAACCTCAGCAGTAACTTTTTTCAAATCGGCATGGCTTATATTGGGCTGGTTTAACAACAAACGGTCTAATTGCAATTCTTTTTCCCAGTCTTTAGAAGTATCGCCTTTTTTTAGCATTTTTATGGTTTGAGAGTGCATATCAACCACCTGTTGAATTGCCCACTTATTAACAGCAGTAGGGTCTAGTCTTAAATTTACACCCATGGTTACTATTTTTTTGATTTTAATTTTATTGCGGATTCCCATTTTTAAACCAATAATTCCACCATCGCTCCAGCCAAGAATATTTACGGTGTCTAATTTTAAATGTTTTGCCAATTCTTCCCAATCTTCAGCCATTAAATCGTAGGTTAAATTTTTCGTTTTTAACTTCGATTTTCCTTGCCCACGACTATCGGCAGTAATAACTCTGTAATGCGCTTTAAAATAATCAATTTGATATTCCATCGCCTTAATATCGGTACCACAACTATGAATTATCAGCAAAGGTTCGCCCTTTCCATAGGCTTCATAATAAATTTTTGTACCATTTATTTTTACGAATTCCCCTACTTTTTTATTGTTTCCGTAAGGAGTTTTAAAATTTTCTTGGGCAGTACTAATACTTATCTGAAATAGTAAAAATAAGAAAGAAAAATTAAGTAAAATTGACTTTTTCATCGTTGTTTATTGATTTATAGTAAATTGTATTGAAAAAAACTTTTTAATTTATCGTATTTAACAATGCAATAATAGTAGGAAATAGGCTGATAATCAAGTTATATTTATTTTTTAATTGAAGCAATTTCCCGCTTTCCGCACTCGCTCTTTTTTTAAATAAAAAAAAGGAGCTCAAACAATTGCTACAATCGGGGCTAGGCATTTGTACCCTTTTACTATTTTTTCTTACCGAGTTTATTTTTTAGTTGATAAATTAAAAAAACAGCCACTGCGCCACCCAAAAAAGAAACGATGCTATTCAGGGAAAATAAGGCGTAATTAATGTGTTCAACTTGAACTATAAATTTAGGGCTAAAACCTAATCGTCCAAAAGATTTAATTAAAAAAACACTCCCAAAAACTCCAGCAATGGTATTTCCTGTAAGCCCAAAGGAATATTTTTTGAAACAATACCCAATCATATTAGCCCCAAATATTCCTATTAGAATACTAATTAACGAAATTAAAGTAGCGGTCATACTGTTTTTTTAATGTTTTTAGCTAGTTAATGTCCGTAATCCATGTTGTCTATTTTTCCGCCCATAATCTTTTTTTGCACAATCATATATACAAAAAGTAAGATAAAACCAACCACACCCCAATAAGTTGCTACCGATAATCCGTAGGTAGTGGTAGCTGTATTGTAAATAGTTAAAGAGTCGTTTACGGTATTTGTTGATGGCAAAATTACAGGAAATAGTGATGCTAATGAAGCGGTTATTCCTCCTAAAATCAGTAAGGTAGAAAAAGAAAACGCATAGATTTCGTTGTTGAATTTCTGTACAAAAAATAAGCCAATTAATCCTGAAATATAAATAAGCGGAAACACCAATAAAAAAGGATTTTCAATAAAATTATTTAAGGAATTTGGGTTTACAATTTGCCAGATAATTAATGAAAATATCGTTAAACCAATCAGTAAAATATTTAATTTAAAAACGGTTTTCTTTAATTTTTCATTAATAGATGAATTGGTTTTTAAAACAATCCAATTTGCACCGTGAATAGCCAAAGTAACCACTGCAATAATTCCGATGACAAGGGTAAACCAATCGATAACACCAGGGTTTTCAGCTAGTGGACTAAAGCTGTTATTCCAAAGAGGTAAGAAAAAATAATGAGCTTCATAGGCAGAAATTCCGTTTTCAACACCGCCTAAATTAACGCCTCTAATTACATTTCCTAAGGCAATTCCAAAAAATAAAGCAAGCAATAAACTCGAAACTCCAAAAGAAGTATCCCAAATATCTTTCCACATTTGAACGTTAAACTGCGATCTAAATTCTAGCCCAATCGCTCTGAAAATAATCAGCCATAAAACAATAATTAAAGGCAGGTAAAAACCACTAAAAACCGATGCGTAAAATGTAGGAAATGCCATAAAAAGCATTCCGCCTGCGGCAACTAGCCAAACTTCGTTAGAATCCCAAAATAATCCTGCCGATTTAGCAATAACTTCTTTGTCTTTTTCTTTTTTCGCCATAAATAAATGAATGATTCCTGTACCAAAATCATAGCCATCTAAAATAAAAAATACCGCCAAAACAATTGCGATGATAATAAACCAAAATACTTCCATAATTAATGTGTTTGATGTTTAGGTCCTTGATGAATTGTTTTTCCTACTAATAGTAAAAATAAGATACCGAGTAACATATATAAGGCTACAAATCCTAAAAGCGTAAATAAGGTATTTCCTGATGAAACCGTTGGCGATATTCCGTCGCTTGTTTTCAATAATCCATAGACTAAATACGGTTGCCTTCCTAGTTCGGCAGTGTACCAGCCTGTAATATTTGCGATATAAGGAAAAGGAGCTAAGAACATTAAAACCCATAATAATGGCTTGAAAGTGTATAATTTTTTTCGATATAAAAAGAAAACTGCCAATCCCATAATTCCGATAAAAATCGTTCCTAAACCCACCATAATATGATACGAATAATAAAGCGCAGGAACATTATCGGGTAATTCTTCTTTTTTAAATTAATCCATTCCTGGCACTTGTTTATCCCATTCTTGATAGGTTAAAAAGCTTAAAATATTAGGAACTGCAATTTTATTATCGAGTTTTTTCTCCACCATATTTGGCTGCCCGATTAACACAATTTCGGCTCCCGCTTCTTCGGTTTTAAAAATCCCTTCCATCGCCGCAAAAGATGCAGGCTGATATTTTGCTACATTTTTAGCGTTTAAATCTCCCGTAGGGAATGCCAATAATAAACTGGCAATAAATCCAAAAATAACGCCTGTTTTTAAAAATAATTTACCGTATTCTACATTTTTATTTCTCAAAATATAAAAAGCACCAATACTCGCCACCACAAAAGAAGAGGTGGTAACAGAAGCAACTTGATTGTGTAAAAAAGCGGGTAACAACCACGGATTTGTAAATAAATCGCCAAAATTTTCTAAGACGAATTTTCCGTTAGCTAAAACTTCATGTCCTACGGGATGTTGCATCCAAGCGTTGGTGGCTAAAATAAACCAGCCACTTGCCCAAGAACCTAAAAAGACTAAAAAAGCGGTTAAAAGATGGAGTTTTTGCCCCATTAATTTTTCGCCAAAAATAAAAAGTGCTAAAAAGGAAGATTCTAAAAAGAAGGAAAACATGCCTTCCATCGCCAAGGTTTGCCCGATAATTCCGCCTGTTAATTCTGAAAATTTTGCCCAGTTAGTACCAAATTGAAATTCCATCGGAATTCCTGTAACCACGCCCATGGTAAAATTCACAGCAAATATTTTCATTAAAAATTTTGCTGCATTGTTATATTTTTCAATATTATTTTTTAAGTATTTCCACTTAAAATACACGATTAGTAAGGATAATCCCATCGTTAATTGTGGGAATATATAATGAAACGTGATTGTAAATGCAAATTGCAATCGGTCGTAAAATAGCATATCTTCCATCGGAAAGTAAATTTTCAAACAAATTTAATTCATATTTTTAGATATTTATGTCACATTTGTCACAAAAATTTTTAGGTATGCTGTCTGAGAAATAAATAAGGATATTTTAGCATGAATAAAGGGTTTTAATAGTGCTTAATTTTATTATTTTGTTTGGTAAAAAGTGTCTTCATGCCATTTTGAAGGGTTATTTATAATGTAATCTGAAATGTTGTGGTATGCTTTATTGTTGCGAATAATATGATCGTGATAATTGGGTTGCCATGAGAAATTAACAGTTGTTTTTCGTGCATTTACCGTTACACCTGTTTTAAATCCACGTATTATGGATGCCAAATTTTTGGATTGTGATCCGAATTTATTGGTGGGGTTCGCAATGCGTTTATTGGTGGTATTGTAAATGTTTTCACCAATGGTTATTATGGCATGAAAATGATTCGGCATAACAATATATTCGCCTGTTTGTAAATTCATATCAGGACGCATTTCAAATGTTTTTATCCATTGTGTTTCAACAATTTTTCCTATTTCCGATAAGATCATTTTTCCATTGATAATATCACCAAAAAAGTATTCCTTGTTTTTACAGCAAATCGTAATAAAATAAATAGCATTGGAACCGTAATTCCAACCTTTCAATCTATTGGATTCTATGCGATATTTTCCTTTGAATTTTGTCATTTTATATCGTTTTGATGTCGATTTTTTTATTGTGATCTGAATTTATTGAATGGTAGAGACGCAATGCATTTATTGGTGGTAGAGACGCAATGCATTGCGTCTCTACGTTGTGCGTTTGTGTATTATGTTTCGATAATATCACAAAAAAAATACGTCTATTTTACATCAAATATAATAGATTTCAAATAAAATTTAAAACACAAAACCCCCACCATAAAAAACCAACCAAAATTTTTAATCACTATTCCTAAATCAGATAGTATCTTTGCGACTCATTTATATTTATGGCAATTAATACACTTTTAATAACACCACCTTTCACACAATTAAATACGGCATATCCCGCAACGGCGTACATCAAAGGATTTTTAAATTCTAAAGATGTAAACGCTACGCAAATGGATTTAAGCATCGAGCTTTTTACCGCTGTATTTACCAAAGAATTTATAGACGCTATTTTTAAACAGGCGGAAATGCTTGGGAATAATGATTTTCCGTTGGTAGGAAATCAGCAGGAAGATTATATTGATAAAGTAGATTCTGTGATGAATTATTTGAGAGCGCAAGAAGTTACGGCGGCGTATCAAATAGTACATAAAGATTTTTTACCCCACGGACACCGACGCATCAAATTAGCGAAAGATTTAACCACCGAATTTGGTAAATTAGGAATTCTAGACAAAGCAAAACATATTGCAACCTTGTTTATCGAAGAATTGGGCGATTTTATAAATGCCAATGTCGATGAGTTTTTTTCTTTTACACGTTATGCCGAGCAATTAGGGCGATCGGCTTCTAGTTTTGATACTATTGATGAGTTTCTAACCTACGAAACAACCTTAGTTGAAGATGAAATGCTGTATCTTTTAGATGAAAAAATAAAAGAGCAAATAACATCAGAAATAACCGAAAAACCGTATGATTTAATTTGTTTTACCGTGCCATTTCCAGGGAATTTATTTTCCGCTTTGCGATGTGCACAATTTATAAAACAACAATATCCAAAGATAAAAATAGCGATGGGCGGCGGTTATTGTAACACTGAATTAAGGCGTTTATCTGACCCTCGAATTTTTAATTTTGTCGATTTTATAAGCCTAGATGATGGCGAATCTCCATTGTTAAGAATCACCGAATTTTTAGATGGAAAAATAAATGAAGATGCTTTAGAAAGAACGTTTATCTGTAGAAATAATGAAGTTATTTATGCCAATAAAATTCCGAATACGATATTTCATCATCGAAATTTACCAGCGCCGAGTTACATCGGCTTGCCGACCAATAAATATTTATCTTTTTTAGATGTGATGAATCCGATGCACAGAATGTGGTCGGACGGAAAGTGGAATAAACTCACTATTTCCCACGGATGTTATTGGAAACAGTGTTCTTTTTGTGATGTTACGTTAGATTATATCGGTAATTACGAAAACACCACCGCCGATGATTTGGTGAATAAAATTGAAAAAATAATATCAGAAACAGGCGTTACAGGATTTCATTTTGTAGATGAAGCAGCGCCGCCAAAAATGCTAAAAGCTTTAGCAAATAAATTACTAGAACGAAAAATATTTATTACCTGGTGGACAAATATTCGTTTTGAAAAAACCTTTACACCTGAGCTTTGTTCGTTGTTATCAAAATCAGGATGTATTGCGGTAACAGGCGGTTTAGAAGTGGCTTCTGATAGATTACTTGCTAGAATGAAAAAAGGCGTAGATATTGGGCAAGTGGCACGAGTTACCAAAGCTTTTTCTGATCAAAATATTATGGTGCATGCCTATTTAATGTTTGGTTTTCCTACTGAAACCGATCAAGAAACTATTGATTCGTTAGAAGTTGTACGTCAGTTATTTCAACATAATTGTATTCAATCGGCTTTTTGGCATCAGTTTGCCTGTACAAGTCATAGCCCTGTAGGAAAAAATCCTGATGCTTTTGAAATTAAAATTACAGGTCCTGAATTTAAAGGATTTGCCGAAAATGATTTGTATCATGAAGATCCAACAGGGGCGGAGCATCATTTGTATAGTCAAGGATTAAATACGGCGTTAAATAATTACTTAAATTACAAAGGTTTTGAAATTCCGTTATATGATTATTTCGATTTTAAAGTACCAAAAACAACGCAAGAACCGAATTTAATTGAGGGGTTTTTGAGTGTTTAATTTTTTTTTGATAAAATCATAAACAAAAAAAATCATGTTACTTTTAGGGTAACATGATTTTTTTATAAAAGAGTATCGTGTTTTATTCTTCGATTTCTTCGCTGTCTTTTGTTTTAAAAAACGCATCAATATTGTCATAAACAGCAGGAATTATTTCCTTTCCTGAGGTGTCAATAAAACCGTATTTTACCTTGTTAACACAAACTTTAGCCCAGCCTTTTTTATAGGTGTCAAATGCGCCAATTTCGGTGTATTTTATTTTAACAATAGTGTTTCCTTTTTTGTTGATAAAACCAAATTTATCTTTAATTTTTACTAAAGCCCAGCCTTTTTTATATAAGTCAAAATCATATACTTTGTCAAACTTGGTGTTTATTACTTTTTGCCCCTTATTGTCAATAAATCCTAATTGATTATTTTCTTTTATAAGTGCCCATTTTTTTTGAAACATACCAAAGTTACCAATAGAGTCATAAACAGCTTCTACAACTTCATTTCCAAGTTTATCAATAAATCCTACTTTATTTTTAAGATCTACCTTAGCCCATCCTTTTCTTACAGCATTATAAGGTTCGATACTATTGTATTTTGGGGCAGCAATCTCTATTCCTTTATTATTAACAACTCCGTAAAGGTTGTTGTTTTTGACAATAAAAAAATTTTGAGAAGTTGCGTAAAAACTTGAAAAAATGATAAAAGATAGTGCTAATTTTAATTTCATTACGTACTAATTTAGGGGATTAAAAAGTGTAAATATAAGGTCATTTAATTAATTTTTAAGTGTTTTATCTGCCAAAAAAAAGACACCATTTTACGGATGTCTTTTGTATAAAAATTTAGTTAAATAGTGCTAAAGTTTTACCCTTTTATAGTTTCAGGATTATAGCCTAAATAAGGAACGTCTTTTTCTACGAATACAATTCCGTACTCTTCTAGTTCTTTTAAAATAGGTTCGTAGACTTCTTTTTTAATTGGTAATTGTACACCAGGGTTTGTAATATTACCGTTTAAAATATGTAAAGTAGCCATTGCTACAGGTAATCCTACGGTTTTTGCCATTGCAGTATACGTTTGATCATCACCTTTAATAACCATACTGCTTTCTATCTGATGTTTTTGATTATCAAGCTCATATCCAAATTTATGTTGCATAACAATCATGTCTTTATCATCGGCTTCAAGCGTCCATTTTTCAGAAAGTATGCTTTGTAATATTTGCGCAGGTGTGGCGTTTTTTAGCCCTGTTTTTTTCGTCGGATTAAAAATATCTAACTCTAAAAATTTATCCCACATTACATCATCTTGTTCTATTTTTAAATAAGAACGGAATTTTAATTCAACAGAATCTGAAGGAGAATAGGGTAAAAATAAATTGGTGAAATCACGGTATGTTAGGTTTTCAGAATTTTCGATAGCATAAGAATCATCGGTCATTCCTAATTGAACAAATACATTCCAAGCTCTTGAAAAACCAACTTTTCTAACCGTTCCACGGTACATTGTTGGCACGTTTTCTAAGTTATAAATACTTCGATATTGTAAAGAATCACGGTTTGCGTAGGCTTCAAATTTACCATGCCCATCAATAGTTAAAAACTCTGTTCTTCTAAATAATTTATGATATGGAATATATTTAGAGGTGTTTTCTTGAATAAACATTGCAGCACCACCTTGCCCCGCTAACACTACGTTTCTAGGGTTCCAAGTAAATTTATAGTTCCATAAATTTGTATCACTCTCTGGGGCAACTAAACCACCACAAAACGATTCGAAAAGTAACATTTTAGCACCTTTTTCATGGATTTTATCAATTACCTGCATAGCACTCATATGATCAATCCCTGGGTCTAAACCAATTTCATTCATAAACACCAAGCCTTTTGCTTTTACATCAGCATTTAAAGCTTTCATTTCATCAGAAATATAAGAAGCCGTTACCATGTGTTTTGCGTAGGCAACACAATCTTTGGCAACTTCAATATGAAAACGAGCGGGCAACATTGAAATAACAATATCGGCATTTTGAATAGCAGTAGTACGTTGCGTTTGGTTAAAAACGTCTAGTTCTACAGCAGTTGCATTTTTATGATTATTGATAATTGATTGCGCATTTTTAAGCGAAACATCACCAATTGTTATGTGTAAATTTTCTACTGTTGATTTATCTAATAAATATTTTATAAGAGATGAACAAGATCTACCAGCGCCAATAATTAATATTTTTCTCATATATAGTGTACTTTTGTTTTCTATTTAAAGCACAATATCGTTAAAAAAAATCAAAATAAAGTTTAAAATTAAACAAAATCAGTAAAAATGTATAGAGATTTAACAATTACATCGGTGTTAGGAGCACTCGGAGTTATTTTAGGAGCCTTTGGCGCACATGCTTTAAAATCAAAATTGAGCCCAGAGGCCTTGCAAAGTTTTGAAACAGCGGTCAGATATCAATTTTTACACGTATTTGTTTTACTTTTTGTAAATATGTTTAATGAGTTTAATTTGAAGCAAAAAAATAGGATAAGTTTTCTTTTTATAGCAGGAATTGTGCTTTTTTCGGGGTCAATTTATGCCATTGAGTTAGCAGAAGTGCCTGCAAAAAACATCTGGTTTGTAACGCCTTTAGGAGGTGTTTTACTAATAACGGGGTGGTCTGTAATGGCTTTTGAGTTTATTAAAAAGTTATCAAATAAAAAGAATTAGTCATAAAAAAAATCAATAATTAACCTGTTAAGGTCAAAAATCCCTATTTTTGTGTGAACTTAACACAACTAAAATATTTTAAGATGACAAATCTTGATACAAAAACGATATCGATAGAAAACTTAGGTATTAAGAATGCTACGGTTCGCTATCAATTAACTTCAGACGAGTTACACGATATAACTATTGAAAAAGGACAAGGAGAAAATACAAGTTCAGGAGCATTAGCTGTGAAAACAGGTGAGTTTACTGGGCGTTCGCCAATGGATCGTTTTATTGTTAAAGACGATATTACAAAAGATGAAATCTGGTGGGGAGATATAAACTTACCTTTCGATTCAGAAAAATTTGACAAATTATATGATAAAGTAACTGATTACCTTTCAGAAAAAGAGGTTTTTGTACGTGATAGCTATGCATGTGCAGATGAAGATTACAAATTAAATATTAGAGTTGTAAACGAATATCCTTGGAGCAACATGTTTGCTTACAATATGTTTTTACGCCCAACAGTTGAAGAGTTGAAAGGTTTTTCTCCAGAATGGACGGTTGTAAATGCACCAGGTTTTATGGCAGATCCTGCGGTTGACGGAACTCGTCAGCACAACTTTGCTATTTTAAACTTCGAGAAAAAAATTGCTTTAATTGGTGGAACTGGTTATACTGGTGAAATTAAAAAAGGAATTTTTTCTGCTTTAAACTTTATTTTACCTGTATTTAAAAATACCTTACCAATGCACTGTTCTGCAAACGTAGGTAAAGAAGGTGATACGGCTATTTTCTTCGGATTATCAGGAACAGGTAAAACTACCTTATCTACCGATCCTAACCGTAGTTTAATTGGAGATGACGAGCATGGTTGGACAGCTGAAAACACTGTTTTTAACTTTGAAGGAGGTTGTTACGCAAAAGTAATTGACTTATCGAAAGATAAAGAACCAGAAATTTACGCAGCTATTAAAAGAGGCGCAATTCTTGAA
The DNA here is from genome assembly GCF_900239185.1 of Tenacibaculum finnmarkense. Taxonomy (GTDB): domain Bacteria; phylum Bacteroidota; class Bacteroidia; order Flavobacteriales; family Flavobacteriaceae; genus Polaribacter; species Polaribacter finnmarkensis. Next base: position 243,128 of record NZ_OENA01000053.1, read on the forward strand.
AACATCGTTACAGATGCTAACGGAGCTGTTGATTTTAACGATACTTCTATTACACAAAATACCCGTGTAAGTTACCCGATACATCATATTGAAAATATTCAAACACCATCATCAGGAAAAAACCCTAAGAACGTATTTTTCTTAACGGCAGATGCTTTTGGAGTATTGCCTCCAATATCTAAATTAACGCCAGGTCAGGCAGCATACCACTTTATTTCAGGATATACTGCAAAAGTTGCAGGAACTGAAGCAGGAGTTACTGAACCATTACCAAGTTTTTCGGCATGTTTTGGAGCACCATTTATGCCATTACACCCAACTCGTTATGCAGAAATGTTAAGCGAAAAAATGAAAGAAACAGGGGTAAATGTTTGGTTGATAAACACCGGTTGGACAGCAGGTCCTTACGGAGTTGGTCATAGAATGAAGCTTAAATACACTCGTGCGATGATTAACGCAGCTTTAAACGGTGAATTAGGTGAGGTAAATGAAGAAAACTACCATACACATTCTGTATTTGGATTGGCACAGCCAAGAAAATGTCCAGGAGTTCCTACTGAATTATTAAGCCAACGCCAAGCGTGGAATAATGATGAAGAATATTATAAAACAGCTAATAAATTAGCGGCATCTTTCCGTAAAAACTTTAAACAATTTGAAGAAAATGCCAATGCTGAAATTTTAGCAGGAGGACCAACAGTTTAATCCTTTTTAGGTTAAAAAATACTAAAATAATTCTAAAATAATATTTAGGAATATTGAATAATATTGAAAAAAGCATCCGAAAGGATGCTTTTTTTTTGTGTAAAACTGCCTATTTTTGTAGCCTTAAAACAACGAGCATACACATGAAGGTACAAGGAAATATTGTTGATATAGAAAATAAACGAATCTATAAAGGAGAAGTTACCATTGTAAATGGTAAAATTAAAACCATTCGAGAGGTAAATAATACTGTAGAAAATTATATTATTCCTGGTTTTGTAGATGCTCATATTCATATTGAAAGCTCGATGTTGGTGCCATCAGAATTTGCGAAAATTGCAGTGATACACGGAACGGTTGCAACAGTTTCAGATCCGCATGAAATCGCAAATGTATTGGGGGTAAAAGGTGTTGATTTTATGATTGAAAACGGGAAAAAAGTACCGTTTAAATTTAATTTCGGAGCGCCAAGTTGTGTGCCTGCAACATCTTTTGAAAGTGCAGGAGCAATTATCGATTCGGAAGATATTAAATTGATGATGCAAAACCCCGACATCAAATATTTGGCTGAAATGATGAATTATCCTGGTGTTTTATTTGATGATGCTGAGGTTTTGAAAAAAATTCAGCATGCTAAAGATAATAATAAACCTGTTGATGGTCATGCGCCTGGTTTACGAGGTGATGATATTTCAAAATATATTGGGGCAGGAATTTCAACCGACCACGAATGTTTTTCTTATGATGAAGCTTTAGAGAAGCTTCAAAAAGGCATGAAAGTAATTATCCGTGAAGGAAGTGCTGCTAAAAATTTTGAGGCTTTAATTGATTTATTACCAAATCATTTTGAAAACATGATGTTTTGTTCTGATGATAAACACCCTGATGATTTATTAGTAGGACATATAAATGAATTATGTGAGCGTGCCGTTTCAAAAGGAATTGATGTTTTTAAAGTATTAAAAGCAGCTTGTGTAAATCCTGTAAAACATTATAATTTAGACGTTGGTTTATTACAAAAAGGCGATGCTGCCGATTTTATTGTTGTTGAAAATTTAGAAAAATTCAAAGTTTTACAAACCTATATAAATGGTGAATTGGTTGCTGAAAACGGAAAATCGTTTGTAAAATCAGTAGCTTTTGAGGTGTTGAATAATTTTAATACTGATAAAAAAAATATTGCTGATTTTAAGTTTGAATCATCCGCAGAAAAAATTAGAGTTATTGAAGCTTTAGATGGCGAATTGGTAACCAATCAAATTGAAGCAGATGCGTTAATAAAAGATGGAAATTTAGTTTCGAATACTCAAAATGATGTGTTAAAAATGACGGTTGTAAATCGTTATAAAAATGCAACGCCATCAATTGCTTTTATTAAAAACTTCGGATTAAAAGAAGGCGCAATTGCAAGTTCGGTAGGGCACGATTCGCATAATATTATAGCCATCGGTGTTTCTGATCAAGCAATTTGCAAGGCGGTAAATTTATTAATCGAAAATAAAGGCGGAATTTGTGCAGTAACAACATCCGAAGAAAAAATAGTTTCCTTACCTGTGGCAGGAATTATGTCAGATAAATCAGCCCAAGAAATTGGAAAATCGTATGCCGAATTAGATGCGATGGCAAAACAAATGGGAAGTAAATTAAGAGCGCCTTATATGAGTTTATCGTTTATGGCATTGTTGGTTATTCCGTCGTTAAAATTATCAGACAAAGGACTTTTTGATGGAAATACCTTTCAATTTACGTCGTTGGAAGTTGGGTAAATTCCCCGTAGAGACGCGATTTATCGCGTCTGCAACAAGAATGTAAGAACAACAATACAGCATAATATAAAAAACAAACACGATTAATAAAAGCCTTTATAAATAGAGAGGAGCGATGGATAAGAGACGCGATTTATCGCGTCTGTACCCTAGTAATAATTGATTAGTTTTGTATTTACAGAAATCGCTATAAAATTTGAAGACAGAAAAAATAATATTAGGAGTTGATCCCGGAACGAGTATCATGGGTTTTGGAATTATAAAAGTGGTAGGAAAAAAGATGGAATTTGTTCAAATGAATGAGTTGATTTTAAAAAAATACGACAATCATTATATCAAATTAAAATTAATTTTTGAGCGAACCCTCGAATTAATAGACACGTATCATCCTGATGAAATTGCATTAGAAGCACCTTTTTTCGGTAAAAATGTACAATCGATGTTAAAGTTAGGTCGTGCGCAAGGTGTGGCGATGGCGGCAGCATTATCACGAGATATTCCTGTTACAGAATATGCACCATTAAAAATAAAAATGGCAGTTACAGGAAGCGGAAAAGCAAGTAAAGAGCAAGTTGCTTTAATGTTAAAATCGTTATTAAACTTAAAAACTTTACCCAAAAACCTAGATGCAACCGATGGTTTAGCCGCCGCAGTTTGTCATCATTATAATTCAGGAAGAGTGGTAGGCGGTAAAAATTATACAGGCTGGGCTTCGTTTGTGAGTCAGAATGAAAAACGTGTTAAAAAGTAAACTAATTTGGCAGGAATCTACATACATATACCTTTTTGTAAACAAGCATGTTTTTATTGCGATTTTCATTTTTCGACTTCTTTAAAAAAGAAAGACGTGCTAATTTCGTGTTTAATAACAGAATTAGAAATCCGAAAAAATGAATTACAAAACGAACTAATTGAAACCATATATTTTGGTGGTGGAACTCCATCATTATTATCATCCGAAGAAATAACAAGTTTATTAAATGCGATTTATAAGCATTATAAAGTTATCGAAAATCCTGAAATTACTTTAGAAGCAAATCCTGATGATTTATCCGAAGAAAAAATTTTAGAACTCGCAAATTCGCCAATAAACAGATTAAGTATTGGCGTGCAATCTTTTTTTGAAGAAGATTTAAAAAGTATGAATCGAGCGCATAATTCAAAAGAAGCGAAAGAATGTTTGTCAATAGCAACTCGTTATTTTGATAATATTACCGTCGATTTAATTTATGGCGTTCCGAATATGAGTAACGAGCGATGGAAAGAAAATTTACAAATTGCGTTTGATTTTGGTGTAAATCATATTTCGAGTTACGCCTTAACTGTTGAGCCAAAAACAGTGTTAGATAGCTTTGTTAAAAACGGAAAATATCCTGAACCTGACGAAACAGAAGCTAAAGAACATTTTGATATTTTAGTAGCAGAAACCGCTAAAAACGGATTTGTACATTACGAAATATCAAATTTTGGGAAGCCTGCTTATTTTTCAAAACATAATACCTCGTATTGGTTGGGTAAAAAATATATCGGAATTGGCCCGTCGGCACATTCGTTTAGTAAAACGCATCGTAGTTGGAATGTAGCCAATAATACAAAATATATAAAGGAATTACAAGAAGGAAAACTTCCGAATGAACAAGAAGAATTATCCGAAGAAGACCAGTTTAATGAATATTTAATGACAGGTTTACGTACTATTTGGGGCGTTTCATTAGCTGAAATTCAAGCAAATTTTAAAGCATGTTTTAAAGATGATTTATTAAAATCATCCCAAAAATTTATAGCAGAAGGATTATTAATTATTGAAAAGAATACGCTTAAAACAACTCCAAAAGGAAAGTTTTTAGCCGATGGTTTAGCTTCGGAATTGTTTCGAATTAAATAAAAAATATGATTGCAGAAATACAACATAATTCAGCGAAATATAAAATAGATTTAGCAAATCCTTTAGATATTTCAATAGCAATTGACGTGTCAAAAGAAAGTGTAAATGCCTGGTATATTAACGATCCTACAATTACACCTGTGGTGGCTGAAAATTGGGTTGGAAGTGTGGCTAAAGGGGCGGTGGTGAATTTTAATAATATCTCTTTTAACCCGCATTCACACATTACACATACCGAATGTGTAGGGCATATTACTAAAAAAGTGCATTCTGTAAATGAACATTTAAACAACTTTTTCTTTTTGGCTGAGGTAATTACGATAAACCCAAAGAAATTAGAAAATGGTGATTTTGCTATTACAAAAAAGCAGTTAAAAACGGCTTTAAAAGCGAAAAATAACGAAGCGGTTGTTATTAGAACGCTGCCAAATATAGCTGATAAAAAACACCGCAGATATTCGAATACAAATCCGCCGTATTTATTAGAAGAAGGTGCTACTTATTTAAAAGAAATAGGAATTAAGCATTTATTAATTGATTTGCCTTCGGTGGATAAAGAAAAGGACGACGGGAAATTAGTGTCGCATAATGCTTTTTGGAATACAGCAAGTGAAATTCGTTTTGATGCCACAATTACAGAGTTTATTTATGTAGAAGATTCCATAAAAGATGGCGCTTACTTTTTAAATTTAATGATAGCGCCTTTTGAAAACGATGCTACGCCAAGCAAGCCTATTTTGTATAAAATTAAATACTAATTTTTTTAACAATAATTAAACAAGTGTTATTAGAAAAAGTATTCTTTTTTTTATAGATTTACAGTCTTAATTAAGAATAGAATTCCTACAAATATGAAAATTTATACAACTTATAAAGCCTATGAATATGCTGATACTATTGGTGTGTTTAGGACTTTTTGTGTTGTGTGATTATTTAAGTATAAAATAGATCAATAATAAAAAGTCCGACCTTAGCGTCGGATTTTTTGTTTTTATATCAAATTCAAAAAAACAAAACTAGCATTTATGAAAAAATTATATTTTAATTACTTGAATACTTTTAAAGGACTCTCGAGAGAGGTTTGGTGGTTGGCTTTAATTACCTTAATTAACAGAGCGGGTACAATGGTTATTCCGTTTTTGTCGTTGTATTTAATTAAAAGTTTAAATTTTACCTTAAAAGATGTCGGTTGGATTATGACCTGTTTTGGGCTAGGTTCTGTGCTTGGATCTTGGATTGGCGGAAAATTAACCGATAAAATAGGCTTTTATAAAGTGATGAAAGCAAGTTTGTTTTTAACAGGTTTATTATTTATTGCCTTGCAATTTGTAACGTCTTTTGTGGGGTTTTGCATCGGTATTTTTTTAGTAATGTTGGTTGCTGATACTTTTAGGCCTGCTATGTTTGTAGCGTTAAGCACCTATAGCAAACCCGAAAATAAAACCCGTTCGGTAACTTTAATTCGTTTGGCAATTAATTTAGGATTTTCCGCAGGGCCTGCTTTAGGCGGGTTAATTATTACTTCGTTAAGTTACAGCGGTTTGTTTTGGGTAGATGGAATTACCTGTATTTCTGCCACTTTTTTATTGATGAATGTTTTAAACCCGAAGAAAGCAAGAACTTTAGATGAACTAAAAGTCGTAAACCCTATTTCTATTTTTAAAGATACTGCTTTTTGGCTATTTTTTGTAGGGATGTTTATTTTTGCATTGGTATTTTTGCAGTTGTTTTCAACAATTCCGTTGTATTATAAACAGGCGCATCATTTGTCGGAATTACAAATTGGTTTGTTAATGGCAATGAATGGCTTTATTATTTTTTCTTTAGAAATGCCACTAATTAAATGGCTAGAAGAAAGTAAGTATTCGAAAGAATTTTTAATATTTATAGGCTTATTTTTAATGGGATTAAGTTTTTTTGTACTAAATTTAACAAGTTGGTCAGGTATTTTAATTCTAGGAATGTTTTTTATGACTTTTGGTGAAATGATTGCGCTTCCGTTTTCGAATGCTTTTGTAATTAATAGGGCTAAAAAAGGAAATCAAGGAGAATATATGGCATATTATAGCATCGCATTTTCGTTGGCACATATTTTTGGACACAATTCAGGAATGCGATTAATTGATGCTTATGGTTTTGATACCACTTGGAGTATTGTAACTATTACGGCTGTTGTTGGCTTGGTTATTTTTTTACTGTTGATGCGTATGGTGAAAAAAGAAAAAGCATAATGTTTAAATAGGGCTTTTTTTAGTTGAATAGGTCAGAAAGAACAAAATAGTAATGGTACACTAGTTAAAATGGCGCAAGTAATTCTAGCCCCGATTGTAGCAATTGTTTGAGCTCTTTTTTGTTTTTTCTTTTTAAAAAAATAAAAAAAGCGAGTGCGGAAAGCGGGAAATAGCTTCAACAAAAAAATAATTTTAAGGTGTTTAAAAGTTGTTTAAAGTTGATATGAATAGTAAAAACCTGCCTTTGCAAATTACTTAGCCGAAAAGAAATATTTATATTTGAAGTTTTAAAAGATTAATGTAAAAATGGATATACAAAACGCCCAAAAGGAAGTAGATAATTGGATTAAAAATCATGGAGTTCGTTATTTTAACGAGCTAACAAACATGGCGCAATTAACCGAAGAAGTAGGAGAGGTGGCTCGAATTATTGCCCGTCGTTATGGTGAACAAAGCGAAAAAGAAAGTGATAAAAATAAAGATTTAGGCGAAGAATTAGCCGATGTAATGTTTGTGGTATTGTGTTTGGCAAATCAAACAGGGATTAATTTACAGGATGCTTTTGATAAAAAATTAGACATCAAAACAAAGCGAGATCATGACCGTCATCACAATAACGAAAAATTAAAATAAGGTAATATAAATGAGTTTTAGTAAAAATATACAGCAAGGGAGTTTTTGGATTAACGTGCTAAAAGTTAGTGTGCCATATTTAATTTTTGTAACCATCTTTTCGTTATTGGTAAATAGTGGAAGTGCGTTATTTTCTGCTGATTTTGACGCTGTTAATACGATTAATTTTTCAGAAGGAAAATGGCAGCGTTTTTGGTTAACCAAGGTAACTGTTAGTGTTTTATATGCTATTTATGTAGTGAATAAAAAAACAAAATAAATAGTATTTTTAAAAAAAAGAATATAAAGAATGAACTTACAACTAGCGAGTCGTAGAGATCAAACAATTAGTTCGGAGGTTGTTATTTCTGGATCAAAAAGTGAATCGAATCGATTGTTAATTTTACAACAATTATTTCCAAGCATAACTATTCAAAATTTATCAGATTCTGATGATACGCATCATTTACAGGAAGCTTTATCGGAAGAAAATAAAAAAAATGAAATAGCAGATATTGGTCATGCAGGTACGGCAATGCGTTTTTTAACGGCTTTTTTTGCTACCCAAGAAGGTGTTACAAAAATTTTACAAGGGTCTGAACGTATGCACAATCGTCCTATTGAAATTTTAGTAAATGCGCTTCGTGATTTAGATGTTAGTATTGAATATTTAGAAAAACAAGGGTATCCACCCATAAAAATTACGGGTAAAAATATCGTAAAAAATACAGTTGCTATTGATGGAAATGTAAGCAGTCAGTATATTTCGGCATTAATGTTAATTGCACCTAGTTTAAAAAATGGGTTAACAATTCAACTAAATGGCATTGTTACTTCGGTTTCATATATTGAAATGACGCTATCTTTATTGCATAAAGCAGGTGTTTCTGCTACTTTTATAAAAGATAGTATAAAAATTGAAGCCTTAAAAGAGGTTGCTTCTAAAAATATTATTGTAGAGTCTGACTGGAGTTCTGCTTCTTATTTTTATTCATTAATTGCCCTGAGTAAAATAGGAGCTACGGTAACTTTAACGGCTTATCAAAAAGATAGTTTACAGGGGGATAGTTGCTTGGCGACTATTTACAAGAATTTTGGTGTTTCGACTGTTTTTAAAGATAATACGATTGTTTTAACCAAGCAAGAAAAGCATAGTACGGCTATTTTATCCGAAGATTTAAAAAATGCGCCCGATATTGCTCAAACCATTGCTGTTACTTGCTTTGGTTTAGGAATTGCGTGTGATTTAACAGGGCTTCACACTTTAAAAATTAAAGAAACCGATCGGTTAGAAGCATTAAAAAAAGAGCTGACAAAACTTGGTGCAAATATTAGTATTACCAGCCAAAGTTTACATTTAAAGGTGGCAAATAGTATTAATAGAAATATTACAATTGCGACCTATAACGACCACCGAATGGCAATGTCTTTTGCACCTTTAGCATTAAAAACGACCATTATTATTGCCGATGCCCAAGTGGTAAGTAAATCGTACCTTAATTTTTGGGAAGACATGCAACAAGTAGGTTTAGAAACGATTAAAGTAAAATAAAAGGCAAATCACTTGACAAGGCCTATCTCGAAATTGTATATTTGCCAACGTAAGAAAAAAATATAAATGAAATTATCAAATTTTAGTTTTGAATTACCAGAAGAATTATTAGCTGAATATCCTTCAGAGCATAGAGATGAAGCACGTTTAATGGTGTTGCATAGAGATACTCAAAAAATTGAACATAAATTGTTTAAAGATTTAATCAATTATTTTGATGAAGGAGATGTGTTAATGTTAAACAATACCAAAGTTTTTCCTGCTCGTATGTACGGGAATAAAGAAAAAACGGGTGCGCGTATTGAAGTATTTTTATTACGTGAACTAAATGCTGAAAATCGTTTGTGGGATGTATTAGTAGACCCTGCAAGGAAAATCCGTATCGGAAACAAGTTGTTTTTCGGAGAGGATGAAAGCTTAGTAGCTGAGGTTATTGATAACACAACATCGCGCGGTAGAACATTACGTTTCTTATATGATGGTCCTTACGAAGAGTTTAGAGAAAAATTAGTAAAGTTAGGAGAAACACCATTGCCTAAGTATATTAAGCGTGACGTTGAAAGTTCTGATGAAGACCGTTACCAAACAATTTACGCAAAACATGAAGGTGCAGTAGCAGCTCCAGCGGCAGGTTTACACTTTTCTAAGCATTTAATGAAGCGTTTAGAAATTAAAGGTGTTGATTTTGCAGAAACTACTTTACATGTAGGTTTAGGTACTTTTAATCCAGTTGAGGTAGAAGATTTATCGAAACATAAAATGGATTCTGAAAAAATAAAGGTAACGCAAGAAACTGCGGATATGGTAAACAATGCCATTGCTAAAAAGAAAAGAGTTTGTGCGGTTGGTACTACGGTTATGAGAACTGTAGAGTCGGCAATTACCTCTAAGCGAAAGTTAAAAGAGTTTGAAGGTTGGACCAATAAATTTATTTTCCCTCCTTTTGATTTTAGTGTAGCAAACTGTATGGTTACCAATTTTCATTCACCAAAATCTACTTTAATGATGACCGTTTCAGCCTTTGCTGGTCATGATTTTATGATGGAAGCGTATGAAGAAGCAATTAAAGAAAAATATAAATTTCACTCGTATGGAGATGCGATGTTAATTTTATAATAACACATAAATTTTATTAATATAAAACCTCACAAGGATACTTGTGAGGTTTTATGTATTTTTGTACCCGATGGAAGTAAAGAAGAAAGATATACGCGCATTATCAAAAGAAGAACTTCGTGATTTTTTTGTAAGCAACGGAGATAAATCATTTAGAGGGAATCAAGTATATGAATGGTTGTGGAGTAAATCGGCACATTGTTTTGATGACATGACGAGTTTGTCAAAAAACACGCGTCAAATGCTGGAAGAAAACTTTGTGATTAATCACATTAAAGTAGATACCATGCAACGTAGTAAAGACGGAACGGTAAAAAATGCGGTACGTTTACACGATGGTTTGGTAGTAGAATCGGTTTTGATACCTACAAAAACAAGAACAACTGCTTGTGTTTCGAGCCAGGTAGGTTGTAGTCTAGATTGTAGATTTTGTGCAACAGCACGTTTAAAAAGAATGCGTAACTTAAACCCTGATGAAATTTTTGATCAGGTAGCGGCTATCAACAAAGAAAGTTTATTGTATTACAATAAAAAGCTTTCAAATGTTGTTTTTATGGGGATGGGAGAGCCTTTAATGAATTACAAAAACGTAATTAAATCGATAGAAAAAATTACATCTCCAGAAGGTTTAGGAATGTCGCCTAAGCGTATTACAGTTTCTACTTCAGGTGTGCCAAAAATCATCAAAAAAATGGCTGATGATGAAGTGAAATTCAATTTAGCAGTTTCTTTACACTCGGCTATTGATGAGGTTCGTACTTCAATAATGCCTTTTAATGCTACCTTTCCTTTAAAAGATTTAAAAGAAGCTTTGGAGTATTGGTATGAAAAAACAGAACGTGTAATTACTTACGAATATGTAGTTTGGGGAGGTATTAATGATAAAAAAGAAGATATTAACGCCTTAATTCAGTTTTGTAAACACGTACCTTGTAAGGTGAATTTAATTGAATATAATCCTATTGGCGATCCTGAATTTAAACAAGCAAGCCCAGAGGCAATTAATAATTATATTTCAAATTTAGAAATGCACGATATTAACGTAAACGTTCGTCGTTCACGAGGAAAAGATATTGATGCTGCTTGTGGTCAATTAGCAAATAAAGAATAGTAAATATTGCTGTTTTTAGTTGAAAATTTAATAAAAACGTCTTGTTATTTATAATAACTAAGACGTTTTTTTATGCTAATCAAAAGTTTTAGTAGCTATTTTTTTACCTAATTTATAAGTAACCTCTTTTCTTATACTGCCGTCTAAATTGTAGTGTTTCCAAACAGCATCTTTGTTATTATTGATATAATTACCTTCTATAGATATTATATTAGCAGCGTTGTATTTTTTGTAAAGTCCGTGTTTAGCATTGTTTGCATAGGTTATTTCCTCTACTAAACGTCCTTTTTTAGGTTCAAAAAATTGCCATAAACCATTTTTATATCTTTTTAAATAACGCCCTTTTTTAATTAAAAAACCATCTTTGCTATATATTTCAACAGTGGCATTGTTTGTTTTTCCAATTTGTTTGATAATTTGTTTTTTATTCCCATTTTCAAAATATAATGCTGAGTTAATCAGTTTTCCATTTTCATAAAATTGCTTTACTAAAAGGACTTTATTTAAATTATATTTAAGATAATTTCCATCTAATTTACCTTTATTATACGTTCCAGATTCTTTAATATTTTCGTTTATATAGTATTTTTTGTAATTATATTTTTCTGAGTTTACATATGATTTTTCAAAAAATACACTTCCATTTTTATCTTTTTTATACCAGTTTCCACTAGGTTTACCTGCATTATACTCTTCTAATACAATATTTCCATCACTATATTTTCGAAACCATTTACCGTGCTTTTTATTGTCTTTATAAAATTCTACGATTGTTTTTTCACCTTCTTTATTATATCGAATATAGTCGCCATCAATACGTCCATTTTTATAGTTTTTTTGATACTTTATAGTGTTGTTTTCGTGGTATCGTTTTTCGGTATAATCGTTATTTGAATAATATTCTTTTTCCCATTTTAAATTACCTTCTTCATCTTTTTGAAACCAAGAACCAAAATAGTTACCATTTTTATATTCTTTACGGTTTTTAATAGCACCATTTTTATGGTAATTTTTTAGTGTATATGTTTTAGGTGTTATATATTTTTTCTTCCAAATAAAATTGCCATTATCTTTAGAGAACCAAGTTCCTTTAGGAAGTCCATCTTTATATTCTTTTTGAGTTACAATAATTTTATCTTGATCTATTCTAGATTTAGAATGTTCCCAAAACAAGCCATCTTTAACATCATTTTTATAATTTTCTACTGCAATTTCATCACCTTCTTTATTATAGGTAACCCATTTTCCATTTTTTTTTCCAGCAATATAAAAACCCTTTCTTTTGATTGATTCATCAGTATAATAAACCGTAAAATGCCCATCTTTAAGGCTGTTTTTGTAGTTTATTTTTGAATATAAAACGCCATCAGCATTGTAATTAAATTTTGAATCTGAAATAAAACCATCCGAAAATGTAATTTTAGAATAAGCACCATTACGGTCTGCTATTTTAAATAAACCTGTTAATTTTTCGCCTTTTAAATTCTTGTAAATAGTTTCTTTACCAAATTTTTGAATATCAACATCTCTCCAAAGCATTGTTTGTTGAGAGAAAACTACATTTTGATAGATAAAAAAAATAAGTAAGAGGCTGAGGGCTTTATTCATAGCGTTTTAGTAATAAAAAAAATAAATTATTGATAGTAAAATTATTGTTTTTATTATTAATAATCTAGTACTTTTACCTTTAAATTAATTTTTTTGTTGAACATGAAGCCAGTAGAACAAATTAAACTTCCTATTCAAAATGAAATGGAACTCTTTGAAAAAAAGTTCAAAGATTCGATGTTATCAAAAGTTCCGTTATTAAACCGAATTACGTATTATATCGTTCGTAGAAAAGGAAAACAAATGCGTCCGATGTTTGTTTTTTTAGTTGCTAAAATGGTTTCTGATGGTGGTTTTGACGAACGAACTTACAGAGGTGCATCGGTAGTTGAATTAATTCATACGGCAACTTTAGTGCATGATGATGTGGTAGACGATAGCAATCGCCGCCGTGGATTTTTCTCTGTAAATGCCCTTTGGAAAAATAAAATTGCCGTTTTAGTAGGTGATTTTTTACTATCAAAAGGATTATTACTTTCTATTGATAACGAAGATTTTGATATTTTAAAATTGATTTCTATCGCTGTTCGTGAAATGAGCGAAGGGGAATTATTACAAATAGAAAAAGCCCGAAAATTAGATATTACCGAAGAAATTTATTTTGATATTATCCGTCAAAAAACCGCCACTTTAATTGCTGCTTGTTGTGGAATTGGAGCGGCATCGGTAGGAGCGAATAATGAAACGGTTCAAAAAATGCGAAAATTTGGCGAGTATATTGGAATTGCTTTTCAAATTAAAGATGATTTATTTGATTATACCGAAGATAAAATAGGAAAACCAACAGGAATTGACATTAAAGAGCAAAAAATGACACTTCCGTTAATTTACACCTTAAATAACTGTTCTAAAAAAGAGAAATCTTGGTTGATTAATTCGGTAAAAAAACACAATACCGATAAAAAACGCGTCAAAGAAGTTATTAGTTTTGTCAATAAAAACGGTGGATTAGAGTATGCAACTCAAAAAATGCACGGTTATAAAAATAAAGCCTTAGCGATACTCGAAAATTTTCCTGAATCAGATTATAAAGATTCTTTAAGATTAATGATTGATTACGTTGTTGAACGAAAAATATAATGAGATAATACGTCTTATCTATTATCTTCATGCTGAATTTATTTCAGCATCGCATCAATAGGAGAAACGGCAAATCAGGATGCGAACCTGAACTAAATTTCAGGTTGACGGATTCATTAAAATTTACTATAATTTACATAAAGCAAAAACCTCGAAAAAATTAATTTTCGAGGTTTTTTTATACTTGTCTGTGGCGACTCGCCACCATTACATCATTCCTGGCATACCACCACCCATTGGAGGCATAGCAGCAGCTTCTTCTTTAATATCAATTAAAGCACATTCGGTAGTTAAAATCATCCCTGCAACAGATGCTGCATTTTCTAAAGCAACACGAGTTACTTTTTTAGGATCGATAATACCAGCCTCTAGCATATCAACATATACTTCAGATTTAGCATCATAACCAAAACCTTTTTTACCCTCTAAAACTTTATTGATAACAACTGATCCTTCACCACCTGCATTTTCAACAATCGTTCTTAAAGGTGCTTCAATTGCTTTATTTACAATTTGGATTCCTGTAGTTTCGTCTAAGTTTTCAGTCGTAATTAATTTTAAAACTTTCTTAGCACGTACTAAAGCAACACCACCACCAGCAACAATACCTTCTTCTACAGCCGCACGGGTTGCATGTAAAGCATCATCAACACGGTCTTTCTTTTCTTTCATTTCTACTTCAGAAGCAGCACCAACATATAAAACTGCAACACCTCCAGCTAACTTGGCTAAACGTTCTTGTAATTTTTCTTTATCGTAATCAGAAGTAGTAGTTTCAATTTGAGCTTTAATTTGATTTACACGCGCTTTAATTTGTGTATCATCACCAGCACCATTGATTACAGTGGTATTATCTTTATCAATAGTAACTGTTTCAGCAGTACCTAATAAATCTAACGTAGCGTTTTCTAATGAAAAACCTCTTTCTTCAGAAATAACAGTTCCACCAGTTAAGATAGCAATATCTTCTAACATTGCTTTTCTACGGTCACCAAAACCTGGCGCTTTTACAGCAGCAATTTTTAAACCACCACGTAATTTATTAACCACTAAAGTAGCCAATGCTTGACCGTCAACATCTTCAGCAATAATTAATAAAGGTCTTCCAGCTTGAGAAACAGGCTCTAATATTGGAAGAATTTCTTGTAAGTTAGAAATCTTTTTATCAAATAATAAAATATAAGGATTCTCTAAAGTAGCAATCATTTTATCAGCATCGGTAACAAAGTAAGGCGATAAATAACCTCTATCGAATTGCATACCTTCCACAACGTCAACATAAGTTTCCATTCCTTTAGCTTCTTCAACAGTAATAACCCCTTCTTTACCAACTTTACCAAAAGCAGTTGCAATTAAATCTCCAATAACTTTATCGTTATTAGCAGAAATAGAAGCTACTTGTTGTATTTTTTCTGATGAATCACCAACTTCTTTCGCTTGTTTGGCTAAATCTTCAGTAATAGCCTTTACAGCTTTATCAATACCACGTTTTAAATCCATTGGATTTGCACCCGCAGCAACATTTTTTAAACCTTCTTGTACAATCGCTTGAGCTAATACAGTTGCCGTTGTAGTTCCATCACCAGCTAAATCGTTGGTTTTAGAGGCTACTTCTTTTACCATTTGAGCTCCCATATTTTCTAAAGGATCCTCTAATTCAATTTCTTTAGCAACCGTAACACCATCTTTTGTAACGTGAGGCGCACCGAAAGCTTTCGAAATAATTACGTTACGTCCTTTAGGACCTAACGTTACTTTTACTGCATTTGCTAATGCGTCAACTCCACGTTTTAAGCCGTTACGAGCGTCTACATCAAATTTTATATCTTTTGCCATTTTTAGATCTATTTTTTATGAATTTTTAAAGTGTAAGAGAAAATTAAATGATTGCGAAAATGTCGCTTTCTCTCATAATTAAATAATCTTTTTCTTTGTGTTTTAAATCGGTACCTGCATACTTTCCGTATAAAACAGTATCACCAACTTTAACAGTTAAAGGTTCTTTTTTTGTTCCCTTTCCAACGGCAACAACAGTTCCTTTTTGAGGTTTTTCTTTTGCGTTATCAGGTATGATAAGTCCAGATGCGGTAGTCGTTTCTGCAGCAGCAGGTTTTATAAGAACTCTATCTGCTAAAGGTTTTATTTTTAATCCCATTTTATATAAATTATGATTAAGTATTTTTGTTTCTATGCGTTAAAAATAGGCAGAAATTATGCCATTAAAAAATGTATGCCACTTTTTCTAAATCCTTGAAAATTGCGTATAAAAAAAATGCCAACGTGTCATTAACGTTGGCATTTTTTTTGTATGTTTTATAAGATTACTTTACGCTATCTTTTGTAGTAGTAGTTGTTGCAGGTGCAGCAGGAATTGTAGCTTCGATACCTTTTAAAGTACTCTCTAATTGTGGAGCATCGGTTGCTGTTCCTCTAGGGATTGCAAAATTTGAAATTAAAATTAAAGCAAACATTGCAATTGATAAAGTCCAAGTACTTTTATCTAAAAAAGAGTTGGTATTTTGTACACCACCAATGTTTTGAGCACCACCACCACCAAGAGAAGAAGATAATCCGCCACCTTTAGGGTTTTGCACCATTACAATTAAGATTAATGCTATTGCAACAATCAATATTAATACTAAAAGTAAAGTATATGTTGTCATTATTTATTTTTTTTTAATTTATTTTTTCTTGATTTCGCATTCTTTAATGGTCTGCAAAGTAACTACTTTTTTTTGAAATTTTCAGTTAATTTTTTTGAAATTTTACCATTTAGCTACAGAAGCATTAAAAATATCTTGTGTTATTCTTTCTAAAGTTTTATTTAAAGCAGTTTCTAATACACCGCCTGTTAATTGTTGAGTAGCCTGATAATCATGATAAAAAGAAAAACGTTTTTCAAAATTATCTTTTTCATTTAAGCTGTTTTCAAAAATAACATTCACGGTAATTGTTAACCTGTTTTGTGCGGCTTTTTGATCGGCGGTAGCACTCATCGGATTAATTCTGTAATCTACAATTTCGCCAGAAAAATGCAATTGACCGTTATTATTTACTAAAGTTAAGTTTGTTTGACGGGTAAATAACTCTTGTAAATCTTGGGTGAATTTTTGGCTTAAAGTAGGTTCAATTAAAGGTGCTTGATTTTGGAAGAAATCAATTTGAATTGTTTTCGCTTCTCCTGTGTTTCCTCCTGTAAATGAATATGCACCGCAACCTATTAGTATAAATAGTGTGCCGATAGAAACTAAAAAGATGTTTATACGGTTTTTCATAATTTTAAGAATATTGTTGTTGCTAATATTTTATAAATCGTATTGTTTTATTTTACGGTATAAAGTTCGTTCAGAAATCCCTAATTCTTTAGCGGCTAACTTTCGTTTATTGCTATTTTTTTCTAAGGATTTTCGAATCATTTCAATTTCTTTTTCTTGTAATGATAAATTTTCGTCTTCTTCAATAGTTTCGGCGTATTCGTAATTATTCTGATTTGCTATTGAAGGAGAAGATGCTGATTGTCCAATTTGAACAACTTCTATATTTTCTGTTTCGGGTTGTTTTTTCTCTTGATAAATACGTTCTATTAAGCCGTGATTTTCTTCTTTTACTTGTTCTGTATCGCCACTTTGCATTAAATCTAATGTCAATTTTTTCAAATCGTTGATATCGTTACGCATATCAAACAATATTTTGTACATAATATCTCGTTCGTTGGCAAAATCAGAATTATTAGATTGTGATCCAATTACTGCGGGTAAATTTCCTTTGTTTTTTGGAAGATATTGAATTAATTTTTCAGCAGTAATTAAACGACTTTCTTCAACTACAGAAATTTGTTCTGCTAAGTTTCTTAACTGACGAATATTACCTGGAAAACGATAGTTTAATAAAATTTTGACAGCATTGTCTTCTAAGCGAATGGTTGGCATTCGATATTTTTGAGCAAAATCTGAAGCAAATTTTCTAAATAATAAGTGAATATCATCTTCTCGTTCTCGCAAAGGCGGTAATTCAATTTCAATAGTACTTAATCGGTAATATAAATCTTCTCTAAATTTTTCTTTAGATATTGCCTGTTGCATATTTATGTTGGTAGCAGCAACAATACGCACATTTGTTTTTTGCACTTGCGATGATCCTACCTTGATGAACTCGCCATTTTCTAAAACACGTAATAAACGCACTTGAGTGGTTAGGGGTAATTCACCAACTTCATCTAAAAAAATAGTTCCACCATCGGCAACTTCAAAATACCCTTTACGTGCAGCTGTTGCGCCTGTAAAAGCACCTTTTTCATGCCCAAATAATTCACTATCAATAGTTCCTTCAGGAATTGCACCACAATTTACCGCAATATATTTAGCGTGTTTTCGGTGTGATAATTGATGTATTATTTTAGGAATACTTTCTTTACCAACACCACTTTCACCTATAACCAACACAGAAATATCAGTAGGCGCAACTCGAATAGCTTTTTCAATAGCACGATTTAGCTGGGTATCGTTACCAATAATTCCAAAACGTTGTTTTATAGCTTGTAAGTTTTCCATATTTTATGATGTAGTTGCAAAGTTTTTAATTTGAAGGTTTTTTGGTGGTTTGATTATTGGAAGCTTTAGGGTTGATGATTTTTTATCAACCTTAAAGCTTTTTAAATATATTTTGTTAATTATTATCAGAATACCCAATAACAGTTCCTTTTAAGGTTGCTGAGGTACAATCTTCTATTTTAATCATTACAAATTCACCTAGCTTGTAATTTTCCTTAGGAAAAACAGCAACGGTATTTTGTGTATTTCTAGCCTTCCATTCATTCGGGTTTTTCTTAGAAGTTCCTTCAATTAAAAATTCTTCAATTTTACCTAAATGTTGTTGTGTTCTGTATAAGGCGTGTTCTTGTTGTAAATCGATAATTTCTTGTAAACGTCTTTTCTTTACATCAAAAGGAACATCATCTGGCATTTTTTTAGCAGCCAAAGTTCCTGGTCTTTCAGAATATGCAAACATAAAACCGAAGTCATATTTTACATAGCGCATTAAATCTAACGTATCTTGATGATCTTGTTCTGTTTCACCACAAAAACCAACAATGATATCTTGCGATAAAGACATTTCAGGAATTATTTTGAAAATATTATCCACCAATTCTTTATATTCTTCACGAGTATGCTGACGGTTCATGGCTTTTAACATATTGTTACTTCCACTTTGTACTGGCAAGTGAAGATATTTACAAATGTTTTTATGTTTTGCCATGGTATGAATTACATCTAAACTCATATCTTGAGGGTTCGATGTTGCAAAACGGAATCTCATTTTAGGAAATTCAGTAGCAGCCATGTCTAATAATTGAGCAAAATCTACGGCAGTAGCTTGCGCCATTTCTGAAGATTTTTTGAAATCTTTTTTCAATCCGCCACCGTACCATAAATAACTATCTACGTTTTGACCTAATAACGTAATTTCTTTAAAATTCTGATCGTGCATTGATCTAATTTCTTCTAAAACACTCTTCGGATCTCTACTTCTTTCGCGTCCACGAGTAAACGGAACTACGCAAAAAGTACACATATTATCGCAGCCACGAGTTATTGATACAAATGCCGATACTCCGTTTGAATTTAAACGCACAGGAGCAACATCACCATAGGTTTCTTCTTTAGATAAAATAACATTTATAGCGTCTCTACCAGCGTCGATTTCTTGTAATAAATTTGGTAAATCTCTGTAAGCATCTGGCCCTACAACTAAATCAACTATTTTTTCTTCCTCTAAAAACTTTTCTTTTAGACGTTCTGCCATACAGCCTAAAACCCCCACTTTCATGGTTGGATTTGTTTTTTTAACAGCATTGTATTTTTGCAAACGTTTGCGAATAGTTGTTTCCGCTTTTTCTCTAATAGAACAGGTATTTACTAAAACTAAATCGGCTTCTTCTAAAACTTGCGTAGTATTAAAGCCTTGTTCTGCTAAAATAGCAGCAACAATTTCGCTGTCGTTCATGTTCATTTGACAACCGTAACTTTCTATAAATAATTTTTTTGAGTTTTCCTTTTTATGTGTTGTTACAAGTGATTGCCCTTGTACTTTTTCATCGATAACCTTCTCTGTGTGCTCCATATTCATAATAAAAATGATGGCAAATATACAACCAAAATATAAGGTTTATGACAAATTGGCAGAAATTTATTATTGATTTATCGCTATTTTTAGCGGGAAAGTTCAACAAAAAGTTTTTTTTTAAAAAAAACATTCTACTTTTGCAAACTCAAAGCATCGTTATAATATAGGATGTAAAAAGAGATAATTTAACAGAGATATGGCAAAGAATTTAGTTATAGTTGAGTCACCTGCAAAGGCAAAAACGATTGAAAAATTCCTAGGAAAAGATTTTCAAGTAGAATCTAGTTATGGTCATATTGCAGATTTGCCATCGAAGGAGTTAGGGATTAATGTTGATGGCGATTTTAGCCCAAAATACATTGTTTCTGATGATAAAAAACCAGTTGTTAAGAAATTAATAGCGTTGGCTAAAAAAGCAGAAACTGTTTGGTTAGCAAGTGATGAGGATAGAGAAGGGGAAGCAATTGCTTGGCATTTAAAAGAGCAATTAAAATTGAATGACGATAATACAAAACGTATTGTTTTTCATGAAATTACCAAAAATGCTATTTTAAAAGCGGTTGATAATCCAAGAGATATTGACTACAATATGGTCAATGCGCAACAAGCTCGTAGGGTTTTAGATAGGCTTGTTGGTTATGAATTATCACCAGTTTTATGGCGAAAAGTAAAAGGAGGTTTATCAGCAGGAAGAGTGCAATCGGTAGCGGTTCGTTTAATTGTAGAAAGAGAACGAAGTATTCTTGATTTTACATCAGAAACACATTATAAGGTTATTGCAAAGTTTTCGAATACTAGCGGAAAAACATTTAAAGCAACGATTCCGAAGAATTTTCCTACTAAAAAAACAGCTGAAAACTTCTTAAAATCATGTGCAGATGCTAGTTTTTCTATTGCTGATTTAACTAAAAAACCAGCAAAAAAATCGCCAGCAGCACCATTTACTACATCAACTTTACAACAAGAAGCTTCTCGTAAATTAGGCTTTCCGGTAGGTAAAACAATGCAGGTTGCACAGCGTTTGTACGAAGCGGGTTTAATAACCTACATGAGAACCGATAGTGTTAATTTATCCGAAGATGCAAGAAATGCAGCCGAAGAAGAAATTAGTAATTATTACGGAAAAGAATATAGCAAGCAACGTGTTTTTAGAACCAAAGCGAAAGGTGCACAGGAGGCGCATGAGGCAATTCGTCCTACAAGCATGAAAATGCACGCTATTGATACCGAATACGATCAAACCAGATTGTACGATTTAATTTGGAAAAGAACCTTAGCTTCGCAAATGAGTGATGCGCAATTAGAGCGTACCAATGTGAAAATAGCCAATTCTGAAAACACCAAAATATTTACGGCAAACGGTGAAATGATTAAGTTTGATGGTTTCTTAAAAGTATATTTAGAAGGAACAGATAATGAAGAGGAAGAGCAAGCAGGAATGTTACCAAACTTAACTACTGGTGAAACTTTAAATTATAATTTTATCAACGCAACACAGCGTTTTACAAGTCCGCCATACCGTTTTACAGAAGCATCTTTAGTAAAACAATTAGAGGAATTAGGTATTGGAAGACCATCAACGTATGCGCCAACAATTTCAACAGTACAACGTAGAGGCTATGTTGAAAAAGGAGAAAATGAAGGCTTAGAACGAAATTATGAACAGATGATTCTGTCTAATAGCGTTATTGAAAGTGAATTATTGACCGAAAAAACAGGGTCAAATAAAAATAAATTAGTACCTACTGATATTGGAAATATTGTCAATGATTTTTTAGTGGCAAATTTTTCAAATATTTTAGATTTTGGTTTTACAGCTAGAGTTGAAAATTCTTTTGATGATATTTCAGAAGGAAATGAAGATTGGATAGAAATGATTAAAGGTTTTTATGGTGATTTTCATAAAACGGTAGTAGATGTACAAGAAAATGCTGAAAGAGAAAGTGGTGAACGTATTTTAGGGAAACATCCAGAGTCAGGAAAAACAGTGTTAGTTCGTTTAGGAAAGTTTGGACCAATTGCACAAATTGGAGCTCCTGAAGATGAAGAAAAGCAGTTTGCTAGTTTAAATAAAAATCAAAACTTAGGAACTATAACAATGGAAGAAGCATTAGAGTTGTTCTTGCTTCCGAAAACCTTAGGAACTTATGAAGATGAAGAGGTAATTGTTTCTAACGGACGTTTTGGACCTTATATCAAATTTGGAGCAATGTTTGTTTCTTTAGATAAAGGAGAGAATCCGATGGAAGTAGATTTACCAAGAGCTGAAGAATTAATTGTAGCAAAGCAAAAAGCAGATGCGCCAATTTATTTTTATGAAGAATTACCTGTACAAAAAGGTGTTGGTCGTTTCGGTCCTTTCTTAAAATGGAACTCGATATTTATCAATGTTAGTAAAAAGTACGATTTTGACAACTTAACTGATGCCGATATTATTGAATTAATTGAGGTTAAAAAACAGAAAGAAATCGATAAAGTACTACATAACTGGGAAGATGTTGAAATTCGAGTAGAAAAAGCACGCTGGGGTCGTTTTAATGTTATTAAAGGTAAAATTAAGGTAGAAATGCCTAAAACTACTGATATTGAAAATATGACCAAAGAAGAGGCTGTAAAAATCATTGAAGCAAAAACACCAAAAAAGAAAGTAGCAAAAAAGAAGGCTGTAAAAAAGGTGGTAAAAAAGAAAGTAGTGAAAAAGAAATAAAACAGCGCTCAAAAAAAATAGTTTAGTATATTGCAAGCATATTAAAGGCCCCTAATAATAATTATAATAATAATGGATTTTAATTTTTTTATCCCCATAAAAGACACCTTAGTGGCGCATTTAATGTCGCAGTCTATGAAGTCTTTAGGTAGAAATATTGCAATACATACAAAGGCAAATGGTTTGCCTGATTTATCGGGCGTAACTATTGCTATTATAGGGATAAAAGATGGTAGAGGAGCTCCCGATAACGAAGGTTGTGGAGAAAATTTAGAAGCTATTCGTGAAAAATTATATAAATTATTTCCTGGTAATTGGCAAACTAAAATTGCTGATTTAGGTAATATAGCACAAGGCAATACGCTTAAAGATACTTATTTTGCTGTAAGTTCTTCTATTGAGTATTTGCTTAGTAAAAAAATAATTCCTATATTAATAGGCGGCAGTCAAGATATGACCTACGCAAATTACCGTGGGTATGATTCTTTGGGACAAACAGTTAATTTGGTGTCGGTAGATAGCAAGTTTGATTTAGGTGCAATGAATGAAAGTTTTCGTTCTAGTTCTTTTTTAAGTAAAATTATTATGGATCAGCCTAATAATTTATTTAACTATAGTAATATTGGGTACCAAACTTATTTTAACTCTCAAGAAGAAATAGAATTGCTAGACAAACTCTATTTTGATGCCTTTAGATTAGGTGAGGTCAAAGACGTAAAGCTTGTAGAGCCTATAATGAGAGATGCTGATATTGTTAGTATAGATATTGGTGCTGTGCGTCAAAGCGAGGCACCGGCAAATAAGAATGCTTCACCTAATGGTTTTTATGGTGAAGAAATTTGTGCTATTACAAGATATGCAGGAATAAGTGACAAAGTAACCTCTTTTGGTGTCTATGAATATAACAGCCTATTTGATTCAAACAATCAGACGGCAAGTTTAATAGCGCAAATGATTTGGTTTTTTATTGAAGGGGTTAATGCTAGGGCTAACGATTACCCGTTTGTGTCTAAAGATAATTACCATAAGTTCACCGTATTATTAGCAGATGATGATCCTATAAATTTTTACAAAAGTGATAAAACTGGTCGTTGGTGGATGGAAATAAACATGATTTCGAATACTAAACACAAAAGGCATGCGTTAGTACCGTGTAACTATAAAGATTATGAACAAGCATTAAAAGGAAAAATGCCAGACAGGTGGTATAAAGCATTGCAAAAACTTGTTTAAGAATAAGTTGTATTTGTATATAAAAAAGTAGAATACGTTATTGTTTTTTAATGAAAAAAATAATAGGTTTACCATCCCCATTATAAGAAAGATATAATATGAAAAAAGTAGTAATATTTGCATTGTTAGTGTCTCTAATTTACGCTTGTGGTTCAAGTAGTGATAGAGGAGAGTTAGTTGGAGATAAGTCTAACAGAAAGTGGTTTGCAGAAAAACCATTTGGAATGGCTAAAATCCCTGGAGGCTCTTTTACAATGGGTAAGCAAGACGAAGATCCTTTAGGAGCTATGAATGCACCAACAAAAACAGTAACAGTACAACCCTTTTATATGGATGAAACTGAAATAACAAATAGCGAATATAAGCAGTTTGTATTTTGGGTACGTGATTCTATTACTCGAACAAAATTAGCGTATCAGGCTGAGTTTGCTTCAGGAGGAGAAGGTGAAGAAGAAGGAGGAGGTAAAAATGCAAAAGGCATTCAATTGTACGCATTTGCTTCAACAGATACTTTAAATGAATCACCATATGCAAAATATATGCGTGAAAATTACTACGAATTAGGAGAAGGATTAGATTCTTTAAAGCCTTTAAATTGGCAAGAAGATCTTGCTTGGGAACAGCAAGAATATCCTGATGCTGATTATGTGGAGGTTATGGATTCATTATATCTTAAAAAAGATGAATCTTTAAATGGAATAAGAACTTTTAATACCAAGTTTTTAAAATATAGGTATTATTGGTTTGATAATGAGCAAGCAGCTAAAACAGGTAAAAATAGAAAAGACTTTTTGAAAGATGAGGTTGTTGATGTATATCCTGACACCACGGTTTGGATTAAAGATTTTAATTATTCTTATAATGATCCAATGCACCAGGAATATTTTGCACACAAGGCATATGAAGACTATCCTGTAGTTGGAGTTACTTGGAATCAAGCAAAAGCTTTTTGTCACTGGAGAACACAAACTAAAAATAATTTCCAACGATCTAAAAAGAAATTAGGATTAGTTCCTTCTTTTAGATTACCTACAGAAGCAGAATGGGAATATGCTGCTCGTGGTGGATTGAACTTTGGGAAATATCCTTGGGGTGGTCCTAGTACAACAAGTGATAGAGGTTGTTTTTTAGCAAACTTTAAACCTGTACGTGGAGATTATGCTGCCGATGGCGCTTTATATACAGTAGAAGCAAATTCATATAATGCTAACGAGTATGGTTTGTTTAATATGTCGGGTAATGTTTCAGAATGGACAAACACTGCGTATAATCAAATGTCTTACTACATGGGATCAACAATGAATCCTAATGTAGAAATTAAAGAAAACCGAAGAAAAATTATCCGTGGTGGTTCATGGAAAGATGTAGCGTATTTCTTAGAAGTAGGTTCTCGTGATTGGGAATATGCCGATACAGCAAGAAGTTACATCGGCTTTAGAACAGTACAAGATTATTTAGGTACAAACAAAAGCAAGTAAACAAGAATTAATAACAGTAATAAATATAATAATCCCCAACAAACAAACAATTATGGCACAGTCAAGAACAAAAAAGAAATTAACCAACATGGCGTATGGTTTAGGAGCATCTGTAGTAATATTAGGAGCTTTATTCAAAATTATGCACTTTAAAATCGGACCATTAACAGGTGGAGTAATGTTAACAGCTGGTTTAGTTGTAGAGGCACTTATTTTTGCAATGTCGGCATTTGAACCAATTGAAGAAGAATTAGACTGGTCAAAAGTGTATCCAGAATTAGCAGGAGGACAAGCTTTAGGTAAAAAGACTAAGAATGTTGAAGCTGCACCTGACCAAGCACAAAGTATGTTATCTGAAAAATTAGATACTATTTTAAAAGAAGCGAAGTTAGATGCAAATTTAATTTCAAGCTTAGGAGATAGTATTAAAGGTTTTCAAGGAGCTGCCGAAGGTTTAACAGCTACTTCAACAACAGTATCTTCAACAAATCAGTATAATGAGCAAATGTCAATGGCTGCTGCTAAATTAGAATCTTTAAACGGATTATATACTACGCAAGTTGAAAACGCTGCAAAGCAATCGGAATTAAACTCTTCTTTAGTTGAAAATTCTCAACGTTTACAAGAGCAAATGCAATCATTAGCAACCAATTTATCTTCTTTAAATGGAGTATATGGAGGAATGTTAACGGCAATGTCAACTAAATAATTAATTAGTTTAACTAATTTTATTAACTAAACAAACTAATTAAAATGGCAGGAGGAAAACAGTCACCAAGGCAAATGATGGTAAACTTAATGTACCTTGTATTCATATCGATGTTAGCGATGAATATGAGTAAAGAAGTTTTATCAGCCTTTGGGTTAATGAATGAAAAACTTTCGGAATCTAATGTTAGAGCGACCGAAAAAAATACCGCAGCATATGCAACCTTAGCTCAAAAAGCAACGGAACAAGCAAAGCAATACGGTAAAGCGAAGGAAGATACTGACAAGCTTAGAGTAATGGCAGATGGTCTTTTTACTTACATTTCAGATTTGAAAACAAAGATGACTAGTGAGGTAAAAAAAGAAGATATCAGAAACTATGAGTCTATGGACAAATCAGGGTTTTTAGATCAGTACTTTTTTGCTAGTGGAAAAATTTCTCCAAAAGGAAAAGAGTTCATGGATAAAATGAACCAATTTAGAGAAGAATCATTAGTTGTATTGAAAAATGAACCAGATTTATCTAAAGTGATAGCAGTTCGTTTCAGTACAAAAGATGTTAAAAGTGCTAAAGACGGATTGGTTAAAAATTGGTTAAAATACAATTATGAAGGATTTCCTTTAATTGCATCTTTAACTAAATTAACACAGATTCAGGCAGATATTAAAAACACAGAAGCAGATGCTTTAACAGCTTTATTACAAGGGCAGTTAGAAAGTGCTGTATCTATGAGTAATTATGATGCAATGATTGTTTTTGAAAAAAACGCATATTATCCAGGTGAGAAATTATCAGGAAAAATCGTTTTAGGTAAAAATGATCCGAATTTAACAGCTGAAAAAGTTATCTTAAACGGTAAGGAAATGGCTGCTGATAAAATTCAAGCAGGACAGGTTATTTTAGACGGGCCGGCAGGTTCGGTAGGTGATAAAGAATTAAAAGGAGAATTTCAATTTAAACAAGGAGATTCTATCGTTACTATTCCTATTTTAGGAGGGTATTCAGTAATTCCTAAACCAAATGAAGCAGTTGTTTCTGCTGATAAAATGAATGTTGTGTACCGTGGTTTATCAAATCCATTAACGATATCTGTACCAGGAGTATCAGGAAATAAAGTTTCTGCATCGGCACCAGGTTTAAGAAGAATTAAAGGAGATAAATACGTAATGAACCCAGGTAAAGGAAGTGAAGTAACTATTAGAGTTTCTGCAACATTACCAGGAGGAGGAAAAATTAGTACTCCTAAAAAATATAGAATTAAAGATATACCACCAGCTGTTGGTATGGTAAGAAATCAATATGGTACGGTAAAAATGCCAAAAGCAAGTTTAGCTAGAATTAATGTAGCTGCTGGTTTACCTGACTTCTTATTCGATTTAAAATTAAATGTATCTAGCTTTAAAGTTAAAGTTCCAGGACAGGTAACTATTCCTGTAAACGGTAGAAACTTAAATGCTAGAGCAAAAAAGGCACTTGCTAAAGCCCGAAGAAATGATATCATTGTTATTTATGACATTAAAGCATCTGTTTCTGGGTCTAATTACAAGCTTAAAAAAGTGTTACCTGTAAGTATTGAGATTACTAATTAATAAGTAAAAAATTTAAAGTATGAATTGGAAGCGTTTTTATATGGTTTTATTTGCCCTTGCAACTACAAGTTATGTAGCTGCTCAGGCGAACCTTTTAAATTCTAAAAAGGTCGAAGAGATTGGATTTAAATCTGAAGCCCAAATTGCTTCGGAAGATGACAAACCACTTCCTTATGGTTATATTAGCGATAGAGATGTATTGTGGTCTAAAGTGGTATGGGAATATGTAGATATAAATCAAAAGATCAATTTACCTTATTATTATCCGGTTGATACTACAAATGCAGGTTTAACAAGACGTTCATTATTTGATAGCTTACTAAAAGGTATTAGTAATGGCGAAATTACAGAAGTATATAGTGATTCTTACTTTACAACAAAAGTAGGAATGGAGGAAATTAAATCAATGATCTTCAACGAACGTGACGATGGTTACGGAAACATGGATCCTTACTCAGTGCAATCTGCTGATATTAAAGGATATATGTTAAAAGGAATTTGGTATTTCGATAAGCGAGGAGGTGAATTAAAGTACCGTATGTTGGCTTTAGCGCCAATGGGTCCTGATGTTCAGGTTCTTGGAGTGGAAGGAATTGATGACAAAGATACTGCGTATGAATTGTTTTGGGTGTTTTTTCCAGATGCAAGAGAAACATTGCATAAATCTAAGGTATTTAATCCTGTAAATTCCTCGAAACCATTATCGTACGATAACTTATTAAATGCTAGAAGGTTTAATTCAACAATAATAAAAGAAGAGAATATTTACGGAGATAGAAATATTAAAGACTATGTTCGAGGAAACTCATTATTTCAATTATTAGAAGCCGACAGAATTAAAGAAGGTATTCGTAATCGTGAAATGGATATGTGGAATTATTAAATTCATATTTCATAAAAATTAAAAAGAGCTTACATTTGTAAGCTCTTTTTTTTTGCAATAAATAGTACTATTTTTGTAGTATGGATATTAATGTAGATTATATTATAGTAGGTTTAGGCTTAGCAGGGATTGCTTTTACAGAAGAATTGTTAAAGGCAAATAAATCATTTGTAATTTTTGAAGACAACTCACAAACTTCTTCTTTGGTTGCAGGAGGGGTTTATAATCCCGTTATTTTAAAACGTTTTAATGCCGTTTGGAATGGGCATCAACAAATACAAACAGCTTTACCTTTTTATAAGAATATAGAAGAGAAATTAAATATAAAATTAGATTATAAATTTTCTATTAAAAAAGCATTTACCAGTATTGGTGATGAAAATAATTGGTTTTTAGCTTTAGATAAACCAACATTATTAAATTACATGAATCCTACAATTAGTAAAGCAAAAGTTGCAGGGCTTCTTGGTGATTTTGGTTTTGGAGAGTTAACAGGAACAGGGCGTATAGATACTGCTTTGCTAGTAAAATCATATAGAGATTATATTCAAAATTCAAATAGATTAATAACGGCTTCTTTTGATTATTCAGCAATAACTATTTTAGAAGATGGGATTCAATATCAAAATATAACGGCTAAAAAAATAGTTTTTTGCGAAGGTTTTGGTATTACTGAAAATCCATTTTTTAATCACTTACCATTAAACGAAGCAAAAGGAGAAACCATAACAATACACGCACCCGATTTAAAAATTGATTTTTTATTAAAATCAAGTGCTTTTGTAATGCCTTTAGGAAATGATTATTATAAAGTAGGCGCTACTTTTAATTGGACAGACAAAACTTGTAATCCAACAGAAGAAGCAAAACAAGAATTAGTAGAAAAACTAAAAAAAGTACTTACAGTTCCTTACACCATAACAGGACACACCGCAGGAATTAGACCCACAGTAAACGACCGAAGACCTATGGTAGGAATACATCCAAAGCACAAATCATTAGTGGTTTTAAACGGTTTAGGAACACGTGGCGTTATGATTGGACCAACGATTGCTAACAATTTATTTAATCACCTAGAAAATGGAAGTGAATTAGATGCTGATATTGATATTAAACGATTTGACGAGTAATTATTTCTTTGAAATTTTCTTAATATTTTTATCATAAGCAATAAAAATATTTATCCAAATAATTCTAGATAAACGCAAGGTAAATGGCGTAAGAAGTAATGAAACAACTATAATTGCAATAAAACTTTGTAAAATAGTTAAACCGATAAATACTTTTGAAATGATAAAAATAGCTACAAATAAGGCAACTGATAAGCCATAATTTACATACATCGCTCCAAAGAAAAAAGAAGGTTCCATCATGTATTTTAAATCACATTTTGGGCAATTATCGTGTAATTTAGTAATTTTTTTAGGATTAAGTGTCATTTTATATTTGAAGAATTCACCTTGATGACATTGTGGACATTTCCCTTTGAAAATACTATATAATTTGCTTCCTTTTTTAAACATAATCAATTATAAATTTATATACTTTTGCAAAGATAATTTTTTTATCATTCACCATAAGTAACAATTATTACATATATGTTAAACGTACACAATTTATCGGTTTCTTTTATGGGAACTGATTTGTTTTCAGGAATTACTTTTAAGTTAAATAAGGGAGATAGAATTGGACTGATAGGAAAAAATGGGGCAGGAAAATCAACCTTATTAAAAGTACTTTCTAAAGATATTGAAACCAGCGGAGGTACGATGGCTTTTGATAAAGATATCCGCATGGGATTTTTACGTCAAGATATCGATTTTGTTGAAGGAAGAACCATTTTAGAAGAAGCATATCAAGCTTTTGTTGAAATTAAAGAAATTGAAGTAAAGTTAGATGAAATTAACGAGCAACTAGCTACTAGAACCGATTATGAAAGTGAAGAATATAGTCAATTAATTATTGATTTAACCGATTTAACCGAACGTTATGAGCTTTTAGGAGGATATAATTATCAAGGTGATACCGAGAAAATTTTACAAGGTTTAGGATTTCAGCGTGAAGATTTCGACAAATTAACCAGTACGTTTTCAGGAGGATGGAGAATGCGTATCGAGTTAGCTAAATTATTATTGCAAGACAACGATATTTTACTGTTAGATGAGCCTACCAATCACTTAGATATTGAATCTATTATTTGGTTAGAGAATTTTTTACGTTCATATTCTGGTGCAATTGTATTGGTTTCGCATGATAAAATGTTTTTAGATAACGTAACGAACAGAACTATTGAAATTTCATTAGGGCAGATTTACGATTATAAAAAACCCTATTCTCAATTTTTAGTTTTAAGAGCCGAAATTAAGGAAAAGCAGTTACAAGCTCAGAAAAATCAAGAAAAAGAGATTAAGCAAAAACAACACTTAATCAATAAATTTAAGGCAAAAGCAAGTAAAGCTTCGATGGCGCAATCGTTAATGAAGCAACTTGATAAAGTACAACTTATTGAGGTTGATGGCGATGATAACGCAGCAATGAATGTAAAGTTTGCCATATCAAAAGAACCAGGTAGAATTATTGTTGAAGCGGATAGTTTATGTAAAAGTTATGGCGATAAGCATGTTTTACAAGACGTTGATTTAATGATTGAACGTAACAGTAAAATTGCTTTTGTTGGGCAGAACGGACAAGGGAAATCTACGTTGGCAAAAATGATGGTTGGTGAAATTCCGTTTGAAGGAAACCTAAAATTAGGGCATAATGTTGAAATAGGATATTTTGCTCAAAATCAATCCGAAGAATTACCTCCAGAAAAAACAGTGTTAGAAATTATGGAAGATGCCGCTTCTGACACGAACAGAATGCGTGTTAGAGATATGTTAGGTTCTTTCTTATTTGGCGGAGATGCTGTTGATAAAAAAGCAAAAGTATTATCAGGAGGAGAGCGTAACCGATTAGCGTTATGTAAATTATTATTATCACCATTTAACGTGTTGGTAATGGATGAGCCTACAAATCACTTGGATATAGCTTCGAAAACAGTATTAAAAACTGCTTTAAAAAACTTTGAGGGAACATTAATTGTTGTATCTCACGATAGAGATTTCTTACAAGGATTAACATCAACAGTTTACGGATTTAAAGACAAGGTAATTAAAGAGTATTTAGGAGATATTGATTATTTCTTAGAACAACATAAGATGGAAAATCTTAGAGAAGCTGAAAAAAGAACAGTTGTTAAAGTTGAAAAACCAACAGCTAAAAAAGAAGCACATCAATTATCGAGAGAGCAAGAAAAAGAGTTGAAAAAACTTAAAAATAAATTATCTAAAACAGAAACTGAAATTGCTGATTTAGAAACTGAAATTGCTAAAATAGATTTAGAATTAGCAAATAATTATGACGAAGTTTCTGCGCGTCCTAATTTCTTTGAAAAATACAAAGCAAAAAAAGCATCATTAGACACTTTAATGGCTAATTGGGAAAAAATAGAAGAACAGGTTTCTAATTTTTAAAAATTAGTTATTATAAACTACTATTTTAGTTAATAGTAGTTTTTGTTTTTTAAGTTTATTTAAAAGTTATTGATGAGAATTAAGGGATATCACGGAACAAGTATTTCTTCAGCTAAAGAAATAATTAAATCGAATTATGATTTATCTATAGGAGATAAAGAATGGTTGGGAAACGGAGTTTATTTTTTTATTGAAGGTATCAGTTCAAAACCTAATGAGCAAGCTAAAAATTGGGCTATTACACAATCTTGGGATAATATAAAACAGGAGCATAAATATAAAGAATATTGTGTTATAAAATCTAATTTTGACGTAAATGAAGATAATTTATTAGACTTAACAAAAGAGGAAGGCGTTGAAATTTTAGCATATTTTCTTGAATGTTTTGAAGAGAAAATTAAAAAACTTAATAAAAATTTTGATTTTATTGATGGCTTATTGATTAATTTAGCTAGAGGAGAAGGTATTTTACCTATTGATGTAGTAAAAGGTAATTTTTACATTAAATTTGCAAAAGAAAGAAAAAAAAGAATTAACTTAAGAACTCCTAATTGTACTATTTGTACAGTTTTTAAACCTAATGAAAATATAGTAGATTCTACTATAATAATAACAGGAGATATAAAAGATGAAACTAAATAAAAAAATAAAAGATAAAATTGATAATTATTTTCAAAACATTACAGCTGAAGAGCTTTGTCGTGTTGTTGTTAATAAATATGGATTTAAAGAAAATATTGATAATCAATCTTTTGATATAGTTAAAAAATAAGCTATACCTCTAGTAATGATAATAGTATGGAGGTAAATAGTATTAATTCAATATCTTTAGCTGCGTAATATGAAAATACAGTTAGAAAATTGGAAAGTCCTTAAATTGAATTTCACTTCTAATGAAGAAGTTAATACAAAAGAAAATTCTTTTGATTTAAAGACAGGTCATTTTTATCCTGAAGATGAACTTGATACTTTTGGCATAGGTTTTGAAATCGAAATAAATGATAAAAGGTTTGATTTAAATATTGAAACTGTTTTTATGTTTAAATTAGATAAAAATATTTCAGAAGAGTTTAAATTATCAAATTTTCCTAAAATAAATGCTCCAGCAATTGCTTTTCCTTATTTGAGAGCATATATATCTAATTTAACATTACAATCTGGTTTTGAACCAATAATGTTACCGTCTATAAATTTTGTAAATTTAGCGGAAGATAAAAAATAATTAAAAATCCTACGTATTGAAATCAGCAATGAGTTTAATATGTAGGATTTTTTTTAGTTTAAAAATATAAAAACTAACCTACCTAATTCGCAACAACGGATGATTTAAGCCACCAACTTCATTTTTGATAACTTCATATTTATCAATATTTTCAAAAAGTCTGGTAAGGTTTTTAAAACCGTAACTTCTAGGATCAAAACTTGGATCAATTTTTCTAATATTTAACCCTAAGGTAGAAATATAGGCGTTTTCTTCTTCGTTTGTAGAAATATCAAAAGCCTTATCAATTGTTTTTAAATCTGCTCTTGATAATCTTACTTTTTCAACAACCTCTTTATTTCTTTGATTCTGATATGGTTTTACAGATTTTGATTTCACTGTTTCGTTTTGGTTATTCGATTGGTTTTGATTTAGTTGCTCGTTTCTTAAGTTTTCGGTAAACGTGAAAACTTCGCACGATTTTACAAAAGCTTCGGGTGTTTTTTTCTCCCCAATTCCCATTACAAAAAGCCCTTCTTCTCTAATTCTTTTTGCAAGCCCAGTATAATCGCTATCACTTGAAACAATGCAAAAACCTTGGGTATTTTTTCCGTGTAAAATATCCATAGCATCAATAATTAAGGAGCCATCGGTAGAATTTTTTCCTGTGGTGTATGAAAATTTTTGAATCGGGCTGATCGAATGTTGATTGATAATTGCCTTCCAGCTATTCATTTGTGGCGTTGTCCAATCACCATAAATTCTTCGGATAGTCGCCTTCCCGTATTTAGAAACTTCTTCAATAATTTCTTTTAATAACTTTGGTTGCGCGTTGTCACCATCTATTAGTACTGCAATATTAAATTTATTTTCCATATATTAAGATCTTTAGCAATTTGAATTATAAAGCAAACAAGTTCGTGTTTTTTAATTGTAAAATCAAGTTTAAAATACAAGCTACTTACTAGATAATTCTAGTATTTTTGCCGAAATAATTTTACGGTTTTGAATACGAAAGATACTTCTTTTTTTAATCAGGTTTTTGTTGCCGAAAACCAACAAATACAGCTTCCTATTTTAAAGGAAAAAAATATTGAATTATATATTAAACGAGAAGATAAAATTCATCCATTTGTATCAGGAAATAAATTTAGAAAATTAAAACACAATATTATTGAAGCCAAAAATCAGCAAAAAAATACTTTGTTAACTTTTGGAGGTGCATTTTCAAATCATATTGTAGCCACTGCTGTAGCAGGTAATTTGACAGGTTTTAAAACCATTGGAATTATCCGAGGCGATGAATTAGCAAAAGATTTTGAAAAAACATTAGCAGGAAATTCAAGTTTAAAAGAAGCCCATCAAAATGGCATGGAATTTAAGTTTGTTTCAAGAGAGGTTTATCGAAATAAAACATCCGAAGCATTTATAGAAAGCTTGAAAGAGGAGTTTGGAAATTTTTACTTAATCCCCGAAGGCGGCACAAATAATTTGGCAATTAAAGGCTGTCAAGAAATACTAAGCGAACAAGACCATAAATTCGATTATATTTGCAGCGCTATAGGAACGGGAGGAACAATTTCAGGATTGATAAATTCAACAGAAAAACATCAAAAAACACTTGGTTTCCCTGCCTTAAAAGGTGATTTTTTACAAAAAGAAATAGAAAATTTAATTGCTGATACCAACAAAAAATGGCAGTTAATAACTGATTATCATTTTGGTGGTTACGCAAAATATAATCAAGAATTAATTCGTTTTATAAACGAGTTTAAAGCCGTAACAAATATCCCGTTAGATCCTATTTATACCGGGAAAATGTTGTTTGGAATTTTAGCAATGATTCAAGAAGATTATTTTGAAAAAAACAGCCGTATTTTAGCAATTCACACCGGAGGTTTACAAGGAATTACTGGGGTTAACAAAAAATTAAAACATAAAAACCAAGAATTAATTATACTTTAATGAGAATACAGTCTGTTTTTTACATCGTACTAAGTGCCACTTTTTTAATAAGTTGTGGTTCAAATAAAAATATCGTTTCTAAGCCTCGAAAAAAAGTGCTTGTTAAACAAAAAGTAATTCTTGAGCAAGAAGAAGAAGTTGCTCCTGAAGTTTATCAGTTAGAACAGGTAAAAACAACAAGTAAAACAACTAAAAATCATACCGAAGCCTATATTCAAAAATTTGCACCTATTGCCGTTACAAAAATGCACGAACATAAAATTCCGGCTAGTATTACCTTGGCGCAAGGTGTTTTAGAATCTGGAAGTGGAAGAAGTGCCTTGGCTATTCGTTCGAATAATCATTTCGGAATTAAATGCCATAAAGGTTGGCAAGGAAAAAGTGTAACCCACGACGATGACGAAATAGGAGAGTGTTTCAGAAAATATAAATATCCGCAAACCTCGTACGAAGATCATTCGCAGTTTTTAATTTCGAGAAGTCGTTATGCAAGTTTATTTAAACTAGGACATACCAATTATAAAGGTTGGGCGTACGGATTAAGAAAAGCAGGCTATGCAACCGATAAACGCTATCCGCAGAAATTAATTTCGATTATCAATAAATACAATTTAACGAAATACGATCGAATTAAGCCTAAAAAACAAACAAGTATTAAAACGCTGCATCACCAAGTACAAAAAGGCGATACCTTGTATTCAATTGCAAGAAAATATCAAATATCGGTAGGTGATTTGAAAAAATTTAACAGCCTTATTAACAACAGCATTAGTATTGGTGAAAAATTAATAGTGAATTAAAAATACTGTTTTTTAGTATTTTAGAGTGCTTTAAAAAGTCGTTATTCGGGATATTTCTCAGAATAACGACTTTTTTTGATTGTTATTTAATCAAAAAGCTGTAAAATTATGTTTTTTAAAATAAGATAAACAGATGAAAATTATAAAAACGATAAACGGAAAAACACCTCAAATCCCTGCGGATTGTTATGTTGCCGAAAATGCTACAATTGTGGGCGATGTGCAAATGGGAAAAGAGTGTAGTGTGTGGTTTAACGCCGTTATTAGAGGCGATGTACATTATATTAAAATGGGCGATAAAGTGAATATTCAAGATGGGGCAATAATTCATGCAACATATCAAAAATCGCCAACTACCATAGGAAATAATGTATCGGTTGGGCATAATGCGATTGTGCATGGCTGTACAATCCACGACAATGTTTTAATCGGTATGGGAAGTATTATTATGGATGATTGTGTTGTCGAATCAAACTCAATTATTGCTGCGGGTGCTGTGGTTACTAAAAATACTCGTGTAGAAAGTGGTAGTATTTATGCGGGTGTTCCTGCTAAAAAAGTAAAAGATATTTCGAAAGAATTAATTTCAGGTGAAATTGATAGAATCGCTAATAATTATGTAGAATATTCTAGTTGGTTTAAAGAGGATGAATAGTTAATTTATAGCTTTTAATCCGTATTTTAAATACTAGATATTTCGCTAAATAATAGCCGTAAAAAATCCTGATTCTATTTTTAGAATCAGGATTTTCTTATATAAAACCATTATTTTCCTTGCTGTTTACTTTCTTCTTTTCTTGTCTCTTTTTTCTTTTTTGCCATTTTTACTATGTTTTTTATGCTTTTTTTGCATCATTCTATCACTCATTTTTTCAAATCGATCGTATTGTTTTTCATTTAAAATACGTTTCATGTTGGCTTTAAAAGCAATTTTAGCATCTAGTATTTTCATTTCTCTATCAAAACGTTCGTTTGCTGATAATTTACCTTTCTTTTTACCAGCTTCTTTTAGTGCTTTTCTCTTTTGATGCATAACTTTACGTTTTGCAATCTTATCAGCTAATAAAGGCTTTATTTGACCTTGCTGCGTAGTGGTTAAATCTAGCTTTAAAGTCATTTTTTTAACTGCAAGTTCTGTTTGTTGTGCTACGGTGAATTGTTCTAAATTATGATGCTTTCCTTTTTGAGCCTGAGTTGTTAAAGTAAATCCAAGGGCTAAAACCAATACGGTTATTATTTTTTTCATCTTCATAAAAATTTAAGTTTTTAATTATATATCTATGACTGCACTTCTTTTAAAAAGTTTAAATTTGACTATAATTTTAACATTCTTTAACGTTTTATGAAAAATATAATATCCCTTTTTTTTAAGCTAATATCGGTATTAATAGTCGCTTTTTTCTTGTTTTTTTACTGGGCATCATCCCCAACAATTAATAAAGAAGAATATGCTAAATTGATCAGATTAGAAAATAATAATGTAAATACGAATCAAAATAACGACTCTATATATAGCATTATTACTTATAATGTTGGGTATTTAAGCGGAATGACCAATAATTTACCCGTAGCAAAATCAAAAAAATTATTTGACGATAATTTTAATAAAGTTAAAACTGAGCTTCAAAAAATAACCCCTGATATTATCGCTTTTCAAGAAATTGATTACAAGGCTTCAAGGTCTTACAAAGTAAATCAAGAAGCCGAATTTATGAAATTAGGCTATAAATATGCCGCAAGAGGCGTTAATTGGGACGAAACCTACGTGCCGTTTCCATATTGGCCGCCAAGCATGCACTTTGGGCAGATTGTTTCAGGGCAATCAATTCTTAGTAAATATGAATTAAAAAATTATGAACGTATCGTTTTAGCACGTGTTCCTGATAGCCCTTTTTATAGAGACGCCCTGTATTTAGACAGGCTTT
The DNA here is from genome assembly GCF_900239185.1 of Tenacibaculum finnmarkense. GTDB lineage: Bacteria > Bacteroidota > Bacteroidia > Flavobacteriales > Flavobacteriaceae > Polaribacter > Polaribacter finnmarkensis. Next base: position 280,922 of record NZ_OENA01000053.1, read on the forward strand.
TACAAGTTGTAAAGGTGTTAATTAACGGCAAAGAAGTGGTTGTTTTAAATGTGCATTTAGAGGCGTTTGACACCAAAACTCGTATGGCACAATTTGAACAGGTTTTAGCTGTTTTTAATTCTTATAAAGACAAATATCCAACCATATTATTAGGCGATTTTAATTCGAAAGCAAGAGATAATACGGCGATTATTCAGCAATTAATTACAATGAAAGGAATTGGAAACGCTGCTTTTACGGCAAATAATCCCGCAAATACTTTCGATACCAAAGATTTATACGAACGCATCGATTATATTTTTTATACCGAAAAAACCATAGAATATATAAGCGGAAAAGTACTAAATAGTTTTGGGCAAGCTTCCGATCATTTACCGATAGAAATGAAATTTAAGTTAAAGTAATTTTTTAAAAATGATTATTAGAAGCAATTTCTCGCTTTCCGCACTCGCTTTTTTTTTGAAAAAAATCAAAAAAAAGAGCTCAAACAATTGCTACAATCGGGGCTAGGCATTTGTGCTATTTAATAATATTTTCAGCTATTAAAAGCCTGTTTTAACTTCATCTAAAAAAAGAAATCACGTCCTTACGGTGTTTTTACTTTTGATGTATTGCTGAACTAAATTTAGTATGATGTTTATCTATTTTTAAAAATAAAATCTAAAATGACAAAAATTAACATCCTAATTATAGCAGTTTTAGCCGCGTTTATTGGTGTTTTTTACACAATGAAAACACCTCGTTCACAACTCGCTCCTGTATTTGGCGATAAAATAGATAGTTTAAACGGCGTTGTGGTCTATTACAACGGACAGGTAGGAACTGTAAAAGGGCGAAATCGAGCTAAAGACGGCTATAATATTGGATTAAAATATCAATGTGTAGAATTTGTAAAACGGTATTACTATGAATATTTCAAACATAAAATGCCTAATAGTTACGGGCACGCAAAAAGTTTTTTTAATACGAACTTAAAAGACGGAACATTAAATAAAGACCGAAATTTAATACAATATACCAATGCGAGTAAATCGAAACCTAAAGCGAACGATTTACTAGTTTACGGAGGAACTATTTTTAATCGGTATGGGCATGTTTCAATTGTATCAAAAGTAACGAAAGGTAAAATTGAAATCATACAGCAAAACCCAGGTGTTTTAGGTAAATCAAGAGTGGAATTTGGCTTGAAAAAAGAAAATAATAAATGGAAAATTGAAAATAATCAAATTTTAGGCTGGCTAAGAATGCGTTAGTTATTTTCAGATATATAAACGCTTTAAAACAAAAAAACCTGAACAAATAAATGTTCAGGTTTTAGCGGTGGTGCCTCCAGGAATCGAACCAGGGACACAAGGATTTTCAGTCCTTTGCTCTACCAACTGAGCTAAGGCACCGTTGTGCTTATATAAAAGTAACAAATAAGTTTAGCAATTTTGCAATTGAAAAAATTATTGTGGTGCCTCCAGGAATCGAACCAGGGACACAAGGATTTTCAGTCCTTTGCTCTACCAACTGAGCTAAGGCACCAGTTTGCTACTTTCGTTTAGCGGGTGCAAATATACAACTCTTTTTTACTTATCCAAACTTTTTGATGATATTTTTATTAAAAAAATCTAATGTAACTTTGAAATCTAAAAAAATATAAGCATGAATTTGAGTATCGATATCGGGAATACAAGGGGTAAAATAGCTGTTTTTCAGGATGATATAATTGTAGAAGTTGTTGTTTTTAATGCTTCCGAAATTATAAAAGTTATCGAAAAAATAATTTCAAAATATTTTGTTTCAGCAAGTATTATAGCTTCAGTAGCTAGTATTTCAGAAAAAACATCCGAAGAAATAAAAAAAATATTAAATCCTATTTATCTAACAAATCAAACAAAAGTGCCTTTTAAAAATCTTTATGGAACGCCAAAAACTTTAGGGGTAGATAGAATTGCGCTCGCAGCTGCCGCCGTGAAAATTTATCCGAAGAAAAATATTTTAGTAATTGATGCCGGAACTTGTATTACGTTTGATTTTATCAATCATAAAAAAGAATATTTAGGAGGTGCAATTTCGCCAGGTATTGCCATGCGCTACAAAGCCCTGCATCATTTTACGTCAAAATTACCGTTATTAGAAGCAAAAGAAGTTGATAATTTTATTGGAGTTAATACAAATACGTCTATACATTCAGGAATTGTAAATGGTGTTTGCAATGAAATAAATGGCGTTATTGAGCAATATCAAAAAAAGTTTAGCGATTTAACAGTTGTTTTAACAGGAGGCGACACCTTTTTCTTGGCTAAACAATTAAAAAGTGGCATATTTGCCCATCCAAATTTTGTTTTGGAAGGATTACATACCGTTTTGACATATAATTTAACAAATGATTAAGAAACTTATATTAGTATTACTTGTATTAAGTGCAATAACAACGTTTGCACAGAGAAATAGTGCTTCGCCTTATTCTTATTTTGGAATTGGTGAAACTTTTGAAGCAGCGACTGTAGAGAACGCTTCTATGGGAGGGATTGGAGTTGCTTTAAATGATACGCATCATTTAAACTTTGTAAATCCGGCAGCAAACGCATCTTTAAGAGTTGCTACTTATGGTATTGGTGCTAGTTCAAATTTTTTAACATTAGAAAAAGAAAATACGTCTAATTCTGGGAGTTCAACAAGTTTAAGATATGTTTCTTTAGGGTTTCCTTTAGGTAAAAAAGCAGGGTTGTCGGTCGGTTTACAGCCATTTACATCTGTAGGGTATTCTTTGTTAGATACTCAAATTAAAGATGAAATAACCTCTTTTAAAGGTGAGGGAGGAACAAATAAAATATATGCAAGTTTTGGTACCTATATCGTTAAAGGGCTTTCAGTAGGGCTAGAAGCGGGGTATATTTTTGGAAACCTAGAAAACAATGTAATACATCAAAAAAACGGAATTCATTTAGCTACAAAATATCAAGATAAAGTAGATGTAAGAGGTGGTCTTTTGAAATTTGGAGCACAATATAAAACTCTTTTGAATGATAAAATAAATTTATATACAGGAGCTTCTTTTAGTTTTAAAAATGATTTATCGACTAAAGGAAACAAAAAAATGTCTTCAATTATTTTAAATCTTTCAGGGCAAGAAACAGAAAAAAAGCAGTTTTTTACTAGGGCTGTTAATGGAGATATAACAATACCAATGAAAAGTGTTTTTGGTTTTGGTTTCGGAAAAGAAAATAAATGGTACCTAGGGGTTAATCAAGAATTCAAAAGTGCTTTAAATACCAATAGTAACTTAGCTGTCAATGGTAACGGATATAAATATGATGACTCAAATAGGTTGTCGATAGGAGGGTATTATATTCCTAAAATAAATTCGATTTCAAATTATTGGAAAAGAGTTACCTATAGGGCTGGTATGCGTTTTGAAGATACCGGATTGTTAATACAAACGGGTACTGATTTTACAGAAATAAAAGACTTTGGCATAAATGTTGGGTTAGGATTGCCATTGCCAAGACAATTATCGAATGTAAACATCGGCTTAGAGTATGGGCAAAAAGGAACGGTTAGTAATAACTTAATAAAAGAAAAATATTTTAATGTTCGATTAAGTTTATCTTTGAATAGTACTAAGTGGTTTCATAAAAGAAAAATAGATTAACAAAACAACAAAACAATCAATAGGATGAAGAAAATTACGTATTTGCTAACAGGATTATTTTTGTTTGTGGCAGTAAACGGTGTCAAGGCGCAAGCAAGTCAAGAGTGTAACATGAAGTACAATCTTTTTAAAGGAGACACAAAAACAGGTAAGTATGATGCTGCCAAAATAAACTTAGAGTATTTATTAGCTAACTGCCCAAAATTATCAGTTAACATTTATAAATATGGGTCTAAAATTGCACAAAAAACAAAAGACCCTGTTTTAGCAAAAAGAATTTATGAAGCTAGATTTGTTAATTTTCCTGTAAAAGGTGCTGCAAAAGCACATAGTAACTACGCAACGTATTTGCTGAAAAATAAATTAGCAACCGATCAAGAGGTTTTTGTATACTTAAAAAAGGCATACGATATTTCACCTAAAGATATGAGTGTTAAAAATATTTTCAGATATTTTCAATCAACAGCAGATGCTAATAAAGATAGCAATCCTCAAAAAGTTTTTGATACTTATGATGATGTAATGGAGTCTGTTAATGAAAAATTAGAAGACTATAATAAGAAAGTAGCTAAACTGCAATTAAAAGATTCTTTAGGTACTATTGGTGCTAGAGAAAAAAGAAATTTAAAAGCGTATACAATTAACTCTACTTCTTTAGGACAAGTAGAAGGAGGTTTAGATGCGATGATTTCTAAAATAGCAACTTGTGAGCGATTAATTCCTATTTATACTAGAGATTTTGAAGGAAAGAAAACTGACGGAGTTTGGTTAAAAAGAGCGGTTTCAAGAATGTATAATAAAGGATGTCAAACAGACCCTTTATTTGAAAAGTTAGCAAATGCCTATGCTGAAACAACACAGTCGTCAGATGCATACAATTTCTTAGCGGGAGTTTTAGCTAAAAATGGTGATAAAAGTGGTGCTACTCAAATGAAAAAGAAAGCTTTTGATTTAGAAACAGATCCGTTTAAAAAGGCGAAGTATAAATTAAGAGAAGCACAAAGTGCAGGAGGAAGCAGAGCAAGAGCTTTAGCATATGAAGCGTTAAAATATAACCCAAATATGGGGAAAGCATATTTATTTATCGCAAGTTTATATCAAAGAAGTGCCAATTCTTGTGGTGCTGATGAATTTGAAAAAAGAATGGTATATGTAGCTGCTTTAAACAAAGCTTTAAAAGCAAGTAAAGTAGATCCGGGATGTGGTGCTGGTAGATATATTGCTAGTTATAGAAAAAATATGCCATCAAAAAAATTAGTATTCCAAAAAGGGGTTGCTTCAGGAGCAACGCATAAAATTGGATGTTGGATTGGTGAAACTGTTCGTATTCCATAATAAATTTTGATGAAACAAAATATCACAAATACATACAAAAGCATTGTTGCCATTTTTATGGTAACAATGCTTTTTTCATGCGTAAATTCTAAAAAAGAAGTACGAGATTTTTTAGCGGATAAAAATATGCCCGTAGGAATGGCTAAAAATATCTACCATGTTAAAAAAGATTCAGGGAAAATAACCTCGAAAACAAAAGCGCCTATTTTTCATGACTTTTCTAACCGTAAAGACCACCCTTATACGGAGTTTCCAAAAGGAATTAAAATTGTTTCTATTGATAAAACCCAACGTGATTCAACAAGTATTACAGGGGATTATGCCATAACATATACCAAAACTGCAATTTCTGAAATTAAAGGAAATGTGGTTATTTTAAATTATAAAGAAAATACAAAATTAGAAACCAATCAGTTATTTTGGGATCAAAAAGAACATTATTTTTTTACCGAAGATGGTTTTAGATTAACAACATTGCAAGACACGATTAATGGTTTTGGTTTTGAATCAAAAGAAAACTTAACCAAATGGATTGCCAAAGATATAACAGGGAATTTACAAGCCAACCAAAAATAAAGCAGAAAAATAACATACAAGTATAAATAGAAAGATAATAATATGAACACTTTTTGGAAATATTTACAATACGGGTACTTAGTTATTGGCGCACTTTTTTTTATTGAAGGGATTTTAAAATTTAATTCAGATAAAGAAGAAGCATTTATTATGTTTGGTTTTGGTATCTTTATTACTTTAATTTTCTTTTTTAAACGTCATTTTAGAAGAAAACTAGCGAAGAGAAATCAACAACAATAATGGAATTTGAAATCATTGTAATTTTTGCCTCAATACTATTTTCAGCCTTTTTTTCAGGCATGGAAATCGCCTTTATTTCGGCGAATAAATTACATATTGAATTAGAGAAAAATAGGGTAGGTTTTTTGCCTAAAATTTTAGCGATATTAACCGAAAAATCTTCAAAATTTATCACCACAATGTTGGTTGGTAATAATGTAGCGTTGGTTATTTATAGTTATTTTATGGGGCGTTTGCTAATGCACTGGTTTCAATTAGCATTACCAAGTACTATTACCTTTGTAAATTATTTGTTAGACGATTTAAGTTTGTTAACCCAAACAGTAATATCGACCATTGTTATTTTAGTAACAGCAGAATTTTTACCCAAAACAATGTTTCGGATTTATGCCAATGAAATGCTCAAATTTTTTGTGGTTCCTGCCTATTTTTTTTACTTGTTATTTTATGGAATTACATGGGTTATTACCAAAATTTCAGATTTTTTCCTCTTTCTTATCTTCCAAATAAAAGAAAACGAAACTAAAACAGAGTTTAGCAAAGAAGAGCTAGGAAATTATATTGTAGAACAATTAGATAGAGGAAATGATGCCGATGCTATTGATTCGGAAATTCAAATTTTTCAAAATGCTTTAGAGTTTCACAAGGTAAAAGCTCGTGAAATAATGGTGCCTCGTACCGAAATAATGGCTATTGAGATGCACGAATCAGTAGAAAACCTAAAAAATATATTTATAACAACAGGTTTGTCTAAAATATTGGTATATAAAAACTCGTTAGACGATATTTTAGGCTATGTAAATGCCTTTGAGTTATTTAAAAATCCTACATCTATTAAATCAATATTATTGCCTGTTGAATTTGTGCCAGAATCAATGATAATTAACGATGTTTTAAATAGTTTAATGAAAAAGCGCAAAAGCATTGCGGTGGTTGTTGATGAATATGGCGGTACTTCAGGTATTATTACTGTAGAAGACGTGGTAGAAGAATTGTTTGGTGAAATTGAGGATGAGCATGATAATCAAGAATTATTAGAAGAAAAAATAAACGCTACTGAATTTAATTTTTCGGCACGTTTAGAGGTTGATTATTTAAATGAAGAATACGATTTAAACATTCCTAAAGAAGAAGCTTACGAAACTTTAGGTGGTTTTATTATAAATTACACCGAAACAATACCCGAGCAAGGCACTATTTTACAGCTAGATAAACTCTACATAAAAATACTAAAAGTAAGCGCTACAAAAATTGATGATTTGTATTTAAAAATTACCGATAAAGAAGCTTAAAAAAAACAGCTTCAAAAAACATTGTTTTATTTAAAGTGAAATTGTATTTTCGCTCACTGTTAATAAAATAAATAACGTATGGCAATCTTATCGAAAATTAGAGAACGTTCAATGTTCTTAATTCTTGTAATTGGTTTAGCACTTTTTGCTTTTGTATTAGACCCTTCTACAATATCAGACTTTTTTAATGCAAGTAAAGTAAATGAAATTGGCGAAGTAAATGGAGAAGTCATCTCTCGTCAAGAATTTGCAGAAGCTTTAGAGGCATATAAAACACAAACAGGTAACCGTGTTTCTGAAATGCAAGCAGCTAAAACTGTTTGGGGAAATATTGTTAGACAAAAAATTTATAAAACTCAGTTAGAAGAAGCAGGAATTACTGTGGGCGATGCTGATATTATGAATAGTTTATATGAAACAGAATTCATACAAAACGATCCAAGGTTTCAAACTTCAAATATTTTAGATAAAAATAAACTAAAAAGTTATTTAGCTACAATTAAAGAAGAAAATGGTGCTGATTGGAGAAATTGGCAAAATTATATGTCTTCTTTAAAAAACAACCTTGAAAAAACAGCGTACGACAATCTTGTTGCTGCAGGTTTAGGTGCATCGTTAAAAGAAGGTGAAGCGCAATATTTAACTGCAAATACAAAAATTTCAGGTAAATATGTATATGTTCCTTATACTTCAATTAAAGATGATCAGGTAAAAATAGCTGCAAGCGATATTAAAAATTACATTAGCAAGCATTCAGCAGAATTTCAAGTGGCTGCTTCAAGAGACATCAACTTTGTAAAGTTTGATATTAAAGCAACAACTCAAGACGAAACTTTAATTAAAGCACAAGTTGCTAGCTTAATTGAAGATTCAGAAACTAAAGGAAGTGTTGCTGTAAAAGGATTAAAAAATACGACTGATTATGCAGTATTTTTATCAGAAAATAATTCTGACACAACACTTGATAACAATTACAAATTCAAATCTCAAGTACCACAAGCAGTAGCAAAAGCTATTTTTAATGGTAAACAAGGTGATGTTTTTGGTCCTTATAAAGATGCAAATTATTTTAAATTATCAAAAATAACAACGGTAACTCAATTACCAGACTCTGCTAAGGCAAGTCATATTTTAATTCCTTTTGTTGGAGCTGCAAGCGCAGATGCTACGGTTACCCAAACAGAAGAACAAGCAAAACAAACTGCTGATAGTTTATTGGCAATTGTAAAAGGGAGTAGTGCTAAATTTGCTGCTTTAGCAAAAGAGTTTTCTTCGGATAAAGGTTCTGCTGAAAAAGGTGGTTTTTATGACTGGTTTGGTTATAACAGAATGGTGCCTTCTTTTAGGGATTTCGTTTTTGAAGGAAAAAAAGATGCTGTAGGGGTTGTAAAATCTCAATTTGGATTCCATGTAATTAAAATTGATGGTCAAAAGAATTTTCAGCCAGTGGTTAAATTAGCAACATTTTCTCGTAAAATTGAAGCTTCTGAAGCAACTGAAGATGCTGTTTTTAAAAATGCCGAAACATTTGCTTTAGCATTATCAAACGGTAAAAGTTTTGACGAAGTAGTAAAAGCACAAAAATTAACTTCTCAGCCAGCAATTGGTTTAAAACCTTTAGATGAAACAGTAGCAGGTATTGGAAAAGAAAGAGAAATTATTACCTGGTCTTTTAACAAAGAAACTAAAAAAGGCGCTTCTAAACGTTTTGATATTGAAGGTGGTTATGTCGTGGCAACTTTAACTGGTAAAACAGCAAAAGGTTTAATGTCGGCTGAAAAAGCAACAGCACAAGTACGCCCTATTTTAACAAACTTTAAAAAAGCGAAATTAATTGAAGCTAAAATTACTGGAACTACTTTAGCTGAAATAGCAAAATCAGTTTCTGTAACAGTTAAAAATGCTACGGATGTAAATTTACAATCGCCAACAATTTCAGGAGTAGGATATGAGCCAAAAATAATAGGTGCAATGCTTAACGCTAAGCAAAACAAGGTAATTAAAAATGTAGTAGGTGACAAAGGTGTGTTTGCTTTTCAGGTAACAGCTAAAAAATTACCAACAGCATTACCAAATTACGATTCTTTTAGAAAGCGTTTAGTAAACGAACGAAAAAATAAAACATTCCAAATGTATGAAGCGATTAAAAAAGTATCAAACATTGAAGACAATATGACTTCTTTTTACGGAATCTAAAAACTAAATAAAATATATTAAAAAGCCAAACGACTTCGTTTGGCTTTTTTTTTGCATTTTTTTTAAATTTAAAAGGATTGACTATTGCTTGATTATAATTAAAATAGTAGTTTCGCGTCTTATTAAGATTTAATAAAAATAAGTAAAGTAAAAATCAAAGAAAATGAAAAAAAGTAATTTAATTTTTAGTGTACTACTACTAGGGTTTTTAACCCTATTCACTATGGTTTCTTGTTCTGATGACGATCCGATTCCTATAGTAGATATCGAATTAAACAGTAAAGAATTAACGCTTACCGAAAAAGGAACATCAGGAATTATCAATGTTTTAAAAGGAAATGGAGCTTATAGTGTAACTTCATCAGATAAAAAAATAGCGACCGCTAGTATAATTACTGATAAAGAAACCCAAAAAACAACAATTTCAGTAACACCTGTAAGCGCAGGAACAGCGACCATTACGCTTGTTGATGCTGCCGATAAAAAATCGGAAATTACGGTATTGGTAAAAACTCCTGATGTGGCTATTGAAAAATCATTAGTAAATCTTTTAATAGATGAAGTTGCTACTGTTAAAATTTTAGCAGGTTCTAGCGAGTATGAAATAAGTGTAAATAATAGCAATGCAACTGCCGAAATAGTGGGTATGGATATTAAAATTACAGGGAAAGTATTAGGAGAATCTGAAGTAACTTTAACTGATGTTAAAACTAAAAAAACCGCTGTAATAACCGTTAAAATTACACCAGCACCTGAATTAACTCTTGATAAAGAAAAAGTGGAGTTTATTTTAACGCAAACAGGAACCGTAACTATTTTAACAGGAACAGCTCCTTATATTTTAACAGATAAATATACTTGGAGTAAAGCAGAATCAACCTATAAAATTGTAAATAAAGAGGGTGAAGAAGATGTTAATGGAAATATTATCGTTTTTGATAGTACCAAAACAGCTTCAGATAGTTATGTTATTACCGATGCTAAATCAAAAGAAATAGATTTAGATGTAAAGGTATTTAAGGCATTAAGTGTATCGGAAACCGCATTAGAAATTCCAAAAGGAAAATCAGTTGAAATAAATTTAGAAGGTAAAATAGATGCAATTGAAGTAAGTTCAACAAATTCAGATGCTGCAACTGCTGAAATAAAAGATGAATACGGTTCAAGCAGTCGTACAGTAATTATAAAAACAGCTCAAGTTGGTTCGGCAGAATTAACTTTTACCGATGGGGTTACCACACAAAAAGTAACGGTAACTGTTATTTCACCAAGCCAGTTAGCTATTTTTAATGATGATGTTGAAGTAAACACTACAACTGTTTATGAGTTAGGGTCTTTAGGTTTAGTTCTTCAAGGAGGTATTGGCGAATATAATGTTACTTTTAGTAAAGAAAATATTTTAACTTTTGATGAAATACAACAATCACCTTTAGATGATAGCAAGTATCATTTAAAATTAAACCGTAATTTTTCTGTTAGAAAAGGTGGTGAGGTAGTTGTTACGGTATCAAGAAAAGATGATGCTACTGATTCAAAAAGTTTTACCGTAAAATATAAAACGCTAATATCAGCTGCTATAAAAATAAATGGTGTGGATGTTATTCAGAAAGAAACTTCAGAATATGGTATGGCGACACCTTATTTTACAGCAAATCAAGAAAAAAGTTATGATGTTTATGTAGCATTAGGTACTACTGTTGATTTTGAAATTTTAAATAATACTATTGATAATTGCACCGTAGATGCTTCAGGTTATGGGTCAGACCGTGGAGAGATTACTGGCGATGCTGCTAAATTTAGCGTAAAAACACTAAAGTCGGGTAATTATTATGTATCGATAACTAATCCTGAAAATGAACAGGTGCTTTTAGTAACGGTTAGAATTGAATAATTTTTTTAAAAAAATAAATTATTTTAGATAAAATTAAAATTTATATATACAAAAAGCAATCTCAAAATGAGGTTGCTTTTTTTCTTCTAATTATTTTTAGAGCCTGTTTAAAAATTAAATAAACTGTCAGTTCGAGTGATTTTTTTCCTTCAAAAAAGTTGTATCGAGAACTTTTTTAGTATAAAATTCATCAACATCAAAGAACTCAAATTCTCGATACAATTTTAATTCCTTTTAGTCATTAAAATCACTCGAATTGACAAAAATCATCAAAAAAAAGGAGAACTACGGCAAATTAGCTAAATTAAGATTGACGAACTCGAATCCTAGCCCCGATTGAAGCAATTGTTTGAGCTCTTTTTTGTTTTTTTCTTTAAAAAAATAAAAAAAGCGAGTGCGGAAAGCGGGAAATAGCTCCAAAAAAAAAGACAATCTCAAAACGAGATTGCCTTTTAAAAAAATGTATTTTAAAATATTCTAAGCATTTAAAGGCTTACCATCCCAGGCACCTTTTGCAGCTTCTTTTATAGCCTCCGAATAAGTTGGGTGACCATGACAAATTCTTGCTAAATCTTCAGCAGATGCTCTGAATTCCATAGCAACGGCAGCTTCCATAATTAAATCGGCAACACGTGCACCAACCATATGAACTCCTAATACTTCATCGGTATTTTTATCGGCTAAAACTTTTACAAAACCGTCTAAATCGCCACTTGCTCTAGAACGACCCAAAGCACGCATTGAAAATTTACCCACTTTATAAGCAACATCAGCATCTTTTAATTCTTGTTCTGTTTTACCAACAGCCGCAACTTCTGGCCAAGTATAAACAATACCAGGAATTAAATTATAATCAATATGAGGTTTCTGCCCTGCTAAAAACTCCGCAACAACAACACCTTCTTCTTCGGCTTTATGCGCTAACATTGCTCCACGAACAACATCACCAATTGCATAAATATTCGAAGCACTTGTTTGTAAATGATCGTTTACATCAATCATTCCTCTATCGGTAAGTTTTACACCTGCTTTTTCTAAATCTAAGCCTTTTGTAAACGCTTTACGCCCAACAGCAACTAAACAATAATCACCAGTAAAAGTAACTTCTTCGCCTTTTTTGTTAGTCGCTTTTACGATAACTTCATCGCCATTTCTTTCAACAGAAGTAACACCGTGATTGGCGTTAATTTTCATTCCTTGTTTCTTTAAAACTTTAGTAAGTTCTTTAGAAACATCAGCATCCATAGTAGGGGTGATTTTTGGAGCATATTCAATTACCGTTACATCAGCACCTAAACGCTTGTAAACAGAACCTAATTCCAATCCAATAACTCCACCACCGATAACTAATAAATGCTTAGGAACTTCTTTCAATTTCAACGCTTCCGTAGAAGTAATAACACGTTCTTTATCTAATTTGATAAAAGGCAATGTACTCGGCTTAGAACCTGTAGCAATAATGATATTTGTTCCTTCAATTACTTCAGAAGTTCCATCATTTTTAGTAACTTTTACGTGTGTAGCATCTTCAAAAGAACCCAAACCTTCATGAACAGTAATTTGATTTTTGTCCATTAAATATTTAATTCCACCAGTAGTCGTTTCCACAATATTTGCTTTACGGTCTACCATTTTTGTGAAATCGAAAGAAGGTTTTTCAACGGTAATTCCATGAGCATCAAAATGATGAACAGCATCGTAATAATGATGCGAAGAATCTAACAATGCTTTTGAAGGAATACATCCAACATTTAAACAAGTTCCTCCTAAAGTCGAGTATTTTTCGATAATAGCTACTTTTGACCCTAATTGTGCTGCTCTAATAGCTGCAATATATCCACCAGGACCAGAACCAATAACGATTAAATCATATTTCATAAGTCGTATTTTTAATATTTATGTATAGCTGATAAAAAAGCTTATTTTATCAATTTATATTTAATTTTATAGAGTAATACTTGCAAAATTACATATAAAAGTTGATTTGCTGAAGTATGTATTCGATTAGTTTTTACCAAAAAATAACATTAAATATCCTAACTTTGGAGCTTATGAAGCAATTATTAATTATCGGATATGTTTGGGTAGAACCAAATTCTTCTGCGGCAGGAAGCAGAATGTTACAATTAATTGAATTATTTAAAAAGAATAATTACAAAATAACCTTTGCATCGCCAGCACAAAAAGGCGAAAAGGCGTTTAATTTATCAGAAATTGGTGTAAATGAAGCGTCAATTGCATTAAATTCGGCTTCTTTTGATGGTTTTATTGAAGAATTAAATCCTGAAATTGTGCTTTTTGATCGTTTTATGATGGAAGAGCAATTTGGTTGGCGTGTTGCCGAAAATTGCCCTGATGCGATACGTATTTTAGATACCGAAGATTTACATTTTTTGCGTAAAACCCGTCATCAGCAATTAAAAAAAGGTCAAAATTTTTCTACGGATGCGTTGTTAAAATCTGTGGATGCAAAACGAGAAATAGCCTCAATTTTAAGATGTGATTTGAGTTTGATAATTTCTACGTATGAAATGAAATTGCTTCAAGATGTTTTTAAAATTGATGAAAATTTACTGTATCATTTGCCTTTTTTATTAGCTAAAATTGATGATAAAATCATCAATAATTGGAAATCTTTTAATGAGCGAGCACATTTTATATTTATCGGAAACTTTTTTCACGCTCCAAATGTGGATGCAGTTTTAACCTTAAAAAATCATATTTGGAAACAAATTCGCAAACAATTACCAAAAGCAGAAATTCATATTTATGGCGCGTATGCAACTCAGCAAATAAATCAATTACACAATAAAAAAGAAGGGTTTTTGGTAAAAGGTTTTGCTACGGATGCCCTAGAAGTTGTAAAAAACGCAAAAGTTGTTTTAGCTCCGATACGTTTTGGAGCAGGAATAAAAGGGAAATTAACCGAAGCGATGATTTGCGGAACGCCAAGTGTTACTACAACTATTGGCGCAGAAGGAATGCACGATACTTTGCCTTGGAATGGTTTTGTTGAAGATGATTTTGAAGAATTTGCCAATAAAGCGGTAGTAATTTATTCGGATGAAAATCTGTGGAAAAAACACCAAGAAAACGGCATAGAAATTATCAATACTATTTATGATAAACAACAAATTGAAGTTCCTTTTATAAATCAGCTAAAAAAAATCCAAGAAAATTTAGCGGAATATCGCACACAAAATTTCCTTGGAAGTTTATTACAGCATCAAACGATGCAAGCCACAAAATATATGAGCAAATGGATTGAGGCGAAGAATAAGGTGTAATTATTTTTGGTTTTTAAAAATGATATCGTAAACCAGCTAAAATATTTCCTTCTAATTGTTCAGATTTTGTAAATTGATAAAAATACCTTGTGTTAAGATAACTGATAATTTGATTACTTTTAAGATTCAAAATATTATTTCCTTTACAAAACAGTTCAATTTTTTTATTGAGTTTATAAGATAAAGAAAAGTTTAAAGAATTAATATGCTGTTTTTCATCATTAGAAATAGTGTTTGTGTATGAGTTTCCAATATTCCAACGAATTTCATGGTGTTTTCCATATATTTCAGGAGAAATATTTATTTTATGAATAGCATAATCTAATTCATAAAAATTATTTTTATCGATTATAGTTGTATATTGTAGTTTACATTTAGCTTGTACACTATTTTTTTTTAAAATTGAATTTAAGTTTAATCTTAATTGGTAAGAAGTGTTATTTTTTATGTTTTTATCACCATTAAAATATGAAATAGTATTTATATGATTATAAATGCTTGATAAATTATATTTAAGTTTTAAATATTTTATAGTTTTATGATATGAAAAATCAAGCCCAAAACCTTTTTCGGGAACTCTAATATAACTTTGTTCAATATAATTATCTTTAAACAATGTGTTGAAACTGATATTATTTTTAGAAATAGAATATGTACCTTTTATACTAAACATACTATTTGTTAGTGGGGTATAGTTATTATAGTTTAAATTAAAATGTTGCTTACTAATTGGCGTAAAAACAGCAGTATTTGAATTTATTTTTGTTTGAAAATCAAGTATAGTTTGATTTGTATTGGTTTGAAAAACAGGAATATTTTGTTTGTTTTGAAAAAAACTAAAATTTATAGATTTCTGATTATTATGCTTGTATTTTAATAATATGTAGGGGAGTAGCCAATATTGTTTTTTATTTTTTGAGTTTACAGTTATGTCATTAATAAGATAATTTAGGCTAAGTTTTGTGTAAAAGTGTCTATTAATTCGATGGTTAATGGTGTTTTTTAGCCTAAAATGCTTCTTTGTATTTTTTAAATGGAAGCTTAAATTATTTTGTGTAGATGTATTTAAGATATTCTTATCACTATAAACATAAGATATTTTTGATGCTAAATTTGTTTTTCTGCTAAATTTATAATAATTCAAAAAATCAAGATTTAAGCTATTTAATTTATCATTTTCTACATTTTTTAGTGAATATTTATTCGTGAAATTCAAACCTAAAAAAGGTTTATTTGCAATTATAAATAGGTTGTTTTCGATGTTTTTTATATCGTGATAAACAGCTATTTCTGTATAATATTTAGAGTTAAATTGTTTTTTATAAGATAAATTATGACCAATAGAAAATCCTTTATTTTTATTTCTTGATTTTATATTAAATAATTGATTAATAGTGCTAATTGATTTGTCATCAATTATATTAAATTTTAAGTTGTAAGAAATAACTTCCTTTTTATTCTTTTTGTATGAAAAATTAAAAAATGAATTACCTAAATAACTGTTAGAACTGTTTTTTTTATCTTCATTAATCGTAATAACATCTTGGGAAATATATTTTTTTGTACCGCTCTGAAACTCTTCTATTTTTGTTTTATCGACAGTTATATAACCATTAATTTTTGCTTTTTCTGATAAGGTATTTGTGAAATTTATCGAATTAAAAAGTGTTTTTCTTTCATCTACATTTTTATTTACAAATACAAAACGGGGTGTTTTAGAATGGTCTATTTCGAGGATGCCTGAGCCATCTGATAAATTATTTTTAGTGAAATTTTTTATACCGCCTCTCATTTCAATATAATCAATCATATTTATAGCGGTTTCACCAATATTATTAGCTTCCGAAATAAGGGCAAAATTACCTTTATTTAAAAATTTAAAAAGATTTAAATGTGCTTGATGTTTTTCAAGTACCCCTAATTTACCTGCTATATTACCAACAATTTTATTTTTGTATTTTTTATTAAGTGTAATATTTAATACAATTTTACCTGTTTTTTTTGTAGAAATATCATCAAAATCTTTATGATTCTTTAATAACTGTATCCCTTTAATTGCTTCTGCACTTAAATTTTCAGTAGCCATTTCGTGCTTTTTACCAAAAAAATCTTGCCCATCAATAGTTACTTTTTCTATTCTATTTCCTTGGAATTTTATTTTTTTTTGGTCATCGATAGATAAACCTGGAAGCTTTTCTATAATATCTTTTAGGTTGATTTCTGTACTATCAATAATTTTAGAAAGGTTATAAGTAATACTATCTTTTGATATTTTAAAATCACTTAAGTACCCTTTAACTACAACTTCCTCTAATTCATTAGTATTTTCTTGAAGTGTTATATTAAGTTTATTAAAGTTTGTAAGTTGTATGTTTTTTGGCTGATAACCTAGAAGCCTAACTTTTAAATAATATTGTTTTTTAATCGATGGTATTTCTAAAGAAAAAACACCTTTTTCATTAGTAGTAGTATAGTTTTGAGTTAAATCTGTTTGTTTATCTACTAATTGAACAGAAGCAAAACTAATAGCGTTGTTGATTTTATTTACAACAACGCCGTTAATTTTTGTTTGACTGTAAAGTTGAATAGCGTTAAACACTATAAAAAAGTACACTAATCTCATAATTATTATTGAGTTATAAGCCCTGAAATGTAATAAATAAGGCTCATTATATTAATGCATTTGTGTAATTTCTTCACTTATTATTATAGGAGGATTGCGATACTTTTGCTCTGAAACTATTTCAAAGTCTTTACTTCTTTTTTTAAACTTAATTGTTTTTGGATATTCAATTTTAATTAATTCAAAGAGTGTGTTTTCATACTCACTTTTAACTTGTATAGCCAAGCCTGGTATGCCATCAAAACACTTAGGTGCTCCAATAATACCTAATTCATCGGTGTACCAACAAGTAGCTTTTTCATTAAGTTGATTAATACCTACAGCTTTTTTACAATTGAATTTTCCTATTTTTCGTGTTTCATTTTTTAATGTCCACTTGTAATAATTTAAATCTCTAAATACTACATAATTAGGTTCATCAAAATCGGGATGACCTAATGATTCAAAAATTTGTTTTTTAGTGATAAAATCTTTAAAAACACATACGGCTAAATTATATCTTGTATCTACAGAAGTGGCACCATTAGGTAATTTATTTTTTTTAGTAGAAATAAGCAGAAAATCTGAATGATAAGTAGCTCTTTTAGTATTACCTATTAAAAAACCATTTTGAGTTGATTTAGGTACTATAATTGAATCATGAATAACACCTTCTTTTGTGCCATAAACAACATTTTCTCCAATAGTTTCTTTATAAGTAATTTTATAATTGATACCTTGAGCATTACAAAATGATGTAACTAAAAATAATAATATCGAAACTTTAATTGATGAATTCATAAATTTTTGTTTTAAAGAAACCATACTTCTCCTGTAGTACAATTGGTTACCATTGTAACTATTGATATTCCTTTTCCTCTCATAGAAGTTCTTCTTCTTTTCAGAGTACAGAAAGGTTTAACATTATTATCTTTTGTTTCCTTAATAATATTTTTTACAATTTCCTTTTTTTCAACCTTAGTATCTTTTTTTTCGTTTGCAAATGTTAAAGAAGTTAAAACTAGTAAACTTCCTAAAAGTAAATTTTTCATAATAATAACTATTTTTATTAATATTTGATAAAAATAGTTATTATTATACACAATATTATAATGGTTTTCTAAAAAAAAACAATGTATGTTATGTTGTCAAAGTGTAGTCATAAATTATTAATTACGAATTATAACCTTATAATCCGTAATTAATAATTGCCATGTTTTTTTGAATTTATAGGGTTAATTTAAAGAATTTTAATATCAACCGATGTTCTACTTTGCCAACCTGTAATATCAATTACTGAAATTTGACAATGATAATCGCCTGAATCAATATTTGTAGGAATTGAAATTTCTTGTGAAATTTCATAGGTTTTAGGATTGTTTGTAATCTCATAATTTTCCATAAAAATAAGCGGAGAAACAGGCGTTTTTATAGGGCTTAAATCGCACAAACTCCCTTGGTCATCGTGTGTATGATGATCGAAATTATTATGAATATCAATGGCATAGGAAGCCAAACCGATGTTGTCGGAAACCTTTACTTTTAGAATGTATTTTTCGCCTTTTTTTAATATGCTACACGATTGTGGAAATCCACCAGTATAATTAATGCTAATACTTGGTTTTTCTTTGTCAATTTCTTCAGATGTATCGTTACAACTTATCAGAAATAAGCTTAAAAACAATAAAATCGCTGTTGATTTGATGGTTGATTTTAATAAAGTCATTTTATATAATTATTATAACAAAGCCTACAAGAAAGAAATTCAAGTAGGCTTTTTTAATGTTTATTACTTGCTGCTTATTTTACTGTTAATGCGTACGATTTAATTACTCGTTCCTTGTTTTTATCTTGAACAATAATATCTAAATCGTATGTTTTATTTGATTTTAAAGCATTGGTAATCATTAATTTTTCGTTTAGGTTGATTTCTTTAATATTTTTATCAGAATAATTAAATTCTTTTTCGATATGATATTTCCAACCTTCTCCTTCTATAAATTCTGAAACTGATACTACTACATTTTTTATAGATTCTCTTGATTTTATAAGCCCTTGAATGTTTAAGTTTTCACCTATAATGGCTATTTTATCATTGTTACTAGCAGTTCCGTATGTAATATCTTTTAGTAAAATATCATAAGGCATTACTTTTAAAACATCTTCTCTTGTTTTCTTTTTCCCTTTTTCATCTTCAACAGTTATTGAAAAAATATAATCGGTAGCTTTGGCATCGTAAGAAATATCGACATGTTTATGAAAATTTACTTCTTTGGCGCCTTGATAACCTTCTGTAAATAGTTCTTTTAGTTTCCAATCGCCTTTTACGCTATCTTTTAAATAAATTTCAACAAGAATATTTTTAATTTTTTCATCGGCAAAAATTCCTGCTCCGATATGGATATTTCCTCCTTGTTTTATGGTTTTATCGCTACTATGCCCAGCGCCAAATTCTAAATTAATAATTCCTAAAGCGGGTGCTACTATAATTTCTTCTTTTGTACAAGAAATCATGGTTATTGCAAATACAGTTGCTAAAATAAAGATGTTTAAAATTTTTTTGTAATTCATTTTAATTGGTTTTATGCTATTTGTAATTGTAAATAAATTGTTTTTAATTATTGTTTTTTATCCTAAAAAATATAGGATCTTTATTATTGTAATAAGTGATAAAAAAAAGCGTGTTTTTCATGGTATAAAAATTAAAATGTTTGAATAAAAAAGTGATTATAATTAAGTTGTTTAAAATGTTTGTATAATACTTATTGAAAAATTTCTATTAGGCTCAGGAACTTCAATTAACCGATAAAAACTGGTGTGGTTAAAAACCGTTTTATTGAAAATATTATTTAATTTCCCTTGAATTTTCATCGGATTTTTTTTCGAAAACACCGAAATATTAGTGTGTAATCCTGCGTTAATTACCGTAGCTCCGTTGGTTGGTTTTTCGGGCGGCACGATGTCATTTTGATTTGCCGTGCTTCTCAGGTTCGAAAAAAACTTGGTTTTTTCAAAAAACACCCAATCGTTAAAGGTGTATTCAAAAGAAAAAACACCTGTTAATGGCGGCGAAAACGGCAGTGAAAAATTCTTTTTTTCGCCGTTTAATTGTCTCGATTTTACGTATTCTAAAGAAGCAGTAAAGGCTATTTTTTTAATAGGATTATATTCTAAGGTAATTTCGCCACCATATCTAAAAACCTTATTTTGAGTATATTTATATTTCTGAAGCGTTTCATAATAGCCAGAAGTTGGGGTTAAATAAATATAATTATCAAAATAATTAGCAAAAGGCGTTAGTTGAATACTTGCTTTTTTAAAATTATTAAATTCAGAAAAATCAGCTTTAAATTCTGCATCTATTTGATACGAACTTTCGGGTTTTAAATCAATTTTTCCTTGCTCATATCGGTACATATGATAATTTACACCATTAGAAGCAAGCTCATTGGCTAGCGGAATTCGAAAACTTTTACCAATATTTATTTTATAAAGCGTGTTTTTTAATGAATAACTAATTCCTGCGGATGCACTAAAATTATCAAAATGCAAGTTGTTTTTTGTGGCACGCTGTAGTTTTTGCATCGAAATAATACCATTTTTATTAACAGGCGATACAAATGATTCGTAATAGGGTTGTGTTTTTAGGTTTCCGTAATCGTAACGAATACCAGCATCAATATGTAAATTGGTATTAACTTTTAGTTGATTATAGACAAAAGCTCCCACAGTAAAACGGGTATATTCAGGAATAAGAAAACCCCAACCCGCAATTTTATTATGCTGATATTCTACATTAATTCCTGTGGCTATTTTATAATCATCAAAATAATAATTCTCATTTTTGATGTTAAAATTATAGGTGTTTTTAGTAAAACGACGCTCCATAGTGCCTGTCGGTTTTGACATATACCCGTGTGCAATAGGCTCAGAATGTTCTTCTCTATCATTTTTTTGAAAACCAATTTCGATAGCTAGCGTGTTGTTTTTGAGCGAAAAATGAGTATTGTTATTTATTTTAAAATGATTTACTTTATGAAGCGGTAAATCAATATCGTTGCTACTTTTATCGTAATTAATTTTAGAAGTTCGCACTTCTAACCCGTGTGCATTGGCAAAAAAACCATTTTTAGCATGAACATTGCTAATGTAAGTGGTGGAGTTCAGGGCATCATCGGTATATCCTAAACTAAAACCGATATTATGATTTTTTCCTGCGGTATTTCGCAAATAATTTTGATGTAAATCAAAAATATAATTGTCGTAGGTTATCTTACGAACAGGCACTTTGTAATCGCCGTATTGCTGATGTGTAATTCGAGTTTTATAATACCAATGTTTGTAGCGTTGCTTTACACCGAATGAAATTCCATATAAATTATTGTTGTTTTTATGAGTGATATTCATTTCTCCTGCTAAAGAATTTACATTGGGTAGGGTATTATTTTTGATATTAATAACCCCCGCAATAGCATCAGAACCGTACATTAACGAAGCTGCTCCTTTGGTAATTTCAATACTTTCAACATTGTATTGATCAATTTCTAAACCATGATCGGCACCCCATTGTTGCGCTTCGTGTTTTATGCCATTTTCAACCACTACAACCCTGTTAAAACCAAGCCCTCTTATAGTAGGTTTTGACTGCCCCGAACCGATAGTTATCGCACTAACCCCTGGTATATTTTGAAGCGTTTGCATTAGGCTATTATCCCTGTTTTGAGCTAAAAATTCCGTGTTAATTTTTTGCTTATTACCACTGTATTTAATAAAATTTTTTACAGGTTTTTGTGTAATAATAACCTCGTTTAATATGGCGTTATCTGGTGTAATCGCAATGATTAGTAGGGCATTTTTTTTAGAAAAATCAACTGTTTTCTGATAATTAACATAGCCTATGTGCGTAATTTTAAGCAGTTTTCTAGGGCTTTTTTCTTCGGATATTTCCTCAGATATTTGGTTAAATATTTGATGAAAAATAGCATTTCCGTTAAGGTTTGTGTAGGCGTGTTTCCTCCCGATGCTCACATGAGCATTAGGTAGCACTTTATGTGTTGTTTTATCAATTATAGTTATAGTAAGATCCTGCTTTTTTTGAGAAAGCATTTTTTGACTAAAAAATAGAAGATGAAACAATACACAAAATAAAGCGCTGAAGCTTCGTTTTGTCATAATGATCTAAAAAATAATAAAAAGTAAGTGATTGTTTTATAGTTAAATACGGTTTTTTAAACGGGTATTTAATGCTAAAACAGATTGAAGAATGGCTATTTATACCGATAAATAAATCATACAAAAAACAGCATCAACTAATTTAATTTAGGTTGATGTTTGTATAATAGCTAAATAAAAAGCATAAATATTTAAGAAATAGTAGGCGGTGCTCTTAATCTTTTAATAGAAGAATAACAAAAAGATAAGGTTATTGATTTATAATTTTCAATAACAATTTTATTAGCAGTAAAAGTTACTGCTTCGGTAAAAATATTCGATGAAAAATTAAACGAAGAAAACGCAAAGTAACATACATCACAATGATCATTTACAGACTCGTGTAAGTGTGTTAATTTTTCTTTACAATCATGGTGCTGGTCATTCTCATGATGATGGCTTGCTTTAACAATACTAGGAAGCATAAGAAGAAACACCAAAAATATAGCGGTGATTTTACTTAAGAAACTATGTTGTTTTACGACCATTTATTTATTGAAAAAAAGCAAAGGTAAGTTTTAAATTAAAAATGGAGTAAATAGTTCTGTTAAAATTTGTGTTTTTTTAGGAGATGTGTAAAATCAATAATTACGGATTATAATTTTATAATCCGTAATTATTAATTGCTTTTTATGAAATTAATCCAGCACGTTTTAAAAGCGCATCTGGTTTTGGTTCTTTTCCTCGGAAGCGTTTGTATAATTCCATTGGTTTTTCAGTTCCACCTTTTGAAAGTACGTTTTCTTTAAATTTCGTAGCTACTTCTTTGTTGAAAATTCCTTTTTCTAAGAAATATTCAAAAGCATCGGCATCTAAAACTTCCGCCCATTTATATGAATAATATCCAGCAGAATATCCTCCTTGAAAAATATGAGAAAAAGCAGTACTCATACAATTTTCATCAACTTCAGGATATAATTTAGTATCCGCAAAGGCGTTATTTTCAAATTCTTTAACTGATTTAATTGTTTCTGGCGATTCGTTACCATGCCATTGCATGTCTAATAATCCAAAACTTAACTGACGTAAAGTTTGCATTCCTTCGTGAAAACTAGCTGATTCTTTAATTTTCTCCACATATTCCATTGGAATTGTTTCCCCAGTTTCATAGTGTTTTGCAAATAACTCTAAAGCTTCTTTTTCGTAACACCAATTTTCTAAAACCTGACTTGGTAATTCTACGAAATCCCAAGAAACCGAAGTTCCTGATAAGCTTGTATACCTTGTGTTTGCTAACATTCCGTGAAGTGCGTGCCCAAATTCATGGAATAGGGTAGTAACCTCGTTAAAAGTTAACAAAGAAGGTTTTGTTTCGGTTGGTTTGGTAAAATTACAAACAATAGAAACTTGCGGACGCTCGTTAACATCATTTTTAACATATTGCGATTTATAAGAAGTCATCCAAGCACCATTTCTTTTTCCTTTTCTTGGGTGAAAATCAGCATAAAAATGCGATACAAAATTTCCGTTTGTATCGGTAACGTTGTATGTTTTTACATCTTTATGATATGTATCTATCGATGTAATTTCTTCAAATTTTAAATCGAATAATTTATTGGCTATTTCAAAAGCACCATCAATTACATTTTCTAATTTAAAATATGGCTTCAATAATTCTTGATCTAAAGAAAAAAGTTCTTTTTTTAATTTTTCAGAATAATAAGCGCCATCCCATTTTTGAAGTTGGTCGATACCATCTAATTTTTTGGCGTAGGCTTCTAAGTTATCAAATTCACGTTTTGCGGCAGGTTTTGCTTTTTTCAATAAATCGTTAGAAAATGACAATACTTTTTCAGGGGTTTCCGCCATTCGTTCTTCTAAAACAAAATGAGCGTGGGTTTTATATCCTAAAATATTAGCTCTTTTATAACGAAGATTTACAATATCTAAAACGATTTGTTCATTATTGTATTTATTATCTTGAAAGGCTTTTTTACCAGCCGAAATAGCGAATTTTTTACGTAATTCTCTATTATCAGCATAAGTCATAAAAGGAATATAACTCGGATAATCTAAGGTAAAAATCCAACCTTCTTTTTCTTTTGATTTAGCAATTTCTTTAGCCGCTTCTTTTACACTTTCTGGTAATCCTGACAACTCATTTTCATCAGTTAAATGCATTTCAAAAGCATTGGTTTCTGCTAATACATTTTCGCCAAATTGCAATGATAATTTTGATAATTCGGTATCAATTTTACGTAATTCAGTTTTATCAGCATCATTTAAATTCGCACCATTTCTAGCAAAACTTTTGTATTGTTTATCTAATAAAGTAGTCTGTTCAGGTGTTAAATTTAAAGAATCTTTTTTTTGATAAACTGCTTTTACTCTATTAAAAAGTGCTTCGTTTAAAGTGATGTCATTTCTGAATTCACTTAACAATGGAGAAAGTTCTTTGGCTATTTTTTGAATTTCATCATTCGTTTCAGCAGAATTTAAGTTGAAAAAAATTGAGGTAATTCTATTTAATTTTTCCCCTGCAAAATCTAAGGCAACAGTTGTATTTTCAAAAGAAGGCGTATCAGAATTTTCAATAATACTTTTAATTTCTTCTTTTGCTAATTCGATTGCTTTTTCAATAGCGGGTTTATAGTGTTTTTCTTCTATTTGAGAAAAAGGAGGTGTTTTAAAATGGTGTAATAAAGGATTCATTAAATAGGTGCGTTTTAAAATGAATAATAAAAATGAATAAAAAGTAAAAATAACGAAATTACTTGTAGCAAATAAGGTTTAAAAAAAGTACTTCATAAAAAAACCTCACCAATTTTTAAAATTGATGAGGTTTGATAATTTTATAGAATAGAATTTTATTTACGAACTCTTTCAGACGCTTTTTCAACCTTTAGTTTTAATTCTTCTTTGTAGGCGATAATTTTATCTAAAATTGTAGCATCCGAAGCACCAATAATTTGGGCTGCTAAAATACCTGCATTTTTTGCACCATCTAAAGCTACAGTTGCCACGGGAACACCTCCTGGCATTTGTAATATTGATAAAACAGAATCCCAACCATCAATAGAATTTCTGCTTTTTACAGGAACTCCAATAATAGGCAACGGACTCATAGATGCTACCATTCCTGGTAAATGAGCTGCTCCACCAGCACCTGCAATAATTACTTGAATACCACGTTTGTGAGCATTTTTAGAATAATCAACTAATTTTTCAGGAGTTCTGTGAGCAGAAACAATATCTACTTCTATTTTGATATCAAAACTCTCTAAAATATCAATTGCTTCTTGCATGATTGGAAGATCTGAATCGCTTCCCATTATAATACCTACCATAATTTTATGTTTTATTATTTGTGTGTGTTGTTATTATTTTATTGAATTTCAGGAAGTAACTCCCAAATATTGATGTTAAATTCTTCGTTAATCGCTCTTAAATAATGAACTCCATTAATATGGTCATTAATTAATGTTTTAAAGAAATTATCAGCAGATTCACCAGAAAGTTTCATGTATTTTTTTGTCCTCTTGATATATTTTTTTCGATTATCAGCTAGCATAAGGTCATCTAATTTGAGTAAATTAATTAGATTTTTAGCTTCAATATCGTTTGAATTAGCTAAAAAATAATCGCCATATTCGTATAAAACTCTATTTTCAAAAGTGGCATCTGTTGGATGTAAAATAGGCTGAAAATTCTCCCATTTAGAAGATTTTTCTTTATTCCATTGATGTTTTACTAAAAACCAATTTTGATAAGAATCCGCTTCTTTTCCTTTTAATGTCGGATTAAAATGTTCGATATCTTTCGCATCTGTTCTGCTAATATATTCTTGGGTATAAGCACAAAATCCTTTTTGCTCTTTGTATAGAATCTTCGAAATCTTTTTATTATTTGCAGAATTTCCAACAATATAATTTAAGTTTTCTTTTATAATTTTAGAGTCTACTTTTTTGATACTTCTTTTCATACCTAAAAATTATAAGTATCTCCTAATTTCATAAATTCAAAAAGCATCTTTTTCTTCTTTTCAGTATCTTTTTCCTTTGGAATAGCCTGTTTTAAATTTAGGTATTTTTTGTAAGCGTTTTGTCCGTGTTTATTGTAATAGTTAACACCGAAATCATTTTTTAACATGTCGTTTGGATCATCGCCAATTGGAGAACTTCCTCTTTTAACGGCAACTTTACCATCGGTATCAAAATATAAAATAAAGCGTTCTTCAGGTTCAAAAGAAGCAGCAATAAAAGGAGAATGCGTTGCTATAATAAATTGAGCATCGGGCGCAAGGTTTTGATAATTTTCCATCAAAGACATTTGCATATCAGGATATAAAGAACGCTCAGGTTCATCCATTAATATAATGGCATCTTTGGTATTTAATTTGAATAACGGCAAAAAAGAAAGCAATAATCCTTTCGTTCCGGTACTTGTGTGTTGTATCGGAATTATTTCTTCGTTTCTTTTATTGATGATAGGAATGGAATATTCTGTATTTACTAAATCAACTTCTAAATTTAATTTTTCTAATAACGGATTAAATTTATCAGCAAAATCCATTAATTTATTAGGATTTTCTTGTTGCCATTTTGAAAATTCAGCTTGTAATTTTTTTGGGTCGTTTAATAAACCTTTATGAATCAATTCTGACATTTTTTGAGTAAACTTCTTTCGATAATCAAGAATGTCTTTTATAAGAAATAGCCATGTTTCTTTTGGTACGTTACTGCCAAAAATGGTTGTTATTCCGTTACTGATTTCATTGTCATTTAATATATTAGGAAGTTTTTCAATTAAGTCTATTGGATTCTCTGTAAACACCTTAATATTTTCATCTGAAATAATATTAGCTTTGAAAAATAAGAGATTTGATTTTTTATCATTTGGAATTAAAGAACCTACCATTCCGCCTCCATCTCCCATAATCTGTTTATATTCAAGTTCTTTATAAGTAGTTACTTCATTATTAATTTTATAAATATCATTTTTGAAATTTATAATTAATTCACCTTTTAATTGTTCTGTGAAATTATTATTAGGATAAAGAATCTCACCAACTACCTCTTGATTTAAAGCTTTTTTTATCTTCGAAAATAACAACTCCAATAAATTAGTTTTTCCAGTAGCACTTTGCCCAATAAAACAGATTTTATCTAAAGGCTCACCTTTTCGTTTTCCACTTTGATACGTAAAATCAAAATCTAGGTTTTCTAGGTGTTTATATTGTGCTATTTTTAATTTTGAAATCTTCATTTTTGGAGTTGAATAAAAATATTATTTACTAATAACTCTAATCGTTTCTTTTACTTGCTGTGCAACTTTTCTGGCGATATCAATATCTTGATTAACAATAGTTACATGTCCCATTTTTCGGAAAGGTTTGGTTATTTTTTTTCCGTAGATATGTGGTGTAACACCATCAATTTTTAAAATTGCATCCATGTTTTCGTAGACAACATCACCAGTAAAACCTTCTTCGCCTACTAAATTCACCATAATTCCAGCAACTTTACTATCGGTATTTCCTAAAGGAAGGTTTAAAATACTACGTAAATGCTGCTCAAATTGATTGGTATAACTTGCTTCAATTGAATAATGCCCAGAATTATGAGTACGTGGTGCAACTTCATTTACTAAAATTTCATCGTTTTGAGTTTGAAACATTTCAACAGCTAATAAACCAACAAAATCTAATGTTTTTGCAATTTTTAACGCAATTTCTTGTGCTTTTTTAGCTACAGAATCTTCAATTCTTGCAGGGCAAATAACATATTCTACCTGATTTGCTTCTGGATGAAACTCCATTTCAACTACAGGATACGTTTTAATATCGCCATCAGCATTCCTAGCAACAATTACGGCTAATTCGTTTTTAAATGGGATTAATTTTTCGGCAATACATTCGCCTTCAGGTAAAGATTGTAAGTCGTTATAATTACGAACGACCTTTACACCAGTACCATCATAGCCAAATTGTGCCGCTTTCCAAACAAAAGGAAATTCAATAAGCTTGTTTTCATACGAATGTTTTAATTCGTCTAAAAAAGCAAAATGAGAAAAATCAGCAGTAGGAATTTGATGTTCTTTATAAAATGATTTCTGATGCGCTTTGTTTTGAATAATTCTTAAACTAGCGGGCTTCGGATAAATGGTCAATCCTTCTGCTTCTAATTTGTCTAAGGCATCAATATTTACATTTTCTATTTCAATAGTTAAGACATCAACTTTTTTACCGAAATTATAAACGGTATCAAAATCGAATAAATCGCCTTGATGAAATTCATTGCAAATTTGTGCGCAAGGAGCTTGTTGGTTATCACCTAAAATAACGGTGTAAATATCAAATTTTTGGGTTTCGCTAAGTAGCATTCGTCCTAATTGTCCGCCACCGAGAACACCTAATTTAAAGTCTGAAGAAAAATAATTTGTCAAGATAAATAGTTTAAAATGTTGTTAGCACAAAAATAACACTCTAAAGGATAGAATAATTATATATAAGCGTATATTTAAAAAGCATGTATTTAACGAGATACTCTTAATTGCGAGCTGTTAATTGGCGTTACAAAATACAGTAAAGCATTGCAGCCTTGGTTATCAATAGAAGCGCCATTGGCTAAATAATTATACTTTTTAGCATCGCAGGGGCAGTTAATATGAATTCCATCAAAATACATTAAAGCGTTACAAGTATTTTCAGGACACTGCTGGTCAAAGGCTTTATAACCGTTGGTTCCTGTTCTAAAAATAACAAGATTACGCCCCTGTATAGTGTTTTCAGATTGTCCGCCAGGCACTAATAATCCTTGAAATTCAGGCAATGTTAAATCAATAATAGCATTTATTTCAACACTTCTAAAACAGTTGTTTACAGGCACATTATCAGTACAACTAATTGTTGTATTTATGCCGATTATTAAAACTAATAGGTAAAAAATATTTTTCATTATTTAAAAATTGAGTTGCCTAAGCAAGGTTACGAATTTACAAATATTTTGTATATTTGTAAAGCAATCTCATTCCTATCGGTATGAGATTTTTAAATTAAAAATTATGAGTGAAGTATCATATTATAGTGCAGAAGGATTAAAAAAATTAAAAGACGAGTTATCACAGCTAGAGCATGTTGAAAGACCAAGAGTTTCTCAAGAAATTGGTGAAGCTATAGATAAAGGAGATTTAAGTGAAAATGCAGAGTATCATGCCGCAAAAGAAGAGCAGTCTTTATTAGAAACTAAGATTGCGAAGCTTAAAAATGTAGTTGCAAATGCTCGTATTATTGATGAAAGTCAGTTAGATTTATCTAAAATATTAATTCATTCAGTGGTTAAAATAAAGAACACAACCAATAATATGGAGTTTTCTTACAGGTTAGTTGCTGATTCTGAAACGGATATTAAAAATGGTAAATTATCAGTAAATTCACCTATCGGAAAAGGATTGTTAGGGAAAAAATTAGGCGATATAGCCGAAATTAAAGTGCCTAATGGTATAATGAAGTTTGAAATTATGGAAATTTCTAGATAAAATTTTAAAACTTATTTTTTTTGATAAAAGCGTTGCATCTAGCAGCGCTTTTTTTATTTTTACAAGCATATTTTTAATCATCATTTTGATGAAAAAGATGATAACCATTAAATTAAATAAACCATGGCAAGTATTTTTACCAAAATAATTTCAGGAGAAATTCCTTCTTATAAAGTAGCAGAAAATGATAATTTCATTGCTTTTTTAGATATCAATCCGAATGCAAAAGGGCATACTTTAGTTGTTCCTAAAAAAGAAGAAAATAAAATTTTTGATTTATCGAAACAAGAATATACTGAGTTAATGGATTTTTCGTATCGTGTGGCAAAAGCTATTGAAAAAGCCGTTCCTTGTAAACGTGTTGGAATGAGTGTAATTGGTTTAGAAGTGCCACATGTTCATGTACATTTGATTCCTTTAAATGCTATGGCAGATATTCAGTTTAAAGAAAAAGTAAAATTATCGGAAGAAGAGTTTTTAGCTTTAACAGAAAAGATATCAAGTAATTTTGAGTAATTTATTATTTTTATTTTGCTTTAACAAGGGGTTTTAATCCCTTGTTTTTAGTATTTTAAGTGAAAATAAAATTTAGAATCTAAATTTTATCAAGTGAAATTTCAAAAGTTGTTCCTTTATTAATGGTTGATTTTTGAACGACTATTTTTCCGTTATGGTATTCTTCAACAATACGTTTTGAAAGTGATAAACCCAAGCCCCAACCACGTTTTTTTGTGGTAAAACCAGGTTCAAAAATTTGTTTAAATAACTTTTTTTGAAGTCCTTTTCCTGAATCGGTAATGCTGATTTTTACCTGTTTTGGCGTTTCTGTAATTGCTAATGAAAGATCGCCTTTTCCTTGCATGGCATCAATAGCATTTTTTAGTAAGTTTTCAATAACCCAGCCGTATAATTCAATATTTAAAAGGGTTGAGATGTTTTTTTTATCCGAAGAAAAAGAAAAATGTACCTTCTTAGAGCTTCGAGATTTTAAATAATTAAATGCCGTTTGGGTTTCTAAAACAATATTGTGTATTTTTAATTTTGGTAAAGAACCAATTTTAGAAAAACGATTGGCAATAGTATTTAATCGGTCAACATCTTTTTCAATTTCAAGAATATAGTCTTCATTTACATCTTCAGATCTTAAAATAGCTATCCACCCTAATAAGGATGATAATGGCGTGCCAATTTGATGCGCTGTTTCCTTTGCCATACCTGTCCAAAGTTTGTTTTGATCGGCTATTTTGTTTGATGTGTACATCATGTAAACGATGGTTAAAAAAAGTCCTAAAATTAACAGCAAGGCAAGCGGATAGTATTTTAACTGGCATAATAAATCGGAATTTCGGTAATAAAGATATTGGGTAATTCCAAAATATTCAATCATAATAGGGGCGTTTTGCCTTTTCATAATTGCCAATTGTGCTTCCAGATATTTTGGGTTTTTAGATTTTAGCGTATCTAAATTTCGATACAAATCAATACCGCCATTTTCATTGACCAAAATAGTAGGAATATCTTCAATAGTTTGATATATTTTATTGATTAAATTGGTGTTTTCGTTTAAATCAATATTTGCTGCTAGTTCTTTAAAAGCGGCTGCAAATATTTCAATTTTACCACGTTCTTCTTCTTTAAATTTTTGAAAAAACACGTAGGTATTCCATAAAATAAAAGAGACTATTAATAAAGATATGAAAACGCTAATTCGTTTTGCCCAATAGGTGTTTTTAAAAAAAATCATGGATCAAATATAAACTATTCATAAATTACTATAAGAGAATAACTTCATTTGTGAAAGCGTAGTATATTTACAGTAAAAAATAATTTAAATATGTTGTCATTAGATCCTAAAGAATTGCCTGTAGTAAAATTACATAGTTATTTATTAGGTGCCATAGCACCCCGACCAATTGCTTTTGCAAGTACTGTAGATGCCGATGGAAACCCTAATTTATCGCCTTTTAGTTTTTTTAATGTTTTTGGTGCAAATCCGCCGATGTTAATTTTTTCGCCAGCAAGAAGCGTAAGAGATAATAGTAAAAAACATACTTTAGAAAACGCTGAACAAACCAAAGAAGTCGTTATAAATGTGGTTAATTACAATATGGTACAGCAAATGTCATTAAGTAGTGCTATGTATCCTAAAGGTGTAAATGAGTTTGAAAAAGCAGGTTTCACGATGTTACCTTCGGATAAAATAGCGCCTTTTAGGGTTGCTGAATCGCCCGTACAATTGGAATGTAAAGTAACCGATATAATTTATACAGGAACGCAAGGAGGTGCAGGGAATTTAATTATTTGTGAAGTCGTTAAGTTACATATAAACGAAAATGTATTAGCCGAAGATGGAAGTATAGATCAGCATAAAATAGATGTAGTGGCTAGGGCAGGAGGAGGTTATTATACCCGTGCTAGAGATGGTTTTTTTGAAATACCAAAGCCAATTTCGGAAGTAGGAATTGGGGTTGATAAAATACCTACAGAAATTAGAAATAGTAGCATTTTAACAGGGAATAATTTAGGAATGTTAGCCAACGTAGCAGAATTACCTAATCAGGAAGCTGTTAATAACTTTGCGCAAGAACATCCCAAATATTTTTCGCTTACAATTGAAAAAAAACATACATTTGCACAGCAGTATTTAAAGAATAATGATGTAGAAAGTGCTTGGAAAGTACTTTTAATTAAATAGATAAGAATATGGAAATTATTGGAAAGATTAAATTAATTAACGAAGCGCAAACATTTGGAGCTAGCGGATTTAGAAAACGTGATTTAGTGGTAACTACAGATGAGCAGTATCCACAAATGATACTTATTGAGTTTGTACAGGATAAATGTGATCTTTTAAATAGTTATGCTGTTGGGCAAGAAGTAAAAGTATCTATTAATTTAAGAGGTAGAGAGTGGATTAACCCAGAAGGAGTAGCGAAATATTTCAATGCTAT
This sequence comes from Tenacibaculum finnmarkense, assembly GCF_900239185.1. Lineage (GTDB taxonomy): Bacteria > Bacteroidota > Bacteroidia > Flavobacteriales > Flavobacteriaceae > Polaribacter > Polaribacter finnmarkensis. Next base: position 313,619 of record NZ_OENA01000053.1, read on the forward strand.
TCAAGGATGGAGAATTGAGAGTTTAGCACAAGCGGCACCTCAAAATATACCACCTGTTGATAGTTTTCAACAAGCACCAGACTTATCTGCAAACGAGCCAGACGATTTACCTTTTTAATCAAAGGTTTATAAATATGATAAAAGAGCGCTATATGTGCTCTTTTTTTGTGGGAAATTTTTTATCTTTTATTCATATTTTTAACAATATGATGATTTAAACTTAAAGAACTTTAAAGTGTTGATTTGTAGATTGATTCAAAATTAATAAGAATTATTTATGCAAAATAAAAATATAGCGATGTTAATTGATGGTGATAATGCGCAACCAAAATATTTAAAAAATATTATGGAAGAAACATCTAAACACGGTCGCATAATTATTAAGAGAATTTACGGCGATTGGTCTAGCGAGTTTATGAAAAGTTGGAAAAAAAAACTGAGTACTTTTTCGATAAAACCAATGCAAGAATTTGCATATACAACGGGTAAAAATGCCACTGATATTGCACTTGTTATTGATGCGATGGATATTTTACATCAACAAGAAATAGCTATTTTTTGTATTGTTTCAAGCGATAGTGATTTTACAGGATTAGCCAATAGAGTGCGAGAAAGTGGGCGAGTAGTTCTTGGAATTGGTAAAAATCAAACACCAAAATCATTTGTAAATGCCTGTGATACATTTATTTTTACAGAAGATTTTAAACAAGAAATTTCAATAGAAAAACTTGAAAAACTATTAGAAGAAAAACCAACTTCGATAAAAAGTACCGAAAAAGAAACTTCAATAGCAGTAGATAAAAAGGATAAAAAAGACAAGGTTAAAGAGAAAGATAGAGAGAAAGGTAAATCAAAAAAGAATAAAAAAAAATCAAAATTAAAAAAGAATAATAAAATTGATGCTAATTTCCTTCGAAAAGCTTTTTTAATGGCGCATCAAGAAAATGGAAAAGTTCAATTAAGTCATATATCTAATGAAATCAGACGTTTAGATACTGGTTTTAATGTAAAAAAACATGGTTTTAAAAATTTCATTTCGATGTTTAAATCTTTCGAAAATGATTTTGAAACAATATGTCAAAATAATTCGACTGTTTTGATTAAAATAAAAAATTAGCAAAAAAATAATCAGAATAGATATTACAAAACCAAAAAACCTTCTAATTTCTCAGAAGGTTTTTTGTGATTTATTATGTTGCTATTTATTTAGCAGGTTCTACTTTTTTCTTTGCCGGCATCGGTCCTCTTAAATGAATTACCAATCCGTTTAAAAAATTTCTAAGAATTTGATCACCACATTCCATATATTTAGGATGCTCTTCATTTCTGAAAAGTGCCCCTAATTCTCCTTTAGAAACTTTAAAATCTACTAAAGCACAAATTTCAACAATATCAGTATCACGTAATTTGTGTGCTACTCTTAATTTTTTAAATATATCGTTGTTTGATAAGCCTCCCATAATGTTGTTTTTAATAATATTAATTTAATTAACCATACTGAAAATAGCCCAAGCATAAATAGCAAAACGTAAAAAACGAAATAGCCCAAAAAAGACTACTTTTTTAAACGGATACTTAATCATACCGGCTGTTAAACAGCTAATAGCAAACGGCAAGGGTAATAATGCGCCCACTAAAATTAAAATACCTCCCCATTTACTGGTGTTTTTGAGGTTTTTAGCCATTTTAACTTCCAGATAATTTTTTATTGACTTAATTTTTAAAGCTGATCTTCCTATAAAATACGCCGTTAAACCTCCTAAATATGACAAGGTTGCTAATAGCGATAAGTTTAACAACGGATCGGCTGTTTTCTTTGACCAAGCAATAAAAATTTCAGGTGGAATTAACCCTAAAATTGTTTCAGAAATGAAAAAAGTCGTTAAAATACCAATCCTAGAAAATGTTTCGGTTACTATTTGTAAGCCGTCATTAATGTTATAAACATATTTATTAAATAAAAATACGCCTACAACAGCAAGTACTATTGGTAAAAAAGCTGCCTTTAAACTTTCCCAAATAAACATATAAAAACCAGTGCGTTGATAATAAATATGCAAACGCTTTACGTGTGGTTTTTTATTTTTTATGATTCTTTTTTTCTTCACTTTATAGTTCCTTAATTCTCTAAGCCTTTTTAGATTACAAAAATACAAGGTAATTACAGATAAATCAACAGAAATATTGTTAATTATAAGTTAGCAATAGCAGCTTCAGCACAACGCTCGCCATCCATAGCCGCAGAGATAATTCCACCAGCATAACCACCACCTTCACCACAAGGATATAAACCGTCTAATTGTGGATGTTCTAAATTTTCTTTTCTAGGGATATTTACAGGCGATGAAGTACGAGACTCAACCCCTATAATATTTGCTTCGGCTGTATAATATCCGTGCATTTTTCTACCAAAAGCATCAAAACCTTTACGCAATCTGCTTCCGATAAATTTAGGAAGTAATGAATGCATTGGCGCTGAGGTTAAACCTGGCTGATACGAAGTTTCATTTAAGCTTGATGATAATTTACCTTCTACAAAATCGGTTAAACGTTGTGCAGGGGCAGCCTGTGTTTTTCCACCAGCATTAAACGCTAATTTTTCTAAATCTTTTTGATATTCTAAACCTTTTAAAGCACCGAATTTTTCGTATTTATAAAGGTCTTTATCAATATTAATTTCAACAACAATTCCTGAGTTTGCAAATTTATTATTTCTTCGAGATGGCGACATTCCGTTTACAACAACTTCACCATTTGCAGTAGCTGCTGGTACAATAAATCCACCAGGACACATACAAAATGAATACACACCTCTTTCGTTTACTTGGTGTACCAAACTATAAGCCGCAGCAGGTAATAATTCATCTCTTTGACCATCACAACTGTATTGAATTTGGTCAATAATTTCCTGCGGATGCTCAACACGAACCCCCATAGCAAATGATTTTGCTTTTAATAAAATATCTTTTTTATCTAATAACTCGTAAATATCTCTTGCAGAATGACCAGTTGCTAAAATAACCGAATTAACCGTCATTTCATTGCCGTTTTTTAATCGAATAGCCTGTAATTTACTATTTTTAATCACAAAATCGGTAACACGAGTTTCAAAATGAACTTCGCCACCGTATTTTATAATATTCTCACGGATGTTTTCAATAATTTTAGGCAATTTATTGGTTCCAATATGCGGATGTGCATCAATTAAAATATCTTGTGCAGCTCCATGATATACTAAATTCTCAAATATTCGGCGAACATCGCCACGTTTTAAACTTCTGGTATATAATTTTCCGTCAGAATACGTTCCTGCACCACCTTCGCCAAAACAGTAATTAGAATCTTCATTTACAAAATGCTCTTGATTAATAGCACGTAAATCTCTACGACGATCTTGTACATTTTTTCCACGTTCTAACACAATCGGCTTGTAGCCTAATTCAATACAACGAAGCGCAGCGTACATTCCCGCAGGGCCAAAACCAATAATATGTATTTCCTTAGCGTTAGAAACATCTTGATATTCAAAAACATAATCAGGCGTATCAGGCAAAGGCTCGTTTACATAAACGGCTACTTTATAATTAAAAATCACGTCTTTTTTACGTGCATCGATTGATTTACGCAATACTTTTACCGTAGTTATATCTGAAATCGCGATTCCTAATTTTCTAGAAGCTTTCTGTTTTAAAATATCAGCTTTCTTTTCTTCTATTAAATTAACGCGTAGTTGAAGTTCTTTTACCATTTTGCAAAATTATGCAAAATAATATAGATTTTAATAGATAGCTTCTTATTTTGATAAGGGCTTGTTTAAAAAATAAAAAAAATCATCCTAAGGTTCTTGTTTTTTTATTTTTACTGCTGATAACTACACTATATTTGTGCTGTTTATTAATCGTTATAATTTTTTTTAGATGATTTGGTTACCTGAAGAAATAGTATTTCCGCCCTATGAATTTGCAAATGAAGAAGGTGTTTTGGCATTTGGAGGCGATTTATCGGCAGAGCGTTTGGAGTTTGCTTACAAAAATGGAATTTTTCCATGGTTTAATGAAGGCGAGCCAATTGTTTGGTATGCGCCACCAGAACGTATGGTTTTATTTCCTGATCAGGTAAGAGTTTCAAAATCGATGAAACAAGTTTTACGCAAAGAAAATTTTGTAATTACAGAAAATAAAGCATTTCGAGAGGTAATTTTTAATTGCCGTCATATCGACAGAAACGACCAATTAGGAACGTGGATTACTGATGATATGGAAAATGCCTATATTAATTTACATGATAAAGGAATTGCAAAATCGATAGAAGTTTGGCAAGATGATATTTTAGTCGCTGGTTTATACGGTATCGATTTAAAAAATGGTGTTTTTTGTGGCGAAAGTATGTTCAGCAAAGCAAGTAATATGAGTAAAGTAGCGTTTATTCATTTGGCTAAAAACTGCGGATATACATTAATAGATTGCCAAGTTCATAACGAACACCTAGAAAGTTTAGGTGCTCGTGAAATTGATAGGAATGATTTTTTGGCGTTGTTGTAGGGTTTCGTTATCGTATTTTATAAAAACCTACTTACTTTTGGTTTAGCTAGAAATACCAATAACGATACACTTTGTTCAGTATCTGGCATTGTTGTTGTGCTATCATATATGCAAGTTTTCTGCTTGAAAATTTTCATTGTTTAAAATAAGTTGTAGATTTGCATTGTTCTTTACCTTGGGTATGGAATTTACAAAGGTCTTAAACGTTGAACCCGAATCAACGTTTTTTTTGTGCTTAATTTTTTCCAAAGTATTTTTCACTTTTCTCAAAATCTGGACTATTCAAAATGTTATCAATATCATTTTTTTCATATGCTGTAATAAATTTAGCTTTGAGTAAAGCCGTAAACATTACAATAACAACATAGTTTCCTTTTACAACTGCAACACGTCTATTTTTATAGTATTCTTTTCGTTGAGTATCCCAACCTTTTTTTAAAATTGCATTCTCATCTTGTAAGGTGTCTTTAATCCATAACATTTTCTCAAGACGATTTAAAGATAAAATAGATTTATCTTTATGTTTTCTGTCTCTACTTTCATAAAAACAATGGTCGAACATATCTTCATAAAACTTAACAACAATTCCGTCAAAAGTTTTGATTCCACACAAACAATAAACATCTTTCCATTGGTTTCTCATTTTGATCTCTAATTCTTCTTTTTCAATCTTATGTGGTTTTAGTTTTTTGTACGACATTACCAACCACCATTTAAATTGATTAAAAACACATTAAATTTTTCTTGAAATTTAGGCGTAGACCTAATTTCTTTTCCTAAATATGTTTCTTCAATGTATTTTGTTAATTCTATTTTTGCTTTACTTGTAGTCTTATTGTTGAATTTTGCATTTGTCAAACCTGTTAAAATGTCAGCAAGTTGAATAGCTACCGATTCATCTGAAGGTAGTGCTTGAAGAGTAGGAATACTTGAAGTTAAATTAGATAAATCAAGAACATTTTTTAAATCTTTTAACCTGTTTTTATCTCTATTAATTTTATGGTCTAAAAATATAGAGTATTCATTAAAGTCAAATATCCAATGATGAAGAAGTTGGTAATAAAATTTATAAAAACCTAATTCTACATCATTATTACTAAAGTTATAATTATCAACTTTCGAAATATCTATAATTATAGTTCTAAATCTTAATTGTGGTGTTTGAAAAAAATAATCTAAAATATCCTTATATAAGTCATAGAATTTTGGAGAAACTTTATTCCATTTTAATTCTCCATATACTTTATGTTTTTCTTTTATTTCTTTTATTTTATATTTAAAAATATCTCTATAACTTGAAGTCATCCATATTCCGCCAATTGCAGTATAATCATGAGCTTGTTTGTCAACAAGAGCTTCTAAGCCACTTTCATCACAATAAATTTCAAATTTCATATTTTATTGTTTTTTTGTAGATGTAATTAATAGTCTAACATCAACATCTAGAATTTTGGCAATTTTAAACAAATCTTCTAAATTTGGTTGTCTCCTATTTTGAACATACGCATTAATCATATTGTAGCTTTTGTTTAATTTTTCAGCTAACCAAGTTTGTTTAATGCCTTTTTCTTTTAATATCTCTTTAATTCGATTCATTTACTTACAAGTCTTACTGCAAACATATAAAAACATATCATATAATGAGATATTAAAAGTGTTTTTAGTTGTGTTTTTTATGTCTAAGTAGCTGTTTTGTTTCTTAAGTTGTTGAATATAGACTTCTAACTGTTAATATTTTCATTGTTTTAATGATGTATATCTTATGACAAGGTATTTAGCTGTTTTTGAGTCAATAATCAAGCTAATTTAAACACAAAAACCCCATAATTTTCATCACGAGGTTTATATAAAATGAATGTTTTAAAGTAGATTATTCCAACACAGAAAACTCAATACTAGAATCTGAAAAAACAGTATGTGTTTGGTTTTTGAAATCTTTTTTATCAGCTTTATAAATATTATCTACATAGGTTTGCGGATTCAAATCGATTAAAGGAAACCAGGTACTTTGCACTTGAATTTGTAATTTATGCCCTTTTTTAAAGGTGTGAAAAACATCTTGTAATTTAATATTTACTTCCGTTTTTTTGTTTGGAGTAAACGGTTCAGGCTTCGAAAAACTGTTTCTAAAACGCCCACGCATCACCTCACTACGAACCATCATATGATAATTACTCAGCTTTAAATGCGTTTGCATATCTTTATTATCATTTTTGATATCCGAAGGATGCACATCAATAACTTTTACAATCCAATCGGCTGCTGAACCTGTGGTGGCTACTTTTAGTTTAGCTAAAATATCTCCCGCTAAAGTAAAATCTTCGGATAAAATATCGGTTTGAAAAACCAATACATCGGGTCTTCGTGCCGCAAAACGCTGATCGTCGGTCATGTATTTTCTTGGTGTGAAAACAGTTTTTATATCTTGTGAATACGGAACAGGATGTTTCAAATCACTTACAAATGTTGTTTTTGAATTCCCTTTTTTAGTTTTCTTTTTATTGGTAGTTAATTCTTGATTTTCTGATAAGAAAAATGACTGCTTTTTCGTGTTTTTTGGAGGCCAAACATCGTATGATTTCCATTGTTTTTTTCCTGAATCAAAAACATAAGCTTCTGGTAATCCACTATTTTTTGAACCGTTTCCTTTTAAGAAATGATTGAAAAACTTCGTTTCGATATTTTTCTGAAAATTAAGTGAAATAGAATCTCCAAAATAGTAATTCCCAACTTTATTGGCTACTTTATTTCGAGACCATCCGCCGTGATCCCAAGGACCAAAAACTAAAGTATTGTAATTGTTAGGTTGGTGTTTTTCAATATTTTTATACGTTTCTAAAGGACCGTATAAATCTTCGGCATCAAATAATCCACCAACAATCATCGTGGCTACTGTTGAAGGAACTTTGTTTAAATGTTGAATAATTCCTTTGCTTTGCCAAACGCTATCGTAATTAGGATGTTCAACGATTTCTTTCCAGAAAAAATCAGCTACTTTATTGGTTTTTTTATCCGCAGTAATTTTAGAGGCAATTGTAGCATCTAATGTATCATATTGAAAATATTCGTTTAAGTTTTTTAAAGGTCCTTTGTCTAAAAAAAACTGATATTGGTCTTTTGTTTTCATCTTCGGAAAAGAATACCAAGAGGAATCTGTAGGTTGGTCTTTATACGTTCCGAATAATGGAATTGCGTTAAAATAACTTAGCATAAATGCGCCATTATGATGAAAATCATCAAAAAAGAAATCGCCAATACAAGCCTGTGGAGATGCTGCTTTTAAAGCAGGATGTGCATCAATTGCTGAAATAGTGGCGTAATGACCAGGGTAGGAAGTTCCCCAAGTTCCAACATTTCCATTATTGTTTGGCGTGTTTTTAACTAACCAATCAATTGTATCAAAAGTATCGCTGGTTTCATCGGTTTGTTTGGCTTTTTTATTAGGAATGTACGCACGCATATTGTCGTAAACGCCTTCGCTCATCCAACGACCACGAACATCTTGATATACCACAATATTCCCTTGTTTCATTAAAATAGGATTGGGGGCAATTCGGGTTTTGAAAGTGTCTTTTCCGTAAGGACGACAACTATACGGCGTTCGTTGTAATAAAATAGGATATGTTTTTGAGCTGTCTTTTGGCGTGTAAATAGTGGTGTGTAATTTTGCACCATCACGCATGGTAATTTTTACTTCTTTTTTGGTAAAGTTGTCTTTTACGTAAGTATTTTTAACCGCTTTTTTTGCTTCGGATGTTTTTACTTCGGATGTTGCTTTTTTTACAGCATTTTTTGGTGTACAGCTAGTAATTAGCAATACTAAAATGATGGAGAATTTAAGGAGTAGTTTCATGCAGTTTTGTTATTTAGGGAGTAAATATAAATAAAAGAAGTTGTATTGAAACCGATTTTAAAAATCAGCTTCGATACAACTTCTAGGAAAGGTTTTAGAACCTGTTTAATTCATCTGAAAAAAATATCACAGAAAAATAAGGAATCGCATTCGTCAACCTGAATTTAGTTCAGGTTCGCATCCTGATTTGCCGTGTTTTTTAGCTTTTTTTTGATGAATTTTATACTAAAAAAGTTCTCGATACAATTTTTTTGAAGGAAAAAAATCACTCGAACTGACAGTTTCTTTATTGGTTTTTGCAATAAAATTAAAATAGGCTCTAAAAACTTTATATATTATCTTCTATATTTTAAAAGTATCTAAAAATCCCTAGCCCCGATTGAGCAATTGTTTGAGCTCTTTTTTGTTTTTTCTTTTCAAAAAATAAAAAAAGCGAGTGCGGAAAGCGGGAAATAGCTTCAAATAATTTTAAAAGATAAAAACAGCTTATTTAGGTTCTAAAATAGTATTTATTCTATCTAAAACATCTTGTAAATGATAACGAGAAATATTGTTTTTAGCAATACTTAACGCTCTTTTAGCATCTGTTTTTAAACGTTTTAATTCGCCTCTAACAACCGATTTAATATCCGATTGGCTAATGTTTACCGCGGTTTGTTTAAAATATCCGCCGTTATTATGTCCTTTTTGATTTTTAGCTTTGTTTAATAAAAAATCTAAGCGATCTAAATGGGCACGTTGTAAATTTCTACGGTACGCATCAATGGTTTTACGGCTGTATAATTCGCTCCAAATTCCTTTGCGCAAATCTTGCATCATATTTACAAGGGTGTAGGCTTTTGCACCGTTTAAGGTTTCGTTTTCAATTAAACGCGTCATTCTACCGGTTTTTAAAATACGATTTAAGGTTCTTGTTTGTAATTTTCTAATACGCTGATCGGCACCTGAAAATTGTATTTTATCAAAAATATTTTTATCTAATAACCAGTTTGGTGTTTTAAATAATTGCTCGTTTACAAATTTCAAGGCATTTTTCTGATGATTTTTAGAAACATGGGTATATACAGCGCCATTTTGATTTGCGGTTTTGTAATTTTCGTAAACACCACCAATATTAGAACTTACATGCCCCATATAGCGATTAAATTGCCCTAGTAATTGCCCGTACATGGTTTTTAATTCGTCGTAATTTTCGCCATCTTTAGTCGTCCATTTTTCTAAATTTGGTAAAATACGCTGAAGGTTTTTAATTCCGTACGCACTTGCTTTTATAGCATCATCACCTAAATCTTCTGTTTGTGAACTTGGGTCGATAACATTTACAACTTGCTGATGTCCGAATCTATAAATAGGATTATCTGCTTTGTCAAGAATCCATTTATTTAAGATTTTCTTTTCATCTTTAGCCGATGTATTTACTATCGGACGGTATCCCCAACTGATAGCATATTTATCGTAAAGTCCAATATTTGGCATTAAAGCAACGCCTTTATCTTCAGGCTGTGCGATGTAATTAAAACGCGCATAATCCATAATTGATGGCGCTGTTCCGTATTTTTTAGTAAAAGTTGCCGAACGTAAAGAGTCTACAGGATAGGCTACTGAACTTCCCATATTATGAGGCAATCCAAGGGTATGCCCAACTTCGTGAGACGAAACAAAACGAATTAAACGTCCCATAGTTTCTTCTTTAAATTCCATGCTTCTAGCATCAGGATTTATAGCGGCAGTTTGAATAAAATACCAATCGTGCAGTAAAGTCATTACATTATGATACCAGTTAACATCCGATTCTAAAATTTCTCCAGAACGAGGATCGCTTACGTGAGGACCGTTGGCATTCGGAATTGGCGAGGCTAAATAACGTACTACAGAATAACGTACATCTTCAGGGCTCCAATCTGGGTTTTCTTGCTTTGTAGGCGCATCTTTTGCAATAATTGCATTTTTAAAACCAGCGGCTTCAAAGGCTACTTGCCAATCATTTATTCCTTGTTTGATGTATTTACGCCATTGTTTTGGAGTGGCATCATCAATATAATAAACAATTTGTTTTTTAGGTTCAACCAATTCTCCGTTGTTAAATTTTTCAAGGTCTTGTTCTTTAACTTCTAAACGCCATCTGTCAAGATATTTTACAGATTTACTTTTTTGAGCGTCTAAACCGTAATCAGTTTGCGACCTGGCAAACCATCCTACACGCTGATCAAAATAACGGCGTTTCATTGGTTTTTTAGGTAATAAAATCATTGAATTACTCAATTCCATTGAAATAGCACCAACACTTTTATTAGCAGGTGCGGCGCTAGAAACGTAGGTTTTTACGTGTCGAACTTCAATATTTTTAGGATAACTGCTAATGCGTTCAATATAAGAGCGCTTTGCATCCATTTTAGAAATTTTGTATTCTTTTCTGCTTCTTTGAGGGAAGCCAATCGCTTTTACATCGGTTTTAAATAAAGAAGAAACATCAATAACTGTAGCTGTTGAATCTTTGCTAAATGCTTTTATAGGAAAAGAGTATAAAATTGGCTCAAAATTAGAGTTTACCACGGCTTTATGAACAGGAAGCAGGCTGTCGGCAACCACATTATAAGAAACTACTTTTAGTAAAATATTTTTTTGCTTTTTTTGCCAACGCAATACTTGTGTGTTTTGTTTTCCGCCACCAAAACCAACACCACTGGCTGTTTTAGCAATTCTAGTAACCATTAGCATTTCACGGTTAAGTAACGAATCAGGAATTTCAAATAAAAATTGCTGTTCTTTTTGATGTACTTTAAATAACCCGTTGTCGGTACTGAATTTTTCAGTAACCACTTTGCTATAGGGTTTTATCGCATTTTTATCAGGCTTTGGTTTTGCCTTGCTTATTTCTTTCTTGTTTTTTTTCTTTTTGAACCATTGTGCATTTGCTTTGGATGAAAAGCTGATGCAAAAAACTACAAGAAGTAGCTGGAAGAATATTTTTTTTATCATAAATAAAGGGTTTTAAAAAAATTTATCGAAATTATTAAATTGCTATTTGTAAAATATTAATTAAATGTTAAAGTAAATGGTATTTTAAATAAAAAAGACAGCTAATTGGCTGTCTTTTTTGTGAACTGTTTAAATTTTATCTAAAAAAAATATAGCAGAAAAATAAGAAATCGCATCCTGATTTGCTGTAGTTCACTTATTGATGCGATGCTGAAATAAATTCAGCAGGACGTTTATTTCTTTTAAAAAACACTTTGTTTAGAATTTAAAGAGGTTCTAATAATTTAGTTTTTTAACCAAGCGTTTCTTAAAACTACTTTTTTGTTATCCGCAGATAATTTTTCAAGAACTAAACCAGTACTTTTAGTAGTTGGTTGTGTGTAATTTGCTGATAATTTTAAAAGTTTTCCGTTTCTAGTAACGTCCATTTTTATAATATCGCCTTGTTTCCATTGCATTGTTTTTCCTAAAATAGAACGGATGTTTTCTAATGATATTTTTTCATTATTAACACTTTCTAAAACATCGCCAGCTTTAATACCTAAAGCAGTTAATGCCGAGTTTGTTCTGATAGTAAAAAACACTTTTTTAGTACTATTTACAGAAATAAAAGGCTGTCCTTTTGAGTCGATAAAATAGGCTGAATTTTCTGTTTTTGTTTGGTTTTTAACCCCCACTTTTTCAAAATAAGTAGCGTAGTTAATTGGCGTAGCGCCTTGTACATGGTTTTTGAAAAATTCGCCAACAGAAGGGTAGGTCATTTTTACAATTTCAGCAATAATATTTTCATCTTTAAATGCCTTATTTTTTCCGTATTTTTTAGATAAATCAAGCATTAAGTTTCGAACTCCGTAGGTTCCGTTGCTTTCTTCTCTTAAAATAATATCTAAACACATACCTATTAATGCGCCTTTTTGATATACATTATTGTAGTTTTTAGCATATTTAGGTTCTAAGATGTTTTTACTCATTTTGGTAAAAGACATGGCATCGTTATAATTTAATGACCCAGCAATTTTTGAATTCATTTCATTGATAAATTCATCCTCAGAAATTAAACCTTGATTTACCTGAAAAAGATTGGCAAAATATTCGGTCATTCCTTCGTACATCCATAAATGCTCCGACATTTTTGCTTGGTTAAAATCAAAAGAATGAATTTCTTCAGAATGAACCGATAACGGCGATACAATATGGAAAAACTCGTGGGATACTGTTCCGTTAATCATATTACTTGCAAATTGTTCTTTGCTCATGGTTTCAGGATACACTACTGTAGTAGATGAACGGTGTTCTAAAGCGCCATATCCTTGAAATTTATACATTTCAGGATCAAATAAATAGACTAAAACATTGTATTCGTTTGTAGTTTCAAAACCCTTTAAAAAGTTGGTTTGAGCCGTCATCATGGTTTTTAAAGCGTCCTTTAAATCGGTTGCTTTGTGTGCGTTGTTAGGCGAGTAAATAGCTAAATTCACTTCAATTCCGTTCACCGTAAAACTCACGTTATTAAGCGGTGCATACATAATCGGATTGTCTGAAATTTCATCATATCGAGGTGCTAAAAACACATCTTTACTATTATCTGTTTTTGACGTATTTTTATTGATTAATGATGAGGTTTCATATAAATGTGTAGGATGCGTTATTGAAATTTGATACGGCAACTCTTTTTTATCATTAAAATAACCGATAAATCCAGGTAAATTTAATAAGAAATTTTTGTCTTCTTCAATATTTGTACCTGCCATTACATAGATATTGTGGTCTTTTTTTGAATCGAAAGTATCATCAACCCAATACGATATTTTATCCATGTTTTTGGCATTGTTAATTTGCCAAGAGTTTTCTGATAATTTTTGAATCGCTAATTCTTTTCCGTTATAATCAAAAGCTTTAAAATTTGAAACAAACTTCCCATAATTACTCATGGTATAGGTTCCTGGAACAATTGCAGGAATGTTATAAATTACAGTTTCTTCTTTTATTTTCTGTGGATTTATAGCGACCATTATTTTATCATCAACAACCGTATTTAAATCGATATTTACCGCAATGGTTTGGTTGTTTTTTTGCACCGATTTATAGGTAGAACAGCTAGCGAATAAAGCTAAGGAAACAATTCCAAGTATAATTTTTTTCATGAGAATATTTTGTTAGGTATAATTAGTATCCTAAAAATAGGATAAGTTACATTTTTTATTACTAAATTTAACATCTTTTTTTAAGCTTGGTAATATCAACTAAAACGTTGTACCTTTGCAGCGGCATGGGAATAAGACGAGTTTCAGATTGGTTACCGACTACAAATAAGGAGGTTAAGTTAAGAGGATGGGAAGAATTAGATGTAATTCTCTTCAGTGGAGATGCATATGTAGATCACCCATCATTTGGTCCGGCAGTAATAGGACGAATACTAGAAAGTTATGGTTTGCGAGTAGCAATTGTACCACAACCTAGTGTAAATGATAATTTACAAGATTTTGAGAAATTAGGAAAACCCCGCTTATTCTTCGGAGTAACGGGCGGATGTATGGATCCGATGGTGAGTAATTATACGGCAAGTAAACGCCGTCGTGATAAAGACGCATATACACCAAATGGTGATAAAGGGTTTCGACCTGATTATGCAACATCGGTATATTCAAAAATATTAAAAGAAAAATTCCCTGACACTCCAGTTTTAATTGGTGGTATTGAGGCTTCATTGCGTCGTGTTACCCATTACGATTATTGGTCAGATAAATTATTACCAACTATTTTAGAAACTTCTAAAGCAGATATGTTGGTGTACGGAATGGGGGAACAACCTTTACGAGAAATTGTAGAGCTGTTACAAAAAGGGGTGCCGTTTTCGAGTTTAAAAACGATAAAACAAACCGCTGTTCTTATTGATGAACATGAAAATGTTCCGAAGAATAAAAATTGGGAGGATGTAGAAATTAATTCTCACGAGGCTTGTTTAAAGGATAAAAAAACATTTGCATCGAACTTTAAGGTAATAGAGCAGGAGTCGAATAAATTATATGCACGTCGTATTTTTCAAAAGGTAGGAAATAAAAAATTGATGATTAATCCACCGTGTGCAACAATGACCGAAGGAGAAATTGATGCTTCTTTTGATTTGCCTTTTACACGATTACCGCATCCAAAATACGATAAACGTGGACCAATTCCTGCGTTTGAAATGATTAAATTTTCGATAAATATTCACCGTGGATGTTTTGGAGGATGTAGTTTTTGTACAATTTCTGCACATCAAGGAAAATTTATTGCTAGTCGTAGTCAAGAATCGGTATTAAAAGAAGTCGATACGGTTACTAAAATGGACGATTTTAAAGGATATTTATCTGATATTGGTGGACCTTCTGCGAATATGTATCAGATGAAAGGAAAAATCCAATCTATTTGTGATAAATGTGTGGCGCCTTCTTGTATTTCGCCAGTAATTTGTAGTAATTTAGATACTTCGCACAAACCATTAACAGATCTTTATAAAGCTGTTGATGCGCATCCGAAGATAAAAAAATCATTTATTGGAAGTGGTATCAGGCATGATATGTTGGTGCCAGAATTCAATAAAAATGCCGACCCAAAAGAGTTAGATGCCTACACCGAAGAGGTGATGACAAATCATATTTCAGGGCGTTTAAAAGTAGCGCCAGAACATACTTCTGACCCTGTTTTAAAGTTAATGCGTAAGCCGTCATTTAAATATTTTCACATGTTTAAAGAACGATTTGACCGCATTAATATCAAGAAAAAATTAAAGCTTCAGTTAATTCCTTATTTTATTTCGAATCACCCAGCCTGTGAAAAAGAAGATATGGCAAATTTGGCTGCCGAAACAAAAGATATGGGGTTTCAGCTAGAGCAAGTGCAAGGGTTTACGCCTACGCCAATGACGGTGGCTACGGTAATTTATTATAGTGGATTTCATCCTTATACTTTAAAACCGACAAAAACACCTAAAACAGCGAAGGAAAAAGAAGATCAACATAAATTTTTCTTTTGGTATAAAAAAGAAAATAAAGATTGGATTCGCAATACACTGAATAAAGTAGGGCGAACAGATTTACTTAAAAAATTATTGCCTGAAAATAATTCGTGGAAAAAGAATACGACAGCAACAGATGCTAAAAACACCTTTGATGATGCAGTACCTTTTAACAAGCGAAAAAGTAAAAATTACCGATCGCCTAAAACAGCTGTAAAAAATACAAGAGATACAAAAAGTACTAAAAATCAATTGGATGAAAAAGTGCCTTTTAATCAACGTAAAAATAAAAATTATAGAGCGCCTAGAGTAAACGCAAAAGAAAGCCAAAATAACGGTGGTTCTAAAACGGAAGCGAAAGAAACTAAAAAATACAGCGCTCCTAAAAACAAAAAAAGGAGAAGGTAAATTTGTTTTTGAAAGCGTAAAAAATATTTAAAGTCAATATAAACCTAGTGTGTAAAAGCACTAGGTTTTTTTTGTGAGGTTTAATATATAACTAGTGACTTACTGATGGTTTAGGGGTCTTAAATATGGTTTAATAACCGTTAACTATAATTTAAAATTAATACCATGAAAAAAATAATTTTAGTCGTATTTTCAGTAATGATTAGTACCGTAGTACTTGCTCAGGATAAACAGAAAATTAAAGGAAATAAACAAGTAATAACAACGAGTAAATCTATTGATAAAGCATTTTATAAAATTGAAATTGACGATGCTTTAGAATTAAGTATAAATCAGGCTGCTAAAAACAGTTATGTATTAACTACGGATAAAAATTTACACGAAGTTATTAATTTTGTAGTAATAGACAGTGTTCTTAAAATTGCAACAACACATAAAATAGCAAGGAGTAAAAAACTTAAAATAGTATTAGATTTTGTAAAACTTGAAAAAATCACCTTAAAAAATGGTGCTAAAATAAAAGGAGACGGAATATTCAACTCAAAAGTAATGCATATTGATTGCTATAACTCAAGTGAGTTTGAATTAGATTTAAAAGCGGAAGAAGTTACTGTAAATATGCTTGGAAAATCAAAAGGAACGTTAAAAATAAAAGCAACGAACACCACTTTTTTAATGTCGGATAAAGCAAGGCTAGAGGCTCATGTTTTAGCCGATAATGTTACCGCTAAATTAATGAATTCAGTCGATTTAAGTTTAGAAGGAGAAGCTAAAAAAGCAAGCTTTAGTTTAAAAGAAGCTGCTGATATGAAAGCAAAGGAAATGAAAATTTCTGAGCTAGATGTATATACTTCAGGGAGTGCAGATGCTTCTATCTATGCAGGAAAAAATTTAATTTTATATGCCGAAGGTAAAAGTGAAGTAGCAATATATGGCGAACCTACAATAGAATTAAAAGGTTTTAAAGGGGCGGCTAAACTTTTTAAGAAGTAAGCAGTAACCCAAAAATATCATTTATTTTAAAAGCTATATTACCTAAGTAATGTAGCTTTTTTTTATGCGTTTTTTGAAAGAATAAATGATTAATAATATTTATATATGTGTTTAACTTTGTCATTTTCGATTACTAAAACACGTTTATTTTTATCGTATTTAGTGAGTAAAGGAGGAGTGTCATCTTTGTATAAAATTTTATCTAATTTTACCGAATTGGAATTTAAATCCATACGATAATTGGTAAAATAAGTATTTATAATTTTACCATTATTATCTAATTTATATCCTTTGATAAAGAAATATGTACCAGCTCTTGCTTTTATTAATTTTATAGTTGACAGATTTTTATTAAATGTATAATATTCAATAAAGTTACCTTCAAGAAGTTCATTATAATTTGTTTTAATAATTTCGCCTTGATTATTATAACTGAATTTATGACTAAATGTATTATTAGATACTATTAAGTTCTTATTATTAGTTTCATATTTTGTAATCGTGTTTTTATCTGTAGCAAAGTATGTTAGATATTTTGTTGATTTTATCCTTTTAGAATTTTTGTATGTTTTGGTTTTTTTAATGTAGTCAATTAAACCATTCCGATTATAAATAATTTTATACGAGCCATTTCTTTTAGAATATAAAGAGTCTAATCTGCCTTTTTTATCAAAATAGTAATCGTATAACTCATATTTTGTTGAAGAAGTAATCTGCCTAATATTTTTAGGAATAGTATAAACACCTTCAATATTCATATAATAACTTGGGGCAATATCTTTAAAAATCAATTCTTCGGATAATTTATTTATAAGATTATTTTCTATTATAAATTCATTATTTGAGTTTTTAAGCGAAATATTTAATGAGTTTTTAAATGTAATATTAGTTTCTACTTCTTCTACTTCTTCTACTTCTTTTTCTATTACTTCTTTTACTATGGGTTTTGTGGTTTTACAACTATATAAAACGGTTATTAATGATATGTAGCATATTAATTTCAGGTATGTTTTCATATTAAATTATTGATAATTAGTATGTAAAAGTACTGGGTTTTTATAAAATGTTATCTGTATTGTCTTTTGATTAATTTTTCAGGTTTCGTGCAAAATAGATATAGAAAAATAATAAAGAACCATTCGAGCGGTTTCATTATTATGTATGTTACATCAGATTTGAAAGGCGTATTTATAACTTTGGATAAATTATAGCCGTAAGTATCATAATTTTTACGAATAAAATGATGTATTTTCGGGTAATTAACTTGAATTAAATCTTCAAAAGCATTGGCAATCATTAATTGCCTATTTATTACAATTGGTTTTCCGTGTCTTTTTCCTATTCTTATCGGTTTTACAATTGTTGGATTTCCTCGCGCTGCAACAGTACATAAATAGTGCCCTTTATGGTCTAGTGCTGGTGGATGTGATTGTTGAGAAAAACGCCAAGTTGTAGTATCAGTAAATACTTTTATCATGCTGTCAGAGTCTTGTCCGAATAGCATTAAAATGATGGTTATCACACAAAAAACAGGAAAAATTAATACTAGTATTAGTAAAGGATATGATTTTATTTTGAAGAGTATTTTATGTAAATAATTTAACGTGGAGTTTTTGTATTGATACTCCTTAAAATGATTAGCAACAATATTAAAGCTTTTAGCCAATATGTAAATAGCACTAATACTAGATATTAGCGGATAAAATAAAAACAACGTTATTGTATTGTTATTTGTTGAGGTATTAATAAGCGAGGCGGAATTGAATTCAAACATATCATTTGAATACGATGTTTGAAGGATGATAAAAATATTTAAAATAATACCAATAACGACAAAAACACTTGTAATAGCCCAAGTAAGTGGTGGTAGTGTTTTACTTTTCTTCCAAATTAAAATTTTAGAAATAATATACAATATGTAAAATACAAAAACAGTGAGCATATGTTTTTGTCCAAGAGGAGTGTAGCCTTGGTCCATTGGATCTATGGCTATGTTATGTTCAGCACTAACTAGCAAGCAAAACAAAAAAGGAATAAAAGTAATTAAATGAATGATAGCACTAATAATACTAGCTGCTGATGCTTTTAATTTAATAGCAAAAAAGAGAGATATTATAAATAATAAGAAAATAATCAATAAAATTTCCATAATATAAATGTTTAGAATCTCTAAAGTAAAGAAAATAAGGGGTTAATAAATAGTTTTGATTTTTTATTTAACGCTCGTAGTATTTTAAAAGATGTTAGAAAGTAAACTCAATTATCAAAAATTTATTTTAGTTATATTTGAAGGATAATTGCTATCAATAAAAAAAAACATTGCATGTTAAAAAATATTTCTATTCACAAAGCAACATTTCATGATGCTTTTCAGATGGATATTGAAGAAAATCAAGATGTATTAGAAGATATTTTATCTACTGAAAAATTTATATATCCGCTAAAAGATAAAGATCATTATTATTTATATGATGTATCAGATAAAAAAATACTAGATAAAAATTTAAATCCTGAAAATTTTAAAATAGATACTACCGCAGAAGTTGTTAGTTTTACAGGCGTTCCTATGGAGTTAATTGCGAACATAAAACTTCCTGAAAAAGTTACCGCTTTAGTCTTTCAAGGCGGAGATTTAATGCCTTTGCAAATGGGGAAAACTCCCAAAGGCGATGCTTTATGGAAAACGATAATGAATTATATCCGATTATATCCTTTTAATGAAAATATTTCAGAAAGGATTTTGATGGAAAATGAAATCAGAAAACTATACGCTAAGCTTCCCTCATATATTGCTGATTTTGGGCTGACAACATTATTTCAGAAAATAGAAGTATCCAACATTACCGAGTTTACAATTGGTTGGGCGTATTTCTCAGAATTGGATTTTAAAATACTTTCAAAATTAAACCAATTGGAAAGTTTAAGTATTTTATATTGTTATAATGATGCCATAAAATACTTGCCAAAAAACTTGAAGGATCTACAAATATTTGGAACTACAATTCAAAAATTATCTGAAATAAACCTTAATCTTCCAAATTTAATTGACTTAAATGTAAGCGGAAATGCACTTAATACATTAGATACTTTACATACTTTACCAAGCACTCTTGAAGGTTTAGATGTAAGTAATAATCTAATTAAATATTTTGATATTAGTGATTTACCTGAAAACTTAGGATATTTAGAGCTGTCAAATAATTTAATTACTAACGATTTTTTTAATCAAAAGGCAGTACATAAAAAAGTAAAATATTTACTGTTAAATAATAATGAACTAATTATTACAGCCTCTATATTACATTTAATTTTAGAGATTTTCCCGAATCTAGAGAGTTTAGAATTACTTGATAATGAAAAAAAAGGAATCCCTTCTGAGCTTTTTGGCGATTATGAACATCCAAATTGTTTGAAAAACGTACAGCATTTTTTAGAAGGCATTGATCTTCTTGTTGGGCATGATTATGAAGAGTTTTTAAGTGCATCAAAATTAAAAAAAATAAATAATTCAAGTAATTTAAATGATTTTATCGAAATTAAATGGCAAGAAAATAAATTTCCTGTAAAAATAATACTTGAACAGATTCAATATGAATTTTCTAAGTATTTTTTAAAAATGCCTTCTTTTACAAAATATGTAAACGGAATTTACTGTTTTATCGAACATGATAATTGTGAATTTTTACTCTATTTTGAAGAAGAAACCAAAGAAATTATCTTCAAAATACAAGCCGATACTTCAGCGATTGTTGATTTGTATTTTCATAAATATTTTAAGGAAATAAATATGATTATTTCTTCAAATTCACACATTAATATATTGCCATCAGTTAGTTGTAGTAAATCGTGTGATTTTTTAAAAGATTTTTGTAACAAAGTTTTTAAAATAGATTATAAAATTAAATCGGATATTATTCTTAAAAAAGAAACGGAAAATATTAAATTATTAATCAATAATAGAAGCGTTGAAAGCGTTAATGATGCTGGGAAATTTGCTGGAAATAAATATCAGGAAATACAAAATATTGCTTTTATTTTAATTTCGGGTAAAAGTGCGTATCCTTTTATTATCAAAGACGGTATTGTAACAAACGCTTTAAAATTAGCTAAAAATTCAGAGTATTACTATTATTTAACATTAAGAACTGCCCTTGATAAAGAAGTTTATATTAAAAGTATCACTAATAAATACTTGACTGAAAACACTTTAGTGGAATCGAGTGTTTTTATTGATAATAATGTTAAAAAGAAATTATCTTGTTTTGTAAATCCGAATTATTTTAAAGTGAAAGACAATGTATTAACTATTAATGATTTGCAATTTCCAAAATTAGCTGAAAATCATCTGAAAAAATTAAAAATGGACTCTAATAAATATTGTCATTTTACGATTGATAATCAAATTATTGAACTTAAATATAGTCATTAATTTACGATAGATCTCCTATTGATGCGATGCTGAACTAAATTCAGCATGACGATTGTCTATTTAAAAAAACTCCTAAGTAATACACTTAGGAGTTTTTTTATGCCTCAAATTTAAGTACAAAATTATTTTCTGTTCAGCCCTGAACACATTGTTTTTAAGGTATTTGTATGTTGCATCTTTGTAGTGTTATTAAGATGTAATGAATTTAAGTTAAACAATTAAATTGAAAAAAATGGCAGAAAACAAAATGAACAATGGAGTAGCAGTTACGGGAGCAGTAGGAGCAGTTGCAACAGCTGTGATAGGAACAACTTTAGCAGCACCACTAGCTATTGGAGCTGGTGTTGGATTAGCTATTTGGGGAGCAGTTGAATTATTCAAAAGTTCTAAACAATAAAAGTTGAGTTAGATTCCGAAAAACGGTGTAAAATTTTGAATATATCTTTTTTCGGAAATTCTACTTAAATATAAAACTAAACTTATTTGGTGAGCCAATAAATTAAAAAAGATGATAAAAGTATATCAAGCCGTATTGCGTCATTCAATTCTTATGATATCGAAAAAAACAGATAAAATAGCATTGACAATTTTCCTAAATCAAAATACTGATATGGAAATTACTGTTGGCGGATTGGCTATTAATACGATTATCAGACAAGCATATAATTATTATATGGAAAAAAAGAACTACAAAAGTGCGTACTTAATATTAACAACGTATAAACCTGAATTATATAATTTAAATCTAAAAATCAATAAACTTAATTAAAACTAAATATTATGGCAACATTTCAAATTACATTAAAAAGAAAATTATACATCGATCAGCAATGGGTTGAACCAGGAATTTCTGTAACCGTGGTAACTCCTGGAACAATGGTTTGGACAACCGATGGAAAACAACAAATTATCAACGCTTTTAGTAGAATGTATGGGCTTACAATTTCACCTGGAGATGTTTCTATGAATACTTTTAGTGTAAATTAATCTTTAAAATGAAAGCAATTTTAACGCCTGTTTTAGTTTAAAATAGGCGTTTATTAAAATTAAAACACATATAATATAGATGACACATAAAGAAATTATAAAACCAAATCTTGATAAGCTACAAGCTAAAATAGTGGATGCGATTATAAAAAAAGCGCAGAAATTACATGTAGATTCACAGGTTATCAATAGAAGAATGCTTGTTGATTATTTAAATTATACATTACAAATTAATTTAAAAGAAGGGCTTCATATTAAACAACTTTTAGAAGATGCGTATGTAAAAGCATCGTATTCTTCTAGTATTCAAAATGCGATTGTAAATAATATTTACGATAACGATGGGCGAAATAAAGTTTTTAATCCTAACCGTGTCGCGCAACGTGTAACTGCTTTAGATATTCAAAATCCTGAAATAGATTTAGATGATTTTAAATTAATTGAACACGGAACTCAACTGGTAAAACAATTTGATGGAACTTCTGATATTCAGGCTATTCAATCGAATATTGAAACATTAAAACCCACAAAAGAATTTTCTTTAACAGGGAAATCTAAAGTTGAGGCGAAGAGAAAACACGCTTTCAACATCAAGCAAGAATATGCTAAAATAATCGAAACTCATGAAGTTGTAAAAGACATCAATCTGAATTTAGTTGATGATTTTGATAAAACTAGAAACAAATTAAAATTAGTTCGAGAAGATTTATTAAATCTTTTAATTGATTTATTTGGAGACCAAATAAAAGTAACAGAACCTGAATTATTTGATGTTTCTGGTATTAATTGGGAAAACTTTGAAGATAGCTACGCTAAATTAGATACTTTTTTTGCTTGTATTGACCAAAATGTTGAAACCTTTAAAGGTTCTCATCAACAACATATGGCGGATATTTCTCAATCAGGGAAAAATCAATTTAATAGTTTTATGGATCAAACTACTAAATTATCAAATAAAGGAAGTTTAAAATCTCAAGATATAAAAGCTGCTGCTGGAGTTGCCGCAGTTGGGTTTTTAATAGAAGGTGGTTTATCTATTGCAAAATCAAGAACTGAAGCCAAAAAAACAATTGCTCAAATAGATTTCGATATTGAAAAATTGAAAGAAGGAATGCAAGGCGATGTTCAAATAATTTTAGATGATATTTTAAAATTAGGATATTTTTATTCAGAATTAAAAGATAAATTAATTCCTCAATTGCAATTATTCAGCCAGGTAACGGTTAATAAATTAACCAATGATATTGCTCCTTTATACAAACAAATTATTTCGAATACAGAAATAAAAAATTTAAGAGACAGCAACCAAAATTTAATGACAGAACATCGAACGATTCAAGCAGAATTAGCCGATCAAAACGAACAAATTGAACTTCACGAACAGGAAGAAGAATATTTAAAAGAAACCATTAGAAATCAACAAGGAGAACGTAGTTTTTTAATGTCTTTACAGCCTATTGAACCAAATCCTGTTTATAAAATAATATCTCCTAGTAAATCAAAAAAACTGTACAATCATACAATAGAAAATTGGACAGCTTTTTGTAAGCCATTTATCGAAAATTTTAAAAATTTACAAGCTAATCTTGTTGAAGAAACTAAAATAAAAGAAGATAAAATTACCATTGTTGAACAATTAACCAACAGACAAGCTAGTGTTGAACAAGAGTTAAAACAAAATTCTAAAAAAATAAAAACTGTTTTCGAACAAGCAGGAAATAAAAGTGTTTTAAAAGATTTATTAACTCAAATTAGGGATTTTACAATTTCATCAAAAGGAGTTCTTGAAGTAAACATATCAAAAGAACTTGTTTAAATATGGAAAATCAACTAATCACACAAGCAGGGCTGAATCAAATGAGCGCTGTTGTAAATAAGGTTTTTTTAACAGAAAATATTCATACAATTTATGATGAATTAATTTTAAATAATGCTGAAAATCATCAAAAAATAATTAAATCGCTTGTTGGTAAAATGGATAAAGACAAGCGTTTTGATACCATTGATGCTCATATAAAACAAAAAATTGCTTTAACAGGATTGGCTTGTTTGTCGGATGTTATCAAAACATACGATTTAACTAGAAAAAAGAATTTTCTTCAAAAACAAAATAAACAAGTAATGGATTTGTTTTTGAAAAATTACGACCAAAAACTTGAAAATTTAAAGCAAGAAATTAAGAAAAATAAAGATGATTTTTTAGCCTTAAAAAATAATGTTGACAATATGTCTTTAGGACAATTGGCTAATCAAATAAATGAATTTCATAACCCAAATGCTACTACAGAAGTAACCAGTCAAGACGTTGATGATTTACTTAATGGAGGCACTTTAGAATTTTAAAAATATGTTTACACAAAAATTTATAGAAGAAAATTTTTTAACAAAAATCCAAGTTTTAAAGGCATTTCTTTTAGGTAAAGAAGACCGATTATTTATAGAAAATCCTGACGATTGGGAAGAAAAAAAGCCAAGACGTATGTTTTATCGAATAAATTATTTTTTAGCAATATTCTTTACGTTGTTTATTTTGGGGCAAATTCAGAAAGGAGAATTAACAATAGGGATTTTTATCGTTTACTTAATCATTTTGTTGAAACCACTTGTTCATTATTTTGCGTTAGAAAATAAGAGAATTAAAATGAATATTTTTTTGTATAAAAGGTTATACGGAATAGAGTAATCTGAAAATTACGAATACACGAATAATCGGGGGAAATTTGCTATTTCTGAAGAAGAAAAAAATTGCTATGTAAAAAGAGAATATTGCTATGTAAAGAGCGCATGAAATTTGAAAAAGAAAAACAAAACGTTGTCAATTATATTGATAGCGTTTTTTTTTGGTTTAAATTCTATATAAAATAAGCACAAAAAAAAACCGAAACAACTAAATGTTTCGGTTTTTGCGGAGAAAGAGGGATTCGAACCCCCGGTACCTTGCAGTACAACGGTTTTCAAGACCGCCGCATTCGACCACTCTGCCATTTCTCCAGACCTGCTAAACAAGTATTAGTTGTTAGCGGTTGCAAATTTACAACCTTTTTTTTGATTATTGCAAGTTTTTATTGTTTTTTTATTTTAAAATATTTTATAGTTGAAAAATCGAATCCGTCAACCTGAATTTAGTTCAGGTTCGCATCCTGATTTGCCGTAGTTCTCCTGTTGATGCGATGCTGAAATAAATTCAGCATGACGAGAATTTGGTTTTTATTTAATTTTTAA
>NZ_OENA01000053.1:339032-355606 GCF_900239185.1 Tenacibaculum finnmarkense
CAGGCTCTTAGATAATATTACCTTCGTGATTTGTTCTATTTTTAAAGTAATGCGTAAAAATATATTACTTTATTTTTCATAAAAATTACCACAAAAAAAAACCGAAACAAGTAAATGTTTCGGTTTTGTGCGGAGAAAGAGGGATTCGAACCCCCGGTACCTTGCAGTACAACGGTTTTCAAGACCGCCGCATTCGACCACTCTGCCATTTCTCCAGACCTGCTAAACAAGTATTAGTTGTTAGCGGTTGCAAATTTACAACCTTTTTCTGTTTCTAGAAAATAAAAATTGATTTTTTTTAAGTTTAAAATTATATAAGCGCTATTTTAAAATCTTTATTATTGTTTATCAGTAGGTTATGTGAATAGAAATATTTTTTTAAAAATTTAGATAGATATACAAAAGATACCATTAGTGTTATATTTATGCATATTTGATTAGTTTTTGGTGTTTTTTTTAAGAGAATTATAATTTTTAAATTACTTTCGTTTTAAAATAAAGAAGCATGTTTAATTCATTTGGAAATATATTAAAAGTAACCACTTTTGGTGAATCACACGGAACGGCAATAGGTGGCGTTATTGATGGTTTTCCAGCAGGAATGCACGTAGATTTTGATGCTGTTCAACAAGAATTAGATCGCCGTAAACCAGGGCAATCTAAAATTGTAACCCAACGTAAAGAACCTGATACTGTTGAGTTTTTATCAGGGATTTTTGAAGGGAAAACAACAGGTGCTTCTATTGGTTTTGTTATAAAAAACACCAATCAGAAAAGTAAAGATTACAACCATAATACCAATGTATATCGCCCATCGCACGCCGATTATACCTACGATAAAAAATACGGAATTAGAGACTATAGAGGTGGAGGACGTACTTCGGCACGTGAAACTGCAAATTGGGTTGTTGCTGGAGCATTGGCAAAACAACTCATAAAACATATTAATATTGATGCTTTTACCTCATCGGTAGGCGATATTTTTATTGATAAACCTTATCAAGAGTTAGATTTTTCTAAAACAGAAAGTAATATTGTTCGCTGCCCTGACCAAAAATCAGCAGAAACAATGATTGCTAAAATTCATGAAATACGAAAAGCTGGCGATACTATTGGCGGAACGGTAACCTGTGTTATTCAAAATATGCCTGTTGGATTAGGAGAACCTATTTTTCATAAATTACACGCCGAATTAGGAAAAGCAATGTTGTCAATTAATGCGGTAAAAGGTTTTGAATTTGGTAGCGGATTTTGCGGTGCTAAAATGAAAGGCTCTGAACACAACGATGTTTTTAACCAAGATGGAACAACAGAATCTAATTTATCAGGAGGAATTCAAGGAGGAATTTCAAATGGAATGGATGTGTATTTTCGTGTAGCTTTTAAACCTGTGGCTACGATTATGACAACGCAACAAACCATAAATTCTGATGGTGAATTAACCGAAATAAAAGGAAAAGGTCGTCATGACCCTTGTGTTGTACCAAGAGCTGTACCAATTGTAGAAGCTTTAGCCGCCTTGGTTTTAGCTGATTTTTATTTAATAGATAAAATGCGTAAAATATAGTTGATATAAATTGACATTAAAATTGATACTAAAAAAACCACAAGATTATCTTGTGGTTTTTTGTTGTTATAAATAATAGTTTGGTTAGAAGGTTTTTAAGTTTTAATCAGTATTTTTTTTAGTTAAAAAATTTATAAATTCATTAACATTATTTGTATAGCCAATTTTACTGATAGCTTTATCAGTAATAGGATTATAAGTAACATACAGCGGTTGAGAAACTTCATTAAATAATGATTTTTCTAAAAATAAATTCTTTTCACCTACTGTGGTAATATCATAGCCTGCTAAATCTTTTAAATGGTCTTTTTTAGGCAATTCGTGTTTATCATCAACATATAATGATACAACTATATAGTTACTTTCAATTTCAGATTTTACGTTAGGTTGCACCCAAATAGTATCTTCCATTTTTCGGCAGTTAGCACACCCATGTCCTGTAAAATCAATTAAAAGCATTTTGCCTTGTTTTTTAGCACATTTTTTGGCTTGTTCTAAATCGAAATATCCATTAAAACCTGCGGGTGAATGTAAATAACTGGAATATAAAGGGGTTTCACATAAATTATTTTTACTAGCTGTTGTGTGATAATTATTAACTTTAGGAGGTATTAAACCACTCAAAGCATTTACAGGTCTATCAAAAATACCAGTTATAAAATAAATAGTGCTAAATAAAATAAAAGTAGCCATTAAAAACCGACCTACAGATAATTTGATAGGCGTATCATCATCATGAGAAAATTTAATAAAACCTAATAAATAAAAGGCTAAAAGCAAACTAAGTACTGCCCATATTGTTAAAAAAGTACTTCTATCTAAAAATCCCCAGCCATAAACTAAATCAATATTACTTAAAAATTTAAGCGATAAACCTAATTCTAATATTCCGAAAAACACTTTAATTGTATTCATCCAAGCACCCGATTTAGGTAATTTAGATAATAATTGAGGTGTTAATGCTAACAATACAAAAGGTAATGCAAAACCTACAGAATACGAAAGCATCCCTAGAAAAGGTTTTATACTAATACCTCCTTTTGAAGAAAGAATAAGAATACTACTGATAAAAGGTCCTGTGCATGAAAAAGAAACAATAATAAGAGTAAGTGCCATAAAAAAAAGTCCTAAATAACCTCCTTTTTCCGATAAATTATCAGCTTTATTTGCCCATTTATAAGGTAGTTTTAATTCGAAAGCTCCTAAAAAAGACAATCCAAAAAGTACGAATACTAAAAAGAACAAAATATTTGGTAACCAATGCGTGCTTATCCAATTATTTACGCGGTCACTACCTAAAAGAAGACTTGGTAAAATAGCAAGTGCGGTATAAATAATAACAATGCTTAAACCGTATATAAATGCTTTTTTTATGGTTTCTAACCTACTTTTATTTCCTTTTGAAAAATAACTTACCGTCATTGGCATTAGTGGAAATATACAAGGCATAAAAACAGTTAATAATCCTGCCATAAAAGCGGTAAGTAAGTACAATATCCAAGATTTTTTCTGTTCTTTTTCTGATGATTTTTCTTCTGATGATACAGCTTTATCAATTACTGAATTAGAGGCTGTTTTTTTAGAGATAATATCACTTTCTATTTTATCAATAGGATTTCCTATAATTATTTTGCCGTATTTTTTACCAGGGATACAACTATCATTTGTTTTACAGGTAAAATATTTTAGTTTATAATTTAATAGTTGATTATTTTTAGTGATTACTATTTTTTGACTAAGTAGTACTTCTTTGTCAAAAATTATCATATTACAATTCCAGTCTTTATCTAATTTAGGATGTGCTCCAATAGATTTTAAATTTCCAATGGTTTTAAAACCTTCTCCTGTTAATTTTAAGGTGGTAGGAATAGGACCTTGACTACATGAAAAACCAGTAGCATACATATAAAAATCATTTTTCATAGTAGCTTTAAAAACTAAATTTAAAGTATCACCAATGTTATTATTGATGAAGTTTAAATCAGTTGTTTTCCATTCAATAGGTGATTTAATAGAAGATTGAATAGGGGAGTTGTTGGCTACAAGATTTATAGTTGATATAAAACAAATTCCTATTAATAAAACGTATTTTAATAATTTCATATTGATTATATAAAAAAAATCTGATAACTTTTAAGGTAAAAGTTATCAGATTTAATGATTGTTTTTTTATTATTCAGCTAAATTTACTTTAAGGATAATTCCGTCATCACCCACAAAATAACCGATTTTATCCGTAGGAAATTCTAAATCGTTTAAATCAGATTCTCTGTTTGTTTTTGTTAATTCATTACTCCAAGTAGTTCCTTGGTCATAAGTCGCAAAAACCTGTCCTAAATGCCCACAAACCCATAGGTTTCCAGCATCAGAAGCATATAAACCATTAAAGTAAAAGACAGAATGATAGGTGTCTGTTTTATCTTGATAAGTAGTTGTTCCGTCTGAATTTAAAGTGATTTTAAAGACCATTGCCTTATCTTCATTAGGAGCACTATCTCCACCACCAACAATATATCCTTCGGTATCATTAAAAAATGTTACTCGTTTAAAGGCTCTATCTTTTGGAGCGGTAGTGTCTTTAGTCCAAGTATTACCAGCATTTAAACTGATGTAAACATTTCCTTGAGTACCTATGGCAACAACGGTGTTTTGGGTAACATAAGTAATGTCTGATATTCCAAGTGAGCCATCTCTATCTCCGTGATGCCCGTAAGCTTTCACATCTGAAAGTACTAATTTCCAAGTTAAACCAGCATCGGTTGTTTTGTAAACTTCGCCATTTTCATTTCTAACAACGGATAATAAACCCGTAGTTTCATTTTGAAATTTAAGCGATTTTATAAACGTTTTTTCTTTATCAAAAAAATTGATAGTATTCCAAGTTTCACCACCATCTTCTGTTTTTAAAAAGATATTTCCAGTGGCTCTAAAACGAAGTCTACCTCTTCGGATGTATTCTTCTCCTAAATCACCAGTGATAAATCCTTTTAAATCATTGACAAAAGTTACTTTGTTAAAACGTACTTTTATTTTATCATCAGCAGTTTTAAAAGGAATTGTTTTTATCCAATTTAAACCACCGTCGGAAGTTGTTAAATAATCTTCACCTCCAACAACGACTCCTTTTGAGGCATCAAAAAAATGCACATCTTTTAAATCGGATGTTGTACCAGAATGCAAGGTGTTTATATACGTATCATCAGTAGGATTAATAATGGCTGTTTCAGGAGTTACTTCTACACAAGAAGTTAAAAATAGCATTGAAAATACTCCAGCTATTAGTGCGCCGTTTTTTATATATGTAATCATGATTTTATTTATTTTTTTTCTTTAAAAAATTAGAAAATTCAAAACTTGCCCCTACAGAAACTGAATTGGCAGATAAACCATCACTTCTTAAATATTTTGTATATCTTACATCGATTGATTTTATCCCAAGAAATTGTTTAAAAGGAACAATTCTGGCAGATGCTCCAAATTTATTTGAATACAAATTAGATAAATCAAAATCACTGGTGTAATATTCATCAGATAATTCATGCTGTCCGTACCCTGCAAAATAATCAGCCGAAGTTTGTGTATGAAATTTATAAAAAGGCATTACAGAAACCCAAGGTTTAATTTTAATAGGTGCATCAACGCCTAGTGTAAGTGAGTTAACGCCCCAGTTATCAGCATATAATCTAGCACTTGTTCTAACAATAAGTAGTTTGTTAACAAAATAATTGTACCTACCGTAAATTGCTAATTTTAATCGTTCGTTGGGTAGTTTTTCAACAGCGACTGTTTTGGCATATTCATCTTGAATACCATCTCTAAAATAGACTCTGTAAAAAGGTGTAGAAAGTAGTCCGCTTTGATATATTCCATCAACACCAACTAAGGCATTCATACGTTTATTGATATTAAAAGCATAATTAACTCCTAAAGCACTTGTTAATCTGTCATCAACATTATAAGTGTTGCCATCTTTAGTAACTTGTTCGCCATCTGTAAGTTGAATAACATCAGCATTTACACCTATTTTAGTTCCTTTATCAGAAGCACCAGTTTGAGCATCAATAGTAGCGGTTGGTCTAAATTCACCAGGATATATTAAGAGCCATTTATCCATAATTAAGTTAGATTTAAAGGTAAATGTAGATAAGTTTTTAGGGTTTTTATACGAACCTGATAAACCAAAAGTTTTAGATTTTACATCATATTCTTCTGAGTAACCAAAAAGTGGCGTTATTTTAAAATCATTAATTGAAAGGTCAATACTAACATCGCCATATTTTCTTGTTTCATCAACACTAACTCCGCTGTTACCTGAACTTGCTGAGGTTTGATATTTATCAATTAATAAATAGGATGCAGAAGTAAAATAATCAACTCCAGCATTAAATTTTGCATCTATAATTTTTGATACGGGTACAAATATTTTTGCTTCTCGAGTATAACTATGTAATTCTTGTGAGCCAATACCACCATTAGGAGCACCTCTTTCGCCATCCTGCCCGTAGTAATTACCAAGCAAACTAACTTTAATATTTTTATCTTCTTGTTGATTAACAGTAGAAGTGTTTTGAGCAAAACCAATACAGGCAGATAAAACTAAAGCGAATGTTAATTTTTTATTTATTTTCGTCATTTTCTTTAATTTTTAATTACAGCCACAGCCTCCGCCAACTTTACCACCTTCACCACCTGAAACACCTTCTCTATAACTAAAACCTGAAGAAGATAAACTTTCAATAGAAAGCGGTCCTTGTTCCATATAATAATCACTTACAAATTGAGATTGATATGCTTTTACAGAAGTACAGGAAGACATACCTGCTAATATTGCTGTAAATAGTATTAATTTATATAGTATATTTTTCATTATTGTTGTGTTAAATTTTCTGTTGATGAATCTTCTATTTTAATAATTTGTCCTGCATTACCTACAAATATTCCTATTTGAGGATTGATAAATGCACAGCTTCTAAGAATATAGGTACTTTCTGTTGGTGCTATTTCTTTACCCCAATAATTACCGCCATTACTTGTTTTATAGATGTAACCATGCTCTCCAACACACCAGCCAACATCTTCAGTAATAAAGTGCATGCCTCTAAAAGAACGTGTATTGGCTATATTTGTAAGGTCTTGATAAGTTCCATCTTTGTAAATTTTAGATACCGAACCATTTTTACCACAAGTAATAAGAACCGAGTTTTTGATATAGTTTAAATCATAAATATCATTGATATTTCCTGTATTTACATATTTCCAGTTATTTCCTCCATCTATAGATTTAAAAACAATTCCATCTCTTCCTGCAGTATATATTTCATTTTCAGAAACAACTTTTAAACGATATAATCGGGCATTTGAAAGCGTACCAGTATTTTCACTTGGTTCACGGTCTGGATATAGTTTTGCATAATTTTTTACACAAGCTTCTCGCATGCCTAGTGTATCAATTTTGGTTATTAAATTCCAAGTAGCACCTGTATCTGTCGATTTAAAAATTTGACCTTTATAACCAACCATAAATCCTGTAGAGCTATTGGTAAAAGCAACGTCATACATTCTGTCAATATCTCCTCCGTTAACTGTGGCTTCATTCCAAGAAGTTGCTCCATCAGTAGTTTTATAAATGGTAATTTTCTTTTTGGTGTTTCTTCCTACTAAAAAACCTGTTTTTTCATTGTTAAACCAAACAGAATTCCAATCATAAACTTTTGAGTCAACAAGTGGCGTATTTAAAGAAGTCCAAGTTTCACCGCTATCAGTTGTTTTTAATAAAGTACCCGCTCGACCTGTTATATATCCTGTTTTATTACCTTTTAAAAACTGAATTCTTTCGAGTCTGTTTTGTGTATTACTTACTATTTTGGTTACTTTAATTTCTTCTATAAGAGGCTTGTTATCGGTGTTTTCTGTACACGAATAACTTATTATAGCCAAGAGAAATAGGGTAATAGTGTTCCTTAGAAGATAAAATCTTCTTTCATTTTTAATAATCATTGTATAATTTAATTTAGATTAAACTACTGCTTTTTGATTTGCAGTATTTGGATAAGATATTTCTACTTTAAAGTTTTTTGAAAAATGTTTTTTTTCATTGTCATCAATAATAAAACACCTGATATCGAAAAATTGATTCACAAAATCAAGTCCTTTTTTTACGCCTTTAAGAAAAATTGTGGTAGCAATAGCATCACACAATTCTGCATCAGGGCTTAATACGGTTACACTTTTTATTCCTTCAACAGGATACCCCGTTTTAGGGTGAATAATATGCGAATACCGTTTTCCGTCAATAATAGCAAAACGTTCATAGTTTCCAGAAGTAGCAATGGATTCATTTTTAATTGGAAGCCAAGCAATATTTTTGATTTCTTTATTAGGGTCTGCAACGCCAATATTCCAAAAACCACCTTCACGTATGCTTTGTCCCCACGAGGTCATATCTCCACCAGCACTTATAAGCCCCGATTTTATACCAGATTTTTGTAAAAGCTCTTTCATTTTTGTAGCAATAAAACCTTTACCAATAGCACCAAGTTCTATTTTTGTACCTTTATTATTAATGAAGATACTTTGATTTTCTTCATTTAATTCAATAAATTTATAGTTGATGTTTCTAACAGATTTTTGAATTTTTTGGGCACTTGGTTTTTCAGTTAATGGCTTATCGAAATACCAAATTTTATCGATAGAAGCAAAGGTAATATCAAATAAACCATTTGTTATTTCAGATAAATAAACACCTCTTTTAATTAATTGAAACAACTCATCACAAACTTTTACAGGTGCTATTCCTGCCATTTTATTTACTTTATAAAGTGTTGTGTTTTCATCCCAAGCAGAAATAATTTGTATTAATCGTTGTGCTTCGGCATAGGCTTCTTCAATTAATTTATTGGCTTTATCTTCTTTATTATTAGGCATTACGATATGAACATCTAAAGTAGATTTCATTGATTCGATAGATTTAGAAAAAACTTTTAATTGTTCCATTTTATCTATTAAATTTTAAAGATTTTAAAGTTTCATCAACATTTGAGCTTAAGTTTATAACTTTTTTAATAGTCAAATTTTTATCAGTAATAACTAATAAAGGAAACACGCCTTGATTATTTAATTTTTCAGCGAGTGAATTATTTAGTGTTTCTAATTCTTCTGTTAATTCGGTTCTTTGTGGAAAATCAGCTAGATGATACACGTAATCTGTTTCAATTGATTTTTTAATATCAGGAGTATTTAAAACCTCTTTTTTAAATTTATTACAGTTAGCACACCAATCACTTCCAGAAAAATAAACTATGATATTTTTATTTTTAGCATTAGCAGTATCGCATAATGATTTATAAGGAGGCGTATTTATAGTGTTAAAAGATAAAATAGTTGTTATTGAAAGTATAATTCCGATAAATAGTATAATTCTCTTCATTAAATTTATTTAGATTTAATATTGATAGTGTATTTTTTGCGAAAGTATTAATCATTTTGGTTAAAAAAAAGCAAAAACATGAATTATTCTTATTAAGATTTAATATTGATGTAATAAATATTTTTTGAAGAAATAAACGAACCTTTTGATGAAAAATAATAATTTTGATTATTATTGAATATAAGTATAATTGAATATAAAAGTATCTAATCGCTATATTTTATGAGTGCATACAAGTATTTTTTAGAAAATTTAGAAGATGAATGGGATAAAGAAATAACACTTAAAAGAAATGATTTTCTTATCAATAAAGGAGATTTAAATACCAATTTATATTTAGTAAAAGAAGGAAGTTTACGGGTTTTTATTGATGATGATAATGAAGAACACACCATTAGATTTGGATATAAAGAATCAATAATTACAGCATTTGATTGTTTTTTAACAGAAAAACCAACTTCTTTTTACATTCAAGCACTTAAAAAATGTGAGTTGAAAGTAATTTCTAAAATAAATTATATGCGATTTATAAACTCTAAAAAGGAATATCAGGATGTTTGGAACGTTTTTTTAAATGATTTTATGTATCAACAAATAGAAAGAGAAATAGATTTGATTACTTATTCTCCTCAAAAAAGATTTAATAGAATTTTTAAAAGAAGTCCGCAATTATTTCAAGAAATACCTCAAAAATATATTGCGTCTTATTTAAGAATGGCGCCAGAAACATTGTCTAGAATATTAAAAAATCTTGATTAGTATCAATATTTACTTTTATAAAAAAGCTCATATTTGAATTAAATTTCAAACATGAGCTTTTTTAATACCAAAGAATTATTATCAGAATTAAAACAAATTGTAGTTTCTCATATTAGGTATGTAGAATCTTTAAAAAATAATACTACGGAAGAGTTGCAATATAAAAAAACAACAGTATCGTGGTCTGTTTTAGAATGTTTAGAGCATTTGAATTTATATGCAGAATTTTATAATAATGAAATCAGAAAAAGAATAGAGAAGTCTAAATATCAAAAATCAACAGTTTTTAAATCGGGATATTTAGGGAATAAATTTGCTTTAGATATGTTACCTAAAGAAGGAATGAAAACAATGAATACCTTTAAAAGTAAGAATCCTATTTATTCAAAATTAGATAAAAAAGTTGTTTTAGAACGTTTTATTAAACTTCAAAAAGAATTGTTAAATTTACTAGAGTTAGCGAATAATATCGATTTAACTAAAACAAAAACAGCAATAACATTACCTATTTTAAAATTTAGGTTAGGGGATACTTTCCGATTTGTAATTTATCATAATCAACGACATATTATACAGGCTAAAAATATTTTCAAATAAAAAAATCCCAAGCAAACGCTCGGGATTTTTTAGTAAAATATGTAAGTTAAAAACCTATGCTAACATTGTAACAGGGTTTTCAACAAAAGTTTTTAATGTTTGTAAGAATTGAGCACCAACTGCACCATCAACCGTTCTATGGTCACAAGCTAAAGTTAATTTCATAGTATTTCCAACAACAATTTCACCGTTTTTAACAACAGGTTTTTGTACAATTGCACCAACAGATAAAATAGCAGAATTCGGCTGGTTGATAATCGAAGTAAAACTTTCGATACCAAACATTCCTAAGTTAGAAACCGTAAAAGTACTTCCTTGCATTTCGGCAGGAGAAATTTTCTTGTTTCTAGCTTTACCAGCTAAATCACGTACTGAAGCACCAATTTGAGTTAAACTTAAAGCATCTGTATGCTTTACAACAGGTACAACTAAACCTTCATCAACAGCCACGGCAACACCAATATGAATATGACTGTGGAATAATGTCGTATTATCCGTCCAGCTAGTATTTACATTAGGGTGTTTTTTTAATGCCATAGCACAGGCTTTTACAACCATGTCGTTAAATGATACTTTTGTATCAGGAACGGCATTGATTATTTTACGAGAAGCCATTGCGTTGTCCATATCTACTTCAATATTTAAGTAGAAGTGAGGCGCATCAAATTTAGAATTTTTTAAGGCTTTCGCAATTGCTTTACGCATTTGAGAATTTTTAACCTCTAAGGTATTCTCTTCACCTGCAATAGCAAAATTAGCAAGATTTTCTTTTTTAACAGCTACAGGAGCTTCAACTTTAACAGCAGCAGGAGTGTAGTTTTCTACATCCTTTTTAACGATACGTCCGTTTTCACCAGAACCTTTAATATCGGCTAATTTAAACCCTTTATCTTTTGCTATTTTTTTAGCTAAAGGAGAAGCAAATATTCTACCTCCAGAAGTTGTTGTAGTTACTGTTTCAGCAGCTACTTTAACTTGTTCTTTAGAAGTCACTTTAGTAGCCTCTTCTTTAGAAGCTGTTTTTTCTTCTGATTTTACATCCGCAGAAACACTTGCATTTCCTGAGTTTAAAGCTGAAAGTACGGTAGCCACATCAGTTCCTTGTTTACCAATAATAGCAAGTAGAGTATCTACAGGAGCAGCTTCGCCTTCTTGAACACCGATGTGTAATAAAACACCTTCGTTAAAAGATTCGAATTCCATAGTAGCCTTATCAGTTTCGATTTCAGCTAAAATATCACCCTCTTCAATAGTATCACCTACGCTTTTTAACCAAGAAGCAACAGTTCCTTCTTCCATGGTATCACTTAAACGTGGCATGTTAATTACAACAACACCTGCTGGCATTGCTACAGCTTCACTTTTTACAGCGACCTGTTCATTAACAACAGCTTCAGCTTTAGGAGCTTCTTCAATTGTTGCAGCAGCAGTACCGCCGTTTAATAAAGCAGTAATATCTTCCCCTTGTTCACCAATAATAGCTAATAAAGTATCAACAGGAGCAGATCCTCCTTCTTGAACCCCGATGTGTAATAAAACACCTTCGTGAAAAGATTCAAATTCCATGGTAGCTTTGTCAGTTTCGATTTCGGCTAAAATATCACCTTCTTCAATGCTGTCACCTACATTTTTTAACCAAGAAGCAACAACTCCTTCTTCCATTGTGTCGCTTAAGCGAGGCATGTTTATAATTGTAGCCATGGTTTACTTTGATTTTATAAATGGATAATCTTCTTGTTCGTATACCATATCGTGTAATTGACTTACTTCAGGATATGGAGAATCTTCCGCAAATTTTTCACATTCACTTACCGATTCTTTTACTTCTTTTTTAATCGCTTCAATTTGATCATCAGAAGCGTATTCATTTTCTTTAATGATATCTAATACTTGCGTAATAGGGTCAATTTTACGGTACTCAGCAACTTCATCTTTTGTACGATAATGTTGAGCATCCGACATTGAGTGTCCTCTATAACGGTACGTTTTCATTTCTAAGAAAGTTGGTCCTTCACCACGACGCGCTCTTTGAATAGCTTCATCTACAGCTTCGGCAACTTTAATAGGATTCATTCCGTCAACAGGTCCACAAGGCATTTCGTATCCTAAACCAAGTTTCCAGATATCGGTATGATTTGCAGTTCTTTCAACAGAAGTTCCCATAGCATACCCATTGTTTTCAACAATAAATACTACAGGTAATTTCCAGGTCATTGCCATGTTAAAAGTTTCGTGTAATGAACCCTGACGAGCAGCACCATCACCAAAACAACATAATGTTACAGCGTCATTTCCTTTATATTTATCACCAAAAGCTAATCCAGCTCCTAATGGAATTTGACCACCAACAATTCCGTGACCACCATAAAAACGGTGTTCTTTCGAAAAAATATGCATAGAACCACCCATACCCTTAGAGGTACCAGTAACTTTACCATATAATTCTGCCATTACACGTTTCGGGTCTTCGCCCATACCAATTGGTTGTACGTGGTTACGGTAAGCGGTAATCATTTTATCTTTAGATAAGTCCATTGCGTGCAATGCACCTGCTAAAACAGCCTCTTGACCGTTATATAAGTGTAAAAACCCTCTTACTTTCTGTTGAATGTAAACAGCGGCTAACTTATCTTCAAACTTTCTCCAGAAAAGCATGTCTCTATACCAGTTGATATAGGTTTCTTTAGTGATTTTATTCATTATATATTAGTTGTTTATTTAAAGTTTGTTTGTTGCGCTTGTCTTAAAACGCAACTACAAAAGTAAGTAGTTTTTAGTAATTTTAAAAAAGTTCTTGTTAAAATTTACACACAGGTTTTTTTATTTTTAAAACCGCTTAAATTATTGCTTTTGTTTGGCAATAATAATAGTCGCTTTTGCACCTGTAGCCAAGTTCCATTGATTTGCCGAAATTAGTGCTCCATTGGCGTTATAAATTTTAAAACCAGCAGTGTTTGGTCCTGAACTCCCTTGGTTTAGCGCTAAAATATTTATGGTATTAATTCCTTGATCTAGCGATATTTTAAAAGATTGATATCTTTTTTGAAGAATTAAGTTTGTAACCACCGGAATATTATTGACTAAAATAGTCACTTTATCGCCATCAGGATATTGAAAATCTCTACAAATAATGGTAACACTTTTATCTTTTGTGGTAAAACTTCCTAAATCTTGATCAATAATAGGGTACACATAGCGTCCATTTATCTTTTGAAAAGCTTTTAAATATTGTTCTTCTGCAATTTTCGCTTTTGTTAAAATCCCTTTATTTTCAAAAGCACTTTTGGCTTGTTTTTTTTCATATTCTTTTTGCTGTTTGCTGTGTGCGTTTTTAAAACCGTTATTATTTTTAAAATCTAACGATGTTGGTTTTTTTAGCTCTTTAGCAGCAGTAGGAATACGACCAAATGCACCGGTATTATTTTTCTTATTTCCATAAGAAGCATCAAGTTGTGCAAAACCAAGCGAACTTATACTTACTGCAAAAATTACTATAAAAAAATGTATTGTTTGTTTTATCATATCAAAATAAATCTGAACAAATATAATGCCGTCGTTTTTTATATTTCTCAATAAAGGGTTAAAACATATTTATTTGAAGCAATTTCCCGCTTTTCGCACTCGCTTTTTTTATTTTTCAAAAGAAAAAATAAAAAAGAGCTC
This sequence comes from Tenacibaculum finnmarkense, assembly GCF_900239185.1. Lineage (GTDB taxonomy): Bacteria > Bacteroidota > Bacteroidia > Flavobacteriales > Flavobacteriaceae > Polaribacter > Polaribacter finnmarkensis. Next base: position 353,045 of record NZ_OENA01000053.1, read on the forward strand.
AAACAATTGCTGCAATCGGGGCTAGGCATTTTGCTTTTTTGTATATTTTTCGATAGTAAGAAAATAGTATCGTTTATTGAACAGGAAAACTAAAATACGTTTTAGCAAAAGGTTCAAAACGCAGGGTAAAATGCCACCATTCTTTAAAGTAAGGTCTAAAATTATATTTTTGCATTACCACTTGTAATAGTTTTCTATTTTCTTGCTGTTTTTGAGTCAATTTCCGATAAGAAACATTTGAGGATATTCCGAAAAAATCAAAAGGACTTCCCATATCTAATTCGTTGCCTGTTTTTAGATCAACAATTGTTAAATCAACAGTGCTACCACGAGAATGCCCTGATTTTGAAGCAATAAAACCTTTTCGAAATAAATGCCGTTTATTAATTGTAGGATAATACTCTTGTTTCATTAACGTGTCATTTATAACACGTGCCCATTTTACAAAATGATTTACCGCGGTTTGCGGACGATAGGCATCAAAAATTTTAAGACTCAATCCTTTTTTTAATAAATTCTCCTGGACTTTTTTTAGCGCTTTTGCCATTGCTGTGCTTCCTATAAGTACAGCTTCTTGGTAGCCATTTATAGAAGTTCCTACAAAATTATTTTTAGAACAATAGCGCATTTCTTGCTTAATTGTAGGCGCAATATCGTTTATATATGAAAATCCTTTAGGAAGGTTTTGTTGCTGTTTTAAAGGTTCTTCGTGCAAGTGTTTTTCTTGTGCATTTAAAATAAAAGAACAAAATAATAGTAGGTAAAATAACTGTTTCATCAAGCAAAAATAAGGCAAAATAAATTAACTAATCTGCTTTAAAAAATCTTGTTTATAAGCTCTTCCTAGTGGAAGTTTTTGATCATTGATGGTAATAATTTGACTTGTATATCCTTGAATATGTTTTTTATTTATCAGAATAGATTTATGAATTCTGATAAAAAAATCAGGATGTAACTCCTTAAGCTCTAATAAAGATTGCCTGGTAAAATACTTGTTTTTGTCAAGAGTGTGAATATGGATATACACGCCATCAGCCTTAATGTAGGTTATTTTTGATATGGGTATTTTTTGCGATATTCCTTTTTCGGTATGTAAAACAAAAGCAGCCTTTGCTTGGTTATTATCGTTTTTTTCTTCTTTGATAAAACTTAAAGCCATGGCTACATTGGCATAAATGGAAGCATTAATAAATGGTTTTAAAATATAACCAACAGGGTTAGTGCTACTGGCTTTTTTTACCGTTAAGGCATCAGCATTTGCGGTTACATACATAAAAACAAACGAATATTTTTGACGTAATTTTTTTATTAAATCAATGCCGTCAATAGTATTCATTTCGCCTAAATTAATGTCCATTAAAACCAAATCGTAGGTTGTTTTTTCAAACAATTCGAACGTTTCAGTATCGTCATTAGAAACAGTTACATGTTCATAGCCATATTCGTTGAGAATAAAGCGTAAATTTTCGGCAATAATTAGCTCATCTTCTACAATTAATATTTTTTTATCAGTCATAATTAAGTAATTATTTATATAGGGAATTTTATTTCGGTAACAAATAAATCATCTGTATAATAGCGTTTTAGCGTTCCACGTAATTGCTTTGTTAATGATTTTATTAAAAACAATCCTAATGATTTTGTAATCGCCTGTGTTTTACTTTTTTCATCAAAACCAGCTCCCGAATCGGCAACTAATACATTGAAATATCCATCTTTAAAGAAAAGGGCTATTTCAATACGATTTTCTTTATTTTTTTGTATTCCATATTTAAAACTATTGGTTAATAGTTCATTAATAATTAGCCCTAAAGGTACTGATTTAGTTAATGATATATTTCTGTTTTCGATGGTCAATACGTGTGTTATTTTTTGTGAAATATCGCTATGGCTATTTTTTATGTATAAAAATAATTCTTCAATATAACTTTTGGTGTTTACGTGCGATAAATTATCAGATTGATATAATTTTTGATGAATTAAAGACATCGAATAAATTCGATCTTTAATTTGATCTAACACCTCTTTGTTTTCGGCATCTTTAATGGATGCTTTTTGTAAATCTAACAAGCTAATTACAATTTGTAAGTTGTTTTTTACCCGATGATGAATTTCTTTCAAAAGAATTTCTTTTTCTTTAAGTGATGCTTCTAATTCGAGCGTTTGTTCTTTTACTAATTGCTCTAATTCGGCTCTTGTTTGTTGTTCTAGGCGTTCTTTATCTTGTTGAACTAATTGATATTTGTGCCCTAAAGCAAAGGATAATAAAACAACTTCTAAAAATGTACCCACGTGCATAATGTGTTCTGTAAATTGATTATAAACAAGTAATCCTAAACTTTGTAAAGCGTAAATAATCATTCCAGATAAATAAAAACTCCAAGCAATTGTAAAATATAAAGCTACTTTTTTTCCTTTGATAAGGCTATATATTGCTGAGGTAAGAATAACGGTAGAAGTTGTAATTATTAGAGCCTGTTTAAATTTTATTCAATAAAAGTTTTATGGCGGATAATTTGGTTATATTTTCGGAAGATTCCATTAATAATTCATAGTTTCGAC
>NZ_OENA01000066.1 GCF_900239185.1 Tenacibaculum finnmarkense
TCAATATTTTCAATGAACCTGATTTATTAAAATCAGAGATAAGTTACACTTATCATTTTTTGTAGAAATGTTAGAATTGAACTAACTGATTTTTATTAAAAATCATTCCGAAATTTCTTGATCGTTTTGCTTTAGTGTATTTCTTAAAGCGGTTGCAAATATACATCTTTTAATTTGTTTTAAACAAGCTAAATTTAACTTATTTTAAAAAATGTTTTAAATGAACGTTTATAACACTGCGATAACTAACATCGCTGTTACGGACTACAAACTTACGACTCTTTTTTGTGTTTTTAAGCTTTTTTATGCATTTATTTTTAATAAATTTAACGAATTACTGATTATCAGTTAATTGGTCTTTTAGCACTACTTTTTACTGTTGGCTTTTGGGGTCAAGTTTAGCAACAATTGTATTATGAACTAATATATTTTTCTGGCGACACATAGGTTTACCCCTACTTTATTTTTGTCCTTATATATATAGGTGTTAAAATTTGAAGTTATTTTGATTATTGTCGTCACCTGAAAGATGCTCACGATAACCAATTCATAGTCGATTGGCTTGGTTTGCAAAAATTATTATTGATTTATCAAATTATCAAAATGAGCACAAATGCCTAGCCCCGATTGACGCTTTGTTTGAGCTCTTTTTTGTTTTTCTTTTTTAAAAACAAAAAAAGCGAGTGCGGAAAGCGGGAAATTGCTTCAAAAAAAATTAAATAACAGCTATAAAGCAAATTTTCTCATTTCCTAGATTGTCTATTACTGTAATTTTATGGTTTCCTTTTTTAGGAATTATCGCCTGTTCGTGATATTGAGTCGTATTACCTATAAAAACACCGTCTAAACACCAATATAAAACAGCATCCGCACTAGTATGAGTTACTTTTAAAATAATTGGATTTAATTTCTCAACGCCTTTTGTTAGTGATATTTTAGAACGAAATTTTGTTGGAAAAACAAAACTCATCATATTATTTTCGAACTCATTACAGCCATTTTTAAAGCTTGGTAATTCACGGTAATTTGCGTTTTTTTGCTTGTAATAATGCGCCATTAAAGGAGGTAAAACAAACCAAGTTTTCGCTTTCATATTACTTACAGCTTCGCAATTAGAGGTTACTTGAAAAATTTCTGACGCATCAACTGTTATTTGCTTGTGATATGGACAAGGCTTTGCTCTTACGCCATTTTTAGGAATTCTCTTTATAACCGATTTACAAATTGGCAACGCCAAATATCCGCTTTTTTCGCAGATATCTCCTTCAATTAATGCTTCAAAAGGTTCTAAAAACCAATCTGATTTTGGCAACACATCAAAAACGTTAAATAGCAAAGGAGCGGCACTTCCTACGCCTGTTAAATCAGGCCTTCCTTCTCCGTCAGAATTTCCAACCCAAACTCCGACAACATATTTAGGAGTTACACCAATTGCCCAAGCATCTTTATTGCCGAAACTTGTACCCGTTTTCCATCCTATTTTTTGAGAAGAATCAAAATATTTCCATGATTGATCGACAAGAGGTCTGTTTACTTGAGTTAAAGTATTTAATGTTGTAAAGGCTACGCCTGCATCAATATGTGTGTAGTTTTTTTGGGTTTTACCAAAATTTATTTTAGCTGAATTTAAATAACTCGGTTCTAAAAATTCCTTTGAATAATATTGATGTTTTGTAGCTTCAAAATGATTTACAATACTCGCATAGCTTGCAAATGTTTTACACAAATCCCACAAACTCGCTTCTGCTCCACCTAAAATTAACGATAATCCATAATAATCTGCCGATTTATCGATGTCATTAATATGATACGCTTTTAAATTTTCTCTGAATTTTTCTAATCCGTATGATTTTAACATTAAAACCGATGGAATATTTAAAGAACGGGTTAAGGCTTGGTTGGCAGGAACGGCACCATCAAAAGTTAAATCGTAATTTTTGGGGGTATAACCCGCTATTTCAATAGGAATATCAGCCACTAATTGCGTGGGTAAAACACCTCCTGATTGCAACATTTGTGCATATAAAAAAGGTTTTAAAGTACTTCCCGTACTTCGTGCCGAAATAACATTGTTTACATCTTTTTGATGCGCTTTATCCGTTGGCGAATTACCTACATAACTTATGACTTTTCTGGTAGCAACATCTAAAACTACTACAGACATATTATATACTTCATTCTGTTTTTGATGTAAATAGTGCTGTTTTACCAAGTTATTTACCTGTTTTTGTAAATGGATATCTAAAGAGCTTTGTATATATTTTCCTTGGTGTTTTTTAGCTATTTCTTGCACAAAGTGTGGTGCTAAGTTTGGTAATCCGTAAGGTTTTTGAGGCAAGGTTTCTTCTAATGCTAATTGATAGGTTATTTTATCTATAATTTTCTGTTGATATAATTTTTTAAGTAATCTATTTCGTTTTTCTTTTAATCTTTGTTGATTTTTCCCTGGATAAATTAACGAAGGTGCATTTGGTAATACAGCTAAAGTTGCTGTTTCTGCCCATGATAATTGATGTGGTTGTAATCCGAAATAGCGCCAAGAAGCCATTTCTAAGCCAACGACATTTCCCCCGAAAGGAGCGTGAGAAGCATATAACTTTATAATATTTTCTTTTGAATATCTAAATTCTAATCGAGTTGCTAAAACGAGTTCTTTTATTTTCTCGATATAAGACCTACTTTTATTTTTTCTTGATAATCGAATTACTTGTTGTGTAAGCGTACTTCCGCCTCTAATTACTCGTTTTGCTTTGATATTTTCAATAAAAGATTTTCCTATTGATATTGGATTGAAACCAAAATGCTGATAAAAATGAGCGTCTTCAAATTGTAAAATACAGGCTTCAAATTTTTTAGGTACGGAGTCTAATTCAGGAAATCGCCATTGCCCATCTTTTGCAATAACAGCTCCTAATAATTCATTGTTTTTTGCAGTTACAACGGTTGATGTTGGCACTAAAAATAATTGTTGTGGTAAACAAAAATAATATAGTATTGTTATCAATGAAAAAATGCTAATAACCAGTTTTTTAAATTGATACTGTTTTAAAAAGTTAAAAAGTGTGTTCATGTAAATTTTTCATGCAGATTTAATACAGATTATGTTTCTAATCTTTATTTTAAAAGTATACTTTCAAAAGTATAAAGTTTAAGCGTAAAAAATCAAGGATAAGTAAGTTATCTTTGTGACTTATTAAACATCAGAAATTTTACATGAGTTTTACGTTACTTTCATCACCATTACAAGGTTTTACCGATTTTAGATTTAGAAATGCACAACATAAATATTTTGGTGGTATTGATACCTATTATGCGCCATATATTCGATTGAATGGCAAAATGGTTATAAAATCGAGCTATAAGCGTGATTTATTACCCGAAAACAACAATACGTTAACCGTTATTCCTCAGGTTATTACTAATGATCCTGATGAATTTTTATTCGTTGCTAAATATGTACAAAGTTTAGGTTACAAAGAATTAAACTGGAATTTAGGTTGCCCGTATCCGATGGTTACAAAATCGGGAATGGGTTCTGGATTAATTTGTAATCCTGCTAAAATTGACGAAGTTTTACACAAAGCACACAACGAATCGGATATTTTAGTGTCAATGAAAATGCGAATGGGTTATGAAAATAGTGAGGAGATTTTAAACTCCTTCCCTATTTTAGATAAATATCCTTTAAAAAACATCGCCATTCATGCACGTATAGGAAAGCAATTATACAAAGGCGGTGTTGATTTAGATGCTTTTCAAAAATGTATTGATGTTGCTAAACATCAATTATATTACAACGGAGATATTACTAATGTTGCTGGTTTTAAAGCGATGCAAGAGCGTTTTCCTAGTATTAGTCATTTTATGATTGGGCGTGGTTTAATTGCCGATCCGTTTTTACCACAAATGATTAAAGACAATACCACGGAATATCCTGAAGATAGATGGAAAATTTTTGAAGCTTTTCATAATGAAATTTATCAGCAATATGACGAAGCTTTATCGGGACCAACACCTATAAAAATGAAAATGTTAGGTTTTTGGGAGTATTTTTCGAAGTCATTTGATAATCCGCAGAAAACCTACAAACAGATTAAAAAAGCTGGAAATCAGAAAAAATATCAACTAGCTGTAAAAGAAATTTTAAGTAATGAAAAAAAGCTTTAATCGTTATTCTGTAATTAATTTATAATAAAAAAGGCTATTTCTTAAATTTAAGAAATAGCCTTTTTTATTATTTTTGATTAATTATTAAGCCAAAGTAATACGTACTTTTTTATTTTTTAAACGCGTATTATTTAATTCTTCAATTAATTTTTTTGCTTCACTTACAGGAACTGCGATAAAAGCACAATCTTGCTTTAATTCAATAACTCCTAATTGTTCTTTTGTTAAGTTTCCTTTTTTAAAGAATAACCCTGCAATATCTCCTTTTGATATTTTATCTTTTCTTCCTCCTGAAATAAACAACGTTTCCCAATAATGCGCTTTTATTTTTTGTTTCTGAGAAATATCTTCATTAGGAATATTTTTAAGAAAGTCTGGTAAATTTTCTTTCTGCCATTTTAAAATATATGCTGTTCCTTTTTCATTTACACGTGCAGTTCTACCATTTCTATGCGTAAATTCCTCAATTCTTTCTGGTAATTCGTAATGAATAATATATTTCATTTCAGGAATATCAATACCTCTTGCCGCTAAATCGGTTGCAATTAATACTTGACTTGTTCCGTTTCTGAATTTTATTAATGAACGCTCACGATCTCTTTGTTCCATTCCTCCAGAAAAACAACTGTGTGCAATTTTATTTTTTTCTAAAAATTCGCTTACGTGATTGATGCTATCTTTTAAGTTACAAAAAATAATTCCTTGCTGATTTCCTACATGTTGTAATAATTCATGTAAGGTTTTATTTTTGTTTTTAATAGGAGAAACAACTGTTTTTAAAGTTAATTGTCTTGATTTTTTTCCTGTTAAATAATTTAATACCGTTGGTTTGGTTAAACCTACAAATTGTGGAATTTCTGTTTCTTGCGTTGCAGAAGTTAAAATACGTTTTTTCAGATTTGGTAATTGATTGATAATTCCTCTCATTTCAGATTCAAAACCAACTTCTAATGATTTATCGAATTCATCTAAAATTAACGTTTTGATACCATCTTTAGAAAAACGTTCGTTTGCAAAATGATCTAAAATTCTACCAGGCGTACCAATTAAAATACTTGGTATGTGTTTTAATTCAATTTTATCTTTTGCCATTGAGCGCCCACCGTACACAGCATTTACTTTAAATCCTGTTCCCATTTCACGAATTACCTGTTCTATTTGAATGGCTAATTCTCTTGATGGCACTAAAATTAATACCTGAATATCTTTATTTTCTGGGTCAATTAACTTCAAGGCTGGTAATAAAAACCCTAAAGTTTTACCCGTTCCTGTTGGCGATAATATAACCGTATTTGCGTTTGTTTCTACTACTGAAATGGCTTTTTTTTGCATTTCGTTTAACTCATAGATATTTAGTTTTGCTAAAATATCTTCCTGTGTTTTTACTGTCATTGCCATAATATTTATATCTATGAAGTTTTTTTATGAACTTTTAAAGCCGCAAAGATAGGCAGTGTATCTTTATTTATCTTAAATTTAGCCTAAAAACACGCGTTATTAGTTACTGCTTGTTTAAAATGAAGCCTAATTTGATTTTTTTAAATCAATTCAATAAAAATTTTAACCAGTAAAGTTGTTTAATTGAATTATTTTTGCGTGAATTTTAAATATTTTTAATTTGTTAAATTACTATTCTTACGAGCACACAAGTTCATTACAATGGGTAACATTTGTACACGGAGCAGGTGGAAGCAGCGCTATTTGGTACAAACAAGTTCGAGAATTTAAAAAACATTTTAATGTTTTAATTTTAGACTTACGTGGTCATGGCGATAGCAAATCAATACTAAAAACACCTTTTCAGAAAAAATATACTTTTGATGCTATTACTGATGATATTTTAGAGGTCATCAATCATTTAAAAATTACAAAATCGCATTTTGTAGGCATTTCACTAGGGACTATTTTAATAAGAAACCTTGCCGAAAAAAAACCCGATTTGGTAAAAAGCATGATTATGGGCGGTGCGATTATCAAGCTAAACTTACGCTCTCGTTTTTTAATTTTTGCAGGAAACTTATGTAAATCTATTGTTCCTTACATGCTATTATACAAGCTTTTTGCCTTTGTGATTATGCCGAATAAAAATCATAAAAAATCACGATTACTTTTTGTGAATGAAGCTAAAAAATTATATCAAAAAGAATTTTTACGATGGTTTAAACTAACTTCTGAAATAAATCCGTTATTGCGTTTATTTAGAATGAATGACCTTAAAGTCCCTACCCTTTATATTATGGGCGAAGAAGATTATTTGTTCTTACCGAGCATTAAAAACATAGTCGAAAAACACCTAAAAGCATCTTTAGTGATTGTTGAAAAATGTGGACACGTTGTTAATGTTGAAAAAGCAACTATTTTTAACAATAAAACCATTCAGTATATTAATTCAATTGCTTAACGCCTATTTTTTTCATCAAAAAGTCAAGTTAAAGAAAAATCTAACGAAAGATAATTTGAAGCAATTTCCCGCTTTCCGCACTCGCTTTTTTTATTTTTTTGAAGAAAAAAAACAAAAAAGAGCTCAAACAATTGCTACAATCGGGGCTAGGGTTTTTAGTTTCAAAAGAAATTAAGACTACTCAAAAGATAATTTTAGTTAGCGCCTGTTTAAAAATTAAATAAACTGTCAGTTCGAGTGTTTTTTTCCTTCAAAATAAATCAACAGAAAACAATTCAAATTCTCGATACAATTTCAATTCCTTTTAGTCATTAAAATCACTCGAATTGACAAGAATCATCAAAAAAAGTGAATAACTACGGAAAATAAGGATGCGAAACTTAAGCTAAACTCAGTTTTACGGATGGAAAATTTAAATATAATTTAAAACAAGTTCTTAAAAGCTTAAAAACTGTCAGTTCGAGTGTTTTTTTCCTTCAAAAAAAGGTATCGAGAACTTTTTTATCATCAAAATAAACCAACAGAAAACAATTCAAATTCTCGATACAATTTCAATTCCTTTTAGTCATTAAAATCACTCGAATTGACAAGAATCATCAAAAAAAAGGAAATAACTACGGAAAATAAGGATGCGAAACTTAAGCTAAACTCAGTTTTACGGATGGAAAATTTAAATATAATTTAAAACAAGTTCTTAAAAACTTAAAAACTGTCAGTTCGAGTGTTTTTTTCCTTCAAAAAAGGTATCGAGAACTTTTTTATCATCAAAATAAACCAACAGAAAACAATTCAAATTCTCGATACAATTTCAATTCCTTTTAGTCATTAAAATCACTCGAATTGACAAGAATCATCAAAAAAAGCCTAAACAAATAATTGCTTAGGCTTTTATCAGTACTATTTAAAAATAGTAATAACCATATTACATACTAAATAACTTATTTACCTCATCTAAGGTTAACAATTTAGATTCAGTTAAAACATCTGGCTCTCTACTTACGTATTGTTGAATTTTCATTTTAACAATTCCTTGCTCTCTTACATACTTAAAGTAAACAGCTTCTCCGTTTGCTTTAATTTGATACCTACTACCAGTAGATTCCTCAAAACCTCTAGCAATAATTTGATGTAATTTAGCGGCGTCGTTATCTACATTTTTAAATGAAAACGAAATGTATTCATTTACCGTATTGTTAATGTTTTTATAAAACAAATTATACGCCTCATTACCTACTTTTTCTAGGTAAACAAATTCTACTTGCCCAACAACATCTATTTTTGTTTTTTCAACAAATTCAATTTGAGAATACGATGCAACAGAAAAAAACAATGTTGCAAAAAAAAATAGTTTCTTCATAAATATTAAAATTTTAATTCGCTATAAATATATTTTATTATATTAAAAGAATAACGCTTTATTATAAAAAATTGTATTTTTTTTTGCATTAAATAAAACAGCTATAAAAAACTCAAGTAAAAATAACCTAACACTTTATTTCTACAGCCTATTTTATATGATACAAACAATAAATGCTTCTAGAATATTCTAGAAGCATTTATATCATGTTTTTTAATTAAATTTAAAAGAATCCCATTGGTTTTTTATCATAAGAAATTAGCATGTTTTTTACAACACGGTAATGATCTAAAGCCATTTTGTGGTTTTCACGACCAAAACCAGATTCTTTTACCCCTCCAAAAGGTGCGTGAGCAGGATAAGTATGATATTGATTTACCCAAACTCTACCAGCCTGAATAGCACGAGGAACCTCATATAATTCATGAGCATCACGAGACCAAACACCAGCACCTAATCCGTAAGGAGTATCGTTTGCAATTGCAATAGCTTCTTCCGTAGAACTGAATGTTGTTAAAGCTACAACTGGGCCAAAAATTTCTTCTTGGAAAATACGCATGTTATTCTTTCCTTTTAAAACAGTAGGTTGAATATAGTATCCTTCTGAAAGCTCTCCCTTATAGTTACCTGCTTCTCCACCAGCAATTACAGTAGCACCTTCTTCTTTACCAATTTTAATATAGCTAAGAATTTTATCATACTGAGGTTTCGATACTTGAGAACCAATCATTGTTTCAGGATCTAATGGATTTCCTGTTTTGATAGCTCCTAAACGCTCTTGCATTTTTTCAATAAATTGATCAGCAATATCTTCATGTACTAAAATACGAGAAGGTGCTGTACAAATTTCTCCTTGATTAAGTGCAAACATTAATGCTCCTTCAATAGCTTTACTAAAGAAATCATCATCATGATCTGCTACAGATGGGAAAAATACATTTGGAGATTTACCACCCAACTCCATTGTTACAGGAATAATGTTTTCAGCTGCATTGTGTAAAACTTTACGACCTGTTTCTGTAGAACCAGTGAAAGAAAGTTTAGCAATACGCTTAGATGTTGCTAGAGCTGCACCAGCTTCTGCACCAAAACCAGTTACAATATTTAATACACCTGCTGGTAAAATATCACCAATAAGTTCCATTAAAGCGATAACACTTGTAGGTGTTTGTTCTGCTGGTTTAACAACTGCAGTACAACCTGCTGCTAAAGCTGGAGCAATTTTCCACGCTAACATTAACATTGGAAAGTTCCAAGGAATAATTTCACCAACAACACCAATAGGTTCGTTTAATACAATACTAACGGTGTTTTTGTCGTGTTCAGAAATACTTCCTTCATCTGCACGAATAACTCCTGCAAAATAACGAAAATGATCAATACAGTAAGGGATATCTGCCGCACGAGATTCACGAATTGGTTTCCCATTATCAATAGTTTCTAAAGTAGCTAAGTACTCGAAGTTGTCCTCCATTACTTGCGCTATCTTTAATAACATATTACTACGATCTGTTACTGAAGAAGTACTCCAAGAAGGAAATGCCTCATGTGCTGCGTCTAAAGCAAGATCAATATCTTCTTGCGTTGAACGTGCAGCTTTGGTAAACACCTTACCATCTACCGGTGATACATTATCAAAATACTGTCCTTTAACAGGAGCTACGAATTTACCTCCGATAAAGTTATCATACTTTTCTTTAAAAATAGGTTTAGTTACATTTGCCATAATTATTTTTTTTTTAAAAAACCTGCTAAAACAAGTCTTGTAATTATGTTACAAATATAGGTTGATTTGCAAATTCGTTACTTATTGATACAGTTCAATCACTTATGAAATAAGTTCAATTTTATTTCAGCCTATTTTTAAACCTCAACGAAAGAATTACATTCTAAAAAACCCTGCTCTTTCATCCAAGTATCCGAATATATTTTATTCATATAACGAGAACCGTGGTCGGGTAAAAGTAATACAACGACACTATCTTTGTCAAAATATCCTTTTTCGTTGTATTGTTCGGTCGCCTGTAAAACAGCGCCAGAAGTATATCCGCAGAATAATCCTTCTGTTTTTACTAATTTTCTTGCAGTAAGCGCAGCATCTTTATCGGATACTTTTTCATAAATATCAATCACATCAAAATCCGTGGCTGTTGGAATTAAATTTTTCCCTAAACCTTCAATTTTATAGGGTGATATTTCATTTTCATCAAACTCGCCTGTTTCATGATATTTTTTCAAAACAGAACCAATGGCATCAACTCCTAAAACTTTTATCTTCGGATTTTTCTCTTTCAAATACTTCCCTGTACCCGAAATCGTTCCGCCTGTTCCGCTTGCAATAACTACGTGTGTTACCTTTCCTTTCGTTTGTTTCCAAATTTCAGGACCTGTACTTTTATAATGTGCTTCTATATTCAGCTCATTGAAATATTGATTGATATAAATAGACCCTGGATTTTCTTTATGTAATCTTTTTGCTACTTCGTAATACGAACGAGCATCATCCGCAGGAACATTTGCAGGACAAACATGTACCTCAGCCCCCATTGATTTTAACATATCAATTTTATCTTGTGATGATTTATCGCTTACCGCTAAAATACATTTATAGCCTTTAATAACACTAATCATCGCTAATGAAAAACCGGTGTTTCCTGAAGTTGTTTCAACAATTGTATCTCCTTTTTTTAAGATACCTTTTTTCTCGGCACTTTCAATAATATGCAACGCAATTCTATCTTTTGCCGAATGCCCCGGGTTAAAAGCTTCTACTTTGGCGTAATACGTTCCTAAAAAGTTTTTTGTTATTTTGGCTAACCTTACCATAGGGGTTTGCCCTATTAAATCTAAAATTGAATTGGTAATTCCTTTGTGTCTGTTCATTGTTCTCTTAATAATAAAGCGTCATTGTAAAAGTCATTCTAAAAATATAAAAATTGACTTCTTACAATGACGCTTGCACTAAATTAGCTACAAAAGTATCATTATTTTTCTAACTTATCCTCTAACATTAAAAAGAAGCTATATTCTTCTGCTATTTCTTTTAAGGCATCAAACCTACCAGAAGCACCTCCATGACCTGCATCCATGTTGGTATGTAGAAATAATAAATTATCGTTTGTTTTTACATCTCTAAGCTTAGCAATCCATTTTGCAGGCTCCCAATATTGTACTTGACTATCGTGTAGTCCTGTAGTAATTAACATATTCGGGTATGCCTTCGGAGCTACTTGGTCATAAGGAGAATACGATTTCATATACTCATAATATTCTTTATCATTCGGATTTCCCCACTCGTCATATTCACCTGTGGTTAATGGAATGGTATCGTCTAACATGGTCGAAATAACATCTACAAAAGGAACAGCAGCTATAATTCCGTTATATAATTCAGGATTCATATTAATAATTGCTCCCATTAATAAACCACCCGCAGAACCACCCATGGCATATAAATGCTTTGGCGATGTATAATTATTATCTATTAAATACTTAGAACAATCTACAAAATCGTTAAACGTATTTTGCTTGGTTAGCATTTTACCATCTTCATACCAAGCGCGTCCTAAATACTCACTTCCTCGAATATGTGCCAAGGCATATACAAAGCCTCTATCTAACAAACTTAAACGTGTTGTTGAAAATCCGTCAGAAATTGTATGCCCATAAGAACCGTACGCATATTGTAAAATTGGGGTATCTTTGGTAAGCTTGGTATTTTTATGATGTACAATTGACAACGCCACTTTTTTACCATCACGAGCTGTTACCCAAATACGCTGACTTACATAATTATTTTTATCAAACTTCCCACCTAGAACCTCTTGTTCTTTTTTAATTTCTTTGGATTGATCTCTCATATTAAAATCAATCACAGAACTTGGCGTAGTCATTGAATTATATGAATAACGAATTACATCAGTATCAAAGTCTGGATTTCCGTGTACTCCTGCCGAATAGGTTTCTTCCGAAAAAGGTAAATAATAATCTTCGGTATTATCCCAACGTTTAATACGAATTTTATTTAAACCGTTGGTTCTTTCCTCTAAAACTAAATACTCTTTAAAAATTGAAAAATCTTCAAATAAAGTATCTTCTCTATGCGGAATTACATCCACCCAGTTTTCTTTGGTTGTTTTATTTTCTGGAGTTTTCATCAACTTAAAATTCGTTGCGCCATCTTTATTTGTTTTGATATAAAAATGATCTTGGTAATGTGCAATATCATATTCTAAATCACGCTCACGAGGTTGAATCATTCTAAAAGTTCCGTTAGGATTATCGGCCTCTAAAACCTGATATTCGTTAGAAACCGTACTATAAGAACCCATTACTAGGTATTTCTTCGATTTTGTTTTGGTGATAAAAGCACCAAAAGTTTCATCTTTTTCTTCAAAAATTAATACATCATCAGCTGTATCAGTTCCTAAAATATGTTTGTAAATTTGAGAGCTACGTAAGGTTTCAGGATCTTTTTTAGTGTAAAAAATTGTTTTATTATCGTTTGCCCAAACAGCCCCACCCGTAGTATTTTCTATTTTATCAGGATAAATTTCACCTGTTTCTAAATTTTTTATTTTGATACTATATTGACGACGACTTACCGTATCGGTGGCAAAGGTTGTTAATTTATTATCAGGAGAAATACTTAAACCTCCTAATTGAAAATAATCATATCCTTTCGCTTCATTATTTACGTTGAACATAATTTGTTCATCAGCCTCTAAAGTTTCCTTTTTACGACTGTGAATAGGATATTGCTGTCCTTTTTCGTAGCGTGTAATATAAAAATAACCATTACTTTTATAAGGTACAGATTGGTCATCTTCTTTAATACGCCCTTTCATTTCCTCAAATAATTCTTCTTGAAAACCCTTGGTATGCTTTATTTTTTGCTCGTAAAAGGTATTTTCATCAGTTAAATAATCGTACACTTTTTGAGTTTGTGCGTCTTTAACTTCTGCATTTTTTTGCGCATCTGTTAAACGCATCCAAAAATAATCGTCGGTACGTATATCTCCGTGCTTTTCTAAGGTTTTTGGTTGCTTATCAGCAATTGGAGCAGTACTATTTTCTTGATTATTTTTTATATTATTTTTATTCATGTCTTTGGTTTTGCAACCAACAAAAATAAGGCTAAAAGCAATGATATACGGTATGTTTTTTTTCATTTTAGTTAAAATTAGTTAAATTATTGTCTTATTATTTCCCTTTTTCTTCGGATAAATTAAATTATTAATTTGCTTGTGAAAGTACTATTTTTGCTATTACTATAAACCATTAAATAGAAAACAAATGTTTGGAGATATTTCAGGAATGATGAGTAAAATTAAAGATGCTCAAAAAAATGTAGAAGCTACAAAAAAGAGGTTAAACACCGTTTTAATTGACGAAGCAACCGATAGCGGAAGTTTAAAAATTACAGTAACAGCTAACAATGAAATTAAAGCAATTTCAATTCACGAATCTTTATTAGAAGATAAGGAAGAGTTAGAAGATTATTTAATTTTAACCTTAAATAAGGCATTAAAAAGAGCAGGACAAATTAACGAACACGAATTAGCTGTTGCCGCTAAAGATGGTATGCCAAACATTCCAGGAATGGATATGTTTAAATAAAAATGTTTTTACAATTAGAAAACTATATGTTGCCTTGCCTAAACAAAAAATTCTTCGGAATTGATTGTTTAGGCTGTGGTATTCAGCGGGCTTTAAGCTTTATTATACAAGGCGAATTTACCGCTGCCTTTAAAATATACCCTGCTATTTACACGCTTTTATTACTAGCCTTAGTACTTGTTATCAACTTCTTTTTTGATGTTAAAAATGCTCAAAAAACAATTCGTATTTTAGCTGTAATAAATGTGCTTATTATAGTAATCAGTTATGTTATGAAAATGAATCAACTATTTTAAAAAAAGAAACTATATGGATCAAGAAAATTTACCAAACGCAACCGTTGCTTTAGTCTTAGGGATTTTATCAATTTTAACCTGTTGTTTTTACGGAATTATAGGGTTACCCTTAGGAATCACTGCCGTTATTTTAGGAAATAAAGCCGTAAAATTAGATGCTGAAAACCCAGAACAATATACGGGTGTTAAAAATGCAAGCGCAGGTAAAATACTAGGAATTATTGGTATTGTACTTAATGTTCTTTATGTTCTTTGTATTGTATATGTATTTTCATTAATCGGATGGGATGCTATAGGAAATGAAGAGTTAATGCTAGAAAGATTAAACGAATTACAGAATCAATAAATATTATTATTTTTGATAAAAAGCAACTTATTATAAAATAAGTTGCTTTTTTTATGCTTAAATTTTTAATCTAGTACAGACGCGATTTATCGCGTCTCACATAATAATTTTCAAAACATAATAAATATCATCAAAAATATTAATCCTCAAAAAAGACGCCATAAAAAAAGACGCGAGGCATCGTGTCTCTACCCCCACCCGTTTTTTGATGATAAAAAATTAATGTAATTTTGTGAACTATTTTAGTACAGAATTTATAAACTACGCACTTCTTCACAGGCATGAAAAACGAAAAAACTTGGTTACAATATTATAAAAATAGTTTATCTGATAGCGAAAACTTAGCCATTGATATTGATAAAATAAAAAACTTATTTCAACAAGAAACAACTGATTTAAGCAATGCGATTATCAACACAAAACAAGCCAATGAATTGTTGGATATCGAAGAAAGACGAATTAACCGAATAAAAGGAATTCGTAAAAAAGACGACCCTAAATGGTACAAAGTAGCACAAACAAAAATAGTTTTATCTCCTTTTCATTTAACATATCAAACCGATAATTCTAACGATAATTTAAAACACAAACCAAAAGATATTTATCCGTTTTGGATAATTGCCACAGTAAACCGTTCGGGAGAATTAAAAGCTCCTAAAGAATTATTTCCGTTAATTGTCCGTAATTATTTAACACCGATTGCCGATATTAAAAATGATTTTATTTTTTCTGAAATTGATACCGTTTTAGATGCAAAAGATATAGAAGCTCCTCAAACTGATTATGAAGACGAAACGGTATCTTGGGCGGAATATTGGGCATATATAAATGATGTGTTTTCACAAATTACTACAAATAGTTTACAAAACTATCAAGTAGAAAAATACAACACGCAATATCAATTGACCTATTTTGCTATTAGTTCAAAAATTTCTACAGCAAAAAGCATTCTTTTTTTATATGAAAACCTCTTAAAAGAAGAAGAATACAAGGATGAATTACCTGTTTTATCAAAAATAATTGACCCTTTTGCCAAAGATGAAAAAGATAAAAAACATCCCATTACCGATGCTGATTTTTTAAATTACAATCACTTGCACTTAGGGCAAATGTCAAATAAATTTCCGCTATCTATCAGCCAACGTAAAACCTTATTATCTTATTTAACATCCCAAGAAAATGCCGTAACAGCAGTAAATGGTCCTCCGGGAACAGGAAAAACCACTCTTTTACAAAGCGTAGTGGCTACCGAATTTGTAAAAGCAGCAATACAAGGAGAAGATGCGCCAGTAATTTTAGCCTGTTCAAACAACAACCAAGCGGTTACCAATATTATTGATAGTTTTATCAATTCTAAAAGTTCGTTAGAAGAATTATCGGCACGTTGGATTCCTAATTTTAACGGATACGCAACCTATTTACCTTCCAATTCTAAAAATGAAAAATCATTAAAAAACATCAATTTTTTAAAAGGAAATATGTTTGGCAATGAAGGAACTTTATGCGATTTAGAAAATGAACAGTATATCTATGAAGCTGAATATTATTTTTTAACCAAATACTGTTATTATTTTAATACAGAAACCAATTCATTAGAAGATGTTTGCGACCATTTACAAGATGAAATAATTACCATTCAAAACACCTTAATTGAAGGTGTTAATTTTTCAAAAGATTATATAAGTAGCATTAATTTTATCAATACAATTCTTTTAAATAAAGCAGATTATATTCAAAAAGATGCCTTTAAAATTGCCAAATTAAAAGAATGGCGCACTGTAATAACTCGCCTGAAATCAACAATAAATAAAACTAATTTTACGGATAAAATAATTCAATATTTTAAAATAGAAAGTACTATTTCTAACGCTAATAATCATGCCAATAATTCATCCGAAGCTATTTTTAAAATATCCGAAGAAACAAGTGCTGATTTTGATAAAACCATTTTATTAATCAAAGAATGTATTACAAATTTAAACACCGCCTTACAATCAAATTTGCAGTTAAAAAACTGGAAAACTCAAAACAGTATTAAAGGATTCCCTTATATTTCAGAGGCTAAAATGTGGGATAACGAGTATGAAAAAATAAATTCAAACAATCATACTCCTCGTTTTTTTTACGATGAAATAGACATGGAATTACGCCATAAAGCATTTTTATTTGCTGTTCATTATTGGGAAGCTCGTTGGTTAATTGCTACAAAATACGCACTAAACAATAACACTGAAAAAGGAACTGGCGAAAATTCTATTAAAAATAAATGGAAGCGTAGAGCCATGCTAACCCCCTGTTTTGTAGCCACTTTTTATATGGCGCCGAGTCATTTTTTATACAGCCAATTTTTGGGCGAAAATGACAACGGAAAACCTGATTTCGACTATTTACCTTTATATAATTTTTTAGACCTTCTAATTGTTGATGAAGCTGGACAGGTAACTCCCGAGGTTAGCATTCCAATGTTTTCTTTGGCAAAAAAAGCCTTTGTTATTGGCGATTTAAAACAAATTGAACCAATTTGGTCTATTCCTTCAAAAATTGATATTGGAAATTTAACCACTCTTAATATGCTTCAAAATGAAGAAGATGAAAAATATTTAAAAAATAAAGGATTTTTAGCCTCAAGCGGTAGCATTATGAAAATGGCACAAAATGCCTGTGCATTTGAAACAGTAATATCCGAAGAAAAAATACAAGGATTGGTTTTATTAGAACACCGAAGATGCAACGATGAAATTATCAATTTCTGTAATGAACTCGCCTACAACGGTATTTTAAAACCCATGAAAGGAAAGGCGAAAGAGAATCAAATTTTCCCGTCAATGATGGCGTATCATGTAGCAGGAATTAGCGAACGTAAATTTAACAGTCGCTGTAATATTAGCGAAGTAAATGCCATTATTACCTGGCTACAACAAAACAAAGAAAAAATTCAAAAGGCTTATAATGTTGAAAATATTGAAAGTATTTTAGGAATTATCACGCCTTTTGCCAGTCAAAAAGGAGAATTATCACAAGCATTAACCCAGGCAGGT
This sequence comes from Tenacibaculum finnmarkense, assembly GCF_900239185.1. Taxonomy (GTDB): domain Bacteria; phylum Bacteroidota; class Bacteroidia; order Flavobacteriales; family Flavobacteriaceae; genus Polaribacter; species Polaribacter finnmarkensis. The sequence goes on from NZ_OENA01000066.1 coordinate 17,225, forward strand.
TTTAAAGTAAACGATATTAAATTAGGTACGGTTCATGCCTTGCAAGGTGCCGAACGCAATATTATTTTATTCAGTTCGGTATATTCGAACGAAGATCAAGGAACGCTATTTTTTGAAAAAGATAACAAACCTAATATTTTAAACGTAGCAGTTTCGAGAGCTAAAGATAGTTTTATTTTATTTGGTGATACTAGAATTTTTGACGCATCAAAAAACACGCCGTCTGGAATTTTAAAAAAGCATTTACATATTTATGAAATGGAGAAGTAATATATAATTGTCAGAAGTAAAACTGTCAGTTCGAGTAATTTTTTTCTTTCAAAAAAATTGTATCGAGAACTTATTTAATAGTAAATTCAAATTTATCAACGTAAAATAATTCAAATTCTCGATATAATTTTAATTCCTTTTAGTCATTAAAATCACTCGAATTGACAAATAACTGCGGCAAATCAGAATATAAAATTTAAACAGGCACTACAAAAGATTTATTTGAAGCAATTTCCCGCTTTCCGCACTCGCTTTTTTTTGAAGAAAAATCAAAAAAAGAGCTCAAACAGATGCTTCAATCGGGGCTAGGCATTTGTACTCTATTTTTTATTCTTTCAATATTGAATAATTATTTCATCCGAAGAAAAAAATACAAAAAATTACGCACAAAAAAAAAGGAACGATTAAAAAATCGTTCCTTTTATATACTCACTTTTATATTAAAAATTTCAGAAGCTTATTTTTTAAACTCAGAAATAGTTTTCTTAATAATAGCGATACAATCCATTAATTGCGCTTCAGTCATCACTAAAGGTGGTGCAAAACGGATAATATTTCCGTGTGTTGGTTTTGCTAATAATCCGTTATCACGTAACTTCATACAAATATCCCAAGCAGTTGAGCTTTCTTCAGTATCGTTAATTAAAACAGCGTTTAATAACCCTTTTCCTCTTACAGACAATACTAAATCACTTTCTTTTGCAAATTCAGCTAATTCAGCTCTAAAAATTTGCCCTAAACGCTCTGCATTATCCGCTAAATTCTCATCTAATATAACTTCTAAAGCAGCCGTTGCTACAGCAGCAGCAATTGGGTTACCACCAAAAGTAGAACCGTGATTTCCTGGCTTAATAACATCCATAACGTTGTTATCAGCTAAAACAGCAGACACAGGATATGCTCCTCCTGAAATCGCTTTTCCTAAAATTAAAATATCTGCTTTTACATTTTCATGGTCAATAGCTAACATTTTACCAGTACGTGCAATTCCTGTTTGAACCTCATCAGCGATAAATAATACATTGTGTTTTGCACACAAAGCTTTTGCCGCAGCTAAATATCCTTCTGAAGGTACGTAAACACCCGCTTCTCCTTGAATTGGCTCTACTAAGAAACCAGCAATATTCTTATCGCTTTCTAAAGTTTCTTCTAAAGCTTTTAAGTTATTATATTCTATTTTAATAAATCCGTTTGTAAATGGACCAAAGTTCTTACGAGCTACAGGATCATTAGAAAAAGAAATAATGGTAGTAGTACGCCCATGAAAGTTATTTTCACAAACAACTATTTGCGCATCATTTTCGTTAATTCCTTTTACTTCATAAGCCCATTTTCTACATAATTTTAAAGCCGTTTCAACAGCTTCAGCACCAGTATTCATTGGTAATAATTTGTCAAAACCAAAAAGTTCAGTAGCAAATTTCTCATATTTCCCTAAGATATCGTTATAAAAAGCACGAGAAGTTAACGTTAATGTCTTTGCTTGGTTTACCATTGCATCTACAATTCTTGGATGACAATGCCCTTGGTTTACTGCAGAATATGCTGATAAAAAATCATAATATTTTTTTCCTTCAACATCCCATACGTGTACACCTTCACCTTTACTCAGTACTACTGGTAACGGGTGGTAATTATGTGCTCCGTACTTGTTTTCTAATTCAATCGCTTCTTGCGACGTTAATTGTTTTAAATCAGCCATTTTAAAAATAATTTTAGGTTTGTACTTTGGTTTAAACAAAGCATCGTTTAGCATATTTACCATGCAAACATTTATAAATCTCGCTAAGCAAGTAAAATAAGCGTTCCTTATCTACCTTTATCCTTCCGAAGAGGTTTCGAAAATTCAGCGTGGGAAAGAAATCATCCCTAAAAAGAGTTGCAATTTACTAAATATTAAATAGCTTTTAAAGCCTTGGTCTTACATTTTTTTAACAAAAACAAAACTTCTAATTATTCATCGTTTATTCATCGTATTCTTATCTTTTAACACCCCCCTTTTACAGTTTTAATTAGCGGTTATAAATCAATATATTACAAGTATATTTTGTTTAATTATTTTCTTTAATTAAACAAAAATTAAATTTATTTAACCAACTATAAAAGTGACTAAAAAGAAAAATAAGGGTCATAATGATAACTAAAAACCAAAATATTATGAATCAGATATTAAATACTTACAATCAAATTACAGGCAGTTTTGGTAAACCAATTAGCGCTTTACTTATTATTGTGCTAGGATGGCTAATTGCCAAATTAATAAAAACACTAATCGATAAAATAAGCGACAGCAGTGGTTTAAATAACACGCTAAGCAATAGCAAAGTGCGTTTTGGTGACTTAATTTCAAAATTAGCATACTATTTAATAATGATCTTTGTTTTTATGTTAGCTCTAGACAAACTAGGAATGACAAGCGTTTTAGAGCCAATTAAAGGATTATTAAACGGGTTTACTCAATTTATTCCTAATATTGTAGGCGCAGGGCTTGTAGGCTATATTGGTTATATGCTAGCTACTATAGTTTCTGAATTAGTGGGCTTATCGGGAGGAACAATTCAAAAATTTGCACCAAAATTAAACCTACCTGAAAATATTAATATTGTTACTATCCTTAAAAAGGTTGTATTTATTTTTATATTTATTCCGCTTTTAATTGCCGCTTTAAATATTTTAAATATTGAATCTATTTCTGAACCAGCAACAAACATGCTAGAGATTTTCTTTGCTGCAATTCCTAAAATATTAGTTGCTACATTAATCTTAATTATTTTTGTTATTGGTGGTAAGTTTTTAAGTAATTTAATTAAAGATTTATTAGATAGTTTAAACTTAAACGAAATATTAAAAAGCGCTAATTTAGATTCTTTTACAGGTAAAGCAAATGTTGAAAAATTAATTTCAAATATTGTATATGCTTTTATCGTATTATTTGGTGTAATGACTGCTATTGATAAATTAGAATTCAGCAAGCTTTCTGAAATTATGAATACCGTTTTAAACCTTGCAGGAAATATTTTATTCGGATTACTTATTTTAGCAATCGGAAATTGGATTGCAACTATCGCTTCTAAAAACTTTATGAAAAGTGATGACAATAAATTTGTAGGAAGTATTGTTAAAGTTGCTATTTTGGCAGTTTTCTTAGCAATCGGATTAGGTAAAATGGGTATTGCTGATGATATTATCAATTTAGCGTTCGGAATAACACTTGGCGCAGTAGCATTAACAGTAGTACTTTCTTTTGGATTAGGTGGTCGTGAGGCTGGCGGTAAACAAATGGAAAAAATATTAAATAAATTTAGCAAAAACACAAATGATGTTGCCGATAAAAAATAAGGTTAAAACAACGGCTATCAACTAATTACAAAAGCACCTCTATTGAGGTGCTTTTTTATTAAAATAAAAATGGATATTTTAATTGGTTTACAAGTATTTTTAAGTGACCTTTAAGCAGCAAATGTATCTTACTTATAGTGAAGATAAATACCGCATATTTTTCATCAAAAAAACAACTTACTTAAATTCTTATAAACCTAAATCAAATTATAAAAAAAAATGAAAAAGACCTTACTTTTTATGCTATTTTTAGCTACAATTTCAACAACTATTGGCTGTAAAACGACCGCATCGGCGGTAAACACCAAACTAGACAATAAAACCGAAAAAATCCTAAAAGGAAACTGGACTATTAGCGCAGTCAATTACACAGGTGCTAACTTATTTAAAGTAACCTCGTTTAATATTGCCGATTCTAACTGTTTTGTAGGAAGTAATTGGAGTTTTATTTCTAACAATAACAAAGGGCAAATGAGCCTTAACAACCCGAGTACTTCTTGTGTTGATTTTAATTCGCCAACTACTTGGTACATTAACAAAGATGGAAATTTTGTATTAAAAATAATCAACAGTCATAAAGCGAAAAACGTAAATAATGGCTTTGTTTTAAACATCAATAACTTAACACAAACAAGTTTTGATTTAGTTGATAAAATTAACGTTGCAGGTGCAATTAAAAACATCACTTACTCTTTTCAAAGAAAATAATACAACACTCATTTAGCAGTAAAAATCACATACTTTTAAAAACAACATCATTTTTAAAAAATACATCATGAAAAAAACAATTATTTATAGCTTTTCGGTTTTAGTTCTAACAAGTAGTTTACTTACTTCTTGTGGCGCTGTTAAAAATGCTAATAACACCCAAAAAGGAGCCGTAATTGGTACTACTGCGGGCGCAATTTTAGGCGCTGTTCTTGGTAATAATTTAGGGAATGGTAAAAACTCAGAACTAGGCGCTGTTTTAGGAGGCGTTGTAGGTGGTGTTGCCGGCGGAACTATCGGTAATAAAATGGACAAACAAGCCCGTGAAATTAAAGAAGTTTTACCCGGAGCTGAAGTAGAAAGAGTTGGTGAAGGAATTATGCTTACTTTAGGTGAAAGTGCCGTTCGCTTTAACACCAATAAATCGAGTTTAACAACAGCTGCTAAAGCAAATTTAGACAAATTAGTTCCTGTTTTTGAAAGCTATAACAATACCGATATTGTAATTTATGGCTATACCGATAGTACTGGTAGGGCTGAATACAACCTAACTCTTTCGGGTAAAAGAGCCGATGCGGTAAGAAATTACTTAGCTAGTAAAGGACTTTCAGCAAGCCGATTTAAAACCAAAGGTTTAGGAATTAACGACCCAATTGCCTCTAACCAAACAAAAGAAGGAAGAAGTAAAAACAGGCGTGTTGAATTTGCTATTGTAGCTAACCAACAAATGATTAAAGAAGCGAAACAAGAAGTAAAACAATAAGAATTTCGTTATTTTATATAAAAGGCTACTCAAATGAGTAGCCTTTTTTGTGCAATCAATCCATAACTTTTCATAATTTTGCAAACTTATACATAACAGAAGATGCCACGTAGAGAACGAAATAAATTTGTAAGAAAGAATCAAGTTTTAGAATTAAGAATTGAAGATTATGCTTTTGGAGGAAAAGGAATCGCAAGAATAAAATCCGAAGAAGGTAGTTTTGTTGTTTTTGTACCTAATACGTTACCAGGTCAATTGGTAAAAGCACAAATTAGCAAATCGAGTAAAAAATATGCCGAAGCAAAATTAATTGATGTTTTAGAAGCGTCAAAAGATGAAGTTGCCCTGCCTTTTCAAGACATTCCAGGAGCACCTTATATTCAATTACCCATTGAATTACAACATCAATATAAAAAAGAAAGTACCTTATCGTTATTTAAAAGGATTGGTAAAGTTGAAAATATTGAAGACTTATTTGATGAATTTATCAGCTCTCCAAACGTATTTCACTACAGAAATAAAATGGAATATGGTTTTTCAGCAATTGGATATGATAGAGTTAACAAAACCGATGCCGATTTTTTTACCTTAGGATTTAAACGCCGTGGAACTTGGTGGATGGGTGATAACCTAAACAAAGATTCTGGTTTATTTGACACCCAAGTTGAAGACAGCTTAAAAATAATTCGTGAATACTGTGAAAAAACAGGTTTAGCGCCTTGGCACGGACCAAAAAGAGAAGGTTTCTTCCGATATTTCGTAGTACGTAAATCGTACAAAACCAACGAATTATTATTTAATTTAGTAACTACTTCTGCTGATTTACCAAAATTTGACATGCCCGCTTTTGTGAGTTTATTAAAAGATATTTTTGGAGATCGTTTAGCAGGATTACTACACACAATTAACGATGAAGTTGGCGATAGAACCATTGCAACATCAGGAAGTATTGAGCTTATTACTGGTAAAGATAAAATTGTGGAAGAATTATTAGGTTTAAATTTTGAAATTAGCATGAAAAGCTTTTTTCAAACGAATCCTAAATCGGCAGAAAAACTATACACCAAAGTAGTTGATTATGCTTTAGAAAACAAAGAAGCTATTGACAACACCGTTGTAATGGATTTATTCTGTGGAACAGGAACTATCGGGCAAATTTTAGCATCAAGAAGTGAAAATGCCAAAATAGTTGGAGTTGATATTGTAGCCTCTGCAATTGAAGATGCCAAAGAAAATGCCAAACGAAATAACATTGAAGGCTTACAATTTTATGCTGCCGATGTTGGTAAATTTTTATATGAACATCCGCAGTATCAAAATAAAATTAAAACCATTATTTTAGATCCTGCTCGTGCTGGTATTGCTCCGAAAACATTGCGTAAAATCATCCGCTTAAATGCCGACAGAATGGTCTATGTTTCTTGTAATCCTGCAACACAGGCTCGTGATACTGAAGAATTAATGAACGCTGGTTATAAACTAAAAAAGATTAGTTTAGTAGATCAGTTTCCGCACACAGCACATATAGAAACTGTTGTTTTATTCGAAAAATAAACCTTTTACCTTATTAATTATTAAATGAAAAAATATATCCTTCTTTTGTGTAGTTGTTTTATAGGATTTTCAGCTTGTGAAAAAGATGATTTCTGTATTCAAAACCCTGTAACACCTAACTTAGTGTTGCGTTTTTATGATAAAAAAGATACTTCTAAAAAAAAGAAGGTTACCCGTTTTTCTATTATAGCACAAGGTAAAGACAGTCTTTTTGTAAATAAAGAAGCTGATTCAATAAATATCCCTTTAAACAGTTTGGCTACCCAAACTGTTTATACCTTAAAAATGAATGCTACCGATAATTTAGCAATCAATAACAAAATAGCGACATTAACTATAAATTATAAGCCCGAACAAGCTTATGTTTCTCGTTCGTGTGGCTATAAAGTTATTTTTAATGATGTAAATTTAAAGCATACAGGTTGGATTGATAACATATCAACTTCTGAAATTACGACTATTGACAATCAAACAAAAGCACATGTACAAGTATATTATTAGTAGCTATTTACTATTTGTTTCTGTAAATGGTTTTTCTCAGAAAACAGCATCATCTGAAATAAAAAAAGACACGCTAACCTATAAAACACGTACAGGTTTACGTTTAGGTGTTGATATCAGCAAACCCGCATTAGCAATTGTTGACAAAAGTTACAGTGGTTTAGAATTTGTAGGTGATTATCGTGTTTCTAAAAATTGGTATGTAGCCGCCGAAGTAGGCTACGAAGAAGAAATTAGCTTTGAAGACTTTACCTGTTCAACCGCCAAAGGAAATTTTATTCGGCTTGGTGCTAACTACAATGCCTATAAAAATTGGCTAGACATGAATAACGAAATTTATGTTGGCTTTAGGTATGCTGCGGCGCTTTTTGATCAAACTTTAAATAGCTATAAAACAAATGTTGGCACGCCTTATTTTCCTTCAAACACTATAAAAAAACCGATTACAGAAACAGGGCTTACCGCACATTGGACTGAAATTCAACTAGGTATTAAAGTAGAAACATTTAAAAACTTATTTTTAAGCGCAGGCGTTTCTTATAAGGTAATGCTTCACTTAAACGATCAAAAAAACTTTAAAACATTATATGCCCCAGGCTTCAATCGTGTTTTTGAAAGCAATACTGGTTTTGGGTTTAATTACAGCATTTCCTACTTTATTCCTTTTGTTAATAACTAATTTAAGCTACTAAGCCTTATTTTTACTACCTTTACACCTTGTAATCATTAAACTTATTAACAATGAATAAAATTCCAAGCGTAAATTTAGCAGATTTTTTATCTGAAGATAAAAATAGAAAACAAAAATTTATCAATGAAATTGGTGACGCTTATCAAAACATCGGTTTTGTAGCTTTAAAAGGTCATTTTTTAGATGATGAGTTAGTTGATAATTTATATACTGAAATTAAAAACTTTTTCGATTTACCAACCGAGATAAAAGAGAAATATGAAATTCCTGGTATTGGCGGACAAAGAGGTTATATTTCTTTTGGAAAAGAAAGTGCTAAAGGAAAAAAAGAAGGCGATTTAAAAGAATTCTGGCATTTTGGGCAGTATGTAGATGCGGCATCTAAATACGCTAAAGAATATCCTGAAAATGTAAACGTTGAAGAACTTGCTAAGTTTAATGAAATAGGTAAAAAAACCTATCAAATGCTAGAGAAAACAGCCAAATATGTGCTACGTTCATTGGCGTTACATTTAGATTTAGAGGAAACTTACTTTGATAATTTCATTAAAGATGGAAACAGTATTTTGCGTCCTATCCACTACCCGCCTATTCAAAGCGAACCTAAAGGTGCTGAAAGAGCAGCTGCTCATGGCGATATTAATTTAATTACCTTATTAATGGGTGCGCAAGGAAAAGGATTGCAAGTTCAAAACAATAATGGTGATTGGCTTGATGCCGTTGCGCAACCTGATGAATTGATGATTAATGTGGGTGATATGTTGTCGCGCCATAGTAATAATAAATTAAAATCAACCATACATCGAGTAACCAATCCGCCGAAAGAATTATGGGGAACATCGCGTTATTCAATTCCATTTTTTATGCACCCTGTTTCTGATATGAAATTAGATGTTTTAGAAAATTGTATTGACCAGCAAAACCCAAAACAATTTGAAGATATTACCGCTGGTGAATTTTTAGACGAACGCCTACGTGAATTAGGCTTAAAAAAATAAGCCAAAAAAACAACAATATAAACAAGCATGGATTTTAAAGATCAATTAAAAAACTTATTTCCCGATCATCAAGAAAGCGAAGTAAAGGTTGAAAAAAAGTCAGCAATTTGGCTACAAGACGACCCGATACTTTGTAAGTATGAAAAACGCAAAGGAAAACCTACTACTATTTTAGATGGCTATACCGGCGCTACCGAAGATTTTAAAAAATTAGCCAAAGAGATTAAAACCAAACTTAGTGTTGGTGGTAGTTTTAAGGATGATAAAATAATTATCCAAGGTGATTATCGTGATAAAATCATGCAAATTTTAAAAGATAAAGGCTTTAACGTTAAACGTGTTGGAGGTTAATCTAAATCATAAAAAAAAGTGTTAGAATTTACAAATTCTAACACTTTTTTTTATTTTAAGAGCCTAGCCTCCAAAAAATTTTGTAACATCAAAATAGTATGGCAAGGGTTTAAAACCCTTGTTTTAAAAATAAAAATGCGTCAAACTGAATTTAGTTCAGTTTCACATCCTGATTTGCCGTCGTTTTTTGCCACTATATTTTTTCAGATGAAATTGAAACAAATTCTAATTATCTTTTAAGTTTAAAATTTTCTTTGTAGCAAAACCCCCTAGCCCCGATTGAAGCATTTGTTTGAGCTCCTTTTTTGATTTTTTTCAAAAAAGAGCGAGTGCGGAAAGCGGGAAATTGCTTCAAATAAATATCAAAGAAAACAAATACTTTTTATAAATTTTCTTTATCTGAAGTAAGAGTTTCTAAAAATGCTTTTATACTCTTAATATCCGATGCTTCTAAATCTTTGTCTAACTGAACTTTCCCCATTATTCTGATGGCATCTTCTAATTCAGCAACACTTCCGTCATGAAAATAAGGCGCTGTTTTTGCTACATTTCGTAACGATGGCACTTTAAAAGCATACAAATCAACCTCTTTATTTGTTAATAAAAACACGCCTTTATCAATCACTTTACTTTTAGTATGCTCCCAGTAAGGTCTTATATCACTACCAAAACCTCTAATTTTTCCGCCACCAACTCCCGGGCCGTCATGGCAATTAACACAACCTCGAGACATAAAAACAAACAAGCCTTTTTTCTCTTGCTGATTTAATGCTTGCTGATCTCCTTTTAAATATTCGTCAAATTTTGAAGGCATTAATAAGGTTCGCTCAAAAGCGCCAATGGCTTTTGTTAAATTATCAAAACTGATTGGATTCGCTTGATTTGGATACGCTTTTTTAAATAAATTTTGGTATTTTTCAATTTTACTAATTTTATCAACAACGGCTTGTTCACTTTCCATTGCCATTTCTACAGGATTTAAAATGGGCATTCCTGCTTGTTCTTCTACCGTTTTTGCTCGTCCGTCCCAAAATTGAGCAATATGCAAACTCGAATTAAATACCGTAGGCGCATTTCTAGTACCTGTTTTACCATCAACTCCTTTTGATACCGCTTCGGTATCGGCACCAAAATTTTCTAAATCATGACACGATGCACAACTAATCGTATTATCTTTTGATAACCTTTTTTCTTCAAATAATAATTTCCCTAAAAATACTTTATCGTTAGTAAGCTCATTAAAAGAAACATAATCGTTTGCTGGCAATGGCGAAAAAATTCTAGTTGCTTCCGATAATAAATTTTTATAATCGTCTTTTTCAGGTATTTCAACCACTTCTTTATTTTTACTACACGAATAAAAAATAGCAAAGCCAACTATCAATATTATTCTTAAGTTAAAAAAATGTTTGTTTTTCATTATTTTTATTTGATTTTAGTTTAAATTAAATACATTTGCAAATATATAATTAATCTAAATAAAGATAGAATGAAATTTAAATATCTTTTAGTGCCAATTTTAGCTAGTATGCTAAATATTTCATGTAATAGCGATGATCAAAAACCAACTAAAAAAGAAGAAGCTTCCTTTTTAGACCCTCGAATTACTGATTTTACAACTATTGAAAAAAAAGGCAATACGGTATATGTTAAAAACATGTTTACCTCTCCTGAAGATCAAAACAAAGACCTTGTATATACCAAGTTTGATCTTGAAAAGGCAAAATATGTAACTGATGATTCTTGGGATATTGCATTTGCAAGTAGAATTATCATTATAAATGGTGGCGAATGGACGCAAGGTTACACCTCGGGAGGTGTTCACGAACCTATGCGAACAAAAAACGCCTCCGCAGCTATTATTAAAGATGATTATGAAAATATATCTGTAGTTCCTACCGATGCTATTTTTAAGCAAGATGGTGTTGGAAAAACGGCTATTGATGATTTCGGAAAAGGAATGTTTGACCCTTATGCAATGCACGCTGACCACACACTTCGAGTAAAAAAGAACCGTACTTTATTGGTAAAAACTAAAAATGGACACTACGCTAAAATAGCTATTGAAGATATTTATAAAAACGGCGATACCTCTGGTACAATGAATGAGGTTCTTGGGCATAAATACCCGTATTATACCTTCAAATATTTTTTAAACCCTGTTGCAGGAAACAAAAAACTTAATTAAATAATCATAAATAAATAGTCATGAAAAAAACAGGAATTCTGTTAACAAAAGCAATTTTAGTACTTCTTTTTACAACCTTTACAGCATGTTCAGACAGTGGAGATGATTTACCTGTAGTAAAAACAAATACCAAAACTTTAGAAATTACAACAAGTGCTATTGGTGACCAAACCCAAACAGCAAAACAAACTGGTGACTTTCAAAAATTCAGTTTTAAAGAAGGTGCTTTAGAGGCAACTAGTGATGCTTGGGATTTTGCTATAAGAGGACGTATTTTTCTAGTAAATGGACTTTCAAAATATGGTGGTGGCGAAAAAATCGGATTAGCTAACGAGCCTACAAGAACTCAAAATGTTGCTGTTTGTGAAGGAAATGACATGTTTGAAACTCGTACTTCTGCCCTTGGTTTACCAGACCATATTTACAAGCAAGATGCTTTAAATATGGGCTACGAAAACTATGCTGCAGCAATTAGCTGGTTGCCTAGAAGAGGTGGCGCTGACCCTAGAGAAACTTGGTATTTTAGATCGTCTCAAGACCGTGAACTTTTATTATTAAAACCGATGGTTTTTGTATTTAAAACTCACGATGGGCATTTTGCTAAAATGGCTATAAAATCAATTGTTAGAACAAATACTGATTTTGACAAAAAGGAAGATATTGACTATGTAATTCAATATTATTACAATCCTGAAAAAGGAAACCCTAATTTAGATGAAAAAATACAATAATTTTTAATTTTAGTTTCTCATAATTTTTCTAAATGTTTAAAATAGGACTGTGTAATAGCAGTCCTATTTTTTTTTATAATTATTTTTTTTTAATTTAATTATTTGAAGCTATTTCCCGCTTTCCGCACTCGCTCTTTTTTGAAAAAAATCAAAAAAGGAGCTCAAACAAATGCTTCAATCGGGGCTAAAAAACCTCACTTATTAAAAAAAGACAAAAAACAGTACTTTTTTTAAAAAAAACTAACAATCTAAATAAATACTTTAGTAAAATACCTGCTATTTTTTATATATTACACCCCCTTAAAAAAAGCGATTTATATATAAAATAAATACGCAATTAAAAATTACATTAAATGAACATTCAAAATTCTGAACTTATTTTAAATCCTGACGGTAGTATTTATCATCTAAATTTAAAACCAGAACATATAGCGACTGATATTATCTTTGTAGGCGATCAAAACCGTGTAGAAAAAGTAACCGAACACTTTGATTCTATTGAGTTTACCACACAAAAAAGAGAGTTTAAAACCACCACAGGAACTTATAAAGGCAAGCGACTTACCGTAATTTCAACAGGTATTGGTCCTGATAATATTGACATCGTTTTAAATGAATTAGACGCCTTAGTTAATATTGATTTAGAAACACGTAAAATAAAAGAACAGCATACGGCGTTAAATATTACCCGTATTGGAACTTCAGGATCTTTGCAAAAAAGTATTCCTGTTGATAGTTTTTTACTAAGCACTCACGCTCTAGATTTAAACGGAATGCTACATTCATATCAAGTAACTGAAATTTCTCACCCAGAAATGGAAGATGCTTTTATAAAACACACCGATTGGAGTGCTAAAAAACCATCACCTTTAATTGTTGCTAACAGTACATTTTTAGAAGATAAATTAACCTCAGCAAAAATTTATAAAGGAATTACTGCTACCGCAGGAGGTTTTTACGGACCTCAAGGGCGTGTATTGCGTTTGGCTTTGCAAGACGCTACCTTAAATAATAAAATAGATAGTTTTGAGTACCAGCAAAATAAAATCACTAATTTAGAGATGGAAACTTCTGCTATTTATGGTTTATCAAAATTATTAGGACACAATGCGGCATCAATGAATGCGATAATTGCCAACAGAGCAAATGGTACTTTTAGTGAAAACCCTAATAAAGTAGTTGCCGATTTAATTATATACACATTAAATAAATTAGTTTCGTAAATGACAAACTTAAAAGTTGGTGGTGTACCAGAACACTTTAATTATCCGTGGTATGTTGCTTTAAAAAACAAAGAATTTACCAAGCAAAATATCAATTTACGTTGGCAAGATTTCCCTGGCGGAACAGGTGCTATGTGTAAAGCATTACGATCTGGAGAAGTAGATATCGCTATTGTTTTAACCGAAGGAATTATTAAAGATATTAGTAATGGAAACCCGTCTAAAATAACACAAACTTTCGTGAAAAGCCCTTTAATTTGGGGAATTCATGTTGCTGCAAATTCAGCCTTTAAAAAAATTGAAGACCTCGAAAATGCCACGGTTGCTATTAGTCGTTTTGGTTCAGGATCTCATTTAATGGCCATTGTAAATGCGCATAATAATGGTTGGAATATTGACCAATTAAAATTTAAAGTTGTTGGTAGTTTACAGGGCGGAATTGACGCCTTAACAAATGGCGATGCTGATTATTTTATGTGGGAGCATTTCACCACAAAACCGTTGGTCGATAACGCTACTTTTAGACGCTTAGGAGATTGCCCAACTCCTTGGCCTTGCTTTGTTATTGCTGTTAGAAATGAAGTATTAGAAAATAATTTTGAAGAAGTTAAAAAAGTCTTAACTATTATTAATCAATATACAGGTAATTTTAAAGACACCCCTGATATTGATAAAATACTAGCCCATAGATATGAGCAACAATTAGACGATATTCAAAAATGGCTTTCAATAACCCAATGGAATGATGGCGAACCTGTAACTGAAAAATTAATAAGCAGCATACAAAATAAAATGCAAGGTTTTAACGTTATTGATACTAAGAGAGATTCACCTGAGTTAATCAGAAATATGTATCTTTGATTTTTTAAAGATTTTTAAACCAAACAAAATGAAAAAATTAGTAGTTATTGCCATTTGTACGCTTAGTCTTATCGGTTTTACTTCATGTGGAAGCACAAGCCCTTGTGGTTTGGCTAAAACTGAGCAAACAAAACAAAATCAACAGCAATTAGAAATAATTGTTGCCGATGACGCAACTGAACTTACCGCATAAATATTTGATGTATCAAGTATCATAAAAATCCGCTTTTTTTAAGGCGGATTTTTTAGTTTTTCTTTTGTAACATTGGTACAAATTTAAAATCACCTAATTCATGTTTTTCAAATTCTTTTGCTGATTTTCTAATAAACAAAGTCATTACTTGCTCTTTATCGCCTACAGGAATTAACAGCCTTCCTCCTACTTTTAATTGACTCAACAAGGGTTTTGGCACAAAAGGTGCACCTGCGGTTACAATAATTTTATCAAAAGGCGCTTCTTCGGATAAACCAATATAACCATCACCAAAAATAAAACGCTTTGGACGGTAGCCTATTTTAGGTAAAAAAAGTGATGTTTTTTTAAACAATTCATGCTGACGCTCAATAGAATATACTTTTGCTTTTAATTCTAACAACATCGCTGTTTGATATCCTGAGCCTGTTCCTATTTCAAGTATTTTATCGCCAGTTTCAACAGCTAAAACCTGCGACTGAAACGCTACCGTATATGGATGTGAAATTGTTTGTTCGGCAGCAATAGGAAATGCTTTGTCTTGATAAGCATGTGCCTCAAAACTGCTATCAATAAATAGGTGTCTAGGAATTTTACGCACTGCATTTAATACCTTTTGATCAATAATTCCTTTTGATGCTAAAACAACTGCTAGCTTATTTCTTAAGCCTTGATGCTTAGTGGTGTCTCTCATTCCTTGTAATATAATATTTAATTTGATACTATGACAAAAATATCACAGTAGTAATACGCTAATTATCAACAAAATTTAAGCATAAAAAATGTATGATACTATACGATAGTACTTGACATGAATTGTCTGTAATAATTTAATTTCAACATTTCAAAAGTAGTAATAAATATGTATAAAATTGTATCTTTGTTTGTATTGCTTTTTTGGGTACATCCGAAGCGATTTTTAAATTAAAAATACGGTTATTTTAAAGAGGTTTTTTTATTGAAATTTCAAAAATAATCACATAAAAATAATTACACAAAATTAAACACATTATGTTAAAAGCTGGAGTTTTAGGTGCAGGTCATTTAGGTAAAATTCACTTGCGTTTGTTGCAAGAATCTGAAAAATATGAATTAGTAGGGTTTTACGATCCTTTTACTGAAAATGCTAAAAAAGTAGCCCAAGAATTTGGCTACAAACTTTTTAATTCTGTTGAAGAATTAATAGATGCTGTAGATGTTATCGATATTGTTACCCCAACATTATCTCATTTTGACTGCGCTAAAAAGGCTATCGAAAAAGGAAAGCATATTTTTATTGAAAAACCAATTACAAGTACGGTACAAGAAGCCGAAGCCATTAGAACATTGGCAAGTCAATATCATATTAAAGGACAGGTTGGGCATGTAGAGCGTTTTAACCCTGCTTTTACCGCAGCAAAAGATATGATAAACACACCAATGTTTATTGAAACTCATCGATTAGCCGAATTTAATCCTCGAGGAACCGACGTGCCTGTGGTATTAGATTTAATGATTCATGATATTGATATTATTTTATCTGTAGTACAATCAAAAGTAAAAAGTGTACACGCAAGTGGTATTGCCGTAATTTCTGATACCCCTGATATTGCCAATGCACGTATTGAATTTGAAAATGGTTGTGTTGCTAATTTAACAGCAAGCAGAATTTCAATGAAAAACATGCGTAAAAGTAGGTTTTTTCAAAAAGACGCCTATATTTCTGTTGACTTTTTAGAGAAAAAATCTGAAGTTGTAAAAATGAAGGATGTTCCTGAAAACCCTGATGAATTTGCCATGATTTTACAAAATGCCGAAGGTGTTAAAAAGCAAATTTATTTTGACAATCCTAACGTTGTTAAAAACAATGCTATTTTAGACGAATTAGAATCATTTGCCGATGCTATTAATAATGAAACAACTCCTATTGTTTCTTTACGCCAAGGAACCGAAGCTTTACGCGTAGCTCACATGATTATTAACTGCTTTAAAAAATAAAACACAAACCTTGTTTTTGGCGTTATTTTAATTTAAATAATTTTAATTATATCAATGAAAAAAAATTTAACCTTCACACCTAGTTTATCAATACAATCTTTTATTTTCTTATTTTTTATAGCTTTAAGCTCCTTAACTTCTTGTTCGGAAGAAGAGCAAGAAGATCGCTCGATATCTATCAATAGTATTGATGCTGAAAATATTCAATTTAACAGCACAACGCTTAAATGGTATTCAAGTATTTCAGGAGAAAAAACGACAACAGTTTTTGATATTTATTTAAATGATAAATTAATTAAAAAAGGGTATGAAAAGAACTCTTTTGAATTATATAATTTAACGCCAAACACTCAATATTCGGGTAAAATTATCGGAAGAACTAATTTCGATACCAACGTTGAAAAAATATTTTCTTTTACAACTGCCGACTATCCTGATCCTTTATCTTTTAATGTTTTAGCCACTAAAATAACTTCTGAAAGTGCCGTTATTACCTGGAAAACACCTAAAACTTTAGATCAAGCAACTTTAACCTATAGCATTTATGTTAATGGTGAAGTTAAAAAAGAGAATATTGCCGAAAATACCGCAGGAAACTTCTATAAAATAACCGATTTAGTTCCTTATAAGGAATATATTATACGAGTTATTGCAACAACTGATAAAAATAAACAAACATTTAAAGAAATTAGCTTTAATGCTTTTGCAACCAGTTTTCAAGAGCTGACATTAACTTCTAAAAATATTACACAAACAGCAGCGAATATTGATTGGAATGTTTCAACGGTAGATTATTTAGATGCTAATATTATTACTTATGATATTTATTTAAACGGAACTTTACTTATTGAAAACACTACTGAAACAACACATCTTTTACAAAACTTAACACCGAATAAATACTATACCGCTAAAGTAATTGCCAAACTAAAAAATGGCGATTCAATACCTAAAAAGATTGAATTTAAAACCTTAGGAACACCTCCTTCTGATTTTACAGTGTCATTAAAAGGGGAAGCTCAGCCAAATTGGACGGAAACTCAATGGACACTACCAACCGTTGCTGATGATGTTTCGTTTAAATATAATCTTTATTTAAATGATGAAATTATTGAACATGATATTTTATCATTCGTTGATAACCGTACACTTACTGACTTAAAAGAAGCTACTCTATATACGCTTAAATTAGTTGCAATTGCCAATAACGGAACAGAAACTTTTTCGAATACAATTACATTTAAAACTATAACTTACCCTAAAATAAATGGTGATTTAATACTTAATTTTAGTAATAATTTAGGAACTTCAGTCATCGCTTATTGGACACCTGTTAGCTATACTCATAATAATGAAAACAAAAGAGTTTATTATAATATATCAATAAAAGAATTAAATAATTATGATGACTCTACTACTAAATTAAGCCGTTACTTAAACAATTTAAAGCCCAACACAAGCTATACGGTTCGTATAAAAGCAACCGTTACTGATAGTGGTTTTAATAATTACATCCCTTCAAAAACGATAGAAAAAACAGTTACAACAGCCCAAGATTATCCATTACACCCAACTATAAAAATTACAGAGGCTATTTTATATGCTAAAAATAGCAGGTATTTTCCTGGTCAAATTAGGGTTAAATTTTCAGAAAAAATCAGTGATATTGATGTGGAAACTTTTTTTGCTTCTACCATGTTTATGAATAATTTTCAAACCTATTCTTCTTCTATTTTAAGTAATAAATTATCTAACAGCAAATATGATTATATCGTAAATAATTTTGGAGGTAATGTTATTGTAAACCAAGGTTATGTTGTATTTAATGATGCTGGAAAAACATACCGAATTCCATATAGTTTTCATATAGTTTTCATATAGACAGTAATTAAATTCATTATATATAACACATTAAAAAAATCAAAAGAACATGAAAAACATCGCTGTAATAGGAGCTGGAACTATGGGAAATGGTATTGCACATACCTTTGCTCAATTCGGATACACCGTTCAACTTATTGATATTTCTCAAACTGCTTTAGATAAAGGTATTGCTACGATTACCAAAAATTTAGACCGAATGCTTGGTAAAGAGAAAATATCCGAAGAAGATAAAAAAAACACCTTACAAAATATTTCAACACATACTTCTATCAAAAAAGGCGTTCAAAATGCCGATTTAGTGGTAGAAGCTGCTACCGAAAACCTAGCGTTGAAATTAAAAATATTTAAAGAATTAGACGAAGTTTGCCCTGAAAAAACCATTTTAGCAAGCAATACCTCTTCTATTTCTATTACACAAATTGCAGCGGTTACCAACAGACCCGAAAAAGTAATTGGTATGCACTTTATGAACCCTGTGCCGATTATGAAATTGGTAGAAATTATCAGCGGTTACAATACTACTGATGATGTATTGAATTTCACCGTTGATTTATCTAAAAAAATAGGTAAAACACCTGTTAAAGTAAACGATTACCCAGGTTTTGTAGCAAATCGTATTTTAATGCCAATGCTTAACGAGGCTATTGAAACCCTATATAATGGCGTTGCTGGTGTTGCTGAAATTGATACGGTAATGAAGCTCGGAATGGCACACCCAATGGGACCGTTACAACTAGCTGACTTTATTGGTTTAGATGTTTGTTTATCTATATTAAACGTATTGTACGACGGTTTTAAAAACCCTAAATATGCACCCTGCCCCTTATTGGTAAACATGGTAAATGCAGGTAAATTAGGCGTAAAATCGGGTGAAGGTTTTTACGATTATTCAGAAAATAGAAAGGCTGAAAAAGTTGCTAAAATGTTTTTATAATTTTTTTATTTTTATTGATTCATATAAAAAATCAGCAACTTTTTCTATTGAAAATTTTGCTGATTTTTTTTTTAACTTAACACCTCTTTTACAGATTATTTCTTAGAATTATTTCTTAGAACATTTTTTATAAATATCTTCATACATTGGCAATATCTTTTCTAACGAAAATACTTTAATATGTTGTTTTGCGTTTTCTTTAAATTCTGCTAAAATAGCTTCATTTTTTAAAATTTTAATCGCATTTGTTGCCATATCGTTTACATCGCCTAAATTACTTAAATACCCTGTTTTTCCATGGATATTCACCTCAGGTAAACCACCACAATTTGTTGAAATAACAGCTGTACTAGCTGCCATTGCTTCTAAAGCTGCTAAACCAAAGCTTTCAGTTTCTGAAGGCAATAAAAAAACATCAGAATAACATAATATTTTAGCTACTTCATTACTATTTCCTAAAAACAACACTTTGTCTTCAATATTTAGTTTTTTAGCTAAATTTTCAGCTTTTAAACGCTCAGGACCATCACCTACCATTAATAATTTTGAAGGAACTTCTTTTTGAATTTTATTGAAAATTTCAATAACATCTTGGGTTCGTTTTACAGGACGGAAATTACTAACATGAGTTACAATTTTTTCTTCAGCAGTAGCCAAAGCAATACGTTTACATTCTCCTTGATGTGCTTGATCGTATTTTTCGCCATCAATAAAATTATAAATTACTTTAATATCTTTTTCAATGTTAAATAAACGCAGCGTATCTGCTTTTAAACTATTAGATACTGTGGTTACCTCATCCGATTGATTAATACTAAACTCAACCGCAGTTTTATAAGTTGGATGGCTTCCAACTAGCGTAATATCGGTACCGTGAAGCGTAGTTACTACTTTTATATTAATATTCTTTTCTTGAAGCATTTTCTTCGCCATATACGCCGCATAAGCATGTGGAATCGCATAATGTACGTGTAAAACTTCTAATTGATATTTTTCAACAACCTCCACCATTTTACTTGATAAAGCCAATTCATAAGGTTGGTATTGAAATAACGGATACTCTTCTAAAACAACTTCGTGAAAATGCAATCGATGCGAAAAAAAATCTAATCGAACAGGCTGATTATAGGTTATAAAATGAACCTCATGTCCTTTATCGGCAAGTGCCATTCCTAATTCTGTCGCCACAACGCCACTTCCTCCAAAAGTTGGATAACAAACAATTCCTATTCTCATAATTAAAGTTGATGATTATAACAGTAAATTTACAGTATTTCTTATGTTTTTATGTGAATAAAAGCATAAAAAAATCCCGCTATAAAGCGAGATTTTAATTTTTTATCTAAAGAATAATTTAGTAATCTCCTAATGTTTCAGGGTTTTGAGCTAATGATTCTGCTAATTGTGCATCACTTGGAGCTTTACCATGCCAAGCGTGTGTATTCATCATAAAATCGATTCCATTCCCCATTTCTGTATATAATAATACACAAACTGGTTTTCCTTTACCGGTGCGAGATTTTGCTTCAGCCATTCCTTTTAAAATAGCTTCTACATCATTTCCTTTTTTAATTTTTAATACATCCCAACCAAAAGCTTCAAATTTCGCTTGTAAGCTTCCCATTGCTAAAACCTGGTCCGTTGTACCGTCAATTTGCTTTTCGTTTACATCAATTGTTGAAATTAAATTATCAATTTTTTTCGCTGATGCATACATTGCTGCTTCCCAGTTCTGCCCTTCTTGTAATTCACCATCACCATGTAATGTATATACAATTTTATCATCTTGGTTTAACTTTTTAGCCTCTGCTGCACCAATAGCAACACTCATTCCTTGTCCTAAAGAACCCGAAGCAATACGGATACCTGGTAAATGATCGTGTGTTGTTGGATGCCCTTGTAAACGGGTGTTTAATTTTCTAAAAGTAGCCAATTCTGCTACTGGAAAAAAACCACTATGTGCTAAAACACTATAAAAAACTGGCGATATATGCCCATTTGATAAAAAGAATAAATCTTCTTTATCTCCGTCCATTTTAAAATCAGTAGAATATTCCATGATTTCTTGATACAAACAGGTAATAAATTCTGCACATCCTAAAGAACCTCCTGGGTGTCCTGAATTTACTGCGTGTACCATTCGAACGATATCTCTACGAACTTGTTGTGTAAAATCTTGTAGTTGTTGTGTTGTTGGCATTGTTGTGTTGTTTTGATGTGTCTTGTTATATCTAGGCAAAAGTAACGGTTTATAAAACAATTGCCAATTACTTTTTTTAAGTTTTTTGCTTTTTCTTTTTTGCCGCAGGAAATAACACATTATTTAAAATTAAACGATATCCTGGTGATGTAGGATGTAACTCTAATTCGGTTTTTGGGTCGCCAATTCTATGTTGATAATCCTCAGGGTCGTGACCTCCATAAAAAGTAAACATTCCTTTTCCTTTTGTTCCGTGGATATATTTCCCTTCTCCATTGGTCGGATTCTCACCTAAAACTAGCACGGTAGATTTTATTGTATTACCATCAAACGAAGTAGTTTGCCCCATAAACCCTTTGACTAATTGCGTATGATTCTGGGTAAGCATGGTAGGCACTTGATCCCACTTTGCCGAAAACTCTTTCAAGGTAAAATAATCTACTTCTTTTTTTATTTTACGCTTACGAGTCATATCAATAGAAGAAAATTCGTAGGTTGTTGGGTTACGAATCAATTCAAAATCTTTAAAAGCAAAGGTCTTATTAAAATTTATTTTTGATTGATAATTAGCTTCCGAAGCATCTGAGTCAAACATTCCTTCACAAATATCTACGCCATCGGCGGATAAAGCGATGTCAAAACTATCGGTTGCTGAGCACATGGCAAACATAAAACCACCACCAATTACATAATCTCTAATTTTTTTAGCAACAGCACTTTTTTCTTCGGATACTTTTGCATACCCTAATTTTGTTGCCAATGCTTCTGCATCTTTTTTCTGCTGAATATACCAAGGAGCTGTTCTAAAAGCTCCGTAAAAACGACCATATTGCCCTGTAAAATCTTCGTGATGCAAGTGCAACCACTCGTATAATAACAATTTATCATTTAAAATTTCTTGATCATAAATTACATCAAAAGGAATTTCGGCATAGGTTAACACCATGGTTACCGCATCATCCCAAGGCATTTTTCCTTTTGGAGAATACACCGCTATTTTAGGCGCTTTTTCGAGCGTTACAGCTTCTTGATTCTTTGAAGGTGATGAAATTTCTTCTAAAATTAATTGGGCTTTAGCATCTGAAATTACTTGATACGAAACTCCTCTAATTTTACATTCTTTTTCTAGCGAATTATTATTTTCTAGTAAAAAAGCACCACCATCATAGTTTAACAACCACTTTGATTTTAAGCCGTTTTCTAAAGCATAATAAACAATTCCGTAGGCTTTTAAATGATTTTTCTGATTTTCGTTGCTCATCGGAACATACAAAAAAGATGCCCAAAGCGAGTTTGAAATCAATAAAAATAATACGATATGTAGTGTTTTTTTAAAACTAACCATTATCAATCGGTAATTGATTTACAATTTCATTAATTTTACTTCTTAACTCTGGTTTTGTTAGGTAAGCGTTCATCAATGTGTACAAATCAAAATCTCCAACCGAACCTGCATTAAGATTTAATACATCTGTAAACGCTACTACTGCCTTATCAATATCATTATTATTAATAAATTGCGGAGAAGCAGGTTTTTTCTTTTTAGTTAATGCTGGCTGACCATTATATTGGTATTGTGAAAATTGATTTAAAAAATCAATAATTTTTTCATGTCTTTCTTGATTACTTAATTTCATATCTAAATATTTTTTAAACTAAAATACACAATTACCAAGTAGCAATTGTGTATTTTATATGTTTTTATGATTTTTTTAAAAATTAAAACGGCACATCGTCATCGCTAGGACCAAAAGCATCTTCTGGCGAAGCAAAATTACTAGAGGCTACTTCGTTATTAAAACTGTCGGCAATACCGCCATTCATACTCGATTCAAATTCACTACTATTTCCTTCATCTAAATCAGAAAACAAGGCTAAATGTCCTGTAAATTTCAAACGAATATTATCCATTCCTCCGTTACGATGTTTTGCAACAATAAACTCTCCCTGTCCTTCACATGGCGTATGATCGTCGTCATCCCATTCGGTCATTCCGTAATATTCAGGACGAAAAATAAACGAAACAATATCAGCATCTTGCTCAATTGCTCCTGATTCACGTAAATCAGAAAGTAATGGTCTTTTTGAACCTCCACGAGTTTCCACGGCACGTGATAACTGCGATAATGCAATTACAGGAATACTCAATTCCTTTGCCAATGCCTTTAAATTTCGAGAAATTGTTGATATTTCTTGTTCACGATTTCCTGACGAACCTCCTGCAGTCATTAATTGTAAATAATCAATCACAATTATTTTCACATCGTGTTGCGATACTAAACGCCTGGCTTTTGCACGTAAATCAAAAATTGAAAGTGCAGGTGTATCATCAATAAAAATTGGCGCATCTGAAAGTTTTTTAACCTTTACATTTAGCTGTTCCCATTCATGAGGTTCTAAATCTCCTTTACGTAATTTTTCTGATGTCAAGCCTGTTTCCGAAGAAATCATACGGGTAATTAACTGTACCGATGACATTTCTAATGAAAAAACAGCGACACCATGCCCAAAATCAATTGCCATATTTTTAGCCATTGAAATTACAAATGCCGTTTTTCCCATACCAGGACGTGCGGCAATAATAATTAAATCGGAAGGTTGCCAGCCCGATGTTAAGGCATCTAATTTGCTAAAACCTGTTTGCAAACCACTCATTCCGCCTTTTCCTGAAATTTCTTGTATTCTATTAATAGATTGCTGTACTAATGAATCGGCTCTTTCGGCTCCTTTTTTAAGATTTCCTTGGGTTACTTCAAATAATTTACCTTCGGCTTCGTCTAATAAATCAAAAACATCAACAGTTTCGTTATAAGAGTTTTCAATGATTTCCGAAGAAATGGTAATTAACCTACGTTGAATGTATTTTTCTAAAATAATACGGGAGTGAAACTCAATATGTGCCGAAGAGGCTACTTTTTGAGTTAAACCGATTAAGAAAAAATCACCCCCAGCTACGGCTAATTTTCCTGTCTTTTTTAATTGATTTGATACTGAAAGCAAATCAATTGGTTCAGAATTTTGAAAAAGCGTATAAATTGCCTGATACACTTCTTGATGTCTTTTGTCATAAAAAGATTCAGGCGCAAGAATATCAATTACCTCGTCAATTCCTTTTTTATCAATCATCATAGCACCCAAAACTGCCTCCTCTAGCTCTAAAGCTTGTGGTGGTAATTTTCCTTTTTCAAGACTAACAGTTCTACTGTTATTCGTTTTTCTTCCTCTGTCAGATTGAGTTCGTTCCATGGGGCAAAGATAATTTTTTCAACTGATATTTTTAGTAGCAGTCTTTAACTTTATTTATCAAAAAATAACCTACAAAAAATAGTCATTATTTTGCTTAAAACCTAGTGTTTTTACAGCTAACTTTCTTATTTTTGAAGATATGAAACAGGCTAAAATAAAAATAATTATAGCACTTACCCTACCTATTCAACTATTTCTTGTACATTTTTTAAGTAAAAAACCACAATGGATAGCTCACTATTATAGCAACGGAATTTATCCTTATATTTCTAAAACACTACGGCTGATTTTAGGTTGGATTCCTTTTTCTGTAGGCGATATATTGGGTTTAGTTTTATTATTTCTAATGATAAAAGCCTGTTACTCTTTGATTAAAAATAACTTTAAAAATAGTGTTTCAAAATTTTTACAGTTTACAGGTATTTTATCGCTGCTTTATTTTTGCTTTTATGCCTTTTGGGGATTGAATTATTTTAGAGAACCTTTGGCTGAAAATTTAGGATTAAAACAAGCAAATTATAGCACGGAACAACTTATTGAAACTACGCAAAAAATTATTTTTGAATTAAATAAAACACATCTAGATATTACCCATAATGATACTATTAAAGTAACTGTTCCTCACACTCGAAAACAAATATATGGCTTAGCCACTAGCGGATACAAGCAGTTAGAAAAGCAATATCCGCAGTTAAAATATCAATTTCCATCAATAAAAAGCTCGGTAGTTAGCTTATTTCAATCTTATAACGGAACTGGCGGCTATATTAACCCTATTACTAGCGAAGCACAAATAAATGACCTGCTTCCTAAAACAGGTTATCCTGCAACAACTTGCCATGAAATGGCGCATCAAATTGGTTGGGCAGCTGAAAATGATGCCAATTTTGTAGGCTTTTTGGCGGCTATTTCAAATGAAGATCTGTATTTTAAATATTCTGGATACAGAATGGCGTACACCTATTGTATTAACCAGGTTTATAAAAGAGATAAAAACAGCGCGAAAAAGCTAAGAAACACCGTAAATAAAGGGATTTATAAAGATTATAACGACAGTTATTTACATTGGCAGCAATTTAAAAACCCTATTGAACCGTATTTTAAAAAAGGATACAACGCTTATTTAAAGGCAAACAACCAAGTAAATGGTATAAAATCGTACAGTTATGTAGTAGATTTGCTCATTGCTTATTTTACTCAAAAAAACTAAAATTAATTACTTATTTATGAACTATTTTTCAGCTTTTGTTGCATTTTCTGCAAGCCTTATTTTACTAACTTCTTGTAATTCATCTTCCGAATTAAAAAAAGATTTCACCTGTAAAAATGATGCTTTTTATCAGGAAAACACTCTTAAAGAACAAGAAGATTTCCGAAAATATTTTACAACCTACTTCCCTAAAAATTGGAAAGTAAATTTATATTACGACACTAAAAAAACATCTATTTATGCCGCAGATACCACTGTTAATTTAACAAAAACAACGCTTATCGATGTAACATTGGTACACAATACTGTTTATATTGATCAGACTTTTGCCCAAAAAATTACAGCAGACAACAAAAAAATGGGCTTAACAGAACTTAAAACAAAGCACTTACAATTATTTAAGAAACCTTCTTATTATAGTTATGCCCAAGGAAAAAAAGGCAAACATTCCTATCATATTTTAAATACCTTTACAAAAATAAACACCGATAATTTTTTACACGTTAAAACGGAAGTTTATGGCGATTCTTTGGTTACAGAACGCTTCTGCAAAGCCATCGAATTAATCGAAAAAATAAACCTAAATTAATATTTTTAGAACATCCAATAGAAAATAACATAAATAAAAACACAATGAACAAACAACATATTATCAATCGTTTTATCAAATACGCAACTATTGATACCGAAAGTAACCCTAACAATCCTGCGTTTCCAAGTTCTGAAAACCAATGGGATTTAGCAAAAGTTCTTGAAAAAGAGCTAAAAGAAATGGGAATGGAAGACGTTGAATTAGACGAAAACTGTTACCTAATGGCTACTTTACCTAGTAATTTAGACTACGAAGTGCCAACTATCGGTTTTGTTGCACATATTGATACCAGCCCAGATTTTACGGGTAAAAATGTAAAGCCTCAAATTCATGAGAATTACGACGGAAAAGACATTCTTTTAAATAAAGAAGAAAACATTGTGTTGTCTGCTGATTATTTTGAAGATTTATTACAATATAAAGGACAAACAATTATTACTACAGACGGTACCACGCTTTTAGGTGCCGACGATAAAGCAGGTGTTACCGAAATTGTTTCGGCAATGGAATACTTAATCCAAAATCCTGAAATTAAACACGGTAAAATTAGAGTTTGTTTTCCACCTGATGAAGAAGTTGGTAAAGGAGCGCATATGTTTGACGTAGAAAAGTTTGGGGCTAAGTGGGCATATACCATGGACGGAAGTCAAATTGGAGAGCTTGAATATGAAAACTTTAATGCTGCAGGTGCTAAGATTACTGTAAATGGTAAAATTGTACATCCTGGTTATGCCAAAGGAAAATTAATTAATTCAATGACTATTGCTAGCGAATTAATTAATAAGTTACCTAAAAATGAAGTTCCTGAAAAAACAACAGGGTATGAAGGATTTTTTCACTTACACCAACTAGAAGGTAAGGTTGAAAAAACTGTTTTACAGTACATTATTAGAGACCATGATATGGAATTATTTTTAGGTCGTAAGCAAGCTATGTTAAATTTAGTATCAGAAATGAATGCTGAATTAGGGCAGGATTTAATTGATATTGAAATTAAAGATCAATATTATAACATGAAGGAAAAAGTAACTCCTGTTATGCATATTGTTGATATTGCCGAAGAAGTTATGAACGATTTAGGTATTAAACCATTAATTAAAGCAATTAGAGGTGGTACTGATGGTTCTCAATTATCGTACAAAGGTTTACCATGCCCTAATATTTTTGCCGGTGGGCATAATTTTCACGGACGTTATGAATACGTACCTGTTGAAAGCATTTTAAAAGCAACCGAAGTAATTGTTGGTATTGCTCAAAAAGTAGCGGTTAAATTCAAATAAAAAATAGTTGAAATATTTTTAAAAACGCTGGCAATATTGCTAGCGTTTTTTTTATGCTTTTAATTAAAAATTATTTTTTTAAGAGCCTGTTTAAGTTTCATCTGAAAAAAATATAAGAAATCGAAATCACATACTGATTTGCCGTAGTTATTCACTTTTTATGCTGATTCTTGTCAATTCGAGTGATTTTAATGACTAAAAGAAATTAAAATTATATCGAGAATTTGAATTCTTTTATATTGATTAACTTGATAATAAGTAAGTTATCAACACCTTTTTTGAAGAAGAAAAATCACTCGAACTGACGACAGTTTCTTTAATTATTAAACAGGCTCTAACAAAATATATTCAGCTCAAAAACACATAAATTATAAATTTAGATAAAAAACATGTCGTTTGTAACAAAATTGTGTCGTTCATATCATTTTTTGATATAATTCATAAATAGGTAGTACTATTGTATCATATTAATGAAAAGTTCTGGGGGGGGGCTTCATCATTTAATAAAACAGGCTATCTCAAAAGGATAGCCTGTTTATCTTTTTAAGACAACTTATTTAAAAATAACACCCCCCTTTTAATAAATTTCATCTCCTTTTTTCTGTTATAAAAAATTTTCAGCAGATTTTTTTAAGAGCCTGTTTAAATTTTAAAGAAAGTTTTTTCAAAATAGCTAAACGTCATGCTGAATTTAATTCAGTATCGCATCAATAGGATAACTACGGCAAAATCAGCATGCGAAACTTAAACTAAATTCTCGTTAACCGATGCGATTTTTTACTTTTCGACTATCATTTTTTTTAGATAAAATTTAAACAGATTACGATACAAATTATTTTTTTACAAAAAAACGTGATTTGTCTATTTTTTACAATTAATTTTTTGAAGAAAATTCCTTTTCTACATTTGTCGGGTATAAAAACATTCCTAAAATAATACAAGTACAATGAATAGAGAAGCATTATTAAATTTAGCAAACAAATACGGTTCGCCGCTTTATGTATATGATACTGAAAAAATAATAAATCAGTATAAAAATATTACCACTGCTTTCTCTAAGGTTAAAAATTTAAAAATAAACTATGCCGTAAAAGCACTTTCTAACATCAATATTTTAAAGGTTTTTAAAACCTTAAATAGTGGTTTAGATACCGTTTCTATTCAAGAAGTAAAACTCGGTTTACTTGCAGGATTCGCTCCTAAAGATATTATTTATACACCAAATGGTGTTTCATTACAAGAAATTGAAGAAGTTTCAAAATTAGGAATTCAAATTAATATTGATAATTTATCTATCTTAGAATTGTTTGGGCAAAAACACCCAAAAACACCTGTTTGTATTCGTATAAATCCGCATATTATGGCAGGTGGAAATAGTAATATTTCTGTTGGGCATATTGATTCTAAGTTTGGAATTTCAATTCATCAAGTACCTCATATAAAAAGAGTTGTTGAAAATACAGGCATGCGTATTAACGGTATTCACATGCATACTGGTTCTGATATTTTAGATATCGATACTTTTATTAGAGCATCCGATATTTTATTTGATGTTGCTCGACAATTTAAAAACATTGATTTTATTGATTTTGGAAGCGGTTTTAAAGTTCCTTATAAAAAAGATGATATTTCTACTGATATTGTTGAATTAGGTGAAAAATTATCTGAAAGATTTAATCAATTCTGTAAAAACTATGGTAAAAATGTAACCCTAATGTTTGAGCCTGGGAAGTTTTTAGTAAGTGAATCAGGAAAATTTTTAGCAAAAGTAAATGTAATTAAACAAACTACATCAACTGTTTTTGCAGGTATTGATAGTGGAATGAATCATTTAATTCGTCCGATGCTTTACAATTCGTACCATAGTATTGAAAACTTATCTAATCCAAAAGGAAGAGAACGTTTTTATAGCATTGTCGGTTATATTTGTGAAACAGATACCTTCGGTTCTAACAGGCGTATTAATGAAATATCAGAAGAAGATATTTTATGTTTTAGCAATGCGGGCGCTTACTGCTACTCGATGGCATCAAATTACAATTCAAGGTTTAAGCCTGCCGAAGTAATGATTTACAAAACAAAAGATTACTTAATTAGAAAAAGAGAAACTATAGATGATATTCTTAGAAATCAAGAGAATATTAAAATTGATTAGTTTGATATAATTAACACGAATAAAAATACTTAAAACCTGAGCAATATTGTTCAGGTTTTTTTATGCTTTGTATTTAAGTAAACCTAAGACCTCACAGGTTTTAAAAACCTGTGAGGTCTATTTATTTCAGCATCGCATAAAGCGAAGAACTACGGCAAATCAGGATGAGAAACTGAAATAAATTCAGTTTGACGGATTCGATTTTTTTAGCTATAAAATGTTTTTAATTTAAACAGGTTCTTAAAAATATTAAATAAATACAAATTATAAAAAGAAACTAAAACCCCTAGCCCCGATTGAAGCGATTGTTTGAGCTCTTTTTTGTTTTTTTTAAACAAAAAAAGCGAGTGCGGAAAGCGGGAAATTGCTTCAAAAAAACAATCTAAAAGTTTGAAACAAAAAAATCCTACTCAAAAAAATGAGTAGGATTTTTATATAGTTTAATTTAAAATTCTTACTTTTCAGCAACAACCTCAAATACGATATCAGCAACAACAGCTCTGTGTAAACGTACAGCAGCGTTATATTTACCTAATCTTTTTACACTACCTCCAGTAACTTTGATAAATTTCTTATCAATTACAGTACCAGCTTTAGCTAATGCTTCAGCAACATTAATGTTGTTTACTGAACCAAATAACTTATCACCAGAACCTACTTTAGAAGTAATTTTGATTTCGTATCCTTTAACAGCTTCGGCAACCGCAGTTGCTTCTTCTACTAATTTAGCTTCTTTAAAAGCACGTTGCTTTAAGTTTTCAGCTAATACTTTTTTAGCTGAAGAAGTAGCTAATATTGCATATCCTTTAGGAATTAGGCTGTTACGACCATAACCATTCTTAACAGTTACAACATCGTCTTTAAAACCTAAATTTTCTACGTCTTGTCTTAGTATCAATTCCATGTTTCTACTTCTTTATTATTTTAATAAATCACCAACATATGGCATTAACGCTAAGTGACGAGATCTCTTGATAGCTTGAGCCACTTTACGTTGATACTTTAATGATGTTCCTGTTAAACGTCTTGGTAAAATTTTACCTTGTTCGTTTACTAAATACATTAAGAAGTCAGCATCTTTATAATCGATGTATTTAAAACCGTTCTTTTTAAAACGACAGTATTTTGCTTCTTTTTTTGTTTCAATATCAAGCGGAGTTAAGTAACGTACTTCACCTTGCTTGTTTCCTTTTGCCTGTTGATCTATAGTTGTTGACGCCATTTCTTACTTTTTTGCAGATTTAACACGTTCTCTTCTCTTTTCAGCCCACGCTTCAGCATGCTTATCTAACCTTACAGTTAAATAACGCATAACGCTATCGTCTCTTCTGAATTCTAATTCAAAAGCAGAGATTGCATCTCCAGCTACTTTGTAGTCTAATAAGTGGTAAAATCCACTTTTTTTCTTTTCAATTGGATACGCTAATTTTTTTAAGCCCCAATCTTCTTTAGAAATCATTTCTGCACCTTTAGAAAGTAAATAGTCCTCAAACTTCTTTACTGTCTCCTTTATCTGAGTTTCAGATAAAACGGGATTCAAAATGAAAACAGTTTCGTAATGATTCATAATTGAATTGTTTAAATTTTTATAAGTCTGCAAATCTACTGTTTTTTAATTGTTTTAACAAACAAATTCACAAAACTGTTTTTAAATACCTTACAACTTCAACGCTTTTTTACAAGAAGCTAACTGCTTGTCAAATAATTCTTTTGTAATTTCTGTATTATAAAAAGGAACGATTTCTTTTAATTTTTGCCTCGATTCTGGCGTATCTAACAATTCAGGAAAAGCTTTTTCTAGTACCTGCAACATAATTGCTGTTGCCGTAGATGCGCCTGGCGATGCACCTAATAAACACGTAATACTACCGTCTTTACTACTGATAACCTCTGTACCGAATTGCAATTTTCCGCCTTCAAATTCATCTTGTTTAATAATTTGAACTCTTTGCCCAGCAAGCACCACGTCCCAATCATCATTATTGGAATTTTTGATAAATTTACGCAGCGAATCCATTCGCTCATCTTTGCCCATCATTACCTGCTCAATTAAATATTTGGTCAGCGGTAAATTGTGCCAAAAAGCCCCCAACATTGGTGAAATATTATCAAATTGAACCGATTTAAACAAATCTAAATTAGAACCTTCTTTTAAAAATTTTGGGCTAAACCCTGCAAAAGGACCAAACATTAATTGTTTTTTACCATCAATATAACGGGTATCTAAATGCGGTGTTGACATTGGCGGATCACCAATATCAGCCTTACTATATACCTTTGCATCGTGCTGTTTAATTAGGTTTTCGTTATTACAAACCAACCACTCACCGCTTACAGGAAAACCGCCGTAGCCTTGCTTTTCATCAATTTCCACCTTTTGAAGCAATAACAAACTTCCACCGCCAGCACCAATAAATACGTGTTTTGCATCCATTTGATGCACCTGATCAGTTTTGGTATTTTTAACGGCAACCGTCCAATCTAAATCGGTATCAGGATCAACATCTAAAACCTCCATATTACAATGAACAGGCGTGTCAAATTCATCTTCTAAAATAGCAAAAAGCGACTTTGTTAAAACGCCATAATTCACTTCCGTTCCTCTGTCAATCCTTGAGGCTGCCATTGGTTCATCAGCAGTTCTGTCTTTCATTATTAAAGGAAACCAGGTTTTCATTTTGGCTTTATCTTGAGTAAAATCAATAGTATCAAACATAAAATGATTTTTAAAAGCCTGGTATCTTCGCTTTAAATAATCGCTGTTTTCAGCACCTGTAACCCAACTGTGATGCTTTACTGATGTTACAAAATCGGTCGGATTCTCTAAATATTTTTCAGTTACCAAATACGCCCACAACTGCTTTGATATTTCATATTGCGAACAAATTTTAACCGCTTTTTCTATCGAAATACTTTTATCATCATTTTCTGGGCAATAATTCAATTCACACAACGCCGAATGCCCCGTTCCTGCATTATTCCATGCCGCCGAACTCTCTTTAGCAACGCCATCTAAACGCTCTAAAATTAAAATTTTCATTTCAGGATTCAACAACTTTGCTAGCAGTGCTAAATTGGCGCTCATTACACCACCGCCTACACAAATTAAATCATATTCTTTTTCAATATCCTTAATATCCATGGAGTTTTCATTTAGGTTTTAGGTAAAAATAGTCTTTTTTTTTTGAAGCTATTTC
The DNA here is from genome assembly GCF_900239185.1 of Tenacibaculum finnmarkense. Taxonomy (GTDB): domain Bacteria; phylum Bacteroidota; class Bacteroidia; order Flavobacteriales; family Flavobacteriaceae; genus Polaribacter; species Polaribacter finnmarkensis. The sequence continues at coordinate 50,271 of NZ_OENA01000066.1, forward strand.
CCGCTTTACGCACTCGCTTTTTTTATTTTTTAAAAGAAAAAACAAAAAAGAGCTCAAACAAACGCTTCAATCGGGGCTAGGGTTTTGAGTTTTTTTTGATAATATCACTCGAACTGACAGTTTATTTAATTTTTAAACAAGCTTAAAACATTTCGCTTTAAAACTTGCTCAGTAAAATTCTTTAGACTATTTTTATTATGAAACAGCGCTAATATAAAGAGGCAAGCATATGATGAGTTATAACGCAACGATAGAGGAAGAAAACAAAGAAATAGCCCACAGGTATAAAAATTTATTACAAGGAACCTATCAAACATTATCCGAAGAAGATAAAAAACTGATTCGTAAAGCTTTTGACATTGCTGTTGAAGCACATTCAAAACAACGTAGAAAAACAGGTGAACCTTATATTTACCATCCAATAGCGGTGGCTAAAATTGTAGCAGATGAAATTGGCTTAGGTGCTACTTCAATTGCAGCAGCGCTTCTTCATGATGTTGTAGAAGACACCCATTATACCATTGATGATATGGAACGTTTGTTTGGCGAAAACATCGCCCGTATTGTTAGCGGACTTACCAAAATATCTAATTTAAAAAAGGAACAAGATTATTCTATACAGGCGGAGAATTTTAGAAAAATGCTCCTTACTTTGCATGACGATGTACGTGTAATTTTAATCAAAATTGCCGATCGCCTGCACAATATGCAAACCATGGACGCAATGCCTGGTTATAAACAGGTTAAAATTGCTTCAGAAACCTTATATATTTATGCCCCTTTAGCGCATCGTTTAGGCTTGTATAATATTAAAACCGAACTAGAAGATTTAGGTTTAAAATATACCGAGCCTGAAATTTACAACAGTATTTTACTTAAAATTAAAGACAGCAAAGAAGAGCAACAAAAATATATTGATGCTTTTACAGGAACTTTAAAAGAGTCATTAAATAAAGAAGGTTTTAACTATACCATTAAAGGACGTTTTAAATCCATTTATTCTATCCGAAGAAAAATGCGAAAACAAAACGTAACTTTTGAAGAGGTCTATGATAAATTTGCGATTCGTATTATTTATGAGCCTACTTCTACGGATGAAAAATTTGATGCTTGGAAAATATATTCTATTGCCACTGATTTCTTTAAACCCAACCCTGCTCGTTTGCGCGATTGGATTTCGCAACCAAAATCAACAGGTTACGAAGCCCTTCATATTACCGTTATGGGACCGCAAGCAAGATGGGTAGAAGTGCAAATTCGCTCTCAAAGAATGGACGAAATTGCCGAAAAAGGATATGCAGCACATTTTAAATACAAGCAAGGTGCAGCAAAAGAAAATGGACTTGACGGATGGTTAAATCGTTTAAAAGAAACACTTGAAAATCAAAGTATTAACGCAGTCGATTTTGTAGAAGATTTTAAACTGAATTTATACGCCAAAGAAATATATGTTTTTACCCCAAAAGGTGATTTAAAATCATTGCCTAAAAAAGCATCCGCTTTAGATTTTGCCTTCGCCGTACATACCGATGTTGGTTTAAAATGCCGTGGCGCAAAAGTAAACGGAAAATTAGTTCCTTTAAGCCACACTCTTAGAAGTGGTGATCAGGTAGAGGTTCAAACCGCTACCAATAATAAACCCAATGTGCGCTGGTTAGACTTTGTAATTACCGCTAGAGCACGTACTAAAATTAAATCGGCATTAAAAGCCGAAGAAAAAATTATTGCCGAAGAAGGAAAAGCAATTTTATTTAGAAAATTACGTCATTTAAAACTAGGGTCTGGCGAAAAAATAATTAACGAACTTGCTAATTATTTCGAATTAAAAACAAGCTTCGATTTATTTTTTAGAGTGGGTAACGGCGCTATTGATAACGCAAAATTAAAAGAATTTGTTGCGCAAAGAAGTGGGCTTATTATGGGCTTTATTAAAAATACTTTTCGCCGTGCTCCTACTAAAGATATTTCAGAAAAAGAAGAAGTTAACCATAAATATGACGCGCTTGTATTTGGTAAAGACGAACAAACTCTTGATTATACCTTAGCGAAATGTTGCACCCCTATTGCTGGCGATAAAGTTTTTGCCTTTACAACAATAAATGAAGGGCTTAAAATTCATAAAAACAACTGCCCAAACGCCATTTCTTTACAATCGAATTACGCATACCGAATTATGTCGGCAAAATGGATTGATTCAACTAAAGAAGAATTTACCGCTATTTTACACCTATCAGGAATTGATAATAAAGGAATCATAAACGATATTACCCGTATTATTTCTAATAGTATGGATGTTTTTATACATAGCATTAATTTTACTGGATCTGAAGGTGTTTTTGATGGGAAAATTTCGTTAAGTATCAAGAATAAAGTACAGTTAAATAAAATAATTGACGCGATGAAAAAAATAGAAGGGGTACAAAAAGTAGCACGTGTTAACACATTATAGTATCATTTTTAAGATACTGCTTTTTTTATCAATAAATAACTGTAAATTTGTCCGTCCGTAAATTTTTAAAATATAATGAGTAGTTCAATCGAAAATCAAGAAGTTGTAAAAAAAGTTTTCACTACTTTTTTAGAAGAAAACAAGCATCGTAAAACACCAGAGCGTTACGCTATTTTACAAGAAATATATGTTGCGGAAGAACATTTTGATATAGAGTCACTTTATATCAAAATGAAAAATAAAAATTATCGTGTAAGTAGAGCTACGCTTTACAATACGATAGATTTACTTTTAGACTGTGGATTGGTTCGTAAACATCAGTTTGATGGGCAATCAATGGCACGTTATGAAAAAAGTTACTTCGATAAAAACCACGATCATTTAATTATGACCGATTCTGGCGAAGTAAAAGAATTTTGTGACCCCCGAATTCAAGTAATCAAAAAAACAATAGAAGAAGTTTTTGATATTGATATTCACAACCACTCTCTTTATTTCTACGGAACAAAAAGAAAAAAACAATAACAACACAAATACACTTAATAACACACTAAATGGCAGTAGATTTATTACTCGGATTACAATGGGGAGACGAGGGAAAAGGTAAAATCGTAGATGTTTTAACAAGAGATTACGATATTATTGCAAGATTTCAAGGAGGACCAAATGCAGGACATACCTTAATCTTTGACGGTAACAAACATGTTTTACACACAATTCCTTCAGGGATTTTTCATAAAACCGCTTTAAACGTAGTAGGTAACGGTGTTGTAATTGACCCTGTTATCTTTAAAAAAGAATTAGAAAATTTAGACGTACATAACATCGATTATACCTCTAAATTATTAATTTCTAGAAAAGCACACTTAATTTTACCTACCCACAGATTATTAGACGCAGCGTCTGAAACATCTAAAGGAAAAGCGAAAATTGGTTCTACTTTAAAAGGAATTGGTCCTACTTACATGGACAAAACCGGTAGAAACGGAATGCGTGTTGGTGATTTAGAGTTAGATAACTGGAAAGATAAGTACAGAGCTTTAACCAAAAAGCATTTAAGTATGCTTAGCTTTTTTGATGTTCAAGTAGAATATGATTTAGACGAATTAGAAGCTGAATTTGACTTAGGTATTGAAAAATTAAGAACATTACAGTTTATTGATTCTGAAGAGTATTTAAACAGTGCAATTAAAGCTGGAAAAACAATTTTAGCTGAAGGAGCGCAAGGTTCTTTATTAGATATTGACTTTGGAACGTATCCGTTTGTAACATCTTCTAATACAACTGCCGCTGGTGCTTGTACTGGTTTAGGAATTGCTCCTAACAGAATTGGAGATGTGTTCGGAATATTCAAAGCCTACACAACTCGTGTTGGTTCGGGTCCTTTTCCTACTGAATTATTCGATGAAGATGGTGCTGAAATGGCTAAAGTTGGGCATGAATTTGGCGCTACAACTGGTCGTGCAAGACGCTGCGGATGGTTAGATTTAGTTGCTTTAAAATATGCAGTTGATGTAAACGGAGTTACCAAGTTAATGATGATGAAAGGAGATGTTCTTTCAGGATTTGATACTTTAAAAATCTGTACTTCTTACAATTATAAAGGTGAAGAAATTACACATTTACCTTACAATATTGAACCTGAAAATGTAACTGTAAACTATACAGAATTCAAAGGATGGGAAGATGATTTAACAAAAATGACAACGGCTGATCAGTTACCTAAAAACTTATTAGACTATGTTGCTTTTATTGAAAAAGAAACAGGTGTTCCTGTAACAATTGTATCTGTAGGTCCAGACAGAATGCAAACAATTAATAGATAAATTTATTTCTATTTTATATAAAAAGCCTTCATTTTTAATGAAGGCTTTTTTGTTTTTATTTATTGAAACTTATTTTTCTGATAAAATTTCTTGCCCAAATTTATGACACAATGCTAATGTTTCTTCTACATCATCAATGGTGGTTTTTGGGTTGATTAAACACATTCTTAAAACTACTTGTTTGTTCAAAATAGTGGTTACTAAAAATGCTTCTTTAGAATCCATTACTTTTTTAGAAATTTGATTGTTTAACACATCAATTTCTTTTTCTGATAAATTTGCTCCAATCGGATTATATCTAAAATTAATAATCGCTAAAGTTGCTGGCGAAACAATTTCCCAATCCCTACTTTTACGCAACACTTTTTCAACCCTATCGGCTAAATCAATATTATAGGTTACCGCTTTTTTAAACGTATCTAATCCGTATGTTTTTATCGACATATAAAATTTTAATGCTCTAAAACGACGGGTTAATTGAATTCCATAATCATAAAAATTAATTTCAGATTCATTTCCTTCAATATCACGTAAATATTCTGGTTTTTCGCTAAAAGTACCGCTTAACCAAGAAGAATCTTTCACCAATAAACAGCCTATTTCATAAGGTTGATAAAACCATTTATGCGGGTCAACGGTTAACGAATCCGCTCTTTGAATTCCTCGCAATGCTTTTGCTCCTTTTTCAGATAAAATAGCAGCGCCACCATAGGCTCCATCAATATGAAACCACAAATTTTCAGCTTCACAAATATCAGCGATATCATCTAAAGGATCAACAGTTCCTGTGTTTGTTGTTCCTGCGGATGCAATAAAACAAAAAGGCTGTAACCCTTCTAAACGATCTTTAGCAATGGCATTTTTTAATTTATTGATACTTATTCTAAATTCAATATCGGTAGGTAAAATACGTATTTGTTCTTTTTTAAAACCTAAAACACGAATTGCTTTAATATTTGAAGAATGCGCTTGATCAGACAGATAAATGATTGCTTTCGAAAAATCATCGCCACATTTTATACGTCTAGCTGTTGCTAATGCCGTTAAATTTGCCATAGAACCACCACTTGTAAAAATACCACCACCTTTTTCAACAGGAAAATCGTACATTTTTAACAACCAGTTCATCGTTACAATTTCTAATTCTGCAGCCGCAGGAGAAACTACCCAACCTCCTGAAAAAATATTAAAACCAGTAGCCAAACTATCTGCCATGGTGCTAATAAAATTACTTGGTCCTGGCACAAATGAATAGGCTTTAGGATGCGAAATAACCGTGCTATTCGGTATTACATTATCAATTACAAAGTCTAAAACTTCTGTTGGATTCATGCCTTTTTCAGGAACTTGCTCTAAAAACAAATCGTCCATTTCTTGACGTGTTGCCGAGGTTACAGGTTTTTTATTCTCTAAAGTATCCCAATGTTCAGCAATTAGATCTACTATCTTATAACCATAAGATTTCATTTCTTCTAAGGATAAATCAAAATGGGCGCTCATAAATGTATATTTTTTATTATTTCCGCAAAATTAACCTTTAAATAGAAGCTTGCTCAGTTTTTTTTCGAATAATTTTATTCCATAATTTTATTGATTTATTAAGAAATATAGCGCCTTGTTTTCATTATTTTTGCTATCTAAAATCGTATTCATTTGAAAAAGTTATTTCTTTTCAGTTTTTTAATTATATCAATAGCTAGTTTTTCTCAAGCAAAAAAAATCAAGATACTTTCTACACAGTTAAGTACCACCGATCAAGAAAAATATCCTGATGCCACCATTCTTATAGGTAATGTAAAAATGGCACACGAAGGAGCTACCCTCGAATGTAAAAGAGCCTTACTTTATCAAAAAGAAAATATTTTTAAAGCCTTAGGAGAAGTTGTTATTGAACAAGGCGATAGTATTATTCAATACAGTGATTTTGTACTTTATAACGGAAACACTAAAAAAGCAACCTCTTGGGGAAATGTTGAAATTAACGATAAAGAAATGAAGCTAAGTACCGATACACTTCATTTTGATAGAAAAAATCAACTTTTATATTATCCTAGCGGAGGTACAATTCGCGACAAAAAAAACGTACTAAAAAGCATCCGAGGAACGTATTTTTTAAAAGAAAAAAAGTTTACCGCCAAATCAAAAGTTAGCGTTGTAAACCCTCAAAATAAGCTAGAATCTGAGCATCTAGATTATTATACCAACTCACATTTAGCCTATTTATACGGTAAGAGCACCATTACAAATTTAAAAGATAGCACCAAAGTTTATTGTGAACGTGGTTTTTACAACACCAATACTGATGTGGCTTATTTTGTAAAAAATGCCAAGCTATTTTTAAAAGAACGCACCATTTCTGCCGATAGTTTATACTATGATAAACGCCAAGGTTTCGCTTCTGCAACAAATAATATCAAGGTAATTGACACAGTTCAAAAAATGGTAACCAAAGGTAATTATGCCGAATTATATGAAAAAAAAGATTCGCTTTTTATTATTGATAAAGCCGTAGCTATTACCGCTATTGATAAAGACTCAATGTATGTTGCTGGTGATAAAATTTTATTAACAGGTAAAACTAATAAAAGAATTATTCGAATTTTTAACAATGTCAAAATTTTCAAATCAGACTTGCAAGGAAAATGTGATTCTATTCATACAAGCCAAGTTTCAGGGCTTACCAGAATGTTTAAAAACCCTATTATTTGGTCTGGAAAAAATCAAATTACAGGCGATAGTATTCAGTTAAAAAACAATACTGTCACCAATAAATTAGATTCTTTGAAAGTTTTAAAAAATGCTTTTATGATTCAAAAAGACTCGCTATCTGAAGATGATTTTAATCAGATAAAAGGACGAAATATTTACGGTAAATTTGAAAAAAGCAAGTTAAAAACCATGCTTGTAAAAGGAAATGCCGAATCGTTGTATTATAACAGAAACGAAAATACCAAAAAATTAGAAACCGTTACCAAAGAAATTGCCAGCGATATTGAATTTACCTTTGCTGAAAATGAAATTATAGAAACGAAATATTTTAAATTATCCGAAGGAAAAACATTTCCTCCCTCTGAATTCCCATCCGAAGAAAAAAAATTCAGAGGCTTTATTTGGCGTGGCGACGAACAACCTTTAAGCGTTGATGATCTTTTCAAAAAAGATAAAAAACCCTTGACTTCTATAAAAAAAATCATCAAAAATGATACCGCTGTAAAAAAGGTGAAAAAACAGTATTTAAAAGCACAATTCAAAAAAAGTGCGCCTAGAAAACAACTTTTAAGAAAAATTAAATAGCCGTATAAAGATGAAAACCGATTTTTTAAAATACCAAGGACAAACAACACCACATCCTTTAGCTATTGAAATTTCTCACGCAAAAGGAAGCTATATTTACGATAAAAAGGGCAAAAAAATGCTCGATTTCGTAGCTGGAGTTTCGGCAAATAGCCTCGGGCATAATCATCCAAAAGTTACCCAAGCTATTAAAAAACAGCTCGATTCTTATACCCACGTTATGGTTTATGGTGAGTTTATTCAGCAACCACAATTAGATTTATGCAAGACTTTGGCAAAAACATTGCCTGAAAATTTATCGTCAGTGTACTTGGTAAATTCAGGAACAGAAGCAACCGAAGGTGCTTTAAAATTAGTAAAACGCTTTACAGCAAGGGCTGAAATTATTGCCGCTAAAAACGGGTATCACGGAAACACCCAAGGCGCAATGAGCGTTTGTGGAGCCGAAGCTCAAAATAGAGCATTTCGTCCTTTAATTCCTGGTGTAAAGTTTATCGAATTTAATAATGAAATCGACTTAGAAAAAATTACCACAAAAACAGCAGGCGTTATTTTAGAAACCATCCAAGGTGGAGCTGGTTTTATCGAACCTAAAAATGATTATTTATCAAAAGTAAAAAAACGCTGTGAAGAAGTTGGCGCTTTATTAATTTTAGATGAAATTCAAACTGGTGTTGGGCGTACGGGTAAATTTTGGGGATTTGAAAATTACAATGTTATTCCTGATATTATTATTACAGGAAAAGGCTTAGGCGGCGGTATGCCAATTGGTGCGTTTATTGCTTCTTTTGATGTAATGAATTGCTTAAAAGAAAACCCTAAATTAGGGCATATTACTACTTTTGGCGGGCATCCTGTAATTGCCAGTGCTGCTTTGGCAACTGTTGACGAAATTACATCGTCAAATCTTATTAAAGAATCCCTACGAAAAGAAGCGATTATTAGAGATAAATTTAAAAACCATAAGGCTGTAAAAGAAATTCGAGGAAGAGGTTTAATGCTTGCTTTAATAGTAGAATCGCCTGAAGTAGCATCAAAAATAATTTTAAATTCTTTAGATAAAGGGCTGATTTTATTCTGGTTACTTTTTGAAGGAAGTGCTATAAGAATCACGCCTCCATTAACTATTTCAGATGATGAAATTAAAGAAGGATGTGATTTAATTTTAAACGAATTGAATCTTTTTATATAATATTACTTACATCTCTAGATGCTAAAAAAATGATACACCTATCTCTCTTTAAAATAAATTTTTAATTCTAAAGGTACTGAGTCTTGTTTAAAATTTTTATGTGTACTCCAATTGAAACTTTCTTGTTTAGATTCAATAAATATTCTAGCTATTTTATTTGGAATTAGATATAATCCTTCAGGGTGTTTACCTTTTATAGGCGATGTGTTTATCTTGAGTTTTGAGTCAGGATTAATAATAAGTTCTTCATAAATTTTTTGAGTAATATAAAATCGAGTTGAAGAATATTCATTTCATAGTTTTTTAATTCCTTTAAAATAGTTCATCATTACATACTGTTTTCATCAAAATAGTAATAATTATACTTAACAAAAAAACCGCAATTTTTTTTCGTCAAAATAGATTTAAAAAAATCTAAAAAGACCAAGAAATTGCGGCTTTATATTTTGATGAAAAATATTTTAAACCAAAAACTCAAATAAATTAGGTTTATCATTTAAATATTCTCCATAGAAATTAAGCGCTTTCATTCTTGCAATTAAAGGCGCTAAATCTTCTTTTTTTACCAATTCAATTCCAACCACGGCTGGGGCATTTTCTTTACTCGATTTTTTGGAATATTCGAAAAAAGTAATGTCATCATTTTTACCTAAAACATCCATTAAAAAATCTTTTAACGCGCCTGCTCTTTGCGGAAATCGGATGATAAAATAATGTTTTAATTCGCTATATAATAAGGCACGTTCTTTAATTTCGGCAGTTCTAGCAATATCGTTATTACTTCCGCTAATTACACAAACAACGTTTTTACCTTTAATTTCTTCGGCAAAAAAATCTAATGCTGTTATGGTTAACGCTCCTGCAGGTTCTACCACAATGGCTTCTCTGTTGTATAAATCTAAAATTGTTTGACACACTTTTCCTTCAGGAACGGTTATCATATCGTATAAATTTTCTTTACAGATATCGAAGGTTAAATTTCCTACTTGTTGTACTGCCGCGCCATCGATAAACTTATCAATTTTAGCTAATTTTATGTTTTTATTTGCCTCAATCGAAGTTTTCATAGATGCTGCTCCTGCTGGTTCTACGCCGATAACTTTGGTTGTTGGTGACAATAATTTAAAAATACTCGACACCCCAGAAGCCAAGCCTCCACCGCCTACGGGAACAAATACGTAATCAATAATTTCTTTAGATTGCTCGATAATTTCTAAACCAACGGTTGCCTGTCCTTCAATAATTTTTTGATCATCAAAAGGATGCACAAATGTTTTTTCTAAAGTATCGCAAATATTTTTTGCATATTTATAAGCATCGTCAAATGTATCGCCCGATAATTGAATATCAACATAATCGCCACCAAACATTTTTACCTGCGCTACTTTTTGCTTTGGCGTAGGTGCTGGCATTACAATTGTACCGTGAATTTGAAGTTTTTTACACGCAAAAGCAACCCCTTGCGCATGGTTTCCAGCACTTGCACAAACAATTCCGTTTGCTCGTTGGGCTTGTGTTACCGAGTTCATTTTATTGTAAGCGCCTCTAATTTTGTACGATCTTACTTGTTGTAAATCTTCTCTTTTTAAGAAGATATTTGCGTTATATTTTTCGGAATAAATATAATTATTTAATAGCGGAGTTTCTATAGCCACACCTTTTAGTGTAGCTACAGCCTCTCTTACCGCTTTTATTGTTGGTGAATATATGGTTTGTGTTTGCATATTTTTAATGAAAAACTACGGCTTCTTTTTCTTGTTCTTGAGTTATTGTTTTCATTGCCGTCATTGACGCTCTTAGTGTTTTACCAATTGCTTCAATCGGGTGGTTTTGAATTGCCGTATTTACAGCGATTAACGCTAAATTATCTACTTCGTTCGAATTTGTCGCTGAATTTTTAAACGCTTTACCGATAATATTGGTATCAACAGTTTTCATAAAATCAACTAATAATGGTTTTGCGGCGTGGTCAAATAAATAACAACCATATTCAGCAGTATCAGAAATAATACGGTTCATTTCGTATAATTTTTTTCTAGCAACCGTGTTTGCAATTAAAGGCAATTCATGTAACGATTCATAATATGCCGATTCTGCTTTAATTCCTGATGCTACCATGTTGTCGTAAGCCAACTCTACCCCTGCTCTTACAAAGGCAACCATTAAAGTTCCGTGGTCAAAAAATTCTTGATCGCTAATTTCTGCGGATGTAGCTGCTGTTTTTTCAAAAGATGTTTCACCAGTTTCAGCTCTCCAAGACAATAAATTTACATCGTCATTTGCCCAGTCTTCCATCATTGTTTTAGAAAAATGCCCCGACATAATATCGTCCATATGCTTTACAAACAACGGTGCCATAATTGTTTTTAACTCTTCTGAAATTTCAAAAGCTTTAATTTTTGCAGGATTCGATAAACGATCCATCATGTTGGTAATTCCTCCATGTTTTAGAGCTTCGGTAATCACTTCCCAACCGTATTGAATTAATTTAGAGGCGTATGTAGGTTCGATTCCTTTTTCAATCATGCTATCAAAAGATAAAATAGAAGCCGTTTGTAACACCCCACATAAAATGGTTTGTTCGCCCATTAAATCTGACTTTACCTCCGCTACAAATGACGACTCTAAAACTCCTGCTTTATGTCCTCCCGTTGCCACTGCGTAGGCTTTTGCTTGTGCCCATCCTTTATTTTCAGGGTCATTTTCTGGGTGAACTGCAATTAACGTTGGTACTCCAAAACCTCGTTTATATTCTTCTCTTACTTCTGTTCCAGGGCATTTTGGAGCGACCATAATCACGGTTAAATCTTCACGGACTTGCATTCCTTCTTCTACGATATTAAAACCGTGCGAATACGATAAGGTAGCACCTTTTTTCATCAAAGGCATTACCGTATTTACAACTCTTGTGTGCTGTTTATCAGGTGTTAAATTTAAGACTAAATCGGCAGTAGGAATTAAGGCTTCAAAAGTATCTACCGTAAAATTATTTTCAGAGGCATTTTTAAAAGAAGCTCTTTTTTCTTGAATTGCGGCGCTACGTAACGCGTAAGAAACATCCAAACCTGAATCTCTCATGTTTAACCCTTGGTTTAACCCCTGCGCTCCACAACCGATAATAACTACTTTTTTTCCTTCTAATGCTTTTACACCCTCAGAAAATTCTGAAGCTTCCATAAATCTGCATTTTGCTAATTGTTCTAATTTTCCTGCTAACGATAATGTATTGAAATAATTTGTTGCCATTTTTATAGTTGTTTGGTGTTGTTATTTTATGAATTAATCTACTAATAAACTTGAAATTCTCATTTCATCCTTGGTAATTGCAATACGCCCTGAACGTACAAATTGCATAATTCCATGTTTATCTAAAGTATGATATAAGGCTTCAATTTCTTCTTTTGTCCCTGATTTTTCAAGCACAAAAAAATCTTTATTAATATTGATAACTCTCGATTGACTACTATTTATGATTGTTTGAATTTCATTATTTTCAAGCAACGATTTAGAGCTTAATTTAAACAGACAAGATTCTTGATAAATCGTATTTTCATCGGTATGATAATACGCTTTAATAACCTCAACTTGTTTTTCAATTTGCCCGATAATTTTTTTAATTTGTTCTTCGGATACTTTTACAAGCAGTGTAATTCTTGAAACACTTTTTATTTCTGATTTAGAAATATTCATGCTTTCAATATTGATATTTCGTCTTAAAAAGACTCCTGAAATTCTATTCAACAATCCTACATTATTTTCTGTATAAACAGAAACGGTATATGTTTGTTTATTTTCCATGTTTTCTATAATTACGATATTTTATGATAATCTTATATCTGAAACTGATGCTCCTGTTTCTATCATAGGAAACACATTATTTTCTTTTTCAACACAAACCTCTAAGAAATAAGCATCTTTTGACGCCATCATTTCTTTAACCGTGCTTGCTAAATCTTCTCTTTTGCTAACTCTTTTCGCATCGATGCTATATCCTTTTGCTATTGCCACAAAATCAGGATTTGTCATTTCTGTAGATGCGTATCTTTTATCAAAAAATAGTTGTTGCCATTGGCGAACCATTCCTAGAAATTCGTTGTTAAGCACCACAATTTTCACCGCTGTTTTATTTTGTAAAATAGTCCCTAATTCTTGAATGGTCATTTGAAAACCACCATCACCAGCAATCATTACAACCTCTCTTTCAGGAGCTCCCATTTTTGCGCCAATTGCAGCAGGTAAGGCAAAGCCCATAGTTCCTAATCCGCCAGAGGTAATATTACTTTTTGTTTTGTTAAATTTCGCATAACGACAGGTGAACATTTGGTGCTGCCCAACATCAGAAACAATAATTGCATCACCACCTGAAGCGATATTGATTTCTTTTAAAACCTCCGCCATGGTTAAGCCATCTTTTGATGGAAATAAATCTTCTTTCTTTACTTTATCATATTCAATAGCTTCTAATTTAGTAAATTCTTCTAGCCATTTATCATGATTATTTTTATTGATTAGCGGTAAAATTTCGGCTAAACTTTCTTTAACATCACCTAAAACAGCGACATCAGCTTTTACATTTTTATCAATTTCGGCTGGGTCTATTTCAAAATGAATAACCTTTGCCTGCTTTGCGTACTTACTTAAATTTCCTGTAACACGGTCGTCAAAACGCATTCCTACGGCAATTAATACATCACATTGGTTGGTTAAAACATTGGGTGCATAATTTCCGTGCATTCCAACCATTCCAACATTTAATTGGTGATCGGTAGGCAATGCCGATAACCCTAAAATTGTCCAAGCTGAAGGAATATTTGCTTTTTCGATAAAATCTTTAAATTCTTGTTCAGCTTCTCCTAAAATAACCCCTTGCCCAAAAACGATTAAAGGTTTTTTAGCCGAATTAATTAATTTAGCTGCCTCTTGAACCTGTGTTAATTCAACAGCTGGTTTTGCTTTATAACTACGTACCGAAGTACATTTTTTGTATTCAAAATCGAAGGTTTCAAACTGAGCATCTTTAGTAATATCAATTAAAACAGGTCCTGGACGACCCGATTTAGCGATATAAAAAGCCTTTGCAAAAACTTCAGGAATTTCCGAAGCTTTTGTAATTTGATAATTCCACTTGGTTACAGGCGTTGAAATACCAACAATATCAGTTTCCTGAAAAGCATCAGAACCCAATAAATGTGACGCTACTTGCCCGGTTACGCAAACCATTGGCGTAGAATCTATTTGCGCATCGGCAATTCCTGTAATTAAGTTGGTAGCCCCCGGCCCTGAAGTTGCTAGCGCCACTCCTACTTTACCTGTTGCTCTGGCAAACCCTTGTGCGGCATGTGTTGCTCCTTGTTCATGACGTGTTAAAACGTGGTTTATTTTATCTTGATACTTATATAATTCGTCATAAACTGGCATAATTGCGCCACCAGGATACCCATAAATTAAATCTGCTCCTTCTGCTAATAAACATTTTACAACAGCTTCTGCCCCTGAGATATGTACTTTTTGATCTGAAACTGCTTTAGGTTGTGTTTGTGTGTTTGTGTTCATAATTTCAGTTATTAAAATGCATCAGTAACACATCCTTTCGATGCTGAGGCTACTGTTTTTGCGTATTTATATAAAATTCCTTTTTTATGCTTTAATTCTGGAGCAACCCAATTTTTTCTTCTTTCTGCTAATTCTGGAGCAGAAAGTAACACGTTTATCGAATTATCTTCCGCGCTAATTTTAATTTTATCGCCTGTTTTTAAAAGTGCGATATTTCCTCCTGATTGCGCTTCAGGGGTAATATGCCCTACTACAAAACCATGTGTTCCTCCTGAAAAACGACCGTCGGTAATTAATGCAACCGATTTTCCTAAACCTGCTCCCATAATTAACGAAGTAGGTTTTAACATTTCTGGCATTCCTGGTCCTCCTTTTGGTCCAACATATCGAATAACAACAACATCGCCTCTTTCAACTTCTCCGTTTGATATTCCTGTATTTGCGGCTTGTTCACCGTTATAAACAACTGCTTTTCCTTCAAAAAGTAAACCTTCGTTTCCTGAAATTTTAGCCACAGCACCTTCGGAAGCTAAATTCCCGTAAATTATTTGAATATTTCCGGATGTTTTTAACGCTTTATCGGTTGGATGAATTACATCTTGCTCGTCAAATTCCATTGGGGCAACATCGGCTAAATTTTCGGCTAATGTTTTTCCTGTTACCGTTAAACAATCGCCATGTAAATAGCCGTTATCTAATAAATATTTCATCACCGCAGGCGTTCCTCCTACCGAATGAACATCTTCCATTAAATATTTCCCTGAAGGTTTTAAATCGGCAATTAATGGAGTTCTATCACTTACTTTTTGAAAATCATCTAAGGTAAAATCAATATCCGCAGCATGGGCAATTGCTAAAAAGTGCAATACCGCATTGGTTGATCCTCCTAAAGCATTTACAAGCGCAATAGCATTTTCTATGGATTTTTTAGAGATAATATCCAAAGGTTTTAAATCTAAAATCAATAAATTTTTAATTGCCAAAGCGGTTCTTTCAGCTTCGGATAATTTATTAGGATTTTCCGCAGGAATTGACGAGTTATAAGGCAATGTAAACCCCATACATTCAATTGCCGAAGCCATGGTGTTTGCAGTGTACATTCCGCCACAAGCACCCGCCCCAGGGATCGCTCTTTTTATAATTTCTTTATATTCGTCTTCGTCAATTTCGCCAGCAACTTTTTGCCCTAAAGCTTCAAATGCCGATACGATATTTAATTTTTTTCCTTTATAATTTCCTGATGCAATTGTTCCTCCGTACATCATTATTGATGGGCGGTTTAAACGCAACATCGCTATTACAGCTCCTGGCATATTTTTATCACAACCAACTACCGACACCAGGGCATCATAACTTTGTGCGTTCATCACAATTTCAATAGAATCGGCAATAACATCTCTTGATGCTAACGAATAATTCATCCCTGAAGTTCCCATTGAAATACCATCAGAAACACCAATTGTATTAAAACCTAAGCCTACTAAACCAGCAATTTTTGTTTCAATTTTAACTTCCGCAGCCAAGTTATTTAAGTGCATATTACACGGGTTTCCGTCATAACCTGTACTTGCAATACCAACTTGGGCTTTGCTCATATCTTGATCAGTTAAACCGACGGCATACAACATTGCTTGTGATGCGGGTTGCGATTCGTCTTGTGTTAACCTACTACTGTGTTTGTTTAATTTCATTTTATTTCTTTTTAATCGTACTACTTTTTTATTTTTATCAATTGATTAATTGATCTGCTTTTTTCACCTTACTAAAAACTAACGTTATTTTTTTATCCTTTATAAACCTTAATTTTTATTGATTTTTACCTGCTGCTATTCAAAATTATTTTATTGTATTGCAATTGCCATCTTTTTTTAGTTCATTTAATGATATCTAACAGGCTATTTAAAACCTCAACCGCCTGACAATTAATTGTTTACTGTTAAAATTATATACTATTCAATACTTTAAATTCCTGCTATAAAAACAGTAATTAACAAACACATAGCCTTTTATTTAAAAACTCATACTATTATTTTGCTAACAAAAAAAGCTTCCTAAAATAGGAAGCTTTTTAAATTTATAAAATATAAAATACACTTCCTTATCCTTGCGAAATAATCACAACGACAATAATAGAAATAATATTTAAAATTTGTTTTTTCATTTTATTTGGCAAATATCAGTATTTTTTATTAAATTATCCTAACTAAAACCCACTATTTTACACAAACTACACATTTTACGAAATTCTTAATTTAAGCAATAATTTCAACTTGTTTTTTTTTATAAATTAACCAGATGCGGCTAATTACAAAGTATCTTCTAATTTAAGTAGGTATTTTTTAGATATAAAATAAAGTAGTGACTAAAAAATTGGTATTTTTTTATTGATTTAAGTAATATCTTTTTAATTTAAACAGCGCATGTTCATATTTTGATTGGCAACTTTCAATATTTCCTTCAAAGCGTATTGCTTTTTTTATTCCAAAACAAAAAATGCCTTTACCTTTTGCCATTCGTCCTAATTTACGTGCTGCTTTAGCTGATAACTTTTCATAAAGTGGCGTTACTATTTGACATTGCTCTATTTTTGTGTTTTTAGCATCCCATTGTTTTGCCCTTTCTCCTTTTAGTATCTTTTCAGAAAAAAGAATATTTTTAAGCAGTGGAAAATAATATTTCAACACATTTTTAGAACCTTGATTTGCAAACCAAATTATTTCTTTATTTCTGATAAAAATTTTTCGAATAAAATAGTTATCAATTTTAGAAAACTGCGTTGCTACGACAGCCATTATTCCTACGGAAATTATTTCGTGTCCGTTCTTTTTTCGAGCCTTGTCAAACCACCGATAAAAATCACGAATTTGACTTATTTTTTGATATTTTAAATAGCCATTATTTATAGATAGATTATATGTATTGGCTTTTTTCCATATTTCTGTATCTTTTTTTCTATCTTTTTTAAGCCAACAGCCTTTACAAAGAATGCTTTTATTGGTTACTTTTTTATAGCTTCTTAAATTTTTCCATTCTTGAGAAAAACTAGTACATGTATTTAAGATAAGTAAAAAAAATACGGCGCTAAATAGCTTTTTATTCATTTAATAATTATAAATTTTATGCTTTTTTATATTGTTTAATACTTCTATAAACTAGGCATTATGCTTTATTTTAGCGGTATTATATATTGATTTTAAAAATTGTGATATAATCAGAAAGGCAATTCCGGTCATTAAGCGATATTTACTAAAAATAGTATTCGGGTATAAGTCTGTCAGCGATATTATTAGAATAATTAAAGCAGAAACCCAAACGATTCCAATTGCAATTAAGGTTGTTTTTTTCATTTTAAAAACTGTATTCATAAATTTTTTAGCTTCAAAATTAAGGAAATTTATTTAAGTGTTTTTTTAAAAATTAAAAAAAGTGTTTTTCAAAACAGCTAAACATCAATAAACGTCATGCTGAATTTATTTCAGTATCGCATCAACAGGAGAACTACGACAAATCAGGATGCGATTTCTTATTTTTCTGTGATATTTTTTTTTCCGATGAAATTTAAACAGGCGCTTACATCTTATTGAAAAAATCCCGCACTAAAAAGCACGGGATTTTATTATATTTTTCAAAAATCATATTATTCAGCAACCAAAGCGAGCAACTATATAATAGTACTCTGCCCCATGTGAATATTTTTAAAGTTGATATTGCTATTTTATTATTTACGATACCAATTTTCCTTTTCTATCAAATTTTGGCAATCCAATATTTTTCAACATTTCATTTGCTTTTTTTACTTTCTCAGGGAAAAGTGAAATATTTTTGTTGTAAAAATCTAATGATTTATCTATCTCAATAATAGGTTTTTTTCGAGTATTTATATCTTTTGTTTTCATAATATATTATTTTATTCTAACAAGAAAAGCATCCTAATTTTTTCCTTTTTCAAAGAGTCTTAAAAATAATGGTGAAATCTACCAAATTTTCAAGAAACACAAAAATAGTTTTCGAATTACTTCTTATTCTTAGGAACACATCAGTCGATAATACATATAAGGCCATAATGCTTAGTTATTTATTATGTTTTTTATATTCTCAATCCAATCTAAAAATTTTGGTTCATCTTTTTCTACAGAAATCTCAATATATTTCTCAGCAAAATCAAGTTTATTTTGTCCTAAGTTTTTATTAAAAAACTCTTTAATAACGTCTTTTTCAGAATCTCTTAAATCTAAAGCACTTTTAGAATATACTGAACCTTCTTTAATATTTTTGTCGACTAATAAAGACTCCAACTCGCTATTTTCAATAGAAAAATATTTAAGTGTATCTATATAAATACTGGAATCTAATGAATCTTCAATTGTTGTTTCTTCGGTTAGGTCAGAATTAACATCGTATAAAATAGTATCATCTTTTTTATTAAAGACTAGTCTCTTAAAGTATAAATTTTTGTGTTTGATTACAGTTTCAACATCAACTCTGCTTGCATCTGTATCGATTAAACAAATAATTTTACCTTTTTTATCATAATCAGAATCTTTAAAGGGGCCTAATAAGTAATTGTATATTTTCATTACTTCTTGATAACCACCTACAGGCAAGATTCTTAATTTATTATCTTTAATCTCTTGATTAAAGTAATACTCAAAATATATTTTTTCAGAAGAACCTTCACATATAATCCAATTATATGGTTCTTCTTGTATTATCGAAATTACGATAGATTGAATTAAATCATTATATGATTTAATTCTATAGTCAATAGATAAAGGCTCTCTGCTTTTTTCTTTTTTAAGTCGAGCTTTTTCTTGTTTTATGAACTCTCTAAAGTTACTTAAACTAAAGAAGTTAGAGGTAATTTTATTATCTATACTTTTGTTTATTGAGGTAGCAGTTCCTTTAGTAACTATTGGTAAAAATCCATACCAATGAGTTGTTATTAATACCTGATGACCCTCTTTGGCTATTTCGATTAGTTTTTCAAACTGCTGATAACAACTACTAACGTGTAAAGAAGATTCAGGTTCATCAATTGCAATTATTAAATTAGAAGTTCTATCTGTGTTCCTTTTAAGAAAAGAATAAGCTAAATCGATTAAGGCTTTTCGTTTTTCTCCAGAACTTAACTCTTTAACAGGAATTGTTTTTGTCGAGCCAACTATTTTTTTATTTAATTCTTTTGTTGAAAAATAAGATTCAATTATTTTAGAAACTAAATCAGGCATCGTTAAACTATTTTTAAATTTACCTTTATATTTATACTTTTCTAAAACCCCTTCAATATCTTTTACAAACTTATCTAATTGTTTATTAATTTGATTAACCGTTTTTTGTGTTATTGCATTTTCAATTTCTATTTGGATGTTTTTATCCATTAGTTTTTGCATATCCTGAGTTTCTAACTGAGTGTAAGTTTGAACATCTGTTTCGACAGGTATGTATAAATACGAGTAGTGAGAAATTATATACTCGTAGAAACCTTTAAAATATTTCTGTAACTCATCTTCTTCGTATCCCTTTTTGGGTTCATCATTTATAAAAGAAAGTTTTCTATGATAAGACCCAAAAAAGCAACCGTTATCCCTGTATCTTTTACCTACGGCTAATAATAAATAATCCTCTGAATTAATTTTTTCTTTAAGAGTCTTTGTCTGTTTGTAAAATTCATCTAGAGAGGTATCTTTTGCTTTTTCTGTTGCACTCCATAAAAATTCAGATAATTTTTCAGCTTTTTTATACTGCTCAACATCTGCATTTAATGTATTGCGTAATTTATTTTTTGATATTAAAAAAAAAGGAAGAATGTATGGACGGTTATCTCCACTCACTCCTTCTGCTTTAGCTTCGTAATTTATAGACCAATCTGTAAAAGGTTTTTTATTGAAAAAACAATCAAATGCTTCTAATATAGAACTTTTTCCAGCACCATTTTCCCCCAAAATACTTGAAAATTTAGTTCCATCAGATAAAGGTATATAGTTAATTCCTTTATACACCTTGTAATGTCTTATTATTAAAGCTATTATCATATTTCTATTTTTTTTAATTAGGCACAACAACTTAATATAATTACCCTTCAAAATAAAACACACTCTTATTTCTGTTTTAAGAGCACTAATTTAATTCTTTCTAAACAATTAACAACAACTATCTTACATAAAAACCCAACAAAAAACCCCGCACTAAAAAGCACGGGATTTCATTATATTTTTCAAAAATTAAATTATTCAGCAACCAAAGCGAGCAACTATATAATAGTACTCTGCCCCATGTGAATATTTTTAAAGTTGATATTGCTATCCTCTTTATTATAGATATAATCGGCAATAAAATCACCAACTTTACTTGTTCCAAAATTCTTATCAGAATTAATATCTTGAGTCGTTATTCCTAATTCTAACGATTTATCAACAGCTGCCTCTACAACAAACGATTCTTCGTGCAAACCTAAATGTTTCAACAACATCGCTGCCGATAAAATAGCTGCTAACGGATTGGCAATATCTTTCCCTTTTGCCTGTGGAAATGAACCGTGAATTGGTTCAAAAAGTGCATTTTCTTTTCCGATAGATGAAGAAGCCAATAAACCGATAGAACCACCAATTACACTTGCTTCATCCGATAAAATATCGCCAAATAAATTTTCGGTTAAAATAACGTCAAACTGCTTCGGGTTTAAAATTAATTGCATCGCAGCGTTATCAACATAAATAAAATCAAGCGCTACATCAGGATATTGTTTTGCTAAAGCGGTAACTGTTTTACGCCACAATCTTGAGGTTTCTAAAACGTTTGCCTTGTCGACTAAGGTTAATTTTTTACGCCTGTTTTGTGCTGCTTTAAAAGCCAAATGCGCAATGCGTTCAATTTCAAATACCGAATAAGAACAGCTATCAGAAGCCGTTTGCTTATCGGCACTTAATTCTTTTGTTCCGAAGTAAATTCCACCTGTTAATTCTCTATAAATGGTAATATCAGTCCCTTGGATAATTTCTCTTTTTAAGGGAGAATTATCAATTAATTGACTGTATGATTTTACAGGACGCTCGTTGCAAAAAAGCCCTAATTCTTTTCGTAATTTTAACAAACCTTGCTCTGGGCGCACCGTTGCAGTAGGGTCGTTATCATATTTAGGATCACCAATTGCCCCAAATAAAATAGCATCACTTTTTTTACATAAATCAATGGTTTCTTCTGGCAACGGATTTCCCGTTTTATCAATAGCGCAAGCACCCATTAAAGCCTCTTTAAACATAAAGGTATGATCATACACATTTGCCACAGCTTTTAACACTTTTTGTGCCTGAGCAGTTACTTCTGGACCAATACCATCCCCGGGAATTACAGCGATATTAAATTTCATCTTTTATCTTTTATAATGAAGCCTCAAAAGCTTCTATTTTATCTTTTTTACTTACTAAAAAATCAATGTCATCATAGCCATTAATCATACATACTTTTTTATATGGATTAATTTCAAAACTACGCGTACCAACAGCTGTTTTAATTTCTTGATTTTCTAAGTCAATAATAACACTTGTCGTTGGATTTTCAGTGATTTTTTTCAATAATTTTTTCAAATACTCTTCGGATACCTGCACAGGTAAAATTCCGTTATTCAAAGCGTTCCCTTTAAATATATCGGCAAAAAAGCTACTAACCACTACTTTAAAACCGTAGCCAGACAACGCCCAAGCCGCGTGTTCTCTACTCGAACCGCATCCAAAATTATCGCCAGCAATTAAAATACTTCCTGTATAATTTTTATTATTTAAGATAAATTCTTCGTTTACGCTTCCATCTTTATGAAAACGCCAATCTCTAAAAACATTATCGCCAAATCCTTTTTTATCAGTCGCTTTTAAAAAACGAGCAGGAATAATTTGATCGGTATCTACATTTTCTGTTAGCAACGGAACCGCTGTATCGGTTAATTTTATAAATTTTTCCATTTTTAATTTAACTGTTTTGTAATGTCAATAATTTTTCCTGCAACAGCAGTTGCTGCGGCAATTAATGGGCTTGCTAAAATAGTTCGAGATCCTTGCCCTTGCCTACCTTCAAAATTTCTGTTAGAGGTAGAAACGCAATATTCACCTTCCGGAATTTTATCGTCATTCATTGCCAAACAAGCCGAACAACCAGGCTGACGCAGTTCAAAACCAGCAGTTTCAAAAATAGTTTTTAAACCCTCCGCTTCAATTTGTTTTGCCACTTTTTGCGATCCCGGAACTAACCAGGCATTTACATTTTGCGCTTTTTGCTTTCCTTTTACGTAATTTGCAACCTCTCTAAAATCTTCAATTCGAGAATTTGTACAACTTCCGATAAACACATAATTTACTTGTTTATCAATTAAAGTTTCCCCTTTTTTAAAATTCATGTACGCCAATGATTTTTCAAAAGAAGCATCATTTTCCTGCGGAATATTTTCAGAAATTTTAATTCCCATTCCTGGATTTGTTCCGAAGGTTAGCATCGGCTCAATATCTTGGGCATTTAACGTATATTCCTTATCAAAAATAGCATCAGCATCCGTTTTTAAGGTTTTCCAATAAGCTACTTTTTTATCAAACTCACTATCTTTTGGCGCAAATTCTTTACCTTTTACGTAGTCAAAAGTAGTTTTATCAGGCGCTATCATTCCTCCTCTTGCGCCCATTTCAATACTCATATTACAAACCGTCATTCTGCCTTCCATCGACATTTCTTCAAAGACATTTCCTGCGTATTCGCAAAAATACCCTGTCCCTGAGTTGGTTCCTAATTGAGCTATAATATAAAGTATCACATCTTTTGGTAAAACACCTTTTTTCAATTTTCCGTTTACCGTAACACGCAAGCTTTTGGGTTTTTGAAGCAACAAACATTGGCTTGCAAAAACTTGTGCCACTTGACTTGTTCCAATTCCGAAAGCAATGGTTCCAAAAGCTCCATGCGTAGAAGTGTGAGAATCTCCACAAACCATGGTCATTCCTGGCTGTGTAATTCCTAATTCTGGCGCTATAACGTGAACAATTCCGTTATTTTCATGCCCTAATTCGTATAAAGTAATATTATTTTCCTTACAATTTTTAGTTAATTGTTCTAATTGATTTCTCGATAAATCATCCTCAATAGGTAAATGTTGGTTTACCGTTGGCGTATTATGATCAGCGGTGGCAACAATTTTATCGGGACGTGCTACCGAAATACCACGTTCTTTTAGTTCGTTAAAAGCCTGAGGGCTGGTAACTTCATGAATTAAATGCTTGTCTATATATAAAACCTGTGGACCGTTTTCAATGGTATCTACCACGTGAGCGTCCCAAACTTTATCAAATAATGTTTTTCCCATTATCATTTATGCTATTATTTATTTGTGCTAATTTATGCTACTATTATTTTTGATATTTTATTGACTTCCTCCATTAATCTATGAAGATCTTGATCAACTACTTCTTTTTGTTTATCAGCTAGCTTTAAAAATATTTTATACGCCGAATCTAACTGTATTTTGGTCAATTCGTAGCCTATATTTTTAGAACGATATGCCAATGCCGCTCTTCCGCTTCGAGCAGTTAAAACGATCGCACTTTCAGTTACACCAACATCCAACGGATTCATAATTTCGTAGGTTTCACGGTTTTTAATAACCCCATCTTGATGAATTCCTGAACTATGCGCAAAGGCATTGGCTCCTACAATTGCTTTGTTTGCCTGTACATCCATTCCCATACTTTCACGCACCATTATACTCGTATCGTACAATAATTTGGTATTAATATCGGTCTGTAAATTCAAATACGGATGTTGTTTTAAAATCATTACCACTTCCTCTAAAGCGGTATTTCCTGCACGCTCCCCGATTCCGTTAATCGTACATTCTATTTGTCTTGCTCCATTAATAACTCCAGCAATTGAATTTGCGGTTGCCAAGCCTAAATCGTTATGACAATGACAAGATAAGATTACATTTTCAATTCCTTTTACATTCTCTTTTAAATACTTAATTTTCGCACCATATTCTTCAGGCAAACAATATCCTGTGGTATCAGGAATATTTAAAACCGTTGCACCCGATTTTATCATTTCTTCACAAACCTTTGCCAAGAAAACATTGTCAGTTCTTCCTGCATCTTCTGCGTAAAATTCTACATCGTCCACAAAATTTTTAGCATAAGAAACCGCTTCTTTTCCTCTTCGGATAACTTCACTTTGCGACGAATTAAATTTATATTTTATATGAGAATCACTTGTTCCGATTCCTGTATGAATTCTTGGTTTCACCGCATTTTTTAACGCTGCGGCTGCCACTTCAATATCTTTTTTAACCGCGCGTGTTAATCCACAAACGGTAGCATTTTTAACAATTTTTGAAATTTCTTGTACCGAAGCAAAATCTCCAGGACTTGACACAGGAAAACCAGCTTCAATAACATCGACTCCTAAAAAATCAAGCCTTTCGGCGATAATTAATTTTTGTGTCGTGTCTAACTTACAACCAGGCACTTGCTCGCCATCACGAAGTGTTGTATCAAAAATTTGTACTTTATCGTTTTGCATCTATCTTAATTTATTTACCTTTAATTAATCAAATATAGCTGTTGATGTCTTTAATTTATTAAAAAAAAAGGGATAACCTACGATATTTAAACCTAAATCAATTATTTTAAAGCACTGATAATCAAATAACTATGCGCAACCATACTACACCATCCAATCAACAAAACGATACATTGTTTGTTTTGATAAAGTCTTTATCAAAATCTGAAAAACGTCAGTTTAACCTTTACGTTGGTCGTTTAGAAGGAAATAATGATGCTAAATTTTTTGCGCTTTTTAAATTTTTAGACAAACAAAAAAAATATGATGAAAAAATTATCATCAAAAATAATATTGTAAGCAAACAGCAGCTCTCTAATTTAAAAGCACATTTATACAAGCAAATCTTAGTTAGTCTTCGGATGAATCCTGCACATAAAAACATCCGAATTCAAATACGAGAATTGTTAGATTTTGCGACTATTTTGTATCAAAAAGGATTATACAAACAAAGTTTAAAACTACTCGATAAAGCCAAAAATATGGCGATTGATAGCGAAGAAAAAAACATTGCTTACGAAATTGTAGAATTTGAAAAAGTTATTGAAAGCCAACATATTACCCGAAGTATTAACACCCGAGCAGACCAATTAACCATTCAAGCAAAAGAACTGAGTCAGCAAAATGTAATTGCTAGTAAATTGTCTAATTTATCGCTACAATTATATGGCGCTTTGTTAAAAAACGGCTATGTAAAAAATGATATTGAGCTTCAAAAAGCAACTTCTTATTTTAATTCAAGATTGCCAAATTACCAGTATGACACCTTAGGATTTAGAGAAAAATTATGGCTTTACAAGGCTCATTTATGGCGTAGTTTTTTAACACAAGATTTTTTACAAAGCTATAAATATGCCAATAAATGGGTCGATTTATTTAAAAACGACCCTAAAAACATTGCAATTCATCCTGTTTTTTACTTAAAAGGAAAAAACTATTTATTAGAAAGCTTATTTTTCATCAAGCATTTTACCAAATTTAAAGAAGAACTACTTTTTTTTGAAAAAGAAATCGAAAATAACGACATCCCAATAAATAGCAATACCGAAATTTTAATTTTTCAATATTACTATGCAAACAAATTACACCTGCATTTTTTAGAAGGAAGTTTTTCAGAAGGAGCATATTTAGTCGCCACTATAAATAGTAAAATTGCACTTTATAAAAACAAGTTAGACAACCATCATATTGTTGTGTTGTATTATAAAATAGCCAGTTTATATTTTGGAATGGGCAACAATAAAGAATGTATTTTTTACTTGAATAAAATTATAAAATCGAAAAAAATACATGTAGCCCAAGACCTGCAATGTTTTGCCAGAGTTTTAAGTTTAATTGCCCATTACGAATGCGGTTTAGATTACGATTTTGAATTACAATTTAAAGACACCTACCGCTTTTTATTAAAAATGGAAAACCTTCAAGAAGTTCAAAAAGAACTTATATCGTCAATAAAAGCGCTAGGCGACGTATATCCGCATCAAATAAAAAAGGAATTTAAAAAAATTTATGATCGATTAAAAGTCTATGAAAATCATCCGTATGAAAAAAGAGCCTTCCTATATTTAGACATTCTTTCGTGGTTGGCATCTAAAATAGAAAATAAAACAGTCGCCGAAATCATCAAAAATAAATACCTTAAAAATAAAAAAACTCATAAAAACAGTGCTAAAAAATTAAAATAATGCCTTGGAAATCGCTTTAATATTGTCACTTTTCCCCATAGAATAATAATGTAAAACAGGCACACCCGCCTTTAATAACTCTTGCGATTGTGCAATTGCCCATGCAATTCCAAGCTCTCGAACCTGCTGATTATTTTTACAAAATTCTATTTCGGTGATTAAATTTTGTGGCAAATCAATTTTAAAAACCTGTGGCAATAATTGCAAATGACGCTTTACCGAAATCGGTTTTATTCCAGGGATAATCGGCACGGTAATGCCCATTTTTCTTGCATGTTTTACAAACTCAAAATACTTTTTATTGTCAAAAAACATTTGCGTAACCACATAATCTGCCCCTGCATCGACTTTTTCTTTTAGGCGTTTTAAATCGGTTTGTAGCGACGGAGCTTCTAAATGTTTTTCGGGATATCCCGCAACGCCAATACAAAAATCAGCCTTATGATTTGCCTCAATTACATCGTGTAAATATTTCCCTTGATTCAAGTTTTTAATTTGCGCCACCAATTGTGTTGCATATTGATGCCCACCTTTGCTCACCTCAAAATACCGCTGATGACTCATGGCATCGCCTCGTAACGCCATCACATTTTCGATACCTAAATAATGGCAATCGACCAATAAATATTCAGTTTCTTCTTTACTAAAACCACCACAAAGCACATGCGGCACGGTATCGACATCGTATTTATGTTTTATCGCCGCACAAATACCAACTGTTCCAGGACGCATTCTTGTTATTTTTCTATCCAATAAACCGTTTCCTTTATCAATATATAAATGCTCTTCTCTTGAGGTTGTAACATCAATAAAAGGTGGATTAAATTCCATTAACGGCTCAATGTTTTGATATAAATCTTGAATATTATTTCCTTTTTTCGGCGGAATTATTTCAAACGAAAATAATGTTTTTCCGTTTGATTTTTTTATGTGTTCTGTTACTTTCATAAAATTTATTTTTAATTATTTAAAGCCTGTTTAAATTTTATTTAAAAAGGTTTTATAGCTGAAAAATCGAATCCGTCAAACTGAATTTATTTCAGTTTCGCATCCTGATTTACCGTAGTTCTTTACTTTTTTTTGATGATTCTTGTCAATTCGAGTGATTTTAATGACTAAAAGGAATTAAAATAGTATCGAGAATTTGAATTATTTCATGTTGATTAACTTTAATATTAAAAAAGTTCTCGATACAATTTTTTTGAAGAAAAAAAATCACTCGAACTGACAATTTATTATTTAATTTTTAAACAGGCTCTTATACATCGGCAATAGCAGGATGTAACCATTTTCGAGCTTTATCTAGCGTGATATTTTTTCTAGTAGCAAAATCACGAACTTGGTCATCTGTAATTTTCCCTAATCCGAAGTATTTCGCTTCTTTATTTGCAAAATAATATCCCGAAACTGCTGCTGCTGGCCACATCGCTAAACTTTCGGTAAGGGTTACGCCTATTTTTTCTTCGACATTTAAAAGACTCCAAATCGTTTGTTTTTCTAAATGGTCAGGACAAGCAGGATACCCTGGTGCAGGGCGGATTCCTTTATAATTCTCTTTAATTAATTCTTCGTTCGATAAAGTTTCATCAAATGCATATCCCCAATGTTTTGTCCGTATTCTGTGATGCAAATATTCCGCAAAAGCTTCGGCAAAACGATCGGCAATTGCTTGTACCATAATCGCATTATAATCGTCTTCTTGGTCTTTATATTTTTTAGCTAACTGGTCAGCTCCAAAAATTGCAGTACAAAAAGCGCCCATATAGTCTTGTTTTTCTGATTCTTTTGGAGCGATAAAATCGGCTAAAGCAATACTTGGTTTTCCATCTCGCTTTTTTAATTGCTGACGCAGGGTTCTAAAAACAGCAATTTCTTTTGAATTTTTCTGAATGGAAATATCATCATCGTTTATAGAATTTGCTTCAAATAAACCAAAAATCCCTTTAGGTTTTAATAATTGTTTCGTGATGATTTTATCTAAAATAATTTTTGAATCTTCAAATAATTGTGTTGCCTGTTCACCGACAATTTCATCAGTTAAAATAGCGGGATATTTCCCGTGCAAATCCCAACTTCTAAAAAACGGACTCCAATCAATAAAAGGTACTAATTCTTTTAAACTTACTTGTTCTAAAGTTTGAACACCTAATTCTTTGGGTTTTACTATTGATGACGTTTCCCAGTCAATTTTAAATTTACGTTTACGCGCTTGCTCAATAGAAATATACGCTTTTGATTTACCTCGTTTTAAGAACTTCTCACGAAATTCATCGTAGTCTTTTTTAAGTTTTGCAACATAAGCGTTACTTGTTTCTTTATTTAATAAATCGCTGACAACCGTTACCGCTCTTGAAGCATCATTTACATGAACCACCGCATTTTTATATTGAGTATCTATTTTTACCGCCGTATGTGCTTTTGACGTTGTTGCCCCGCCAATTAGCAAGGGAACCGTAAAATTCTGACGCTCCATTTCCTTTGCCAAATACACCATTTCATCTAAAGAAGGCGTTATTAACCCTGATAAACCGATAATATCAACATTCTCTTTTTTAGCAGTTTCAATAATTTTTTCAGGCGCTACCATTACGCCTAAATCGACAATTTCATAATTATTACAACCCAAAACAACACTTACAATATTTTTACCAATATCATGCACATCGCCTTTTACGGTTGCCATTAAAATTTTCCCTAAAGCTTGTTGTTTTTCGCCTTTTTCGGCTTCAATAAAGGGGTTTAAATATGCCACTGCTTTTTTCATCACCCGAGCCGATTTTACCACTTGAGGCAGAAACATTTTTCCTGCACCAAATAAATCGCCAACCACATTCATACCGATCATTAAATTTCCTTCAATAACTTGAATTGGTTTTTGGGCTTCTTGCCGTGCTTGTTCAATATCTTC
Organism: Tenacibaculum finnmarkense; assembly: GCF_900239185.1. Taxonomy (GTDB): domain Bacteria; phylum Bacteroidota; class Bacteroidia; order Flavobacteriales; family Flavobacteriaceae; genus Polaribacter; species Polaribacter finnmarkensis. The sequence goes on from NZ_OENA01000066.1 coordinate 79,765, forward strand.
TAAAATAAAAGCATCAATTCCTTTTACCAAACAATGCGTAATTCGGTCTTGCAATGGCAAACTTCGCCAAGCTAAAACAGTTGCTTCATCTTGTTTTTTAACACCTTTTACGGTTTCTGCAAAATCTAACAAACGCTCCGTTGCGTCTTCTCTTTTATCTAAAATAACATCTTCAATATGCGCTAATAAATCCTTTGGAATATCATCATAAATTTCTAACATCGCAGGATTTACAATCCCGATATTCATCCCTGCTTGAATCGCATAATACAGAAAAACGGAGTGCATTGCTTCTCGCACGGTATTATTTCCTCGGAAAGAAAAAGACACATTACTAACGCCACCACTTACGCTTACGTTTGGCAAATTTTGACGCACCCAGCGAGTTGCTTCAATAAAATCGATGGCATTTTTTCGATGTTCTTCCATTCCTGTAGCGACAGGAAAAATATTCAAATCAAAAATAATATCTTCGGATGCAAAGCCTACTTTATCAACCAAAATACGGTACGAACGTTCAGCAATTTCGATACGTCTTTGATAAGTATCAGCTTGCCCAACCTGATCAAAAGCCATAACAATTACCACCGCTCCGTATCTTTTAACCTGCGTTGCTTGCCAAATAAAATTTTCTTCGCCTTCTTTTAAAGAAATAGAATTTACAATACTTTTTCCTTGTACAACTTGTAAACCTGCTTCAATAATTTCCCACTTTGAGCTATCAATCATCAGCGGAACACGGCAAATATCAGGCTCGGCGGCAATCAAATTTAAAAACCGAACCATGGCTTGTTTTCCATCAATCAAACCATCATCCATATTAATATCGATAATTTGCGCTCCGCCTTCTACCTGATGCCTTGCAACAGCTAATGCTTCTTCAAATTTTTCTTCTTTTATCAATCGTAAAAACTTACGAGAACCTGCAACATTGGTACGTTCTCCAACGTTAATAAAATTGCTGTTTTCATTTAAAACTAATGGTTCCAAACCCGATAAATGCAAATATTTTTCTTGTTTAATTTCTTTTTTTATAGGCATTTTCTTGGAGGATATTTAGTTGCTAATTGGGCAATTACAGCAATATGTTCTGGCGTTGTTCCGCAGCATCCGCCGATAATATTTATCAGATTTTTCTTGAAATATTCTTCAATTTGATCTGCCATTTCTTGAGCAGTTTCATCGTATTCGCCAAAAGCATTTGGAAGTCCAGCATTTGGATGCGCCGAAATTGCAAAGTTGGTTTTCGATGCGATTGCTTCTAAGTGAGGTTGCAATAAATTAGCGCCTAAAGCACAGTTAAATCCTACGGATAACAGCGGAATATGAGAAATAGAGATTAAAAAAGCTTCGGCAGTTTGCCCCGACAACGTTCTTCCGCTGGCATCGGTAATTGTACCGCTTAACATAATTGGAACGTCTATTTTTCGAGCTTCTTTTACTTCTTCAATCGCAAATAATGCCGCTTTTGCGTTTAGGGTGTCAAAAACAGTTTCTACTAATAACATATCGCAACCGCCGTCTAAAAGTGCTTCCACTTGTTGCCTGTAAGCGATGCGTAATTCATTAAAAGTAACAGCTCTATACCCAGGATCGTTTACATCTGGCGACATACTTGCAGTACGATTTGTTGGACCAATTGAACCTGCTACAAATCGTGGTTTATGCGGTTCTTTTTGGGTAAATTCATCGGCAACTTCTTTGGCTATTTTTGCAGATTGATAATTTAATTCATAGACTAAATTTTCCATTTGATAATCAGCCATCGCAATTGTTGTACCTGAAAAAGTATTGGTTTCTATAATATCAGCGCCTGCTGCAAAGTATTTTGCATGGATTTCTTTTATAGCTTTTGGTTGTGTAATAGAGAGTAAATCGTTGTTTCCTTGCAACGATGTTGGATAATTTTTAAAGCGTTTTCCTCGGAAATCTTCTTCGGTAAATTTATACGCCTGAAGCATGGTTCCCATTGCTCCATCGAGCAGCAGAATACGTTTTTGTATTTCTTGATAAATGTTTGACATTCCTGATTTTATAGTAGAAGCTATCAGGAAAAGAGGAAAAAAGTTCTTTGCCGTTATCTCTCTTAAAAAGCTGTAATTTTGTAATAAAACAGTTTTTAAGTAGAATTTAGCACCTTCTTTATCTAACTAATTTAAATATTTTAAACTACTTACATAAAGGGTTGCTAAGGTTTCTTTGGGTCTAATCCCTCCACCTTTCTTGATAACATTCTTATTAAATTAATGAACTAATAAAGTGCAAATTAACGAACTTTTTTATATTTTTGAACTATAATTTTTAATAATTATACAAATTTGATGACAAATATCTGTCACCGATATCACAAATAATAGCGACAATAATTCCTTGGTCAATTTCCTGGGCAACTTGCAAAGCTGCATGTACTGCTCCACCACTACTCATACCGCCAAAAACACCTTCTTGACTGGCTAATTTTCGAGTCATATTACGGGCTTGATTTTCGCTTATTTCAATAACTTGATCTACTTTAGAGCGGTCAAATATTTTTGGTAAATATTCTTTTGACCATTTTCTGATACCCGGAATACTAGCATCATCACAAGGTTGCACACCAACAATTTGAATGTTTGGATTTTGCTCTTTTAAATAAGTAGAAACACCCATAATCGTCCCTGTAGTTCCCATTGCCGATACAAAATGAGTTACCTCACCGTCGGTATCTTTCCAAATTTCAGGACCTGTAGTTTTGTAATGAGCCTTCCAATTATCATTATTTTCAAATTGATTTAGCATAAAATAGCCTTTTTTGTAGCGTAATTTTTGAGCTAAATCTCTCGAACCTTCTATTCCTTCTTCTTTTGGTGTTAATACAACTTCTGCTCCGTAAGCTTTCATAGTTTTCACTCGTTCTACCGTCGAATTTTCAGGCATTACAAGGGTCATTTTTAAGCCCAATACATTTGCGATAAAAGCCAATGCAATTCCTGTATTTCCACTTGTTGCTTCGACTAAATGGTCTCCTTTTTTAATATTTCTTCGGTTTAACGCCTCCAAAATCATATTATAAGCAGCCCTATCTTTTACACTTCCTCCAGGATTATTTCCTTCTAATTTCAAAAAAAGACGCACGCCTTTTTTATCCAAAATATTACTAACCTCTACTAAAGGCGTATTTCCAACAAAGTCGGTTATTTTTTTTGCTTTCATAATTTAAGCGTTGTTTAATGAAACAATTTTATTTTCTGTTTGATAAATTACTAATGATTTTGGCGGTACCGATTCTGTAACGCACACATTAGCTCCTATAATACTATTTTTACCTATAATAACATCGCCACCTAAAATAGTCGCATTGGCATAAATTGTTACATTATTTTCAATTGTCGGATGTCTTTTTGTTTGCGCTAAACTCTTTTTCACCTGAATTCCACCAAGGGTAACTCCTTGATAAATTTTCACATTATTTTTAATCAATGTTGTTTCACCAATAACGATTCCCGTGGCATGATCTATAAAAAACGAACTACCAATCGTTGCTCCTGGATGAATATCAGTACCCGTTAATCCATGGGCATATTCGCTCATCATTCTTGGTAAAGTTGGCACTTTCTGTTTATTTAGTTCATGACTTAATCGATATACCGCAATGGCATGAAACCCTGGATACGCCAAATAAACTTCTTCTAAACTTTTTGCTGCCGGATCTGTTTTTTCAAAAGCAATAGCATCCAAATCTAATTTTCGTCTTATTTCTGGTAATTTATCTTGAAATAACCTCCAAATTTTATCCGCATTTTTTATTTTTAAACGGGTTGTTATTTCAAAGAAATTCTGTGTGATATTTTCTTGATTATTATCTTTAAATTCTTGGTCAAACAATGCGTAAAATATCTTTTTTGTAAAAACCTCTACCGTGTCTTTTAAACAAATATTATAGTTTTCTAGTGACTTTTCTATTGTACTCATTACTTCTCAAATTCTCAATTACCAATATAACTTATTGTTTTATTTGCTACTTATAACATTTTAAAAGTAGCAAATAGAACATTCTATGTAACTCGTAAAATTATGCTTTTATTTTGAGATTTAATCAAATCAATGAAGTTAATTTATGGCTTTTACCACCGCCTTTGGCGCTTCTTTTCGAGTTCCATCGAAACCGTCAATACCGCCTACTGTAGTGTATTTCATTACGTATTTTTTATCAGGATAAATAATTTTAAACGCACTTTGACACATTAAAGTTGCTTCGTGAAAACCACA
>NZ_OENA01000067.1 GCF_900239185.1 Tenacibaculum finnmarkense
GCGTTTGCGTAAAGGTTGGAAATTTCAAAACGGTAAACCTGTACAAGTTATTCCTAAAAAAAAAGCTACTAAAAAAGCTGAAATTAAAAAGGTTGTTGTCAAGAAAATTGAAAAACCAACTAAAACGGTAAAAAGACCTAGTAAAGAGGTTGTTTTAAAGGACAGAATTAATCAAGAGGGTAATTATATCAAACAGATTACGGCATTTTTAAAAGAAACAAGAGCAAAAAGCAAAAAAACAGCAAAAGATAAGAAAAATATTAATTATTGGGTAATAGCTATCAAGGAAGCTAAAAAACGTAAATCTTTAAATGAAAAATTACTGAAAGAATTAGGTGAGATATTAACTCCTAAAAAAAACGATGTTACTATATACGCTTATAACAAAATAACAGCTAAAGAAATGGCAGTATATTCAGATGATGAATTATATCTTTTATATCGTGCTATTGCCAAACAACAAAATAAAACAGGAATAGATAAAGAATTAATAAGATACAATAGAGGTGTAATTATTAAAGCTTTAAGACACCCTTTAAAACATTATTCTTATCTTGATAAAACATACAATTTTGTACTTGATGAACTGATAGAAGAGAAAAAATTACATGACCATGCGATATTGGGACATGATGCACATATGTATTCAGACAAGGTTATTGCCAAAGGTTACGCTTATGCCAATTTAGCACGGTTTATATATTTTTATCGTTTATCTTTTCCATTTTACAAACGCACCAAATTATTAAAAGAAGCTCAAAATCCTGAATTAAGAAAGTTATTCGAAAAAGAAATTAAAAAACGTAAATTAAAAGTAAATGTACAGGCTGTTGTACCGATAACACCAGAACAGAAAGCGATAAAGAGAAAAAGAGATAAAGCTAAAACCGTTGTAAAGCCAACACCTATAAAATTAGGCAATCCAAAAAATCCAGGAAATCCAAAAAAGACAAATTCTTTAGCTTATAAAATGGCAAATCGTCAAAATAAAGTTTCTGAAATTTATAAAATTAGAGATAAAAATATCAGTGA
>NZ_OENA01000068.1 GCF_900239185.1 Tenacibaculum finnmarkense
AGATGATGAAGTATCATTTGCATCATAAGAAATAACAATACAAGTACAACAACAACAATATTAATAATAAAGAAATACAAATAAGATGAGTTTATTAAGCAACCAAGAGAGATATTTAAGAGTAACGGAATTTTTAAAATCAAAATACAAGGATAGTGAAAAGTATCAAATGGAATGGAATCCAAAAAAAATGAAGCCAATGGATAACGAATTATATGTTACGACAGAGGCTAATATTGGATCTTTAGTATCATTAATCCAAGGAGATACCAAACAAGTCCCAGGCTTGAACAATTTTAACGGAAATGCTTTATCTAAAGGTAAAATTGCCGTTTTAGATGGGGTTGCTTTTGGCTTTGTTGTTGCTGATGAAGATTCTGTAGCTCATACTTTAACTTTTGACTACAGAAAAGTACCAAACTATTTACGTTTTGCAAACTTGAAATTAAGCCAAGATTCGCAATCATTAATTAATTTACCAATCAGTAATATAATTGATAACAGAAATGAATCGGGTACTTTTAGAGATTTAGGTGCTATGGTATTAGTAGAAGATGTGAGCGCAATTGATTTATATATTGACTATCCTAAAAATTTAAAAGCAACATTACCTGTAGGAAAGAAATTATTTGTTTCTATTCGTTTTAATGGGATGACCACTTACGGTATGCGTGCTGCATAAATACGATAAATAAACAGAAAAAAACCGCAATCAACTGTATTGCGGTTTTTTTATAAAATCCAAAAAATGGAAATAATCAAAAAACCAGAAAAAACAATATATCATGTTATTCAGGTAAACAAAAAATTATTAAAGCATCGTGAAAATGATATTATAGATTTCAAACCTTATTTAATAGATGATATTACAGATACTTTGCCAAAAGGTAAGCTAATCGGAATACATTTTAACTCTTATGTTAAAAAACTAGATACTTGGTCGGCTATTGATTATCAAGGAAGAGACAAAACACCTGCGGCGGATGATACAAGTATTCCAGAATTAAAGGCATTTATCTGTTCTTATACTCAAATTCGTATAGAAAACGGAAACGACAAGCTAGTTACTAAACCTTGTGATTTACGTGATTTTGAGCGTAAAAATTGGAGTGAAAAAGGTTTTAAAGAAGTTGAAATGAACCTAAACAATAACGAGCAGATTAAAATTCGTTGGGAAACTATCGGCGATGACTTTCCGCCAGTGGGAGAATTTGTATTTACAATAAAAGCGGCTGATGAATGTGCCATTTAAAAACGCTCTTAAAAAAAGACACTTATACAGGTGCTTTTACAATTGATTTATCTGAAATAAATAAATGTAAAGGCATTGTTTATATCGAAGTTTTACCGCTAAACGTGGCTGATAAATTAATATTAGATAACGTAGAAAGCGTATTGTATTCAGGTGACAAGCCATATAAATTAGAATCAAACCACCCTATTATTAACGGCGAATTGCATTTTAAACCAAGCAAAGCCTCTAATGATGAAATGAAATCTATTGTAAGGATTTTATTAGTAGAATAATTGTAACAGATGGAAACGATAAAACAGATTGAACACATATTGAGAAGTCCACATTGCGTGGTAACAATTTATGACAGCGATAATAACAAGCTGATAAAAGAGGTTCGTAAAAATAAAAATTGGTTTTCAGCTGATGATATTAATGAATTATACGGTTCTGTTGAAGGTCTTTTTAACCATCTGAAGCAAAAACAATACAATGAAACGACTTTTAAATTTGGGCGTATTCGAAACGAGAAAGTAAACCCACGGCTCGGAGTTGAAAACATCATTGTAAATATTCAGGATAATCTAAATAATCCAAAAAATCCAGAAAATCCAGAAAATCCAAAAAGTGAAATGGGAAAATCTAATAAAAATAATCCTGATTATTCAGGTAGTCAAATGCCAAATCTTGCAAATATGCAATATTTAGGCGCATTTGTAGATGCAGAACGTTCAGGCGATCATAAAAAGCGAGTTGCAGAACTTGAAGAAGATGTTAAAGACTACCGATCAGAAATTAGAACATTAAAAGAAGAAAATCATGTTCTAAGATTAAAAGATGCAACCTCAAAAGAACGTACTGAATTAAATATTCAAAAAGCATTAATTGATAAAAAAAGCTTTTTTGAAAGTGATGGTTTTCAAAAGGTTACAGAAGCCTTGGGCGGTTTAGTTCCAATGATACCACAGTTTTTAAACAAAGCAGCA
>NZ_OENA01000040.1 GCF_900239185.1 Tenacibaculum finnmarkense
AAAAGGTTTTGAAGTAGATAAAGACTTACGTAAAAAATACGATGGTAAATTATTTATTGTAATATTTCAGCAAACTACGGATGGTAAAATGCGTGGCGGTTCAAAAAGTCAATTTGATGCCGATATTATTTTGTTTACTGAAAAATTTGATAATTATCAGGATAACTATATTTATGCAGATAAAAATCGTTATCAAAATAAAAATTTAACTGATTTGAAATACAATATTTTTGAAGGAGTTTTAAAAGATTTAGAATAAAATAAAGTTTTTAATTATTATGCCCAAGTTTTGAAGACTTGGGCATTTTTTTTAAGAAATATAGTATTACCCTTTCAAAAACTCATATTCATAAATTTTAGGCTCAATTTTTTTGGCGAGGATTTTTAAACATTCTCGTAATTCTGATATTAATTCGGTATAAATTGCATCAGTACTTTTGCTATTCATTCTACCTTTGTCACTTCTTCCTTGAAAATATTCTCGAATATCATAAAAAGACGCATTTACGTTTACATTTTCTTTTGAATGATAATATTTCCAAAGTTTTCGTCCTGCATCAAAAACGGCTGTCGCTTCTTCGGAAAATTCTCTTTTTATATTTTCATTTTTATCAATAGCAAATAATTTAATTTCTTTTTCGCTTTCAATTTTTATTTTTCCTTTTATAAAATCGGTCATAAAATTACTCGCAAATTTCTCGTTTGCATCAACTTCTTGTTCTGTAAATGGAATCCAATTATTTATTTTTTCATTGCTTGATATTTTATTTTGTCCGTGAAATAAAGTAAAAGCTAAACAATCGTTTTGAAATTCTATATCTTTTTCCCAATGATTATTTGGAAATAAAAATTGGTCTCTATTATTAGTCCAATTAGGCTTTATAACTTGACGTATAGCTAAATAAATAGCCATTATCGTTAAATTGTTTTTTGTAATTATAGTTGTTTTATGCTGTTTTATATCACTACTTGTTGGTTTTGATGTAAAATAAACACCATTTTGTTGTTGCATATCAATTCCAGGTAATATCAGATATGCTAATATTTCATTTTCTTTATCGTAATATTTACGAAGCCAAGTACTTATGAAATCTTTTTTTTCAAAAGAATAGAAATATTTTGAACCAGTATATTCTCCAAAATCATTTAAAATATCCGTTTTTGCTACTTTAATCTCTTGTTTATTCGATAAATTCCAAATTAAAAATCCAATAGGGAATTTACCTTTCACATTATCAAAAGTATTTGATTGACAAATAAAACCACTTTCATTAGTTCCTTTAAAATACTTTCTGAATTTTAAAAAATTTTGAGAATTTATATATTTTAGAGTACTAAAAGAAGCTAAAGTGCATTCTGGAATTTCATCATGAACTCGTAAAAAAAATTGAACAAAAAGTTCACGTGTAGCTGTACCAACTGTTTTACTTAAATTATTGTAGATTTTACTTGTAGTAGCGACACTTTTTTTATGAGTGCCTTCACCTGCAAAGGTTTTTCGATTACCATGTTCTGCATACGGCGGATTTATATAAATAATAAGTTTTTTTCTTTTATTTTCATCATTAATAATGTCTTGTAAACTTTTTGGAAGCTTAGAAAAATCATCATTTAAAAAATCAAATTGAAAAACGTGTTTTTTTAATAAATTTGCACCCTGTTCAATTCGTTCGTGAATTACATTTACATCGGCTTGGTCAAGTGTACTTGCGTAAATGTTGTATTTATTGTTTAAGCCCGCTAAAAGATTTCCTGTTCCAGCGGCGCAATCCCAAATGTAATAATCGTCTTGCCAATCTTTACCTAAATAATCTGTAATATATTTTTGAGAAAGTTCTACCCATTTTCTTGGCGTAAAATATGCGCCTTTTCGCTCTCGAATATCTTGTGGAACTAATAAATCTCTACGTTCAATTATATAGTCTTGATATTCTTTTAAAGGCGGTCTTTTGTAGATTTTCCAAAATTTCTGATACGTTTCTTTGTGTCTGATATTTATTGTAGCATCAAACATTTGCTTGATGTCTTCTTTGGCAATTGTGTATCCTTGATTTTTAAAAACCACGAATAAATTATCTCGAATTGTTATATCGTCATCAATATCTTGAGTTCCTTTATCATCCACAAATAAGTCGGCAAGATAAAAGTCATTATCAAATATATTTTCTTTTTTTAGGTCATCCCAATTGACATCAATAATTGGTTTTACGGTTTCTAGCCAACGCAAATAAATAGGAATAAAATTATTTTTATCAATTTTTATTTTACTTTTATTCGTCGCTTTAGCAACATTCTTTTTGATAAACGTATTTAATTCTTTTTCATCTTTCAGATAATTGAACGTATATGTTTGTTGTTTTAGTGTTTTTTCAATTCTATTTTTGATGAGTTTAAATTCTTTGCTATCATGATTACTTGGCGTAACATTCCAGTTAAAATCATTCAGAAAAAATATATCTTGAATATTTATGTACGGAATAAAGGCAATTTTTTTAAAATCGAACGCACCAAGAAAAGCAGGAGGCATTGTTTTATCAAAAGTTCTGGCTTTCCCGATAGTTAATATAAGTTGCACAAACATTGCGGAAACATCAAAATCGCCAGTTTTGGCTTCTGCCCAAAGAAGCGGGGTTCTTTCAAATAATATGGCTTGTTTTGGAAACACGGTAAAATCGATATTTCCGAGTATTTCAGTGGTGTCAAAATCAATAAACCAATCATTTGCAACTTTATTCTTGAGTTCTTCTTCTCTTATTTTTTTATATTTCATTTTTTCTTTTAATTACAAGCATTTTTTTTGAGTTAAACAGGTAATTTAGTAAATAAAAACGGAAATATAGCGTATAACTATCTATATAAACCTTGTTTTTAGTAGTGAGTATAAAATTTTTAAGCAAGTGAGTATAAAATAACATTCATTAAAATACTATTTAAAAATAAGTATAATTTATTGATTTAAAACAATTTATGTATTTAAAAAGCAAACAAGTATAAAAAGCGAGTATTATTGAGTATAAATTTTATACTCACAACAAACCCAATAATAATAAGGCTTGTAGCGTTTTTTTTGCTAGTGAGTATAAAAAAACACTGTTTTTTCAATAAAGTTTAGTTCTACTGGACGGAAATATAATTAAATACCGCTTTTTGTATTTTCTGAATCGGTAAAAGGAAGACCGAAAAAGGGGGCGTTTGTATATATGATAACTTCAAAAACCCCAAACCCCAAAACCATTGAAAATGCGTAAAATATTTGTATTCTACTAACGGAAAATGCTCAAATTAAATATCAAGTTTAGCCGATTGAATATTACCACTGGCTTTTAGTATTGTTTTGGGTGAATATTCTTCGGTTTGCTTAATTGAATAATGTCTTGCTTGGTTTCTAACGTCAATTGTTGGTATGCCTAAATGTAAATAATTGGTAATTCCTGTATCTTTCAAAGAGTACCATTGGTAAAACTTACTGAAATTTAGCTGTTTTTTGTATTTACTCCAAGTATCAGATATTTTTTTAGGTTCTAATTGAGTTTCTCCAGGTTTAAAATTATCATCAGAAAATAGAAAATCATGATTATTAGCATTTTTTAAATGATCTATTAAAACATGTATTAATTGGCTTGGAATCGTTACTACTTGCGATTTTCTATTTTTGCTAACATCGGCTGAAATACTAATAATTCCATTTTTTAAGAGAACATCAGCAACTTTTAATTTAGATAATTCAGTTCTACGGATTAAGCAGTAAAAAGCGGTATAGCATAAAGCGAAGTAGTGCTTATCGTTTTCTTCTAAATGATTAAAAATCTCCGTTCGTTCTTTTAATGGAATAATAGTCCTGATTTTTTCAGAAACTCTAATTTTATCTATAAAACCTGTGAAATCTACATTTAGATAATTCCGTTTGATAAGCCAACGATTAAAAAGCGATATAAAACCTAAATAATTATTGTGTGTTCTAGCTGAATTTTTACGTTCATAAAAAATCATATCTAAAAAATCACGACAAAATTTTTCGTTAAAGTGGGAAACTTCGCAATTTGCTTGTTTTTTTTCGGTTAAAAATGCTTTTAAATTTTTGATATAACTTGTATAAGCTCTTAAAGTATCTGGTCGCAAAGATTTTTTTGCCGTTTGTTGATTTATTTGATGTAAATAATTATCAAATAGATCAAACAATTTTACTTTTTTTAGTGGTTTTTCGTTCGTTATTGGCTCGTTATTGGCACGGTCAAACGGAGTCCATCCACGCATTAATTGTTCGTTTAATTTGGCTACAATTGTTTGAGCGTATATCCTCCTTGTTTTTTTACATTTTAAATTCTTTACTCGATGCCTTTTTATTTTTAATCGCTTGTTTAGCTTTGTTTCGTAGGGGTCTAGGGCATAATACACAATTTTCCAAACTTTATTTTCTTTTAATTCGGCAGGAACGTAATCTATAAAAGGTACGAGGGAGTTGTTTTTTTGAAGTTTTGACATTTTTTTTATATTGATTTTTGGTTAAAATCAACTGTAAAAAATGATATGTTTTTAGCTCGAATTTGGCTCGCTTTGTGTTTGTAGCGAATAAAACAACAAAAAACCCTTTAAAATAAAGGGTTTTAGGGTTTTTTTGTAGCGAGAAGCAGAGCTATAAAACAAACCTTAATGTTGTTCTCCTCTATTATTATATATATTATTATTATTACTATATATTATTATAGAAATAGATGTATTATTTATACTCACTACTAAAAAAACCGCTGTAAGCCTTATTGTTACTAGCTTTGTTATGAGTATAAAAAGAGTATAAAATACGAGTATAAAATTTATGAGTATAAAATTAAATAAAATTTTATACTCACTTGTTATTGTCTTAATTGTTGTTTTTTAAGGTTTTAGCTAAAAAAAAGCGAATACAAACGAATTGTAATCGCTTTTTTTTAGTTTAAAAGATGCTTATTTTAAATCTATATCAAGTAAATATTTCTTTTCTTCATTGCAAGTAATTTTAATTGAAGAACTACTCATTTCTTCGTTTGTATTAGTATTAACTAATTTCAAACCACTGTATGAACCAGCGTGTAAAGTAAGATACATATCGTCATATTCGCCAGTATAAATATCAGCAGCATTAAGAGTAGCAACCTCTACATTATCTAATAAAACTAAAACATCAAATTCATTTCCGTTTACTAATTTTACAGTTCCTGTTTCCTCTATTGAAATTGTAGCTAACTGTGAACTATCCGTAGTTCTTTTAGATTTATAACTACTTTCCTTACCTGTAAAAATATCTACATAATTATTTTGACAACCTTTTTCAATATCAACAAAATAATTAACTCCTTTTTCTATATTTTTTGATGTTTCAAATTGTCCTTTTTCATCTGTTAAACCTTGTGTAACCACGTTTTCTTCATCGGCTAAATCTTGCAACGATTTATAAACGAATACTTTTGCTCCATATACTTCGGTCATTTTTGTTCCATTATTAAAAGAAAAAACATTAACGGTTAATGTATTATCAAATACTGTTGGCGCATCATCACTACAAGAAGCAAACATTAAAACGATTGCAACTACACTTACTTTAAAAAAATTATTCATTTCTAGCATTTTATTAAATTAATTATTAATTTCTCTTTTTAAAAACAACTTTCATACAACTATTACTATTTAGCCTACTCTTTTAGATTGCCCAGTAGTAAGCTGTATAATTTCGTTATTCAAATTTTTTATTTCTGTATTCAATTCTCGAATTTCTCGATTTAATACACGATTTTCTGTATTTAATTCTCGAATTTCTGTATTTAACTCTTTATTTTCTTTTTCAATTTCGGATTTTTCGGCTTTTTCGGAAACTAACATTTCGCCTTTTCCTGTTAGTAACCACAAAGACGATATTTCAGGATATTTAGTCACTATGTTAGCTAAAACATCTGAACTTAATGCTTTTTCTTTTGCTTTTCCTTTGAAATTAGCATAAGAAATAGCTAAATCCTTAAAGAATTTTTCCTTTGCAATCCCTTTAAAATCAGTTACTACAAGAATTCGCTCCTTTATTTTCATAAAAATAGTTACTTTAGTTACTTCCTTAGTTAAAATAGTCGCTATATTTGTACACACATTTAGCTATAAAAATGAATACAAATATCACTACAAATATGAACTCAAATATAAACACAAAAATAGTCTTAAAACAAACT
>NZ_OENA01000082.1 GCF_900239185.1 Tenacibaculum finnmarkense
CCGTATATAGTAACCTTAATTCTCTCTTTTATTCTTTCTGATTATATATCAAATGTATTAAAAGACAAACTTAAGCCGTATATAATTTATTGCTGGCTTCTTGCCTACTTACGAAAGTCCTCGTGGACTTTCTTGGTCAGTAATTATTTACTAAATTAGTTGCTTGAAACACGCAACAAACCATATACAAAAACGTTGTGTGTAATGCAAAAAACGAAATGAAATGAAAAAAATATTATTGATTTTAACTCTAATTTTAATAACAAATATAGCAAAAGCTCAAACCGATACTGATACAATGAAAACAGCATTAATACTTATTGACATTCAAAATGATTATTTTAAAGGAGGAAAAATGGAACTTTCTGAACCTGAAAAAGCAGGAGAAAAAGCTCAATTAATTTTACAGAATTTTAGAGACAGAAAAATGCCAGTTATTCATATAGAACACCTTTCGACTAGAACAAATTCAACATTTTTTATTCCTAATACTTTTGGTGTAAAAATCCACGAAAGTGTTAAACCTAATGAAAATGAGAAAGTAATTACAAAAAACTACCCTAATAGCTTTAGAGAGACTGACCTTCTAGAATATTTAAATAAAATAGGAGTTGAAAAACTAGTAATATGCGGAATGATGACACATATGTGTGTAGATGCTACAACGAGAGCTGCGAAAGATTTCGGATTTGAATGTACAGTAATAAGTGATGCTTGTGCTACAAAAAATCTTGAAATTAATAACGAAACTGTTAAAGCAAAAGAAGTTCAAAAAGCCTTTTTAGGAGCACTAAATTACTATTACTCAACTGTTCTAACATCTGAAAAATTTCTGACTGAATAAACACTACACACAACAACATATATAATTCATTGCTAGTACTCGCCTACCTACGAAAATCCTTAGGGGATTTTCTATTCCGTTTTTATTTACTAAATTTAGTACTTTAAAAACGCAACAAACCATATATAAAACGTTGTACAACATTTTAAGAAAAACCGATGAATTTTACATATAAACTGTTTTTAATTTTAATATTTTCTGTTTTTTTTACTAACTGTAAAAGAGAAGAAAATTTAGATAAAGAAGAAATCGTGAAAACTGATTCTGAATTACAAATTATTAAACAAAAGAAAGATTCAATTATAGATAAATATTTAAAAAATGGTGCTTGGAAATACTCTTTGTCTTCTCGAAAATGGCAAACTGAAATTGATAAGGGGTTAGAAAAAGATTCTACAATTGCTTATTTATGGCAACAAAAAGCAATGCCTTTGTTTAAACAAGGAAAATATGAAATAGGAATGGAATATATTGACAAAGCTGTACAATATGACAGAGAACGATGGCAAGATTATAGAGCTTTTATAAAATGTATATTTGCCAAAACCTACCGAGAAGCAATTAAAGATTTTGAAGACTGTAAAAAAAGATTTGGATATAGTTATGTTATGGATCATAGTTATGACTTCCACATTGCACTTTCTTATTTACAACTCAATGAATTTAAAAAATCTGAACAAATATTTAAAGCTGACTATGAAAAACAAATTTCCGAACATGGAGAAAGCTGGTTACATCCTGTCGATTTATTTTATTTTGGAATTAGTAAATTTGAACAAGCAAAATATAAAGAAGCAATTGAATTATTTGATTTAGCACTTGGAATGTATAACCAATTTTCAGATGTACAATATTATAAAGCTATTTGTTTAGGAAAAATTGGAAAAATAGATGAAGCCAATGAATTAATAAAAATTGCTAAAATTAATGGAAAAAAAGGATTTTCATTGAATGAAGACAATGCTATTTATGAAAAATACCCTTATCAAATAAGATGGAAATAAAAAACGTTGTACAACACCATATATAATTTATTGCTAGTACTCGCCTACTTACGAAAATCCTTAAGGGATTTTCTATTCGGTTTTTATTTACTTAATTAGTTGCTTGAAATACGCAACAAACCATATATAAAAACGTTGCCAGCAATACGAAAAAAAATTGCATAAATCATATTTTGTACATATATTTGTACTTAATAAAATACAACATTATGCAAATAACAACTG
>NZ_OENA01000070.1 GCF_900239185.1 Tenacibaculum finnmarkense
TTGTAGTTCTTTTTTCGGCAGGGTAGTTTTGTCTTTGTGTCCATAGTTTAACTAAAAGTGTTTAAATTTTAGTCAACCTATTTCAGGATTTTACATGTTGTTAAATTATTGCCAACGTTGTTGTGTATGATTAGTTGCGTATTTTAAGCACTAAAGTTAGTAAATAAAACACAGATAGAAAGTCCGCGAGGACTTTCGTAAATTGACTAAAACCAAGCAATTAATTATACACGGTGTTACCCAACGTTTTTATTCTTTCAATTAGATTTTCATATTCATTTAAATAATTTTCATTCTCTTTAAGCAGGACTTTATTTTCTGTCCAAGGAAAAACCCATTCTTTGTTTTTATCAGACACTCTTCCAAAAAAGCAGTATTTTCCATCAGCTTGAATATTTTCTTTAAGCGATTCCCAATTATTATCGGTTTTATTAATTCTGTCTTTAAATCTTAAACACACAAGTAAATAATCCAATTCAGGGAAGTTCTTCTTAAATTTCTGGTATTCAATATCTATTTTTCCACCTTGCGAAATCATTTTTGGATTTCCCCATTTCTTTAATTCGATAACACCTAAAGCTTGTCCTTTTTCGACAATACTCACGTAAGGATTTATGCTTTTGATAAATTCAGTTTGCTTTGTTGTATTTTTTGCAATTATTATATCAAATTGTGAAGAATAATTCCTGTTATCCCTTATCTGTCCTTTGAAAAAACATAAATCAGGTAAATCTTCTCTTAAAAATTTTATTAAAATATCTTCGTAAAGTGAGCCATTTATTCCTTTATGCCTCAATCCTTCGTGATAAACTCTCTCTGAAAATTCAACAATTTCTAATTGCCTTAAATTATACTTTCCTACAAACATTTTCTTTTATTGAAATGACGCTGGGTCGAATTTTATTTCAGTTTCATTATTGTCCAAGAGCCAACCTCGTGCATCTAATTCGTTAATCACTTCATTCAAATTTTCTCTTTTAGCTTTTGGGTCAATTTCTATAACATAATTCCACAAATCAGTTTTCTTTAAATTAGAACGACCTTTATTAAATTGATTTTTGGAATATTCCATTACTTTGTCAAGAAGTTCATAAGGATCGAGCATATTTTATGTTTTTAAGTTATTTGTTTAAATTTCAGATTGTCGTTGTAAATGTTGGGTAACGATTTGTATATGGTTTGTTGCGTTTTTGAAGCACTAAATTTAGTAAATAAAAACGGAATAGAAAATCCCCTAAGGATTTTCGTAAGTA
>NZ_OENA01000093.1 GCF_900239185.1 Tenacibaculum finnmarkense
TCCTTTTATTTTTTTAATTTAGTAATATTAAAAAACACACAACACTATCTATATATAATGCCACCTTACAGGATGGCACTATACATAGACCTAATAATATGCTAAATATAACAAATACCCTGCTCCTAATAATTTAATACTGAAAAATAAATTTGGTTGTTGTTTTATCAATTCAGAAATTCCGAAAGCAACTAAAGTTGTGTGAATAATACAACCTGCCATTAAACCAAAAACTGTTGCTAAACCATATTTTTTGCCATTAACAATACTTTGTGTTAATACAAAAATATTGTCAGGACCTGGTGAAATAGCCAATATTGCAGTGGTAATTAAAAAAGAGCTTAAAATTTCTAGCATTGTTTAGTCTTTGAGCCTGTTTAAATTTTATCTAAAAAAAATATCACAGAAAAATAATAAGGAATCGAGTCCGTCAAAGGGAATTTATTTCAGTTTCACATCCTGATTTACCGTAGTTCTCTTGTTGATGCGATGCTGAAATAAATTCAGCATGACGAGAATTTAGTTTTAATTTAATTTTTAAACAGGCTCTTAAAAAGTAAAAAATATTTTATCTATTTAAAATAGCTTTGTTTATTCTTTTCACCAAACTAGGTCCTTCATAAATAAATCCTGTATAAATTTGAACTAAATCAGCACCTGCATCAATTTTTTCTAGGGCATCTTTTTCAGAATGAATACCGCCAACTCCAATTATAGGAAACGATTTGTTCGAATTATCCGCTAAATATTTTATTACTTTGGTACTTCTATCTTTTACCGGCTGACCACTTACACCACCATTTCCGATTTCAGTTAACCGTTCTTTCGATGCTTTTAAATTAGCTCTATTTACAGAAGTGTTCGATGCAATAACGCCATCAATTTTTGTTTGCGCGACCAATTCGATAATTTCATCTAATTGCTGATTGTTTAAATCAGGCGCAATTTTTAATAAAATCGGTTTTTGTTTTACCTCTTTATTATTTAAAGCCTGTACTTCGGTAATCAATTCTTTCAAATAAGAAACATCGTCTAATTTTGCGTGGCTACCAACATTTGGGCAACTTACATTTAAAACGAAATAATCTACATACGGATGTAATCCTTTAAAACAAGTTACATAATCTTGCGTATAATTTTCGGGAGTGGTATCGGTATTTTTACCAATATTTCCACCGATAATTATTTTACCTTTATTCTTTTTTAACTGCTCAATTGCAACTTCCAAGCCTTCATTATTAAACCCCATTCGGTTAATAATTCCTTGATCGTCTTTTAAACGAAACAATCTTTTCTTCGGATTTCCTGCCTGACCCTTTGGAGTTACCGTTCCTATTTCAACAAAACCGAAACCAAAATTTGCCAACTCATTATATAGTACCGCATTTTTATCGAAACCGGCAGCCAAACCAACAGGGTTTTTAAATGTTAGTCCGAATAAATTACGTTCTAATTTTTTATCATTTACCTGATACATACTTCTAAATATTGAAGAAACAAAAGGTATTTTAGAAACTGTTTTTACCACTGAAAAAGTAAAATAATGAATTTTTTCAGGATCAAAAATAAATAAAATTGGGCGAATTAATTGTTTGTACATATTGTTTTATTAAAGGTTGAAAAGGAAGCTCTAAATTTTAGCCATATTTTTTTTTAAAAAAAGCCATAAAAAAAGCCCCAAATAAATGGAGCTTTTAAATTATTATCTTAAAACAGCTTCTAAATTCTTTTCAAAAGTTGCTTGTAATTTTTGCATTATTTTATCAATCTGTTTGTCGTCAAGTGTTTTATTTTCATCTTGTAAAACAAAACTCACAGCATATGATTTTTTGCCATCAGGTAATTTATCACCCTGATATACATCAAATAAATCTACCTCTTTCAATAATTTCTTTTCTGATTGAAAAGCTAAATTATAAATTTCTTTAAAGGCTACTTTATCATCTAATAACAAAGCTAAATCACGCTTTACCGCTGGGAATTTTGTAAACTCAGCAATTTTAATTTTCTTGTTTCCTACTAAGGTTAAAATATTTTGCCAGTTAAAATCGGCAAATAATACTTCTTGTTTAATAGAAAACTCTTTTAAAATACTTGTTTTTAAAACCCCAAATTCTACTAATTTAGTTTTCCCTAAACTCAATGCTAATCCTTCCGAAAAAATATCTGATTTTGCAGGCGATGTTTTTAAATTATCAAACCCTAACCTACTAAATAATGAAGTTACAATTCCTTTTAAATAAAAGAAATCTGCATTTTCAGAAGCTACTTTCCAGCTATCTTTTGTTCTGTTACCAGTAACAAGCAAGGTTAAATGCTTATCTTCTTGATATCCGCTTTCATATTTATGATAGGTTTTCCCAAATTCATAAAACTTCAACGCATTATTTTTTCTGTTGATATTATAAGAAACAGATTCTAAACCACTAAACAATAATGATTGACGCATCACTTTTAAATCATTACTTAACGGATTTAAAATTTCAACATTTTGCGATTCATTTAAGGTTTCCGATAAATCTACATAGCTTGCCTTTGTTAAAGAGTTTGCCATTGTTTCGTTAAATCCTAAAGAGGTTAACTGATTTGCAACAATATTTTCTACTTTAACATTTTTATCGCTATCAAAAGAAATAGAGGTATTTAATTTATGAGAAAACTCAATATTATTATACCCGTAAACTCTTAAAATTTCTTCAATAATATCAGCTTCACGCTGTACATCTACTCGGTACGAAGGAATTGTTAAACCTAAACCTCCTTCAGTTACACTATTTATTTTAATTTCTAAAGAAGCTAAAATATTTTTAATGGTTTCTTTCGGAATTTCCTGTCCTATTAACTTATAGGTGTTTTCAAAAGATAAAAACACTTCAAAACCTTTTACTTTTTTTGGATATAGCGATAAAACATCCGAAGACATTTTTCCTCCCGCATATTCTTCAATTAATAAAGCCGCACGTTTTAAAGCATATTCTGTTAAATTGATGTCAATTCCTCGTTCAAAACGAAAAGAAGCATCGGTATTTAAAGCATGTCTTTTTGCTGTTTTACGAATAGATACCGGATTAAAATAAGCACTTTCTAAGAAAATACTCGTGGTATGTTCGGTAACACTTGATTTTGCTCCGCCAAAAACACCTGCAATACACAATGGATTATCATCGGCATCACAAATCATAATATCATCGGCTGACAATTCTCTTTCTACATCATCTAAGGTTTTAAATTTTGTTCCCTCTTCTAATGTTTTTACAACAACTTTATTTCCTCTAATTTTCTGAGCATCAAAAGCGTGTAAGGGTTGTCCTAATTCATGTAAAACATAGTTTGTAATATCAACAATGTTATTTTTAGGCGCAATTCCAATAGCCTTTAACCTGTTTTGAATCCACTCAGGAGAGTCTTTTACCTCAACATCAGTAATGGTAATTCCGCAATAACGAGGCACAAGGTTTTTATCTTCAACCTCAATATCAATTTTATGCGTACGCTCATCTACATGAAAATCAGAAACCGAAGGAGAAATTAATTCTAAATTTGTTCCTT
Organism: Tenacibaculum finnmarkense; assembly: GCF_900239185.1. GTDB lineage: Bacteria > Bacteroidota > Bacteroidia > Flavobacteriales > Flavobacteriaceae > Polaribacter > Polaribacter finnmarkensis. The sequence goes on from NZ_OENA01000093.1 coordinate 3,550, forward strand.
GGTGCATTAATCCTGCACGTAAATCACGAGCGACACCAAAATGACTCATGGCATCGGCACGGTTTGGCGTTAAACCAATTTCAAAAACATAATCAGTTTCTATTTTAAAAACATCAGCACATGGAGTTCCTGCAACTAAATTTGCATCTAAAACCATAATTCCGTCATGACCTTTACCTAAGCCTAATTCGTCTTCAGCACAAATCATCCCGAAACTTTCTTCGCCTCTTATTTTACCTTTTTTAATTTTAAAGCTTTCACCGTTTTCATCATACAAAACAGTACCAACAGTAGCAACAGGCACTTTTTGCCCAGCAGCTACATTTGGCGCACCACAGACTATTTGAATCGGGTTTCCGTCACCTAAATCGACAGTAGTTATTTTTAATTTATCAGCATTTGGATGCTTTTCACATGTTTTTACTTCACCAACTACAATGCCTTTTAAGCTTCCTTTGATGCTCTCTACAGTTGCAATCCCTTCTACTTCTAAACCTAAGTCAGTTAATAACTCTCCTGTTTTTTCAGCTTCCCAGTCCGTTTGTAAAAATTGGCGCAACCAATTGTATGATATCTTCATAATCAATCTCTAATTTGAACTGACAAATTTAAGTAAAATAAAGCAAAAAACTAGCCTTGTTTAGCCCTGCTTTTATCATATAATATACCAAACTGATTTTTAATCGTTTGATAATGGATTTCTCAATAAAAAGTTGTTTTTTTGCCGAAATTCATAATTAACAAACACAACACAAACACCATTTACATGAAAAAATTAATACCCTTCTTTTTACTGATGCTATCAGTTTCAGTATTTTCTCAAATTCCGTCTTATTATAGTGATATAGACTTGACACTAACAAATACAGCATTAAAAGATGCTTTAGCAACAAAAATAATTAGTACACAACAGGTTAATTTATCGTATAGCCCTGGTGTATGGAATGCTTTAAAGCAAGCAGATTTAGACGCTACAGATAATTCAAAAGTTGTTTTAATTTACGGATATAATAATAACGACGAAAATTACGTTACCGATATCACACGAAGTAAAGATGCAAATGGAGGTTTTGCTGGTACACAATGGAACAGAGAACACGTATATCCGAAGTCATTAGGAACGCCTAATTTAGGAACTTCAGGTTCAGGAGCCGATATTCATCATTTAAGACCTGCCGATATTTCTTTCAATTCGCAAAGAAGTAGCAAGAAATTTGTTGCAGGTTCAGGAAATGCAGGAAGCGTTTCTGGCGGATGGTATCCTGGCGATCAGTGGAAAGGTGATGTTGCTCGTATGATGATGTACATGTATCTTCGGTACGCAAATCAATGTTTACCTAGCAATGTTGCTGTTGGTTCAGCGAACTCATTAGATGCTAACATGATTAATTTATTATTAGAATGGAATGTAGAAGATCCTGTTTCTGATTTTGAAAAACAACGAAATCCTATTATAGAAGCAATACAAGGAAACAGAAATCCGTTTATTGACAATCCTGCTTTTGCAACTCAAATTTGGGGAGGACCTCAAGCTGAAAATTTATTTGGAAACACAAATAACGATAATAACGATTCAAATACAACAACAGATACTTCTTCCCAAGAAAATAATACCTCAACTACAGTTGCCGATTTATTTATTTCTGAATATATAGAAGGTTCATCAAATAATAAAGCTTTAGAAATTTCAAATTTTACAGGAAACGCAATTAATTTAGAAGGATATTCATTAAAGAAAGCCTCTAACGGTGGCGGATGGACAAATACCTTAACATTAAGCGGTGTTTTAAATAATCAAAAAATGTATGTAATTGCGAATAGCAGTGCTACTTCGGCCTTAAAAAACAAGGCACAGTTATTAGATGCAAGCGTGTTATCGTTTAACGGAAATGATGCTATTGGTTTATTTAAAGAGAATGTTCTTATTGATGTTGTTGGAAATCCTAGTAGTTCAGCTGTTTTTGCTAAAGATAAAACCTTACAGCGAAAAGCTAGCATTAAACAAGCAAGTAGTATTTATGACGCTTCTCAGTGGAATATTCTTTCTAAAGATACTTTTGACGGTTTATCAAATCATGTTTTAGATGCTGATGCTCCTACCCCAAATATCGAAGAAGAAGTTAAAGAAGATATTAGAGAAGAAGTTGCTGTTACTTATTGCGTTTCAACAGGAAAAAATGCAAACTACGAATATATAGACAAGGTGGCTATCGGCGGAATTTATAACGCTACCAAGTCAAATGGTGGTTATGCTGATTTTACAGCACAAACAGCTAGTTTAAATTATGGAAATAATAAGCTTATTGTAAGTGCAGGTTTTTCAAGCGAAGCATACACTGAATTTTGGAAAGTTTGGATTGACTTTAATAAAAATGGTGTTTTTGAAAATGATGAACAAGTGGTTAGCGGATCATCATCGAGTGCGGGTAACTTATCTTCTAATATTTACGTACCTTCTTCTGTGCTAACAGGAAAAACAAGAATGCGTGTTTCTATGAAATGGGATGCTAAAGCAACTGCTTGTGAAACTTTTTCTCATGGTGAAGTAGAAGATTATACCGTAACTATAGGACAAAGTCAGCGAAAAGAATTACATACTTCTAAAAATATTCTTACAGCAACAGACTTTACACCTGTTGAAAAACTAGGAAATGAAGCGGCTATTTTTAATGCTAACTTTTATCCAAACCCAGCAGTTGATTTTATCAATATTCAAATTTTAGATAATAGAAATGCTCAATTTAGAATTATAAATATGAATGGTCAAACGGTTTTAAAAGGTCAAATAAACCATGATGCTATTAATGTTTCTAATTTAAACAAGGGTATCTATATTCTTGAAATTAATGATAATCAGAAAATTATCACTAAGAAATTTATTAAAAAATAAGGATATTATATCAGTAATTATTTAATAAAAAAAGGCAATCACATAAATGATTGCCTTTTTTAGTTTCTTTAAAATTTATAATTAAGTAAAACCAAGATTATTCAATTACTTTTTTTAATGGCGTTTTCTTTCCAAAATTAGTAAAAACATGGGTAAACAACCACATAATTGTAAAGGTCGGTATGATGTCTAAGCCAGGGATTGCTTCTTCAATAAAAGAAACCGCTGCCGCAATTTTACCCTTATTCCCCTTATACATTTTGGTCATTAAATATGCCGATGCTGGTGCCCAAAACATATCGGATAATTCGCCTAAACCAGGGATTGCGTATGATAGTAATCCGATAGCATCAAAGAGTAAGCTTAGCGCTAATTTTGTATATTCATTTTTAACTGTTTAACGAAAATTAAGATATATTCTTTACAAATCAAACTTCAAGCCAAATTAATTTATTTTTTTGCTTTATAAAGATGTATTTTTACTTTAATTACTCTTTTTCAATTCATTAAATTTTTTAAAAACCCAAACAATGATTTTTTCTGATTTAACAAATAAAATAGCACAGTTACAAACCAAACCTTTAGGAGGACTAACATCTCAGTTAAAACTTGCACCAAAATTAAGAACACAATTTCCGCAAGAATTAATTGAAAGTAAAAACCCTAAAAAAGCTGCTGTTTTAGCCTTGTTTTATCCTGATGAAAATAATCAAACACGTTTTTTACTTACTTTAAGAGCTACCTATAAAGGCAAACATTCCGCTCAAGTTAGTTTTCCTGGAGGTAAAATAGCTAAAAAAGATAGCAATCTTAAACAAACTGCATTAAGAGAAACTTTTGAAGAGGTTGGAATTTTATCCGAAGAAATTAAAATTATTCGTCAAATTACAGACTCTTATATACCACCAAGTAATTTTTTAGTAACCCCATTTATAGGTGTTATTCAAAAAAAACCTGCCTTTAAACCAAATTACGAAGTAGCAACTACAATTGAAGTATTAATGAGCGACTTGTTAAATGATGGTAATTTAACGACAAAAGAAATAGCAACATCCTATATGAAAAAAGAAGCTGTACCATGCTTTAAACTAAACAATTATAGTGTTTGGGGTGCAACGGCAATGATGTTATCGGAAATTAAAGATTTATTTAAATAGTATTTTTTCGATTTCTTTTGTAACTTAGCTTTTACACTTAAAAACAAACTACAAATGCCTTTATTCAAAAGGAATCCTTTCGGACATATATTGTTCCTGAAAAGGCTTCTTATTCAAGCACTTGGTATAATTTCTCATGGTAGATACCGAAAATTTAACCAACTACAAATCGAAGGGTCTGAAATTTTAAGAAACCTTCCAGACAAAAATGTATTATTTATTTCCAATCATCAAACTTATTTTGCCGACGTAGCCGCAATGTTTCATGTTTTTAATGCCGCTTTAAAAGGGCGTGATAACAATCTTAAAAACATCGGTTACTTATGGACACCAAAATTAAACACTTATTATATTGCTGCTGGTGAAACAATGCGTGCCGGATTATTGCCTAAAATATTTGCTTATGCAGGTTCTATTTCTGTAGAAAGAACATGGCGAAGTAAAGGAAAAGATGTAAAAAGACAGGTAAAAATGTCGGATATTTCAAATATTAGCAAAGCCTTAGATGATGGCTGGGTTATTACCTTTCCTCAAGGAACAACAACTCCTTTTAAACCTGTACGCCGTGGAACTGCTCATATTATAAAAACCTACAAACCTGTTGTAGTACCTATTGTTATTGACGGTTTTAGACGTTCTTTTGATAAAAAAGGACTGGTTATTAAAAAACGTAATGTTTTACAATCAATGGTTATTAAAGAACCTTTAGATATTGATTATGAAAACGAAGAAGTAGCAAGTATTATTGAAAAAATTGAATACGCTATAGAGCAACATCCTTCTTTTTTAAAGGTGTTAACACCAAAACAATTAAAAGAGCAAGAAGAGTTTATTGAAAAACGTCGTTCATGGGTCGATGATGAAGCGAAAAATCAAAAAGACGAAGAAGAGTAAAAATCATCAAGAAAAAACATAACAAACAAACACTAAACCAATAAATTATGGCTAAAACTGAATCAATTTTAAACGAGAAATCAATCGATTTCTTAGCTAAATATTTAAATAACGCTGCTCCTACTGGTTACGAATGGGAAGGGCAGAAAATTTGGATGGACTATTTAAAGCCGTATGTTGATGAATTTATTACTGATACTTATGGTTCTGCTGTAGGTATTATTAATCCTGATGCTAAATATAAGGTAGTTATTGAAGGGCATGCCGATGAAATTTCATGGTATGTAAACTATATTTCAGATGAAGGATTAATTTATGTGGTTCGCAATGGTGGTTCTGACCATCAAATTGCACCGAGTAAAATTGTAAACATCCATACTGATAACGGCATTGTAAAAGGAGTTTTCGGATGGCCAGCAATTCATACTCGTAATAAAGCAAACGAAGAAGCGCCAAAACCTGATAATATTTTTATTGATACAGGATGCGCTACCAAAGAAGAAGTTGAAAAATTAGGCGTTCATGTTGGTTGTGTAATTACCTACCCAGATGAATTTCATATTTTAAACGGCGATAAATTTGTATGTCGTGCTTTAGACAACAGAATGGGTGGTTTTATGATTGCCGAAGTTGCTCGTTTATTAAAAGAGAACAAAAAAGAATTGCCTTTTGGTTTATACATAACCAATTCTGTTCAAGAAGAAATAGGTTTACGTGGTGCTGAAATGATTTCACACACCATAAAACCAAATGTAGCGATTGTTACCGATGTAACACACGATACGACTACTCCAATGATTAATCAGAAGAAAGAAGGTCTTTTAGAAATGGGGAAAGGTCCGGTAATTGCCTACGCTCCTGCTGTGCAGCAAAAATTACGTGATTTAATTATTGATACTGCTAAAGAAAAAAACATTCCTTTTCAGCGTTCGGCATTATCAAGAGCCACCGGAACCGATACCGATGCTTTTGCTTATAGTAACGGAGGTGTTGCTTCGGCATTAATTTCTTTACCATTACGTTATATGCACACAACCGTTGAAATGGTACATCGTGATGATGTTGAAAATGTAATTAAAATGATTTACGAAAGTTTATTAAAAATAGAATACGGCGAAGATTTTTCGTATTTTAAATAAATTTCACTGTAGTATCTCTTTTGATAAAATTGATAAAAACAAAAATCCCTCTAAAATTAATTTTTAGAGGGATTTTTTATAACTATCTAATTTAAGAACCTGTTTAAAAATTAAATAAACTGTCAGTTCGAGTGTTTTTTTCCTTCAAAAAAAATGTATCGAGAACTTTTTAAATATCAACAGAACAGAAAATAATTCAAATTCTCGATACAATTTTAATTTCTTCTTATCATTAAAATCACTCGAATTGACAAAATGCTGGCAAATCAGAATGCGATTTCTTATTTTTATGTGCTGTTTTTTCAGATGAAATTTAAACAACCTCTAAAACTCCATTTGAAAATTATAGAAAACATTTACTTTCTTTTCGTGGTGTTTTCCAGGAGTAAATCTTGGAAGTAACGATATAATTCTAATTGCTTCTTGCTCTAAAATAACACTGTTGCTGTCACAACTTGCCTTTATAGCATTTACATCGCCATTAATATCAATAATAAAACTTACATCTACAATTCCTTCTGCTCCATCAACATCCTTTAAATTATCATCAATATGACGGATTATTTTTTCATTAAAATCATCAAAAGCATCGGTATTTCTTTGTTTTGACTTAAATAAAGGCACTTGATCTACTTCAGTGAAAGAAATTGATTTGTCACTTGCAACTATCGAAGAAGCTAAAGAGGCTAACTCTTCTTTAATTTTCGTTACATTTTTAGTATTTGATGTGCTATTTTTATCGCTTAAAATACTTTTTTTAGTGTAACTCTTTTTAGTAGCTCTTGATTTTCTGGCTCTTTTTACAGATAAATGCCTCTTAAAACCCGATACTTTACATTTATTTTTTACCGATATCTGATTAACATCTTCAAGGCCATCTTCTTGAGTAGAAAGACAAACTTTTTTATTTTGACTAAAATTTAACTGAAATGCTAAAAGGAATATCAGTAGTGTGAAATTTTTCATAAAAATAATAATAATAATTTAATTTTTTCTTTATCACTTTTTTGACACTATTTATATCGTTAAGTCACACATTTTCAGAACTTAAATTAAATAAATGTTATTAAACGGTTATTATAAAAAATAATCATCTTTAAAACCGATTAAATAAAGCTTGTTTTGCGCTCTGGTAACTGCGGTATATAACCAGCGTAAATATTCAACACTTGGTCCGTCGGGTAAATACGGCTGTTCTATAAAAACCGTATTCCACTGCCCTCCTTGCGATTTATGACAGGTCATCGCATAAGAAAATTTTACTTGAAGCGCATTAAAATACTTATTCTTCTTTACCTCTAAAAACTGCTTGTATTTCGTTTGATCGGCAAAATCTTCTTTTACAGCTTCGTATAACTTATTCGATTGCTCGTAGGTTAAAGACGGGCTTTCACTCGATAGCGTATCTAACAATAAAACCGTTTCAAAATTTGGAATATCAGGATAATCAATCATGCGAACCTCTACCTCAGCAAACTTAAAACCGTATAATTCTTTAATCGAATTGATACGCATTACCTCGCAAATATCACCGTTGGCTATAAAACCTGCCGATGACGATTCTTTTAGCCAGAAATAATTATTTTTAACAACCATTACATAATCGCCAGTAGAAATTTCATTTTCTTGCCCTCTAATTTCCGTTCTAATTTGATTATTATACTGATTCGCTCTTTTATTTGAACGTACAATAAAAGCGGTATCTTCTACCCCAACATCGCCATCATACGCCGATGTAATAGCATCTTGAATATCGTAACTATCCTCTAGTCGGATAATATCAGGATATTTAACATCAAACTGAAAATCGGAAGCACCATATTGTATTAACATACGCAAATCCGTGGCATTTGCTAAAATCCCCGAATTTTGTTGCTGACGTACTACTTCATCTAATTCAATTTCAAAAACATTTTTATCGAAACTATAAGAAAGCTTATCGGCATCTAAAGCAGGGCTTAGTGTTAATTTTACGGGCGGTAATTGTGCGGTATCTCCTATAAAAACAAGCTTACAATTTTTCCCTGAATACACATAGCTAATTAAATCGTCTAATAAAGACCCATTTTCAAACATTTTTGAATTCTGCTGGGCATCAGAAATCATAGAAGCTTCATCAACTATAAATATGGTGTTGCTATGCTTATTGGGCTGTTTTACAAAACTCATTGCGCCAGCCCCTTGTTTTTTAGAAAAATATATTTTTTTATGTATGGTAAAAGCTTTCTTTTTAGAATAGCCAGAAATAACCTTAGCAGCACGCCCTGTAGGCGCTAACAAAACAGCTTTTTTATTGGCTTTTTCTAAATTATGAACCACCGAACTTATAATCGTTGTTTTACCAGTACCAGCATATCCTTTTAGTAAAAATAAGGCGTTATTATTGGTGTCAAAAATAAAATCAGCAAGTTTATTGAGTAATAAATCTTGCTTTATGGTTGGTTTATATGGGAAGCCTTTTATAACTTCTTCATAAAATTTAGACGCTAATGTTATCATATCTTAAATAATTAACAAAGATAATTCTATTTAATCGATAAATATTTTAATGATTGAAAAAAAAGTGTAGATTTGCTTATACTATATATAAAAACAAAAAAAATGAATTTATTATTAATGATTTTAGCAGCTACTGTAGTTGCAATTCTTTTAGCTTACATTATCGTTAAGTTTGTGCCCTTAAAAGTCAGATGGTTAGTATCTATCTTATTATTAGTAGCATCAATTTTCTTAGCATTTAAGATTTATTCAGGTATTATGGAGCCTATCCACTTTGCTAAAGAGAAAGAAGTTCGATACGCTAAAGTTATTAGCAATTTAAAATTAATTCGTGATGCCGAAGTAAAATACAAGCAAGTTAACAGAACTTACACAAACAGTAAAGATTCTTTAATTAACTTTATCGAAAAAGGACAATTAGTTTTAACACAAACTACAAATGTTGAAGAAAAAGTAGATAGAGGTGGTGGAATTTTCGTTACTGTATCTAAAAAACAAGTTGATACTATTGGTTACGAAGCAGTATCTAAATATTTTGCTGGTAAAGACTATAAATCAATGTTTAAAGTTCCTGGAACCGACAAAGAATTTAAATTAGTAACAGGAAAAGTTGAAAAAGTTGCTGGTTTATTTGTACCTGTTTTTGAGGCGAAAATAGAAAAAGCAGTCGTTTTAAAAGGAATGAAAAAACATTTAATTAAACAAGAATTAGAAGCTAAAGAAACCGATCAAATTAAAGGTGAATTTGTTTCTGTAGGTTCATTAGATGACGTAACTACTGGTGGTAACTGGCCTCCGTCTTACGATAAAGCAGAAATTATGGCTGCTAACAAGAAAAAATAATCGAAAAATTCTTTTTTTCCCTAATTTTTAAAATCCATCCAATTCATTTTGGGTGGATTTTTTTATTTATGCGTTTATCAAACCTAAAAAGCGCTAATATATTTTACATTTGCATAATTATTGAAAACTATTAAATCATTTTAATTTTATCCTAGCATCCTAATGAGAATTATTTCAGGAAAATATAAAAGCAGACGACTTTCTGCCCCTAAAAAATTGCCCGTACGCCCTACAACCGATATGGCAAAAGAATCGTTATTTAATATTTTAAACAACGATTATTATTTTGATGGCATTGCCGTGTTAGATTTGTTTGCAGGAACAGGAAATATCAGTTACGAATTTGCCTCACGAGGAACTACAACTATTCATTCGGTTGATGCCCACTTCGGATGTATTAAATTCATCAATGAAACTGCTAAAGAACTTGATTTTGACATTAACACCTATAAAAGTGATGTGTACAAATTCTTAGAGAAAACAGGATTAAAATCGGATGTTATTTTTGCCGATCCTCCGTATGATTTTGACCAAGATAAATTTTTAAAAATCGCCAATTTGGTTTTTGAGCGTAATCTGTTAAACCAAGACGGAACGTTAATTATTGAGCATGACAAGCACACCGATTTAACAGGTCATCCTAACCACCGTTACGACAAGCGTTATGGCGGAAATGTGTTTAGTTTTTTTAGTCATGATGAATCTTCTGACGATATTTAAACATTGTCAATTCGAGTGATTTTAATGACTAAAAGGAATTAAAATAGTATCGAGAAATTTAGTTTGATTGATTTTGATGCTAAAAAGTTCTCGATACATTTTTTTGAAAGAAAAAAACACTCGAACTGACAGTTATTTTGATAATCCTTGTCAATTCGAGTGATTTTAATGACTAAAAGGAATTAAAATAGTATCGAGAATTACGAATTTTCGATATACATATAAAAGGCGAACCCTATAAGTTCGCCTTTTTATTGTTTGATGATAATTTTGAAGATAATTTGGGCGTTCCCTAAAGGTCGGGCTTTACGCACTCGCTCTTTTTATTTTTTTAAAAGAAAAAATAAAAAGGAGCTCAAACAATTGCTTCAATCCCTAACGCAAAACAAGTAGCTATCAAATTTATTTTTCTATTACAAATTTAAGAACCCTCAACAATAGCAATCTCATCAGCTGTTAAATCATATAATTTATACACCATTTGGTCTATTTCTTTTTCTAAAACGCTCGTATCAGATTCAGGATTTTCTTTTTTTATTGATAAAATTTTTGAAATGATATTTTTAATTGACTTCTCAAAATATTCACACCTTTTAATGGGGATTTTTCTTAATTGCTCAGGTTTAATATTCACATCTGAAAAATAAAAAGAAAACCAATAATTTATTAATGAAGAATTAAGTAACCCTAATAAAAATTTCAATGAACAATTAGCTTCATTTTTTAAAAAAACATTAGATAATCCAGTCCCATTTATAAATTTATCATAATCAATAGCACCAATTATTCTATTTGATAACTTAGGATTTCTAATACGTTGAATTAATATTTTAGGCTTATCATAAATATATGAAGGTCTTGGTCTATGAAGCCAATCACCATAACTCAAATATTCACCAGCCCAATTTATACTATATTTTTTAATATTACCTCCGTAAAGTAATTTTCTATATGTTTCATTTATTTTACTTTCTGAAGTATATTCTCTTGGTTGGTCTTTTTTACCATAAGCAATTAATCCTTGCCAAATCTCAGTAAAATCACTTAAAACATTAACTGTATTGTCCAACTTTAAAATAAAATTAGGCATTTTTTTTAAAAAAACAACATTATCTTTTGGATTAACAATCCAACTACTTTTATAATCTTTACTTATTATTTTAATATTACTATCTTTTGATTTTTCTTTACCAATTTTGAAAATAATTGTATCAACAACTGCTTCTTCAAAAACATTATATAGTGTTTCTGTGGAGAAAATAAAATTATGATTTAAAAGAATTTGTTCTCTTAAATTTTGAAAAGAGTTTAATTGTAACCAAGTATCAGGTGTTATAAATGTTAAAAATCCTTTTTTTGATAAAACGGTTATTCCTCTTTCTATAAAATATTTATATAATTCATGCTTACCTTTTGATGATTTGTAATTTTTAATAAAATACTTTTTTTCACTAATATCACTTGGAAATGAACCATACGGCGGATTTCCAATAACAGCATCAAACCCAATATATTTTCCTTCTTCCGATAAAACTTCGGGAAACTCAAAACGCCATTCAAAAGCATTATTATAAATAGCATTATTTACAATCTCTTCTTTTTCTTTTTCTGCATTTTCAAAATTTAATTTCGCTTTTTTTAATGCGTCTTTATCTTTTTTCGTTATTTTTTCTTGCCACTGCTCTTTTCTGTTAATTTCAGATTGCATATTTTGTAAAACTCCTCTAGCTTTCGAAATTTTAGCAATAAAACTATCATCTAACGTACTTTTAAAATTATTTTTAACTTCATCAATAATTTCTAAAACCTCTCTTTTTCTTGCTTTACTGTTCGTTTCTTTATATTCGGCTACGGCATTTTTATAATCTGTAAAAGAATACTTTACATCTTTATTATTAAAGGCATCTTTTAAATCGTCTTCTAAATTAAAACGGCTAATTAATGAATTTCCGCATTTAATATTAATATCAATATTTGGTAAAGTTTGTAGGGTTTTTTCTTGGGTATAATAGGCATTTTTTAAGAGTTCAATCCACAAACGCAAACGACAAATCTTAACAGAATTTGGGTTAATATCTACGCCAAACAAGCAATTTTCTATTAAATTTTGTTTTTCGTTAAACAGCGTTTTTTGTATGATAGCACTCTCTTTATTTGTCGGATTATATTCAAACAACAAGCCATTTTGTTGGTCGGTTATATACAATTCATCATTTACAATTTCAATATCGCAACGTATAGAAATACCTTTATCATCGGTTAAAATACCCAATTCTTTTTTGATGATAATTAATTCGTTTAAAGCACTTACCAAAAAGTGACCAGAACCCACGGCGGGGTCGCAAATTTTAACGCTATTTACAATAGTATTTAATCGTTTTAAATCATCAGTTTTAAAGAAACGGCTACAATATGCTTGTAAATCTTCAAAAGTTTCAATTTGTTCATTTTCTTGTTCTTTAAACTTCTGAACAACCGTTCTTCTGATGGTTTCTTTACACATATACATCGTAATATATGCGGGCGTATAAAACGAACCTTCTTTGTAACCGTTTATTTTTTCGAAAATTAAACCTAATACCGATGCGTTAATTAACGATTTTGTTTCTTGATTATCTTCAATTCCTTCTGTTCCATCTGTTGCAAAATCGTAGGCATCTAAAAACTCAAATAAATACGTTAATGTCGATATTTTTCCTTTTCGTTTTTTTCCTTTTGCATCTTTTAAAACTGTACCGCTGTAAATAGCAATTTCATCGTTATTTAACGCTGATATTTCAAAAGCTTCATTTTCTAACGTATTTCTTTCAAACAGCGAACTATTTAAGTACGGAATATCTTTGTATTTGTCTTTATACTTCGGATGTCTTTCGTTTATCGGTTTTGCTAAGGCAGAAAAAAACAAGTCGTTTAACTCATCGAAACCGTTTATAAATTTAGTATTTAAAAAACGATATTTTTCATTTTTTTTATGATAACTTAATAATTGCGATTCTAATAATTTTAAGAATAAAACTCTGTTTACCCACGTTAAGCAGAGTTCTAAACCAGCGTTAAAAGCTTTATCGCCATCATTAGGAATACTTTTTACTTTGTGTAAATAATCTCTATCTTCTAAAATTATAATTGAATTTTCTAAAAGCGAGGCGTAATCTCTATTTTTCTCTTCTTTTCTGCTGATTACTTTTTTACCCTTTTCTTTTACTTCCTCTAACCCGATGATGTGTAATAACTCGTTATAAAAAGTTTTATTTAACTGATTACTGTCGTTACCAAACGGAGTTCCTAAAATATGAACATCAGAAAATATTTTATAGAGCGTGTTTAAATGTGCATCTGTTAATTTTTGAAAATTAGTTTTTGTAAAATTCAAGTGTACAAAAGGCAATTTTTCTTGTACTTCAGCGATATATTTTTTGGCAATTTCATTGTAGAATAATTCATTTTTAGTAGAATCTTTTAAACCGTCTCTAAAATTTTCATATTCTTTTATCAAGGCTTTATTTTTGAAGAAATAATTATAAAAATCTTCGCCTTTAAACAGATACCATTCATAGCCGTTTGTGGCAATTAAATGCTTAATACTATTGTTGTTGTTATCTAAACGTTCACGTAAATAGTATAATAAAAGTTCTTGTAGGGCTTTTTTATTAAGATTATCTTCTCTTAAAAACTCGGATTTATTACTTGGTTTTTTAGCTTCAATAAGCACGCTAACATCCGATTCAGGTGTCTTTTCGCTATAAATAGCCAAATCAATTCTATCTTTTGTATTGACATAGTTATTAGCGTAAAAAGTGTTTTTTAAAAACGATATAAAATGATGTTTTATATGTTCTTCACTTTCGTTATTGGTGTCGCTTAATTTTACGGCAGTTATACAATTTTGTAATTCTGATATAAAATTAGTAACATCTTTTCTTAGTGGTTTATGTTTTCGGTATGCAGGATTTAAAGCTGTTCTGGTATTGATCTTTTTCATAGAAGGCACTCTTTGTTTTTACGGCTAAAAGTATCATTTTATTAGTGAAAATTATCAAATAAAGCTGTAAAAATTAAATGGCTATAAAAATAGACCTCACAGGTTTTAAAAACCTGTGAGGTCTGTATTAAAATGATATCGAGAATTTGAATTATTTTATGTTGATGAATTTGATACTAAAAAAGTTCTCGATACTATTTTTTTGAAGGAAAAAAATCACTCGAACTGACAGGCTAGAATTGATAATTTCTATTTAGGTTTTAAAACTAAAATAATTTTAAGACTACGGATTTCCTAGCCCCGATTGAAGCAATTGTTTGAGCTCTTTTTTATTTTTCCCTTTAAAAATAAAAAAAGCGAGTGCGGAAAGCGGGAAATAGCTTCAAAAAAAAATATACTTCAAAAAAGCACAAAAAAAGGAAGCACAATATTTGCGCTTCCTTTTTATAAATATGTTGTAAAATATATTATGAATACATCTTCTTTCTTAATTCTTTTACCTTTGGGTCGGCTAAATATTCATCGAAAGTTGCATATTTATCGATTACACCGTTTGGCGTAATTTCAATAACTCTGTTAGCTACAGTTTGTGCAAACTCGTGATCGTGTGTTGAGAATAAAATAGTTCCTTTAAAATTAATTAAAGAGTTGTTTAATGCCTGAATAGATTCTAAATCTAAGTGATTTGTAGGCTCGTCTAACATTAAAATATTTGCTCTTGTCATCATCATTCTCGACAACATACAACGAACTTTTTCACCTCCCGATAATACATTACTTTTCTTTAAAGCCTCTTCGCCAGAAAAAATCATTTTCCCTAAGAAACCTCTAATAAATACTGCTTCTCTTTCTTCTTCAGTTTGTGCGTACTGACGTAACCAATCTACTAAATCTAATTCGCCATCTTGAAAAAATGATGAGTTATCAGAAGGTAAATACGATTGGGTCGTTGTTACTCCCCAGCTAATTTTACCAGCATCGGCTTGCTCGTTTCCTGATATAATTTGATAAAAAGTAGAAACTGCCTTCGAGCTTTTTGAAATAATTGCTACTTTATCGCCTTTGTTTAAATTAATATCAACATTGGCAAATAAAGGTTTTCCTTCAAAATCTTTTGATAAGCCTTCGATGTTTAAAATTTGGTCTCCCGCCTCTCTATCTCTATCAAAAATAATTGCAGGATAACGACGACTAGACGGCTTAATTTCATCAACATTTAACTTGTCTATCATCTTCTTACGAGAAGTCGCTTGTTTAGACTTTGCCATATTTGCAGAAAAACGACGGATAAATTCTTCTAATTCCTTCTTTTTATCTTCCGATTTTTTATTCTGTTGCGCTCTTTGCTTTGCCGCTAATTGACTCGATTCATACCAGAAAGTATAGTTTCCTGAAAAGTGATTTATTTTAGCAAAATCAATATCAGAAATATGTGTACAAACGGCATCTAAAAAGTGACGGTCATGCGATACTACGATTACCGTATTGTCAAAATTCGCTAAAAAGTTTTCTAACCAAGCGATCGTTTCAAAATCTAAATCGTTGGTAGGCTCATCCATAATTAACACATCAGGATTCCCAAATAAGGCTTGTGCTAATAAAATACGTACCTTTTTCTTAGAGTCTAAATCGGCTAATAAAGTATAATGGTCTTCTTCTTTAATCCCTAAGTTAGATAATAACGTTGCCGCAGCAGAATCAGCATTCCAACCGTCCATTTCTTCAAAACGAACTTGTAACTCCCCTATTTTTTCTGCATTTTCATCGGTATAATCGGCATATAAAGCGTCAATTTCCGATTTAATTTTATATAATTCTTTATTCCCTTTTAATACAGCATCTAAAGTAGTGAACTCATCAAAAGCATAATGATCCTGCGTTAATACTGACATTCTTTTACCAGACTCTAAATGAACCTGACCCGATGTTGGGTCTTGTATTCCAGATATAATCTTTAAAAAAGTAGATTTTCCTGCTCCATTTGCTCCGATAATACCGTAGCAATTTCCTTGAGTAAACTTCGTGTTTACTTCATCAAATAAAACACGCTTACCAAACTGAACTGATAAATTAGAAACTGATAACATTGAAAGTTTTTTAAATTCGGCTACAAAAGTATAAAATATACTCGCTTAAAAAGAATTTGCAAGGAACTATTTAACACATTACATTTGGCGGCGTTAATTCTTTTAACAACGAATTAACAACAAAATGATAGCGATATGTTTATTTTTGAACACTATCTTTTTATACCGTTAATAACCAACTCATGATTAAATACTTAATACCCCTTCTATTAATTTTATTCATTGGATGTAATTCATCAAAAACACCCAAAACCACATATTTTGGCGGTAAAATTATTAATCCGAAGTCAAACTATATCACTTTATCGGACAATTACGCTTTTAATGACACTATTTATTTAAAAAAAGACCATAGTTTTTTAGGTTCTTATAAAAATTTAAAAAAAGGCTTGTATGTTTTTGGACACGGACCAGAGCATCAATATGTTTATTTAGAGCCTCAAGACAGTTTATTATTTCGCTTAAATAGTTGGGATTTTGATGAGTCGTTAGTTTTTAGCGGAAAAGATGCCGCTAGAAATAATATATTAATTGAAGCTTTTTTAGAAACCGAGCAAGACGACAAAAATTTTGAACGATTATACCAGCTTTCACAGTCTGATTTTTTAATAAAAATTGATTCTATTAAAAAAATTAAAGAACAAAAATTAATCGCTTTTGAAAAAAACAATAAAGAAAATGCTTCTAAAGAATTTTTAGAGATATTAAAGGTAGCATTATTTTATCCTGTTTATACGTATTCAGAACAATATGCTATTAAAAATTTCACCAAAAAAAATCCTGAAAAATTAGTAGCTTCTTATTTTGATTATCGGGCGGATATCAATTTAAAAAAAGATTCTTTAATTTTTTTCAGCCCCTATTATGCTTTAATAATTGACAAGTTATATAATGATGTATATCTTGAAAAAGGTACTGCGGATAATTTTACACGAAACTTATTAAATAATATTGATGCAACCATTTCTTCGGAAAAAATAAAAAATAAATTACTTTATAATACGGTAATTCGTCATTTTTTTAAAGAACCGAACGATGAAAACAAAAACAAAACGTTTTTTGAATTTTTTAAATTAAACACCAATATTGAGCAGAAAAAAAATATGCAACGATTGGTTAATGATCTTAAGCTATTAAATGTTGGCGAAAAACTACCCGATTTTAATTTAATAGCCGCAACAGGCGAAACAAAACGTATTTCAAAGCTGATAAAAGGAAAGGCTGCGGTCATTTTATTTAAAGACTATAAATATGCTTCCGATGACTGGATTTCATCTCGAACCAACTTTTTAATAAAAAATAACGCAGATGTTACCTTTATTGTGATCAATTTATGCAATAATTTTAAGCGATACACCAAAAAAATAGCCATAAAACACCAATATACACTACCTAAAAAGAGCCTTGTTTGTAATTTTTCTTCAAGCAAGTTTCCACGCATGGTATTAATTGACAAGCAAGGTATTATCCAAAACGGATATACAAGTTTATCTGCAAAAAACATCAACAAACAAGTGCAAAATTTACAAAATAACAAATAATAGTTGTTATTTATCACAAAATAACGTAAATTTGCGGGATTTTATTATTCAACTAGAATAAAGTCTAGATTATTAACTACCAGATTACTAGCTATTAATCTATTGTCCAAATTAAGAATCAGGTTTACAGATACTGGCGTCTGTGAATCTAAAAGAACACAGACGTATATATGTCAACATTTTTAGATTTAGGCTTAAAAGAGCCAATAAACAAAGCATTAACAGATTTAGGTTACGAAAAACCAACTGTAATTCAAGAGAAAGCAATTCCTCAAATTATTTCATCTACTGATGATTTAAAAGCTTTTGCTCAAACAGGAACTGGTAAAACAGCTGCTTTTAGTTTACCTATTATTGAACAAATTGATTCTTCAGATAAAAACACACAAGCAATTATCTTATCTCCTACTCGTGAACTTGCTGTTCAAATAGGAAATAATATTAAAGATTTCGCTAAATACATACCAGACTTAAAAGTGGTAACAGTATATGGTGGTTCGAATATCGAAGAACAAATGAGAGGCTTAAAAAGAGGCGCTCAAATTGTTGTTGGAACTCCAGGAAGAACTGTCGATTTAATAAATCGTAGAGCTTTGCGTTTAGGAAACGTAAAATGGTTAGTTTTAGATGAGGCTGATGAAATGCTTAACATGGGGTTCAAAGATGAGCTTGATAAAGTATTAGAGGCAACTCCTGACACCAAACAAACATTATTATTTTCGGCAACTTTCCCTAGAGAGGTAGAAGCGATTGCTAGAAACTATATGACTAACCCTGTTGAAATTACTTCAGGAGAAAAAAATCAAGGTTCTGACAACGTTACTCACGAATATTATGTAGTAAACGAAAGAACGCGTTACCAAGCGTTAAAAAGAATTGCAGATGTAAATACTAATATTTACGCAATTATTTTCTGTAGAACACGTCGTGAAACTCAAGAAGTAGCAAACAATCTTATTAAAGATGGTTATAGCGCAGATGCTTTACATGGTGATTTATCTCAGCAACAACGTGATAGCGTTATGGGGAAATTCCGTAAGAAAACTATCCAAATTTTAGTTGCAACTGATGTTGCTGCTCGTGGATTAGATGTTACTGAATTAACACACGTTATTAACCATAAATTACCAGACCAAATTGAAAACTACAATCACCGTAGTGGAAGAACTGGTAGAGCTGGTAACAAAGGTATTTCTATCGTTTTAGTTAACAATAAAGAAAAAGGTAGATTACGTTCTATTGAGCGTATTATCAAAAAGAAATTTGAAGCTAAAAAAGTACCTACTGGTAAAGAAATTTGCCAGAATCAATTAATGCACTTAATTGAAAAGGTAAAAGCTACAGAGGTTAACAACGAACAAATTGAAGAGTTTTTACCTAGTATCTATGAAAAATTAGAAGACTTAACTAGAGAAGAATTAATTCAAAAATTCGTTTCATTAGAATTCAACAAATTCTTAACCTATTATAATAAATCTGACGATTTAAACGACATCTCTAATAAAGATAGTTCAAGAGCTAGAGCGACGGACGAAAACATGACTCGTTTCTTTATCAACTTAGGTAGAAAAGATAAATTAAATCCAGCTACATTAATTGGATTAATTAACGATCAGAAAATTGCTGATAAAATTGAAATCGGAGCGATTGATATTTTAGATACTTTTTCTTTCTTTGAAATAGATAAAAACTTCGAAAAAGAAACATTAGAAGCTTTTAGTTCTAATGGTGCTGATTTTAACGGACGTTCTGTAAATATTGAAATTACCAAATCTAATCGCGGTGGCGGTGGTGGCGGAAGAAAACCTCGTGGTGGCGGTGGTGGATTCGGCGGAAGAAAGCCTCGTGGTGGTTCAAGCGATAGAGGTTCTAGAGATAGAGCTCCAAGAGATAGAGATTCAAGAGGTGGTGGTGATTCAAGAAGACGTAGCGATACAGGTTCTTCTTCACCAAGAAGAAGTAGCGGTGACGGTGCATCTTCAGGTTTTGGAAGAAGACGTAACAGAGATTAATTAATTTAAGATTATTCTTAAATTCGATTATTTATATATTTTATAAAAAAGGCAGCTCAATTGAGCTGTCTTTTTTTGTTTGATTTTTTATCAAATAACAATAAAACTCCTCTCCTATTTTTATACTTTTTACTTGAAAATATAATACCTTTTATTTATTAAAAAAAAGTACTTTAGATGAAAACTTATAACTAAAATTAATGATATCTAAATTAACTACCCAAAAAATAGACTTTTTAAAAAATCATTTTAAAACATGGATTGTTACTGATAAATGTCAAGAAACATTTGAACATATTTTAGCAAGAATTAAATCTTTCAGAATTTTAGAAGAAGATGAAAAAATATCTTTAGAATGGGAAAAAGGTTCTTTATTTATCGAATTTCAAGGAACAAATTGGAGTGATGAACCAGAACCTGTATGGGCTATATTTTCTCCTGTTGATAAAAATCATACAGGAATTAAAGATGCTATAACCAATTTACATAAAGAAATATTACTTTTTAAACCTGAGTCAGATTCAAAAAGATTGAATTTTCCATCGTTTATGTATGAACATTTTATTGAAGATCAAGAAGAAGAAGATATAGATCGTTATATAGAATTTTGTGATTTAGCACAAGATTGTGTAGTCGCTGATACGGAGGATTTAAATTCTTTTAACGAGCCGAAGCTTTGTTTTTTTAGTCATGGTGATGATTTAAATGATCTTGACCCTTACGATGGGCAAAATATTGATGCCAAAGAGAAATATAATTACGGTGGATTTATCCTTCGAATGTTGGCGCATATAATCTATGATAATGATGCATCTTCAGAAATGGAAAAATTATATGAGGAGTTTTCTTCTTAAATAAAATTTATTTATTCAAACTATAAACTTTAGAGCCTGTTTAAAAATTAAATAAACTGTCAGTTCGAGTGATTTTTTTCCTTCAAATTCCTTTTAGTCATTAAAATCACTCGAATTGACAAGAATTATTAAAAAAAGATAAAAATCACGGCAAATCAGGATGCGAAACTGAACTAAATTCAGTTTGACGGATTCGATTTCTTATTTTTATGTTACAAAACTTTTTTAGATAAAATTTAAACAGGCTCTTAAAAGAGAAAATAAAACAGCATAAAAAAACTCTGAACAAGTAACTGTTCAGAGTTTTAAATTTATTCTTAAATTTTAGTGTAATGCTTTTTATTGATTTCCTAAAATAATTGGCATTCCACTTTTACCCGAACCAATTAAAACTACTTTACTGTTTGGCGAATTTGCTAATTTTAAGGTAGCTTCAATTCCTTTATCTTGTAAAATTTTATCGGTTAAAGAAGCGCTTAAAATTTTATTTGCATCCGCTTTACCTTTTGCTTCAATAATTTGTTTTTCAGCTTCTTTTTGAGCAGTAACTAATCTGAACTCATATTCTAAAGATTCTTGCTCTTGTTTTAATTTACGTTCAATTGCTGTTTTAATTGTTGGAGGTAAAGTTACATCTCTAACTAAAATTTCATTTAATTGAATAAACTGCTTGTCTAAAATCTTTTTTGTTTCTGCAAAAATTTCTGTTTGAATCACATCTCTTTTACTAGAATATAATTGTTCTGGCGTATAACGACCAACAACACTACGAGCTGCCGAACGAATAGCTGGCTGAATAACTCTCGAAATATAATTTTCTCCTTTTTCTTGATGTAAAGAACCAATTTTATCTGATTGTGGCTGAAACCATGCAGAAGCTTCCAACTGAATTTCTAATCCATTAGATGATAAAACTTGCATTTTTTCAAAAATTTCTTGCTGACGTACCTCGTAAATAAAAACTTTATTCCAAGGCGCTACAATTTGAAACCCCTCGCCCATTGCTGGCTGGTCAGTTACTACACCACCGCTAAATGTTTTATATAAAACACCTGCCTGCCCTGATTTTATGGTTACTGTCGATTTTGTAAAAGCAATAATTCCAAGTACAGCGATTATTCCTAAAAGAAAACCTCCTTTTGGTAATTGAAAATCTAATTGTCTGTTATTATTCATTTTTATAGTTTAATTTATTTTAATTTCAAATGTACAATTAATCTTGTTTTAAATGATACGAAAGCAAAATCTTAAAATTACTTATTTCATAAACACTTTGTAGTGTCCTTTTAATTTTAAAAAAACAGTAATATCTTTATCGGTTAAATTTTTAAAATACCAACCGTGTTTTCCTTTAAAAGGAGCGGTAAAAGTTCCTGCCATATTATTAGAATATGCGACGGTATAACTTTCATAAAACACCTCTTCAGGCGGATTGTTTTGTTTTACTTCTCCATGAAAATCAGTATAAAGAATATCTTTTTTTTCTGATGACCATTCATAATTAAAACTACTGTATTTAAGGGTATTAACCTTATATTCTATCCCTTTTTTAGCAGGAACAATAACACGAATACTATCTTCTCTTTCAGTTAATCGCTGTTCAGAAGGCAGGTTATTAGCCTCTAAAGGTTTTACAATACTTGGATCAGAACCAATACTTTTAAGTGTTATTTTCTTGAAATTTAATTTAGATGAAGCATCGCTTACTAGCTCTTTTTTATTTTCTTGATACAGCTTAGCAAAGCCCATTAATTTGCCTGTACCTAAAGGATCTACGCCATATTCGGCAGGTAAAATAGCTACTAAAAGAACTAATAATCCTATAATAAATGCTAAAAAAACTGATTTTAATAATTGTTTTTTACTCATTAAATTTTGTTTATTTGTTGTCATTATTTGTATGTTATAAAATGAAATATCCTGTTAATTGATATCCTAATAATAAAAATCCTGCTGCCATTAAAAGTATATTGGTAACCTTTGAAAATTTCAAAAAACTTTCATAGTGTCGCCAGTAAGAAATACACAATAAAATTGCACCTAAGGCTAAAAACTGCCCTATTTCTACACCTAAATTAAAGCCTAATAAATTAACAAGAAGTCCGTCTTTATCTAATTGAAATTCCTGCAATTTAGTAGCCAAGCCCAACCCGTGAAATAAACCGAAAATTAACACGGCTTTTTTGGTGTCAGGTTGTTTGTTAAAAAGCGTTTTAAAACCGCCTAAATTATCAAATCCTTTATATATTATTGAAAATGCTATAATGGCATCTATCAAAAAAGCATTGATACTCACATCGGTTAATACGCCTAATAATAAAGTAAAACTATGCCCAATTGTAAAATAAGTAACGTACTTTATAACGTCTTTTGTTTTATATAAAAAGAACAAAACTCCTACCAAAAAAAGCAAATGATCATAGCCCGTAAGCATGTGTTTGGCACCCATATAAAGAAAAGCGCCAAAAGAAACGCCCTTATTATTTACTAAAAATAATTGGGTACTATCATCTACTCCGTGGGCAAAACCCGCCAAAGGAATGAGTACTAAAATGAGTGCTAATAATCGGTTTTTTTTTAAATCCATCGTCATCTAATTAATGCACATGACCTTCCATGCCACCTGCTTGTTGTAATAATTTGCCCTTTAAAAAATGAGCACCTTGCGTAACTATTTTAACATCAAAATTATTTCCTTCAATTGTTTTTATAGCTACAAAACCTGTATCACTATTCCCTAAAGTTACTTTTAAAGGAATAAATTCTACAGTATTTTCGGCAGCAAATATAAAGCTTTCGCCTTCTTTTTCTATAATTGCAGCTTCAGGAATTGCGAATGTTTTTTCGCCATTTAATAATATTTCCGCATTGATAAACATTCCTGATTTTAGGCTATTTTTTTCATCCTCGAAATGCCCGTGAACATTTACCGTTTTTGTTTTATCGTTTACTTTTTGACTGATTAATTTTATAACCCCTTGATATTCTGTGTCAATTCCTGAAGGTTTAAAAACAAACTCATCACCTTTTTTAATTTTGGTAATATCCGTTCCAAAAACATTTAATTCGGCATGCATATGATCGGTATCAATAATTTCCATCATTTCTGAATTTGCTGCTAAAAAAAGCCCTTTATTTAAATTATTTTCTACCACATACCCCGAAATTGGCGCTTTTATATACACATATTGTTGAATTCCATTTGTTAAAATGCTACTTGCCGATAAATTTGCCATCTTTAATTGTGCTGCATAACTAGCCACCAAACTTTTTGAAGAATTATACATTCCTTCTGCTATTTGAAACGATTTTTTTGAGGTAATTTCGTTTGCTAATAGCATTTTTTTACGCTCATAATCGGCCTTTGTAACCTTATTATTATTCACTGCTTCTAAATATGAATATTGCAATTTTATAAAATTAGGATGCTGTAAAACGGCTACCGTTTGCCCTTTTTTCACCTTATCGCCAGGCAATAAATAGGTTTTATATACAAACGATTCTAAGGGCGCATAAATAGTTGCTTTACTTTGTGGCGGTACTTCAATAGTTCCTGTAACGGCAATGCTATTGCGTATTTTTCGTTGGGTAATTTCGGCTGTTTTTATATTTGCTGACGCTATTTGTGCGCTTGTTAAATGCAATTCATTTTCGGCGTGCTCTTCATTTTCAACTTGATGTTCGCTTTTATTTTTACCCTTATTTTTGCCTTTATTTTTTTTATGTGTTCCTGTTTTTTCTTCGGATGCATGATCGTGTCCTGTATGGTCTTCTTTTTTTGAATTACAACTGATAATCGATACTATTGTTATTAATAAACTGATTATATTGATATATTTTTTCATCTTTTTATATATTTTTTTCCTGACTAAATCTTTACTAAATCGATTAGATAAAAGTCGGATATTTTTTAATTTTTAATTATTTTTTGTGTAAAATTCGTAGCTAATTACCGTTTGATTATAATTATGAATCAATAATAAATAATTTTGCATCACCTGAAAATACGTGTTAAAACTTTGGTTGTATTTATAGGCATCTATTTCGCCAACACTGTAAGCTATTTTTAATTTTTTGATAAATTTATCAGCCTTTATTTTCATGGCTTCAATACCAACTAATTCCGTTTTTAAATAGGTTAATTGTTCTTGTAAACTCTTAAAATTATTCTGAATCGCTATTTTATTCGCTTGATTTTCAAAAGCTATTTCTTCGGATATTATTTTTTGCTGTTTAATTTTAGCATTATTAGCCCAAAAAGAAATAGGAACATTTAAGCCGATATTAAAACCGGTATAATCGGTTGCGTTTCCTGTTTTTCTATTGATAATTCCTGCGGTTATCTCTGGGAAATAAGATGATTTAGCTACTAAAATATTCTTTTTAGCTACTTTTTCTCTTTTAGATAAAATTTCTAAAAATGCCTTTGAAAGGCTATCTTTTTTGCCATTATTTTGAAGTAAAACGGCATTTTTCAGCATTTTTTTAATAGGAAATTTTGTTTCAGGAATTATAGCTGTTTTAATTTGTAACACTTCTTTTAATTTATTTTCTACGGATGTAAAATCCTTATAAATACTGCTTTTTTTAGCCTGTGTTCCTAAGGATTGTAAGATTGTTAAATCATTTTCCAAACCTCCTATTTCTCCTGCATCGTATAATTTATTAGAAATACTTTTTATCAGATTACTATTTTTAGTTTGTTCTTCAAGTAATGAAATAAGCCCATATAAATAATGCCATTGCTGATATAAACTTCGAGCAGTTCGAATCGTTTCTTTTACAGAGATATCATTTTCGGCAATCGCTAATTCATGTTTTGAAATCGCTAATTTTCTTTTTTGAAGATGTGTTAAAACAGCACCAAAATTTTGATTTGCAGACCATTCTTTTTCTGATAAACCAGCACTAACTCCAACATCTTGATATTTTACAGCAATAGGATTTAAAGTAATTGCACTTGCAATCCCCGCTTTATTTTTAACAATATTTAAAGCCGATTTATAACGAGCTACTGATTTTTTTAAAGCGATAGCAATTACATTTTGCTCACTTAATTTCTGAGGATTTTTATTTGTTATTTCTTGTGCTTGAACACATAAACTTCCTGATATTATAAATAATAAGCTAAGTATTTTTGAGTTTATTTTTATTGATTTAGCATTTTTACTCTCAGAAAATAAATATAAAACAGGTAAAATTAATAAGGTTAATAAGGTTGCTGATATTAAACCGCCAATCACCACGGTTGCCAATGGTTTTTGAACCTCTGCTCCTGCTGATGCTGAAATTGCCATGGGTAAAAAACCTAATGATGCTACCATTGCCGTCATAATTACAGGGCGTAATCGAACAGAAGTTCCTTTTTTTATAATCGCTTTTATATCGGTCATTCCCGCTTCTTTCAAACGATTGAACTCTGCAATTAGTACAATTCCATTTAAAACAGCGACACCAAATAAGGCTATAAATCCTATTCCTGCGGATATTGAAAAAGGCATATCTCTACACCATAAAGCGAAAATTCCACCAATTGCCGACATTGGAATTGCCGTATAAATTAAAAAACTTTGTTTAATCGATTTAAAAGTAAAATACAATAATAAAAAAATCAATAATAATGCAACAGGAACTGCGATTCCTAATCTTGCACGGGCTTCTTCTAAATTTTTAAAAGTTCCGCCGTAGGTGATATAATATCCGGTATCGAATGGTATTTTTTCGCTAACTTTTTGTTGTAATTCAGCAACAATACTTGCTACATCACGCCCTCTAACGTTAAAACCTACTGTTATTCTTCGTTTTGCATCATCTCTTTGTATTTGATTTGGTCCTGTTTTAAAGCTTACATGAGCAACATTTTCTAACGGAATTTGTGCGCCATTTGATGTCGTTACATATAGTTTACGAATATCGTTAATACCTGCTCTGTTTTGTTTATTCATTCTAACAACCAAGTCATAACGTTGTTCGCCTTCATATACCGAACCTGCGCTTTGCCCAGCAAAAGCAGTGTTTACAGCCGTATTTACATCAGAAATATTTAAACCATACAAGGCTAATTGACTTCGTTTATAATCAATAACAATTTGTTTTAAACCTGTCATTTTTTCAATATACAAATCTTCAGCACCAGCTACTTCAGGAATAATTTTCCCTAATTCATTTGCATATTTTACTAATTTATCTAAATCTTCTCCGTAAATTTTTAAGACAACATCTTGCCTTGCTCCTGTCATCAATTCATTAAAACGCATTTGTATCGGCTGTTGAAATCCGTAATTGACACCTAACATATTTTCATCTAATAAATGATTCATTTTTTGGGTCAACTCGTTTTTAGTACGTGCTTTTGTCCAATCATTTTTATCTTTTAAGATGATAATTATATCAGCAACTTCAACAGGCATTGGGTCGGTCGGTATTTCTGATGAACCAATTCTACTTACAATTTGTTCTATTTCATCAGGAAATTCTGCTAATAATAATTTTGAAGATTTATTAGTAACATCAATCGTATATGATAATGAACTTCCTGTAGAAACCGTTGCTTGAACCGCTAAATCTCCTTCATCTAAAGATGGAATAAATTCTGAACCCATATTTTTAAATGTAAAAAGGCTCAATAAAAAAATAAGTACAGCACCAATAAGCACCGATTTTTTATAACTTAAAACAAACTCTAAAATAGGCGAATAAATATTTTGTAATGCTCCTATTATTTTATCAGAAATATTCTTTTTGTCGGTAATAGTTTTCTTTAAAAATAAAGCGCTTATCATCGGAACGTAGGTTAATGATAAAATAAATGCTCCTAAAATGGCAAAACTTACAGTTATCGCCATTGGTTTAAACATTTTTCCTTCAATACCTACTAAAGCCAAAATAGGAAGATATACAATTAAAATAATAATTTCTCCAAAAGCCGCACTGGTTCTAATTTTTGAAGCTGATTGATATACTTCTTCATCCATTTCGGATTGTGTTAATTTTTTTCCTGATTTTTTCATTACTAAATAATGCAATGTTGCTTCCACAATAATCACCGATCCATCAACTATAATTCCAAAATCAATAGCTCCTAAACTCATTAAGTTTCCTGAAACTCCAAAAAGATTCATCAATATAATGGCAAATAACATTGCCAACGGAATTACCGATGCAACAATTAAACCTGCTCGTAAGTTCCCTAATAATAACACCAAAATAAGAATCACAATTAAAGCGCCTTCAATTAAATTGGTAGCTACCGTGCTAATTGCTTTATCAACTAATTTTGTTCTGTCTAAAAAAGGTTGAATAACAACACCCTCGGGCAAACTTTTTTGAATTTGAGCAACTCTATCTTTTACACGTTTTATTACTTTTGATGAGTTCGCTCCTTTTAGCATCATTACAATTCCACCAACAACTTCTCCTTCGCCATTTCTGGTCATTGCTCCGTATCTGATAGCACTTCCTAATTGTACTTTTCCGATGTCTTTAATTAAAACAGGCGTACCATTTTGAGTATTTTTAATAACAATATTCTGAATATCTTGCGAGTTTTGTATTAACCCTTGGCTTCGGATAAAATATGCCTTCGGATTTTTATCAATATAAGCACCTCCTGTATTTTGATTATTTTTAGATAAAGCCTCTAAAACTTCGTTGATACTTACGCCTAGTGTTTGCAATCTTTCGGGTTGTAAAGCAACTTCGTATTGTTTTAAAAAACCACCAAAACTACTAACATCTGCAATTCCTTCGATTCCTAATAGCTGACGGCGAACAATCCAATCTTGAAGAGAACGTAATTCCATAATTGGAAACTTTTCTTTAAAACCTTCTTCGGCAAATAATGTATATTGATAAATCTCTCCTAAACCAGTAGTTACAGGCGCCATTTCGGGCGAACCAACTCCGTCTGGAATATTGCTTTTTGCTTCGTTTAAGCGTTCGCTAATTTGTTGCCTTGCCCAATAAATATCTACATCGTCTTTAAAAACAATGGTTACCACGCTTAGTCCGAAACGAGAAAAAGAACGAACTTCTTCAATATTAGGAATACTAGACATGGTCATTTCTATGGGAAATGTTACTAATCGCTCTATATCTTCTGCCGATTGTGAGGGTGCTGAAGTAATAATTTGCACCTGATTATTGGTAATATCTGGCACTGCATCGATCGGTAATTGTTTTAGTGAATAAATTCCCCAACCAATTAATACCAATACAAAAGCGCCAATAATCAATTTATTTTTAATTGAAAATTTTATAATGTTATCTAACATCTTTTATGTGTTTAATTCTTGATTTTTAAAAATTTTGAAGTGCAATTTTTACGATAATTGAATCTTATTATTAATGTAGCTTTATTTAAATCAACACTCTAAGCAATAGTAAAAGAACTATATGCCTAGCCCCGATTGTAGCATTGTTTGAGCTCCTTTTTTGATTTTTTTCAAAAAAGAGCGAGTGCGGAAAGCGGGAAATTGCTTCAAAAAAAAATAAATGAAAAGGATAAAAATCGATAAAAATTTACACGAAATAACAACATCACCTCGACTGTTAAACAGCTGAAATAATACGATTATTAAAAAGTAAAAAAAGAATTAAACTATTGGAGGTTGAAAAAGCTGGTTTAAATAACTAGCGGTATTTAACACTTTATAAAAATGATTTTTTGAGTGTTTTTGAAAGAATATAATAATCTGAAAATTGAATTCAGGCGCAATAACAGCGCTTGAAATACCTAAAAAAATACAATGATGATGGTGTTCGGTATTTTTCTGTTCTTCGGTATCATTTTGATGATGGGTTTGCGAATGTGCATCGTCCATCGTATTAAAATGTGCGGTTTCAGAATCAGAAAAAATAATAGCATCCGAATGTGCCTGCACCGGAGGTACAAACAGCAATAAGGTTAATATGAGGATGCTAATAATTTTCAATTTATTGATTTAAAAAATTAAATTACAATAATGCTTTGGTTAAGCTGCGTTTTAATGCATTTTAGTTATTGTGTAACGTTTAATTCCTGATTTTTTCAGCAGTTTTCTTAAGTTCATCTTCATTGGCTATTTCGCTATCATGTGATGATAAATAACCTTCGTATTTGTCGAAATACTTAGTTTTATTTGAATTGATTGCTTTCCATTCGGACATGTCAGCAGTACCATGCATGGGGAAAAGCTTAGTGTGAGCATGATTTACTCCAAAGCCTTCCATCATAAGTCCAGTTCTTCCTACATCTTCAAGTTTAGAATCTATTAAAAGTCCAACCTTTTTAGAGGCAAGCATTAAATCTGCTAAATCAGCGTCAGACAGTTCGAAACAATAGCTAGCTTTATGTTTCTTTGTCGCTACAACAGTGAAACCTAATGTGTTTGGGAATATGGAAAGAAAAGCAATGTGTTTGTCGTCTTCCCATATGACGTGAGATTTTTCTTCACCTCGGATTATTTTACAAAAAATACAATCTTCCATGATTTCTGTTTATGTTGCACAACAAAGATATAAAAATTATTTATTTAATCGATCTTTAACGTATTCAACCTTGGTTTTTCCGTGACGCATTGGCGTTCCATCTTCACCTAAACTAACCATTATAATTTTGTCTATTTCTATAATTGTTTTGTGGGTAAGCTTGTTGCGGACTTGACAATTTAAGGTAATTGAGGTGTTTCCAAATTTTACAACTTCAATACCAATTTCAATAATATCGCCTTGTTTTGCTGAACTTATAAAATCTATTTCAGACATGAATTTGGTAACCGTTCGGGGTATTTCTAATTGAATAATGGCATAAATTCCTAATTCTTCATCAATCCATTGTAATAATCGACCGCCAAATAACGTTCCGTTTGGGTTTAAATCTTCTGGTTTTATCCATTTTCTGGTGTTAAATTTCATCTTTTTAAGTTTTAAATTATATATACAAAGTACAGGAACAATGCTAAGTTACACAATTAAAAGCGATTCGTTTTTTATATTTTACCATCAAATTTTCTGATAAACCATTCTACTGAAAATAAAACAATGATTAACGATAAAAGCCATTTCCAATTAATTAAATGTTCTTTTTTGATGCTTGATTTTTGAGTAGTATAATAGGTTTTATCTTCGGATAATTCAGAAATTAATCCATCTATTTTATCAGGATATATTAATTTTCCTGCTGTTTTTAAGGCTAATTGATGTAGTTTTTGATCATTGGCATTTACAAACTGCTCTTCTATATTAAACTCGGTAATTTTAAATTTCCCGTAGCTGTTTATTTTCTGATTTGCGTTGTTTTTTTGGTTTTTTACAGCAACTTTATATGAATAATCGCCAGAAGAAAGGTTAGAAATTGAAACTTGATACGAATTATTTACCAATGAAAAAGGCAGTGTTTTTTGATGCTTTGTTAGGGTGTTTGTAATGGTTATTTCTAGCGATGCCCTATTGTCAAATTTATAATTTTTGTCAACATAAAAAGCTGAAATTGTTACGGCTTCATTTTGTAAATACGATGATTTACTTTTTAAAGACAGTCTTTTTCTTTTTTTATTAGAGGCTAAATACTGTACTAAATTGCCTAAAAAAGCATCAAATTTTTCAAAGTTATTTTCAATTCCTTGTGATTCTAAAAAACTAGCTGAACGCCATTTCCAGATTCCTTCTCCAAATAAAACGGCGTATTTTTGATTGTTTTTTGTCGATTTTTCAGTTTTAGAATTTTTATTTTCAAAGTTTTCGATAGTCGCCAATAAGGGTTCTTTGGTTTTAAAACCTGCATATTTTTGATGTAATAAAACCTGTGCTTCGCCTGTTATTGTTATATCTCCAAAAACATCTTTTAGTGGCGGAAAATCATTAAAATTGATATCTTTTTGTAAGAAAGGTAAAAAATTGGCGTTGTAAAGTGCCGTATAATTTTCAGATTGCTTAATTGCTTCTTTCTGAACGCCTAAATTTTGTGTATTTAAAAAATTCCAATCAGTTTTTGTTCCTGAAACGATTAAATAATTAGAGGTTACTTTTTCAAAAACCTTTTTAAAAGAACTATTTGGCTGATAAAAAACAAAAAACTGATAGTCATTATATTTAATATTTTTATCATTTATAAAAGCGATATCCACTTTTCGTTGCTTGTTACTTTCTATCGATTTTTTAATTGCTCCTATATCAGGATGTAAAAAAGCACTTAAAATTAACACTTTTGTTTGCTCGTCAATTACTTCTACTGAAAAATTTTTATAATTATTTTTGGTGTTTTTTTCATTTTTAATTTCACTTATTGACGTTTTATAATATTGGATTCCTTTTTTATCCGAAGTTAAATTAGTAGTGATTGTTTTTGTAGGATTATCTGCCGAAAAGGCAACATTTTGAGAAAACACTTTTTTACCTTGATGTGTAATTGAAAAAGTAGCGTTTATTTGTTCTTTCCCGTTAAATTCTCCTTGATAATACAGGAAGGCTTCAACAGGAAACTTATTTTTTATATAACTGTATTTATTAACATTTACCTGTGAAATTTGCAAATCTTGATAAGCCGTGGTATCGCCTATAACAACTGGGAAAATTTTATTTTTTGAGGTTATATATTGATACTCATTCCCGTTGGTTTGATTTCCATCAGTAATTAAAACAGTCGTATTTAAGCGTTCTTTTTGCAATTTATTCACTGCATTTATTGCTTGGTAAATAGCTGTTTGAGTTCCTGAAAAATTTAAACTATCAGCCGATAAAACTGTTGTTTTTTTATCAAAAGAAAAAGATTGAATATCAAACTTATCGGTGATTTTTGTCGAATTTTTTAAGGTTTTTAAAACCGATGTTACTGTTTTTTCGGCATTAAAATATTTTATTGATGATGAATTATCTACTAAAATGCTTAAAACAGGTTTTATATTTTGAGTTTCAATGCTTTTTATTTTAGGATTTATCAACAATAAAAACAGTAAAAATAAACTCAATGCTTTTAAAGCAAAAAGGAATTTATTTCTTTTAGATTTCCGTGTTGTTTTGTAGAAATATTGAAAATAAGCGATTGCAACACTTAACAAAACAGCCAAAACAAGGTAAATGATAGTTA
Source organism: Tenacibaculum finnmarkense (assembly GCF_900239185.1). Lineage (GTDB taxonomy): Bacteria > Bacteroidota > Bacteroidia > Flavobacteriales > Flavobacteriaceae > Polaribacter > Polaribacter finnmarkensis. The sequence goes on from NZ_OENA01000093.1 coordinate 36,232, forward strand.
TCTTTTCCACAAAAAAAAGTTTAAAAAAGTTGAATTTGTGAAGATAAAAAAAGCTATCAAATAAATTCAACTAAGAGCCTGTTTAAAAATTAAATAAAATCTTTTTTAAATATCTAAACGCCATGCTGAATTTATTTCAGCATCGCATAAAGCTAAGAACTGTGGTAAATCAGGATGTGAAACTGAAATAAATTTAGTTTGACGGATTCAATTCCTTATTTTTCTGCTATAACTATTTTTTTTAGATAAAATTTAAACAAGTTAAAAATAGATGAGCGTAAAAAATCATGAATTTGTTGCTTTTGGTTTATCTTCAAACATTTTAAAAAACAACATAGAAGCGATATTTCTAGCACGTTCTTTGGCTTCGTTTGCTTTATTTCCATGAAAATTTTCGTCTAATGTTTCAAACCATAAAAGCAACCATCTTCCAAAATGCTCTTGTGAAATGCTGTGATTAAAATGAGCATCTAAATCTTTGTGGGCTTTCATCGGATTTCCTTTAAATTTTCGAACGAAAAAAAGATTGGATTCCCAAAAATCAGTTAATTTTTGCAGATGACTTTCCCAAGCATCCGCAGGAATTGTTTTTAAAAAAATATGCCCAATAAAATCATCCTTTTTTATTTTATCGTAAAAAGTGCTTACTAATAAAAAAACATCTTCTCTATTTTCAATTTCTTTTGTATCTACTTTATTCATTTTAAGTGGCTTTTAGTGAAATACAAAAATATCTTTTTATATATATTTAATATATGACAAGTATCATAAATAAAAAATAAAATAGAACTTGATTATTCTTTATTATTAATCAATTATAATCGGTTAAAAAAGAATAGTATTTTCTATTTTTGCGAAACAACACAACAAAATTACATAAAAAAGCATAAATCATGAGCTTAACACAATTAAACGCCATTTCTCCTATCGATGGTAGATACCGTAATAAAATAGCCAATTTAGCAAACTATTTTTCTGAAGAAGCTTTAATTAAATATAGAGTAAAAGTCGAAATAGAGTATTTTATCGCTTTATGTGAAATTCCGTTGCCACAATTAGCCGATTTCAACAAAGAATTATACCCTAATTTACGTAAAATTTATGAAGAATTTTCTACTGAAAATGCGCAGAAAATTAAAGATATTGAAGCGATTACAAATCATGATGTAAAAGCAGTTGAATATTTTATCAAAGAAGAATTTGACAAGCTAAATTTGAATAAGTACAAGGAGTTTATTCACTTCGGATTAACTTCTCAAGACATTAATAATACGGCAATTCCAATGTCAATTAAAGATGCGATGGATGAAGTTTATTATCCTGCTTTAGATGAATTAGTTTCTAAATTAGCCGATTTAGCTGAAGAATGGGATCATATTCCAATGTTAGCACGTACGCACGGACAACCAGCTTCTCCTACTCGTTTAGGAAAAGAATTTTTTGTTTTTGTAGAGCGTATTAACAATCAAGCAATTCACATTCAACACACGCCTCACGCTGCTAAATTTGGTGGAGCAACAGGGAATTTTAACGCACATAAAGTAGCGTATAAAGATATCGACTGGAAAAACTTCGGAACTCATTTCGTAGAAGATATTTTAGGATTACACCACTCTTTCCCTACAACTCAAATAGAGCATTACGACCACATGGCGGCTTTATATGACGGTTTAAAGCGTATCAATACTATTTTAATTGATTTAGATAGAGATGTTTGGACCTACGTTTCAAACGATTATTTCAAACAAAAAATTAAAGCTGGAGAAGTTGGTTCGTCGGCAATGCCACATAAAGTAAACCCTATCGATTTTGAAAATTCTGAAGGAAATTTAGGCTTAGCAAATGCTATTTTTGAGCATTTATCAGCAAAATTACCGCTTTCAAGATTACAGCGTGATTTAACCGATAGTACAGTTTTACGTAACGTAGGAGTTCCTTTCGGACACACGTTAATTGCTTTTTCATCTACTTTAAAAGGATTGAATAAGTTATTATTAAACGAAGCAAAATTTGCCGAAGATTTAGAAAATAACTGGGCAGTTGTTGCCGAAGCTATTCAAACAATATTACGTCGTGAAGCGTATCCGAATCCTTACGAAGCTTTAAAAGGATTAACGCGTACCAACGAAAAAATCAATCAAAAATCAATTGCTAATTTTATTGATACTTTAGAGGTTTCATCAGAAATTAAAGAAGAATTAAAAGCAATTACACCAGCTAATTACACCGGAATTTAATGAGATATTTTTTTACTTTTTTAGTAGCTTCTTTAGTGATTTCGTGTAATTCTACGGATAAACAAGGCGATCCCGAACGTTTTAAGCACGGAACTTTTCAAATTCCAGGGAGCAACAGCTACGGAAAAACAACGATTGTAAGAACCGATAGTTTACAAATTGAAGAATATACTAAAAAAACAAGTATTTCTTTGGCTGATGGTTCGGTTAGTGAAAAGCAAGAAAAACATATTGATACACTTTTTATCAAATGGAAAAATAATTTTGCCTATTCATTACGAATGAAAAGCCCTAAAAATGATTTAGATAAAGATCCGATATTTGTGCAAATAACCAAAGTAACTGATAGCTCTTATAGCTTTACCGCTAAAATTGGCTACTCTAACTTTAAACAAAACGGAACGGTTTATAAAGTAAATTAAAAATTATAATTGACTCTTATGTGTGTTTTTTAAGAAACTTTTAAGATAATTTTAAAGACCTGACAGTTATCTATAACTCTCAGGTCTTTATTTTTTTATACATTTGCAAATTCAATGTATCGTTTCAAAAAACATATCGCTTTTTTAAATTTGTTGCTATTACTACTTCCGTCAGTAATACAACTCGTGCATACTTTTGAAAACCACAAACATACTATTTGTAGCAGTATCGATGAGCATCATTTTCATGAACAAGAATTAGATTGTTCGTTAGACGATTTTCATTTTCAAGTATTTTCATATACCGCAGCTTCAAATTACGCTGTAATTCCACAACATTTTTACAAAAATAAACACAACGAGCAACCACAAGTAATTTCGGTTGTTTATACGGATAAAAAACTCACCCGAGGCCCACCCTATTTTACGGTTTAAAATAGTCTTTTTTATATAATCGTGTTTTTTTGAACTTGATATTACTTTTTTTATTTAATAAAACGAAGAAGTAAAATGATGCTTCATAATTACATATTACAATACTTTGTAATCATTTTAAATGATGATTTATAAAGATTTTATCAGTAAAAATATTCATAAAAAACATTTAATGAAAAAAATAATATTTTTCCTATTTTTAATAGGGATGTCAAACTCGTACGCACAAAATAAAGTATCAGGAAAAATTACAGACATCAATAAAAACGCTTTATTAGGCGTTGAAATTTATGCCGAACAACTGCACAAAGGTGTTACTTCAGATGCGCAAGGAAACTATACTTTTAATCATATTCCTAACGGAAAAATAACCATTACATTTAATTATTTAGGTTTTAAAAATGTTTCAAAAACATTTATTTTTAATAACGAAAACCAAATTTTTAATCCTTTACTAGAAGAAGCTATTTTTAAAATTGATGAAATAATTATTTCTACCTCTTTTAATAAATTACAATCTGAAAATGTAATGAAAGTCGAGCGATTATCGGCAAAAGCATTGCACAGAACAGGTGCTACGACACTTGCAGAAGGAATTACAAATATTGCAGGAGTTTCTCAAATATCAACAGGCGCATCTATCGGAAAACCTGTAATTAGAGGTTTAAGCGGTAACCGTGTTTTAGTGTACACCCAAGGAATTCGATTAGAAAATCAACAATTTGGTGGCGAACATGGTTTAGGTATTAACCAAGCTGGTATTCAGGGGATTGAAGTAATAAAAGGACCTGCATCGCTTCTTTATGGTTCCGATGCTTTAGGAGGAGTTTTATATATTCAACCAGAAAAATTTGCTTCGCAAAACACCACTAAAACCAATGTTAATCAGCGTTATTTTACCAATACAATGGGAAGTAATATGTCGTTAGGTGTTAAATCATCTCTTGAAAAATGGCAATTTTTAGCTCGTGGAACCTATGGAATTCATTCCGATTACAAAACACCTTCATATCGTGTTACTAATACTCGTTTTAAAGAAAAAGATTTGAAATTAGGTGTTGGTTTTCATCAAAAAAACTTCTCATCAGCATTGCGTTATAATTTTAATAACTCAAAACTAGGTTTAACAGAAGGAATTGGAACACAAACCAAAAAAACAGCCCTTGAAAACCCGTATCAAGATATTAATAACCATATTATAAGCTTGCATAATCACATTTTTTTTAACGCTTCAAAATTAGATATCGATTTAGGATATACAATCAATAGTAGAAAAGAATTTGAAGACGAACATGAACATCATGATGACCACGATGACCATGATGATGCCCATGCGAATCACGAAGATCATGACCACGACGACCATCATGATGACCACGACGAACACGACGAACATGAGGAGCATGACGAACACGCAAATAATGAGCCGGCCTTAAATATGGAGCTAAAAACATTTAGCTATAATTTGAAATATCATTTTCCTAAACTGAAAAATTTTGAAATTCTTTTAGGAACACAAGGTTTGCATCAAACAAACACTAATTTTGGTGAAGAATTATTAATTCCTGATGCAACTATTAATGATTTTGGTATTTTTACAACCGCTAATTTTAATGTAAACGAAACCACTAAATTACAAGGAGGAATTCGTTTCGATAATAGGGCTATAAAAACCGAAAAACATGAAATTAAGCATGAAGATGAAGTGCATGTTTTTAATCCAATAGACAAACAATTTAATAGTTTTACAGCTTCTTTAGGTTTTAAAACCTTACTTTTTAAAGATATAAATACTCGTATAAATATCGCTAACGGATTTAGAGCTCCCAATTTAGCCGAATTAACATCAAATGGTGTTCATCACGGAACCAATCGATTTGAACAAGGAAATAATGATTTATCTAACGAAAAAAACCTGCAATTAGATATTTCTTTTGATTATAAATCGAAACATTTTGAAGTTTTTGCCAACGGATTTTATAATAAAATAAATGATTATATTTATCTATCGCCAACGGGTAAAATTGAAGATGAAGCACCTGTTTATACCTATTTACAAGAAGACGCTAAATTATACGGTGGTGAATTTGGAGTTCATTTACACCCACACCCTTTAGATTGGTTGCATTTAGAAAGTAGTTTTGAAACAGTTATCGGTAAACAAAATAATATAAAAAACGAAAACAGTTATTTACCATTAATACCGGCAAATACCTTAAAAAACACACTTAGAACCGAAGTTTTAAACACGAAATGGTTACAAAACGGCTATACTTCGTTAAGTATTCATTCTTCTTTTGAACAAAAAAACATAAGCTCTTTTGAAACAAAAACACCTGGCTATAGTTTGGTTAATTTTGGTATTGGCGGTGATGTTTTTATTAATAAATATAAATTTACAACATCAATTAGTGTTAAAAATATTTTTGATAAAAAATATATAAATCATTTATCTCGTTTAAAATCAGACGCTATTTTAAATGCTGGTAGAAATATTGTTTTTGGAATTGATTTTACGATTTAATTTTTATTTAAAAATTAAAATGATTTTTAAATAAATGTAAAAAACTCCGCTATTATAGCGGAGTTTTTCTATTTTTGTAAGTATAAAAAGGAGCAATTAAATGGAGCATTTTATAGTATCAGCACGTAAATATCGTCCTCAAATTTTTGAAGATGTAGTTGGGCAACAAGCAATTACAAACACGCTTGAAAATGCTATAAAAAATGATCATTTAGCCCAGGCTTTATTATTTACAGGTCCTAGAGGTGTTGGAAAAACGTCTTGTGCGCGTATTTTAGCAAAACGCATCAATCAAGAAGATAATACAACGGTTAAAACTGATGAAGATTTTGCTTTTAATATTTTTGAATTAGATGCAGCATCAAATAATTCTGTTGATGACATCCGAAATTTAACCGATCAAGTTCGTATTCCTCCACAAACAGGAAAATACAAAGTATATATCATTGATGAAGTTCACATGCTTTCTCAAGCGGCTTTTAATGCCTTTTTAAAAACCTTAGAAGAGCCACCAGCCCATGCTATTTTTATTTTAGCAACTACCGAAAAACATAAAATTATACCTACGATATTATCTCGTTGTCAAATTTTTGATTTTAAACGTATTGGTGTTTTAGATGCAAAAGAATATTTAAAAACCATTTGCATCAAAGAAAATATTACAGCAGATGATGATGCGCTGCATATTATCGCTCAAAAAGCAGATGGTGCCATGCGTGACGCTTTGTCTATTTTTGATAGAGTAATTAGTTTTTCAGGGAAAAACTTAACTCGAGAGGCAGTTACTCAAAACTTAAACGTGTTAGATTATGACGTATATTTTACAATTACTGATTTACTAATTGAACAAAAAATCCCACAAGTTTTACTGGCTTTTAATGCTGTTTTAAACAAAGGTTTTGAAGGTCATCATTTTATAAACGGATTAGCATCTCATTTTAGAGATTTATTAGTTTCAAAAGATGCCGCTACCATTTCTTTATTAGAAGTTGGCGATACTACTAAGAAAAAATATTTTGAACAATCAAAAAAAGCAAGCATGCAGTTTCTACTCCTAGGAATTGACAAAGCAAACGATTGCGATTTAAAATATCGAGGCAGTAAAAACCAACGATTGCTGGTAGAATTAACCTTAATGCAAATAGCCTCTATCAATTTTGATGGAGCAAAAAAAAAATCTAGCAACTACATAATTCCAGCTACTTTTTTTACTTCTTTATCTCCAGTAAAAAATAGCATAGCACCACCTATTGTAAAATCAACAGTAAAAATAGCTACAGCGGCTCCAATAAAGCCGCTAATTAGCGCTACTAGCCAATCATCATCAAAACCATTATTAAAAAATATAAAACGCCGTACTTCAGGCTTATCTTTAAAAAGTATTCATCAAAAACCAGTGGTTAAAAATACCGAGGATGATTCTGAAAATTTTGAAAACCATCCTAAAACTCTTTTTACAGACAAAGAACTTAAAGATGCTTGGAAAGTATACACTTTAAAAACACAACAACTTGGCGATCTTAGTATTGCTTCAGTTTTAGCCTCTAGCCAACCTGTTTTAGCAAAAGAATATACAGTTACTTTTGCTATCCCAAATGAATTAATGCAAGTACAATTAGAACGTATTAAGGCTAAATTTACTCGATTTTTACGTGAAAAATTAAATAATTATGCTATTCAAATAACTATTGTAGTTAATGAAGTAGTCGAAAAAAAATTCGCCTATACACCACAAGAAAAATTCACTAAACTTAAAGAGAAAAATCCATTAATAGAAAAATTAAAAAGCGTTTTTGGTTTATCACTTTAATTTATTTTTTATTACTCCATATCGTTCTTTTTAAGAAGAGAAGCATCTTCTTAAATCCTGTTTAAAATAAAAAAACTGTCAGTTCTGAGAAATCCTTAAGTAGTAAAATTGGTCAAGATAAAATAGTTAAAATTCTCGACTATTTCAATTTTTCAATTGCTTTTAGTCATTAAAATCACTCGAACTGACAAAAATTATTAAAAAACCCAAAAAAATACGGCAAATCAGGATGCAAAAATAAACTAGAATCCCCTTGACGAATTCAATTTCTTATTTTTCTGTTACAAAACTTTTTAGATGAAATTTAAACAGATTCTTATAAATTATAAGAATCAAAACTCCTTATTTTCTCAGATAAAACAACCAATATAAATTCATAGCATCTATTTTTTTTTTAAACAGTCAGAAAATTATATATTAGGGCTTTTTAAAATTTAGACTTTGATAAAAAACATTCTTATTGGTATTGCTTTTTCACCCAATTTAAAAGCTAATTTATTTGAAAGCATTCGCTTGTCAAATATGTTTAATGCACAATTAATTGGAGTTCACGTCGGACAAAAATCTGATGAAAAAGAAAAACAACTACAACACTTATTAAGTGAGGCTCCTACACTAAAAAAAACTTTAAAAGTTATTTGGCAAGAAGGAAAACCCGTTGATGTAATTTTACAAACAACAACACAAGAAAAAGTAGATCTATTAATACTAGGTGCTTTACAAAAAGAAAAAATATACACCTATTATGTAGGCTCAATTGCCCGAAAACTTACCCGTAAAGCTCCTTGCTCTGTATTATTACTAATAAAACCATCTACAGAAAGAATACCCTGTAAACACATTGTTATTAGCGGCTTACAAGACGAAAAAACAGAAGAAACCATTAAAACAGGCTTTAATTTCGCTACAAATTTAGACTGTAAACGAGTTACTATTGTTGAAGAAATAAGCGCTGCCGAATTAAACGTAAATGTAAGCGATGACGTATCATTACGTAAAGCAACATTAACCAAAGAACGCATGCAAAAACGTGAAGACGCACGTGTAAATAAAATGCTAGAACACATTAAAACAGCTGATATTATCATAAAAACACAAAGTATTTTTGGCCGTAGAGGATATTCTATTGGTCATTACGCAAAAGTAAAAAGAGCCGATTTATTGGTTATAAGTGCCCCTAAAAAAACAGGGCTTTTAGACCGAATATTTCCGCATGATATTGAATATATCTTATCCGAATTACCAACCGATGTTTTAATAGTTAAGTAGAATGGGAAAATCAAAACGTTTTAAAACATTTTTAAGTGAAATACCTCAAAATATTTTTGCAGGTTTCGTAGTATCATTAATAGCACTTCCTTTAGGTTTCGGATTAGCCTTAGCATCAGGAGCACCACCAATTTCAGGAGTTATTGCTGCAATTGTAGGTGGTACCGTTGTTGCTGTTTTAGGAGGTTCTAATGTAACAATTACAGGTCCTGGAAACGGATTAGTTGTTGTTGTAATCGCAGCAATAACCACCTTAGGAGCTGGCGATATGCATCAAGGATATTTATACACCCTTGCCGCAATTGTTATTTCAGGAATTATCATGATTATTCTTGGTTTTCTTCGAATGGGCGCTTTAGGAGATTATTTTCCATCCTCCGCTATTCAAGGAATGCTAGCAGCCATAGGTATCGGTATTTTTGCCAAACAAATACATGTAATGCTGGGTAATTTAAATGCAAAAGGAAGTATTATCGATTTGCTTTTACAAATGCCTAGCGGAATCATTGATTTTATAAAAACCGATAACACCAGTATTTTTTATGCAGGTTTAGTTGGTATTATTAGTTTGTTAATCATGATTTTTTACAGTAAAATACGTAATAAATACTTTCAATTAATCCCTGCTCCTATGTGGATTGTTGTTTTAAGTATTGGTATGTATTACTATTATGATTTATTTTCAGCAAGCCCATACCCTATTGATAAAAGCTTATTAATAGAATTACCAAACGATGTTTTATCGAGCTTTGCCTTTCCTAATTTTGATAAAATTTATGAATTTGAATTTATAAATGCAGTAATTGCCATAACATTAATTGCTAGTATAGAGAGTTTATTAAGTATAAAAGCGGTAGATAAATTAGATACTTTAAAGCGCCGTTCTAACGTTAATAAAGACATTAGAGCCTTAGGTTTAGCCACAGTAATCAGTGGTCTTTTAGGTGGTTTAAATGTTGTAACGGTAATAGCACGAAGCTCTGTTAATGTAAATAACAAAGGAAGTAATCGTTCAGCAAACTTTTTTCACGCATTATTTTTAGTCGCATTTATTTTGCTTTTCGCTACCGAATTACGAAAAATACCATTACCAGCTTTAGCAGCAATATTAGTATATACAGGTTATAAATTAGCATCACCCGAAAATATTGTTAAAGTATTTAGAATAGGGAAAGAGCAATTAATTATCTTTTTGGCAACCCTATTAACCACTATAGCTACCAATTTAATTACGGGTATTTTAGCGGGTATTTTTATTACTTTTATCATTCATGTTTTCATTAATAAAAACATTATGTTTTTCATTACAAACCTATTAAAACCAAATGTTTTAATGTTTAAAGAAGATGAAAAATATTATGTTTCAGTAAAAAATTTCGCAAGTTTTTTAAATTTCACAAAATTGAAATCAAAATTAGATCAAATACCTGAAACTGAAGAAGCAATTATTGATTTTTCTTTATGTGATTTTATAGATCATTCTGTTATGGAAAATTTAAATAATTACGCAGAAACCTTTAAGCGAAAAGGTGGTTATTTTGAAGTTATTGGTTTAGATGGTTATAAAACAGAAAGCGCCCATCCATTTGCTTTACGTAAAAATAACCCTGTTGAAATTGATGAAAATACTACATCATCTAATTTAACAAAACGACAAAAATCATTACAAAAAATTTCTAACGAATTAAAATGGTCGTATAATATTTCAGCAAAAGAAGCTCTAACTAAAATCCCACATTTTGGTTACTTTAAAACCCGCCAAATAAGTAATATATCCAATGTTTTATCTAATGAAAACTGTACATTATTTGACGTTGAATTTTCAGAAGGAGAATTAATCGCTAAACAAATTATTAAGGTCACTATGATGTATATTGACATTGAAAAAAACACTCCTGAATTCACTTTAGACAAAGAAGGGATTTTTGAATACATTTATCATTTTGCAGGTTTTAAAGACATTAACATAGACAATCACCCTGATTTTTCTAAACGATTTTATCTTTCTGGAAAAAATGCTTCTCAAATAAAAAGCTTTTTTACAGACGAACTTGTTTTATTTTTTGAAAGCAATAAATACTATCATATTGAAGCAAACAATAAAGGTCTATTGGTTATTGGTAGAGAACGATTAGCAGGTATTAAAGAAATAAAAACACTTGCCGATTTCGGAGTTCGTTTAAAAAACACTATTTGTAAATAGTATCTTAAAAAAGATTTTATTTTATATCGATAATAAGGAGCTTAAAAGTTACTTATTATCGATTTTTTTTGAAGCAATTTCCCGCTTTCCGCACTCGCTTTTTTTGTTAAAAAATAACAAAAAAGAGCTCAAACAAAGCTTCAATCGGGGCTAGGCATTTGTGTTAATTTTCATAAATCGATACATCAACTATAATTCCACCAATCTCTACCCTATCAGTTCGAGTGATTTTTTCCTTCAAAAAATTGTATCGAGAACTTTTTTAGTATCAAAAGAAAACAATTCAAATTCTCGATACTATTTTAATTCCTTTTAGTCATTAAA
>NZ_OENA01000071.1 GCF_900239185.1 Tenacibaculum finnmarkense
TCCGCCATAAACATTAGAGGCTATTTTACCTTTTTTATCCGTATCTCTACTAAATACGTATTCTGTTTGTAATACGTCAAATTCTTTTCCTCCTAGTTCTAGTGAAGCTCTAAATGATCCCATAATAATGTTTTTTTTCTAATTAATAATTATTTTATTTTGTCTCACGAATAATGTAACTAGTATTATAAAATCGCTAAACAAAGATATTACCTATAACAATAGATAATTTTCTAACTAAAAAAATAAACATGTTTTACTAGGGAGAAATTCCCAAAATAGGTATACTCATAACACAGACTAGCTTCGCCTGTTTTTATACAAGTATGACAGTTTATTTTACAAAGAAGAAGAAAATTCTAAATTGTCATTTGCTCTGTAAATATACTTTATTATTCTATAATACAGAAACATATAGCTCTAAAAATTATATTTTTCCTTTAAAAAAAGTGAAAACGATTATTATTAAAAATAAAATATTACAGAGTATTATATTATGTAATATTTCATTCGTATAATTAATGCTTTTGTTTAAATTTTTATCTATTTTTTTTTGAATAATATTTAATTGAGACTGTTGTTGTTGTTGTAAACTGTCTATTACGTTATATAGTCGTGCTATTTCAAATTGTATATTATTATTGTTCTTGTTTTGTCTGGAAAACAAATAAGATATCTCTTCTATTTTTTTATTTTCATTATCTTCATCACTTGAAAGAAATATATTTTTTAATGCTACTTGTTTTTTTAAGACAGAACTAATTACTATTTCTTTTGTTGTAACCTCATAATCTCTTAACATATTAATATATAAATAAGTTATAAAACAAAGTACGAATGCTCCTGTAAAAAAAAATATTTTGCTTCTTATATTTTTTATTTTTTTATTAGATGGTTTTATATAAAAGGTCTCATTTCCAACCGCTAGCACTTCTTCTTCGTCCTCTTCTTCTTCGCTCTTTGCTTTTTGCTCTAAAAATTCATGCCTATCTAAGCTGTATTTATCTAAATATAATTTAACCTTTCGCTCTCTTACCAACCAGTCAGATACTTCTCTTACATATCGTTCTGTAATTTCAGGATTATCAATCTTCCATAAAATGTCTGATGTAGTTAAACCCATTGGTTTTTCTCTATCAGCATTATACATTATTTTTAATATAACTTCATGTATCGGTAAATCTGTAGATGTACTCATACTAAAGAATTTGATTGTTTGAAATAAAATAATATTCCTTTCCGCTACCGTCTTTATACATTTTAACTTCCTTATTTAATTGTAATTCTTCTAATATTTCTATTTTATCTCTTAATTTTCTCATTGTTTCTGCAAAAACAATATGAGTCGCTTTTCGTTTTCGTTTCATATGTTTAAATTTCGTTTTCGTTAAAAAAATATTTTTTACAGGAAGCCCTGTTTTTAGAAAAAATAAATCAGCCAAATAATCTTTTCTTCTAAGTGTTTTTCTAAACAGATTTTTATTAAAATCTAATCTGTTTTTTCTATATAATCTATATAATCGTCTTCTATGCTTCCTTTTTACTATTATATTTTTAGAAAACAATGGCACTAACGATTTATAACTATCTACTAGTTGTTTTAATTCTTCTTTACTTAATAAGTACCCTAAAACAACTTTTGGATTATCTTCTAAATTCTGATATTTATTTTGGTAATATCTTTCAAACATATAGTTCCTTGGCAACTTAGATAAGTTATTGAAATAAATTGTATCTTTCAATATCATTTCTTTTATTTTATCCCCTGATTTACTTCTAAGAAACCCTAAATTTTCAGCATGATATTCTAAAGAATTTGTCAAAATTTTATTAAACCGTATTGTTTTACTGAGTACTGAATCTAACGTTATATCAAAAGAAGTTGCGGACAACACCTTGTTTATTTTAGGAAATGTAATACCTCCTTGATATGTGCTATTATCTGGAGCATCATAAATATAAATATTATCTGGAGCTGGAATACTTTTAAATGTGTTTTTATTTTTAATAAGCGTATTTTCTACAATAAATGCTCTTATAAAATTAGAATGACTTAAACTTACTTGTCCTAAAATATCTTTCGCTTGTAAAATATAATCCTGGTGATAATCATCTGATTTACTTTCTAATTGATAAAAAATAATTCGAGAAGATGTTTTTCCTAACCTCTGAGTCATCTCTTTTAGCTGTGGAGCCTTAAAAAAACGTTTTTCCCCTGAAATTATTATAATATTATTTGTAAAACTTTCTTTTCCTAAGCCTTGAGTAGCATATTCAAAACACTGTGAGATTCCATCCGTATTTATTTCCGGAGTAAAATCTGCAGGTAAATCTAAAAATATATTTTGAAGAAAATCTACCCAAATTAAAAATGAAGTAGTTTTTGGTAACCGATAAAACTTTCCACAACCATAAGAACTAGCACTAAAACTAACTTCATATCCTTTATATTTTTCTTCTGTAGATAAAAATAGTCCTATTCTTTGTAATGAACTCATTAAAAGCAGTTGTTTTTTTTGAAGCTCAGTGCTACAGTCAAAAATAAAATGAAAGTTCAATTTTTTATTATCGTTCTTTATTTCTTTTAGCTTTCTAATCAAAACATCTTCTCCATCTACATTTATAAGCTTATTATCAGAATGATTCCAAACATTTATTGGCACTATCAATGCTCTTAAACTATCCTTAACTATTGTTTGTTTTTGATGTTTTGAAGTATCATACATAAACGAACCTCCTATTTCATTTCTATCTATATATTCATGTTTTTTTTTGTTTTCATCAAAAAAAGTTAGTGAGTCTGTATCAACAATACTATATACCTGTTGTTGACCTATCTTTTTCAATAAAGATTCAGGAATCCACCCCATAGTTCTAGGGAAATCAGTTTTTGAGTTAAGATGTGCTAAATTTGAAACTAATGCGGCTTTTTTATTAACACTATATTTGTATAAATAGACAAATTGATCTAACATTAATTTATGAGAACTCTTTTCTTTAAAGAATGGATCTTTAAATATATATACAGAATCTTTATGTACATGTTTCGCCTTATTATACAACGAACTAACTTTATGAGAGCCTATCACATAACGTAAAGCTTTATAATTATATTCACTTAATTTTGGATGTGAATAATAGAGTACTCTATCTTTATGAATCCAACCTACATATTTTGCTTTTTTAGCATCTTTGAAAGTATTTTTCCCACTAAATAAAAAAGAAAACATACCCTTAGGTTTTCCTATTAATTTAGGAGTAGCTTTTACCACCTTTAAAAAATCATTTTTATTATCTAATACATAATAAGGAGTTAAAAAATCTTGAGGTTCACCATTTTTTTGTGAGTAAGCATCTAAATAAACAAGATTATCTGAACTATCTGAGTATACTTTATAAATACTTCGATCTCGTTTTTGTCTTTTTCGTATATTAGTAGTTTCTTCTAAATTATAACTCTTTCGAATTTTTTTTTCTATTTTACTATATTTTTTAACCTGTCCTAAAAGTGGCGATTCAAATATTGATGAAAAAACTAAAAACACACTCAATACCAACACTTTAAAAACCTTAGTTTGTTTATTTTTATTATAGGACTGCTTCATTGATTAATTATGCTTTGTGTTACTTGTATTTTTTTTACGCAATTAAAAGTATCTAATACTACTTCATTAATGATTACGGTTTTTTTACCTTTACCTTCTAAATAATGTAACCCTTGGCAATAACTATACAAGTCATTATACCTAGCTCCATTAATTACTATAATTACCTTATCTGCTTGATTACAAGTATATCTGTTTTCTATGTGTTTTAAACTTTTATAATAGTCTCTCTTATTATTTATAGAAGCATCAGCTATGGTTTGCAATCTTTTCTTAATATCTTTTTGTGCAATTGATAAGGAATCTAAATGCTCAGATTCTTCAATAGCTTCAAATAAGGGCAAAATTTGTATTAAATGACTAACGGGGTATTTAGATGTATTTGTTTTTAATTTCACATTATATATTCCAGGGTTTTTATAAACATAAATTACCTGCCCTTTATAAGCATCTACAGTACCTGTTTCGCCAAATTCCCAATACCAAGATTTTACACCTGGGCTATATGATGAAAAAACGAGCTCTTCTCCTACATACCCTACATCTATTCCATGAATTACAGGAATAGAATCTATTGCTTTTTCTCTTGGTAATGATATCACTTCTATATATTTAGAAATTTTATATTTGGTCTCTACCTCTAAAGTTATCAAATACTTTCCTTTCTTATTATACCTATAATTAACATCATGTGAACGCATTATAGTATCTCCATTACCCATATGCCATATCATATCTCGATTCCTAAAATCTAAACTATCATTTATTGAAAAATTTAATTTTTCATTTACTTCGTAATGGTAATTTTTATTAGAATCATAGATCGAAAAATCCATCGAACTAACTGTTGCTTTATATGGCATCCATATAGCAATAATTAGTGTTATAATTACAGCAAGGGATAGTAGTATTAATATGATTTTTTTATTAAATCTCATCTGTTTTAAATATTAGCTTTACACTCATTAAGATTATCCATAATAATTTTTTTATTCTTTAACATAGAACTATACTCTTCTCGGGTATCGAAATATATTTGCAAAATATTAGCAGATTGAATTCCAAAAAAGTATTTCGAATTCATTTTATTTTCTTTGTATACATCTCTAATTTCAAATATTTTTTTATTTATTTCATCTTTTATTTGCACCTGATGTATATCGAACTTCATTACTTTTAGTTCTGCATTAATGTTTTTTACTTTTTCTGTATATTCATTTTGCTTTTGTATAATTTTTTCATAATTGTCAATTGCTTTTAATAATTCACCATTATCAACTGCAGGTATTTTCATTATAAATTTTGTTTGAATAATATATAGTAAAACAATTGCCAAAGTAAATAGTAATATAAATTTTATCTTTCTCCAAAAAGATTCATCTAATGTATCTGTTTTCATTTTTTTTTATGTAGTTATTGTATTTTACACTAAAAATAGCACGTAATCTGTTTGGTTTATTTTTTTGATTTACCTCCTTCTGACCTATATTTCTCTCTACATTTTTCTAACAATTCTTTATTATATAGGTATTCTTCAGATTCATTTTCATAATTATCTACTACAGCTTGAATCTCTTTTATTTGCCTCAATAGCTCAATGTACAATTGAAATTGATTTTCGATACTCGATGCCGTATTTTTAATTTCGCGTTCTACATTAGTGCGCATGTTAGATATTAACCCCTGAAATTGTTTATGTTCTCCAAGCGTTCTTTTTTTGTTTTTTAATCGATATAGATACTTCGTCATTTCATCTATCTTAAAAGTTATAAATGCTTGTTTTTCGAAAATATCATTATATTCAGCATGCTTTTTCTCTAAAACATCTATTCCTTTTTTCCCTGTATATATTGCAAACAAACTACTACAAAACAGCAGTGTAAGTGTTATTGAAAAAACTAACAAAAATCGCAATTGAGAAGCTCTTCTTTTTTTATAATTTAAAGGTTTCACTAGTTATAATTATTTAAACATATTAGACACATTTTTTTTAGACACATTAAAACTAATCTATTATAGACCAAGATTTGTTTTGTGGCTTAGCCTTAATACTCATGCTTTCTTCACTAATTACAATATTATCTTTTCGTTGCCCTATATACTCTAGATCACTTAATTTTTTCCAAAGTCGATCCATAATAGCCATAAAGTAATCTACTTTATCTAAGGTATTATTTATCTCATGATGATTATAATTCATGTCTATTACCTCCCCTAATGTAGCTTCAAAAACAGAAGGTTTTACATCTATCCATTCATAATAATATTGTAATAGTTTTTCTTTTTCCGTTTCTTCCATAATGGTTAACTCGTTCGATAAATAGTTAGCCAAAATAGATATTTTTTGTGCAATATATACGGGTGGTTGTTCTTCTCCTATTTGATTGAATTCAAAGATATGTTGCCCTACAAAATCCATTGCCTTATTACTTAACAAAAAGGTATTACGAACTAATGTATTACTCTGTTGCTTATCTCTATTTTTCTTATTAATAATTACAGAGTAATTACGTAATCGTACTAATACCTGTGCTATTTTTTTATGAAAATCGTGTAATGGTTTATAATATACGATTCGAGATACCGGTGGTGTGTATTCTTTATCAACCACAAAGTTTCCATTTCGCCAATACACTTTACTTACCAATAAAAAATTGGCATCCATAAAATTGCTATTAAACTGATTTTTAGGCATTATTTTAAGTCCTATTCTTGGTAATACATACGGATGATGTAAAGGAATTACTTCTGGATCGGGTTCTCCTACAGGCAATAATTCAAACGGATTTATTGCCACCATAACATAAAATTCTACATTACTATTGGTGTCTACGTCTTTCGATTCTATTTTTGCCGTAGGTATATCTCCTCCATACATCTCAGCCGAAAATGCAATTTTATACCCTGATTTAGTAAGAGCATTGCAACTATGTAAAGCTAAAACTAATCGTTCTTCCGTATGGGTCTTAACTTCTATTTCGAGCGCAGATACCGCTCCATTTATAGCTTGTAATAATCCATAATCATAAGTATGCATTCTAGTTTTTACACTATCATTAATGCTATTTATCGTATTAAAATAATTATCGATAAAATGATCTTTGGTAAGCTTTACTCCGTCTGTCCAATTAACAGGATAATAGTCTTTATTTTTCATCTGCTTCTTTTTTTAATATTTTCGGATATTATTAATCTAAAATTAATTTATATTTCATGTGAATATTTAGATTTATAAAGTTTTGTTCATTGCCATTTATAAATAGATTAAGGATGAATTACAATCGTTTGTACTTTTTTTATTTCTTTACCATTCTTAGCATTAATAGTATATAAAAAACTTTTCCGTTTAGGTGTTCCAAGATGTTTTATATGAACATTCCAAGTGTAAATCGTATCTTTTTCTTTTATGATAAAATCACGTTCCATATGATTAATTACATAGTTTTTTGGTTTCTTTTTTTTAACAATATTATATGCTTCTTTAAAGCAAATTTGGTACTTATTTTTTTGACGGTAATCAATAGTCTTAATTATATTACCTTTTTTGTCAAAAAAACATGCTTGATTAATGTATAAATAATTAAAGGAATCATCATTTTTTAATCTAAAGACCTCTCTTCTTTTCTGCAGCTTTAGGTTTTTGTAATATTTCCACTTACTTGTTTCGTTTATTTTATCATGTAAATAAACTACAATTAAGTCATCACTATAAATAACTATTTCTTTTTTTGTTTTTTTATCTTCATAAAAAATTTTGGGTGTGTAGGTGATTTTTATATTTTTTAATAGAGTAGTGTCTAATATAAATATTTCTTTTTCTGTAATATAGTTAGGATTACATATGTTGTCATTTTTAATAAATTTTCTGGGGATATTACAAGCTAATAAGCTTATTAATATTACTATATAAATAAAATTATATTTCATTTGAATATTTAGATTTATGAAGTTTTGCCCATTGCCATTTATAGGTGTGTTTTTTAGTGTTATTATAATCCATATAATTATCAGTTTTACCTTTTAATATTTCAAACCCACTAGCTATATTAAAAGTGTGTTGTAAGCAGATTTCATGCATTATTTCGTGCGGTATTTCAACTGATGGTGAAACTTTAGTATTCCCTAATGCAATTACTGAAAGACCTTTACCTGTTAATGAAAACCCATTGGTATAGGCTGGTAAACCATCTTCACTCATTCGATAGCATTTTAAATTAGTTAAAATTAAAACAATTGTTTCATTATTATTTAAGTTATTATTTTGTTTACCAATATGATATAGGTTGGATGAGAATGATTGCTCATCAGATTTTGTAGAAATAACTCTTTTTTCACCATTCATATGCTTACGTATTTTAGTAATATGGAATTTAATAGTTTTATCTTTATCAGTATTTGTTGTTACTGTTTCTAATATAGGGATATTAATTTCATAAGGTTTTTCATTTTCAATAACAATATCAATTAAGCATGGATTAAAGGCTCTCTTGAAATACTCTTGTAGTTTAGAAGAAACAGAATTACTTCTAACTTTATCAATTTCACCTTCATTAAATTCAGCAATCGCCCATTTTAATTTTATTTTTTTAGGTTTAGGGTAAAATATATTTAGAGCACCTACAATTAAGTTATCATCTGCTTTTATTACTATTTGAGCAGTACTGGCTTTATTGTTTTTACAGGTGATTTTTACTTTTTCGGCGTCTTTTATGTTTTTAGGTTCAAAAGTAAAATCAGGATGTTCTTCAAAAGCAATCGTATTATATTCTTTAGCTCTGCTTTTTTTATCCCAATCTAATTCAAGTGTAACCGTTTGGTCTTTTCTTATACTTAACCAACTAGGTATGTATTGTTCGTCTAGTATTTTTTTAGAAAGCGGTTTGTATTCCTTTTTTAATTTTTCGTAGTCAGATGCTACAATATTTTTATCAGGTATGGTATCAAAACCGAATAAACCATTTTTAATGTCACTTTTTTTAGCTTTTAATTCAATTTTAAAAGTCTTTTTAGGTTTAAATAATTTTAGTTTAACAGGTGCTATTTTTGCTCCAAAATGTGGTTCTACTTCTAGTATTAATGTATAAATTGGTTTTCTTTCCATAGTTTTTTTTGCCTTGTTGCCAACGCTCTAGTATAAGCTTAGTAAAGGGCTTCTATTCGTGTGTTTTGGGTTTGGCAACTACTTTAGTCAATACAAAACCACCTTTTATTTTTAGCCTTTAACCCTTATTAAGTTTATACCGTGTTAGATAACATTATCATTGGTCTTTTGATTACTATATTCAGGCTACAGATAAAACTCTTTACTCTTTTTGTTTATCTTTTTTTTTAACCAATCCTTGTTACTTTTTTTGATGTAGATTATATACCAAAGTATTGCAACTATAGATAATATATATATACTTTTAATATTGTATCAATAAAAGTTTCACCAAATGAATCAATAGTAAACAAGGGGATAAAAAAAAAGAATATTAAAATAGTAAGGTATGTAAACCCAAAAGCATGCCAATGAGTAATACCATTAGGAAAATTGTAATTATGTTTATTCAAATTTTTAATTCTGTTATTAAATTTTTTTGTTCTTTCCTGTATCTCATACTTGTTAAACTTTCTAGTTTTAAAATATAACTTTCTAATCGAAAGAATTATCTTATAAAGAGGTCTTTGAAGTGCGATTGAAAATTTAGCCTGGACGAACCACATATAATAATATAAATATTTCATTTTTTTAATTTTTTTGTATATATTCTACAGTTGTTTCACCTGCTTTACCGCCAAAGTAGCTAACAATAATGCTTCCAATAATTGCACCAGGTATAGCACCAACACCTCCAAACACAGAACCAATTAAACCACCTATATATGCCCCAGCAGAACTTCCTGCTAAACCTCCGACCAAACTTCCTGTCGCTTGTTGAGTTTTTTTACAAAAACCATCTTCTTCTTTATAATTATAGTAAATATCAGTTTTAGTGCTTTTTTCATAATTTTATCGAGGTGAACCAATCATTATATCTTTAAAATTTTTCTTAAAACTATGTTGATCTTTGTATGGAGTATAGTCATTCGGGTAGTCATAATTAAGATAATAACAACTATCAGTCTTATCAAAAGAACCTATTAAATATTGGTTAATCTGTTTATTTTTAAAAATCACTTTCTTTTTAGTATATAAATCTTCTGTATCATTTAAAGATGTAAATAAAAACAAGTCTGACGCATCTAAATAATTTAATAAATTTTTTGCATTCATATTTTTATATTTTACTTTCCACATAGCTCCAGTTACCTTATGATTAAGTGAAACTCTTTCATATATCATATGATAAGATTCAATAGAGTCATTTAATTTTCTAGAGTAAGCATTATGCATATAATCAAAAGATTCAACAAAAAAAGATGTTTTTTTTACACTAGATGAGCTTACAAATATATTAGGTGTAAAAGGGATATTAGACACATTCCTATTCACTAACAATGATTGATAACACAAGAGAAATATTAGAACACCTAGAATCGATATCCATTTTAACGTCTTTTTCATAATTTATTATTTATTTTTATTCCATATCCCCTTTAGGTTTTTATTTCTAACATCAATCCAAAATTGCTTATCTCTCTGATTCTTTCCTTTATAATGACTATCTACAAAAGAACCAGTATTCGATTCCAACAAAAAGTAATCTCTAAGATAATTAGTATTTGGGTCCCCTTCTCCAAAATCATCAGGATAATTATGATACATTAATTCATGAATATAAACACCTCCTAAAGTATACTTGGAATCTCCTCCTTCATCTTTAAAAAAAAGAGTTCCTTTTACTTCTTTAACATCATTATAATTTTTGTCATATAAAAAGATAGTGGATCTATTATGTATAAAACCTCCATTTAGCTGAAGAACTTCATCATTATTTATATTAATAATATTTGTTCTATATGCTAATTTCTCTGTATGAAATTCATAAAAAGCTTTAGTAACAGAATCTTGCCCCCAAGCAAATGATTTGTTTAAACTAAAAAAATATCGGCTTCTGTGATAGCATCATTAAGAAATGCATTCTCTAAATTAAAAATATTAGTTACTTCAGGTCTAAGATTTAAAGGCTTAGTTATAATCAACTCTTCAACACAAAAAACATTATAAGTAATTTTAAATTTTTTCTTAAAGATTGTATTTAAACTTGCTGCTACACGTTGAGCAAAACTTACATTAACAAATCTTGGACCAGTACCTTTAATCTCTTCATCAGGAAAAATAATATCTAAGCTATTTCCCTTAGCTGAACTAAAGCTTGCTACTATTTTATTTTGTTTTCCAGCCATATTTAATGTTTTTCTTTAATCGTTGTTAATTCAACTCTAGTTTCTTTTCCTGTGACAATAATATTTTTTATAATATCATTTTCAGCTACTACACCATCATACATATAATCTAACTTATTATCATTTAAGTTTAAATCTATAGTTTCGTTATCTGCATTTTCAGTTTCAATAACTAAAGTGATTTTCTGGTCAGCTTGAATTTTTTCTTGTGTTATTTTTTCTCCTTCATTATTTTCAAAATAGTACTCAATAAACTTAGGTTCTTCATTATTCTCTATTGCTTGATAAGGTGTTCTTTTGCTAGGAACTACCCAACTTACATTCCAACGCTTTAAAAAATTCACCCCATAGTTTTGAATTGCAGGCGAAATTGTAATAATTGTTTGCATAGGTTCTTTTCCCTCCGCATTAAATATTTCTTTAAAGTAAATTAAATGTGTATCTTTAAATTTATAAGTTTTTGTTGGCGGATAATCTAATCCATTTTCGTAAAAATAGATTTTACCTTCTTCCATTTTATCTACCTCTTGCCAAGTATCGTCCTCATTTTCTTTGGTCATCCAACGTAGAATAACATCGGTATCTTTTCCTGTAGCAAAACAAAGGGTAATTAAACCACTTATAATATCTGTAGATGGTTTTCCGTTTTTACGTATTTCTCTGTAATATTCCATATTCGTCCAAAGTAATTCTATTTCTTGTCCTAGTATGAATAGTTTTGCTAGCGTCATTTTTTTCTTACTTTTCTTAAACCTGATATATATTTATCTCGTATTATTCTGCTGCTGTTTTTGCTTCTTCTTCATTGTTTTTAGAAACACGACGTACATATAAAATAGTTTTGTTCTTTATCTTATTATCTATTACATCTCCTTCAAAATCGAGCATTCTAGTGAAAATAGGCATGGGCAACCACTTGTTGGTATATAATATCCAACCATAGGGACCATTACCATCTTCTAACTCGATAATATTGTTTGGGAACCGTATATTTTGATCGTCAATAAATCGATTAAACCACCTACCTAAACTTACGTCTTCTGGTAGTTTTACAGAAAAAGAAGCATACTCCTTTGCCTCTGGTGACCGTTTTACTTTTACGGTTACTTGCATTAATCGAAAAGTATCTACACTGTTCCAATACTCCTCATCATTAACCTCATTATCAACAATCCATAACTTATAAAATGGACTCGGTATCTGTAAATACATATCTCTAGAAAATACATAAAAAGGAGGTACTAAAAACCATAAAACAGTTAACATTGCCCATAGTTCATACCCCAATTGGTTTGCCCAAGAAAACACAAAATAATATGCCCAAGAAGCTAATATAATGGAGATAAATAACCCCAATATCATTAACCATTTATTTTCTTTAAATCCGATATCTTTAAAAAATTTGCTAGTAGAAAACCAATTAAATAAGAACCCTAAAAGTAAATAACAACAAATGGAAATGACTAAACCACCCCAAATAAATTCATATTTTAAAAATCCTAATAGGCTAGGAAGTATTAATATTATTGAAAGCAATAGTATAAAAACAATTAATTTCTTAAGCTTTAATACAGCTTTTCCTTTTGCAATTGTATTTAATACCACCGTTGCAACAATCATAACGAGTGGTGCTAATAAGTATTTTAAAAAAAAGAGTAATAATACATTCATTAGTTATGGGTATTTATATTTTAAACACTTAATATTATTTCGCGTTGTTCTTTTATTTTTACTTTTTTTACTTTCTTCTTAGATTCTGCTAATACGGTATCGTATCCTAAGTAATTTGTTCCTAATTGAAATTCATTAGTGTACATAATTCGGTGTTCTACAATAATTTCTCTATTAGAAAAAGTAAAGAATTCTAATATTTTTTTAATAATGCTTTTGTTTTTTTGTAGCTCTTTATATTCTTGACTTTCTTCTAACAACATAACAGCATTAATATTATCTTGCTCACTAATTACAGGACCCTGAGTACCGATATCGTACCCTAATATCCCTTCTCCTAAAGCTAAAAAAGGGCTTTCCTCTATTACACATAACTGATATTTTAACACCACACTAAATCCTAAGATAGATCGTAATAAATTCTCTAATTCCGGTAAATTTTCTTTTAATTGCTCAGAATTACATAAATTAAGAAAAAGCTTATATAACTGCTCTTTTTGTAATGGAATATCTTTTTTAATAATAGCCTTTGCAAAAGAAAATAAGTTTTCCTTAGCATAATCATCTGTAAAAATATTAAAGTGCCTATTCGATAATCTTAGTTTTTCTTCAAACAAAAAAGTATCAAAAGGCATAAAAAAGTGGATATTCTCTTCTTCTTTTTTACGATTTTCACGAATCGCTTCTACCACCTCTTTATTACTCATTGAAGGAGTACTAATAACCAATGGATGAAATAATATCTCTGGCAATTGATGATAAATACTGTTACGACTTAAGTGAATAAAAACAGTATTTGCCTGAGGCATCATACTTAAAGGGTCGTAACTTGTTAAATCTAGTACGTCTTTTGAAAACGCCCTACTATTCATACCATGGTTTTGTATCCACACGTTACTGTCTTTCGAATCTTTTAAAATGAACATAAGTTCGTCATAAAACACTTCAGCTACAAAACCAGTTATTTCACTTTTCTTTATATTATCTAAATCCATTGCCATGAACTATTGCTTTTCCCAAATTAAACTTTCTTCTTTATAATCTACCAATACTACATCGCCAGAAATTATACTTTCTGATACAATCATTCTTGATATTGTTTTTTTAAGATAGGTGCGAATGACCCCTGATATAGGTCTGGCTCCATATGTTTTTGAATATCCTTTTTTAGACAAATATTTTAAAGCCTCTTCAGATAAATTAAGCGTTATATTTTTTTGTTGCTTTAATTGTTTTTGAAGGCTTTTAAATTGCAAACCAAAAATCATTTGTGCTACTTCTTCATTAATAGGAGCAAAAGGGACAACTTCTGTAATTCTACCCAAAAACTCAGGCCTAAAATGATCACTCATCACTTCTGTTAATTCATTCGACTGTGGTATTTTATTCTTTTCAAACTGATCTGAAATCCATTGACTACCAATATTAGAGGTGAAAATGATTATCGCATTAGAAAAATCTCCTTCGCGTCCTAATTTATCATGAATATGCCCTTCATCCATAATTTGCAAAAAGACATCGTATACAGAACTGTGTGCTTTTTCAATTTCGTCAAATAATATAATCGAATATGGCTTTTCTCTAATTTTGTTTACCAGCATCCCTCCTTCTTCGTAACCTACATATCCTGGAGGTGCTCCATATAAAAGAGCTGCAGAATGTTCTTCTTTAAATTCTGACATATCAAAACGAATCATTGCGTTTTCATCATCAAAAAGTAATTCAGCTAAAGATTTTGTGAGTTCCGTTTTACCAGTTCCTGTGGGGCCTAAAAAGAAAAATGTACCTATTGGTTGTTTCGGGTTGCTTAAGCCACTTCTAGATTCTATAATAGCATCTGATAATGTTGTAATAGCATGATCTTGCCCTTTTACTCTTGCCCCTAAACGTTCTTCAATATTAAGAAGTCTTTCTTTTTCTTCGGCTTGTATTTTACCTATAGGAATTCCTGTTATGCTCGCTACCATTGCAGAAATTTCATGGGCTGTAATTTCTTTAATTGGCTGTATTGCTATTTCTTTTGCTTCTGCCAAATACGCTTCTAAGTTTTGTACTAGAGCTTCTTCTTCTTTTATCGCAAGAATATCATATTTACTTGAAATATTATTTAGTATTACAGGGCTTATCTTGTCCGTCGTTAAACGATATAAAAAGTAAAGATTGGTTATAGAATCTTTTTCTCCTAAAACCAGTCCCTTTAATTGTCTCTGCAATACTTCAATCTCTTTTAAAGAATTAGCATTACTGGTGTGTACAGATGCTAATGTTCTATCTAACAACTCTATTGCCCCGTATGGTAATTTATTTTCTTTAAAGTACCTTTTAGAATATTGCACCGATTCGGTAATAGCTTCTTCAGAAATTTTTAATTGATAGTACGCTGTTAACTTATATCTATGATTATCTAAACATTTAAGCAACACCATCATTTCTAGCTCTTCGAGCTTTATTATTTCAAGCTTACGATTAATAGAATGCTTTTCAACAGTCTTTCTGTAGGCATCCGGATTAATAGTAGCAATAAGGTTTATTGTTCCGTTATTAAGCTCTGCTGAAATTAAATTACTTACAGCCCCTGATCCTCCCTGAGTGCCTTCTATAAGAATTTGTATGTCATCGATAATAAAAAGACAATTTTCTAATTTCCCTATTTTATCAAAAGTATCACTTAATTTTTTAGCTACATCGCTCTCATTTGCACTGTTTGCTAATAATTTGGATGCATTAAGTCCTATAATTTGTTTTTCAGAAACCAAAGTATTCTCTGACTCTGCAATATGTTTAATTAACCCTTTAATAATTCCTGTTTTTCCTACACCAGAATCACCTACTAATAAAATACCTCTGTTTTCTTGTCGTTCCAAGCTTTCGAGAATACTTCTTATTTCTTTATCTCTCCCTAAAATAAGAGTTCCTTCGTCTATATTTTTTTGGGTAATAAGATTCGTACAATACGGTATCGATTCAATTAGTTCGACCTGTTCACTATCAGTTAAATTATTTGAAGAAAAAGCTAGAGACTCGTATATCTTATAAAATTCGGCTTCGGTTACAGAAATGGTTTCTAATTGTTTATTTGTATATACAACACCTTCTCTAAGGATTGCAATAAATACACAAAGCCCGTCTATATAATCGGTTCCTAATTTTAATTTTGATCTTTCTGATTCTTCAAATACTTTATCGACCTCTTTATCGGGTAAAGGTTCTGTTGCTTCTTGGTTTTCTGATTTATAAACTTCCTTTCGCATTTCGAACCATTCTTGTAAGTAATCAACATCTTTACCCATGCTAGATAATATGTCGCTTACTCCTGTCGATTCATATAGTAATGCCAAGGCTAAATGTGCTACCCCATATGTTGTATGCCTATCTTTAGCTGCAAACGACTTTGCTAATCGTACTGCTGATACTAAACTTGCACTGAAATTATTTTCCATTATCAATTTTTATATTATGTTCACTCGATAGGGTGTGTTATGCACAGATTTACTCTCTAATTGTAATTCTAAGGAATTACCCAATCGTTTTTTGTTTTCACTACTTAAATTTTCGGCTTCTTTAAGTAACACCTCTACATTTATAGTTCTAACTAATCCTTGTTTTTTGTGTACTGATATTCCAACACCTGATTTCACAGATACACTTTTAACAACATCTCCTATTGTAACATACATAAACTCTTTAATATCTTCATTAGAGACAATTCTATCTTTAGATAATAAGCCATATCGAAAACTACTAATCTTTTCTTTTGTTCCTTTTTTCACGGCTCCTCCAACCGTATCCGTTAATAACCTTATACTATCAGACTCTAAATCAATTGTTTGGTATTGACTAAGTAAAGCACCCTCTTTTATTCCATTAGCTAAACCTGCATTTGTGGTCCAATAAACACACTCATACGTATCTGAAGTTTTATACGGAATTGTCTGTAAATAAACTTTTTCATTATTATTGCTTACATCTTTAAATCTAAAATTTACCTTACGTTCTAAAGCATCTAACTTATCATTAAGATCTTCAAGATAGCTATTTAATAAGTCATAGCCCATAGCCGAAAAAGAACTTCCTTCTTCTCGTACTGTTTGTATTACATCACTTAAAATATATTTTGCATTACGTTCATCAAACTGCTCTATGTCTCCGAAATAAAGAGAAAAAGAACCTTCCATATTATTTATGTCATTTTTTAATGCATTCTTATATACCCTTCCTTCATTGTCAATAAGAGATTCTGCATTTAAAAAATATTCCTTCTCTTTAAAATATAGAGAAATAATCTTACCATTTCTTTTTAAACTATGTTGTTTATAAGATTTTTTTCTATTAACGATAGGAAATGTATTGGTAGAAATAGTAATTTTATCTAATTCTTCTTTTGTAAAAGCAACCGAAAATGATATTTCTAACCAAAAAAGTTCTTTATCATATTCTTCAATATCTTCTTGATTGAATACCTCGCTACACTTATCAGTTAATTTCTGTCTTTTTTTAGAGCTATTACTAAGATCTACGGTATATAAATAATCTTGGTAATATTTTTGTATCGTAGCATAATAATGTTCTTTATTTGTATTTAGATCTTCTTCTTGATATAGCTTTAAATCATTACCATCACAATCTTGTACGCTACTCATTTTAATATATGGATCGAGATGAGAATCTTTTAATAAAATACTTATTGGTATTTTCTTTATATCTTTTAATAATGATTCATCAATATCTATCCCTACCCAAATAGTATATTCAGGTATTTTACTTTCTTTATAAGAATTTATAATATGTTTATATCCTTTATTTGTATCAAAAGACAGTTCTCTATCCCAAGCAGTACAATATACATTTGCTTTTAATAATTCTTGATTTTTTATTGGTGTAAAGAAAACATCGTTTAACTCTCCTTTAACTATTTTCTGAAAATATAACTGCGTAGTTTTTTCCATTTCACTAACTTGCTCTGAAGGGTGAACACTTAGCAATGTATGTGAAGGAGTAGGTAATGACCAACTTTCATTAACTAATATTTTTGATACTCTTTCTAAAAGTTTAGCATCAGATACTTTTACTTCTTGATGCACTTTTGACAATTCATAAGAGAATACATCTAAAAACATCTCAATAACTGGATCAACTTTTTGAGTATTTTCAATACCCCATAGCTCCATAGATCGCATTTTCATGCGTTCTTTAATTTTTTTATAATCGTTAACCATCATAGATTTAGGTTATTATTAAACTTCTTCTCATATTTCATATATTTTTTTTATTGAGACAAAGGACTTACATACAAAGAAGTATTAAAGTTAAATACGGTTCCTGTTTGCACAATGTTTCCCGAAACACTTATTACTGCTTTCCTTCTTACTACAGAGTGTTTTTCTGAATCTACATCGGTATCAACTTCACTTAAACTTACATATACTTTTATCTCTGTAAGTCTAGTTTCATACTTAATAATTGAATTAAGTAGCGATACTCTTACACGCTCTTCCCATTCATAAATTTTAACTAACTGATTAAACTCGAGTTCCCATATATCTGATCCAAAATCATTTTTCCCTGCAACTTCTCCATATCTGCTGGTAATTTGCATCATAATATACTGGGCAATAGACTCTTCTATCAAACACCTGTTTTGCATTCTTCCTTGTAACATACCAGAAAAATCTATAGGTAATTTTATATATTTCATATGCTTTTAAACTTTTCCTTTTTCTAATCTTAATAGCTCTTTTTACGTAGCTTAATTTTTACTTTAGCATTAATAGTGTTTTATTAACTTTAATCTGTATTGTCCTGAAATAGGTTGACCTTTTTTTTGAATTTATAAGGTTAATAATTCCAGATTTTTTTTATTTCTTCGATACGATTTATATTCGATA
>NZ_OENA01000072.1 GCF_900239185.1 Tenacibaculum finnmarkense
GGAGCAAAGCCTTAAAATCAGATTTTATAGTATAATTCTAGCCAGATAATCAGTTTTAATCTCAAAAAAAAATCAAATAAACAGGTAAAAATCAATCAATTCAAAACTATCTTTTTAGTAGATTATCCTCTGCAAATAAGCAGGAGCAAAGCCTTAAAATCAGATTTCACATATAATTTTAGCCCGATAATCAGTTTTAATCTCAAAAAAAAATCAAATAAACAGGTAAAAATCAATTCAAAACTGTCTTTTTAGTAGATTGTCCTCTATAAATAAGCAGGAGCAAAGCCTTAAAATCAGATTTCACATATAATTTCAGCCCGATAATCAGTTTTAATCTCAAAAAAAAATCAAATAAACAGATAAAAATCAATTCAAAACTGTCTTTTTAGTAGATTGTCCTCTATAAATAAGCAGGAGCAAAGCCTTAAAATCAGATTTTATAGTATAATTCTAGCCAGACAAGAACTACAATCACAAATGTAACAATCTGTTAGTCGTGTCGGTAGTTTATAAGTGTAATACTCATATAGCTCTTCATAGCAAATATTAATTTACGGTTGTAAACTTTTACTCTAGTTGTTCTTGTAGGAAATTCATGAACCTGTAATTTACTTATGTAATAAGTACGTGCCGAGCACCCTCTTTCGTAACTATTAACTGACTAAAAAACAACTGTCAAGTAACTATTATTCTATGTAGATCACCACAGCCCGATTAAGAGTGGCTTTAAAACAGTATTATATAAATGTAACTAATCGCATATGTTTAATGTAGTTTACATTTGTAATAGATACTCTTTATACTTAAAAAGCTATTTTTAGTACACAATTGTAAAGCAGGGTAATGTAGTGGAGTTTAAAAAAGGTATTAGTATTTTTTATTTTATCTACAAAAAAAATAAAAAACTGAGCTAGACACACAGAGTACTTTGTTTTTACAAACGAAATATGACTTTTTATTGATTTCACCTGTTTATATTTCTTAAAAGGCAGTAACAGTAAATTAATTTACAGCCGAATTTTTAACCCCTATAACAGTTTATAATATCTTCTAAGAAAATAAACAAAATACTTTTACTTTAAGAGCCTGTTTAAATTTGTAAAATAAAAAGAAAAAGGTTTCTGAAATTCTATTAAAATGTTTCTTTTGTGGTTCTCAAAACAAAAAAGA
>NZ_OENA01000051.1 GCF_900239185.1 Tenacibaculum finnmarkense
AATGCTTCACCGTATATAGTAACCTTAATTCTCTCTTTTATTCTTTCTGATTATATATCAAATGTATTAAAAGACAAACTTAAGCCGTATATAATTAATTGCTAGTCCTCGCCTACTTACAAAAATCCTTGCGGATTTTTTATTCCGCTTTTATTTACTAAATTAGGTGCTTAAAACACGCAACAAACCATATACAACAACGTTGTGTTTCATACAAAATTACGAATTTGAAAAAATAATTTAGAAATTTAAATAAAATATGTAACTAATTCGTTACATTTGTAATATGAGAGAAATCGATATTACAGAAGAATGTTTGGACTTTATCGACAACCAAAATAAAAAGGTTGAACTAAAATTCTTCCAGCTAATTGAAGTTATTGGAGAAATAAAAATTGTTAATTCTAATTTTCTAAAAAAATTACAATCAACAAAATTTTATGAATTACGTATAAAAGCAGGAAATGAATATCGAGTTGTAATCTTTGCTATCGACCATCTAAATTTTAATGAATCAACAAAAGCTGTCTGCTTATGTGGTTTTCAGAAAAAAGGAACTAAAGATTATAAAAAAGCTATCAAACAAGCAGAAAAAATATTAGAAAAGTATCTAAAAGAAAAGTAATTATGGGAAAATCAATAAACGCAAAAGAATTAATAGCTAAACGATACGGAAAAGAAGGCTCTAAAGAACGTGAAGAATTTAGAGAAAATGCTTTTTCTTATTATTTTGGTGAAATAATAAAAAATAGAAGAAAAGAATTACATATGACTCAAGATAATTTGGCTGAAAAAGTGGGAAAAAAAAGACCATATATCTCTCGAATTGAAAATGGAGAAGATATTCGATTATCTAACTTTGCACTTCTTGCCAATGCTTTAGGATTATCAATTAAATTAACAGCTGAATAAAAGTACGAAAACACAACAAAATATATAATTTATTGCTAGTACTCGCCTACTTACGAAAATCCTTAGGGGATTTTCTATTCCGTTTTTATTTACTAAATTAGTTGCTCGAAATACGCAACAAACCATATATAAAACGTTGCCAGCAATACGAAAAAAAATTGCATAAATCATATTTTGTACATATATTTGTACTTAATAAAATACAACATTATGCAAATAACAACTG
>NZ_OENA01000074.1 GCF_900239185.1 Tenacibaculum finnmarkense
ATTTATGCAATTAGGAATGAAAATTTAGACAAGTTAAACGCCGAATAAAAACGCTGAAAAATGTGAGATTTTATATCAGTATTTTAATTGTAAAAAAGGAAAAATTAACGAAAAGCTAACAAAATATATAATTTATTGCTAGTGCTCGCCTACTTACGAAAATCCTTAGGGGATTTTCTATTCCGTTTTTATTTACTAAATTAGTTGCTCGAAACACGCAACAAACCATATATAAAACGTTGGCATTAATGCAGGGTAAGTGCTTAAAAAAAGAATTTCGAGTATAATTAATGGATAGTTTTAATATTTTCTTGAAATAAAATTTAAAAAATATAAAGAACCTTTTCTCTATCAATTTTATATAAAAAATTAACGTTTTATTATTAAATAAATATCTTATATTAGCCGTGAAATCTAATGATAATGAACATTGTAAATTTAAAATATCAAGTAATCGCCTTCGGTAATTACAATGATGTTATTCCAAGTGCGGAAAACATGAAATTTTTCCTTGAGAATTTTTCTGATAAAGGACTAATACCTAATCAGGTACAGGAAATAAATGTAAACGTTGGTAATGGTGATTTAAAAAACGAAACTATTACTAGGTTGGCTTTAACTTCACAAGATAAAAGTTGGAACATCCTCTTTAATAATCAAAGACTTGAAATATCATTAACAAATGTTGCTTTTAAAAGCGATGAATTATTTACTCTTGAATTTTTCATCAAAGAAACTTCTCAAATTCTAGAGAAAATTTCTGAGAAATTCACAAAAAAACATAATCGTATTGGTTTTACAACACAAACACTTGTTGATAAACTAGATAATAAAACGACATATAAAAAACTCAACACACCATTACCTTATTTCAGCGAAGAATTACCTATACAATGGAGTAACAAATTTGCTTTTAGAAAAATAATAAAAATACCAAATCCAGAAATAATTAATATTTCCAGTGATTTTAGTTGGATAAAGGCTAAAATTGGTCAAAATAACAAAAGTGTAGATTTTGAAGGGATATTGGCTAATATTGACATTAACACTCTTAGTGAAAACAATGACAATAGATTTAACATTACAGAAATCCGTGACTTTATTTCTAACGCTAATTCAATTGAGAAAGAAATAAAAAATCAATTTTTGGAAACAATTACAAAATAATAAAACTATGTTTTTTCATTTTAAAAATAGTATTGATATAGATCAAAAGAATCAAGATTCAATAAAAAAAGATTTATTTTGGAATAATTTTTCAAAAGAAACGATTGATTATTCTGATGAACTTTTCAAAAATTATAATTTACCTTCAAATTTTTTCATTGAAGAAAACTACACGAATACAAATATTGATGAAAACTTATTAAACAAAAAACGTCAAGAATATTTAAACGTAAAAGTTTCCCCTATTTTAATTTCTTTTCTAACATATGAAGACGTTGATTATGGTGTAAGAAGTGAAGGTGAAAAAATTATCTGTGAACAGATTGAACAAAACTCTGTAGTTGCTTTAAATTGGATTAACGAACTTTACATTCAAAATTTTAGTAATGAAAAAATTTTAATTGGATTATTAAGAATTTTAGGAAATTTGGATGAGGATGATATCTCTTCAATTGGCCATGTTATAGCTTTAGCATCTTTGAGCCACAGTAATACAGAAATTAAAGAATTAGGTGTAAGAGCATTTGAAAATTGGTCTTCTTCTAAGAGTTATTCAATTTTATCAAACGTAAAAGTGGGAGAAAAATGGTTACAAGAGTATATCAATCAAGTTATAAAAGATTTAGAAATTGATTTATGTCTATCCTTGTAAGAAGAATTAATAGAGCAAAATGGAATCAAGTAGATATTGTCAGTGATGATTCATCAGCTGATGCTATAACATCGTGCCTAAAAACTACGAATAA
Source organism: Tenacibaculum finnmarkense (assembly GCF_900239185.1). Taxonomy (GTDB): domain Bacteria; phylum Bacteroidota; class Bacteroidia; order Flavobacteriales; family Flavobacteriaceae; genus Polaribacter; species Polaribacter finnmarkensis. The sequence continues at coordinate 1,914 of NZ_OENA01000074.1, forward strand.
TGACCTTTCTACATGGTTAATAGAGGATGAAAACGACCTAAATACTGCAATATTAGCATTAATTACAGGAAGCCGACAGGAAAATTTATCGACAATACATATAATTTATTTTGATGAAAGTTTAATATCTGATAAAAATCTTAATCTTAGTATTACCGAGGGCGACACCTTAATTGATACTTTTAAGAATAAGCATAGAGATATCTCAGAATTAACTTATTCAAGTTTAGGTGAGGTCAAAGACATCGTTTTAGATTGCCTAAGAAACGATCGTTTTAAAACTATAACACGCTCAAAACTAAAAACACTATTAAAAGACTGTATCAAAGAAGAGTTATTAGAAAAATCAAGTCTATCAGATAGTTTACAAAATATACTATAAAAATTATTTTCGGAAAGCAGTAAAACAGTGAAATAAACAAGCACTAAATGCCAACAAAGAACTGAGCTAAAAAACAACTCTTTTCTTGATTAAGTTTATACATTATTATTCTAGGCTCATAATTCTATAAATTAGTTTTTTGAG
>NZ_OENA01000073.1 GCF_900239185.1 Tenacibaculum finnmarkense
TTTTGATTCAAAAATTTTATCAGATTTCTGTCTCAATTTTTCTCTTAATTCTTCGTAATTAGAACTCTTTATCATTTTTTTATATTATGCCCAACGGTTTGTGTATGGTTTGTTGCGTGTTGAAAATACACTTAATTTTCAATTAAGCAAAAAGTTAATAAAGATTCACTTACTTTTGGTTTAGCAAGAAATAGCAATAAACTATACACGTTGTTCTAAGCCGTTGTTTATTTTCTATCATACACATATATATTAGGAGAAATTGCAGGTTTATCTATGAATATGTAAATGTATTTTTTATCACTAAATGTATCCGATTTTTTAACTTGATGAAAAGATTTCACGTCAATTATTTTTTTTAACTCTAAAATAGAATCATTATAATTGACCAAATCGAAATATCTAACATATTTACTAGGCTTATAATCTTCTTTTTTTGAAAGATAAACTTCTCTTTTTAAATAAATATTTTCATTACAGTCTCTATAAAGAATAAAATCTTTTAAATTATGATATTCATTATTCCAATTACAGGAAAACAAAAAAAGGAATAAGATTAAAATTGAATTTTTCATTTCCTTTGGAATTTTAATATTGAAACCCTAAGTTTTGCCCAGTATCCGTATCTAGGTTTTGCCCAACTGTATACCCATTGAGATTGACCAAGAATTCCGTCTGCGATAGTATTTAATGCTCCTTTACTTGAGGATAAACCCTCTTCATCATAAATCTCATATTTTGGACTACAAGGTTCCGTATTGTCGACAACAATAATTAATGTGTGAAACCCCTCAACAATAGATAAATAAAAAATATGAAATCCAATTCTATTACTAACTTGTTGATTAAAAAAATCATTTATTCCATTATTAGCTTTTAAAGATAAAATTCGTGAAGGATTATTACCATATTTATCTTTTACTTTTTCTTCTTTTAACGCAAAAATACTTCCATCGAATTCTTTAAATATCTTACCATAGCCAAGGGTTTTTATTTTTTTTGCTCTTATAATAGCATTCTCTAAAGAAGGAGTGTAAATTCGTTTGTTAGCAGTATCGTCATAAGTGTAAAAATTTGTTGTATTTTCAACAACTTTGCCTAAAAATCTATCAGCAGATTGAATGCAATAATTAATAGAGTATTCTCCAGTACTTGGTCTTTTTTCATATTGTTTTTCTACAAAAAGAATGTCGTCAATTCCTCTCTGTGCTTCATCTTCCATAAAAACATCTTTATCAATAACGGAGATATTTAATTTACCAGAAATTACAATAGTGTCAGAAGATTCAAAATTATCATCATCGTCATCTTTTCCTTTTATATCAATTGAAAATTTTTCACCTCTACCAAGAGTATGCTTTATTTCAATTTCAATTTTATCGCCATAACTAACTTTTTTGCTTTTAGGCATAATGGTAACTTTTGAATTTGAACTTGAAAATTCAACAATTCCATCATTGTCTTGAAAACCAAAAGGGTCGTGACCTTGGAGTATTTTTAAAGGTATTTTTGAAACGGAGTTTTTAGCAATCACAATTTCTGGAACAAGATAATCTTGTAAATTTTCAGTAAATCCTTCTCCCAAATCTAATTTGTCTTTATTACATTCAGTACATTCTTCTGTTGAGTATATAATATTTTCTCCTTTTTCATCTTCATTTATTGTAACAACAGGAATAAAATCATACCTGTCATATAATTTCAATTCGGCAGAAGCAGAACTTGTTCCAAAACTAGCTATTGCTTTTAAAATCATTGCGGGTTTGTTTTTTTTACTCATGAAGTTTCTTGTTTTGTGTATTGTCCTGAAATAGGTTGACCTTTTTTTTGAATTTATAAGGTTAATAATTCCAGATTTTTTTTATTTCTTCGATACG
>NZ_OENA01000078.1 GCF_900239185.1 Tenacibaculum finnmarkense
AAAAAATCTATTGCTTCTTGCAAACCACTTTCATCTACTTCACAAAGAGCCTTTATCTGTGCCATGGTAATGTCTGTATTACAATTTGGGCAAGCTTCTTTACTGTTTTTATCATTACTCCCCGCTACTTTCTCTATCTGCACCAAATTACAACTTTGCGGGCTTTTTTCTGCATTTAATTTTTCTGCCTCGGGGCTTATTTTAAGGCGATAAATATAGTTGTTTTTGTTGGTAGATAAGCCGCCATAAAATTGATTATTTACTTTTGGAATGATTTGAAAAACATAAAAAAGAGCAGTTTATATTAAAATAAACCGCTCTCTTTTTTTAATCATTAAAGAACTATTATTCTTTGATTATAGTAACCCTACTACTATGCACCCAACCTTCATTACCTTTGAAGCGTACAAACCACCATCCTTCTTTATAAGAATCCCCGATTAGGTTCTTTCCCTCTTTGGATACCATAAACTTCTCTCCATCTTCTATCTTAAAAATAACCTCTCCATTTTTGTTTCGAACATTGGTATAACCATCTGGATCATTAATTACAGCTATATTATAAACAGGTTTTGGATTTTCTTCATCATATGGAGTTTGACCATACGCTTTAAGACTATACTCTTTTAAGTCTTTATAGTTATAAAAATCATTCTTTTTAAGAAGCCTTAATATCATAGGTTTTTCATTGTATAATTCATCAAGGATACCTACCATACCTTGATCAACAAGTACATTCATTAAATATGAAAAATCTTCTAATTTCTGCTCTTTAGTTTCGTAAGTGTAAAATTGATTGAGTTCTTTACTTTTTACCGTGTATTCTGAATAGTCACTTACAATCATCCCGATATTAAAAACGAGATCAGGTCTAAATTCTATTATTTTTTCTACTACATTTTCTCGTACGCTATATCTTTTTTTCTTAGCTCCCCAACCCATTACCATTTCATCAACATCCTCTTGTGCTTCTCTACCATTTCTAAGTTTTTTTAGAATAAATTGGGTGTATTCATCACTTCCTGTATACGCGTAATCATGAATCATATGCATGAATGTCCATGGTTTTTTCCCTTTTAAATAAGCAAATGAGGCTTTACTATCATAAAATATCCAATTATTAAAGTGGTATAAAATTTCTTTTCTTTCTTTAGAAAAATCAATAAATGAAGTACGATCGCTAAAAAAATCTTCAGTTATATCTTCAACGAGAAGCGTTAAGAATTTACTATCTCTGTATGCTGTTGGATACATTATAGCATCAGTTGACACTTGAGTATCAAGAATTGCTTCTTCATACATAATGAAATCTTTTATCTTAGAATCAATTGTATCAATATCTATTTGAAACTTGTCTAAAATAACATTTCTAAAAATATCATCATCAGGAACCTTATAAAAGGTTGTTTTTAGATATGATAAAGTACTTTTTATATCTTCTTTTTTTGTAAATCTTAAACTATTCTCTTGAGATATCATAATATCTTCTATGGTATTATTTTGTTTATTCGTTGCGTTATGTTTACAAGACAGTAATGATACACCTACTATACTTGCATAAATTATTAATTTCATTTTTTACTTATTGATTAGTGTTTTCTTCTACAATTCCTTCATATTTTATTGCACCAGAACCCCAGTTTCCAATTTCTTTTACTTCACGAGGTTCAATAATAACTATTACATCCCTGTTTTTTTCATTTTTTAAATTATCTACATCTGGTACGTTCGCATAAAATTCATTTACCAAACTATTATTTTTATACACACCCGAGTGTATTGTTAGGCAACCAACAGCTCCAGAGGGATACCCTCCATGAATTGCAATTCCACCCCTTGAATCTCCACCTTCATTGTCCAATATATAAGGCGAATGTTCTTTATCTCCCAAATACCATTTATAACTTTGACCTTTCGTCTTTTTAAACAAGTAATGCTCACCAGAAGGCACTTCATTTCCTCTTCCATGCCTATAATCTGATTTTGTTGGATATTTATTTGTTCCTAATTCCTTTCCATGTGCATCTCTAGCCAAATAAGTTATATAATCTGGTTCGGGGAGTTCTTCTTTCCTTTTTAATTCTTTATATTTATCTAAACTCATGCGCCTGTATACACTAGTTTTGTATACTGGCCATTTATCTCCATTCTTTTTTGACTCACCGTATTTATAGGATTTTCCTGCTATAATAATTACAGTTCCTAATTCTTGTTCTTGCCATTTTTTACCTTTGTATAATGGGCATTCCTCTATTTTCAACTGTTCTTTCGCTCTTAGAAAATATCGTTTTCTTTCGTCTAATCCTTTTAAAGCTCCATTAATTCTGTAAGTTACAGATTTCACTGCATACTCATCCGCATAGTTTGCCCTTGGAGTAATCATTTTCCACCCCCAAAAAGCCAAGGCACTTACCATTGCGTCTTTAGCATTATTTTTTAATTTATAAGGATTGTCATCATCAATCCAAGATACATCAGATTCTGTATCTTCTTTCATTTTTTCGTTATAAAAATCCTGAACTTCTTTATAATTGGTTTTCCAGGTGATCTGTTTAAACCCTTTACCACTATATCGCCATCCATCTCCCTCTTTATGCCCTGCACCCTTACCTATAGGATGTTTAGAGCCATATATAGCATTCGCCAGTGTTTTTTGTTCCTCTAATGTTAAACTTACTCCATCTTTTTCTTCTCTACCTAATTTTTTTGCTTTGGTTTCCTTGGCAACTTGTGTCTTAAATTGTTTAAAATAACTTTTAAAAGTAGGAATGAGTGATTTCCAATACCAATTAAAGTTCTCTTGAAGACTATAAAACTTTGATTCAGCTGCTAACTGTGCTAAAAAATGTGCTTTACGAGTACACGTATCTATTCCCACCTTTTTACGATATTGATTAAGGTAAGGTAGTCCTTTAGTAATCATAGCTATTTCTGATATTAGACATTTTCCATTATCATCTGCACAAACGTTTCTAATTTCGTCTAATGTAATATCTGAATCACAATTATTACATCTTTCTTTCTTCTCCTTACTCCCCGCTACTTTCTCTATCTGCACTAAATTACAACTTTGCGGGCTTTTTTCTGCATTTAATTTTTCTGCCTCGGGGCTTATTTTAAGGCGATAAATATAGTTGTTTTTGTTGGTAGATAAGCCGCCATAAAATTGATTATTTACTTTTGGAATGATCTCTAGATAGCTTTTATCTTTCATTGCATAATCTAACTCCCAGCAGTTTTCTATCGTAAACTGTAATTCTGCTTTTCCGTTACTATTTACGGTTACTTTTTGCTTGGTGCCTGCAATGGCTTTTGTATCGCCGTTCCAATCGGTAATACTCCAATCAATCAGCTGATATAGTTCAATATCTAGCGCTTCACCTACCATATTACTGGTAACAATCTCTAGGGTTACTTGTTGGCTATATTCCATGAATTTTGTTAGAATACTTCCGCCTCCTGTGGTATAATAAGCTTTTAGTAATTCCTTGCTGTCTGATATTCGTAACTTGTTACTATAAATATTACTAACCTTTTGAATATCTTTTCCTGCGGAATTAAAAATTCTGAACGCTAAACTACTACCGTCTTTTAACTGCTTTAATCTGTTTAAAGCGACAGCTTGTTTAAATACTCCTTTACCATTTACTGCTACTTCTTTTATGGTTTTTATAACTTCTTGTTTATATGCTTGTTCCCATATTTCTAAAGTTACTTTTTCGTTTGCAACACCTTCTAATTTGGCATAAGCATATACTTGCTGATCTAAGCCTGCTTTACTAATTTTATAATTAGCCGTATCATTTCCATAAGCATACCCGTCTTCATCTATCCAACTTGATTTTAATACTTTGGCTTCTCCTATTTTTATTTTAAAAGGCGTGCATTTACTAGCTTCGTTTATATAGGCTCTAACAAAATAATTTCCTTTTTTATTAAAGGTAAATATACATTCTTTACCGATAACCTTTGAGGTAATATATGCGCTATCTCCTTCAGCTTTATACTCCCAACGTATGTCTCCATCTGTATTGGCTATATATTTACTAAACAAACAAGTGTTTACTTTAAAACTAGTATTTTCTTTAACTCTTGCCTTATTTTTAGCCTTAACA
>NZ_OENA01000056.1 GCF_900239185.1 Tenacibaculum finnmarkense
TATCGAATATAAATCGTATCGAAGAAATAAAAAAAATCTGGAATTATTAACCTTATAAATTCAAAAAAAAGGTCAACCTATTTCAGGACAATACACTCAACCAAAAAAATAATGATAGAAAGTATAATATTTATGATTTTATCCTTTATCGGAATAATCGGATTTATTATTTCGATAATAATATTATTAATTGGACTAATTAAAAAATCAAGAAAACTGAAAATGACTGGAATGGTTTTCTTAATGATTCCTGTTTTTTGTTACGGAATAATTCAACTTTGGTATAAAGTTGTAATTCCAAATTCTAATGATAATATATCTAAAGATTTTGTTGGAATTTATTCAACTCATAAAATAAAATCAACGAAATTCTTGAAAAGAAACGGATTGTATGACAAAGAACGATTTCTAACTTTAAAAGCAAATGGAATGTATGAATTTGATACTATTCCTGGAGTTCGTTTATGGAAAAAAGGAAGATGGGAATCAGGAGGAATGGATGGAGAATTTAATTTTTATGATGAGAATGAAAATTTCATTGAAAGAGGTTCTCCTTCAGGAAGTGGAAATAATTGCGGAATATCGTTTGGTTTTAATCCAACAAAAAAAAATGAAGATAATTTAAGAATATTATTAAAAAAGACCGACTTGAAATAAAGCCAGTGCCTAACACCGTGTAAAATTAATTGCTGGTTTTAGCCAATTTACGAAAGTCCAAACGGACTTTCTTGGTTCGTGTTTTATTTACTAACTTTATTGCTTAAAACACGCAACTAATCTTAGTGTGCCAAGAATCAACCATGGCAATAAAAGGTTGAATGCTATAAGTAAGATGATGGTAGATCCATCAGAGTCGTTGTATAGGCGATGGCTCTAAACCACCTAAAGGTGCTTTGATTAATAGTCTTGGTACTGAGCGTTTAGGAGAATCTAATCCAAGAGGTTAGCAGGTACGATTAAAGGAGTTGAACGCAAGTGAACCACTGAAGAGGTGTCGAGAAGTAGGAACCTCCAGTCAAAAGCTACGAAGTATGATACGGAGTTAAAAGTGATAGTAGCAATACTATTAATTACAGAAATCACCTATTTATTTACTGTAAGACTGGCGTCATTCAGGTGGCAAGAACTTTAATTAGGCTTATTTATGGAACTTGGGAAGCTGCATGCAAATGATAAGGGAAATGTACAATAGGCACAACCTAGAGGCAGAATACCGATAGTGTATGTAGTGGCAGACTAAGCCGTAGTAGTGCTGAAGTTTCTGTAATGGAAATGGAGCGAAGGGCTTAGGTTGTACAGTTGCATTTTATTTATCAACTCAATAATTAAGAGGATGAATTTATGGAGTGAAACAAAATCAATACCGATAAGTCGTCAAATGGTTTGGCAGGCTTATCAGAAAGTGCGTTCCAATAAAGGAAGTGCAGGTGTAGATGCTATAGAGATGCAAGAATTTGACGCAAATCGAAGTAAATACCTGTACAAATTATGGAATCGTATGGCATCAGGAAGTTATTTCCCTCCGCCTGTTAAAGAAGTAGAAATTTCCAAAAAGGATGGAAGCATTCGTAAATTAGGAATTCCTACAATAAGCGACAGAGTTGGGCAAATGGTGGTTAAAATGTTCATTGAACCAAGGTTCGAAAAAATCTTCAATCTAAATTCTTACGGTTACCGTCCAGCTAAAAATGCGCATCAAGCATTACAAAGCGTACGAGAAAATTGTTGGAAACAAGATTGGGTGATAGACCTCGATATAAAAGGATTCTTTGATAATATTGACCATAACAAATTGATGTTAGCTGTAAAGAAACATGTACCCGAAAATTGGGTGCGATTTTACATTAAGCGATGGTTGGAAGCACCCGTTTTTACAACATCTGGAGAATTACGTCAAAAGCAAGGGAAGGGAACTCCCCAAGGCGGAGTAATTAGCCCATTATTAGCTAATTTATTTCTACATTATGCTTTTGATAAGTGGTTAGAAAACACAGATAAAAATGTACCATTTACACGTTATGCCGATGATGTAATAGTACATTGTAGAAGTAAAGCTCAAGCAGAACAAATATTACAAATGATACAGCAAAGGATGGTATCTGTAAATTTGGAATTACATCCAAAAAAGACAAAAATTGTCTATTGCAGAGACTATCGTAGAAAAGGAAATTATCCTAAAGTAAAATTTGATTTCTTAGGATATTCTTTTCAACCTAGAACAGCATTATCAAAGAAAAAGAAAACCCTGTTTTTAGGCTATGATTGTGCCATTAGTTAGTTCAAGAAAACGAATTGCAGACAAACTTGAAAAACTAAATGTAGGAAAGTTGACTTTTAAAAGCATTGTAGGGGTTGCTCAATACTTAAATCCAATGATAAGAGGATGGGTACGCTACTATGGTAAATTTAAAATGTATGAACTGACTAAAGTTTTTAGGTTGTTAAGTCAGCGATTAGTTTGGTGGGCAAGGATAAGGTATAAGCGTTACAAAACCAGTATTAGAAAAGGCTATAAATGGTTAGAAACTGTTAGGAAACAATATCCTAGCTTATTTTACCATTGGCAATTTTCTCAGATTAATGTAATTGCTTAGATTTGTATAACAAGAGCCGTATGATGGGAGACTATCAAGTACGGTTCTGTGAGAGGCTTAGGGTGAAACTCCCTTTGCCTACTCGATTATAAACCCGTTCTAAACCATTTAAAAACAAAATTGAAATGAAAAAAACAACATTAAAAGCTACAGTAAGTTTTCCAGGAGCAGAATCCAAAAGTGCAAGTTTAGATATAATTTGGGATGAGTTTTTACCAATAGTTAAGTTAAAAGAACCCTCAAAACATAAAGTTGAAGGTGAGGAATTAATAGAAACAGATGATAAAGTAACTTTATCCGAACAATTGGATAAAGATAAATCAACCTTTAAAATTTGGCAATTAACTACTGAAAAAAGAAAACTGAAATTATCATTTACTATTAAAAAAGGAAATTCTGATAGTAAGGATGATGATGGTTTAATTGACTTAAAGATTTCTGTTAAAGATGAGGATATAAAAATCATAAACAAGGAACAGATAAAAGGGAAATATGATACAGACATAGAAGTTGAAATTGAAATAAATGGAGAAGAAAGCAAAGAGTTTTATTTAGATTTTTTTGCACGTGACGATATGGATGATGAATGGAATATTGGAGAATATATCAATGTACATTGCGGAAGGATCAAAATAGTAAAATCAAATTTTTGTTTTTGTAAAAAAGAGTTAAAAGAAACTGATTTAAAAAAAATAATCTCTGAATTAAGAAAACAAGATGGTGTTCAAAAAGAACAAGAATATGCTCCTAATGGACTAGATCCTATATACATAATAGGTGATGGAACTAAATTAGTACAAAAAGGAAAAAACATATTTTACACTTTAGATAATATAAAATATAAAGGAACTGAAAAACCAAAAAAGCATAAACCTCAAAAATCAAATTTCGACAAAACCGGGATATCTATTTTTCAATTAAATTATGATGAAAAAATAGATAAAAATGAAGCTACTCTTAAAAATTTCGCAAAAAAATTAAATTCTGCATTTGAAAAATATGAGATAAATACTTGTATTAGAAAAATACACTTTCTGGCTCAATGTAACCACGAATCTCAACAATTTCAAAGTAGTTTTGAACAAGATGCTGTAACCAATCCAAGTGGTGGAAAAGATTACATAGGTAGAGGTCTTATTCAAATTACTCATGACTATAATTACAAAAAATTATATGAGAATATAAAAGGAGGAAAACCTAACTCTAAAGAATTATTAAATTTTGCAAGCGAAATTGCTAAAAGCTTGAATTTATCAATTCAAGCTTCCGCATATTATTGGAGATATTTAGGTGTTCCTGTTGTAGGTAAAAATATTAATCTTCTTGCTAGTAAGGATGATGTTTTATTAGTTTCTAGGGCTATAAATGGTAATATTCAAACTCCAAATGGTTTACAAGAAAGAAAAAAATACACTAAAGAATTAAAAGAAATATTTCAATATGATAAATGTACTAAAAACAAGTAAACTACTATTATTAATAGTTGTTGTTGTTGTTTCTTGCAAAAATAAAAAAGAAACTACTACTATTAATAAATCTAAAACTTCAATAATACAACCTAAAAATATAGTTGAAATAAATAACAAAAAAGCCTTAAGAATTAACATTAAATTTGATTCTTTAGAAAAAAAAATAATTAAATATCAAGATATAAATTGGGATAATATTGCTTTAGATAGTCTTATGATTCTTGATATCAAGACTTCCTATAGAGGATTAAAAAGTATTAAAATTAAAAGGCCTGTATATAGAGGTGATTCCCCTTTTAGTTTCGAACTATTTAAAAACAAAAAAAATATAAATTTAATTATTCGAGAAGAAGGAAATACAGTCTTAATAGATTCTTTAATATTTCTCAAAGAGCATGATTCATATTTTATAAATGAAATATACAACATCCAACTTTCTCATATAAAATCTAGAACTTGTACTTCAAAAATAAAAATTAAGAATTCATATCTTATGGTATATGATAGTTCAGAAGAGATAAATTGTATTGAAGAAAAAAAATAAAACGTTTGCCAATAACTAAGCATATGACCTGCCGATAGGCCAAGGCTATATGCATTGTTGACTGATCCGATCTTCAGGATAAGGGGTAATTCGATAACTATTTTTGTGTTTCTTAAAAATCTGGTAGACTTCACTATTATTTTTTAGCCTATTTTTACATTTTATAGTAATTAAAGGCAACCTACAACCCTGTTTTTAAGCGTAATAATATTCTTTTTTTACTTTTAGGCATCAGTCGTCTGAGTAAATTGTGGGTGAATTTACTACTAAATGTATTTACTTATTTTACGCATCACTATCTGTCTATAATTTTCGGGAGGCCCTCGCCCATCGAAGGTTAAAAGTGTAATTAATGTTCCTTTTTTACAACTTGGGCAGACGTTTAATAATGATTTTTCACTGTCGATATAAACTCCTAAAACCTCTTTATCTCTATCTAATAATTGCAGTTGTATTGGGCTAAGTAAATTAATGGCCCTATTGTCTCTATTTTATCTTTATTTCATTTTAAAAGAGCTATAGAATATCTTAAAAACCTTATTTACAGGTTAAAACCACCAAAATATGAATTATTAAAAATGACTTATACTGTTCTATTTTCACAAAAATTAACACTATTTTTGATACTATCAAAAATAAATGACGGTTTTTAGACAGACTGACGTTAGGTATAATTCAAAACAAATAATTCACTAAAATAGTGAATTATAAATATTTTCGTATCTTTGCAGTATGAAAGTAATACTTAATTATGGAAATCAATTTCGAAAAAGATTATTTAAAAGAACTTTACGAAGAAGGTAAGGCAAAAAATAAAAAGTATCGCTTTCAGAAAGTAATAATTAGAAAATACAAGAACTCAATTGATAAATTGAGAGTTGCAGAAAAGATTGAAGACTTGTTCTTTTTAAAAAGCTTGAATTATGAAAAACTAAAAGGAGATAAAAAAGGGTTAGAATCAATTAGAGTTGACCAAAAATACCGAATAGAATTTATTTCTTCGGTTGAAGGAGAAGAACCAAATTGTATTACAATCTGCTCTATAGTAGAATTAAGTAATCATTACAAGTAAAACAAGAAATTATGGGAACGCACAGTGATATAACACCGTTTGAAGCTACTCACCCTGGAATTCTTATCAAGGATGAATTAGATTTAAGAGAAGATATTAATCAAAAGGATTTAGCGAAAGAAATGGGTGTAAAAGCTTCATTTTTGAATGAAATTATTAAAGGAAAAAGACCAATAACAGCTGATTTTGCGATTATACTTGAGAAAATACTTGAAATTCCAGCTAATTATTGGATGAAATTTCAAACTCAATACGAAATTGACAAAGCTAGAGTAAAAGAAAAGAACATTGAAAAAATAAAAAATATTGAAATTTGGGACATTATCAAAGAATATGTACCTATCAGATATTTTAAAAAACATAATTATTTATCAGAGACAATAAAAGAAGACATTAAATCGATCATGACTATTTATGGAGTTTCTTCAATTGACGGCTTGGTTAATTCGGCTGCAGAAAACAGATTCGCTTTTTATCGGAAATCTGAAAAACTCCAAATTGATGAAAAAAACATGTTAGCTTGGAGTTCTTTAGCTACATTTGAAGCTAATAATCAAGTAGTAAACACTTTTTATGAAGAAAACATAGAACAATTATGTATTCAGCTAAATCAAGTGTTTTTTAAAAATGAATTAACAATTGAAAATGCCAAAAGGATCTTAAATCAATATGGCATTAAATTCGTGACTGTTCCAAAACTTGAAAAAACACCTGTTGATGGATATTCTTTTTGGTCTAATGAAAATCCAAGTATCGCATTAACACTTAGACATAATCGAATTGATAATTTTGCGTTTACATTAATGCATGAAGTAGGTCACGTTGCTTTGCATCTATCTAAAAATAGAGAAACCGAATTCATAGATATATATAGAGAAAAAAGCGAAAATATAGCAGAAATTGAAGCCGATGAATTTGCACAAAAAAAATTAATTCCTGAAAAAATTTGGAATGAAATTATCGAAAAGCACCTTCCTATAAATGATGTCAAAATAATTAGATTAGGTAAAGAATTCGGAATAAATCCAGCAATTTTACTTGGGCGTGTTTGTTATGAAATAAATGACTACGCATACAAAACAAATATTGACAAAAAAATGAAGTAAAAAGTGGGTAACAAAACCTAAACGCAATAACTAAGCATATGGCCTGTCGATAAGCCAAGGCTATGTGCATTGTTGACTGATCCGATATTCTGGATAATGGGTAATTCGATAACTATTTTTAAGCTTATTTTTATAATTTTCGGGAGGCTCTCGCCCATCGAAGGTTAAAAGTGTAATTAATATTCTTTTTTTACTTTTAGGCATCAGTCGTCTGAGTAAATTGTGGGTGAATTTACTACTAACTGTATTTCTATATTTTATGATTTCTCTCACAGCTGTGCTAGAATTGTATTTTTATGAATTATCTATGTTTTATTGTTTACTAAATAAATAAAATAATACAGGTAATTAAAGTAATACAGTATTTTTTATCATAAAAACACGTTTTAAAGTTATTTTCACAAGTGTATGTTTATCTTTGTAAAGAATTTCATACGTAAATATGGCGGATAAATCAGTTATAAAATATTTTAGAGGTAAGTATATAAATACGTATATTTAAAGATACTAAACCCCTGTAATTATGGATATTTTTAAAGGACAAAAGCTTCTAGAGTTCTCAGATCGGTTCAAAACCGATGAAGATTGCAAAGAATATTTATCATTTATCAAAGCAAAAACAGCTTACAAATGTTTAAAATGTAATCATACTGCTTTTCAAAGACGTAAAAATTTATCTACTGAATGTAATATTTGTATACATATTGAGTCGCCAACAGCAAACACGCTTTTTCATAAGGTTAAATTTGGAGTACGAAAAGCTTTCTTTATCTGTTTTGAAATGTCGGCTAGCACCAAAGGATTATCGGCTAGTTATATGGCAGTCCGCTATGATATTACAGAAAAAACAGCACGTTTATTCATGTTAAAAGTACGTGAAGCAATGTCTTCTAGCGAGAACTTTCCAATGGATGGAGATGTGCATGTTGATGAATTTGTTTTAGGAGGTAGAGAAGAAAATAAAGTAGGTCGTAGTTATAAATAGTAAGAAAAAGAAGGCTATTACAGCGATACAACTGACTAAAGATGGTAAAGTGAAAAGAATGTATGCCATGAGAATAGAAAATTTCTCTGCACAATCATTACAATATATTTTCATAAAGCATATTAGTAAACAGGCAAAAGTAGTAACCGATAGGTGGAGAGGCTATAGACCTATAGCTAAATCCTATGATATTACACAGATAGAAAGCAATAAAGGTTTAAATTTTAAAGCACTACACACGATGATTCATCAAGTTAAATCGTGGATAAGAACTATTTTTTCTTGGGTGAGTGACTTTAATATTAATAGATATTTCAATGAGTTTTGTTATAGAATTAATAGATCACAATCCAAAGAAACAATATTTGACAACCTTATAAATAGGATGGTAAAAGCTGATATTATATATCAGGCTAAAATTATACGTAAATAACTACTGACCTCTATATAATTTTTTACCTGATAATTTTTCAGGATATAAAAAGCCTAATTTTGATAAATTACTTGAAATGGTCGTGTTTTTTACTGAAAAAATGCGAATACGAGTAACTCCTACGAAAATGAATAAATTATTATTTTATTCTGATTTTTTAAATTTTAAATTAACAGGTGTTTCAATAAGTGGAACACGTTATTTAGCACATACACACGGTCCAGTTCCTCAAAAATTTAGAACATTATTTGATTATCTTTCAGAAAATAAAATTGTAGATTTAGTTTCTGTTCAATATTCTGGTGGGTTTGTTGGTGAAGAATTTATTAATATTCCATCAAAAAAATTTAACAGCACTTTATTTGATAAATTTGAAATTGATATTTTAGCTGAAATTGCTTCAAAATTTGAAAATTACAATGCTACAGAAATAAGAGATTTAAGTCATCAAGAAAAAGCATGGATTGATAATGAAAAAAATAAAGGATTAATAGCAGGGCAAACTCATACTTTAATATTTAAGACTTTTAATAGATATGCTTCATTCCAACCAGCTTTAAGTCTTTTTCCAGCAATACCTTGTTTCTCTG
>NZ_OENA01000075.1 GCF_900239185.1 Tenacibaculum finnmarkense
GCTCAAAAAACTAATTTATAGAATTATGAGCCTAGAATAATAATGTATAAACTTAATCAAGAAAAGAGTTGTTTTTTAGCTCAGTTCTTTGTTGGCTACAGTTTATTTTACGTTATTTATTGCCTTGTGTCTAAAATTCAGTTTTTAATTATTACAACTACATTCTACTCTATCTACATAGGTTTTATTACTATTTGAATTTATATAATAGCATCCATTCCTAGGGCCTGTATACAAAGTGTTTCCATTATGTGTTCCACATTCCCATTTATCTACATAAACTTTTTCTCCTACCTTATAGTAATAGTATCTTTCATCTGATGTATATATAATTTTTCCGTCAGAAGAATTAGCAAAAATGGATTCTTTCAATTCCGTAGTTTCTTTTTCTTCACAACTTATAAAACCAAATAATATCATTGATAAAAAGGTTAATTGTACTAATAATTTTTTCATAATATTCAATTTATATTCGTTTAATTCGGCAGTTTTTTTTAAATTGTAGCCAACGGCTCGGCTATGAGTAGTTGCGTGGGTTTATAACTGGTTTTAATAAAGACAAAATTAATATTGAGCTAAAAACGTTACTTTCTAAATAGTCTATAAGTAGCAATTACTTATAGGTATTGTTGGGCAACGTTATTTTCCGTAAATGTATAAGGAATAAATTCTGTTTTTTACATAGAAATCGTATTTATCAACCTCTTTTTTTTCTTTGAAGGGTAATGTTTCATAAAATTCCCATTTTTCTCCTATTATTTTAAAATAATACTGCCAAGTTGGTTTATGTTTTATAAAAAAGTAATACTCATTATGTTCATTATCCTTGAAAATACCTGTAAAAAACTTAAAAAAAATAACTGTAAAGAAAATGATAATGGTTATATTAAAAGATCTCTTATCCATTACCTGTCTCTTTTGGTGATTTTAACTTTAATTCTTTTCTTAAAGCTTTTATATAATCTAAACCGTATTCGCCAGGACAAGTTCGATCTGTATTATTTTTCCATTCCTTATGACCTCCTAAAGTTCCTATATTAGGGAACTGTTCCTTTAATGCTTTAATAAGAGTAATTATAGACTGTAATGCTTCTTTAGACATATCATCATCAACATCCCACCAATCATGTTTGAAATCTGCTAAGAAAACAATTCCAATAATTCCAGTATTATATTTGGTTAAATGAGCTCCTTTGATACCTATTGGTCTTCCTTCTAAAACCTCTCCTGATAAACTAACTCCAAAATGATACGATATATCTGCTCTTTGATTATCTCCATTAATATGGTCATTTTGTATTTTTTTCATTGTATTTAAGCCTCCATTACCTGAATGGTGGATAGCAATTCCAAAGAAATCATTATTTAATTTATTTATAGCGAACACATCTTTTTCTTCTTGTGTATTTAAACCATCAATTTTTAAATAAGATTCAAAAGATCGACCTTCTTCAATTTTTGGGCAAATTGCATTCCAGCTTTCTCTATCTTTATAAAACTTATTTAAATATTTTGAATATTTACTTCCTTTATATGATTTAGGGTTAAAACGATAGTATTTCGATAAGCAATCTTCTTCAACTTTAGGAAAAATAATCTTCATTGTATTACCTCTACCGCTATCAAAAGAAGCTATCCCTATTCTTTTATTTTCTGACATATTTTTATTTTTTTTGTTTAATTGCAATTAGTCGTACTTCTGTTTTGTCTCCCATTATTTCAATACCTTTTAGGATATCATTTTTTAAAAGGTTACCATTATACTTATAATCTAATCGATTGTCATTCAGGTTGATTGTGACAATTTCTCCTTCTGCTTTTTCGGATTCAATAATTAAATTTAATTTATCATTTATTTTTATTTTTTTCTGTTCAATTTTTTCTCCATTATCATTATTAAAATAATACCCTAAAAATTGTGGTTCTTGTTTTTCTAAAACAGTTGGTTCAATATTTTTTTCGTTTAACCAAGTTTTTCTCCAATAAGCAGAATAATCTACAGAAGAATTATTGGTATTCAGTCCAGCCGCTGTAAATTTCAAAGTATCCGTCATTGGTATGTTTCCTGTGGCAGAAAAAGTAGAGTCAAGTTCTACCAGATTAGCATCAGAAAGATAAATAATTCTAGTTCTTTCTCCTTCTCGTTCTTGAAGGTGAAGTTCTAATTGTTTCATTAACATTGGAGAAATCATCCAGTGTAAAAAATCTACTTTACTGCCAGATTCTACAACTACTGAAAGAAAGTTTAAAACAGGTTTAGTAGTTGGTCTCCCTGTAATATCCTTCTCTTGGCCTAAACCAATAGAATATCGTAAAACATTTAATTCGTGTTCTTTGTCAATAATTAATTTTACTTTGAACATAGTTTTTTTTTGTGCAAGTACACAATGTACTTTAGTTAATCACTTACTTTTTTAGGTTGGCTGTATTGTCCTGAAATAGGTTGACCTTTTTTTTGAATTTATAAGGTTAATAATTCCAGATTTTTTTTATTTCTTCGATACGATTTATATTCGATA
>NZ_OENA01000007.1 GCF_900239185.1 Tenacibaculum finnmarkense
GCTCAAAAAACTAATTTATAGAATTATGAGCCTAGAATAATAATGTATAAACTTAATCAAGAAAAGAGTTGTTTTTTAGCTCAGTTCTTTGTTACCTGTAGTTTTTATATATTTTCTCCACAAATAGAATAATCCAACTAAAAATATTCCTTTAAAAAATAATTCAAGTAAATTCCCTTTCAAATCGTATTTCTCGGCAACTTGTTTAGGTTCTTTTGAAGTATCTATTGTGATTGAATTAAGGAATTTGTTTTTAGTTTCCTCATTGAATTCATTTACTTTGGAGTATGTCGCAATAAAATTAATTCCGTTAATTAGTAATAATACAGATTCAGCAATTTGTTTTTTAGAATTTTCATCTTGATATGTTAATTTGTATCCTCTAAAACCTTTGATTTCAATTTCCGTCGAGTCTTTAAAAATAAAAGTCTTTTTCCTCATTGCCTTAATTTGTACAGCAATCATTTTCTCATATGCATTTTTCAAACCTTCAGGACTTGGCAAGTTGTTTTTAAAATCTCTTTCTCCATTCTCAGTAATCAAACTCATAACGACGAAAGAATCATTTTCATTATTAGAATAAAACGCAACTCCTTTTTCTGCTCCTTCAGAAAATTTCATTTTTTCAGGAGTGGCAGGAAATTCAATTGAAAAAATTGAATCTATTTTTGTTTGTCCAAATAAAGATGTTGAAATCAATAATAGAAGTAGGGTTTTTCTCATTTTTGGTAATTACAGGTAACGTTTTATATATGGTTTGTTGCGTTTTTGAAGCACTAAATTTAGTAAATAAAAACGGAATAGAAAATCCCCTAAGGATTTTCGTAAGTAGGCGAGTACTAGCAATAAATTATATATTTTGTTACCACCAGTTTTTATTTTAATGTTTCTCCAAATTTTTCTTCCCAAATAGTATAAAATGAATTACTAAACTTATTCATTTTTGTAAGTCCATTTTCTATTTCTTTTGTTAGACATTTATTCCAATTCATAAATTCTAAAAGACTTTCAATAACTATTGAGTTCATAGGGACGATTACCCTACAATCACATTTTTCATAATTTAGGAATCCAAAATATCCGTTTTCTTTTCTTGTCAAATGGAAATCAATTATTTCTTGCCAATTTCCGTGAACAGCATCAGAACCTACACCATAAATAAAAGAATATAAATCGTCATTATCAACTTCGCTATTTATTGCTCGAAAAGATTTTCCATCTAATTTCCATTTTTTATTATACGGCTTATTATTTTCTGATTCTAAATCATCCATTGTAAATCCGTCAACATTTAGTTTAGTTTCTAATTTTATTAATTGACGTTTTATAATTGGATGTTCTTTGTTATCAAATTCCATTAATTTTTTAAAATTCTGATATCTTGCTCTATATGAAACTAATCTAAAATTTTCTTGGGATTCAGTTCCGTTTTTTATCAGATATTTTGTGATTATAAATGATTCGTACATTGGTCTCATAAACAAAGACTGAATCTCTTGTTTATTTAATTCTTGGTACTTTATATATTCTTGATAGAATTTTACAATTCTTGTAATTGAACCAACGATTGTTGATTCATTTAAATTGTAGTAATTCGGATGTGTTTCGTGATTTATTACTCTTGAAAGTAAATCAATTAACTCTCCTAAATCTTTAGAAAATTTAATTATGAATTCATTTAGTTCGATTTCCGTTTTTGAAAATTCAGATAAATCTATATTTGAATATTTATTAAATATTTCTGTAATTTCGTTTATTTCTCAAATTGGTGGTAACGTGTTTGTGCATGATTTGTTTGCGTGAATTTAACAACAAATAATTAATAAAGCCAAATTTTAATGTTTACGAGGTTTTTCCAAAAGAAAAACGATGTAAGCAATGAATTATGCACGTCTTAAGTTTGTCTTTTAATACATTTGATATATAATCAGAAAGAATAAAAGAGAGAATTAAGGTTACTATATACGGTGAAGCATTGAC
>NZ_OENA01000077.1 GCF_900239185.1 Tenacibaculum finnmarkense
TATCGAATATAAATCGTATCGAAGAAATAAAAAAAATCTGGAATTATTAACCTTATAAATTCAAAAAAAAGGTCAACCTATTTCAGGACAATACATGATTAGGTTTTTACGCTTCCTTTCAAGCTTTTTCCAATCGTGCCAAATGCAATATCGTAACCGATTTCTTAACCATTCATCTAGCTTTTTTACTTTTGCATAGATGCTCGTTAAGCGGTAATTGTTCATCCAACCTCGACAGACTTGATTAAGCCGTTCTAGGCGTTCTGATACTGATATTGGCTTTGTTTTCTTGGTAATACTCTTTAGATTACGCTTAAACTTTGCCCAACTTTTCTTTGCTACTACAAGCTGATATTGTCCTTTTACGCCCTTTTTGTAGATTGGCACAAAACCATGTCCTAATAACTCAAAATTTACGGGTCTGCGGATGCCACTTTTGGCGCGGTTTATAGGTAATTTTAATGTATCTCTTAAAAAGATAAATACTATATTTCCTATTTGTTTTGCCTCACGTTTGGTCTTTGCATAAATGCTAAAATCATCCGCATAGCGGACATATAACAGACCCCTTTTTTTCATTTCTTTATCCAAAACGTCTAACATTATGTTAGATAATAATGGACTTATTGGGCTTCCTTGCGGGATTCCTTTTCTGCGCTTTTGAAGTTTCCCATTGATTAAAATAGGAGCTCTTAGCCATTTTCGGATTAAACGCATGGTTGTTCGACATTTCACCTTGCGATAAATAAGTTGTAATAAAATGCAATGGTCTACTTCATCAAAAAAACCCTTTCAGGTCAATATCCACAATATCTTGGTAACCATTATTGATATACTGCTGAGCTTGTAATACTGCCTTTTGGATGTTCTTTTTCGGTCTAAATCCAAAACTAAAAGGTTCAAAATCGTATTCAAATTGAACCATTAATTGTTGATTTACCGCTTGTTGTAGCCATCTGTCTACTACTGTTGGGATTCCTAAAAGTCGGGTTTTATCCTTTCCTTTTGGAATCATTACTCCTAAAATTGAGTTTGGTACGTAGCCGTTTTTGCTGATAATTTCGAGTATTTCAGAACGGTTTTCAGCTATAAAAGCTGATAATTCCGTTGTTTTCATACCATCAATTCCGCACGCTCCTTTATTTCGCTCCACCTGACGTGATGCTTTAAAAAGGTTTGTAACTTCTAGTATTTTATCAATCATAGATTTAATAATTTGTTAACTTCTGTTGGTTTAAAAATAGGCTAGCTAGGCATCCTATTTGAATTGCAACGTAATTTAATGTTCAGTCCTTCCCTACTTGTGAGACCTTGTGAGATCTTTCCTCTGCTCGTTTCCTGTAGGTACTATGACCTCTGCTGACTTCTCCATAACCAACTCGTGATTTTGGAGACCTCCCCAGGTAATGACATCTTCTTTCACTCA
>NZ_OENA01000039.1 GCF_900239185.1 Tenacibaculum finnmarkense
ACCATTAATTGGTTTAGTGTAGTACAAAACACTAATAAAAACACTGCAACTGCTTGTAGTAATGAACCTATCATAACGATACGTTTTGGTCCAAACTTGTCAACTAAAAAACTACTAATAGCATCACCAAAAATCATGAAAAAGGTCCCCAAGCTTATGGCATAAATAATTTGTTCTTGAGTAATACCATTACTTGTTAGTAATTTAAAAAAAACAATTAAATAAACATTTGATGTTAAAATTGTTTTAATTAAAAAAATTTTATTTAGGTCTTTCATATATTTATAAAGTTTCCTTAAAAGTCGAAAAAAAGGCTTTATCAAATTTGATAAAGCCTTTTAATTATTAAATTAAGACTTTTGTTTCTTTTTCTAATAATACTTCATATACCCCATTAGATATATTCAAATCACTAGGTAAGAATGTATTAGAATTACTTTTATTCATAATTGCCAAAACAATACAATTTGAAGCAATTGCGCCTTGCATCCAATCTGGATCAAATGGTGAATGTTTTTTTAAATCATCTATAGGTTTAATTAGCATTGAAGTATGCAATTCCTTAAAATCAGATTGTAAACAATATCCTTCTTGTTGAAGCTTAATATTCATAGATTCGAGATATTTCTTTTCTCCTCCTGAATAAATAAAACTATTCGTTAATTCTGGCAATTGATTTTCTATCCATTTAATACACTCATCGCTTTTTCTTTCGCTTGGTGTTTTATTTAGATTAAACTCTGAATTAAGAAAAGAAATACCAAACTTAAATAGAAAAATATTATCTGAAGTATCTATGATTTGAATAGACCCCCCACCAACATTAATAATATTTAAGCCTTTGTAGGCAGGCTCTTTGTATACTGCCGATTTAATCAACTCAGCTTCGACTTCTTGAGTTATAGTTTTGTAACTGATATTTAATTCATTAAACCCCTTAATAATCCTTTTTTCAAGAGTAGCATTATTTCGTAAAGCTTCTGTTCCTATTGCTATTATTTCATCAAAATCAGTAACAATTTTTTTTATTTTACCTAAAATTTCGTCAAAATAATTATCATCCCTTTTTCTATCTAAGATATTCCAACTAATGTTATAGCTGTTTTTGAAATGAATATCTTCATTAGATTTCACATGGAATTTAATCGTATTACTACCAATATCGATTATACATATATTAGTCATAATAGCTTAGTTTTTTTTCCAATCTGGATATAATTCTGATAATTGACGTGTATACACTTTTAAATTAGGATCAGTCACTTCCTCTGTTGTAAATATCTGAAGACCAATAGCTGCTGCATAACCCAATTCAAAAATGGCTGCTTTACCTAAATACCCTCCTTCATTAAACATTATGTGGAAAGAAGATGCTCTCATTTTTGCAAAAACAGAATCTTGTAATGTTCTTGGGTCAGTTACAGGGTCATCCTTCATTATAATAAAATCATCTGGTTCATCGGGATCTATACCACTTACAGGTGCTAAAACCTCAATAGATTGATTTGTTAAAAATTCTTTTAATTCTAACATTCCATTCAAATGTTTCCCATATGATCCGCTAATCACTACTTTTAATTTACTCATAGTTATTATTATTTATAGTTTAATTTAAATAGCATTGTTCGACAATAGCATTGTTCGACAATAGCATTGTTCGACAATAACATTGTTCGACAATAGCATTATTCGACAATAGCATTATTCGACAATAACATTATTCGACAATAGCATTGTGTTTAATAAAAAATGAAAAAATTTAGAAGGTATAGCAATTATCTATATTTTTCCTAGCATTTTTTTGATGAGCAAACATACATTTTTTTTTTAACACTACTAAAAAAAATAATTCAAGAAGCTATAAATCCACAATCTTGAATTAATGTTTTGAGTTAGTCATTTAATCTCCGTATATTATTGTACTAAAACATTGACTTATGCTTCAATTTACAGGACAAGATATGTTATCCTTTATAAAAAAATTACCTAACGACGAAGCTTGCAAGGCTTATTTAGCGAAAATAAAATGGCAAGATGGATTTATTTGTAGTAAATGTAGTCATACAAAAGGCTGTGAAAAAGCTGGATATAATTATCATTGTTATTCATGCCATCATGTAGAAAGCGCAACGGCTAATACGCTGTTTCATAAAGTGAAATTTGGTTTACAAAAAGCATTTTGTGTAGTTTTTGAAATGAGCACAAGTAGTAAAAGTGTTTCTAGTATTCAAATGGGAAAACGATTTAGTATTCGTCAAGGAACTGCATGGTCTTTTATGCGAAAAGTTAGAAAAGCAATGGCAAGTAGCCAAAAATATCCTTTATCGAAATTAGTCCATGTTGATGAGTTTACCGTTGGCGGAAAAGAAGAAGGGAAACAAAGTCGAAGTTATGATACGAAAAAGGAAGTGATAGCAGTAGAATTAACTGATAATAATAAAGTAAAACGAGTATATATCAAGGGTCTAAAAGATTATTCTGCAAAATCTTTAACACCAATTTTTGAAGAACATATTAGTACGTCTGCAAAAATAGTGACCGATAAGTGGAGAGGATATGAACCTTTAAAAGAAATTTATAATATTGAACAGAAATATAGTAATAATGGAAAGAATTTTAAACAATTACATATTGTAATCATGCAAGTAAAATCTTGGTTAAGAGCAATACCAACTCATGTAAGTAAATGGCATATACAAGTCTATTTTGATGAATTCTGTTTTAGAATTAATAGATCACAATTTCAACAAAGCATCTTTCATAAAACAATAAACAGAATGGTAATTTCTAAGCCTATTTACCAAGATCAAATAAAACAGACACTAAGCGTATAACTCAATTAATGTTATTTCATATTGGTTTCAAGCCAATAATGTTACCAAATCCCCAGTAAAACATAGTACACGAATTAAAAATTAAAATCCCTAGTTGGATATACCATCCACGAGTTGACCAGTTAGAAGCTTCGGCAATATGGATAATAAAAAAACATGCTAAAACTCTGGCGCAAGTTGGTATGAAATATAATTAAAAACCCCTAGTCTTTCGGAGAGGGCACTGAAAAACTAACCATATTTAGATTAATGTTAAAATATGACTATGAAATTAGTTTTATAAAAAAAACACACAACTCGTAACTAATTGTAAATAAGCGCTTTACACTTTGATGTAAAAGTAGTCAAAAGTTAATTTATATAATCTTTGACTACTTTTTCTAATTAAAGGACTTTTTCAGTACCCTGTCTTTCGGTCCAGAGGTTTTTAATTGATAAGAGCTTTAGTTACCCTTTATTATTTTAGCTGATTTAATATTTTCAAATACTGGTGTTCCTGCTGTTGAAACAACTCCTTCTCTATATACTTTATAGTTATTTATTTTGCTTGGATACTTATTATTAAAAGAAGATAGCATGTTTTTTTCTGATAATAATGCTGTATAAAAATCTACATCATAGATCCCTAAATTTTTATCTTCAAATTCTTTTAAAATTTCGCTTCTTACTTCTTCCCTACTTAACACACTTTTTTTGTAAAAATCAATAGCAAAATAAAGGCTTTATGCTGCTGTTAAAAAAGATAAGAAGCAAATTATTAATGAAACCTTAGAAACTCTTTTAAATAATTTATTTGAGCTTTTTAGAGCAGTATCGAAATTGGCAGTAAGTTTACTGGAGCTTTCTTCACTAACTCTATCAAACTCTGAAATTAAATCATCTGGAGCTGATTTAATAATTCTTGAAATTTCTGTTAAATGAATAATAGCATTACTCGTTTTATTATTTGTTTCTTCCCTTATTTTTTTAACTTCTTCAACTAATAAATGTTGCTCTTTATTAGCTTTTAGAATACCTTCTAATGCTATTTGTAATGGGTGTTTTTTTTCTTCTTCTTCCATGATTTAATGCTTTATTTTTTTTGATTTTGTTTGCTCTAAATTGTTATTATTTATCTTTTCTTCTATCAATTTAATTTTTGTTTTTATATTTACTTCAGATAACTTTAAGCCTTGTTTTTTCTCTGATAAATCTTTTTTTTTTTCTTCTCTATCAATCAAAGAAGATAGCTTGTAACCTTTTTTTGCTAAAGATTCTCTCCTGCTCATTTCCTGCTTTAATTTAATTTCATCTAAAGGAATAATTCTTGCTCCGTTTAAACCTTTTGCATTATAATTTAATTCAAATTTATAGCCATCTTTATACATTAACTCAATAAATTCATCCCAATTTGTTGCCGTTTCTGAATGTTTTTCTATTGAATTATTGATTGTTTTTTTCTTTTCCTTAGTCAATTCTTTTGCTGTTTTCCAACCTCTTTTTTTACATAATTTATTTGCAACCTCTCCACTTTTTTTTCCTATATAAGAATCATTAATTGTATTTTTTCCGCTAAAATTTATTCTATTTGCATAAATATGTAAATGTGGTTCATCCGTATTTTTGTGTAAAACGGCATACCATTGATTTGTAAAACCCATTTCTTTTGCATAATCTTCTGCTAACTCTTTCCATTCTTTTTGAGTTAATTTTACTCCTTTTTCTTTTATAGGACTTAACACATTTTCTACAAATTTTTTTTCAGCTCTTTTATTAAAAGAAGCAACAAACCTTAATTCGTCCCATCTTTCTTGTGGAGTTTCTCCACTCATATTTTCTTGTATAATTAATTCTACATCTTTAAGAATATCTTCTTTATATAATGCACTTTTTAAACTTCCCGCAACTGATGTTGCATTAGCGATTAAACTCATAATGATAAATAGTTTTTAATCAATTTTATAACAACATTTAATTCTTTTTCAATCTCTATAAACTTTTTTTCTTGTACCTTTTCTGATTTAAAAATATTTTTAATCCTTGAAAAATTAAGAGCATAAGTAGTTAATGTTTTGTCTATTTCTAAGTTTGGAAGCTTTTTATTTAATGCTGAATTTCTTATAAATTCTGATACAGAAATATTTAATTTTTCTGCTTTTTCTTTTATATTTAAAAACTCCTTTTCGGTAAATCTTACGTTTACTTGTTTGTTTCTTGAATTCGTTTTTATTGGTCGTCCACCAAGCTTTCCTATTTCCCTTAACCTTGAAATTCTTTTCTTTTCCTGCTCATTTTTTTCTGTTTCATTTTTCCAGTTTTCAACATCATCGAGCCAGTTATTGTTATCCATTAGAGTGAGTTTTTTTTTCTTTGTGACGTTAGGAACAAAGCAAGGTTTGGGATGTGATATATAAAATATCGTAGGTTTTTGTATATCACATCCCACTCCTTGACCTATAAACTTAACCTTTAAAAAAGTTTGGTAAATATAGTAAAATATTTGTATCTTTGAAATTGAATAAATAAAACAATTATATTATGAAAAAATGTATTTTAGTCGGTACTTTTTTATTAATTTCTTTTGTTGCTTCTTGTAGTAATAAAAAGGAAAGTAAAAACCCCACCGAACCAACACCAGAATTAGTAGGAACTTTCTCTTTTGAAAAAAATGGAACTCCAGTTCTTGAAATTATTGATAGCCTTGTTGCAGGTAAAAAAGTGAAATATTTACGTTTACCAAAAGAAAAAAGATTTTTCTTTTTAGCTTCAGATTTCTCAAATGTTTCTGGAGGTAAAAGTTTAGAAAACACAAAACTTGTTAATTTTAAATTAGAAAATGATTGGCTACATAGTGTCGCTGAATTTTATGTTCCTACAGAAATAAAGTATAATAGTTACACCATTTTTTCTATTGAAAAGAAAATTAAAATATCAAATAAACTAAGTGAAACTAGTTATGGTTTTATAAAAAAACTATATCCTGAAAGTGTGGTAAATGAATATAAAAAAGAAATGAATAAAGGGTTTGTTCTTTATTCAAAATAAAAAGAAAACAGAAAATTTAGACAACTTTATAGAACAAATAAAAAAATAAAATAGTAAAAATTTCAAACTTTATATTATGAAAAAATATACAATAATGTTTGTGACTTTACTATTGAATATAGTTCAATCACACGCTCAAATAGTCGTTGAATCTCCAACTCTTTCAACTTTATTAGTAACAGCAAACACGCAACAAGCAACAGCTTCTGCAACTGCTTTACAAACAAAATTACAAACAGTAAAAAATTATCTAACAAATCTAAAACAACTAAATGAAGTAATAGATGCTGCGGATAAATTAAGAAAAGTTGCGGGATATATTAAAAACGGACAAACTGTTGTTCAAATATATGATACTGAAAAAAGAATTTTAAGAAAAATTAGAACGCTTTCAAGTAATTCGAATGCAGATTTTTCAAGCAACAATGCTGCTCAAATAAGAAATACAATTTTAGAAACAACTGGATTATTAGTAGATAAAGCAATTCAAGTTATTTCTGATGATATTTTTAATATGTCAGATTTCCAAAGAGAAAATGTGTTAGAGGAAATTCTTGAAAAACTACAACAAATTGAAGATTTAATAAGCAATACATCTACTAAAAATACTTTAACACTATAGATATAGAATACCATCAAAAACAAGCAGATTTTAGAAAAGAATATGCCGAAATATTAAAGGAAAGAAGAAGAAAAATTAATGCACTTGGCTCTAAAAATTAATATTGACTTTGAAAAAAAAATATAATTTTACAGACAAATTTAATAGCGATATATCTTCTTATAAATTGGTTCGTTCTGCCTTAAAAAAATGGTTTGGCAGTTTGAGTAAAAAACAAATGATTGGAATTGTTTTAGTTCCAATGATCTTTTTAGGAAATTATGTATTTGCTTTAACTAAAGCAAATACTCAAACTGGTAGCGACACGCCTGCCTTTAATTCTTTAATAAGTCTTTTAGGAAAAGTTACAGACGGAAGTCTTACGGGTGCTGTAGCTTTTCAAGCTGCTTTTTTGAATATATTTCAATGGGTAGAAACTCCTAGAATGATTTTACAATACATTACCAAGGCTCAAATCCATTCAGTAGATACCCTTGCTGTTTTACCTTTTGGAAATAAAGGAATGTTTGAACACATCTATTTAGGTTTGACAATATTTGCCGTAATTGGAGCTATATATAAACTAATTACTCATTTTCTAAAAACAGAAAGATTTGATAATGTACAAGCATTTACTGGTTTCTTTAGCTATTTAGGAGTCGTTGTACTTTTTATTTTCTCAGGCGAAATTGTTGGGAGAGTTGTAGGGTTAAATCAAAATTTAAAAGGCGATTCTTTAACAAAAATAGCAAGAACTTTAGATACAGAATTAGCAAACTCTTTAGTTGCTGACTATAAAAAAGGAATGGGTAAAGTTACTGCAATTAGAAAACAAGAAGCAGATGAAGAAAAAAGAGCTGGTTCTAGTCTTGATTTAACTCGTGGTATAAGGTATTCCTTTAAAGTCGCTGAAATATATGTGTATGATTTATTTGTAGCCATGATTTTTAAGTATGGATATTTTACACTTTTTTCAACGCTTATTGTTTGTATTCTCGCTATCCCTACTTTTGTTTTAGCTTTTATGGTAAAGGTTTTACTAGGGGTTATGATCGCCGGAACAAAACTCGTGTTTTTAGTATCTATGATACCGGGCTTTGAAAGTACTTGGAAAACGTACATGCTAAATTTATTGAATGTTATTTTATGGGTTCCCATATTTAATGCAATCATAAGTTTTATTACACTTATTATAGCAACTTTAATTACTTCGGGTTCTTTAGCTAGTGGCGAAATTGTTTGGCTAAGTATTGTTTGTTTTATATGTGCATATCAGGCAATTACCTTAACAACAACCGCAGCAGGAACAATAATACAAGGAGCAGGAGCATCAATGGCAGGAGCTTTAGGTGGATTAGCAGCAATGAATGGAGCAAGTGCTTTAGCAGGAATTGGAAAAGCAGCCGTAGGTGGAGCAACAGTTTTAGCTACTGGAGGGGCTACCGCAGGAATGACGGCAGCAGCTATGTCTAAACACGCTAAATAATTATATTAAACATATATGTATTATGTTTAATATAATCACTATATTTTTTTTAGCTAAAAGTTAACTTTTAGTTACGACTAAAGTACAAGAAAAGAAACTCAATTATGAGTTTCTTTTTTTTTGCAATTGAATTTAGTGAAGTAAAACCAAACCAAGAATTAAAGCAAGACAAAATTTTCTTTTTGGCTTGGTGTATTTTGGTGCAGTTTTTACGAGATAAAGAACAAAAACGAGCCTTTTTTACACAAACCTAAAATAAAGCCACGTAATAGACTTAAAAAATAAAACAATACTAACGGTTGATTAAACGATAAAAATCTATTAAAAGATACTTAAAAGGCTAAAAAAATGCAAAAATCCGCCCTAGTTTACTCAACGGAAACACGGGAACGCAAAAATCCAAACTTTCTCACGTGTCCGATTTCGATTCCTCGAAGCAGCTCACGAGCAAAAATTTTTCCTTCAAAAATTTCTCTTAAAAACTTTTTATTTTTTTTTGGAGTGCTGGTTGGTTGCATTGTTTGTTTCCAATTCTCTTTTTTTATTAATATGTTTTTTAATACTTTTTAATGGAGGTGTAGTTTCTCAAGAAATAAAAAAGCAAACAACTAATTATCAGTACCTTATGGTTATTTTTTTGTAGCTTAAAAATTTCTTAATTTGTAGTACAGATATTGTCTTTTTGTAGCTTAAAAATAGTTTTAAGCGTTTTTTTTGTAGCTTAAAAATAGTTTGCGACTATTTTCTTTTATTTTAAACACTTAAAAAAACACTTTTTTAACTTTTAGTAATCATTAATCACTGTTTTTAAGTGTGTTATGGTTATTTTTTTGTAGCTTAAAAATAGCTAGTTTTTCAATTTTTCATCTCAAAAAAGGACGTTTTTTTTGTAGCTTAAAAATAGTTTCCTGACTTTTTAACTTTTTTAAAGTTTTTAAAACAAACTTTTTTAACTTTTTCAAATCATTAATTACTATCTATCAATACTTTAACTCCTTTTTTTTGTAGCTTAAAAATAGTTGTGATTTTTAAAATAGTCTAGATTTTTTTGTAGCTTAAAAATAGCTGAAACACCTCTTTTTTATGTTTTCTAAGCTTTTAAATAATTGTAGCTTACAATATCCCTTTTTTAGAACAGAAATAGACACAATAAACATAACAAATATGTTTATTGTGTCTATTATATTGTAGCTTAAAAATAGCTTACTTTTCTTTATTTACTGGGTTTGTCGTTTTCCTTTTGGATTTTAAGCATATATAATTTAGTAAATCTATCTAAGAATATATCTCCCCTTAACTCGTGAAGGTTTTTTTTATTTTCATTTAGTATCTCATTAATAAAACTAAAAGAATATCTAGTAAATATAGGTTTTAACAGCTGTAAATTATTAACAGTTAAATTGTGTTTGTCTTTTAAGTAAGTTAGCTTATTGTTTATCTTTTTTTGTTCTGATAAAGAAGTTAATTGAGGTCTTGATTCTAAATATTTACTATCTTCAATAGATGTTTGATATGGCTTTATAGCGACTAATAGATTATTTACTTTAGAGTAATTAAAACTTATATCACTTATTCTATTTAGTTTTCTTCTCATAGGTTTTAAAAAAGTTCTTTCAAGTTCTGAATAATGCTCAAAATTTAAATTGAATTTTTTATTCAAATTTTCAATTTTTATAGTAGTTCCTGCTGCCGTAATTTTAGTTAAAAAAGTATAAAAAACAATATCTTTTACATCTTTAGATTTAAAAAATAAATCAACTAAATTTTTATTAAAACCTGCCATTGTGTACATAAATTTACAGTACCAATAAGAACTCATATCAAAAGAAACTTTTCCTTGCTCCTCCATTACTAAATTAGAAATCATTCCACTAAAGAAAGTGATTTTACTTCCATCTGGTCTTGTTATCTTTTTAGGTATGTTTATTTGATAGGTTACAAGCTCTTTTAAAGCTTGTTTTACATGAGCAAAGCTTGTAGTTCCTTTTGGTGCGAAATCACTTAATTTATAGTTAAATCTAATTGCCGTATTGTTTTCAAATAGAAATTCATCAGAAAACAAAGTGTATTGATCTTTGTCTTTAATTTCATTCCCTTTTGCTCTTGAAAGTATTAGTGAAAATATTCTCAATGTATGGATACTAATAGATGAATCCTTTACCGAACTCTCCATAATGTCTTGAATATTTCTAGGTACATTAACTACCTTTTTACTATTCTTTTTATAATCATATGTTTTTTTTATTTCAAAAGGCTCTTCCATAAAAGATTTAATTTTAGACAAATATAGTTAAATTTTTAAATAAAAATGTATATTTACATTTTTATACACATATACATATACACATATACATATTATGTTTAAAACAATTGTTATATCAAACCAAAAAGGAGGTGTAGGTAAAAGTGCCTTAGCTTATTATTTAGGTTTAAAATTCAAAGAAGTATCAGAAATTGCTTTTGTAGATACTGACTTGCAAGGGACTTTACATAGCTTTAAAGAAAACTCTAATATTGATACTTACACTATTGATGATTTAGATACGATTGATAAGAATAAATACAATTTTTTAATCATAGATACTCCTCCATATTTATCAAAGGAACTTCCCTCTATAATTAAAAATGCTGATTTAATTTTAATTCCTACTAAGATTGGGTTACCTGATTTTTATTCTATGGAGAAAACAATTAACATGATAAAAGGATTTGGAAAAGAAAAAGAGTCTTTGATTGTTTTTAATATGGTTGAACAAAAAACAAAAATATTAGAACAAATTTCTGGTGTTTTAGATGATTATAATATACCCATTGCTAAAACTAAAATACATAATAGGATAGCCTACCAAAGAGGCTATATAACCTTAGAATTAGACAATAAGGCACAAAAAGAAATTGATAATCTTTCTTTAGAGATTATATCTAAACTTGTATAAAGACACATTTACATAAACACACTTTAGTGTAAAAACACTTAAACACAAATACACACATTATGAGTAAAGACGATTTATTTGCTAAAAAAGTAAAATCAGCTGTGGATAGAAAAAAGGAGGTTATAACACCTTTTCAAGAAGTATCTTCTGCAGGGGAAGTGAAGCCCATTGAAAAAAAATACAATTTAGCTATTAGAGAAGATTTATTGGATGATTTAAAAATGATTGCAATAAAAAGAAAAACAACATTAAAAGCTTTAATTTTAGATGCTGTTATTAAAGAATATTTCACTCAAAAATAAATATTAACACCTCTAGAACTAAGTTACATATTAAAATAATTTCAGCTGTTTTTTTATGTAAATGTGTAAGAAAATAAAACGGACACAACCAAAAGAGATAGTTTATATAAAACGGACACAACAAGAAATATTTATATTATAATGGAGAGTTTAAAAATAAACTATATAGAACCAGTACAAGAAGAGTTCTTTAAAGGAAAAGAAAACCTAAAGATCAAATACAATAAGTATCTAAATGAGTTTTCAAAATTATATCCTGAAGAAAATATTTATAGCCTTCAGTATGATATTACATTAATTAGAGATTTAATTATGTATTTTCTTTATCAAGAGAAAATAAAAAAGAAAGATAAAACTTTTAATTTAACAGTCCTTTCAAAATTATTTAAACAAAATTCTCATACTGGAGTAAAGTATGGTATAGATAAAATAGAAGGCTATCTCAAAAATCCGAAAACTTTAAATACAAAACATAAAACAAAAATATTTTATTTATTCTATAAGTATAATAGAATTATAAATGGAGATTGTTAAAGCTATATTTATATAAACATATATTATTATATAAATATATTACTATTAAAATATACTAATTAAATAGATTATGAAAATATTAAACCAATCCCAAGAAAAAGTAACTATTGAATTTGATTTATTAGATTTTGATAGTTTACAAGAGTTTTTTAAAGAACAAAAAACGGCTGTAAATGAAACTGGAAAATTTGAATATGATGCTATTCAAAAAATTTTAGCTCTTGAATTAGAGAGCTCCACTTTTGTTAATGATATTCGCTTGAAAAGAATTAATGAAATGCAAGAGGAGAATAGAAAGTTATTAGATAATAACACCTCTAAAAACTAAGTTACAGATTGAAAGCTCTCCAGCTGCTTTTTCATATAAAAGTGTAAGTAAAAGGACTAAGAAAAGAAAAAAAGGAGAGTTTAAAAAGTTAATGAGCTGACAAACATTGAATAAACTTGTTACATAACGAGCGTTATGTTAAATACAAATAAAATTAACTATTATTACGAAAGTAATTTAAACTCTACATTCTAACCTATTACATCACATAAAAGGAATATTAATTATAAAAGGCATTTGATAATTAATATTCCTTCTCACAAAAAAACAACATTTAATAATTAATTAATTCTTTGTTTAATTTCTTTTATTCCTGTTTTTTTCTTATTTCTTTTTTTTACTTTCGAATGACCAAAATCATGAGTAAATGTAATTTTAAGAATTCTAGGTTCGTATCTATACTCTAAAAGAGAAGTATTCATATTTTGATTGGTTATTAAATTAAGTTTTTTTTCAAAGATATTATTAAAGCTTAATTGTATCTTACTATTCCAACGTTCTATTTTCTTTTCTATAGCAATATTTATCCTTTGAAAATTATCGATTTTTGTTGTTCCTGATAATCTTTCTGAATTATAATTTGCAAACAACTGAATTTCAATATCATCAGAAATATTGAAATTTTGGGAAGTTCTTACAGAAAAATAATCATCATTACTTTTTTTACCTTCAAATTCTTGTTCTATATACGTCAATTGAAATGTATTTTCCATTTTCCACCAAGGTGTTACCTTAATTGGAGCGACAAGATTTAAAGAATAAGTGTTTAAAAAATCTAAGTTTAAAGTAGTAATAGTTTGTTGCTTTGTACCATTTGTAAAAACAGTTTGTTTTCTTACTATAGCGTTATCTTCATTAGTAAACTGAAAAGATGCTAAATATTTTTTATATTTATAATTAGAAGTAATTGTATTACTAATAGATGGTTTTAAATTAATGTTTCCCTGAAAGAAAGTATTTGGATCTAGGAACAGTAAAAAAGGAGCTAGATCAAAATAAGTAGGTCGTGAAATTCTTCGGCCATATGAAACTTGAAACAGACTTCTATCCCCTAACTTTCTCGACATAAAAATAGTAGGAAATAATTTGCTTAAATTCGAGTCTAATACTTTTCCGTTACTTTCTATTTCTATTTTTTGATTTGAATACTCGTATCTTAATCCTATATTTATATTTGTCTTCTCATTAATTTTCCAATCTAATGATGAATAAAAAGCCCATATATTTTCTAATAAATTCGATTTTTCACTTAATTTTTCATTTATAATAAAAGTATCTGTTACCAAATCTTGAACAGTAACAGTATTATCTAGTTCAGAATTAGTTAATTTACTACCAAATTCTAAATTTAATTTATTAGTTATTTTTTTTGAATAATCGATTTTACCAACCCATATATTTACAGGTGTATTTTTAGATGCCGTAAAAAATTCTTTAGAGGTTATATTTGATTGAGAATTAGTAACAGTAGTGTCGTAATCTGTTGGGTTTTCATTATAATAATTCAAAAAGTTAAGATTAAAATCGAGAGTACTCAAAGTATCTAATTTTAATTCTAAATTTAAATTTCCAATCATCAAATCCCTCCTGCTGTTTTCTGAATTTAAAAACTTAAATCTTTCTACTTCTTGATTATTAAAGAAGGAAGCCCCATTTGCTATTACATTTTGGTTATAAAGACTTCTATTACCACTAAGCATTCCTCCTAAAATTACATTTTCGTTAATATAATAATCAAGGCCTAATTGTGCATTATACCCAGTAATTATGGGACTTCTATCGCTTCTGTTTTGGGTATATATCTGATTTATTCCATCTCTAATCGTTGAAGAGTTTATATATGTTCTTGGATTATCATTTCTATCAAAACTTGCATTACCATGAAAGTTTACTTTGCTTTTTCTTATACTTAAACTTCCCCCTATACTTTCTTTATCTCCACGACCGTAGCCAAAACCTAACAACAGACTCCCATTAACTCCCTCAGTAGTAACTTTACTATGATTTATATTAATAAGCCCTCCTGTAAATTCTGCATCATATTTGGCAGATGGATTAGTTATTAAATCTATATTTTTAATGTTTTTAGCACTCGTACTACTTAATATCTTTAATAATGAAGAAATAGGAATTCTAGTTAATTTGTCATTAATCAAAACCCCTACTTCCGATTTACCATTTAAAGTTAAAGAACCACCATCAGAACTTACTTCTACACCAGGAAGTCTTTCTAAAATATCTAAAGCACTTCCCGAATTACCGATTAATGTACCTTCTACATTAACTGTTAAACGATCAATTTTTTGTTCTATTATTTGTTTTTTAGCCTTTATATGTACAGTTTCTAACTCATACAATTCTTCTTGTAAATGTATTAGCCCTAAATCAATATCTTCGTTTAGTATCGTAATTTGTTTCTGAATTTCTTTATATCCTATTAAACTTATTTTTAATAAATATGTTCCTTTTTTTATATTATTTAATAAAAAAAATCCTTTTTCATCTGATATTTCTCCTTTTACTAGTTTTAAATTGTCTTCTTCTAATAAAATAGTGTTTACAAATATCATTGGTTCTTGTAGTATATTTGTTACTTTTCCTTTTATTTTATGTTGTGAAAATAATTGACTCACAAATAAAATAAATAAAAGTAAAGTAATTTTTTTTTTCATTTTTTATATTTTTTTGTTATTAGTTTACTGAAAATTTCAGATTAAATGATTTCACATTCTTTTTCCTTATTAAATAAAATTGTAATGTTGATATAAACAAAGAAAAAAAATTAGGTTAGATTAAATAATTCCCTTTATTACATGAAGCTTCCCAACAGAACTAACGTAAGCGTTTGAAAAACTTTAGCTCCTCCATTTACAAAAAACATCCATATAGCTATGGGATCACTTGCAGAAGCTTTATTTACAATATATACTTTTGTTATTGCGTTTATAGCTCCCCTTATAATTAAAATTATACACAGTAGTATTAAATTTAAAATTAAAAAATTAAATACTGTAAATGATATTATGTAAAGTATAAGTATTAATCCTAAAAAATAAACATCTTTTTTTCTAGGTAATCTATTTAGTTTTTGAGCGAAGAAATTTCCTAATAAAGAAAATAGAGCAGCACTTATTTGAATGATTCCAAAATAAATTTCTGATTTTTCTAAAACTTCTAATGCAAACATTTGAAAAACCCAAGAAGATGTAGAGGCCACTCCCAAAGCTATTATAAAAATAAAAAAATAAAAAGGACTAATCTTAGTTAATAACTGTTTGAAATTACTGATACTAAAATTTAAAAAGACAGTTTCTTTTCTATTGATATCTTTTGTAAAGTAAGCTAGTATAAATCCTATTAAATATAAAAAAGAACTTAAATAACAACCTATCTCAGGAGTATTAATTAATAAACATCCAATAAATGCACTAACTAACTGGCTAATCCATAATAAAGATTGATTAAAATACTCTGATTTTTCATCACCTTTATTTGCTATTATCCATTTAGAATCTGCGCCGTATATAATAGGGAATGATAGTCCTATTATTACTTCAATGACCATTAATTGGTTTAGTGTAGTACAAAACACTAATAAAAACACTGCAACTGCTTGTAGTAATGAACCTATCATAACGATACGTTTTGGTCCAAAC
>NZ_OENA01000083.1 GCF_900239185.1 Tenacibaculum finnmarkense
AATGGCGTTGAAAAAATCGGCAAAGATAATTACGATAATAAAGAAGTTTATAAAAAAATAAACGAGTTATATACTCAAATATATAATAAAAAATAATAAATCCTAAAAATTAATAAAATGGAAATAGAAAAGTTAATTAAAAAGTTTGATTTGGAAATTGAACAAATAGATCAAGATAAAGATAGTTTAGATAGCTCTAAAGACGCTGAATACTGGCTTTTGTTGGGTAAAGCAGAATCTTTAGGTAACTGTATTTTTTATATTATTGAGGAATATAGCAAAACCAACAAATTAACCGAATACCTAGAATCTTACTTGGATATTTATAAAATTAAATAAGGGTGTTTAAAACCGCCCTGTTTATTAAAAAATTAATTTAAAAAATAAAAATAAGATGAAAAATAAAATACAAGTAATTACAGGAAAACAAGGAACTGGTAAAACTTTTTTAGCTAAAAATATGGCGATGAAATTTGATAATGTTGTTCTTTTAGATGGACGTTCTGAAATAAGTCTATCATCAATGGGAGCAACTAATAAAGAAACTGATTTAATTATTATTGATAATGTAGGTTCGGAACATTTATATAATCTTGTTTTTTTATTATCCAAAAAGTATTTAATTATAAATAGACTTATGGCATCAGCCCTAAAGATAAAAACTCCAAGTGTTTTTATCTTATCAGATAACGAAATAGGTTTTTCAAAAATGGGTACTTCCATCAAAAGAAGATGTAGTTTTATTGAAACAAGTGTTGAAATTGACACTAACGGAGATAAGCTTTTTAACACTAAAAAACTATGTTAAATCAAATAAAAATGTTCCGAGAAAACAAGCCAAAAAAGCCACTTTATAAGACGCTTACATCTATGCGTTCTTTGGCTGTATCTATTCAAAGTTATAATCTATTTTACGGAATAAAACAAGCTGCTTTTTTCTTTTTACTATTTGAATATTTAATTCCAAACGATTATTTGCGTGTAATTCCTGCTTTGTTTTTTGGCTATTTCGTAGCAAAAGCAATGTTAAATATTGCGGTTAATATTCCTGAAAATAAAGAGTGGGTAATTGTATCAATTGCGGTTTTTGATTTCCTGATGCTTTGCGTAATCTTAGATATTATGCACAAATCTGATTGGATTGAAATTATTAATTTACTGATATTTTGCGGTTTTGTAACTTATGTAGGTTACTGGTTAAATCAGGTTTTTGTTTTGAAAGTAAAGGAAAAGGAATTAGAAGAAAAAAGCGAAAAAGAGCAAGTGTATTTGCATAAAATAGCAGGTTCAGAGCAGAAAGCAGAATTGCTAAATATTGAAATAGCAGATTCAGAGCAGAAAGCAGAATTACTAAATATTGAAATAGCAGGTTCAGAGCAGAAAGCAGAATTGCTAAATATTGAAATAGCAGATTCAGAGCAGAAAGCAGAATTGCTAAATATTGAAATAGCAGATTCAGAGCAGAAAGCAGAATTACTAAATATTGAAATAGCAGATTCAGAGCAGAAAGCAAAATTATTAAATATTGAAATAGCAGATTTAAAAGAGGTTGTTTCTCATAAAAATTTAAGTCCTGAAATAAAAACAACTGGTGTTCAGATGGATTTAATAAACGCTATTAATACTATTTGCCCACATTGTAAAGTGGAATTTAACAACAAAAAAGCAAGGGACGGACACAAAGGAACTTGCAAAATGAAACATGAAGATATTAATTAATAGTAAATAATTTAACCCTAAAACCAATAGAAATTATGAGTAATGACAACATTCAAAACAACATCGTTTATTTTTTAACAGACACAAAAATAACCGAAAATAACGAAACAAGAATCGTTTATAAAATAGTCGATGGAACGGAACGATTAAAAACGGCTCACATATTTTACAAAGCAACGGTAAAAGAAGCATCTGAAAGAGAAATGGAAATAGAAATGAACAAAGGATATTGTGATTGGTATGCTAAAAATCGTGCTGTAATTCTTACGTATTACCGAAATAAAAAACAAACTAAAAATTAGAAAGTATGATATTAAATAGTTTTTCAGAAGCTTTTAAAAAAACAAAAGCTGGTCAAGGTTCTTTAAAAATGCGTTTAGTTCACTGGAGTAAAGATGTTATGATAAAAATTCAATATCCTGATGAAAAAAGTAAAATGACAGCTCCGTATTTATATCTACAAAGTCGTTTTGGGAACGTTCCATGGATACCAACTCAAATCGAATTGTTTTCGAATAAATGGGAAGTTGTTAATTAAAAAAAATCTTTTAGAAATTATGTTAAGAAAATTAATAGTAAAGTATTTTGCGTTAAGTTATATAACCAAAATTTTCGGAAAAGAAATTTATATGTTAAGAGGTGCTACACCTCTTAGCGTTTCTTTTAGTTTAGTAATGATAGGTGCTATTTTAGATAATGACTATTTATATTACACCGCTTTTGCAGCATTTATAGTATTTGTATATATTGGATTTATTTATTTTAGAAGCTCTAAAAATTCGGTAAAATGGGATGAATTAGACGATGTTCAAAAAAGAATATTCTATAATATAGGTATTGGCTTTATTGATATGCTTAAATCTAAAGAGGGATATTCCTTAGATAATCAAAAAGTACACAATTCGCCAATTTTTCTAATTATAAATATTTTTTTCTTTGCTGCTGCTCCAGTAATGGCGATGATATTTTAAGCAAAAAAAAACCACTCTTGCGAAGTGGTTAAAAAATTGCTATGAAAAAGAAAATAAGAATATACACACTCTTAAAACTCTAAACAAATGTAATTAATATTAATCAATAATTGGGGTTAAAAATGACAAAATCAATGCTTTCTGCTAAATTAAGATTCGTACCCGCTCAAAGGTTTAAAGAGGTTACTTGGAAGATAGTTTCAAGGAACAGAAAACGTCCTATTTCAGAGATCAAAAACATAAGAAACCTCTATAAAGGTGAAGCGGATGCAATTTTAAATTACTTTAACAGAGAAGTTATTGATATTGATGATATAAATTTTTAAAAATAAATCAGGTAGTAGATGAGTAATTAAAGTCAACGTTTCATTTATAAGATTAGTGGCGTAAATGGAATAGGAACAAAGTAAATAAGCTACTAATAAACAAGTAAAAACAAAATATTAATAATAAGCAGGAACCAGCCATTAATTTTATAAGGTGTGTGTGCCCAGCATGGGCATCTTTTGACTACCGAAAGGTAGTTTATTAATCTAGAGGGTGCAAGTCCCTTATGCGCAGGAGTAACGTTCTGA
>NZ_OENA01000085.1:0-1117 GCF_900239185.1 Tenacibaculum finnmarkense
TATTTTCAATGAACCTGATTTGTTAAAATCAGAGATAAGTTACACTTATCATTTTTTGTAGAAATGTTAGAATTGAACTAACTGACTTTATATTGTTATTCCGAAATTTCTTGATCGTTTTGCTTTAGTGTATTTCTTAAAGCGGTTGCAAATATACATCTTTTAATTTGTTTTAAACAAGCTAAATTTAACTTATTTTTTACATTTTAATAAAATGTTTTCTGCAGATATTTTAATGATCTTTTGTTAACTTTTAAACTTGCGTTTTGTTGTTAGCGGTTGCAAATCTACGTCCTTTTATTGGACTGACAAGGGTTTTTATTTGTTTATTTTTGAAGTATTTTTTTAAGTCTTGGTTTTTAATGGGTTGCCTTGTGTGTTTTTTGTTTTTTATACTGTTTCGCTTTTAAAAAGTAGTCTTCTACTAAAATTAACACGTATTAATATCTGAAATTATGTTTTTTTTGGAGTGTTAAAAATGATTAAAAACAGCTTCGAATGTTTTGTATTGCTATTTTAGTAATATATTTTTATTTGTTTTTTTGATTTTAAGACTGATAAAGTTCTCGATACTATTTTTTTGAAGGAAAAAAAATCACTCGAACTGACAGTTTGTTTTCGTTAATAAGAATTTACTTCCGATTTTCAGGCTAATGTTCTGGGGTTCTCATTTTGATGCGATGCTTAAATAAATTCAGTAGGACGTTTTAAATAGCTTAAACAGAAAAAAAATCACTCGAAATGATCGTTTGTTTTCGTTAATAAGAATTTACTTCCGATTTTCAGGCTTATGTTCTGGGGTTCTCATTTTGATGCGATGCTTAAATAAATTCAGCAGGACGTTTTAAATAACTTAAACAGAAAAAAAATCACTCGAAATGACCGTTTGTTTTGTTAATAGGAATTTTACTTCCGATTTTCAGGCTTATGTTCTGGGGTTCTCATTTTGATGCGATGCTTAAATAAATTCAGCAGGACGTTTTAAATAGCTTAAATAGAAAAAAAATAACTCGAACTGACCGTTTGTTTTGTTAATAGGAATTTTACTTCCGATTTTCAGGCTTATGTTCTGGGGTTCTCATTTTGATGCGATGCTTAAATAAATTCAGTAGGACGT
>NZ_OENA01000085.1:1122-51944 GCF_900239185.1 Tenacibaculum finnmarkense
ATAACTCGAACTGACAGTTTGTTTTCGTTAATAGGAATTTCGTTTTAAATTCTTCAAACAAGAACAAACCTCACTGGTTTTAAAAACCTGTGAGGTTTATTTTTTACTGCTCGAAATGATAGTGTGAACTTTGCCTAAATTATAGTTGATTTATCAATTTATCGAAATTAGTACAAATGCCTAGCCCCGATTGATGCTTTGTTTGAGCTCTTTTTTGTTTTTCTTTTTAAAAAACAAAAAAAGCGAGTGCGGAAAGCGGGAAATTGCTTCTAGAAAAAAATAGTTACCTCCTAGTTACCATACCGGTTAATTGCTGTACAGGACCATCGCCCATTTTAATTGCTGTGTGGTCAGATGCTGTTGCCGGTACTATATGGGCTAATGGTTTTAATGTAAAAGGTGTTAGGGCATTGTCTGGGTACGGTTCTGCAGTGATTACCAATGTTGTTCCTCTTAAATCTAAAGGAAAAGTTAAACCTGCTGGTGCATTTTGCATATAATCTTCGCCCGGATATCCTGGCCCATTACCAGCATCCCCTTTAAATGGTGAAGTTCCTGCATTATCATCTGCTTTTGAAGCATCGGTAAAAGTTCCTGTAGAAACTGCTACGCCGTTAATCACTGCCCATCCTTCGTATTTCCATCCTGCTGATAATTTCGGTAATATTAATCCCGGTTTTACTCCTCCAGAAGAATTATCTAAAAACCAGACACCACTAAGCTCGTCAGTATTACTGCCTCCATCAGTTGGAGTTGCTAAAATATAGGTTCCTGCGGCAGTCGAAAAATCAGCTACAATAGTAGAATTTACAATGGCTGAATTACCAGAAAAATTACCAGATAATATTTTTGTATCTGATGGACCTGCATCTTTATCTATAAGCGGCTCAATACTTACTACAAATTTAGTTGCTGCGTTTAAATTAGTAGCTAAAACTGTAAAATCAGTTTTTGATGCTACGCCAGAATCATCTACCGTAAATAAACCTGTTGAAACAGGCTTTCCGTTAACAATTACCCAGCCTTCGTATTTAAAATTTTCACCTAAATTTTCTAACCCTTCTAGACTAACAGATAAGGTTGACTTTTCTAAGTTTTCAATTACAATGTCATCATTATCATTTCCACAAGAAGCAGCTAATAAACCAATAGCCAACACTCCTAAAAATTTAAGTTTTATCATATTTATATTTTTTAGAATTATTATTAATTCAAAAATATAAATAATTTTTAAGCTGAAATGTTAGCTAGCTTACACTAAATTATCTTTTTCATAAATAGTAATGGTTTTTCTGTCAAAATCTACAATTTTAGCTACTCGTAGTTCGTTTAATATTATATTTAGTGTTGGTCGAGAAGTACCTATAAGTGATGCGATGTCTTTTTGTGTATAAGGGTGAACAATAATACGACTGCCCGTGGTTTGACAACGATGCCCGTACTGTTCAAATAATTCTTGTAAAAATTCCATTAATCGTGTTTTTACATCTTTAAAAAGCAAAATTTTTAACCGACGTTCTAATTTTTTAAAACGAAAACCAAGAAATTTATAGATATGCAAACTGAATGTTTTGTTGTCACGCATCAGTTCATGGATAGTGTCTACACCAATTCTGCAAATAGAGGTTTTATTATCTATTGATTGTGCAAATTCATTGCGTATTTCTTCTCCTAAAATAGCCTTTTCACCAAATAACTCTCCTTTAGCTAAAATGGTTTTAACAACTTCTTTTCCTGCTTCGGAGTAATAACCTATTTTTACTTTTCCGCTTTCTATTAAATAGATTTTACTCGCTTGGTCTTTTTCAAAATAGATGTAATCATTTTTTAGATACGCATCAAAAGTATGACAAGATTTATAACCTTTAAATTTATGTGGGCATAAAAGGTTAAATAAA
Organism: Tenacibaculum finnmarkense; assembly: GCF_900239185.1. Classification (GTDB taxonomy): domain Bacteria; phylum Bacteroidota; class Bacteroidia; order Flavobacteriales; family Flavobacteriaceae; genus Polaribacter; species Polaribacter finnmarkensis. The sequence goes on from NZ_OENA01000085.1 coordinate 3,021, forward strand.
TTTACATCATCAAAAAACCATAAATAATTCATAAGTAATTTTATTTAAAAGTTAGTGTTTTTTTTAGCTATAAAATGTTTTAAATGAAGCTTAAAACCTAATAGCAATATATAAAAATAACCTAAAATTTAAACAAACAAAAATATATTGAGTAAAACAACTACTATTTATCCGCTATTTTGAAAAAATTATAATAGTTTCTCGAATTATCGAAATTAGTACAAATGCCTAGCCCCGATTGACGCTTTGTTTGAGCTCTTTTTTGTTTTTCTTTTTAAAAAACAAAAAAAGCGAGTGCGGAAAGCGGGAAATTGCTTCTAAAAAAAATAATTATTGAATTTTTATACCTTATATATAACTGCTACTTTTTTTTAGGCTTGGTTTTTCTTGCGCGCTTCTTGCGGATCTTTACAAATAACTTTTTATAAACCGTTACATCGATGCTTCCCCTGCCTTTTAATACGATGTTTTTATAGGGTTTCTTTAATTTTGGTGTTTGATATTCTAATTTTTCATCAATAAAGGCACGTTGTAAAACATCTTCTATTAAAAAATCTTCATTTATCGTTTCTGGTATGTATTCAGATTTTAATGATAACTTGAATATATTTGCGGTGGTATTGTACCAAAATGCCTTCCAGCTACTTCGTAATTCTTTAATATTTTGAAAAGCGGTTTTACCTGATTGGCGATGTATTAATTTTAATAAAATGCGCCCCTCTGTTTTTGTTAATTTTTTTAAAGGACTCGTTAGTTCTTCTTGGAGGTACTTTTGAGTTCTTTTTATATATTTTCTTTTGGCTCTTTTCGATTTTATTTTTGATAAACGAACCGCTACACTGTCTATTTTTTTTGCCGCCAAAACAGCATAAGGGTATGCTTTAAAAACTTTTTTACGAAACCAATAATAATAATGAATATCTAATTTTTCTTTAAACTTATGCTTCGGAAAAATAGCCACTTCATTTAATGTAATCATTAAACTGTCGCCATTTTTTAACAAAAAATATTCTTCATTAACGTTTGGTAGTGTGTCTTTTATTTGTCCTATGCTACTAGAAACGAAGAGTACTATATATAGAGATAAAAGTTTTTTCATTAATTTTAAGTATCAAATAAAGACTCAAAGATATTCCTTTTTTTTAAACAAAAAACTCATGAAATATAGTATATGCTTCATGAGTTTTTTTGCTATAATTATATCTTTTATTCAGCCATAATTGCTTCTGCAACCTTTTTATAAGTTCCGTTTGATAATTTTTCTCGAATTGCTGAAAATGCAACAATTGTTTCATCTACGTCTTTTTGTGTATGACGTGCCGTTGGTATCAATCTTAAAATAATTAATCCTTTTGGTATTACAGGATATACCACGATCGAACAAAATACCGAATGATTTTCTCGTAAATCTCGAACCATTGCCATGGCTTCTGGTATTTCTCCTTTTAAAAACACAGGAGTAATACAAGTTTGCGTTGTTCCTAAATCAAAGCCCGCAGTACGTAAACCTGATTGTAATGAATTGGTTATTTTCCATAAGTTTTCTTTCAACTCTGGCATGGTACGCAACATGTCTAATCGTTTTAAGGCGCCTTTTACCATGGGCATTGGCAACGATTTAGCAAACATTTGCGAACGCATATTGTATTGTAAATACTGAATTACGTCTTTATCGGCTGCAAAGAAAGCTCCGATTCCTGCCATCGATTTTGCAAATGTTGCAAAATAAACATCAATACCCTCTTGAACTCCTTGCTCAAAACCAGTTCCTTTTCCGTCTTTACCTAAGGTTCCAAAACCATGGGCATCATCAACTAAAATTCGGAAATTATATTTTTCTTTTAAGGCGATAATTTCTTTTAAACGACCTTGCTCTCCTCGCATTCCAAAAACACCTTCGGAAATCAATAAAATTCCTCCACCTGTTTTTGCTGCCATTTTAGTGGCTCTTTGCAAGTTTTTTTCACAGCTTTCAATATCGTTATGTCTGTAAACAAAACGCTTTCCTGCATGTAAACGAACACCATCAATAATACAAGCATGAGTGTCCATGTCATAAACAATAATATCATCTTTGGTAACCAAAGCATCAATTGCCGACACCATTCCTTGATAGCCAAAATTTACTAAATATGCCGCTTCTTTTTCTACAAAATCAGCACATTCTTGCTCTAATTGCTCATGGTATTTGGTGTGCCCCGACATCATACGTGCACCCATTGGATAGGCTAATCCGTCGGTTGCTGCTGATTCTCCATCAACTTTTAATACCTCAGGATGGTTTGCCAAGCCTAAATAATCATTGATACTCCAAGTAATTACTTCTTTTCCATTAAAAGACATTCTGTTAGAAATTGGTCCTTCTAATTTTGGGAAAACAAAATATCCTTCTGCCTTATCTGCCCATTTTCCTAACGGTCCTTTATCTTGTTTAATTCTTTCAAATAAATCTTTAGTCATTATTACTTTTGTAATTTTATTCCTTACAAAAATAATGATTTTTAAGATGTTCTCAAAATAGTTAAGCACTTGATTCTTTTGTTAAAAAAGTTCTTTTTATAATTTTTCTAATTCTAAACCATAATCGTATTGTAAATCTTCATGCAGGCTTGCTACAATTTTTTGAATCAGTTTTACTTGAGTTGCTAGTATATTTTGCAAACGAGGACTGTTTTTTATTGACGGTTTTAAATTTTTGAGTTTGATACAAAAATGTAATAATAATTCGACTTCTGTTTCTTTATTCTTTGAAAAACGAATGTATTTTTTGGTATTTGTTAATATTTTACGGGCACTTTTTCTGATAAAAAAATAACTTTTAGTATTGATATTTTCAAACAACACATCCATCTCATTTTTAATAGCTAAAATATAACCTTGTTCATTATCAGCTTCAAATAACAGGTAAGTAAGCAGTTCTTTATTTTCTTTTTTAAAACGAATTAACTGCAAACAAAGTTCTAATAATTCATTTTGATTTTTATGTTTTAATTCGTCTTTTAATGCTTTAATTGTTGCTGTTTTCATAACATAATTTTAAATAATATAACAAAAAAAACCTCACAGCTATTACGACTATGAGGTTTTGATGGTGTTTTTTGTATGCTTTTTAATTATTGAATACTTGGTACGCTAACAACTTCGTTAACCTCAGCATCATAATTTATACCAGCTACTTTAAAACCGAATAATTTAAAAAATTCTTGACTATATCCTTCTAAATCTCCAATTTCCGATAAATTTTCAGTCGTTGCTTTTTCCCATAATTCCGCAATTTCTGCTTGTACGTCTTCACGCATTTCCCAATCGTCTACACGGATTCTTCCTTTTTCATCTAAAGCTAAATCGCCGCCAAATAAACGCTGGCTATATAAACGCTGAATTTGCTCGATACATCCTTCGTGAATTCCTTTTTCTTTCATCACCTTAAATAAAAGTGAAATATATAATGGGATTACAGGAATTGCAGAACTCGCTTGTGTTACCAAGGCTTTATTTACCGAAACATACGCCTTTCCTCCTATTGATTTTAAATCATCCGAAATTGTAAAAGCAGTTGCTTCTAAATCATCTTTAGCCGCACCAATTGTTCCGTTTCTGTACACAGGTTTTGTAACTTCAGGACCAATATAAGAATATGCCACTGTAGTAGCGCCTTCCGATAATAAGTTTTCTGATTGTAATGCGTCCATCCACATTTTCCAATCTTCACCCCCCATAACTGTTACCGTATTGGCAACATCATCGCCTTGGGCTGGGTTTATAGAAATTTCTGAAACTTTTCCTGTATGAAAATCTACGGTTTTATTAGTAAAAACTTCTCCAATAGGTTTTAATGTTGATTTAAAACGTTTTCCTGATACAGGGTGCATTCTTACTGGCGATGCTAAACTATAAATAACCAAGTCAATCTGCCCTAAATCTTGTTTGATTAAGTTAACAACTTGTTCTTTTATTTGGTTTGAAAACGCATCTCCATTAATACTTTTGGCATACAAACCTGCCTTTGTTGCTTCTTGTTCAAAAGCGGCTGTATTGTAAAAACCTGGCGACCCTGGCTTTCCTTCTGTTGCAGGTTTATCGAAGAAAACACCAATTGTAGCAGCATCTGAACCAAATGCGCTTGTTATTCTTGATGCCAATCCGAAACCTGTTGAAGCACCGATTACTAATACTTTTTTAGCACCTTCAATTTTTCCTTTTGATTGTACGTATGCTATTTGATCTTTTACATTTTGCTCACAACCCGTTGGATGAGATGTTAAACAAATAAATCCTCTAGTTCTTGGCTCTATTATCATTTTTAACTAATTTCTTATTAATTTTTATTAATTGCTATCTGTTTTAAAACTTTTAATTTCTAATTGGCTGTCTTTAATTCGTTGCCCAATCATCATTAAAATTCTTTTATTGATATCGGTATTATTATCTTTATAAAATTCAAATTCACCCACGGTAAACTGCCCGATAATCAACCCTAAAAACTGATTTTTTAAATTGATATTTTTCTTGGTGATACTATTTACCGCTTTATTAAATTTTTCTTTTTCGATATGTACGATATCTACTTTTTGACTTTTACAGAAAAAGATAAAGAATTGTAAAAGCAGTTCGTGTTGTAATTTTAAAATTGGGCGTATTGTTTTATTCTGAAAATCTTCTACAGGAATTTCAGAGGATAAATTTAATACCGGGCGAATACTTATTTTATTGCTATCCATTTAAAAAATTAACAACGTTTTTTTCAATACGATTTAATACATTTTCAGTATTTGCTTTTACAAATTTCTCTCCTGTAATTTGCTCGTATAATTCAATATATCTGTTTGAAATTTCGGTAACTTTTTCGTCTGACATTTCAGGAATTGCCTGCCCATCTTTTCCTTGGAAATCATTTTCGATTAACCACTGACGTACAAATTCTTTTGATAATTGCTTTTGTGGCGCTCCTTTTTCTTGACGTTCAGCATATCCTTCTTCATAAAAATAACGAGAAGAATCTGGTGTGTGAATTTCATCAATTAAAACAATTTTACCATCTTTTGTTTTACCAAATTCATATTTAGTATCTACTAAAATTAACCCACGAGAAGCTGCTATTTCTGTTCCTTTTTGAAATAAATTTCTAGTGTATTTTTCTAAGATGATATAATCTTCTTCAGAAACTACATTTTTAGCTAAAATTTCTTCACGAGTAATATCTTCATCATGATCGCCGTTTTCAGCCTTTGTTGAAGGCGTAATTATTGGTGTTGGAAACTGATCATTTTCCTTCATTCCTTCTGCCATTGCAACGCCACATAAAACTCTTTTACCTGCCTTATATTCACGTGCTGCATGCCCTGACATATACCCACGGATAACCATTTCTACTTTAAAAGGATCACACAAATGCCCTACGGCTACGTTTTCATCAGGTGTTGCGTGTAACCAATTTGGAACAACCTCAGCGGTTTCGTTCATCATTTTGGTAGCAATCTGATTTAAAATTTGCCCTTTAAAAGGAATTTGACGTGGTAAAACCACATCGAAAGCCGATAATCTGTCAGAAGCTATCATTACCAATAACTCGTCATCTATATTATAAACCTCTCTTACCTTACCTTTATAAACCGACTTTTGCTTTGGAAATTGAAAGTTAGTTTCGTTAATTGTATTCATACTTTTTTTGTTGTGTTGTTAACTGTGTTGTTGATTGCAAAAATATGGTATTTATTTTTGGTTTTTATTTCTTTCTGATAAAGAATAAAAGGATCTAAAAACGTTTTTAAATGAAATTTAAACAATTGCTTAATATCTAAAATAATTACCACAATTAGGATAGTTTACCTGCGGATTGGTGTTTTTTATATAACTTATTATTGATGCTGCTGCCGAAATATTTTGAACCTCGCTGTTTTTGGGGAATAAATTATCATAAACAGCGGGTATATAATCGGTTAAACCTACCGAAACAACGGTATTATAGTCTAATAGATTTCCTAATTCATCTCTAATTTCAATAACTCTTCCTATTTTTTTAATTTGAATACCTGAATAATAAAAGCCCGACTTCGATTCTATTAAAAAATTTTTAATTTGTCCGATAGTCATTTCGTATTTAACAGTTCCGTTATTAAATGGTTCAATAGTATAGATGTCTCTTTTAGTAATCGCTCCTTGATTTAACGAACTTCTAATCCCTCCTGTATTTTGAAAAGAAACTGTTACATTCATGGTTGCTTTAAGCGCATCGGCATATAAACACCCTACTTGATTTCTTTGGTGGTTAATTAATGAATTTCCTATTACTTCTTCTAATTCGGGTACATTATTATATGTATCAATAACGCTCTTCAGCTCTTGGTCATATTCTAAAACCTCCTCTAAATTAATAAGCGTGTACTTGCTACTAGTAATGGATTTATTTTTTACAGATAGTTCTATTTTTCCTAAATTTTTTAAATAAGAACCTGATTGATAAATAGGAATTCCGTTTTCTTTTGTATTAATTTCTTGATGCGAATGCCCGCCTATAATTAAATCGAAGTAAGGAAATTTATTCGCTAATTGAACATCGCCTAAATTACGACTACTTGTGTGTCCTAAATGTGTTAATGCGATAAAAAGATCGGAATCTTCTGATTTTTTAACATCTTTATATTTATTTACGACCGTTTCTGGACGTTCAAATTTCATTTCTTTAACTTTCCATGGATGCGTAGAAGGAATTGTTCCGTTCTTTTTTCCGTTGGTTTCCACCAAGCCTAAAAAAGTGATTTTTATATCATTTTTTGAAACCGTATAAAATTCATTTGGCTGTGGAACTCCTGAATTTAACATGTCTACATTCGCGCAGACCCAATTAAAATTAGCTTGCTCTATCCGCTTTTTTAATATAGCTTCGCCATAATCAAATTCGTGATTTCCTAATACTGATACATCAAAACCTACTTTATTCATCACATCAATCATCGGAAAACCTTGATCATCTTTATAATTATCAACTACGGGGCTTCCTGAAAATAGATCGCCACTACAAGCAACGATAACATTTTTAGTCTCTTTTTCTTTATCTATTAAATACTTTATTTTCGCAAAATTGTCTAACTGAGCATGTTGGTCATTCACAAAAAATATCGTTACTTTCTTTTCTACACCTTCGTTTAAATCATTATTTTCTGATAATTCATTATTTTTAATACCGTTTGAAGAGCATGATAACAGCGTACTTATTAATAGAATACTAATATGAAATAAAATTTTATGTATCATGTTTGTCATGCTTGCCATGTTTATCATGTTTATCATCGGGTGTTTTTTTTCAACAAATTTAATCAATATAGTATACATTATAGATGTAGTGCATTAAAAATAAAAATCTACCGAAAACTGAATTTCATAGTAAATAATCCAAAAATTATTCTTAAATTTGTATCCAAGTAGATACAGTATTATGTTCTTTATTGAGAAAACAACTGAATTTGACAAATGGCTGAAAAAGTTGAAAGACTTCAAAGCAAAAGCTAAAATTTTGTTCAGAATTCAAAAATTGGAATCTGACGAACATTTTGGAGATTGTAAAACTGTTGGCGATGGAATTCGGGAAATGCGAATAAATTTTGCAAAAGGCTACAGAATTTACTTCAAAGAAAAAGATGGAAAAGTAATTGTTCTGCTAATTGGTGGAGATAAATCAACACAACAAAAGGACATTACGAAAGCGAAAGAAATTTGGAAAAAATTAAATAAATAGAAAATGGAAACTTCAAGATTTGAAATAGCTGATTATTTGGAAAGCAAAGAAATGATTGCGGAATATCTTAACACAGTTTTGGAAGAAGGTAATAATGCAGATGTAATTAATGCAATCGGGAATATTGCTAAAGCTATCGGGATGACAAAAATTGCAGAAGAAACAGGTTTAAGCAGACCGAGTTTGTACAAAGCGTTATCAGATGGAGCGAAACCTCAATTTGCAACAATTATGAAAGTATTAAAAGCAATCGGAGGGCAAATACAAGTAAATCCAGCATCTGCCTGAAAAAATAACGCACCACAACAAAATATATAATTTAGGCATTGCTAGTACTCGCCTACTTACGAAAATCTTTTTCCGTTTTTATTTACTAAATTTAGTGCTTCAAAAACGCAACAAACCATATATAAATCGATAACTTCTACGCTATAATACCAAACATTTTTTTAATTAAAAAAGACTATTTAAACGGCTCATTCGTTTAAATAGTCTTTTAATTTCTGAAAATTAAAAAACAGGCGTTACTCCGTTTCGATACTTTTATAAGCTTTAATAATTTTTTTAATCAATCGATGACGCACTACATCTTTATCATCAAGATATACTTGGGCAATACCGTTAATATCTTTTAATGCCAACAAAGCTTCTTTTAAACCCGAAACCTGTTTACGTGGTAAATCTATTTGCCCAGGATCGCCAGTAATAATAAACTTTGCATTTTTCCCCATTCTTGTTAAAAACATTTTCATCTGATTATGGGTTGTATTCTGCGCTTCATCTAAAATAACAAAAGCGTTGTCTAGCGTTCTTCCACGCATAAATGCCAACGGAGCAATTTGAATGATGCCTTTTTCAATATGCGATTCTAATTTTTCATGAGGAATCATATCACGCAAAGCGTCATATAAAGGTTGCATGTACGGATCTAATTTTTCTTTTAAATCGCCAGGTAAAAACCCTAAGTTTTCGCCCGATTCTACCGCAGGACGTGTTAATATTATTTTACGGACTTCTTTTTCTTTCAATGCTTTTACAGCCAAAGCCACCGCCGTATATGTTTTACCTGTTCCTGCAGGACCTACGGCAAAAAGCATATCATTTTTACTCATTAAATCAACCATTTTCCGTTGATTTGAGGTTTGCGGTTTTATTAAATTACCATTAACGCCATGCACTAAAACGCCTTCTATTTTAGCCGACTTTCTAAATTCTTCTTCTTTTCCTGTGGCTGTTAAAATACGTTCAATACTATTTTCATCTAATTTATTGTACTTATTAAAATACTTAATTAGCATGCCTAAACGTTTTTCTAGCTCATCTAAAATTTCAGGTTCGCCATATAATTTTAATTTATTTCCTCTAGATACAATTTTAACTTTTGGAAAATACTTTTTTAGCGTTGTAATAGTACTATCTTGCGCTCCAAAAAATTCATTTGGATCAATTTCTGTTAATTCAAAGATACGTTCGTTCAAAAGATACATGTTTTAATATTATTCAGTTTAAAAATAATGATTATTTTTATTGAATTATGTAATTTTGCCATAAAATTTAAGGTACTATTTTAAAGTACACTACTTAACAAATAATTAATACGCAGTTATATTTAATGTCTCTAATCACTTTAACCACCGATTTTGGAATAAAAGACCACTTTGTAAGTGCCGTTAAAGGAGCTATTTATAGTGAATTACCTGAGGTGAAAATTGTTGATATCACACATCATATTACCCCTTTTAACATTACAGAAACTGCTTATATTTTAAGAAACACCTATAAAAGCTTCCCTGACAAAACAATACATATTATTGGTGTAGATTCTGAACTAAGTGCCGAAAACAAACATATCGCTATTGAATTAGACAATCATTATTTTATTTGCCCTGACAATGGCATTATTTCAATGATTACTTCAGATATAAAACCCACAAAAATTGTTGAAATAAACATTCACAATCATATTGAAACTAGTTTTCCGGTGCTCGATGTTTTTGTGCAAGTTGCCTCACACATTGCACGTGGAGGTAGCTTAAATGTTATTGGAAAAGAAATTGACGTATATAAAAATAGTGTTGAAATAAAAACAACCGTAAATAAGCAACAAACTATTATTAGTGGCGGAGTTATTTATACCGATAATTATGGGAATGTAATTACCAATATTGATAAAAAACTATTTAAATCCGTAGGAAAAGGGCGAAATTTTATTATTACAGCCAAGCGCTATACCTTTACTAAAATTTACAAACGCTATAACGAAATTGTAGACTATGCAATTCCGAAAGAAAAAAGAAATAATGACGGCGAAAAATTAGCCATTTTTAATTCGTCAGGGTTTTTAGAAATTGCCATTTACAGAAGCAACTTAAACACTGTTGGAGGAGCCTCTACCCTATTAGGATTAGGATACCGAGACAGTATTACTGTTGAATTTGATGCTATTCCTTCAGCTAAATTTACCACCGAAAACTAAAAAAAACTTTTTAGCTAATTTTCAATAACAAACCTCTAAACTTAGAGTATTAATAAAACCAGACGTTTACAATAATGAATTACCCCACAATTTTCCCAAAACTTTCTACAGAAAGATTAACATTACGCCAAGTATCTTTTAACGATAAAAGAGCTATTTTTAAATTGCGTTCTAACAAAGAAATTAACAAATTAATTACAAGAGAAACCCCTAAAAATTTAAATGATGCTGATGCTTTTATTCAAGCTTGTTTAGATAATTTTGAAACTCAAAGCGGTATTTTTTGGGCAATTGAATTGCAAGAAAGTGCTAAAATTATTGGCTCAATTAATCTTTATGATATAAATTCGGAAGATAATTCGGCAAAAATAAGCTATGAACTAATGCCTGATTATCAAAAAGAAGGTTTTATGGATCAAAGCATGAAAACTATTTTAGCGTTTACACAATTAACTGCCGAATTAAAAACTATTGATGCCATTACCCATCAAAATAATTCTGATGCGATAACGTTATTAGAAAAAAATCAATTTATTTTACAAGAAAATAAAAAAGAAGATTTACCAGAAGACAATGCTATTTTTCGTCTTGACATAAACCAAGAATAATGTATTCAATACTAAAAAAAGAAATTAATTCATTTTTTTCATCCTCAATAGCGTATTTAGTTATTGGGGTATTTTTACTTGTAAATGGCTTATTTTTATGGGTTTTTAAAGATACTTCTAATATTTTAAATGCAGGTTTTGCTGATATGAGTTCTTTCTTTTACCTAGCGCCTTGGTTTTTTTTATTTTTGATTCCTGCCATTACCATGAAAAGTTTTGCTGATGAATTTAACAGTGGAACTATTGAGCTATTAAGAACAAAACCAGTAACCGATTGGCAAATTGTTGTCGGGAAATTTTTAGCCTGCCTAGTATTAGTTTGCATTGCTTTAGCACCAACATTAACCTACGTTTATACCATTTATACACTTGGAAACCCTGTTGGTAATGTAGATATTGGCAGTACCATTGGTTCGTATTTAGGGCTTCTTTTTTTAGCCGCAACTTATACCGCAATTGGTTTATTTACCTCTACGCTTTCTAAAAATCAAATTGTCGCGTTTATTTTAAGCGTTTTTATCAGCTTTATTTTGTTCTACGGATTTGACTCTTTAAGTTCTTCTTTTGGAAATTCAGGATATACGCTACAACAATTTGGAATGTACGAACATTTTAAAAGTATTAGTCGTGGTGTTTTAGATACCCGCGATATTATTTATTTTATCAGCCTTACTTTTTTCTTTTTATTGATGACCAAACAACAGTTAAAAAATGAATAAAAAGCTACAATATAGCGCCTTTGCTTTCTTCGGATTATTATTGATAAACTACCTTTCAAACTCCGTTTACAAACGCTTCGATTTAACACAAGACAACCGTTATACGATTTCTAAAACCAGTATTAATCTATTGGATAAATTAGAAAACATTATTTTTATTAACGTTTATTTAGAAGGCGATTTCCCTGCAGAATTTAAGCGCTTACAAACCGAAACACGTCAATTTTTAGAAGAATTAAAAGCCCTAAATTCAAACGTTCAATTTCGATTTATCAACCCGAATAATATTCGTGAAAAACTAATAAAAAAAGGCATGATGCCTAGTCAATTAACTGTCGAAGAAGACGGGAAATTGTCGGAAGCTATTATTTTTCCTTGGGCAGAAATTAGCAGCGGACAAAAAACTGAATTGGTTTCTTTATTACCAAATACTATAGCAAAAACACAAGAAAAACAGCTACAAAATGCCATTGAAAAACTAGAATATTCTTTTGCAAATGCGATAAACAATATTACAAGAAATCAAAAACAAAAAATCGCCGTAATTGCTGGTAATGGTGAATTAGAAGATATCGATGTATATAGTTTACTGACAGAAATTAGTCAAAAATATCGTTTGGCAAAATTTACTTTAGACAGTGTGGCAAAAAACCCTCAGAAAACACTTAGCGATTTAACCAAGTATGATTTAGCTATTATCGCAAAACCTACCGAACGTTTTACCGAACAAGAAAAATTCACACTCGATCAGTTTATTAGCAATGGCGGTAAAACTCTTTGGATGCTTGACACCAATTATGCCGATACCGACAGCCTGTATAATAATGGAAAAATGCTCGCTTTTCCACGTGATTTAAACCTAACAGACCTATTATTTAGCTATCAAGTTCGTGTTAATAACACATTAATTCAAGATTTATATTCGGCTAAAATACCGTTAGCAACAGGAAACACAGGAAATCAAGCACAGTTTAAGCACTTAAATTGGTTTTATCATCCGCTAGTAAATGGAAACCCAAACCACCCGATTACCAAAAATATTGCTCCTGTTCGTTTTCGTTTTACCACGCAAATAGACACCTTAAAAGGACACATCAAAAAAACACCGTTATTTGTTACGTCTCTTTTAACAAAAAAAATAGGAACGCCTAATTTTGTAGCATTGCAAAGTATTGCAAAACAACCTAAAGAAAAACAATACAATAGCGGGCGACAATTGTTAGCCGTTTTGTTAGAAGGCGATTTTAATTCGGCATATAAAAACAGAACAAAACCATTTAATACACCACTTTTTAAAGCTAAAAGTACTGCAAATAAAATGGTTGTTATTGCCGATGGTGATGTGGCTAGAAATCAAATTTTAAAAGGAAAACCACACGATTTAGCCTTAGATAAATGGACTGGCGAACAGTTTGGAAACAAAGAATTTTTAATCAATACCATTGATTATTTACTAGACGATACTGGCTTAATTAACCTAAGAAATAAAACCGTACAAATAAACTTATTAAATAAGAAAAAAGCCTACACTCAAAAACGTTTTTGGCAATTTATAAATATCGGTATTCCCTTGCTTTTACTAGCTTTATTCGGTTTTGGATTTCGTTATTTTAGGAAGAAAAAATATGGAAATTAGGCAATATCTTCAAAATAAGCACAAAACCCTAGCCCCGATTGTAGCAATTGTTTGAGCTCCTTTTTTTGATTTTTCTTCAAAAAAAGAGCGAGTGCGAAAAGCGGGAAATAGCTTCTAATAAAAAAGGAAATTACTTGACTAATTTCCAAGAAAAGACAGCTAATATCGCGCCTAAAATAGGGGCTAAAATATACAACCACAAATGCTCTAAATGTCCTGAAATTAAAGCGGGAGCAATTGAACGTACTGGGTTCATGGATGCTTTTGTCATCGGGCCTGCAAACATGGCTTCTAGTAAAACTACGCCTCCAATTGCAATTCCTGCCATTACGCCAACTTCCTTGCTTCCTGACGAAACATTGATAATGGTTAGCATTAAAAAGAAGGTTAATAATAGCTCTAAAATAAATGCACGCCACGGCACAATTGACGGAATTGTTGCCCCAAAATATTCACTTTCGGGGAATAAAACCCAGAGCATACAGCTTGCTAATATTGCTCCTATTAATTGAAAAATAATATACTTTGGAACTTCTTTCCACGGAAATTTTTTAGCAAAAGCGAAAGCAATAGTGACCGCAGGATTAAAATGTGCGCCCGAAATTTCGCCAAAAGCATAAATCATCGCCATTACTATTAACCCCCAAGTTATGGCAACGCCCGTATGGGTTAAATCTGTTCCGCCGGTAATTTCATTTACCGTCATCGCTCCTGTTCCGCAGAAAATTAAGGCAAAAGTTCCTATTAATTCTGAAATATATTTTTTCTTCATTTTGCAAATATGAACTAAATATTTCATATTTATTTGATATTTATTTTACCTTTTTAACAACTAAATTTTGTCTTTTAAATATCGATTGATAAAAACCGACTTCCTTTGATTTTTTACATTTATAGGAATCTTTCAATAAACAAATAGTAATTTTGCAAAATGAAGAAATCAATAGCCATTATTGGCGGTGGCGCGGCGGCACTTTTTGCTAGTGCATTTTTAGATACCAAAAAATTTGATGTTACTATTTATGAGCAAAAAAAATCGGTAGGACGCAAATTTTTAGTCGCTGGTGATGGCGGTTTTAATCTTAGCCACGGCGAAGATATTCATAAAATGATTGACAGATATACGCCTGATTATTTTCTTAAAAATGCCTTATTAAATTTTTCAAATGATGATTTACAGGCTTGGTTATTGAAATTAAATATCCCAACTTTTAAGGGAAGTAGCAACCGAATTTACCCTGAAAAAGGCATCAAACCGATTAGTGTTTTATCAAAAATCAAACAATTTTCTTCGGATAAAGGTGTTCGTTTTTTATGTGATTACCAATGGAAGGGTTGGGCTTCTGATAATAATTTGATTTTTGAACATCAAAATAATACTGAAAATAAAAACACTATTATTTCTGCCGATTATACTATTTTTTCTATGGGAGGCGGAAGTTGGAAAATCACAGGTTCTGATGGTAATTGGTTGCCTATTTTTGAGGATAAAAGCATTAAAACACGTCCTTTTTTGCCTTCAAATTGTGCGTATAAAATTGCATGGAAACCTGATTTTATTTTAAAAAATGAAGGAAAACCTTTAAAAAACATTGCTCTTTCTTGCTTCGATAAAACCCAAAAAGGAGAGCTTGTAATTACAAAATTTGGCTTGGAAGGAAATGCTATTTATGCGTTAAGCCCAGAAATACAATCGCAACTTTCCCAAAACAAACAAGCAAGTATTTATCTAGATTTAAAACCGATGTTTAGCTTAGATGAAATCTTCAAAAAAATAAACACATCGAATTACAGCATTACTGATATTCTTAAAAAAGTTTTAAAATTAAGCCCTGTTCAAATTGATTTATTAAAGTCATTTTTAACGAAAGAGGAATATCTTGATAAAAATATGTTAGCACAAAAAATAAAGTCCTTCCCGCTTATTATAGAAGATTCTGCGCCGTTAAATGAAGCGATTTCTACAACTGGCGGCGTTTCTTTAAAACAGGTTACTGAAAATTTTGAGCTTATAAACCTTAAAAACACGTTTTGCATCGGCGAAATGCTCGATTGGAATGCTCCAACGGGTGGTTATTTATTGCAAGCTTGTTTTAGTATGGGTGTTTTTGTTGCAGATTATTTAAATGAAAAAGACATCAATAATTAATTATTAATGCCTTCTTCGTGTTTTTTTTAAATAACTTTTTACAGCCTCTGCTAGCGCGAGCGTCCCGCTCGTGACAAAAGCGAATAACAGTAGTAATACAGGAAAAAATGTATTATAACGAGTGATGATTTTAGCTTGTTTAACGGCATAAGCAAGATGCTTGCGCTAGCTAGGGCTTTCATTTATATACAATAATAGATAGCCTAACGTAAAAAATATAAGTACAGAAGCTAGATATGAATATCCTCTATTTTTCAATAAATTTATTTCATTATTATCTAACTCTCTTTTATCATTAGTTTTTACAATTGAATAGCCATCAGTTCTGTAGCCACTTGTGTGTCTTTTATCAGGAACTCTGTTAGCTTTCCTTCTGTATATATTAATATCTTTTTGATTCAAATATTTAATTCCCTTATAGATAACAGCTATAATTCCAAACGGTATTATCTGTATTATTAATCCTTTTAATATAATACCTAAACCTCCTCCTTTTATTTGTTTTTGAATAGACATATCAATATGTAATTCTTCTTGGTCTTCTTCTTTAAGAAAAGTTGTTGTTTCATTACTATTATAAATAGGAGTACCATGTTGATTCTTGTAAATTTTATTACTGACAACTTTTCCTCCATCACGACCAATTTGCCTTACGGCTGACCTTATAAATTCGTTGAATAAGTTCATTTTTTCTTTTTTTAGTATTTTCTATTCTAATTGTATTTTATATGATTATTTGCGTAGTTAAAAATAACTACGCAAATAAAATTAGATATCTACTTATGCCTTATTCTAGAATTTTCCCATCACCAAATATTACTTTTTCAGGTTTCCAAACTACTTTTAAATCTTTCAAATCTTTGTTTCTTAATGTTTTGTCTTCTTCTCTGAATTGATTGTAGTCAGTTTGTGCATTATAAGTAACTTCTTCACCTGCTTCAATTGGTTTATCATACACGAAACTTAGTGAGTTAATTTTATCATCAAATAAATTTGTAAATGTTATGTTTCCTTTTATAGCTCGTATTTTTTTGGCTGATTTGTTCTTTATTATAAATTTATAAGTAATATAATCTTCATAATTATATTTTGTATAACCTTTATCAAAGCAAGATACTATAACTGCTTGATTAAGCCTTTTGTATTTTTCAATTTGTTCCTTTTCAGCTTTTTCAGCAAGTGCTTTTTGTTCTGCTTCAATTCTATCTTGTTCTACTTTCCATTTTTTTCCATTTTCTAGAATTTGAGAATATGTCATTTCTTCAATTTTCTCACCTTTAAATTTTAGCATGAGCATTGAGCCTGCTAATAATTCTAATTCAGTTGAGTCGATATTACTTTTAATAGCTTCAATATCTTCTTTAAATGTTTTTTCACTAAATTTTTTGTTCATTGGTGAGGAACAAGATAGAAGTAATGAGATGATTCCAATAAGTAAAAGTCCTTTTTTCATATTTTTTTTATTTTTTGCCTACTCTCTAATTCGGATTTTCGACTTTTCTCCGTTTTTATATTTAATTCATTAGCAACAACAAAACAAAATCCCTTCCCAAAAAAAAGAAACTTATACACCTCATTATCAACTATAAACATAATTAATCTAAAAAACTTTTTATAACTTTTAAACTTTCTTTTCGCTTTTACTTTTGAATAATTCCTTCACAAATCACAAAAACTATATTAAATTTAAAAACCCCTTAAAACTTCTCAAAAACTCCCAATCCGAATAAGGCAAAATCATATTTTACAGGGTCTTCGCTGTCTAGTTTTCTAAGCGAAGTATCTAATTCTAATAACGCTTTGGCATCGTTTTGTTTTCTCGTTAAAAGACCCAATTTACGCCCAACATTTCCAGAATGAACATCTAACGGACACGACAAAATGGCGGGTGATATATTTTTCCAAAGACCAAAATCTACGCCTGTATTGTCATTTCTAATCATCCACCTAAGCCACATATTAATTCTTTTACATGCCGATTTTTTATACGGATCAGATACGTGTTTTGTGGTTCTGCTTGGGTGTTCTATTTCAAAAAATATCTTTTTCAATTCATGAATTGCAGGTTGTAAAGAATCTTTGGAAGCGTGTTTATTGAAAATATTTTCTAAGCCATTATGATGTGTATAAATATGTTTTAACGCCTTTATAAAATGTGAAAAATCGATAGCATTAAAAGTTCTATGCACAAAACCATCTAAGTTTTCTAAATGATGTTCTTGATGATTCATTACAAAATCGTAGGGCGAATTCCCTAGCAAATCCATCATTTTATTGGCATTTTTTAAGATGCTTTTCCTATTTCCCCAAGCAATTGTTGCTGCCAAAAAACCCGAAATTTCAATATCTTCTTTCACAGAAAATTTGTGTGGAATCGAAATTGGATCGGGGGCAATAAAGTCAAAACTATTATATTGCTGTACTTTTGCGTCTAAAAACTCTTTTAATTCATTTGGATTCAAAATGGCGGCTATTTTGTGTGATTATCTGGTAAAAGTAATCGATTTAAAAAACAGTAGCAATTTCATTCCTTATTTTTAAACATCATTTTTAAAATCATTTTCGTTGGATTTCATCAAAACACAAACAGTAGTTCATTATTTCTTACACTTCGGATTTCCTATTTTAATCGGATATTTTTTCTTCAGAAAAGAATGGAAAAAAGTCGCACTAATTTTAATTTCAACGATGTTAGTCGATTTAGACCATCTTTTTGCAACACCAATATTTCAAGAAAATCGGTGCAGTTTTGGTTTTCATATTTTACATACCTACTATGCAATGGCTTTGTATGTCGTGTTATTATTTTTCAAAAAACCCTATAATTTCATCGGATTAGGGCTTTTATTACACATGATTACCGATTTAATCGATTGTTTATTTATGTTTTATCAATGTAAAACCTGTTATGTAAATACGCCTGCTCAAGGTGTTTTGGAATTTATAATGAAGTTTTTTTAGCGACTATACTATCTTTTTAAGAAACTACGGAAAATCAGAATACGATGCTGAAAATAAATTTAGCATAACGATAATTTGGTTTAATTTCAATATTAATCTCAAACAAAAACGCATAAAAAACCCCGCTAAAAGCAGGGTTTTTATAATTTTTATCTTTTCAAAAAACTTTCAAAAAATTTCAAAATCTTTATAAATCTTTCAGAAAACATCTTATTAATGATTTATTTTCTTACGCTGATTTAAACTTGTTGGCTTTTCTTGCTTTACAAGCGGAGTTCCGTATAAATCAAAATCACCCGCTTCATCAATTTTAATATCGATAAATTCTCCTAATTTAATATAATGTTTTGTAGCATCTACAATTACATCATTATCAACATCTGGCGAATCGTATTCAGTACGCCCGTAAAAATATTCACCATCTTTTCTGTCGAATAAACAACGGTAGGTTTTACCAATTTTTGCCTGGTTTAATTCCCAAGAAATTTGCCCTTGCACTTCCATTATTTCATTTACTCTTCGGAATTTTACATCCGCAGGAACATCATCTTCTAAAACAAAAGCACCTGTATTTTCTTCATGAGAATATTCAAAAGCTCCCATTCTTTCGAAACGCATTTCTTCAACCCATGCTTTTAATTCTTCAAATTGTTCCTCTGTTTCACCAGGATATCCAACAATTAAAGTAGTTCTAATTGCCATTTTTGGCACAGCTTCTCTAAACTTATGAATTAAGGCAGTTGTTTTTTCGTGGGTTGTTCCACGTTTCATCGATTTTAAAATTTCCGTATTAATATGTTGCAACGGAATATCTAAATAATTACAAACCTTTGGCTCGTTTTTCATTACCTCTAAAACATCCATCGGAAAACCTGAAGGAAAGGCATAATGCAAACGAATCCATTCAATTCCATCAACTTTTACCAGCTCTTTTAATAAATCAGCTAAGGCACGTTTTTTATAAATATCCAACCCATAATAGGTTAAATCTTGCGCGATTAACATCAATTCTTTGATTCCTTTTTTAGCTAATTTAGTCGCTTCAATAATAATATCTTCAATCGGTGTCGATTTGTGTTTTCCTCTCATTAAAGGAATTGCACAAAATGAACATGGGCGATCGCAACCTTCGGCAATTTTTAAATATGCGTAATGTTTTGGCGTCGTTGTTAAACGCTCTCCGATTAATTCATGCTTATAATCCGCCTCTAAAACCTTTAATAATTCAGGTAATTCATGGGTTCCAAAATACTGATCTACATTTTTAATTTCGTTTTCTAAATCGGGTTTATAGCGCTCGCTTAAACATCCTGAAACAAAAACTTTATCTATTTCACCCGCTTCTTTACGTTGTGCGTAATGCAAAATGGTATCAATACTTTCTTCTTTGGCTTTTCCGATAAAACCGCAGGTATTGATAACTACAATATTACCATCATCTTCAGGATCTTCATGAACTACGTTTTTACCATTGGCTTTTAATTGTCCCATTAAAATTTCACTATCGTAAATGTTTTTAGAACATCCTAAGGTTACTACGTTGATTTTATTCTGCTTTGGTGATTTTGTGCGCATTGTGCTATAAAAATTTTAGGTTGCAAAGATACTGTTTAAAAAAAGATTTTACAGCCTGTTTTTTTATAAGTAAATAGAACTTTAATCGCTACTAATTGTAGCGGTTATTAAAAAATTAAAGAAACTTGCATTCGATTTGTTGTTTTTCTGCTATAAAAATTTTTTGAAGCAATTTCCCGCTTTCCGCACTCGCTTTTTTTATTTTTTTAAAAGAAAAAAACAAAAAAGAGCTCAAACAATTGCTACAATCGGGGCTAGGCATTTGTACTAATTTTAAACTATTCGATTACTTTGTTTATACCCGTTTCAATTTCATCTGAAAAAAATTATCACATAAAAATTAAGAAATCACATCGGTTAACGAGAGTTTATTTCAGCATGACGTTTATATTTCATTTTTGTAAATTCGCAGCTTTATACACCATTCTGAAACAGCAACTATTAAACAGCATGAAAAAAGCATTCTTTATTTTTATTATCATTTTATCTTCAAATGCAAGCGGACAAACCCTAAAAGACTCGATCAATATTATTTACAAAAACTATTTTAATTTATTAAACACCAAAGAAAAATTAGATACTATTGTTTTAAAAGTTGAAAATTTTGAAGAACTGATGGAGTCTAACAATCGAAAAATTAAAAGTTTAACCGATGCCGAGCTTTTTAGTTTAAAAAAACAGCTGCAACAACGAAGAAAAAAAATAGTCAATACCACTGATTTTGTTTTTGCAGCAAATGTGAGTTTAAATGCCATCAAACAATTAGATGCAACGAGCGATTATCTGACTAAAATATCAAGTTTAAACAATCCTGAAAATGCGGAATTAGGTTTTTCATTATCGAATCAAATTGCTATTATTATCGAAAAAAACATCTTTAAAGGAAAAAGTAAAATCAATGGAATTAAAAAATCAAAGTTTTTACTTTTTGTTGATAATATTATCAAATCGCCGATAACCAAAACAATAAGTAGCGCAATGCCCATTGTTAATTCGATTAAATCTATTGTCGATTTAGTAATCGGAAATGCTATAAAAGATAAAAATGTGTCTATAAATCATATTGTTGAACTAAAAAAATCATTAAAAGTATATTTAGAACATTATGAAGGTTTGGCAAAATGTCAAGTTAATTTTGAACAAAATTTAAGAACATTAGATATCAGAAAAAAAGGATTGGTGTTGTTATTAACTCAATATACCACCGAGCGTTCAAATACGTTAAACCCTAATATGATATCAGAAAAAGACAAAAAAACGTCTTTAACACAGCTAATAAACAGGTATTATACAAACACTATTGTACAGCAAAAGGTAGCGCAAATAATCAATTTAAAACCTTTTTCTTACAGCGCTCATTTAACCGATAATAAATTAATTTATCCAAATTATGCGTTAAATCAGGCAAAATTTATTAGAGATGAAATTGAATCTTTGAGTAAAGAATACGCCTCTACATTTATCAACTTGAACTTAAAAAAGTTTTACAAAAAAGTAAAAATATTGGTGATGCAACTAAAATAGACGCTAAAATAATTGATCTTGAAAGTAAATTATTGGAAGTAAAAAATGCCTTTGACGATAACTTAAATATCTATAAATTAAATTATACGTTTAAGACTTTAATTCGTTATTAATTTTTTCAGTAAAACACAAAAAACTCCCAATTTGGGAGTTTTTTTATATTTATAATTTTAAAAAATATGTTTAAAATTTCTTATTTAAAGAAAGAATCTACAAATTCATGTTTATTAAACACTTGTAAATCATCAATTGCTTCACCAACACCAATATATTTTACAGGAATCTGAAACTGATCAGAAATACCAATAACAACACCACCTTTTGCAGTTCCATCTAACTTGGTAACTGCTAACGAAGTAACTTCTGTCGCTTTGGTAAATTGCTTTGCTTGTTCAAAAGCATTCTGACCTGTCGAACCGTCTAAAACTAACAATACTTCATGCGGTGCATTGGGTATTACTTTTTGCATTACACGTTTAATCTTCGTTAATTCATTCATTAAATTAACCTTATTATGTAAACGACCAGCGGTATCAATAATAATAACATCGGCATTTTGATTAATACCAGAGGTAACCGTATCAAACGCCACAGACGCAGGATCAGACCCCATTTCTTGACGCACAATTGGCACATCAGTTCTATCTGCCCAAACCTGTAATTGGTCAATTGCTGCGGCTCTAAAAGTATCAGCAGCTCCTAAAACAACACTCAAGCCTTGCTTTTTAAACTGCGATGCTAACTTACCAATCGTAGTTGTTTTACCAACACCATTTACACCAACCACCATTATTACATGCGGTTTATTATTGGTAGGAACGGTAAATTCGGTAGCATCTTTCGTGTTTGTTTCAGAAAGTAAACCCGCAATCTCATCTCTAAGAATTTGGTTTAATTCATCAGTTCCCACGTATTTATCTCTAGCAACTCGAGCTTCAATTCTATCAATAATTTTCAATGTAGTAGCTACACCAACATCCGAAGAAACTAATATTTCTTCTAAATTATCTAAAACAGCAGCATCGACTTTTGTTTTTCCTGCAACGGCTTTAGATAATTTAGAGAAAAAACTTGTTTTTGTTTTTTCTAGTCCTTTGTCTAATGTTTCTTTCTTCTCTCTTGAGAAAATTTTCTTAAAAAAACTCATAGTTAAATTTTACAATCATTTATAAAGGTTAAAAACCATACCAAACTTATTCTATAGTCAAATTGTCACGCTATTTGTCATTCTAACAAGTATATTAGAAACACAAAAAAGAGCTAACGTCCAAAAATACAGTTTTTTAGCACAAAAAAAAGCTACTCTCTTATGAAAGTAGCTTTTATATATTTTGTAAACAAGTATTAATTTTTCTTGATAAAATCATTTACTTGTGCAGGATCCATAATAGCTCCAACAAATGTATAAGCTCCTGTTTTTGGAGACTTTACCATTTTGATTGCTTTAGTTAATCTTTTCGCTCCTGTTTGTAACGATGCTACTGATTTCTTTGCCATGTTCTATGGTTTATTAAAGTTTTAAAAAAACTTTTAATTATTTAATTTCTTTATGAACTGTCATCTTCTTTAAGATTGAATTAAATTTCTTTAATTCCATTCTATCAGGAGTGTTTTTTTTGTTCTTTGTAGTAATATAACGTGAAGTTCCTGGTAAACCAGTTGCTTTGTGTTCAGTACATTCTAATATAACCTGAACTCTGTTTCCTTTTTTTGCCATCTCTGTGAAATTTTATCTAGTAAGGAATTATTTAGTTAAAAAACCATTCTCTCTAGCGCTTTTAATCACAGCAGAGATTCCTTTTTTATTAATATTTTTTAATGCAGAAGCAGATACTTTTAAAGTAATCCATTTACTTTCTTCTGGTATAAAGAAACGCTTAGTCATTAAGTTAGCGTTAAATTTTCTTTTAGTTCTATTTAATGCGTGAGAAACATTGTTCCCAACCATTGCTTTTTTTCCTGTAAGTTCACAAACTCTAGACATCTTCTTGACAGTTTTTAGTATTATTTCTAAACGAGGGGCAAATTTACGCATTTATATTGATTGCGCAAAAAATTCTCATTTAAATTCTTATTATTTTTGATCTATTCTAACTGAGGTTAAGCATCTAACCTACTGGAAGCGTAACTGACGGCAAATTTACAATTTTTTTTGAATATACACGCCTAATTAAAAAAATATTTAATAACTTATTCGCAATTATTTTTCAACAAATGATAGCGAGCTAAAAAACAATTAATTACTCTTTTAAAATACATCCTTGTAACAAGTCTAAAGCTTTGGTAACGGTTCTATTTAGTACTTTTTCGCGAGGTTGCCCAAAATTAAACTCATGCACCTCAACCCCCTGTTTACTTGCAATAGCAATACAAACAACACCTACACTTTTATCGGTATCATCAGTAGTTGGTCCTGCGTTTCCTGTTACCGCTATAGCAAAATCTGTTTTTAATTTTTTTAAACAACCAACCGCCATTTCTTTAGCAACTTGTTTACTAACAACACTAAATTCTTGTATTGTTTGTTTTGAAACACCTAATAACTGCTCTTTTAATTCGGCGGTATACGTTATAAAACCTCCTTTAAAATATGCCGAAGAACCTGCTATTGACACTAAATTAGCTCCAATTTTTCCTCCTGTTAAACTTTCGGCAGTACTTACTGTTTTATTTTTGGCGATTAATAAATCCCCTACTCTTTTTTCTATAGATGCATCTGTATCAAAACCTACAATTACATCAGAAATTAAAGTATTTAATATTGCTACTTTACTAGCTACTTCTTTTTCAAGAGTTTCTTTATCACTTCCTTTTGCCGAAATTCGCAATCTAACTTTTCCAAAAGATGGTAAATACGCTAACTTTATATGTGATGGCAGGCTATTTTCCCAATCTTCAATTCTTTGGGCAATAACACTTTCACCTACGCCAACTGTCATAATTGTGGTGTGTATTATATAAGGTAGCTTATATTTTTGCTGAATTCGAGGCAATACTTCATCGGTCATTAAACCTTTCATTTCATAAGGCACTCCTGGTAATGACACAAAGGCAGTATCATTTTCAAAAAACCACATTCCTGGTGCTGTACCAAATTGATTCATTAATAAGGTTGCCTTTGATGGCAATTGCGCCTGGTATTTTTGAACCTCATTATAAGGATGCTTTACTTTTTTAAACAACGCTTTAATATGTTCAATAACCGATGGATATTCAATAATTTCAGTATCCTTAAAATACTCGGCTATTGTTTTTTTGGTGATATCATCATTTGTAGGACCTAAACCACCTGTTATAATTACAATATCGGCTCTACTTTCAGCCTCTTTTAAGGCATTTAAAATATGTTGTTTTTCATCTTGAATAGATGATATTTGATATACCGAAACCCCAATTTTATTTAATTCCTGCCCTATCCATTGTGAATTTGTGTCAACAATTTGACCGATTAAAATTTCATCACCAATAGTTATTATTTCTGCGTTCATCTTATTTTTATTAAAAAAGAATCCCGCAAAAAGCGGGATGTATATTTATTTTATTTTAATATTAAAAGCTTGCTTACCCTCAATAACACCTGTTAAAACATCATTTTCAACGACCCTACCAACTCCTGCAGGTGTTCCTGTAAAAATAACATCTCCTTTTTTTAAGGTAAAATATTGCGATACATAACTAATTAATTCATCAATTTTCCAAAGCATCGTTTCAGAGTTTCCATCTTGAACAACTTCATCATTTTTATGTAATTGAAAAGAAATGCTTTCTAAATTAAACTCTTCCTTCGGATAAAAATTACCGATAACGGCACTACCGTCAAAGGCTTTTGCTTTTTCCCAAGGTAAACCTTTTTCTTTACATGTTGCTTGTACGTCTCTTGCTGTAAAATCGATTCCTAAACCTATTTCATCATAATATTTATGAGCAAATTTTGACGAAATATGTTTCCCTACCTTATTTATCTTTACCAAAACCTCCACTTCATAATGAATATCATCAGAAAAAGGTGGAATAAAAAAGGGCATTTTTTTTGGAAGAATTGCCGAGTCTGGTTTTAAAAAAACAACAGGACTCTCTGGCTTTTCATTTGCCAATTCTTCAATATGTTTGGCATAATTACGCCCGATACAAATTATTTTCATTTATTTTAATTACGAATTAATAATTTAAAATTACGAATTCTTAAAAATAAGAATTCGTAATTCATCATTGAAAATTTATTAATTGATTATGGTATCCAAGTTTTAGGGAAATTCGGTTTTCTTTTTTCTAAAAAAGCATCACGCCCTTCTTTTGCTTCATCGGTCATATAAGCTAAACGCGTAACTTCACCAGCAAAAACTTGTTGCCCAACCATGCCATCATCGGTTAAATTCATAGCGAATTTTAACATTTTAATAGACATTGGCGATTTTTCTAAAATTTCTTGCGCCCAATCAAAAGCAGTTTGCTCTAATTCATCATGAGGAATTACCGCATTAACCATTCCCATATCATACGCTTCTTGCGCCGAGTAATTTCTTCCTAAAAAGAAAATTTCACGTGCTTTTTTCTGCCCAACCATTTTCGCTAAATATGCTGATCCGTATCCTGCATCAAATGACGTTACATCGGCATCGGTTTGTTTAAAAATAGCGTGTTCTTTACTTGCTAAAGTTAAATCGCAAACAACATGTAAACTATGTCCGCCACCAACTGCCCAACCTGGAACCACGCAAATTACCGCTTTTGGCATAAAACGAATCAATCGTTGTACTTCTAAAATATTTAAACGGTGGTAACCATCTTTACCAACATAGCCTTTATCGCCACGGGCATTTTGATCGCCACCAGAACAAAAACTCCAAATTCCATCTTTTGACGAAGGACCTTCTGCCGATAATAACACTACTCCTATATTAACATCTTCGTGCGCGTCTTGAAAAGCATCTAGCAATTCTGAGGTTGTATGTGGGCGAAAAGCATTTCGTATATCAGGACGGTTAAACGCTATTCTTGCTACGTTATGCGACTTTTTATAAGTAATATCTTCATACTCTTTGGCAACTTTCCATTGAGGTTGTATCATAATTTTAAAATAGTATCGTTAATAAGTACAGCAAAAATAACATAATAACTTTGTTTTTCTTTTTTATATTTGAACGATATAATACAAACCTCTATGAAACAACTCTTTTTTTTAGTCGCTTTAGCAATAAGTACTAGCATTTTTTCACAAAAAGTGATTACCGATAACATTAATTCTACCTTTTTTAAGAAGGGTCGATCTGTAAAAATTTACATCCCCAAAAATTACGAAAAAGATGAAACTACCCAATACCCTTTAGCCATTGTTTTAGGCAGTCAATATCTTTTTGATATGTATGTTGGTAATGCAAAATTATATGCAAATACCGACAAAGCTCCCCGACAAATTGTTGTTGGAATTGATATGGAAAACACCTATAAAAAGGATATTTCAATTATCCCTTCTAATAATGCCCTAACAAATACTGCTAAAAAATTTCAGAAGTTCATCAAAAAAGAACTGATTCCTTATATGGAATTAAATTACAGAACCTCTCCTTTTATGACAATAGCTGCCGAAGGAAAAGCAGCTAATTTTAGCACCTATTTTTTAAAAGATGCCGAGCCTTTATTTAACGCATTTATCTGTATTACGCCACAGTTCACCAAATTTAGCGCTAGCGCCATTCAGTCTTATTCTTTAGGAAGATTGGCTCAAAAAGACAATACCTATTTTTTATATACTAGTAATAATAAGAAATACATCAACCCGAAACAACAGGAATATTTTAGTGAAATTAGTGCTTTTTTAGCCTCTTTTGAAGCAAAAAACCTACACATTACTTTTGATAAATTTGAAAACGCCCCTAGTTATTTATCTGTAATTGGCGAAACCATACCACGAGCATTTGAAAAAATGTTTTATTTATACGCTAAAATAACAAAAAGTGAATTTGACCAAAAAATTAAAGATTTAGATCCTTTAGAAGCAATTAAATATGTAGAACAAAAATATTTAGACATTCAATATTTATACGGATCGAATTTAAATGTTCGATTAGAAGATATTTTTGCCATTGAAAACATTGTTATTGATAAACAAGATGGAGATTACTTACGTGTTTTAGGTGATTTTGTAATGATAAAATACCCCAATTCACATATTGGTGATTTTTACGTTGGAAAATACCACGAACTAGGAAAAGCCTACGATAAAGCGGAGTTTTACTACAAAGCAGCCTTTGGAAAAATGAACCCTTCTGACCCAAATGCCAATGCTTTTTATGAGAATATTAAACGTGTAACTAGCTTAAAAGAAAGCCAACCAAAAGAAGAAGCTTTACCTGAAGACAATTTAGAGGAAAACTTAGACGATAATCCAGAGGAAAACCCCGAAGACAATAATAACGAGAATAATGAAGATAACGGCGAATAATTTTAAGCCTTAAAAATCAAAAAATCCGCAGCCTTTTGGTTGCGGATTTTTTTGTTAAAAAACCTATTTTAAAACAGTAATTATTGTTCTTAATTATTTAATTAATTCAATTCTGTCTTGCTTTAATTCAATTTTTTTATCTTTATACAAACCACCAATAGCTCTTTTAAAAGCCTTTTTACTCATCTGTAAACGAAATTTAATTGATTCAGGCGAGCTTTTATCAGTAAGCATTAAATAGCCTTTTTCATCTAATTTACGCATAATTACATCAGCATCGCTGTCAATTACATTTCTAAAACCCTGTGGGCGTAACGACACATCTATTTTACCATCATCACGTATTTTTTTAACGTATCCGTAGGTTTCCATGCCTTCTTCAATGTCTTGATATACTTCGCTGTTAAACAATAAACCGTCAAATTCATCATCAATTAAAACATTGTAGCCTAAAGGTGTTTGCTCTACTATTTTTAAATTTACCTGATCTCCTTCCTGTAAACCACCTTGTGATTCGTCTTGTGAATTTTCTTGTGAGTCTTCGTATAATCCGTCTTGTAATTCCATTTTATAAGTTTTTAAAATAGTTCTTTAAAACTACGTCATTTATTTCTTTTGGAGTAAAAATCTCCATTATTTTTGGTTGAACCGATTTTGTATAAAAATCAGGCAACCCAGCTGTTAATTCTTCTAAATTTGAAATAGCTGTACATTCAAAATCATACATTTTTGCCAAATGTTCCGCTGTTAAATTATGTGGCGTTTCAAAATAATTTGTGGCATTTGTAGTCGATGGCCCAGGGATAAACCTAAAAATTCCGCCACCAGCATTGTTTATTATAATAATTCTAAAATCTGAAGGAATATTGGTGTTCCATAAAGCGTTGCTGTCGTAAAAAAAGCTTAAATCTCCGGTAATAAAAGTTGTTCTTTTGATGGTTTTTGTAGCAAATCCCGCTCCAATTGCGGTACTTGTACTTCCGTCAATCCCGCTCGTTCCTCTATTACAAAATATTTGCAAGGTTTTATTGGTGTCAAACAATTGCGAATACCTGATAATAGAACTGTTGCTAATTTGAAGCTGTGAATTACTAGGAATTGCTTTTAAAATGGTTTCAAATACTTTTAAATCGGAATATTCACAATTTGCTAAATATTGTTGATGTTTTTGATTTCGTTCTTGCTTTTTAACCAGCCATTTTTGTTGATAAAAATTGCTGACCTCTGCTAATTCACTTACTTTATTTCCTTGATAATCTTCTTGCTGATTTACTAATTTTCGTAAAAAATGTACCGGTTTCTCTTGCACAAATTCCGATAAACATTGATAGGTATCCATCGGTTTAAATTCATCAATATGCCAATGGTTTTCGGGTGCATATTTTCGCAAGAATTGCTTTATTTTCTTAGAAATTACCATTCCTCCCAAGGTAATTAAAACCGCTGGGCGCAATGCCAAAAAATCAGCTTCGTTTAAAGGAATAATCAATTTATCAATGCTGTTGATAAATTTTAAATGATATAAATTTGAAGTCGTTTCTGTAAAAACTAAAACAGACTGATTATCCGCTAAATTACTTAAAACAGCTTGCAATTCATCCTCCGGGAAATGACTTCCTACTAAAATCATTTTTTTAGAAGATGTATTCCAAATTTCTAGTAATTTCTCATAATTTTCAGCATTTTTCTCATGATTTTTGTAATTTTCATCTAAATTTTCAGAAAAATCAACCTTTTTTAATTCATCAACAGTTTCATACAAAGGCTCATCAAAAGGAACATTAATATGTACCGGTGCTTTTTTTGAAATTGCAATTTGCAAGGCTTTACTTACTAACGTTTTATTTTGAATAAACTGATTGCCCGATTTATTGGTCGATTCTGTTAAATTTGCCGAAAATAATACATGATTTTCAAACACATTTTCCTGACGGATGGTTTGCCCATCGCCAATATCGATTAAATGTTTGGGTCTATCCGCAGAAATTACCACCAGCGGAATATTGCTGTAAAAGGCCTCCGCTATGGCGGGATAATAATTTAATAATGCAGAGCCTGAAGAACAAATCATAGCCACAGGTTT
Organism: Tenacibaculum finnmarkense; assembly: GCF_900239185.1. Lineage (GTDB taxonomy): Bacteria > Bacteroidota > Bacteroidia > Flavobacteriales > Flavobacteriaceae > Polaribacter > Polaribacter finnmarkensis. The sequence continues at coordinate 32,929 of NZ_OENA01000085.1, forward strand.
TCGCTTTTGCTGAGCGATTCCTAAGGCAAAAAAAGCAGCACAACGCTCATCAACAACACTTAATGTTTCTATATTCGGGTGATTTGAAAACCCAATAGTCAACGGTGCGTTTCTTGATCCTGGCGAAATAATAACGGTATCAATATTAAATTGATGACATGCCGAAATAACTAATTGTGCGAGTTCTTTTTTAGGATACATTTTACTTTAATTAATACGTTTCAATATTATAGAAACTCAAGATTTCCTTTATTTTTAAAGAAATAAAAAGTCAGAAAAATTAAAGACAAAACATCCTTTTACTTCTCTGACTTCCTATTTTAAAACAATAATATTACTTAATTTCCTTTTTTATAATCTTCTAAAAACTTTGCTAAACCGATGTCTGTTAAAGGGTGTTTTAACAATCCTTCGATAGCACTTAAAGGTCCTGTCATTACATTTGCTCCTAATTTTGCACAATCAATAATGTGCATGGTATGACGTACAGATGCCGCTAAAATTTGTGTTTCAAAATTATAGTTGTCATAAATTAAACGAATTTCAGAGATTAAATTTAATCCATCTGTTGAAATATCGTCTAAACGACCAATAAATGGCGATACATAGGTTGCCCCTGCTTTTGCCGCTAATAAGGCTTGACCTGCTGAAAAAACTAAAGTTACATTGGTTCTTATTCCTTTATCAGAGAAATATTTACAGGCTTTAATTCCGTCTTTTATCATTGGTAATTTTACCACGATTTGAGGATTTAAAGCAGCCAAAGCATCCCCTTCTTTTTTCATTCCTTCGAAATCTGTTGAAATAACCTCAGCAGAAACATCGCCTTCAACAATTTCACAGATAGCCTTGTAATGATTTATGATATTTTCATGCCCTGTAATTCCTTCTTTTGCCATTAAAGATGGATTGGTTGTTACACCATCCAAAATTCCTAAAGCTTGTGCTTCTTTAATTTGTGCTAAATTTGCTGTATCAATAAAAAATTTCATCTGTATATATGTTATGTGGTTAAATTAATTTTAATTAAAAGCGATTTTGACTTTACAGAATATTGCTTGCAAATTTACAATTTATAATGGTTCATTAACAGTTTTTGATACATTTTATCGGGTAGTATTCGTTTTAAAACAATCGAAAACTTCTCCATAAAACCACCTATTTTGTAATGAATTTTTGGGTTTTTATGTTCTATAATTTCATGCAGTGCCTTTGCCATTACATCAGGGTTCATTCCTGATGATACATGCCCGTCCATCAACGCTAAATTTTCGACATATTTTTCTTTATAGGCCGATTTTTCATACACTGGCGTATGGTAGCGTCCTGCGGCAATATTGGTCGCAAAATCACCTGGCGCTACATTTATTACTTTAACCCCGAAGCTTTTCACCTCCATACTAATGGATTCTGTAACGAGTTCTAAAGCTCCTTTACTTGCCGAATAAACTCCTCTAAAAGGCAATCCCATATAACCTGCGATAGATGTTAAATTAATAATAACACCCGATTTTTGTTGACGCATTTGTGGTAAAACAGCCTTTATAACATCAATAGCACCAAAGAAATTTGTGTTAAAATTGGCACGCATTTCATCGGTTGGCGTGTCTTCAATCGACCCTGTTATTCCTTTTCCTGCATTGTTTATTAACACATCTATTGTACCTTCTTTTTGAAGAATACTTTGAATAGCTTTTTGTATTGTTGCTGGTTTTGTAACATCTAAAGCGACCATTTTATACGGTAATTTTAAATCTGATGGATTTCTGCTTGTTCCGTAAACGGTGTAATTTTTATGGTGTAAATAGGTAGCAACCGCTTTTCCGATTCCAGAAGATGCGCCTGTTATTAATACGACTTTTGACATTAAATTGATTTTGTGCAAATATCAGAAAAGTTCGCTATAATTAAGAAGAGTTTAAAAATACTTATCTTTGTCGTTCTTATTTTTTCAGAAAACAGCAGTATCGTATTATGTATAAAAAATTAATTATAAGTATTTTCTTCTTACTTATCAGCAGCAATATCGTAGCACAAACAGGGCTATTTGAACACCATAAAAATTTTACGCATCAAGATAGTTTGAGAGGGTCAATTACCCCTGAAAGAATTTGGTGGAATTTGACCTATTATCATTTAGATATTGCTATTCATCCTGATAAAAAATTTATCCAAGGAAAAAACACGGTACAATACACGGTTTTAAAACCACATAATGTATTGCAAATTGATTTACAAGCGCCTTTAAAAATTACGAAAGTTATTCAAAATGGCAGAGAATTAAAAGTAACTCATCAAGGAAATGCGCATTTTATTCATTTGAAAAAGCATCAAAAAACAGGCGCTGTTAATTCTTTAGATGTTTACTACCAAGGACACCCAAAGGTTGCTAAAAATGCGCCTTGGGACGGTGGTTTCACCTGGAAAAAAGATAAAAATGGCAATCATTTTGTAGCTACTTCTTGCCAAGGATTAGGTGCAAGTGTTTGGTGGCCAAATAAAGACCACATGTACGACGAGGTCGACAGCATGGCAATTAGCGTGCGTGTTCCTAAAAATTTGATGGATATTTCTAATGGAAAATTACGTGAAATAGAACAACATGAAGACGCTAGCACAACCTATCATTGGTTTGTTGATAATCCTATTAATAATTATGGTGTAAATATAAATATTGGCGATTATGTGCATTTTTCTGAAAAATATAAAGGCGAAGCGGGTGTTTTAGATATGGATTATTATGTATTGCGAGATAACTTATCAAAAGCAAAAAAGCAGTTTAAAGATGCCCCTAAAATGATGAAAGCTTTTGAGCATTGGTTTGGAAAATATCCTTTTTATAAAGATGGATACAAACTCGTAGAAGCGCCGTATTTAGGTATGGAGCATCAAAGTTCGGTTACCTACGGAAATAAATTTGAAAACGGATATTTAGGAAGAGATTTATCAGGGACTGGTTGGGGTTTAAAGTTTGATTTTATTATTATTCACGAATCTGGGCACGAGTGGTTTGCCAATAATATTACCAATAAAGATATTGCCGATATGTGGATTCATGAGAGTTTTACCGCCTATTCTGAAAGCTTATTTTTAGACTATTATTACGGTAAAAAAGCGGCTTCTGAGTATGTTATTGGTACTCGAAAAAGTATTTTAAACAACATTCCTATTATTGGACAATATGATGTAAACAGCGAAGGTTCTGGCGATATGTATTATAAAGGTGCCAATATGTTGCACACCATTAGAACCTTGCTTAATAATGATGAAAAATGGCGACAAATTTTACGTGGTTTGAATTCGGTTTTTTATCATAAAACAGTAACCACCAAGCAGGTTGAAAATTATTTGATAGCACAGTCGGGCTTAGATTTATCTTGTATTTTTGATCAGTATTTGCGTACCGTTAAAATTCCTGTTTTTGAATATAAAGTTGAAAACAACAGTATTTCATATCGTTGGAATACTATTATTGAAGGTTTTAATATGCCGATAAATATTTTAGTTGATAAAAAAATACAGCAATTAAAACCTACTAAAAATTGGCAAACAACAGCATTTTCTTCGGATAAAATAGCAGCTAAAATTAAAGAAATTACGGTGGATAAAAATTTTTATGTGAATATTAAAAACATAAAATAAACACAACATACATTACATACAGACGCGATTTATCGCGTCTAACATATAAGGCGCCTAAATAATTTTGCATCTATAAAAAATGTGATAGCCATAAAAAAGACGCGATAAATCGACGTCTCTACATTATTATTATTACACCAACATTAATTTTTTGACCAAATTTTCGCCCATTTCTTCGTTCATCATTTTTATGATTTTATCTTTTCCGTAATTTAACTCTTCCCTTAAAACAGAAGAAGACAATCGAACAATTAGCGTTCCGTTTTGCAACCTTACTTCAGTTGTATAAGACGCTACTCCTGCGCCCATTAATTTGGTCCAAGCTTCTGAAATGTGAATTTTCTGAAAGCCTTTTTTTAAACTTCCTTCTTTAATATAGCTTCCTAATAAATCTTTTATTGAAAAACTATCGTTTTCTCGTTTTGCCATACTTTTTTAAATTTATGATTACTACAATTTAAAAATCTGATATTCTTGATTGCTATTTTTAAGCACATTTTCGGTTCTATCAAAATGTGTATCGGTTATAAAAATTTGCCCAAAAGCATCATTATTTACCAATGCAACAATTTGTGCCACCCTATTTTCATCTAATTTATCAAAAATATCATCCAATAACAAAATTGGCGTTACATTTGATTGTTTTTTTATAAATTCAAACTGCGCTAATTTCAAGGCAATTAAGTAGGTTTTTTGCTGTCCTTGCGATCCAAATTTTTTAATAGGATACTGGTCAATTTCAAAATTCAAATCATCTTTATGAATTCCTGATGATGTATATTGCAACATCCTGTCTTTATTTAAACTACCTGCAAATAAATCAATCAAAGAAGCATCATGTAACTGACTTTTATAGCGCAAATTTACGGTTTCTTTATTGCCTGAAATTATATGGTGTTTTGCATTAAAAATTGGCGCAAATTCTTCCAAAAAAGCTTTTCTCTTTTGATAAATTATAGTTCCATATTCCACTAATTGAGCATCATAGACCTTTAAATTTAAAGCATCAAAAGTTCTGTTTGCTACAAAATATTTTAACAAGGCATTTCGCTGACTGATAATTTTATTATACGAAATTAAGCTTTGTAAATAATTTTTATCTTGCTGAGAAATAACGCTGTCCATAAATTTGCGACGGGTTTCACTACCTTCTACAATTAAATTTCTATCGGCAGGTGAAATAATGACCAATGGCAATTGCCCAATATGCTCCGAAAACTTTTCGTAAGGCTTACCATTTCTTTTTAATATTTTTTTCTGCCCTCTTTTTAAAGAACACAAAATTTTCTCATTTCTACTAGCTAATTGGTACGAACCTTCAATCATAAAAAAATCTTGCCCATGACGAATATTTTGTCCCGCTACCGAATTAAAATAACTTTTAGCAAACGATAAATAATAAATAGCATCTAACACATTTGTTTTTCCAACGCCATTACTCCCTACAAAACAGTTTATTTTCTGCTGAAAATCAAACGATTGCGTTTCAATATTTTTAAAATTTACTAACGATAATTTTTGCAGATACATGAATAAGATTTTTTTCAAAAAAGAAAGCGCAAATTATCATTTTTTCAGGAATAATCCATTTTTAAAATCCAATTTAAAAAGCTATTTTTGTTCCACAAATTTTTAAGCAATTATGGCTACATACAAGAAAAGGGGTTACAAACCTAAAAAAGAAAAGGTTGAGCAAGAAGTTGAAGAAAACTTTGATGAAGCGCAAAGTACAACAGCCGAAGTATTTAATACTTTAGATGACACAGCGAATAAATCAGAACAATGGATTGAAAAAAATAGCAAGGCTTTATTTTTAGGATTGGTAGCAGTTGCTGCTGTAATTTTAGGGTATTTAGCCTACAATACATTTATTTCTGAACCGAATGAACAAGAGGCTTCAAATGAATTAGCATATCCAAGAACATTTTTTGACAAAGCAGAAAAATCAGCTGGTAAACCTGCAGATGCACTTTATAACATTGGGTTAAATGGTGGTGATGGTAAATATGGTTTTACAGATGTTGCTGATAAATTTAGCGGAACTAAAGCTGGAAATTTAGCAAATTACTATGCGGGTATTTCTTTCTTAAAAACAAAAAAATACGAAGAAGCAATTCAATATTTAAGTAATTTTAATTCAGAGGATGAATTATTAGGTGCTACTGCTTTAGGTGCAATTGGTGATGCTTTTGCAGATATCAATCAACCTGAAGATGCTTTAACATACTACCAAAAAGCAGCTAAAAAGAAAAGTAATGACTTTACAGCGCCTTTATTCTTATTTAAAGCGGCACAAACGGCTATGTCTTTAAAAGAATATACGACTGCTGAAAAATTATATACAACCATTAAAGAGAAATACCCTACTACTAATCAAGGTAGAGATATTCAAAAATACATCAATACTGCAAAATATGCAGATGCATCTAGCGCAGTTTCTTTAGCGAAAGTTGAACAAACCAAGCCAGCTGTAACTACTGCAAGCGATGTTCATATTATGAATGATGTTAACGCACTTTATAATACGAAATCAGAATTTTTAGGGAAATCTGTTAAAGGATACGAATTTTTAGGTGAATTTGTAAATTTAAAACTTAACGACGGAACTGAATTTTTAGCATTAAGCAAAGGTTTTGAAAGCGGATTGTTAAACTTTATTAAAAGTGATGCTAAAGCCGACAAAAATTCTTGGTTTAACTTACGTAGAGTTTTATTCAAAACAGGTGCTGCTGATTTAGACGAAAAATCTAACAACCAAATTGATAATGTTGTTAAAATTTTAAAAGCCTACCCTAACGTAAACTTAAAATTAGGTGGTTATACTGACAATACCGGTAACGCTGATTTTAATAAAAGTTTATCAGAAAAAAGAGCGAATGCTATTTTAAATTCAATCGTTAGCAAGGGTATTGCTAAAGAAAGATTAAATGCTGAAGGATACGGTATCGAACATCCAATAGCTGACAACAACACTAGCGAAGGGCGTGCTTTAAACAGACGTGTTGCAGCAAGAGTTTCTAAAAAATAATTAAATGGCAACAACAGATTTATCTTATTATGATAAAGCAACCATCCCAAATGCGAAATCGTTTCGATTTGGGATTGTTGTATCAGAATGGAATCCCGAAATTACAGGAAACTTACACAAAGGTGCTATTGAAGCGCTTTTAGACTGTGGTGCAGAACAAAATAATATTGTTTCTTGGGATGTTCCAGGAAGTTTTGAATTGGTTTACGGATGCAAAAAAATGATTGAATCTCAAAAAGTAGATGCAATTATCGCTATTGGAAACGTAATTCAAGGACAAACAAAACACTTTGATTTTGTGTGCGATGGTGTTACACAAGGTATTGTAGATTTGAATATTAAATATGATGTTCCTGTAATATTCTGTGTTTTAACAGACAATACAAAGCAACAATCATTAGACAGATCAGGAGGAAAACTAGGAAACAAAGGTATTGAATGTGCCATTGCAGCTGTTAAAATGGCAGCACTTAAAAACTTAGACAAACCTTCTAGTTCTTTAGGGTTTTAAAGCCTTTTTTTAACATATTTTATTTTTTCAGATAAAAAAGAACCAAAATAATATGCTTTTTGGTTCTTTTTTAACGTTAATTTAGCCTTAATTTTTGACAATCAATTCATAATTCAGTAACTTTGAATTTCGTCTTAATTTGGTGTGATTTTTGTTACACTACAGTATTCAAAAACAGTAACCATGGGATTTATTAAAAAAGAAAATAAAAAATTTGATTACAAACCCACCTACTACAAAGGCGAGGGAAACCCGTATCAAGTAAAACATAAATTTGATAAATACCGTACCACTGTTGGTAAAACAAAAGGCTTAAAAGGTAAATTTACAGTTGCTCTTAATGAATTTAAAAATTCTGAAAACGGCGGTTTTAATAGTACAATTATCATTTTAGTTGCTTTTTTTATACTCTTATTTTTATTTTTTATCGATTTCGATCTTTCTATCTTTTTATCTAAAAAATAACGAATGTCTGATATTATACAATTACTTCCTGATCATGTTGCAAACCAAATTGCTGCTGGTGAAGTAGTACAACGCCCTGCCTCTGTAGTTAAAGAGCTAGTTGAAAATTCAATTGATGCAGGCGCTGCTACTATAAAGCTATTAATTAAAGATGCTGGTAAAACGTTAATTCAAGTAATTGACGACGGAAAAGGAATGAGTATTGCAGATGCTCGCTTGAGTTTTGAGCGACACGCTACATCAAAAATTAAAGATGCTCAAGATTTATTTAACTTAAATACCAAAGGTTTTCGAGGAGAAGCTTTAGCCTCTATCGCTGCAATTGCACATGTAGAGCTAAAAACAAGACAAGAAAATCAAGAGCTTGGTTCTTTTATTAAAATAGCAGGGAGTAAAATTATTTCTGAAGAAGCTATTTCAACACCTAAAGGAACAAGTATTGCGGTTAAAAATTTATTTTACAACATTCCTGCGCGTCGTAATTTTTTAAAATCAGACAGTATTGAAACCCGTCATATTGTCGATGAATTTCAAAGAGTTGCCTTAGCACATCCTGATATTTCTTTTTTATTACAACACAACAACACCGAGCTTTATCATCTGAAAAAAAGCAATTTACGCAAGCGAATTGTAGCTGTTTTTGGTAATAAAATGAATGAAAGACTTGTTCCTATTTCTGAACAAACTGATCTTATTTCAATAAGAGGTTTTACCACAAAATCTGAATTTGCAAAGAAAAAACGTGGCGAACAGTACTTTTTTGTAAACAATCGTTTTATAAAAAGTTCGTATTTAAACCATGCCGTAGTAATGGCCTTTGAAGGTTTGTTAGAAAACGGATCGCATCCTTCTTATTTTTTATATTTAGAAGTGCCGCCAAATAGTATTGATATCAATATACACCCAACAAAAACGGAAATTAAATTTGATAATGAAAAAATACTGTATGCTATTTTACGAGCAACCGTTAAACACAGTTTGGGGCAGTACAATGTAACACCCGCCTTAGATTTTAGCAGGGATGCCAACTTAGATACACCGTATGATTACAGCAAAAAATCATCAGATCCCTCTAAACTTCCGCCAATTACTGTAGATCATACTTTTAATCCGTTTACAGCATCGCCTAGTTATCAAGAAAAAACAACTACTGCTGAATATTTAAACGAACCAAATAATGCGAATAAACAAACCAACACAGATAGCTCAAAATCGGTAAGTTATCAATCTAATTTTAAAAAAGATACGGATGACTGGGAGGCTTTGTATAGCAATAATAAATCAATAGACGCTACAAAACAAGAGCAACTATTTGAATCTCATCAAGAAACAGAAACAGGTAAAACCTTTCAAATTCAGAAAAAATATTTATTAAGCTCTATAAAATCAGGCGTTGTTTTAATTAATCAATCTTTGGCGCATCAACGTATTTTATACGAAGAGTTTCTAGAAAACATTACCATCAAAGAAGCAAGTAGTCAGCAATTATTATTTCCTGTAACTATTTCTTTTTCTAAATCGGACATCGAAATGATTTACACCATAAAATCAGATTTAGAAAGTGCTGGTTTTATGTTTGATGAATTTACCAAAGAAAGTGTTATTATTCGAGGCATACCCACTTCAATTAGTGAGAGTCAAATAACCTTAATTTTAGAAGAATTATTAGACGACATTAAATTAGAAGTGCCTGACGCTAGTTTTAGTCATTTTGATGTAATGGCTAAATCATTTGCAAAATCGTTAGCACTAAAAACAGGAACCGTACTATCTATTAAAGAGCAAGAAAACTTAGTAAATAATTTATTTTCTTGTAGAGAACCCAATACTTCACCCTTTGGGAAACCAACGTTTAAAACATTAACTTTAAACGAAATTGATACCATTTTCAATAAATAACAAATAAATATGGCAAAAATAACAGCCGCTATAAAGCATTTAATAATCATTAATGTGATTATGTATTTTGTACCACAGCTTTTAAATTTAGATATAACAAATATTTTTGCATTACATTACACTGAAAATGAACACTTTGCTATTTGGCAATATGTTACGCATATTTTTATGCACGCAAGCCCGATGCACTTACTTTTTAACATGTATGCTTTATGGGCTTTTGGTACACCACTAGAGCAAATGTGGGGTAAAAATAAGTTTATTTTCTTTTATTTTTCGGCAGGTATTGGAGCAGGATTAATTTACACACTTGTTAATTATTATCAATTTAATGGAATTTACACCCAATTAATTGAGCAAGGAATATCGGCTATTGACATCAAAAACTTATTAAATACAGGGCAATATAATGATACTTTAATTACGCTTTCCAATCAAACAATGAGCGAATTTTACAGCCTATATCATACTCCCGCTGTTGGAGCTTCTGGGGCTGTTTACGGTATTTTAGTAGCCTTCGGATTGCTATTTCCTGACGCTAAATTGGCTTTGATATTTTTCCCAGTACCGATTGCTGCAAAATATTTTATTCCGATCATGATTGCTAGTGATGTATTTTTTGGAGTCACCAAATATTCTATCGGTAATATTGCACATTTTGCACATATTGGAGGAGCTATTATTGGTTTTATAATTGCTTGGTATTGGAAAAAAAATCAATTTAAAACTCATTAATTTAGTATATTGTATCGCATAAAATTAAATAATGAATGAATAGATTTCAATTTAATGTTTCAAAAAATTTAGATAATTTAAAATATCGATTTAAAAACGCGGGTATTGTAGAGCAATTAATCTACATAAACCTTGCGGTATTTTTGTTGGTTTTTATCAGCAATACTTTCGGTTTTTTATTTCAATCGAACAGCAATTTTTTAGTAGAATGGTTTGCTTTACCTGCTAATTTTGATGATTTCTTATCAAAACCCTGGACCATTATTACCTACGGATTTTTACACACCGGCTTTATACATATACTAGCAAACTTATTTGCATTATTTTATATAGGTAATTTTTTCAAGCACTATTTTACCTCAAAACAACTGCTAAATTTTTATCTTTTAGGAACTGTTTTTGGAGGTGTTATTTTTATAGCGAGCTATCATTTTTTCCCAGGATTACAACAAGGTGCTAACAATAATATTTTATTAGGCGCATCCGCAGGGATTTCAGCTATTTTTATAGGAAGTGCAACTTATATGCCTACTTATGAATTGCGATTTCCGCTAATTGGTTATGTTAAATTATGGAAATTAGCCGCCATTTGGATCGCTTTAGATGTACTTCAAATACCTGCCGGTAATGCTGGCGGACATTTGGCACATATAGGTGGGGCGTTGTTTGGTTTTTTATATGTTTTAAAAGCAAGTAATAAAGAAATAACCATTTTTAACAAGCTAAAAAAAACCGCTACTAACTGTTTTGAAAAAAAAGAAGAACCATTAAAAACAGTTTATAAGTCAGGTAAAAAACCAGTAACCACCTCGTTTAAAAAATCAGTTAATCAACAAGAAGTAGATGCTATTTTAGATAAAATAAGTACATCTGGCTACGATACTTTAACCCAAACCGAAAAAGAATTTTTATTCAAACAAGGTACTAATTAAATGAAAAAATCCCCTATCATACAAAAATTATTATTCTTCGTTAATTCAATTTTAGCTACGCTATTATTGCTTTGTTATGTTTTACCCTATGTGTCACCACAGGTAATTCCTGCCCTAGCAGTTTTGAGTTTATTTGTACCGTTATTAATTATTTTAAATTGCTTTTTTTTCGGGTATTGGTTGTTTAAAATTAATAAAAAAGCGGTACTATCACTGCTTGTTTTAAGTATCGGATGGGTGAGCTCTACGCCACTTATAAAATTATCAAATAAAGAAACAGTTTTAAATGATGACTTAAAAGTAATGAGCTACAATGTGCATCTATTTAATTATTACAAACATATAAACGACATTACCACCGAACAAAAAATATACGAGTTCATCAACAATCAAAACCCTGATGTTGTGGCTATGCAAGAGTTTTATCGATCTGAATTATTAGACATAAAACTGCCTTATAAATATATTAAAACCAAGTCAAAATCTAGGAAATTTGGGCTTGCTATTTACACTAAATACCCTATTGTAAACTCCGGTTCTTTAAACTTTAAAAATAGCGCAAACAATACTATTTTTGTTGACATTGTTAAAAACAAAGACACCATTCGTATTTATAATGTGCATTTAGAGTCGTTAAAAATAAACCCAAATAAAGACTATTTTGGCGAAAAAGATTCAGGGCATTTATTTAAGCGTTTAACAAATGGATTTGAAAAACAAGTAGCGCAAACCGAGCTAATTTTACAGCATGAATATTCTTGGAAGAAGAAAAAAATTATATGTGGCGATTTTAATAACACTGCATATTCTTGGGTGTATCAAAAGTTATCTGAAGATAAAAAAGATGCCTTTTTAACCGCTGGAATTGGCTTAGGGAAATCGTTTCGATACATCTATCCGATGCGGATTGATTTTATGCTGACCGATAATACCGCCACTATAAATCAATATAAAACATTTAGCGATATTAAATTTTCAGACCACTACCCTATTATGAGCCGTTTGCATTGGTAGTTTTTTATTGTTTATTTTAGATAATTTTTAGCGTCTGTTTAATTTCATTTAAAAACATTTTATGGTTAAAAAATGGAATTCGTCAACCTAAATTTAGTTCAGCAGGACGATAATCTAATCTTTATTTAATTTTTAATAGGCTCTTCGTTTTTTTAACCTGTTTTAAATTCAATAAATCAATTGGGTTGATGCCTAACCCTTGTATGTTTTTTTGACTAAAACGAATAACTTCATCATAATAAAGCGGAACAATTGGTGCTTGTTCAATAATAATACTATCCATTTTTTGGTATAATTCATAGCGTTTTTTTATGTCAATTTCTTGTATTGATTTTTCATATAAAACATCAAAAGTTATATTTTTAAAATGGGTATAATTAGGTCCGTTAGGTGTAAAATTTTTACTGTAAAACAACGATAAGTAATTTTCAGCATCAGGATAATCGGCAATCCAACTGGCTCTAAAAACAGGCAATTTACCGTTTGATTTTGCTTGTCGTAAAGTCGATGGCGGAATTACAGATACTTTTACCTGCAATCCTATATTTTGTAATTCCCGTTGGATAAATTCACATAAATCTAAATAATTTCCGTTGGTTGTAATGGTTATTTCAGGATTTTTATCACCTGTTTCTTCGATGTATTTTAATACTAATGCAGCTGCTTTTTCAGGTTGATATGAATATCCTTTTTGATAATTAAATGAAGGTAAACCTTTGGGTATAAATCCATTTTTGGCAGGAATTCCAATTCCGTTACGTAAAAATTTAATCATTTTTTCACGATCAAATCCGTAATTAATTGCTTGTCGTATTAATTTTGATTTCGTTGGGTAATTTTTCAAGCCTTCTGAATAAAAGCCTAAATATTCTGTATTCAAATAAGCGCCTGTTTGCATCACTATTTTATCGGTATATTTCTCTTTTAAAGTTCCATTGGTATTTAAAATATCATCTTTATAAGAGGCGTCTAAACTTTTCATAAAGTCAAGATTTCCTTGGATAAATTGTAAGAATTCGCTTTGTTTATCAGGCAAAAAAGTAATTGCTACGGCTTCTAAATACGGTAATTGATTTCCGTTTACATCTTTTTCAAAATACAATGGGTTTTTACGCAATACTAATTTGGTATTTTCTACCCATAGTTTGAATTGAAAAGCACCTGTTCCAATAGGGTTTGCTCTAAATGAATTACCAAAATAATCAACTGCTTCTTTTGGAACTACCGAACAATATTTCATCGCTAACAAACCTAAAAAAGGCGGGAAAGCTTGTTTTAAATTGATGGTGAAAACCGAATCGTTTTCCGCTTTGAAATCAGCAATATTTTGAAGTACCCAACCACCAGGAGATGCTACTTTTTTTGATACTAATCGATCAAATGAATATTTAAAATCCGTAGCTTTTACGCTTCGTGTAGAATCTTTACCAAATAAATGATGCTTGTGAAATTTTACATCATTTCTTAAAGTAAAACGATATGTTTTTCCATCTTCAGAAATCGACCATTTTTTAGCAATATCAGGCTGAATATGCAAACTATCATCTAACTGAACCAAGCCATTAAATAATTGATTTACCGCCCAAATATTCCGCTGATCTTTGGCAAAAGCAGGATCTAACGAAGTAATATTTGAATGTTCATTATATCTAAAAACTTGTGAATCTGTAAATTTACTGCTTTGTTTGGTACAGGAATACAATCCTATAAAAAGAATGAATAAAATGAAATAATTACGCTTACTTTCTTTTATTTTTATAATATGATTTATCTGCAATGTATATCGTTTTAAAAACTTCTGTCTAAATAACTGAAGCGTCTCTTTTCTTAAAAAATTAATCAATTTTAAACCTTAAAATCACTTATTAAAGCCATATTCACGTTCCACTTTACAAATCCGCAATTGATATTTTTTGTACCATTGTTCTCTTCCCATTTCTCTGGCTTGAATATGTTCAATATTATTTTTCCACTGAACAATGGCATCCAAATCTTCCCAATATGAAACGGTAATTCCTACTGCTGAACGAGCAGATTCAATGCCTAAATATCCTTTTTGTTGTTTTGCAAGGGATTCCATTTTAATTGACATCGCATCGTATCCGTTTAAATTATCAGATAATACTGTTGTAAAGATAACCGCATAATATGGCGGATTTAAAGAATCTTCTATCATAAAATTAACTCATATTTTGTTTCAGGTAAGCCAATATCATCGCTTATCAAATGTTTAATTACTTTAAAATTAAAACGTTTTAAAATTTTACTGGAAGCAATATTTTTATCAATAACATAGGCTATAATTTTTTTCATTCCTACCCTTTTACAATAACCGATCAATCCTTCACATAATTCACTAGCGTAGCCTTTGCCCCAGTATTGCTGAATAAATCGATAACCTATTTCATCATCTTCTTTATTTTCAACATCTTTAATTAAACCTAAGGTACCTATAAAACAACCATCCGATTTTCGTTCTACTGCATAAATAAAAAAATCATTGCTTGGTTTTTCATATTTATTTATCAACATTATTAATTCTTTTTCACATTCTAAAATTGTTTTAACCCCACCTGTTGCATATTGCAAAACCAACGGATTACTTTCTAGGCAATGAAAAGGTTTTAAATCAGTAAAAATAAGTTTTCTAATGAGTAATCTTTCCGTTTCAAAAATCATGAATAAAATTGTAATTTTGTAGTTGATAAATGTACAAGAATGAACGCAGATAAAAAAGTAGCTTTTTATACTTTAGGATGTAAATTAAATTTTTCTGAAACCTCAACAATTGCTCGAAACTTTGTAAATGAAGGTTTTGAACGTGTCGATTTCGATGAAAAAGCTCAAATATATGTAATAAATACCTGTTCGGTAACCGATAATGCCGACAAACGTTTTAAATCAATTGTAAAAAATGCGCTAAAACAAAATGAAGATGCTTTTATAATTGGTGTTGGTTGTTATGCCCAATTAAAACCCGAAGAATTAGCCAATGTAAATGGCGTTGATTTGGTATTAGGCGCAACCGAAAAATTTAATGTTACCAGTTATATTAACGATTTAACCAAAAATGATATTGGCGAAGTGCATTCGTGCGAAATTGAAGAGGCCGATTCGTATGTTGGTGCGTATTCTATTGGCGATCGTACCCGTGCCTTTTTAAAGGTGCAAGATGGTTGTGATTATAAATGTACCTATTGTACAATTCCGTTAGCCCGTGGTATTTCTAGGTCAGATACTTTGGAAAATGTATTGAAAAACGCCAAAGAAATATCAGAAAAAGGCATCAAAGAAATCGTTTTAACGGGTGTTAATATCGGTGATTACGGAAAAGGGGAATTTGGAAATAAAAAACACGAACATACTTTTTTAGAATTAGTCAAAGAATTAGACAAGGTTGAAGGTATTAAACGTTTGCGAATTTCATCAATTGAACCAAATTTATTAAAAGATGAAACTATTGATTTTGTATCGAAATCGAAAACTTTTGTGCCTCATTTTCACATTCCACTGCAATCTGGTAATGACGAATTATTGAAAAAAATGAAGCGTCGTTATTTAACAAAAACCTATACTAATAGAACACAAAAAATTAAAGAAGTAATGCCTAACGCTTGTATAGGTGTTGATGTTATTGTTGGTTTTCCTGGTGAAACAGACGAGTTGTTTTTAGAAACATACAATTATTTAAACGAAATGGATATTTCGTATTTACATGTATTTACTTATTCTGAAAGACCAAATACCGAAGCTGTTGGTATGGACGGAATAGTTCCTAAAAATGTACGTGCAAAACGAAGTAAAATGTTACGTGGTTTATCGGTTAAAAAACGTAGGGCTTTTTATGAAAGTCAACTAGGAAACACGCTAACCGCATTGTTTGAAAGTGAAAATAAAGAAGGCTATATTCATGGTTTTACACAGAATTATGTAAAAGTTAAAACTCCTTGGAATCCTAGTTTAGTAAACACCTTACATACCGTTACTTTAACTAAAATTGATGAAGATGGTATAGTGCGTTTTAATTTTGATGAATAAAATACTTTCTTTTCAGACCTCACAGATTTTAAAAGCCTGTGAGGTCTTGATTTTAACTAAATAATTTATGTGTTTCAAATTTTATAAACTATAATATAACTATTAATGGAAAAAAAACACCTCTATTTTGTACCTGGTTTAGGAGCTAATACACAAATATTTGAATACATAAAACTATCAAAAGAAAAATTTGAACTTCATTTTCTAGAATGGTTATTGCCGATTTCTATTGATGAAAGCATCGAAGCATATGCCCGAAGAATGTGTGAAAATATTCATCATGAAAAACCAATTTTAATAGGTGTTTCTTTTGGAGGGATTATGGTGCAGGAAATGAGTAAAATTATTGATTGTGAAAAAGTAATTTTAATATCGAGCATCAAAAATAATAACGAATTGCCAAAACGCTTGAAATTAGCGTATATAACAGGAGTTTATAAACTTTTCCCTTCTAAAATAATTGCGAATATCGAAAAATATGAACGCTATTTTTTTAATGATTATCTGAAAAAAAGAGCTGAATTATATAAAATATATCTATCAAAAAGAGATGAAACCTATTTACAATGGTCGGTTTATAATGTATTACATTGGCAACAATCTAAGCCCTTGGCGAATATAACTCATATACACGGAACTGATGATGAAGTTTTTCCTGCAAAAAATCTTCAAAATTATATTGAAGTTGAAAATGGAACACATATTATGATTTTAAATAAAGCAAAAACTATTTCTAAAATTTTAGAAAAAGAATGTTTTATTCATTAACTTGTTATAAATAGCTAAAAATCAGAAAAAGAGCTTAAAATCACCTAAAAATTAAAGAAAATGAATAAATCCATCCGTTTTTTATCACTTATAACTATTGTTTTTGTAGCGGTATTATTGACCAATACAATAAGCAAAAAAAATGAATCTAAAATAAAAAATGTAGCTGAAAGCTATGAAATTAGAGCTGTAAAAGCACCTAGCTACATGGAACTCGCAGGAGAACGTGTTCCTTTAGAAAAAGCAGATGTTAAAGAACATATGGATCGTGAATTATTGGTAAATACCTATTGGCAATCTAACGGAGTATTGTTAATTAAACGTGCTAATAAATTTTTCCCTATCATAGAACCTTTGCTAGAAAAATATGGCGTGCCTGATGATTTTAAATATTTATGTGTTGCCGAAAGTGCTTTAATTAACATTCCGTCATCAAAAGGTGCCGCTGGATATTGGCATTTTATGCCTGCCACTGGTCGTGAATATGGATTAGAGGTAAATAGAAATGTTGATGAACGTTATAATTTAGAAAAATCAACACGAGTTGCTGCCGAATATTTAAAAAAGGCGAAGAAAAAACTGGGTTCTTGGACACTAGCTGCTGCTGCATATAATGCAGGTAACGGTCGAATTTCGCAACGTTTAAAGCAACAGCAAGTTGATAATTACTATGATTTACTTTTAAATAGTGAAACTAGCAGGTATGTTTTTAGAATTTTAGCTTTAAAAGAAGTGCTAGGAAATCCTAATAAATATGGATTTATATACGATCAAGAAGATTTATACACCTTTCCGACTACTTATAATGTTCAAGTAAATACGTCAATTGCAAACATTACAAACTTTGCAAAAAAATACGAGGTTACTTATAAAGAGTTAAAATTAGTAAATCCTTGGTTGCGAGAATCTAAATTGAACAATAAAAGCAATAAAACATACACCATAAAAATCCCAATGAACTAATGAAAAAAGCAATACCATTTATATATATTATACTAGGAGTTTTTATTTTAGTAGAATCAATTTCTAATTTCCTAGAAGACAAAGAATTATATAGGGTCTTTTTCGGAATTACCACTCAAAGTAAATACATATACTTACTTGTAAAAGTTTTATTTGCTAGTTTATTTTTAGTAGACGGAATAAAAAAAGTTAAAAAGCAATAATAAAACAGCAAATTAGCCTAGCTAGTTTGCTGTTATTTTTTGTACTCGTCCTACAATTCCAGATGCTAATTGTACTTTTATTCCATGTGGATGATTTGCTGAATTTGTTAACAACCTACTCACAACTCCTGCTGTTAATTCACCTGTTTTTTGATGATTTTTTTGTACAACTTCAACAGCAGCACCTATTGTAATATCTTTTCTGTTTGTTCCTTCTTTCATTCTGAAAATTAGTTTCGGTTTAAAAATAAGAAAACCTATCAAAATAAATTGATAGGCTTCTTTAAAAAGTTTACTCTGGTAATAAAATATATATTATAATACTCTTACGTCAACAGCGTTTAATCCTTTTTTCCCTTCTTGTAATTCGAATTCAACTTCGTCATTTTCACGAATTTCATCGATTAATCCTGAAACGTGTACAAAATGTTCTTTGTTTGATCCTTCTTCTGTAATAAATCCAAATCCTTTTGACTCGTTAAAAAATTTTACGGTACCTCTATTCATAATATAAAAAATATATGTTGCTTACTTAATTGATTGCAACGTTAATTGAATTGCAAATGTAATGCCAAATATTTAAAATCAAGGTAAATATTTGATTTTATTAGCATTATATTTTTTTTATAGCCCAAAACATTAATAAAAGTGTGGGTTTTTACAACAAAAAGCCTATCAAAATAAATTGATAGGCTTTAAAAAGTTTACTCTGGTAATAAAATATATATTATAATACTCTTACGTCAACAGCGTTTAATCCTTTTTTTCCTTCTTGTAATTCGAATTCAACTTCGTCATTTTCACGAATTTCATCGATT
>NZ_OENA01000085.1:51949-116728 GCF_900239185.1 Tenacibaculum finnmarkense
GTGTACAAAATGCTCTTTGTTTGATCCTTCTTCTGTAATAAATCCAAATCCTTTTGACTCGTTAAAAAATTTTACGGTACCTCTATTCATAATATAAAAAATATATGTTGCTTACTTAATTGATTGCAACGTTAATTGTACTGCAAATGTAATGCCAAATATTTAAAATAATGGTAAATATTAATTTTATTGTCATTATTTTTTACAATTTTGAATTAAGCCACTATTTTAACCGCAAAAAAGCCTATCAATAAATTGATAGGCTTTCTTTAAAAAGTTTACTCTGGTAATAATATATTATAATACTCTTACGTCAACAGCGTTTAATCCTTTTTTTCCTTCTTGTAATTCGAATTCAACTTCGTCATTTTCACGAATTTCATCGATTAATCCTGAAACATGTACAAAATGTTCTTTGTTTGATCCTTCTTCTGTAATAAATCCAAATCCTTTTGACTCGTTAAAGAATTTTACGGTACCTCTATTCATAATAATTAATTATATGTTGCTCACTTTAGTGTAAACAACGTTTGTTTAGTTGCAAATGTATTGTTTTTTTTTGAAAAAATGCAATAAATCATTTATTGTGTTCCACTTTTTTTGATCAAAATTAAAGAGTATAAATACCAAATTACTTTACAAGTAATTAACACAAATAAACTACTTGTTAGTTTATTGAAAATCAAATTAAAAATACTAAATTAGCAAAAAAAAAGTGTTTTTACTAGTAAATACTCAATACAACCCTAATAAAAATACACTTTTACCGTAAAAAAACCAAACTTACTGATTTAATATTACCTATTTCTTTTCATATATTACTCAAATAATACTATAAAAAATAAGTAACGTACATAAAATAATATAAACAAAAAGAATAGCGAATGTTATCATAATGTAAAAAATTAAGATTACTACTTTGATAAAAATTTAAAAAAGCAGAAAATATCATTTTAAAAACTAATTAACCTAAAAAAACGATAATAAATACCCAAAAAACAATTGAAAAACCAATTCATTTTACAGCATTTTTTTAACAAAAAATTTATTTAACAAATAGAACTTTTAATTTTATGAATATTAAAAATTACCTTTCAACCCTAACCTTGCTATTGTTTGCTTTGACTGCTTTCGGTCAAAAAGCAACTACAAGCGGTTGTGGTACAAAATTATCTAAAAAAGATAATATTAAATTCAGACAATCGATGTCTAAATTTAAAAAACAACAAAGAACCAACAAAACCAGCAAAAGAACAGGTGTTAGAGATTACCAAATCCCTGTAGTTTTTCATATTTTACATAACGGGCAGGGTGAAGCTGGTTCCGTTAGTAAAGAAAATATGGCGTGTAGAATTAACGACGTAATGGAAGTTGTTAATAAAGATTTTCGTGGAGAATTTCCAAAATGGAATGATTCTGATACAAGATTTGACGGCGTAAAACAAAAAATGGATAACATCGAATTTCTATTAGCTACCGAAGACCCTGATGGAAATCTTTTAGAAACCCCAGGAATGAACTGGCGTGTTCAAGATGGGCTTGTAGAAGATGGTTACGATCCTAAAATTACCACAAACAATTGGTGGTGGGGAAAAAACAACAAATACTATTTACAGATATTTATTGTAGCTGCTGCAAACGGAATATCAGAAGGAAATTACGCTTCAGGACACGCATTTTTACCAACACAAGACGCCGTTCCAAGAGTTGTCTTTAACTGGCGATATCTAGGAAGAGCAACTGGTTGCCCTGACAATCCTTCGTCTAGTGCTGTTGGTTTTGAAAAAGTAATGTCGCATGAATTTGGTCATTATTTTGGATTAAGACACACCTTTCATGAAAGTGATAAAGACAAAGGAACTTGGACTGCTGAAAATGATGGAATTGATGATACACCGCCAACAATGGGTTCGGAAGGTTGTACAAGAGATAAATTAAATGCGTGTAATGTATATCCAAATGTAGAAAATTATATGGATTACAATACTTCTTGTCAAATTATGTTTACCAAAGATCAGGTTGACGTAATGAATGGTTGGCTAGAAGATACTACAATTGCTAAATACTCAAGAAGCTTACTTTGGCAAACAGACAATTTAATTGCTACTGGTATATTACCTCATGCGCCTGTTGCGAGTTTTAAAAGCGATGTAACAGCAATTTGTAGTACACAAAGTATCGAATTTAAAGATAACTCAACAGGAAATCCAACTTCTTGGAAATGGACTTTTGAAGGAGGAACACCTGCTACATCTTCAGAAAAAAACCCGACAGTTACTTACGCAACTAAAGGGCAATATAAAGTAACATTAGAGGTTTGGAATGGCTTTAACGGTACAAGTTACAATAAGACTGAAACAGCAAATTTTATTGATGTTGACCAACATTCAATAGCAAATACTTCGGAAGATTTTGAAGGAACTTTTCCGCCTCAAGGATGGAGAGTTATCAATCCTGATGGAAAATTAGCTTGGGGAAAAAGTGATGAAGCAGGAAATGGCGATTCATCGTGTGTAGTTATGAATAATGCCGATAATGATAAAATTGGTAAAGAAGATTTCCTACAATTACCTTTTTATAATTTAACAGCTGCTAAAAATGCACAGCTTTATTTTGATGTTGCTTATGTTAAATTTGATGAAGTGAGTGCCGATATGTTAAAAGCCGAAGTTTCTACCGATTGTGGGGCTACTTGGACAGAAGTATATTCAAAAACACATACCGAATTAGAAACTGTTTTATCTGCATTATCACCAAATGATTGGATTCCTAATCAAGAATCACATTGGAGAAAAGAATTGGTTGATTTAAGTAGTTATGACGGACAAGCAAATTTAGCCATTCGTTTTAAAAATGTATCAGGATACGGAACGCGTGTTTGGTTAGACAACGTTACTGTTTCTTTAGATAACAGCACAGGACCTATAGTCGATTTTTACACTAAAAAAAGAAACTCAGTATGTGAAAGTGAAGTTGTTCAATTTTTTGATACCTCAACAGGAACAACAGCAACTACGTGGGCTTGGGAATTTCCTGGAGGAACTCCTGCCAACTCTACCGAGCAAAACCCTACGGTTACCTATAATACTTACGGAAATTACAACGTAAGCTTAAAAGTTGAAAATACTGATGGTTCATCAGAAAAAACCATAGATAGTTTTATCGTTTTAAAAACACCAACGGCACAATCTTTTAGCGAAGATTTTTCAGGAACCTTCCCTCCTGCCGATTGGAATATTCGTAATTTTGATGGAAAATTACAATTTGAACAAAGTAATTTAGCTGGAAATGGCGATGGTTTTTGTATGATGATGAACAATGCCGATAATGAAACCATTGGTGAATTGGATGAAATAATCATGCCTTCTTTAGATTTATCTGTAGGCGCTACCGATTTTTATTTCGATGTTGCTTATACCAAATTTGATGCTGATAGCCCAGATAAATTAATGGTAATGGCTTCTAGCGATTGTGGTACAACTTGGGATAATTTATATGAAAAAACACATACTGTTTTAGAAACTGTAAATGTTGTTGACGATCCTGCAACAGACGCAAATGAATCTAACAATTGGATTCCTACAAAAGCGTCAGACTGGAGAAAAGAGCGTGTAAACCTTAGTGATTATCAAGGATTAGCAAATGTATTGGTGAAATTTGTAAACACATCAGGATACGGAACTCGTATTTGGATTGACAATGTTACCGTTAATTTCGATAGTAAAGAAAAACCAACTTCTAGTTTTGAAAAACAAGGAGAAAGTACCTGTCTAGGAAACAATGTACAATTTAATGATACTTCAACAGGAGTACCAACTTCTTGGGATTGGACTTTTGAAGGCGGAACACCTGCAAATTCTACAGAAAAAAATCCAGTAGTAACCTACGATACCGCAGGGAATTATAGTGTAACTTTAACCGCTACAAATGCCACTGGAACAGGAATAACCACTACCAAAACAAGTTTTGTTACCGTAAAAGATGTTACTGCTTTACCATATAATCAAGACTTTGAAGGAACATTCCCTATTGCTAATTGGGAAATTATAAATCATGATAATGATGAAATTTTATGGGAAAAAAGAACCGATGCTGGTAATGGAGACTCTTCTTGTATGATTATCAATAATGCCGATAATCCTACGGATAAAATCGATGAATTAATTATCAATCCTTTAGATTTTTCTTCGGATGGAGATAAAAAAATGTCTTTTGATTTATCTTATACTAAATTCACCAATGCATACGGTACAGATGCAGAATCAGATTCTCCAGATAAATTAATGGTGTTAGTTTCTAAGAACTGTGGATTAACTTGGACAGAAGTTTACAATAAAACACATACTGAATTAGAAACAGTTCAAGTTCGTGACTTAGAAGCAACTCCTGATGACAATGAAGCAAATGATTTTATTCCTTCAAAAGCATCTGACTGGAGAAAAGAGAGCATCGATTTAAATGATTTTACAGGAAATTCAAGTATTTTAATCAAATTTAAAAATATTTCAGGGTACGGAACTCGTATTTGGATTGATAATTTAAGTGTAACCTCAACCATTACAACTGACGATATTACTTGGAAAGGAACTACGGATAATGATTGGAACACAGCATCAAACTGGAGTACAAATACCTTACCAACCTCAACGAGTCGTATTGTAATTCCTTCAGGATTATCAACATATCCAACAGCAAATAATGATGTTAGATTTAACAGTTTAACTATTGAATCGGGCGCTACTTTTATGGCAAAAGCAGCCGTTACAGGAACAGTTACTTATAAGAGAAATATTGAAAACACCGATTGGTATTTAATTTCATCGCCTTTAAAAGAAGAAACTCTTGAAAACTTTATTACTGGAGGAACGCTTTCTTTCGCTTCAGGAACACGAGGAAATATCGGTTTTGCACCTTTTAATAATGAGCATCTTACCAAAGCTTGGAATTATCAAACAATAAATTCTACAGGAAATTTTGACCTAGCAAAAGGATATTCATTAAAATTAGCAACACCTAGCGATATTTCTTTCACAGGAGAAATTAACACGAGCGATGTAAACATCGAAATTAATAACGGAACTAGAAATAATTACAATTTAGTTGGAAACCCATTTACAACTTACATCAACGCTGTTACTTTTTTAAATAATAACGAAACTTCTATAAGCGAAAAAACAATTTGGATATGGAATGGTACAACTTATGAAGTATATAATGAGCAAAACAGTTTAGAAATTGCGCCTGCACAAGGTTTCTTTATAGAAACTACTGACGCATTGCCAGCAAATAGTTCGGTTACTTTTACCAAAGCAAATCAAAGCCATCAAAATACCGATACTTTTAAAAGAGAAGCACCAAAAACTTCTTTTGAATTATTTGTAGAAGATGGAACTCGTCAGAAATCAACCAAAGTATTTTATGCAAACAATAAAACCACTGGTTTTGATAACGGTTCAGATTCTAAATTATTCGGGGGAGTTTCTAGTAATTTCGAAGTATTTACCGAATTAATTTCTGATAATAAAGGAAATAAATTAGCCATACAAACCCTGCCAACTTCTAAAATTGAAGAACTAGTAATTCCTGTTGGATTAACAACAAAAATGGGTAAAGAAGTAAGTATTTCTGTAGATGCTAAAAATCTTCCTGAGGATGTAAAAATCTATTTAGAAGATAGAATTGCCAATACATTTACCAATATTTCTGATAAAAAAATCGTAGTTAAAAATAACACAAAAGGAGCAGGACAGTTTTATATTCATACAACTTCAAAAAAACCTGATGTTATTGTTAATAAAGAGGTACAAAATGTAAGTATTTATAAATCTGATAAAAACACGATTACCATTACAGGTTTACAAACACAAAATGCTTCTTTAAAAGTATATTCTATACTAGGGAAAACAATTTTTAATAACTCATTCAAATCAACAGGAGTTAGCCTAATTGAATTACCGAAAACATCGAAAGGCGTTTATATTGTCGAATTAATTTCAAATACAGGAAAAATTACTAAGAAAATTATTTTAGAATAATTTTTAATAAAAAACATAAATATTATGAAAAAACAAACCGAAAATAACAGTAATAATAGTAACGATATTTCAAGAAAAGAAGCCTTGAAAAAAATAGGGAAATACGGAAAATATGCAAGTTTAACAGCATTAGGAACCTATCTAATTTTAAACCCACAAAAAGCACAAGCGCAAAGTGGTCCTGAAGTTCCTGGTAGTAGATTTTAATTAAATTAACTTCTTTTATATTCCTAAAACCCTCGAAAATTCGAGGGTTTTTATTTGCCTATTTCCCTTTAAAAATTAAAAAAATTAAAAATTTCGTTACAAAAAACAGCATTGAACACCGATAGTTTTTAACAGAAACAATCCGTATTTTTGTTTTATGAATTTTGAATTACACTCCAACTTTAAGCCAACTGGCGATCAGCCAACCGCTATAAAACAATTAGTAAACGGATTAAACACCAACGAAAAACACCAAACACTTTTAGGCGTTACCGGTTCTGGTAAAACCTTTACCGTGGCAAATGTTGTTGCTCAGGTAAACCGTCCTACCTTGGTTTTAGCGCATAATAAAACATTGGCGGCGCAATTATATGCCGAATTCAAGCAGTTTTTTCCTAACAATGCCGTTGAATATTTTGTTTCTTATTACGATTATTATCAGCCCGAAGCCTATATTCCTGTTACAGGAACTTTTATCGAAAAAGATTTGTCTATTAATGATGAAATAGAACGCCTACGAATTAGTACCTCTTCATCCCTACTTTCTGGGCGTAGAGATATTATTGTTATCGCATCAGTTTCTTGTTTATACGGAATTGGAAATCCGAAGGAATTTAAAAAAAATGTAATTCCAATAAAAGTCGATCAACAAATTTCACGCACCAAATTTTTACACAAACTAGTTACCAGTTTATATTCTCGCACCGAAACCGAAATAAAAAGTGGGACTTTTAAAGTAAAAGGCGATGTGGTAACTATTTACCCATCTTATGGCGATAGCGGGTATAAAATTCATTTTTTTGGCGATGAAATTGAAGAAATTGAAACTTTTAACATCGAAAATAACCAGCGTATTGAAAAGTTAAACGAACTCACTATTTACCCTGCAAATTTGTTTGTAACCTCTCCTGATGTTTTGCAAAATGCCATTCACAGCATACAAGATGATATGGTAAAACAAGTCGATTATTTTAAAGAAATCGGCAAACATTTAGAAGCAAAACGCTTACTAGAACGCACCGAATTCGATTTAGAAATGATTCGTGAATTAGGTTATTGTTCTGGTATTGAAAATTATTCGAGATATTTAGATGGTAGAGATCCTGGTACACGTCCATTCTGTTTATTAGACTATTTTCCTGACGATTTTTTAATGGTTATTGATGAAAGCCATGTTACGATACCACAAACTCACGCCATGTACGGTGGCGATAAAAGCAGAAAAGTAAACTTAGTAGAATACGGTTTTCGCTTGCCTGCGGCGATGGATAATCGTCCTTTAAAATTTGAGGAATTTGAAGCATTACAAAACCAAGTAATTTATGTATCGGCAACGCCTGCCGATTATGAATTGCAAAAAACCGAAGGCGTATTTGTAGAGCAAGTAATCCGCCCAACGGGTTTATTAGACCCAATAATTGAAGTCCGCCCCAGCGAAAATCAAATTGATAATTTAATTGAAGAAATTCAAATTCGTGTAGAAAAAGACGAGCGAACCTTGGTAACCACTTTAACCAAAAGAATGGCGGAAGAATTGGCAAAATATTTAACCAGAATTCAAGTTCGTTGCCGTTATATTCATTCGGATGTAGATACTTTAGAGCGGGTTCAAATTATGCAAGATTTACGAAGAGGTTTGTTTGATGTTTTAATTGGTGTCAATTTATTGCGAGAAGGTTTGGATTTACCCGAAGTATCGTTAGTTGCTATTTTAGATGCCGATAAAGAAGGTTTTTTACGCAGTCATCGCTCGATAACCCAAACCGTTGGTAGAGCCGCAAGAAATGTGAACGGGCGTGCTATTTTATATGCTGATAAAATTACCAATAGCATGAAACGTACTATGGATGAAACCGATTATAGGCGTAAAAAACAGCAAGATTACAATACTAAAAATGGTATTACGCCAACACAAATCAACAAAAAACTAGATACTACGCTTTCTCAAGATACTATTACTTCTTTTCATTATGATAATGCGATTGATAAGGTTGCTAAACAAGATTTACAATTTTTATCTAAAGAAGAAATAGAAAAACGCATCAGAAATAAACGAAAAGAGATGGAAGCTGCTGCTAAAAATTTAGATTTTATGGTAGCCGCAAAATTGCGTGACGAAATTGCTGTTTTAAGAAAAAGCTTAGAATCATAAATTTAGTTTTTTTAAAACAAAAAAAGGCTTCTATGAATATCATAAAAGCCTTTTAATAAAATAAATTTAATTGTTTTTAATTATTTAGCTGCTACTAAAGTAACAGGTAAATTATACACATCAGTTGTAACTTTTCCTGCTATTTTCTTGTAATTTAAGCTGTTTTTGATATAGTTTTCTATTCTTTGATTATCATTTTTTGAATTTACAGATAATACTATCAATTCATTTTTACTGTTTACTGTTAATTTAACGATTACAGATACGTCAGAGTTCAATTCAAATTTAGGGTTCTTTAATAATTTATGAACCTCTTTGTTTATTAATACTAATTCTTCTTTTTTATCCGAAGGATTTGTAGCGTTCGCAACTAATACGTTTACTGATAAAAAAAGTGCTACTAATAAAAATTTAATTGTTTTCATAATGTTTTTTAATAAGGTATTTTAACCGAATTTTTGTTTTCTTTATATTTTTTTCTGTCCTATTAACCTTTATAGTTAATTAAGTGTCAAAATGTTACTGGGTTTGCAAACCGGTACAAACTTACGGCAGAATAATGGTTACAATGTTAGAAAACCTTTAACATAAACTCATAAAAAAGTTACTTAAAAATGGGTTAAAAAGCTAAATGTATCGCTTTTTTAAAAACAGCTTAAAAATTCTAATTAATAAGATATTAGTTAATGAAAGATTTTGATAATAAAACAGAATTATCAGTATCTATTTTGCAACTAAAAACCAAAAGTCTTAGAATATCTATAATTTTAAAATTACAGATTGGCAAAAAAAAGGCGTAACAATTAGTTTACATTAAGAGTAAAAACATGATTTACAACCAATTAAACATTAAAAAAGATCATTTTTTATCTTCTTAATTTTATCTTCTTAATCGTTTTTTTTCAACAGTTACTTTTCCCTCTAAAATTAAAGGGTTGTTTTTTACTAAAACATTTAACTTTAAATTTTCAATACTTTCTCTAGGAAAAATAGCCTCCCCTACATTAATACTAACATGATAAGTGCCCGCAGATAGTATTTCTTGCTGATTTTTAAGCTTTCCGTTTGGAATTTCAATAATCGTTAAATTTTGATATTTTTTATCGGCAATTTCTATTGATACAACTTTAAACGCCTCTTTTGACGATTCTATAATAACAGAATACTTCATTTTTGAAGTATCAAACCTAGAACCTGCCGAAATATATTGTTTTTTAATGTCACTTATAAAAACCGATTTACAACTAAATAATAAAGGCATAATTAGCATCATTATAATTTTAGAACTATGATTCAATATCATTTGTATTTTTTTTGTAAAAAAACACGATACTACAATTGTAATACCGTGTTTTATATTAATAATTATTAAAAATTTGTACCTGGAATATCAGGTGTATTTGGGCTTTGCGCTTGTGCTTTTTGAGGATTCAAAATTAAATAGGTTCCTAATGCGGTTAAACTAGCATATTTACCGTATTTCCCTATTTTTTGTAGCGCTTCTTTTCTATTTATTTTATCTGAATTCATCTTGTCTTAATTTTACGATGCCTTAGTTATTTGGGCTTCATTTTTATGTCAATTATTTTACAACAACCTTTTTTGTTACTCTTTTATTTCCTGAAACAACTTTAACAATATAAACACCTGCTGATAAATCACTCAAGTCTAAACCTTTAAACCCAGCTGATTTTAGCGTTTTACTTAGCACTTTTTTACCTATAATATCAAATATATCAATTATTAACGATTCTCTATCATAACCAATTACCTGTAATAAATTATGATCGGTATAAACTTTTAAATTTGATACAACTAATTTCGGTTCTAACTCATTTAAAGCTCTTTTAGAAAAATGTATATAAAATCGTCCAAATTCATTTGAGTTTTTCTGTAAAGTTACTTCATAATTTTTGGTGTTGCTTATTTCATGGAATTTTGCAGTTTCTTTATCTTCTATAAAAACCTTTATATTTTCAGGTAAATTATGAATTACTGATGAAAATACTACCTTTTCTTTTGATGTTGCGGTAAGTTTTAAAGGAATAATTTGACCTTCAATAGCATTCGAAGAAACCGATTGAATTGCATATTCATTATTTACATTGCTTTTTGCTTCATTTATAATTTTAGAAGTTAAGTCAAATGTAGCGTCTCCAAAGTTTATAACATCCATTGTTGCATCAAATCCTTGTGTTGCATTTTTTGAAAAGATAATATCGGTATTTACCTTAATTTTTTCTTTGTCACTTTTTTCAACAAATAATTTTACATAAGGAGTTCCATTTTCTGAACCTCTACTAAACGTATTATTTCCCGCTAAAGTTGTTTTTGTACCAATATTAGCTTTCTTAAAAACTACCTTTTGATCGGTTTCTGAAGCTTTTGTTTTGATAAAAAACCCCTGTCCTGGCGCTAATACTTTTTGAGTTGATGATGCTAAATTAGTGTAAGCAACATATTTATTTTGAGTACTTTCCCATAAGTATATTGCCTGTGCATTACTCGCTAATTTGCTCGTATTATTTGCAATAAAGTTTTCTAAATTTCTTTTATTAGCAGGGTAATACGCCGAAAAAGGATTTCCAATCGCATTCCATTTATCCGAAGATACACTTACATTTAAGCTACTGTTATACATTGTTCCTGAAAAAGAAACTGCACCAGCTGTTGCTCTAGAAACTGCATAACCTGTTCCGTTTTCAAACAATGTATTTTCACTAACATTTTGGTCAAAATATTCCCATTTACTCCCTACTAAATTGGCATCATTATATTTAGATATTGCATATTTAGAAGCAGCATTTTTTCGAATATCATTTGATATTTCCAATGCAAATTCTTTAACTCCTTGACCAATTACAGGCGATGAAATTAAAGACCATTTATTCGCTAATAAACCGCCTCTACTATACATAAGATTACCTGTTGCATTTCCATTTACCATAAAAACACCACTACCTATTTCATCTGATAAAATTGACACAAAAGTATTGTCGTTTATTATTGATACATAATCGTTAACAACTGTTAAACTATTGGTGTTTTTTATCTCTAATTTAGCATTGTTAATTTCTAATGATTTTACTGTAACTCCAGCTACATTTACCGATACCACATCTTGTTCTTGTTTTATTGCAACATCATCAGCTGAAGTTGGTAACGTTTTACCTTCCCAATTTGTAGTTTCAGACCAGTTATTATTGGTAACACTTTTAAAATGTTTTTGATCGTTATAAACCCACATTCCTCTACCAAAAGTACCTACATAAACATTTCCGTTACTTTTACTTATTTTAATGTCACTAATAATAACATTTGGTAAACCTGTACCTAATTTTGTCCAATTAGTAGTTGTATTATTGGTATAATAAAGCCCTAATTCAGTTCCTACATAAATAGTTTCATTGCTTTTATTAGTATCTACTATTATTTTTTTCATGATAATATTAGGCGTATTAGCACTGATATTTACCCATGAAGCACCATTATCGATACTTTTATAAATTTTTTCACCCGCTTTATATGATGCCACTGTTGCATAAACAATAGCTGTATTTGGTACGGCATACACACTATTAATAGATAAATTTGAAGCAGGATTAGAAATTGTAACCCAAGTTGCACCATCGTCATTACTTCTTCTAAGTGTTTTATCTGTTCTTGAATAACCTATTGCAAAAATTCTTGTAGCGCCATTATATAAAGACACATCTAAAAAAGAAGTTTCTACTAAACCTGTATTTAGAGCCGCCCAAGTAACACCTCTGTCTGTAGATTTTTTTACATCGCCATGCCCTGCGTAAATAGTTGCTGCAATTGTTGGGTGTAAAGCTAAAGGAGAAATAAAATCAGCATCATTTGAATCTGAAAGAATTGTTACCGCTGAATATGCACTACTTGAGTAGCCATCATTTGTTCTGTATAAAGCACCATAAGTTCCACCTAAATAGCGAATATTTGAATCTGAAATATCAATTCCTGTAGCTGTTCCATCACCTGCTGAACAAGCTACCCATTTTTGACGACCACCTTTTGAAACCTTTGAAAAACCATCATTATCTTGGTTTGCCATCATATAATCATCACCATTAAGCCCTTCTGTAATGGCAATATTGTAGGGTTGAGAAATTACCAAACCATCTGATATATCTGTCCAACCACCTGTGGCTTTTGTAGCGGTAAAAGCACCTTTATGAACTCCACCATCATGTGCATTTATAACAGTAACACCATCGGATAAAAAAGATAAATAATGATGATCAGGGTGTACATAAAAACCAACCCCTCGAGGATCGTCATAGGCGTTTAAATACATTGAAAAAGAAGTACCATTATCTGTCGATTTATACACATTTACACCTCCTACAAGAATATCATCTTTGTTTGTAGGCGATACAGCGATACATTGGTTATACCCCCACTGTGAATTAAAATTAGCTATAGTTGTTTCACTAATTTTATCGGCAGCGGTATCGGTATTATCAAAACGAAAAATTGTAAAAACACCATCTTGGGTAATTCCATAAAAATTTTCAGTATCATTTGCAGAGGCTGTTAGCTTTAACTTGTTTTGTGTACTTCCTTGTAAAACTGAATGTTCTGAAAAATTAGCTCCACCATCAGAAGAATACCATAAACCTCCATAAGCGTCAGACACCACTACTTTATTGGCATTATTAGGATCAAAAATTATGGTTTGAAAATTATCACCACTATAATCTGGGGTCGTATTCATATTAACCCAAGTAGCACCGCTATCGGTAGATTTTTGAATTTCATCATTGGTAAGTGCATAAATTGTAGTAGACGAATTAGGCGCAAAACTTAAATCTCTAATATATTCATTATCCGTTAATGAAAACGTTAAACCTGTTACAGCCCAATTTTCACCTGCATCTATTGATTTAAATAAACCTATTGAATTAACATGCCCTCCATCTTCATCACCAGTAGCCATATATAATATGTTGGAATTTTGAGGATCAATAATAATATCGGTAACTCCTAAACCTGCTAAATCATCTGTTTTAGGCAACCAAGTTGTTCCGCCATCAGTTGTTTTCCACAAACCTCCTGCGGCAGATCCGGCATACATTATTTGAGTATTATTAGCATCTGTTGCTACTACATTAACCCTTCCTAAACCTGGATATGCGGTATATCCGTTTTCTAACACATTTTTTTTAGGACCTATTTGCTCCCACGACGTAACGGTATTTGACCTTTGAGCTTGTGTGTTTGAATTCGCTAATAAAAGATCGATGTATTCTTTTTTATTTTCTTTCTTAACAAAAGAACCATCAGCGTTAATTCTATCTTTCCAAATCCAAACCCAACGTTCAAACTGTTTTGTTGCTTTGTTTTGTTTTTTAGAAATAACACCTCTTGAACGTTGTTTTCTTTCCGATAATTCTTTTCTTGTTTTATGTACAATTTCAAAGAAGTTTGCTCCTTCTTTTAAAGAGGCTTGTTTGTAATTTGTAATTTGAGCGCTTACTTGAAAAGTAAAAGCGATTAAAAAAAGTAATTTCACTATTATTTGTTTCATTTATAAATATTTAGGGGATTAATCTCCAAAAGTAATATGAAAAAAGGTGTAATTACATTAAAATACGGTGAACGACTATTAAATAGATGTGAACAGCTATAATTAAGCGATGAGAGTTTTTTAAGATAGCCTATAGTTTCTACTTTTAGAATTATCAACTGATAATTCACTATTCAAAAAACAAAAAAAATCGCCTCATAAATAAATTATGAGGCGATTTCAATATATAAACAAAAAATTAATTTCTAAGCTTCTAAAACTTCTGCAACTTTATCGGCAGCTTCTTGAAATTCAGTAGCTGAAATAATTTCCATTCCACTGTTATCAATTAATTCTTTAGCTTCTTTAGCGTTTGTTCCTTGTAAACGACAAATAATAGGCACATTAATTCTGTCTCCCATACTTTTGTAAGCATCTACAACACCTTGAGCAACACGATCACAACGAACGATTCCTCCAAAGATATTTACTAAAATAGCTTTTACGTTGGTATCTTTTAAGATAATACCAAAAGCTTTTTCAACACGCTCTGCATCAGCAGTACCTCCAACGTCTAAAAAGTTAGCTGGCTCACCACCTGCTTGCTTAATTAAATCCATAGTTCCCATTGCAAGTCCTGCTCCGTTTACCATACATCCAACATTACCATCTAAATCTACATAGTTTAAACCTGCAGCTTTTGCTTCTACTTCAATAGGATTTTCTTCACGAATATCACGCATTGCAGCATAATCTTTATGACGATATAAAGCGTTTTCATCTAAAGTAACTTTAGCATCAACAGCCATTATTTTATCATCAGATGTTTTTAACACAGGGTTAATTTCAAACATTGCTGAATCAGATTTGATATATGCCGTATATAAAGCACTAGCAAACTTTACCATTTCTTTTAAAGCAACACCGCTTAAACCTAAGTTAAAAGCAATTTTACGTGCTTGAAAAGGCATTAATCCTAAAGCTGGATCAATTTCTTCTGTAAAAATTAAATGAGGCGTTTCTTCGGCAACAGTTTCAATATCCATTCCACCTTCGGTAGAATACATAATCATGTTTTTACCAGTAGCACGGTTTAATAAAACTGACATGTAATATTCGTCTGGCTCACTAGCTCCAGGATAATATACGTCTTCACATATTAACACTTGGTTTACTAATTTACCTTCCGCTGAAGTTTGAGGTGTAATTAACATCATTCCTAAAATATCATTAGAAATATTTTTTACGTCCTCTAAGTTTTTAGCCAACTTAACTCCACCACCTTTTCCACGACCACCTGCGTGTACTTGTGCCTTAATTACGTGCCAACCTGTACCGGTTTCTTCCGTTAATTGCTTTGCTGCCGCAACAGCTTCTTCTGGTGTATTTGCAACAATTCCTCGTTGAATACGAACCCCAAAACTGTTTAATATTTCTTTACCTTGATATTCGTGTAAGTTCATTAGATATGAATTTTTAAAGTCCAACAAAAATACAAATTCAATTTACAATACATTACTATTTAGTATAATTATTACTATTTTCTTATAACTTTTATTTTGAGTTTTCATTTCGTTTCATTGTAACACGCATTTTTTAACACCTATTTAATGTAATTAACATTAAATTGTGATTTGAAAGCTTAAATCCTAAATATTTTTACAAACCACCTTAAGCCCTTGACTAACTATGTATAAAACAACCTTATTACTAATTTTAATGCTGTTTATCTGTAAAAATAGTATTGCACAAGAAATTCATAAAAAAAGAAAAAAATTACCCGCTACACGCATACAAACACCCCCTGTTATTGATGGACTTATAGACGAATCAATATGGGAAAAAGCCCCTGTTGCTAATAATTTTGTAATGATGCGCCCCACTAACGGACAAAACGAACCTAGCACTCATAAAACCCAAGTAAAATTAGTCTACGATAATGACGCTATTTATGTAAGTGCCTTCATGTACACTCCAAATCCTGCTAAAATACCTGCCGAATTTAACAACAGAGACAACATAGGAAATGCTGATTTTTTTATGCTGATGATAAACCCAAATGATGACGGGCAAAACCCGACCATGTTTATTGTTAGTGCCGCAGGAGTTCAGGCAGATTCAAAAGTAGCTAGCGGTAATGAAGATTTTAATTGGAATGCTGTTTGGCAAAGTGCCGTTAAAATAAACAAAAATAGTTGGACCGTAGAAATGAAAATACCCTACAGAGCCTTACGTTTTGCAA
Source organism: Tenacibaculum finnmarkense (assembly GCF_900239185.1). GTDB lineage: Bacteria > Bacteroidota > Bacteroidia > Flavobacteriales > Flavobacteriaceae > Polaribacter > Polaribacter finnmarkensis. The sequence continues at coordinate 68,116 of NZ_OENA01000085.1, forward strand.
ACAGCGATGTACAATCTTGGGGAATTAATTTTCATCGAGAAGTTAAAAATTTAAATGCTCGTTTTACATGGAATCCTATTGATAATACACAAGGAAATTGGACACAATACGACGGTTTACTAGAAAACTTAAAAAATATTACACCACCTACTCGTTTAAATTTTTACCCATACACATCGGCAACAACAACTTCTTTTAAAGGAAAAACAAATTTTGACTGGAGCGTTGGTATGGATGTAAAATATGGGCTTACCGAAAATTTTACTTTAGATGCCACTTTAATTCCTGATTTTGGGCAAACCGCTTTTGATAATGTTACCTTAAACTTAGGTCCTTTTGAACAGCAATTTTCAGAGCAACGACAATTTTTTACCGAAGGAACCGCACTTTTCACCAAAGGAAATTTATTTTATTCTCGTAGAATTGGAGGTAAACCAATAAAAAATGCTTCTGTAAATGAGCAAATAGAAACCCTTATTGAATCGCCTAAAAAAGTACAAATGCTAAACGCTATAAAAGTTTCTGGTAGAACAAAAAAAGGCTTAGGTATTGGTTTTTTTAATGCCGTTACCGCTAAAACAGAAGCCGTAATTAAGAATAATACAACAAAAGAAATTCGAGAAGAAATAATTAATCCACTATCAAACTATAATATTTTAGTTTTAGATCAGCAATTCAATCAAAACTCTGCGATTACTTTAATTAACACCAATGTTACTAGAAATGGACATTTTAAAGACGCTAATGTTACAGGTTTACTTTGGCATTTAGAAGATAAAAACAGTAATTACAATATAGATGGTTCTGTTAAAATGAGTAACATTTCTGATGATAAAAACAACCCAAATACTGGTTATACATTTGACACTAGTATTGGTAAAAAATCGGGAAACTGGAGAGGTGAAATTGGTTATAATTTAAAAAATAAAGATTTTAACCCAAATGATATGGGAATTTTATTTCGTAATAATCAACAATCAATCTATGGTTTTACACAATACCGCACACTAAAACCTACAGGTATTTTTAATTACTACAGAATAAATACTGCTTACAATAGTAACTTTTTACACAATCCTGGCACCTATACAGGCAGCAATATAAACACCGCTTTTCAGGCAGAAACTAAAAAACGTTTTGCTTTTGGGGCAAACATAATTTACAGCAGTAAACGTAAAGATTTTAACGAACCAAGGCAAGGAACAACAAGCGGAATTTACTTTAAAAGACCACAAAGAATACGTATTAGCCACTGGGGATCTACCGATTACAGAAATAAAATTGCTATTGATTATGACTGGCGATATTCTTTTTTCAAAAACAATCCAAAAGAAAATTATGGTTTTAAAATTTCTCCAAGATATCGTTTTAACAACCAATTTTCCTTAGTTTATAGCTTTAAATACGGACAAACAAACAATGGGCAGGGTTTTGTAAATGATATAAATCAAGAAGATGTAAACAACAACCCTACCCTTTCTCCTTTTTTAGACGACATCATATTTGGACAGAGAGACTGGACTAGCTTCAATAATTCGTTAACAGGTAAATATAGTTTTAATACAAAATCAACACTATCTTTATCTTTCAGACACAATTGGAGTAAAGTTCCGTATAAAGAGCAATTTTATACTTTAAATAAAAATAATGGCGAATTAATTGAAAGTAATTATACTAATAATCATCATAAAAATTTTAATAGTTGGAATGTTGATGTCAATTATTTATGGCAATTTGCGCCAGGTAGTCAATTAACGGCTTTTTACAGAAATACCATTTCTAATGATACAGATATTGCTACTCAAAATTTCTCAGAAAATTTAGAATCACTTTTAAAAGAAGACAATCAACATACATTTTCTGTTCGATTAGTTTATTTTATTGATTATAATCAGCTCAAAAAATTAATTTAAAATCAATCAAGGCTATGTTTTAAAATCGGGCATAGCTTTAAAAGGCTATCTGATTTCTTTTTTATACATTCGTTACCTTGAAAATAAAACGAGGATTATCTATGATTATTGCTAAAAATATCCATAAATACTATGGTGATGTTGAAATTTTAAAAGGCGTGAATCTTCATATTAAAAAAGGAGAAATTGTTGCGATTGTTGGTCCTTCTGGAGCCGGAAAAACAACACTTCTTCAAATTTTAGGAACTTTAGATAGCCCTCAAAAAACACAAAACTACGAGTTATTATTAAATACTATTTCAATCAAAGGATTAAGCGACAAAGCTATTTCTTCTTTCAGGAATAAACACATCGGATTTATTTTTCAATTTCATCAACTACTACCTGAATTTACAGCACTCGAAAACGTGTGTATTCCTGCTTTTATTAGCGGAAAAGCGAAATCAGCAACTCAAAAAAGGGCAAAAGAATTATTATCATTCTTAGGATTATCGCACAGAGAAAACCATAAGCCAAACGAACTTTCAGGAGGAGAGCAACAACGAGTAGCCGTGGCGAGAGCCTTAATTAACGAACCAGCTGTTATTTTTGCCGATGAACCATCAGGAAATTTAGATTCTACCTCAGCAGAAAATTTACATAAATTATTTTTTGAATTACGAGACAAATTTGGGCAAACCTTTGTACTAGTAACCCACAACAAAGAATTAGCTCAAATGGCAGACAGAACCCTGACCATGAAAGACGGTGTTATTGTTGATTTACTATCGAAATCTTAAAAACCTTAAAATAAAAAAAGCGAAACTTTAAGTGTTTCGCTTTTCTATTTTTTATCAAAATTTTTAATTATTCTTTATAATTTTCGTTAAAAACGGGTAATAATACTCCGCCATATACGCCCCTTTTTTCTTTCCTAAAACATTTCCTTTTGAATTAACCACAACCACTGTAGGAAACGCATTAATTCCGTACCTATATTGCAATTCCTCATTTTCTTTTTTAGCTGCTACCGAAACCAAGTCTCTATTTCTAGGAAAATCGGCTTTATAAAAAATTAAATTTCCATCAGAAAAGTTTTTAAATTTCATTGTTTCAAACAGTTCTTTATCAACTCTTTTACATGGATGACACCAATCTGAGCCTGTAAAAAACACCAAAATAGGCTTATTCTCTGCTTTTGACTTTTCAATAGCTGTATTAAAAGAACTTTCCCATTGTATTTTTTGCGATTCAGCTTGGTGAGCTACAGTATGTTCTTGCGCAAAAGATATTTGTGCTCCTAAAATTAACACTAAAGTTAAAAATATTTTTTTCATTATGATTCTCATTTTATAACTCAAAAATATCAAAAATAATACCAAAAACTAAAAAATTAGCCATTTATTTCGTTGATTATAAAATCAGTAAATAATTTTTCATCTTTTATAAACGTATTTTTTATCGAAATATAACACACCTTTTTTAGCTGATCTTGCAAACGCATATAATCTTTTTCGGTGGTTACAATTATTTTATTATTTGCTGATAATTTATTGAAATCTGTTTTTATTTTTTCAATATCATTGCTTGTAAAATTATAATGGTCAGGATATTTTAAATGCGTATATTTTATTTTTTCTTCCGATAAAAACTGTAATAACGAAGTAGGATTTGCAATTCCTGTAACCAATAAAACTTCTTTATTTTTTAAATCTGAAATAGTCAAATTTGCATCACTTCCCTTTAACTTTTCATCATAAGAAATCCTAGTAAAAAATAATTTCTGATGCTTTTTAAGCTTCAATCTTCCCTTAATTTCTTGCTGTTTTTCTTCAGATAAATTTTCAGGACATTTGGTAACAATAATAATTTTTGCACGATCGGCACCACTTCTCGCCTCTCTTAAATTTCCTGTTGGCAATATAAAATCATCGACATATAAATCATTATATTTTGTCAATAAAATATTTGTACTTGCCGTTACTTTTCGGTGCTGATACGCATCATCTAATAAAACAACTTGCAAACTAGCATCATTTTTTAATAAATTTTGAATCCCGTTAGTTCTATCGGCATCAACTGCAATGCTGGCATCATTTTTAAATTTCGTATAAAATTGTAGCGGTTCATCGCCAACATCAGCAGCAGAATGTGTATCATTTATCAATTGAAAACCTTCCGTTTTTCGTTTATAACCACGACTTAAAACGGCAATTTTATAGTCCTCTTTTAATAATCGAATTAAAAATTCAATTTGTGGCGTTTTTCCTGTACCGCCAACACTTAAATTTCCTACGCAAATAACAGGAACTTTAAATTTAGTCGATTTTAGAACATTTATATCAAAAAACCAATTGCGAATTTTTGTAATAACATCGTATAAAATGGCAAACGGAAACAATAAAAATCGTAGTAATTTCATAGCCTCAAAAGTAAAAATTATTATCGATAAAATAAACCTACTAAAACATCGATTTAAGAAAAATTATTTGAAGCTATTTCCCGCTTTCCGCACTCGCTTTTTTTATTTTTTGAAGGAAAAAAATAAAAAAGAGCTCAAACAATTGCTGCAATCGGGGCTAGGAATTTGTGCTCAATTTAAAAATCTTTCATCTTTTTAAAATAAAAATAAGATTATATCCAATTTTAGTAACTTTGAAACATCTTTTTTAAACTCAAAAAAATGCAAATAAAAGACGTTACCAATTATATTGAAGAACTAGCCCCGCTTGCTTATGCCGAAAGTTTTGACAATGTTGGCTTATTAATAGGTGATTATTCTACAAAAGTTACAGGTGTTTTAGTAACTTTAGATACTTTAGAGAAAACAATTGACCAAGCAATTGCTGAGAATTGCAATTTAATTGTAAGCTTTCACCCGATTATTTTTAGCGGATTAAAAAAAATAAACGGCAACAATTACGTTGAACGAGTTGTTTTAAAAGCCATTCAAAATAATATTGCCATTTATGCAACTCACACCGCTTTAGACAATGTAAACAATGGTGTTTCAGCTAAAATGTGTGAAGTTTTAGGGCTTCAAAAGTGCAAAACATTGATTCCTAAAAAAGGAATTATTAAAAAATTAACCACCTACGTTCCAATTAAAAATGCCGAAAAACTACGCACAAAACTCTTTGAAGCAGGTGCAGGAAATATCGGAAATTATGACAATTGCTCTTTTAATTTTCAAGGAACAACAACCTATAAAGGAGCTGAAAGTTCAAATCCGACGGTAGGAGAAAAAGGCGAATTTATATCCGAAGAAGAAATCGCTATTTCAGTGAGTTTTATCAATAATTTAGAAGGAAAAATACTTAAAACGCTCTTTAATAATCATCCGTATGAAGAGGTTGCTTACGAAATAATTACTTTAGACAACAGCCATCAAAACATCGGAATGGGAATGATTGGCGAGTTTAAAACTCCAATGAATGAACATGAATTTTTATCTTTTGTAAAAAAAACATTTAAAACCGATTGTGTTCGACATTCCGAATTATTAGAAAAACCGATTAAAAAAGTAGCCGTTTTAGGCGGTTCAGGGAGTTTTGCTATCAAAAATGCCCTCAAATTAAATGCCGATGCTTATATAAGTGCCGATTTTAAATATCATGAGTTTTTTCAGGCAGAAGGAAAAATAGTCCTTGCCGATGTTGGGCATTATGAGAGTGAACAGTTTACAAAAAACCTTTTGATTGATTATCTTCGTAAAAAATTTAGTACTTTTGCAATTACTTTAAGCGAAGAAAGTACAAATCCAATACACTATATATAAACAGAGATGGCAAAAAAAGAAGTAACGGTAGAAGAAAAATTAAGAGCGTTATACGATTTACAGTTAATCGATTCTAGAATTGACGAAATCAGAAACGTTCGTGGTGAATTACCTTTAGAAGTTGAAGATTTAGAAGATGAAGTTGCCGGATTAAATACTAGACTTTCTAAATTAAAAGAAGAAGCTGCTAGTTTAGATACTGATATTAGTAATAAAAAATCAGCAATTATCGAATCTAAAGCGTTAATTGTAAAGTATGAAGAGCAGCAAAAAAACGTTCGTAACAATCGTGAGTTTGAGGCTTTAACTAAAGAAATTGAATTTCAAGAATTAGAAATTGAATTATCTGAAAAAAGAATTAAAGAGTACAAGGTTAAAACAACTCAAAAAAATAGTGTTGTTGAAAAAACCAAAGAAAAAGTAAAACAACAACAAAGTCATTTGACCCACAAGAAAGATGAACTTGATAGTATTTTAAAGGAAACTGAAAAAGAAGAGCAATTATTAAAAGAGAAATCTGAAGAATATGCGTTATCTATTGACAAGCATTTATTAACTGCTTATAACAGAATCCGTACTAAAGTAAGAAACGGATTGGCTGTTGTTGCCATTGAACGTGGTGCTGCTGGTGGTTCTTTCTTTACAATTCCTCCGCAAATTCAATTAGAAATTGCAAACAGAAAGAAAATTACAATTGATGAGCATAGTGGGCGTATTTTAGTTGATGCTGCTTTAGCTCAAGAAGAAAAAGAAAAGATTGATAGCTTATTTATATAAGCAATTCTTATTTTTAAATATATATAAAAAGCGCTCTTTCGAGCGCTTTTTTATTGTTGTAGTTTTAGTAAAAAATATTGTAAAAAAGCTATAAAAATTCGCCTTAAAATTAAAAGAATCTCGGTGATCTATACTTTTGACCTCTCGATAGTTCGTATTGCAACATAATTTCGTGAGTTCCTGAATTTGTTACATTATAATTAGAGGTTGTTAAATCATACGAATATCCGATAAGTAAGGTGTTTGAGGCTTGAAAACCTAAAAGAACACTTACCGCATCGTCCCATCTCCAACCTAAACCTGCTCTAAATTTATCTTTAAATAATAAATTTGCTGATAAATCTAACGATAATGGCGCTCCTGAAACGGCTTTTAAAAGTGCGGCGGGTTTAAATTTAAAATCATAATTAATATCATACACATATCCTGCTATTAAAAAAAAGTGCATTCTTTCAACCGCTGTTTTTCCTAGTGGTATTTCTTGATCGTAATGTTCTGTTCTTAAAATATTCGGCACCGATAATCCTACATACCAATCTGGCTTGTAATAATAAATTCCTGCACCAATAGTTGGTAAAAATTTACTTACATTTTGCCCAAAAGCAGCTTCTGTATCAGTTGCTTCTCCTTTACTCCAATCAATATTTAAGAAACGTCCTCCTAAACGTAAACCAAATGCTAAACTAGCATCTACATCAGTTTGAATAGTATATGACAGGTTGCTATCTAGGTAAAATTCTTTTGATGGACCTATTTCATCATTCATTATATTAACCCCTAAACCTAAACCTGAAGAGCCTATAGGCGTGTGATAACTTATATTTTGAGTTTCTGGAGCACCTTCAAAACCAACCCACTGCGTTCTACCGATTACCGTAATAACGCCGTAATAATTAGAACCTGCATATGCCGGATTTATATTCATGGTGTTATACATATACTGTGAATATTGAGGATCTTGCTGTGCCTGTGTAGTTGTTATGGTGCATATACTAAATACAAATACACAGATTATACTTAAAAATAACTTCATTTTATGTAATTTTTTTATTTTATGAATACGAATTGTAACCGCATTTAGTATTAAAGCTCATTTCTTACTTTTTTAGGCGCTCCCAAAATGCGCTTTTAAATTTAAAAATCTTCTACAAAAAGATAAGAAGCCTTAAATTAATTAGTTACAAATATATCATATATTTTGATAAAAGATAAAACTAACTAATCTTGAATTTTTTTAATTTTTCAATAACAATATCAATATCATCAAGACTTGTTAATTTACTAAACGAAAATCGTACCGAAGTTTTTTGAGTTGCTTCTTCATTTAAAAAAGCTCGCAACACGTGTGACCCCTTACTCGCTCCGCTTTGGCAAGCACTTCCTCCTGATGCCGCTACTCCGTGTAAATCTAACGTAAAAAGCATCATTTTATCTTGTACCGGAAAACGGACATTTAATATAGTGTAACTACTTTTTTCTAAATTTGCTGATGCACCATTAAACTCAATATTTTCAAAATTAGTATTTAACTGTGCTATAAAATACGCTTTTATGCTTTGAATATGTTTTTTATCTTCAAGTAAAGACTCATATGAAATTGCCAAGGCTTTTTCCATCCCTAAAATTCCATGTACATTTTCGGTACTCGCCCTAGCACCTCTTTCTTGTTCGCCTCCATATAATAAAGGCTTTATCGAAATCCCCTTTTTTACATAGGCAAAACCAACACCTTTTGGTCCATGAAATTTATGCGCACTTGCGGCAATAAAATCAATTGGTGTTTTTTGTAAATCTAACTCATAATGACCAATTGCTTGTACAGTATCGGAATGAAAATACGCCTTATTTTGTGTGCATAATTCTGCTACTTTATCAATTGCTAATAAATTTCCAATTTCATTATTTACATACATTAAACTAACCAAGGTTTTTTCGGCAGATTTTTCAGCCGTGTTTGCTGTATTTTGTTTTAAAATAGCTTCTAATTCTGTTAAATTAATACTACCTTTTTTATCTACAGAAATAAATTCTACGGTTATTTGGTGTTTTTTCTGAAGATATTCAACAGTACGCAACACCGCATGATGCTCTATTTTAGAGGTAATAATTCTTGTGACTCCTAAATTTAAAACAGCATTGTATAAAATTAAATTATCAGCTTCTGTACCACCTGCTGTAAAAATAATTTCACTTGCCGATACATTAAAGCGTTTGGCAATATTTTTTCGAGCCGTTTCTACAGCTGCTTTGGCTTTTCGACCAAATTGATGCACAGAAGATGGGTTTCCAAAATTTGCTAACATTGATGCATTGATTACCGCAACAACTTCGGGTAACATGGGCGTGGTAGCGGCATTATCTAAATAAACAGCTTTCATAAAATAAATATATAATTAATTCGGATTTTGATAAATGTAAACTTCGGTAGCTCCTTTACCATATTTTTGATAAGAAGCATCATAATATTTTACAGGATAATTATTCAACAAATAATCTAGTTCGGTTTTTAAAACGCCCTCTCCTATTCCGTGAATTAACACCAATTTCGAAATACTTTTCGAAATACAATATTCCAATTTATGTTTTGCGGTTTCTAACTGCAATGACAATACTTCGTAATTATCCATGCCACGGGTAGATTTCACCAATTTATTAGCGTGTAAATCTACTTCCATAACCACTTCATTCTTATCTTTTACAAAAAAAGATTTTTTCTTTTTAACAGGTTCTTGCGTTTTTTGTTGCAACAGCGCTCTTGAAACACGTGTTTGCCTACTTAATTCATGTTGTTCTACCTGAATTTTAATTAATTCTGATGCTAAAAAAGGAAACTCCATGCCATCTTGATCTTTAACAAAAAACAGCTCCTTTTCTTTCCTTGTTATAATCCCCCTAATATCAGCATCTAACACCGATACTTTATTTCCTATTTCGAAACACATACTTAACCTTTATTTAATTTAAAAAAAGAGCTTTACAGCGTATTTTTGCAAAAATTGCATCTTACAAAAGAACTCTAAAAAAATGATAAACACTAAAAATATCAGTACAAAAATATTCTTTGAACAAGCTAAAAAAAATATAACAATTAGCCCTGAACGCAAAGAAGTACTTACTGATATTGCACACTTAATTACCAAGGAATATCAAGAAAGAGAAAAAATCAATTTAAATTTTATTTGTACCCACAATTCAAGAAGAAGTCAATTTGCACAAGTTTGGAGTTTTTTTGCTATTGAATATTTTAACTTAAAAAATATTTTTGCATACTCAGGCGGAACAGAAACAACTGCTTTTCATAGAAACACGGTAAAAAGCTTACAAAAAACAGGTTTTGAATTTAATATTCAAGATTTTTCGCATCAAAACCCGCGGTATTTAATTTCTTTTAAAGGATGTAAAAACAACATTTTAGGATTTTCAAAAACCTATGACGACCCTAATAATAGCTATCCATATATTGCCATTACAACCTGCGATAATGCCGATGAAAACTGTCCTTTTATTGCCGATGCTATTGATAGATTTCACCTAGCATACACCGATCCAAAAAGTTCAGACAATACCGATACCACTATTGAAAGCTATTTAAACACCAGCAAACAAATTGCTGGTGAGTTATTTTATATTTTTGAGATGATAAAAAAAGAACAGTAGCTTATACTACGGTATTTTTATCGTACGGAATACTCTTTAATACATGATTAATTACGTTAACTCTAGCAATTGTTTTTCTATTTGCTCGAATTACTTTCCAAGGAGATATCTGGGTATTTGTTTTAGAAAACATAGCTCTTTTGTAGTCAGTATAATCATCCCAAAGTTCTTGGGCTTTTAAATCTACAGGAGTAATTTTCCATTGTTTTAATGGATTATTTACAATTTCTTTAAAGCGCTTAGATTGTTCTTTTTTATTGATTGACATATAAATTTTAACCAATCGAATGCCCGATTCTAAAATCATTCTTTCAAAATCGTTTACCTGATTCATAAAAATTTGATGTTCTTCATCGGTACAAAAACCGTTCACAGGCTCTACCACAGCACGGTTGTACCAGCTTCTATCAAAAAAAACAATTTCGCCTGCCTTAGGAAACTGCTCTACATATCGCTGAAAATACCATTGTCCTTTTTCATCTTCATTGGGTTTTGGTAGCGCTACAATTCGCATATGACGTGGGTTAATTCTTTCGGTCATTCTACGGATAGCACCTCCTTTTCCGGCAGCATCTCTTCCTTCTAAAATAACAATAATTCGTTCATTTTTATGAATACCCCAAGTTTGCATGCGAATTAATTCTACCTGTAATTTTTTAAGCTTGCGTTCGTAATCTACATATCGAACAGCTTTTTCTAGGTTTAACGGATTCGTTAATAACGACTTTAACCCCTTATTTGTATTCAGTTTATTTACGGCTGCTTGTGTTAATTTTTCCATATTAATCTAATTGTTTTGCTGAACGATAATAACGCATTACGATATTAGGATCTGGATTATTTACTATTTTATTTTCCGATGCTTCTTGGTAATCAAATTGCGATAATACATGACGGATGCACTCTATTCTTGCTTTCTTTTTATCATTTGTTTTCACCACAATCCACGGGCTGTAGGTGGTGTGTGTTTTACTAAACATTTCTTCTTTATAATACGTATATCTACTCCATAGCTCTTGTCCTTTTTTATCTACAGGACTAAATTTCCACCTTTTTAAAGGATTGTCATTTCGAGCATCAAAGCGACGCATTTGCTCATCTTTTGAAATAGATAGCCAAAATTTAATAATCGTAACACCGTCTTCATGTAACATGTGTTCAAATTCTGGTACCTGAGCAAGAAATTTTTTATATTGATTTTTACTGCAAAAGTCCATTACAGGCTCTACTACAGCACGGTTATACCAGCTTCTATCAAAAAAAACAATTTCGCCTGGATTTGGCAATTCTTTAATATAACGTTGAAAATACCACTGTCCTTTTTCAACATCGGTTGGTTTATTTAACGCTACTAAACGCATAGATCGAGGGTTTAAATGCTCCATAAAACGACGGATATTCCCTCCTTTTCCTGCGGCATCTCTTCCTTCAAAAATAACTGCTACTCGCTTGTTATTCTTGGCAATCCACTGCTGTAATTTCACCAATTCTATCTGGAGTTTTTTCAACTCTTCTTCATAGGTTATTTTTTCAAGAACCTTCTGTATTGGTATTTCTTTTTGTTCAATTAAAGCTACTAATTCATCTGTTGATGAAATACTTTCAAAATCTTCAATGGTAAGCATTTTTTTATTTTTCATTTAAAAAATTTAAGTTGAAATACGCTATATTTAACCCTACATTGCTAAAATAAGACGATAATAATTGCTATGAAACAAAAAATCTTTTTTTTTTTAATCCTCTGTAAAACAACTCTTTTTGCACAACAAAAACAGGCAAAAGAATTTAGTATTTTAACCGATAACGATTTATATATTTCGCTAGAACAAGACAGGTATTACACCAATGGACTTTTTTTAAAGTATCGGTATTTGGCTAAAAAATGGCCTAAAAATATTGATAAAAAAGTAATTGAAATCCAAGTTGGAAACCAAATGTACACGCCTTTTAAAGCATCCGTTGAACATCCTAAAAACCATGACCGTCCTTTTGCAGGGTATTCCTTTGGAAGTTTTGCTGTTTCTAAATTTTATAAAGACAACAGCCTATTAAAAACAACCCTACAAATAGGCATACTTGGCGCAGCAAGTAAAAGTAAAGAGCTTCAAAGTTTTGTACACAACTTGTATGGTTATACTAAAATAACAGGTTGGAAATATCAAATTAAAAACACCGTTGGCATCAATTTAAAAATAGCTTACATAAAAAGTTTATCAAAAGAAACATTTACAGATATTAACTGGATCAACAGCTTTAATATTGGAACAATTCACACCAATTTAGCCACAGGTTTTTACGGAAGATTAAGCTTAAAACCACTTGAAAAAATTACAAATTCGATTGCTTTTAACGCAAATTTAAATAACGAAAAAACCGCTTATACCAACAAAATAGAATCTTTCGTTTATATAAAACCAATGCTTCATTATATTGCCTACGATGCGACCATTAAAGGCGGTTTTTTAAGCGATAATAAAAGCCCGATTACCTACCAAATTACTCCGTTTAAAGTTACCACAGAAATAGGAATTCGTTTTACGGCGAATCAGTATAATTTTGGTTACGCTATAAATTATCACAGTAAAAAACTAAAAAGTGTCCGTGTGCCTGACTACAATTTTTACGGAACACTACAATTTAATTACCTATTTAATTAAATTGTTTATCTGAATGAAAAAATAATTTTTAAAATCATCAAATTACGATACCTTTGCACATCTAATAAACAGAAAACATACTCAATGAAATTTATCGTATCTAGCTCTCAGTTATTAAAACAATTACAAGTTTTAGGAGGTGTTATAAACAGCAATAACACATTACCTATTTTAGACAATTTCCTGTTCGAACTAGCTAATAGTGAACTTCAAGTATCATCGTCAGATCTTGAAACAACGATGAGTTCAATTATAGCCGTAGAAAGTACCGATACAGGAGCAATAGCTATAAATGCTCGTTTATTACTAGATACCCTAAAAACATTTCCTGAGCAACCACTTACATTTAACGTAGAAGGAAGCAGCATCATTGAAATTATTTCAGAACAAGGTAAGTACGACATGGCGTATTTTAGCGGTGACGAATTTCCAAAAGCTGTTGAATTACCAGCACCTAGTAGTACTGAAATTCCGTCACATATTTTAGCTACGGCAATTTCAAAAACAATTTTTGCTGCGGGAAATGATGATTTAAGACCCGTAATGAGTGGTGTGTTTTTTCAATTTAATTCGAAAGAATTAACTTTTGTAGCTACCGATGCACATAAATTAGTAAAATATACCCGTACCGATGTTACTACTGAACAACCAGCGGAATTCATCATGCCTAAAAAACCTTTAAACTTATTAAAAGGGATTTTAAGCGGATCAGAAAGCAATGTTATTGTAGAATATAACGACACCAATGCAAAATTCACTTTTGAAAATGCCGTATTAGTTTGTCGTTTAATTGATGGGAAATATCCTAATTATGAAGCAGTAATTCCTAAAGAGAATCCAAATAAATTAACTGTTGATAGAGCTTCTTTTTTAAACTCTGTACGTCGTGTTTCTATTTTTTCTAGTAAAACTACGCATCAAATTCGTTTAAAAATGGCAGGAACAGAATTAAATATTTCTGCCGAAGATTTAGATTATTCAAACAAAGCGGATGAACGTTTACAATGTGATTATCAAGGTGATGATATGCAAATAGGCTTCAATTCTCGTTTTTTAAGTGAAATGCTTAATAACTTAAATTCAAACGATGTTTTAATTGAAATGTCTTTACCAAACAGAGCCGGAATTTTAACACCTATTGACGGAACAGATCAGGGTGAGCAAGTTACCATGTTAGTAATGCCAGTAATGTTAAACGGATAAAAAACACTTATAACTACAAAAGCCACATATTCAACTATGTGGCTTTTTTTTCATCAAAAAAATAGTGTAGCTTTTTTTTCTTATCCTTTTTCGCTTCAAAAAATGATAAATAATTGTAAATTTACGCTTTTCAAAGCTATTTATAAGAACACTTTAACCCTATAAAAACTTATTAAAGTAATTGCATACTCGTACTCTCATATTCGTTTTTTGGAGTCTTTTTTTGAGTCAAATATTAGTTGCTCAAAAAGATTCTACAGCTGTAAAAGCTAATCAACTACAAATAAGTAGCAATAAATACAACCCATTATCGCCAAGTAAAGCCGCTTTTTATGCTGCTATTTTACCTGGAGCTGGGCAAATTTATAATAAAAAATACTGGAAAGTACCCTTTGTTTGGGCTTCTTTAGCCATACCAACTTATTTTTATATTGATAATAGTAATGAATATAATCGCTACAGAACTGCTTTTAAACTAAGATCACAAGGAGTTAGAGATGAATTTACCAATGCAGAAGGTAAAGAATTAATTTCTACTCCAGGTTTAGAAAATGCACAAAAAGTACTTCGAAAAAATAGAGATTTATCTTTGTTAACAGGTGTTTTATTCTATGTTTTACAAATTGTAGAAGCAAGTGTAAACGCCCATTTATTACAATTTGATACCGACGATAGTTTGTCGTTACAACCAATGGTCTACCCTGACCCATTATTTATAGAAGCCCCAAAAGTTGGTTTAACTTTAAAATATTCCTTTTAATATGAAAATAGCATTACTTGGCTATGGCAGAATGGGTAAAGAAATTGAAAAAATTGCTTTACAAAGAGGTCATGAAATAATAATTAAAGCATCAGGAACAGCAACATACGATATTACAAAAGCCGATGTTGCTATTGATTTTAGCATTCCAGATGCCGCTTTTAATAATATCAGTCATTGCATTAACAACCAAATTCCTGTTATTTCAGGAACTACAGGATGGTTAGAAAAATACGATTCTATTGTTGAATTATGCAACCAAAAACAAGGGGCATTTATCTACGCTTCTAATTTTAGTTTGGGCGTAAATGTATTTTTTGAACTAAATAAGCAACTCGCTAAAATGATGCAAACTTTAGATCAATACACTATTTCTATTGAAGAAATTCATCACACAAAAAAATTAGACGCACCAAGTGGAACAGCAATTACTTTAGCCGAAGGAATTATTGAAAACAGCGCTAAAAAAGCATGGGAATTAGACGCTAAAACATCCGAAGAAAACATTCCTATTACCGCTATTAGAACACCCGATGTGCCAGGCACACACACCACAATGTATGATTCTATTGTTGATTCTATCGCTATAAAACACACCGCTCACAACAGGCAAGGCTTTGCTTTAGGTGCTGTTATTGCTGCCGAATGGCTGGCTGACAAAACAGGTGTTTTTACCATGAGAGATGTGTTAAATTTAGGTTAATAATCGTATAAGAACGTAACAATCGCCTACATAAAAACACTAATAATATTGAATATAATTCCTACTTTATAGGAACAAAAAAATAGCTACATTATGACATTTTCAGAATGGTTTTTATTCTTTTTAATACTTCAAGTAATCCACTTTTTAGGAACTTGGAAACTCTACGTTAAAGCTGGTAGAAAAGCTTGGGAAGCTGCCCTACCTATTTACAACGCAATTATTTTAATGCAAATAATTAACCGCCCGAAATGGTGGGTAATTTTATTATTTATCCCTGTTGTAAACCTTTTAATGTTTCCTATCCTTTGGATAGAAACTTGTAGAAGTTTCGGTTTTAATAAAAAAACCGACACCCTTTTAGCGGTTTTTACACTTGGTTTTTATATTTATTATATCAACTATTTAACCGATACACCTTATATTGAAGATAGAAGTTTACAACCAAATTCGGCATTAGGAGAATGGGTAAGTTCTATCGCTTTTGCTATTATTGCAGCAACACTGGTGCATACTTATTTTATGCAACCTTATACCATTCCAACATCATCTTTAGAAAAAACATTATTGGTTGGTGATTATTTATTTGTTAGTAAATTTCACTACGGAGCGCGTATTCCTAGTACTACAATTGCCGCACCAATGGCACATGATACCCTTCCTGTTTTAGGAACAAAATCTTTTATTTCTGATGATAAAAATAAAGATGGATTTTTAAATAAAACCTCGTTACCTTATATGAGAATTCCTGGTTTTCAAAAAATTAAACGCAACGATATTGTTGTATTTAGTTGGCCTGCGGATAGTTTAAAAACCATGTGGGGCGATAAATCGGGCGTAGCAACTTATAAGCCTATTGATAAGAAAACAAATTACGTAAAAAGAGCCACAGGTATTGCTGGCGATACTTTAGAAGTGCGTGATGGCTATGTCTTTATCAACGGAAAAAAAACAATTTTACCGGACAGAGCAAAGCCACAATGGTATTTTAAAGTTGATACCCAAGGTGTAAAATTACCAATGGAAACCATCAACGAATTTAATATAAATGGTGAAGGCAAAATGTCTAACGATGGCATTTATTATTTTAATTTAACAGATGACGAAGCTGCTTCTTTAGCAAAAAACAGCTTGGTAAAAAGTGTTACAAAACGTATAAGACCAAAAGGAACTTATGACGCTTCTGTTTTTCCTCACAGCCCAAAATACGCTTGGTCTTCTGATAATTTCGGTCCTCTTTATATTCCAAAAGCAGGAAGTACAGTTCCTTTAAATGAAGATACTATTCCTTTTTACGAGCAAATTATTCGTAGATATGAAAATAATAATTTAACCATTTTTGGTGATGAAATTTATATCAACGGAAAAAAAGCAACAAGCTACACCTTTAAACAAGATTATTATTGGATGATGGGAGATAACCGTCAAAACTCATTAGATGCAAGAAATTGGGGATATGTTCCTTTTGACCATGTGGTTGGTAAACCCGTGTTAATTTGGCTAAGTTGGAATCCTAACGCGCCTGATTTTATGTCGAAAATAAACTCTATTCGTTGGCAAAGAATGTTTACCACAGTTGGCGGAAGCGGAAAACCTACCTCATATTTATGGTTAGCGCTTTTACTAATTGCGGGCTACACACTTTATAGTTTTAAAAAAGATAAAAAGAAATAAATGGCACTTTTTATACCTACCTATTTTGCGCCTATTTCGCAATACGCCGCTATTTATAATGCCGATTCTGTAGTGTTTGAGCTTGAAGATAATTATCAAAAACAAACCTACCGAAACCGATGTGCTATTTATGCTGCTAACGGAAAATTGTCCTTAAATATTCCTGTAAAACATTTACTTACAGAGAGTAGAAAAAAGAGTAAAGATACCTTGGTTGAAAGTGATATTCCATGGCAACAACAGCATTTTAAATCCTTACAATCGGCGTATAAATCATCGCCATTTTTTGAGTTTTTTGAAGATGATATTGCTGCAATATTTCATAAAAAATACAGGTATTTGCAAGATATTAATATTGACACGCATTTATTTATTGCAGATGCTTTGCAAATTGATGATTCGTTTACAAAAACCGTAGATTATCAAGTAACACCAAATATTCCTGATTACAGAAATTTGGCAATTGCTAAAAAAGGTATTGAAATTGAAATGGAACGCTACATTCAAATTTTTGATGACAAACATGGATTTATGCCTAATTTATCTATTTTAGATTTACTTTTTATGGAAGGCCCAAATGCAAGTACTTTTTTAGAAAATATTAAAATTTAAATAGGTTTATTCAACCTCTATAAATAAAACAGACCTCACAGGTTTTAAAAACCTG
The DNA here is from genome assembly GCF_900239185.1 of Tenacibaculum finnmarkense. Lineage (GTDB taxonomy): Bacteria > Bacteroidota > Bacteroidia > Flavobacteriales > Flavobacteriaceae > Polaribacter > Polaribacter finnmarkensis. Next base: position 85,884 of record NZ_OENA01000085.1, read on the forward strand.
TGAGGTCTAATTTTAACTAACTATTTTATTAAAAGTTGATTTTATTTACAAAATCTAAAACCTCCAGCACACAATACGTGTTACTTTATTTCCTTGGCTCATCGGAATTACTTTAAATTCTTTTACTTTTAATTTCTTAGCAGAAACCTGTAAGTTTTTTACGTTTTCTTTTCTTGAAACTAAACTTGTAAACCATTTACTCGATTCTGGCTGTAAAGAACTTTCGTATAAATAAGTATGTAAAAAAGCTTTTTCACCTCCTAAATACCATAATTCATTATGATTTCCTGCAAAATTACGTACGGCGCTATTTCCTAAATTTCTCGATTTTCTTAAATTCGCTCCTCTTGCCTCGTTTGCCGATTTATAAAATGGCGGATTACACATCGTTATAGTAAACGACTCGTTTTCATTTATAATTCCTTTTAAAATATTCATTTCATCAATTTGATGACGTAATGTAATTTTATCGCTTAAATTATTATCATCGATAATATCTTGTGCAAAATCTAACGAATCTAAATCAATATCAACCGCTACGAAATTCCAATCATAAGCCGATGCACCCAATAATGGATATACACAACTTGCTCCTGTACCAATATCTAAAACGGTAACTTTTTCTTCTTTATCGCTAATTAAATCGGCGATATGATGAATATAATCAGCTCTTCCAGGAATTGGAGGGCATAAATTTGCATCAGGGAAATTCCAATCTTTAATATTATAATATGCCGCCAATAAGGCTTTGTTAAATTCTTTAACCGCTACTGGATTTGAAAAATCAATGGTTTCTTTATCAAATTTTTCAATAATAAACTCCGAAATTGCAGGATATTTTTCTTTTAAAAAGTTAAAATCGTATCCATCTTTGTGCTTGTTATTCTCGTGTAATCCTTTTTTATCTTCCATGCTAAAATATCAGTACTGTAAATTCTAATTTTAAAGGTTTTAACCCTTTTTTTAATTCTTTTATCAAAATATTTCCGTGCGCTAAATAATATTCAGAAAAGTTTCGTTGACGCTCTTCTAAACTTCCATTTGGCAATATTTCGTTTTGCAAAAATACAATTCTATCTACAAAGTTTTTATGTCGGCGTTTTTCTGCTCGCAACCAGCGTTTTTCTAAAGATTCTAAACCATTTAACTGTTTCTTTTCTTGTGCATTTACAGCGCCTACAAAGGAAACATCTGTTTTTTCAGCCAATGCTCGTAAAGTAACAAATTGCTGCTTTAAAAACTCTTTCTGCTCGGTGAAATCTATTTTTTCTTCCGATATCTCTAATACTTTCTTTTTAAGCAACTCACGCTGTTTCAAGAAAATATCTTCTAAACTAATGGTTAATTTGGTTAATTTAGTTGCTTGTTTTTCAGAAATTATCTGTGCCGAATTTCGTAATAATAAAATAGGAAACGGCACTTTTACCGCTTCAAAATAACTTTTTAATTCTAGCCAATACGCCAATTCACCACCCCCACCAAGATAGCAAAGATTTGGTAAAATTACCTCCTGATACAACGGACGCATAATTACATTTGGTGAAAATCGGTCGGGAAATTGAGCAACTTCTTCTAGTAAATCGTTTAAATCCCAAGAAATATCAGTGTTATTTACCTTATAAATATCATTTTCAAAAACAATACGTTCTCGAATTTTATCGGTTAAATAAAACAAATTAATTTCCCGTGGATTTACTTGAATTTTATAATTTTTACCGAAATCTTTAATAGTTTCGCTTACTTTTTTATACGATGTTTGACTTTTTAATTCATTCTCGATAAACGGAATAAATACTTTTTTCAACGATTTTTCATCGGCATCAATAATTACCAAACCATATTCACCAAATAATTCATTGGCAATATAACGGGTTGCATCGGCTAAATTTGCGTGTTTTACATAGGCTTTTTCGAATAATTCCTTTAAAAATACCGCATTTTTTGAAGCGCCTAAATGTTCTGAAAACACCGCTAAAACTTCTGCCAATCCTTGGGTTGAAAAACGCCCGACAGCACCTGTTTGATCAGAATTCCACTGTACTTTTTTTCCTTTAAAATTAAAGTAATTGATTTCTTCAAAATCATGATCTTCGGTAGCCATCCAATAAATAGGCACAAAGTTTTGCTTCGGATATTTTGCCGTTAATTCTTCCGCTAAATTAATGGCTGTAATAATTTTATATAAAAAATACAACGGTCCTGTAAACAGATTTAACTGATGCCCTGTGGTTACTGTAAAGGTGTTTTCTGAAGATAAACTCGCAATATTTTGCGCTGTACTAGCTGTTGTTGTTACTTTTAAATATTGTTTTTCTAAGGCAGTAACAAGTGTTTTTCTTGTGTCTTTTGAAAAATGAGCTTTTTTCGTTGCTATTTGCTTTTCAAAACCTTCTAAAGATGAAAAATTATCATAAAAAGGTGTTATTTCTGCTGATTCCTCTAAATAATCGAGCATTGTTTTAGAGAAAAAACCAGTTTTTTTAAAAGGGATATTTGTTACTTTCATAGACTTATTTTTTTCTTTGAAACAAGGTGTAAATATACGGTCTTTCTCCGCCATTCGGATTTATAAAAGTGTAGTTAAATGCCGTTATTAATGAAAATCCTGCACCTAACTTTTCTTGTAACATTTCGGTGTTGTAGCGTTTTAAGGGCAAACCTGAACATTTTTCAGCGCCATCTAAAGCAAAAACAGCAATAATTACAAAACCATTATCCGCCACTATTTGTTTTAATAAATTGAAATAAGCTGTTTGTTCTGCTTCCTCTAAAAAGAAATGCAACACTGCTCTATCATTCCATAAATCAACAGGAGCGAGGTTTTGCAACTTTTCAGGCGCTAGTAAATTATCGGTAATAAAAGTTACTTTTGATGCTTTTTCGCCAAGTCGTTCCTTTAAAATATTCAAGGCTTTTTCTGACACATCATTTGCCATTAAATTAGTGTAACCTTCGGCTAATAATTCATCAATTAATAAGGACGAACCAACACCTATATTTAAAATACTTGCTGTTGATTTTAAACCTGTTTTTGTAATTAAATCAATGGTTTTTGTTGATTTTTCTTCAAACCAACCTAATTCTTGCGTTGATTTGTTAGTATAAGCAGCATTCCAATGTGCTTTATTTTGTGAAATTTTACAATCACTTTTGTTTGTCGTCATAGTTCAAAAATACTAAAATTTGATAGGATGCCGAAAACAATACAATAATCTAACATTTTTTTATGAATTTATAAATTCAAACGGTTTTAATAGCGACACTAGTTTCAAACTAAATTTAGTTGAGTTTCGCTTGCTGATTTACTGTTGTTTTTAGCTTTTTTATTGATAATTTTGATTAATAGTTGTCAATTATAATGATTTTAATGACTAAAAATAATTAAAATTGTATTGAGAATTTGAATTGTTTTATTTGATGCTAAAAAAATTATCGAACCGATGGCTTGTAATATTCTAAGGAATAAAAAGTGGGTTTTTGTGCTGTAATTTACTTGTTTGTAAAAATGCCTAGCCCCGATTGAAGCTTTGTTTGAGGGCTGTTTTATTTTTTCGTTTTAAAAAAAATAAAAAAAGCGAGTGCGCAAAGCGGGAAATTGCTTCAAATTAATCTTAGGGTTTTAAATAAAATATCAAGTTAGATCGTAAAACACCTGTTTGACTAAAAATTACTACCTTTAAAAACGCTAATTAATCATTAAAAAAGTACGCTTATAACAGCAAAAAACTATGCAATTTAAACATCCTGAAATTTTATATTTTTTAGTCTTTTTACTGATCCCGATATTGGTTCACTTATTTCAATTACAACGTTTTGAAAAAGTTACCTTTACCAATGTAGCGGTTTTAAAAAAATTAATAACACAAACACGTAAAAGTTCTCGCATAAAAAAATGGTTGATCTTAGCTATGCGTTTATTGTTGCTTACCGCTTTAATTTTAGCCTTTGCTCAGCCTTATTTTGGCAATCATAAAAGTGATGAACAGCAACATTTATTTATCTATTTAGATACTTCTTTAAGTACAAATACAGCAGGTGAAAAAGGCGATTTATTACAAGTTTCGATACAAGAAATCATTGAAAACACATCAGAAAAAGCACGCTATTCTTTGCTGACAAATACCAATTATTTTCAGCATAAAACAGCTGATGAATTGAACGATATTTTATTAAACGTTAAAAATACGGCTAAAAAAATGGCGTTAAAAACGGTTTTCTTAAAAATGTCGAGCGAGCTATTAAAAAATAAAAACACCAAAAATATTATAATTTCTGATTTTCAAAATATTGAAAATACAGCGCTTAATCAGTTGCCTGAAAACACTAATTTGGTGCAATTAAATCCGCAAGAAAAAAATAATATATCTATTGATAGTATTTTTATAAACACCAGTACAACCAATAATTTTGATATTGAAATTAGCATTAAAAATCAAGGAAGTGCAAAAAAAGAACTGCCGATTTCACTTTATAACAACGAAAAACTAATTAATAAACAGGTTTTTTCTATTGCAGAAAATGACAGTAAAAAAGTAGTGTTTTCGATTGTTAACACGGCTGATTTTTTAGGTAAAATTGAATTAAACTTTAAAGATACCTACTCTTTTGATAATTCGTTTTATTTCGCAATTAATGCCAATTCTAAAATTAAAATTTTATCTATTGGTAAAAACACTAACTTTTTAAAACGAATTTATAGTGATGATGAATTTGATTTTAAAGCTTTAAATACACAAAACTTAAATTATAATTTAATTGAAAAACAACATCTTATTGTTTTAAATGAAATTGATAAACTACCTGAAACACTCATAAAAAGTTTAATTGATTATTCTAAAAAAGGTGGAAATTTAGTTATTATCCCTGCTAAAAACACATATATTTCTTCTTACAATAATTTATTAAAACAGCTTAAAATAGGAAGTATAAATACCACAAACAACCATCAAAAAAACGACAGTTTAAAAATTACAACAATTAATTACAAGCATCCGTTGTTTAAAAATGTATTTGAAAAAGAAATTAAAAATTTTCAATATCCTTTTGTTAAAACAGCTTATAATACGGCTTTTAAAAGCAGTAATACCATGTTGTCTTTTGAAAACAAACGTCCGTTTATACAGCAAGTAAATACGGAAAACTCAACAGTCTATTTTCTGGCTTCTCCGCTAAATAAAGAGGCTAGTAATTTTATAAATTCGCCTTTAATTGTGCCTGTTTTTTATAGTATTGCCAAACATAGTTTACAACTTTCTAAAAGTTATTATACCATTGATACACAAAATAGTATTGCTATTAATGGCGTAACTTCAAAAAATAATATTCTTAGCATTTCAAATACTAAAAACTCGTTTATTCCGCTACAACAAGCGCTTCAAAATAGTGTGAAAATCACTACAAATAGCCAGCCTTTAAGCGCTGGTTTTTATCAGATAAAACAACAAGAAAACGTTTTAAAAAACATGGCGTTTAATTATCCGAAGCAAGAGAGTTTGTTACATTTTTTAAATATAAAAACCCTTGAAAATAAAACAATTTCTAATTCGGTAAAACAAACCTTAATAAATAGTAACAACGAACATAAAATTCAATGGCTTTGGAAATGGTTTTTACTAATTGCCATTGTATCTTTGCTTGTTGAAATTTTGATCTTAAAATTCTTTAAACCATGACAACGCTATTAAAATCGGCAACTATTATTGATGCTCATAGCCCTTACCACCAACAAACTAAAGATATTTTAATTACCGACGGAATTATTACTAAAATTGATAGTAATATTGCCGACAAACAAGAATATCAAATTATAAAACTTGATAACTTACACGTTTCTACGGGTTGGTTTGACACTAGTGTTTCCTTGGGAGAACCAGGTTACGAAGAGCGTGAAACCATTAAAAATGGTTTACAAGTAGCGGCTAAAAGTGGTTTTACAAATATTGCTGTAAACCCAAACACAAACCCTGTTATTGACAACAAAGCAGCGGTTGAATTTCTAATTTATAGAGCCAACGGATTTGCCACAAATTTGCATCCAATCGGTAGCTTAACTCAAGGATCGAAAGGTATTGAAATGGCGGAATTGTACGATATGCAACAATCTGGCGCAATTGCTTTTGGCGATTATAAAAAGCCAATTGTTAACGATAACTTACTAAAAGTAGCCTTACTTTATACGCAAAACTTCAACGGATTAGCACTTAGTTTTCCTAAAAATAATTCGATTGCTGGCGAAGGTGTCGTTCACGAAGGTAAAAACAGTACACTTTTAGGATTAAAAGGAATCCCTGCTTTAGCCGAAGAATTACAAGTTTCTCGTGATTTATTTTTATTAGAATATACAGGTGGAAAATTACACATTCCTACTATTTCCACTAAAAAATCAGTGCAATTAATTAAAGAAGCTAAAAAGAAAGGCTTGGATGTTACTTGTAGTGTAGCGGTTCATAACTTGTTTTTAACCGATGATGAATTGCATCAATTTGATGGAAATAAAAAAGTAAATCCGCCTTTAAGAACTTCGGATGATATTAATGCTTTATTAAAAGGGCTTAAAGATGGAACGATTGACATGATTACTTCCGATCATAACCCGATTGATATTGAGCATAAAAAAGTAGAATTTTCGAACGCAAAAGATGGAAGTATTGGTTTAGAAACTGCTTTTGGGGTTTTAAATTCAGTCTTAGATTTAGAAACGATTGTAACTTGTTTATCTGATAATCCGAAAGAACGTTTTGGGCTTCAAAAAACAAGTATCAAAGAAAATGAAATTGCTAATTTATCATTTTTTACTCCTGAAGGAACGTCTATTTTTACTGAAGAAGATATTTTATCTACTTCAAAAAACAGTGTTTTTTTAGAGAAAGAGCTAAAAGGAAAAGTTTATGGAATTTATAATAATAAGCAACTAATTTTGAACAACTAATTATGAATAGTGTTACTATAAGCGATGGAAAAATGACCGCAATAATTAGTCATTTTTGGATTATCGGAACTATTATTGCCTTTATATTAAACCTAAATACAAAAAATAGTTTTGCTAGTTTTTACACTAAACAAATGCTTGGTATACACCTGCTTTCTTTTTTAAATGGATTAATTATTTTTAAATATTTAGGAGGTTTTGCTGGCTATGCTGTAAGTATATTATTATTTGTTAGTTGGATTATCAGCTTTATGGCTGCCATTAAAGGGGAACGAAAATTAATTCCATTTTTAGGAGATCAATTTCAAGATTGGTTTAAAGGAATTTAAAATAAATTACATCATAAATATGCGAATAGATTTTATTATTTATTTGCATATTTTTTTATTAAAACACATGTATTAAAATGCTAAATTATATTGTAAGAGAGCCTAAACAGGCAACTACTAATCCACCGTTATTAATTTTATTGCACGGATATGGTAGTAATGAAGACGATTTATTTTCGTTTGCACAAGAATTACCTGAAGATTTACTAATTGTTAGCGCACAAGCTCCTTACCAAATGGGTGGCGGTGCTTTTGCTTGGTATGCCATTAATTTTGATGCCGTTAAAGGTAAGTTTTCAGATTTAGAACAAGCAGCAACATCTGTAACTAAAATTGCTGGTTTTATTGATAAAATTAAAGAAAAATACAACACGAATCCTGAGAAAACTTTTGTTTTAGGCTTTAGTCAAGGTGCTATTTTAAGTTATGCCTTGAGTTTAAATTACCCCAATAAAGTGCAACATGTTATTGCGTTGAGTGGTTATATTGATGAAAATTTAATCAAAAATCAGCAAGAAAACACTAAAATCACAACTGATTATTATATTTCTCACGGAACGGTTGACCAAGTAATTCCTGTGGATTGGGCTAGAAAAGCACCTGTATTTTTAGAGGAAAACAACTTAAAAAATGACTATTCAGAATATAATGTTGGGCATGGTGTTGCGCCTCAAAATTTTTACAGTTTTAAAACTTGGATAGAAAAACGTTTGTAAAAATATCATTATAGTAAATTTATAAAAACCGAGCTTAAAACTCGGTTTTTTATTTGATGTTTTTTTATCATAAATAAGCAAAAAATTAGCCTAATATTTGACTTGCGTGTTCCTTGGTTTTTACTTTACTGATAATATCTTCGATGATTCCATTTTCATCAATAACAAAAGTGGTTCTGTGAATACCATCATATTCACGTCCCATAAATTTTTTAGGTCCCCAAATACCAAAAGCATTAATTACTTCTTTTTGTTCATCTGCTAATAAAGGAAAAGGTAAATCATGTTTGTCAATCCATTTTTGTTGACGCTTTGCCGAATCGGCACTTGCTCCTAAAATAGCGTAGCCTTTTGCCAAGAAAGATTGATAATTATCTCTTAAATCGCAGGCTTCATTAGTACAACCTGGCGTACTTGCCTTCGGATAAAAAAATAAGACTAATTTTTTACCCTTATAATCTGAAAGTTTTACCACATTTCCTTTTTCATCTACCGATTCAAAATTTGGCGCGGCATCTCCTACTTGTAATGTTGTCATAATTTTTGAGTTTGAATAGTTAGTTCTACTATCAAAGTTACAACGTTGCTTTGAATTATCAATAAATTGACACTTGTTCTTTGTTAGTTTGTATCTTTGAGACTTATTTCTTGTCAAATAATCTTAAAAAACACAAAGAATGACCAAGGCTGAAAAAGTGCAATTTGTTATTGATACACTAGCTGAATTATATCCAGAAATACCTGTTCCTTTAGATCATAAAGATCCTTATACGTTGTTAATTGCGGTGTTATTATCGGCACAATGTACCGATGTTCGAGTAAATAAAATTACGCCTTTATTGTTTGCCAAGGCAGATAATCCTTACGATATGGTAAAAATGAGTGTCGAAGAAATTAAGGAAATTATCCGTCCTTGTGGTTTATCGCCAATGAAATCAAAAGGAATTCACGGTTTATCAAAAATATTGATTGAAAAACATAACGGTAAAGTTCCTCAAAGTTTTGAGTATTTAGAAGAATTACCTGCCGTTGGGCATAAAACTGCGGGCGTGGTCATCAGCCAAGCATTTGGAGTTCCTGCATTTCCTATTGATACACATATTCATCGCTTATTATATCGTTGGAATTTAACCAATGGAAAAAATGTTGTGCAATCTGAAAAAGATGCAAAACGCTTATTTCCTGAAGAAATATGGAACGATCTTCATTTGCAAATAATTTGGTACGGACGGGAATATTCTCCTGCTCGTGGTTGGAATTTAGAAAAAGATATTATTACCAAAACCATCGGAAGAAAATCGGTTTTAGATGATTATTACAAGAAAAATAATCTAAAAAAAAGTAAATTATAGGCATAAAAAAGCTTCAACAATTTATTTTGTTGAAGCTTTTTCAAACTAATTCAAATTCAATTCAATCAGATAATTAGATTTAGTTTTAATTACACTTAATGATTTAGAAAAGTTAATTAAAAACTGAATCGTTTCTTTTTTGGGGTTCATTTTGAAATCGGAAGATTTATCTAAGTAAACTTTCATCATATATACCTATTGTTTTCAAGTATTTAACGATAAAAATTCACCATTATTGCCTAATTAACTAGAAGTATATTATTTTTTTCAATTATTTTTCGCATATTAATTAAAGCATAACGCATTCTTCCTAAAGCAGTATTGATACTTACCCCCGTATTTTCAGCAATTTCATTAAAACTCATATCGTTATAAATACGCATTTTTAATACTTCTTTTTGCTCTTCAGGTAATTCTTCTAACAGCTCTTTTACATCTGCTAGTATTTGCTCTTTTATTATCTTGTTTTCTACATTTAGACTACTATCTGCTAACACCGAAAAAATATCAAAATCTTCCGTGTTTTTAAATTTAGGCATCCTATTATTTTTTCTAAAAAAATCAATAATTAAATTATGAGAAATACGCATAACCCAAGGTAAAAACTTCCCTTCTTCGTTATAATTTCCTTTTTTTAATGTTTTGATTACTTTTATAAAAGTGTCTTGAAATAAATCTTCTGTAGTGTCTCTATTTTGTACTTTACTATAAATAAAACTGTACAAACGTTGCTGATGACGCTTAATTAATAATTCTATCGCCAGTTCTTTTCCGTTAATGTAGTCTTTTACTAAAACGCTATCGCTTACAATATCTTTATATACCATAATTACTTTTTTACAGAGCACCTTAAGCACTCTTTTGTTAAGGGGGAGGATTCTTAAAAGTAATTTTTTAGGTATAGGCTGTAATTAATTGATTATTAGACTTCAAATATGTGATTTTTTTTTCATAAAAACAAGAATTATTCCATTTTTATTAAAAAAACTATAAAGCCTTTTCCGCTTATTTAATTGAGAAATCGTACTTTTATCGCTTATTTTTTAAGTACATGAAAAGAGACCTTTCTGCCATCAATCCCAAAGAAAATATCATTATAAAAGGTGCTAGCTTGCACAATTTAAAAAACATTGATGTTGTTATTCCTCGTAATAAATTAGTAGTAATAACAGGGCTTTCAGGTTCTGGAAAATCAACCCTAGCTTTTGATACTTTATATGCCGAAGGACAACGACGTTATGTAGAGAGTTTGTCGTCGTATGCGCGTCAGTTTTTAGGAAAATTACACAAACCAAAGGTCGATTATATTAAAGGTATTTCACCCGCTATTGCTATTGAGCAAAAAGTAAATTCTACCAATCCTCGTTCTACGGTAGGAACCTCAACCGAAATTTACGATTATATAAAACTTTTATACGCTCGAATTGGTAAAACCATTTCGCCAATATCGGGTAGCCAAGTAAAAAAACACACGGTTTCTGATGTTGTCAATTTTATAAAAACATTCGAAGAACGTAGTAAATTATTGCTTTTAGCTCCTATAACAATCAACGAAAAAAGGGATTTAAAAACCGTTTTACAGGTGTTAACTCAACAAGGATATGCCCGTATAAAATACAATAATAACGTTGTTCGAATTGAAGATTTCCCTATTGATCACTATGCTACATCCGAAGAAAAAGGACTTTTTTTAGTTGTTGATAGAATTGTTACTAAAAATGAAGATGATTTTTACAATCGTTTAGCCGATGCTATTCAAACCGCTTTTTTTGAAGGAAAAGGAACCTGTTTTATTGAAAATTTAGGCGATAAAACAATTACAGAATTTAGCAATAAATTCGAATTAGACGGCATTACTTTTTTAGAACCAAATACCCATTTATTTAGTTTTAATAATCCCTACGGGGCTTGCCCAACCTGCGAGGGTTACGGAAGTGTTGTAGGTATTGACAAAGAATTGGTGATTCCAAATACAGGTTTATCTATTTTTGAAGATGCTATTTTTCCTTTTAAAACTGACAGCTATAAACACTATAAAAATGAGCTGGTTTTAAATGCCATGGATTTTGATATTCCAATTCATAAACCTTGGTTTGAACTTTCTGAAATTCAAAAAGAATTGGTTTGGAACGGAACCAATAAATTTGAAGGAATACACGATTTATTCAATAAATTGGAAGAAAAAAGCTATAAAATTCAAAATAGAGTATTGCTTTCTCGCTATCGAGGGAAAACAAGCTGTACCGATTGCAATGGAAAACGACTTCGAAAAGAAGCCAATTATATACAGGTTCATGGAAAAATAATTTCCGAGTTAGTAACACTTCCTTTAGATGAATTATCAGTGTTTTTTAATACTTTAAAACTCAATAAACACGAATTAACAATAGGAAAACGATTGCTTACTGAAATTAAAAATCGTTTGCGATTTTTAACAGATGTTGGCTTAAATTACCTAACTTTAAACAGAACCTCCAACACCCTTTCTGGAGGCGAAAGTCAGCGAATAAATTTAGCAACATCCTTAGGTAGTTCACTAGTTGGTTCTATGTATATTTTAGATGAACCGAGCATTGGGTTACATCCGAAAGATACCGAAAAACTCATTGAAGTTTTAAAAAATTTACGCAATTTAGGAAATACCGTTATTGTGGTAGAACACGATGAAGATATTATGAAACACGCCGATTATATTATTGATATCGGCCCAGAAGCAGGAACTTATGGCGGTAATGTGGTTGCCCAAGGAACTTTTGATGCTATTATGAAATCGGACTCTTTAACGGCTAAGTATTTATCCGAAGAACTTAAAATTGATATTCCAAAAACACGTAAAACATCAAAAAACACCATCAATATTATTGGTGCTCGTGAGCATAATTTAAAAAATATTGATGTTTCTTTTCCGCTAAATACCCTAACTGTTATTACAGGAGTTTCTGGAAGTGGAAAAAGTACGCTTGTTAAAAATATTTTATATCCTGCGATGCAGAAAAAACTGCTTGGATATGGCGAAAAAATGGGACAATTTACCGAGATTACAGGAAGCTTTGAAAGCATAAAACACGTCGAATTTATCGATCAAAATCCTATCGGACGTTCTTCAAGGTCAAACCCGGTAACTTACATAAAAGCCTACGATGATATTCGAAAATTATTTTCAATTCAAAAATTAGCGAGTATCAGAAATTATCAACCAAAACATTTTTCTTTTAATGTTGATGCAGGACGTTGCGAGGTTTGTAAGGGCGAGGGAATAGTTACTATTGAAATGCAGTTTATGGCAGATGTGCATTTGCAATGCGATACTTGCCACGGAAAACGCTTTAAAAAAGAGGTTTTAGAAGTTCATTTTGGTAAAAAATCTATTGATGATATTTTAAATTTAACCATTGACGATGCTGTTACTTTTTTCGAAGAACGAGAACAATTTAAAATTTCTCGTAAACTAAAACCCTTGCAAGATGTTGGCTTAGGATATGTACAATTAGGGCAATCGTCATCAACTTTATCGGGTGGAGAAGCGCAACGTATAAAGTTAGCTTCTTTTTTAATGAAAGGAAACACCAAGGATAAAACTTTATTTATTTTTGATGAACCTACCACAGGGCTTCATTTTCATGATATTAAAAAATTACTACGCTCTTTTAATGCTTTAATTAACAAAGGACATTCGATTATCGTAATTGAACATAATATTGAATTAATTAAATGTGCCGACTATATTATTGACCTTGGTTTGCAAGGCGGAAAAAATGGTGGAAATTTAATTTTCACAGGAACTCCAGAAGATTTAATCAAAAATAAAGACTCTTTTACAGCGCATTATTTAGCCGATAAATTGATATAAAAAATAGAAAAGCTGCCTAACCTTTTCGGGATAAGCAGCTTTAACATAACAAAAATTAACAAAACTCAATAGTTCTTACTTACTGAAGGTTTTTATCACCAACAGTCGGATTGTACACATAGTTAAAAGTATAATATTGTGCACCTGAATTTTTAGGATCGGCAGAATTTGAACTGTCCATATCTTTATAATAACTTAAAATTTCTATTTTAGCATAATTCCCATCAATCGTTTTTACAACAAGTACTTTTCCTGCTACAGGATTTATACTGTGGTCAGAAAAATTATAAGTGTACCACAAACTTTTTGGCAAGGCTAACATTCCTTTTTCATCTTGCTTAAAACGAGCAGATTCGGGGGCTTTTGTAATCTCTGAAAAAGTTCCTAAGGCTAAAGCGATACTTGCTTCTCCTGTTCTTTTTGGCTCTTCTTTAACTCCTGTTGCCACTCCTCCATTAACGATAATTGTGGTGGCTCTAAAGGCGATATCCCAATTATTATCGGTTACAATTCCTCCTTTTTTAAAGCTAAACTTTACAAATTCACCTGAAGCCGTTGCAGGATTTACCGCATAATCGGTAAGTTGTTTTGCGTGTAAGTTTTTGACTGTTCCTGAAATTGGTAAGTTTTTTTGATATGTATTCCAACCATGATTTTTAGCGTCATCTGCACTTGGCACAGCTGTAGTTTTTCCTTCTTCTAATGATTTCACCTCTTTTTTATACATGGTAAATTCACTGTCTTTTACCTCCTTAAAAAACAACACATAAAATGAATTATCATTTTCAGAAATTCCAATCCAACGATTATCTTTACTTGAATAAAACTCTTTTCCTATGGTATAACTTGCAGTATGTAAACCCGCTAAATTATAAGTGATTTTATCCGAAGAAATACTATAGGTTGCTCTATGAATATTTCCTTGCACATCAAAATCTCGACTAAAAACACCTTCGATATCCATGTCGTTATTCATCTCTGGCGTATCTTCTCCACTACAAGAAACAGCTATAAAAGCAACTAAAAAGATTAGCAAAATTGATTTTAAAATTTTCATTTTTTATATATTTACTTGATTATTTTTTTATCTAAAAATTAAACTGAAGACTTCCGTAAAAAGTTGTTCCTAACTGTAAAACGGTGTCGTTATTTTTAAATGTTTTTTTATTTTCTTCTCCCTTTTCATTAAACAAATTATTAACCCCTACTCGAAGATTCATTCTGTTAAAAAATGTTTTGGTAGCGGCAATATTTATTTGTGTGTTTCCTGCTACAAAATCATCAAATTCATCAATAACTCCTTGACTATTATTCGTGTCAAACAAGGCGTATTTACTTCGATAAACAGCTCTAATATTTGCCGAAAAATCATGGGCATAATTTTCATAAAAAACTTTAAAGTTTAGCATATGCTTCGATTTATTTGGCAAGCCATAATAATTTGACAGTTTCATTTTTTGAGAAGGCGAAGTACTTGTTTTTCTAAAAAATATCTCCCCCGATTTCAGCTGATCTTCTTGTATTTTATCTCCTGTATCTAAAAATTGATACCCTGTTAAAATGCTAAAATTTGAATTGATTTTATAGTTGATATTTAATTCTACTCCTTGCATATAAACCTGGTTTCTATTTCGATAAGAAAAAACTCTCGTTCCTATTGGCAATCCTAAAGAAAGTGGTTTTAATCGGGTGTCAAAAGAATCAATCATATCTTTTAAATCGTTTCTAAAAATATTGACATCTAATTTTAATTTTCGAGTAGGTTTTAGTTGAAATCCGAAGTTATAACCAATCGAACTTTCGGGTTTTAACTCTTTTTCAATGGTTTTTATTTCAGAAATATCCGGAAATAACTGATGTATTGTTTGCGTTCCAAAAACAACATATCCGTTTGCTGAATTTTTAAAATTGAAATGAAGCTGTCTAAAATCAGGCGCTTTAAAACCAAAACCAACCGACCCTTTTGCAGTAAGCCAATTATTAATTTTATAACTAGAAGATAATTTAGGCGTAAATGCCGATTTATATTGATTGCTTTTTTCAAATCTAGCACCAATAATTACATTTAACTTGGCATTCGGATTAAAATCAAACTGCCCAAAAACATAAGGCGTATCGTATTTTTTAACGCTATTAAATTCCGTTCTTTCTAATGAATTAAAATTTGATCCTAAACCTACAACTAAGGTGTTTTTACCAAAAACAGTAGTCGATTTAATTTCAGGACGCATTAATTTTTCATTGTATAGCTTATCTTGTTCATTAAAAACACTTTCTGTAGTATATTTTGTAGTATAAAACAGGTAGTTTAAACTCCAATTATCCTTTATTTTATGATGTATATTGGTGTTAATATTCCAATCTGTTCGCTTGTTTTTAGATGATTTAATAGCTTGTTGCGATTGTGTATAAAATCGAGAAGAAACTACGGTTTTTAACTGATCCGAAAAATCATAACTTAGTTTTAAATTTCCTGTAAAATTCTGATGTGCTTCTGTTGTTTTTGAAGCGGTTTCTGGAGATAAATCAAAGCCATTGCTCGAATTTAAATTAATACCAGAAACCAACCCAAATCGCTTCTTTTTTAACTTAATATTACTGTTAATATCTAATTCATTTGCTGCGCCACCTTTTGCTAAATAGCTTACAAAACCTTCTATTTTACCATTTTTTGGCTGTTCGGTTATAATATTAATAACACCACCAATCGCCTCAGAACCGTACAAAGATGACGACGGTCCTTTAACAATTTCTATTTGTTTGATGTTGTTTACACTCAGCCTACTTAAATCAATATTTCCGGATGCTCTTCCTACAACAGGAACTCCATCGATTAAAATTAAGGTGTAATCAGCAGCAACTCCCTGAATTTGTACGCCTTGAGAGCCTCCAAAGTCAGACACTAAAGTAATACCTGTTTGTTCTAATAAAATATCTTTTAGCCGTACCGCACCTGATTTTTGTAATTGTTCTTTCGAAATTAAAGTAACAGGCATTGGTATTGATGATAACTGACGCTTTGTTCTTGTTGCTGTTACCACCACTTCTTCTAAACCATAAGAAGCGGTACAACCATTGTCAGTCGCCATTTTTTCTTGAGAAAAAACAGTTAAACTGATAAAGGCAAATACACTTACAAACTTCCTATATAGAAACATTCTTAATAATTTTCGGCAAATATATACTCTTATTATTAATCAATCTAAATAAAATGTATATTTTTACAAAAAATTTATTACATCAAAAATAATCCTTAAAATGAAAAATTTATTACTGGGAAGTTTAGTACTTCTTTTCGCTGTTTCGGCAAATTCTCAAAGTAAAAAAACAAAAGATAAAGAGGCTATCAAAAAAATGTGTGGTTGTTTTGAAGTAACTTTTAATT
This sequence comes from Tenacibaculum finnmarkense, assembly GCF_900239185.1. Classification (GTDB taxonomy): domain Bacteria; phylum Bacteroidota; class Bacteroidia; order Flavobacteriales; family Flavobacteriaceae; genus Polaribacter; species Polaribacter finnmarkensis. The sequence continues at coordinate 102,444 of NZ_OENA01000085.1, forward strand.
TTGCAGAAACCTTTAATAATAGTAAAGACTCCCTATACAAACCTTCGAAAATAAAAATTGATACTGCTTTAGAATGGGCGGAATTAATTGAAGATGAAAATAACAAAATTGCCATACAGCATTTATTGCAAGTTGGTAATCCTGCAAAACCGCACATCGTAAAACACTGGCGACAAGATTGGATATATGAAAATAAAGATTTTTATATGTTTAATGGTGACAACAATTGGTTGTATGAAAATAAAACTAAAGCAAGTGTAAAAAAACAATGGACACAAAAAGTGTATCAAGTAGATGACAGCCCTCGTTATGAAGGTTCAGGGTCATGGGTACATGTTGATGGGAAAACTTACTGGGAAAGCACCACTGACGCACCTTTACCTCGTAGAGAATACACCAAAAGAAGTGATTATAATGTAACCGAAAGAGGAAACCGTCATGAAATTACAAACTACGGATGGTTGCACGATCAAGACAATAAAAAAATTATCAGAAAAACAGGTGAAAAAGATGTTATTGTAGCATACGAAAAAGGGTATAATACCTATGTTAAAGTTGCCGATTCTAAATGTAAACCTGCACAAAAATGGTGGAAAGAAAACCAAGAAAAATGGCAGTTAGTTAGAAATAAATGGAGTGACATATATGCTAAAAACACCGATCTTGGCTTACATAAAAAGGTTAAAAACAAGGCATTGTATAAGTACTTATTTTCTGATGAAATAAAAGATGAAAAAGAAATAAATAATGTAATTGATTCTTTTGTTAAAAAATAATTCAAATGAAATTATTTAAACAACTTTTATTAGCTAGTCTTTGCTGCATTAGTACATTGGTTTTTTCTCAAAACACAAACATTTTTTTACAAAGAGATTTTTGGAAAACAAACCCTAGTATTGAACTGATAAATCAAAAAATACAAGAAAAAAATAACGCTACTGCATTAAATTCTCACGGATTTGATGCAGTTACTTACGCTATTTTAGAGAACGTTTCGAATGCTACAATCAACTATTTACTAAGCTTAAAAGGCAATGGCATTGAAAAACTTACACACGACAAAAGAACCTATGTTTTTTGGGCGGCTTATAAAGGTAATGTTGGGTTAGTAAAGCATTTTATAGAGAATAACGCCAAAGTAAACATTAAAGATTCGCATCATTTTTCGCCCTTAACTTTTGCCGCTGCAACAGGGCAAACGAATATCGAAATTTATAATTTGTTTATCAAAAATGGGATTGATATTAAAAAGGATTTTGATGAAAATGGTGCAAATGCACTTTTATTAGCCATGCCTCATTTTAAAGATTTTAAACTAATCGATTTTTTTATCTCTAAAGGATTGTCATTAAAAAGTGAAGATAATCACGGAAACGGCGTATTTAATTATGCTGCTAAAAAAGGAAATAAAACAATGCTTGAATTGCTGATAAAAAAAGGAATTTCTTCTAAAGGATTAAATAAAAATGGTGGAAATGCGTTTTTACTAGCCTCAAAAGGTTCAAGAAATGGCTATAATTCACTTGCCTTTTTTAAGTACTTAGAAAATATAGGAATCAATCCAAATATCAGTAATAATAAAGGAGAAACTCCACTTCATAATTTGGCTTACGGTAATAAAGATATTGCTGTTTTTAAGTACTTTTTAAGTAAAGGAATTGCTGTAAACAAAACAGATTCCCAAGGAAATACTGCCCTAATAAATGCTGCTAGTAGAAATTCGTTAGCGGTGATTAAATTGTTAGCATCAAAAACTAAAAACACTAATCAAACCAATAAAAAAGGGGAATCGGCGCTTACAAAATCATTAAAAAACAGCCCTGATATTGTGGCATTTTTATTAAAAAAAGATGCAGATATTTCTGTGATAGATACCAAAGGAAATGGTTTAAACTATCATTTATTCAAAACGTTTAATGATAAAAAAGAAGTTGAATTTGAACAAAAATTAACCTTATTAGAAGCAAAAGGTTTACAGGTTAATCAAACTCAAAAAAATGGAAATACCTTGTATCATTTGGCAGTTCAAAAACAACATTTAGCGATGTTAAAATTTATCAAAAAGTATAAAATTGATATCAATACTAAAAATGAAAAAGGTTTAACAGCATTGCAAGAAGCCGTATTAATTGCTAAAAACAACATTATTATTAAGTATTTAATTGCTCAAGGTGCTCGCAAAAATGTAAAAACAGCTTTTCAAGAAACACTATACGATTTAGCAAAAGAAAATGAAGCTTTAAAAAATACTGATATCAATTTTTTAAAATAATCAAAAAACTTATTTTTTTTGATTTAGTAAATTATTAAAAATGAAAAAAGTACTTATAATTTTAAGTGTAGCCTTCGGAATTATGGCGTTTAATACTTCGGATGCGCTAAGCTATAAATGTATGATCCAAATGAAAAATTATACGGGCGAAGGTGCCTATATTATTGTTTCATTACTCAACCCAAACGGCGAATATGAAAAAACTTTAGCTGTTCAAGGCGATGACCAGGAATGGTATTCAGACATTACCGAATGGTGGGGTTTTCAAGGAAAAGTTCGTACAGATATTGATGCCATTACAGGCGCAACTATTAGCCCAGGAAACAGAGCGATTACCATGCTTCAAATTGATAGCAAAAAACTAGATAAAGGCTATAAAATCAGGTTTGAATCGGCTGTGGAAGACCAGGAATATTATAAAGATGATATTGAATTTGAACTGACTTCAGAAAACTTAAAAAATAAAAAGGAAGGCAAAGGGTTTATCCGATATATTCGCATGATTGCACAATAAATTTCAATAAAAAATGACCATTTCAATTTGGAGGTATAGCCACTTAACTTTGGCTATATCTTCTTTTATTTTTATCCTTACCGCCTCGATTACAGGTATTATTTTAGCTTTTGAACCTATTTCAAATCAGTTAAAACCCTACGCAATACCTACCGATCAAATTAGCCTTTCTCAAACAATATCATCTTTAAAAAAAGAATATCAAGAAATTATCACACTAAAGGTTACTCAAAATAACTTTGTTAGCGCTTCGGTAATTACCAAAAAAGGGAAAAACAAACGCTTTTACATCAACCCTATTTCTGGTAAAAAAATAAGCAATATTATTCCAAAATCAAAGATTTATAAATGGGCTACAAACCTACACAGATCGTTGTTTTTAAAATCTACAGGGCGGTTTTTAGTTGGGCTATTCTCTTTCTTGCTACTTTTAATTACCATAACAGGAAGTATTTTAATTATTAAAAGACAAGGCGGAATTAAACGCTTTTTTAGCAAAGTTGTTAAGGAGAATTTTGCGCAATATTACCACGTAGTTATTGGGCGTTTTGCCTTAATTCCTATTATTATCATTACTGTTACAGGTGTTTATTTATCTTTTGAAAAATTTAATATTTTACCTAATACTAAAATTAAACACACCTTTAATTCGAGTAGTTTTACGGGTTTTCCTTCGGATAAAAAATCTGTTAAAAAAATTCCTATTGAGGATTTCGCTACTTTTAAAAAAATCAAATTAAGTGAATTAAAAAGCATTGAATTTCCTTTTTCTGATGATAATGAAGATTATTTTTTATTAAAATTACACTCAAAAGAACTAATTATACATCAATATTCTGGTGAAATTATTAGTGCTAAAAATATCTCTTTAACAGCTATCTTAGTTGATTGGAGTTTATTTTTACACACAGGGCGTGGCACTATTTTTTGGGCGATTATTTTACTTTTAACAGCTATTTCTATTTTATTTTTTAGCTATTCAGGTTTTGCTATCGCCTTAAAAAGAAAGCAAAAAAGCCTGCTTCCTAAAAATACTCTTAAAAAAGATATTGCCGAAATTATCATCCTTGTAGGATCGGAAACTGGCGAATCTTTTAGAAATGCAACTTCTTTATATAATGCGCTTATTATCAGCAAAAAATCAGTTTTCATAGCGCATTTAAACGATTACACTTCCTATAAAAAAGCACAACATTTACTATTATTAACCTCTACCTATGCCGAAGGAAAAGCACCTGTTAATGCTACAAATTTTTTAAATTTATTACAAAAAATAACACCTGAAAACAATATAAAATATGCCGTAATTGGTTTTGGTTCTTTGGCATATAAAGACTATTGTAAATTTGCCATTGATATTGATAACGCCCTTGAAAAGCATCCGAAATTTGAAAAAATAACAGCTCTTTATAAAATTAATAATCAAGATTTTTTAGCCTTTAAAAAATGGGAACTAGAATGGTGTCAAAAAACAGGTATTGATTTACAGCTAAAATTAAACATCCAAAAACATAAAAAACAACAACAATTTTCGGTAGTTAGTAAAACCTTATTAAACAATGATGCTTGTTTTTTAATTCGATTAAAACCTATTAAAAAGATAAAATTTACCTCGGGCGATTTAATGGCTATCATTCCTAAAAAAGATGGTGTTAAACGCTTATATTCTGTTGGAAAAATTGAAAATGATGTTTTATTAAGCGTCAAAAAACATGAATTTGGCGTGTGTTCTAATTTACTTTTCAATCTTGAAAAAAACACAATTTTAAAAGCCAAAATAGAAAAAAATAAAGCGTTTCAATATCCGAAGAAATCAAAAAAAGTTATTTTAATTGCCAACGGAACAGGAATTGCTCCCTTTTTAGGAATGTTAAATAACAGTGGTGAAATGCACTTGTTTTGGGGCGGAAGAACGCAAGAATCCTTAAAAATATACCTGCCTTTTTTATCGGATTTAAACCCTAAAAATATTCACATTTCTTATTCGCAAGAAAAAAATAAGATCGCAAAACAATATGTACAAGACAGCATTTTTAATGAACCCGATTTAATTGCCGATACCTTAAAAAATAATGGAAGTATTCTAATTTGTGGTTCTGTTGCCATGATGAATGGCGTTTTAAAAGTTTTAGCTCAAATTGCTTTACAAAAATTAAATACTCCAATTGATAAATTTAATGCTACTTATAAACGGCAAATTAAAACAGATTGCTATTAAAAATCTTATAAAAATATGTTTTTTAACGAATTCTAATTGGTTTCTTACGGATTCTAATTAACAGTAAGTTACACCAAATTTTCTTGCTAATTTTGATGGTATAAAAACAAGTACTATGTGGTCAAACAGCAATTATTCTTCTATCTTAAAAATGCATTTAAACAAATACAATCGTTTAAAATTACAAATTAACAACAACGGGTTTATCGCTTCTATTGAAAAGCAAGAAAATGGACAGTGGATTAACGACCGAAATTTACCTAAAATTTTAAATAAAATATCAAATAGTTTTCATTTAGAAAAAAATATGACCATTATATTAGAGCAGTAATAATTCTTGAAATTTTCAAGCAGGGAAAAAGCCGTATAGAAGCATATAAAATTCAGAAATAACATTTAATTTAATTAAGTTTGTTACTATGAAATTGCTACAATCACTACTTTTATTTGTTTTTTTATTTATTACCACAAGTGTTATATCTCAACAAAATAACTTAAAGAACTACACTTTAAAAAGTGGTTTACCTAGTTTAAAAATAACTGATATTACTCAAGATAATAATGGTTATTTATGGTTTAGCTCTAGTAAGGGAATTATTCGTTTTGATGGCAATAAATTTAAAACCTATACTCATAAAAATGGTTTAATTTCAAATAACACAACGGTTATTTCTGCTCAAAAAAAGGCTATTTTTATTGGTACAAACAAGGGGTTTTGTTCCGTAATTAATGGTAAATTCAAACAGTTTGAGAGTGACAGAATAAACTGTATAGTAACAAGCCCTTCACAAACTTTTCTAGGAACAAACAAAGGGATTCTTAGGCTTCGTAAAGATTTTTTACCGAATATTAGAACCAATTTTCAAATTGATTTAAATAAAATTAACGATTTAAAGTTTGATGGGAAATTTTATTGGATAGCAACCAACAAAGCTTTATGGAAACTCGATAAAATAATTAATCCAACGGTTTTAAAAAGAATTGAGCTTGGTAATTATACCGCTATACTTATTAATAAAAAAAGAATTATTGCTACAACTTATAACGATGGAATTAAGTTAATTATTAATACTAAAGTTAAAACGATAAGCACAGCTTTAAAAAATATTACGGGTATAAAATACATCAACAAACAGTTTTGGATTGTTAGCGAAGATCAAGGAATTGAAATACTTGATTCCAATTTTAACTTCATAAAAAGCATTAATAAATACAATACATTAAAAACAAATCAAATACAAACCGTTTTTCAAGACCAAGAAAAAAATATTTGGATTGCCACAAATAATCATGGTATTTACAGGCTAAAGAGTAAGAATATCGTTCGAAAAAAACCTGTAATTACCTTTCAAAACATCGAAATTGTTTATCAAACATTAGACAGCATAAATATTAATGAATACCCAAAAATTCTATCACTAAAACCGTCTAAAAACCATGTTTCATTTACTTATAAATCGGTTAATATAAATACGCCTGGGAATATTTTATACCGCTATAAATTAAACAGAGGCTTTAGTAAATGGAGTGGTAAAAATACGGTTGATTTCCCTTATTTAACCCCAGGAAATTACACTTTTACAGCGCAATCTAAAATCGGAAAAATCAAAAGCAAACCCATTCATTTTCAGTTTTTTATTGACACTCCGATACATCAAAAAAAATGGTTTCAGTGGCTTATTACTACTTTACTAAGCTTATTATTACTAGGAAGAATCTTATTTTATATCAAAAAAATAAAAGTGAAAAACAAAACTAAAATTGAAAAACTACAAGCGGAAAATCATTTATTATCGCTTGAACAAAAAGCCTTGCAATTACAAATGAATCCGCATTTTATTTTTAATGTTTTAAACGGAATTAAGGCCCTTGGAAATGCTGGTAAAACAACTGAATTAAACAATACAATAAGTAAATTCGCTATTCTTTTAAGAGCTGTTTTAAATAATTCGAGGCAAGAAGAAATTAGTTTAGCAGATGAAATAAGCATCCTTAAAAATTATATTTCGCTAGAACAACAGATAAATGCTACTTCTTTTGAATACGAAATTAATACTGACGTAAACCTTGATGCAGAAGAAATTTTAATTCCTCCAATGCTAGTTCAACCCTTTGTTGAAAACTGTATTAAACATGCTTTTAAAGCATCAAAAAGCAATAAAATTTCGATTATATTTTCAACAAAAAATCAATTTTTAGAATGTAGTATTATTGATAATGGAATTGGGATTCAGCAATCAAAACTGCAAATAAAATCAAGTTCTCATAATTCTGTTGCTATTAAAATTACCGAAGAACGCATTAAAACACTTTCTAAAAAAAGTGCATTTTCTATTGCCGAAATTTCTAAAAACAAAGCTATTATCGGAACAAAAATATTTTTCAAAATCCCTTTAAAAACAGATTTTTAATATGCAAAAACTTACCGCAATTATTGTTGATGATATGCCTAGTGCTTTAGAAATGTTACAAAATGATATTTTAACGCATCATCAAGAAATTGAAATAATAGGAACTGCAAAAAGCGTTGTAGAAGCAGCTATTTTATTACAAAAACTACAGCCTGATATTTTATTTTTAGATATTATGCTTGGTGACGGCACTGGTTTTGATGTTCTTGAAATTCATCCAAACTTAACTTCAAAGGTTATTTTTGTTACTGCCAGTGATGAATTTGCTATAAAAGCCTTTAAGTTTGCAGCTATTGATTATATTTTAAAACCCTATTCAAACGATGATTTATCAACAGCTATTGATAAGGCAAAAAACCAGATTAAACCAGCGGTAGAACAACTTAGCGTTTTACAAGAATCTATAAAGCAGCCTAATTTACGCCCTAAAAAGATTTCATTAAATACTACGGATAAAATTGTTGTGGTTAATTTAGATGATATTGTTCGTTGCAAATCTGACAATAACTATACGGAGTTTTTTTTTATCGATGGGCAACATCTTTTAGTTAGTAAAACCCTCAAGTATTTTGCTGATATGCTAAAAGAATTTAACTTTATAAGAATTCATCAAAGTCATTTAGTGAACATACAATACATCAAAGAGTTCATCAAATCAGATGGCGGATATTTAGTTTTAAAAAACAAAATAACAGTTCCTGTATCTGTTAGAAAACGAAATGAGGTTATTACACTTTTAGGAAAAATATAAATCTATTTTTTTTTATAAATTCCATTAGTTTCATTAATTTTTACCTATTTTGGTCTTGTACTAAACAATAAATATATGGTTGCACTGAAGCCCAAAAAAGGTAGGTTGTTAATTGCGGAACCTACTATTTTAAACGATAGTTCTTTTAAACGAACTATTATTTTACTAACTGAACATACCTCAAAAAGCTCTGTTGGGTTTATTTTAAACAGACCCTTACAGCATACTTTGAACGACTTGGTACCTGAAATCGACTGTGATTTTAGAGTGTATCAAGGTGGTCCTGTTGAGCAAGATAACCTGTATTTTATACATAAGGTTCCTCAACTAATACCCAATAGTATTGAAGTTGCTAATGGTATTTATTGGGGTGGTAACTTTGAAAATTTAAAAGAACTGTTGGTTGAAAACAAGTTAAAACCAACAGATATTCGCTTCTTTTTAGGATATTCAGGATGGGAAACAAACCAATTAATTGATGAATTAAATATTGATTCTTGGTTTATTTCCGAAAATGATTACAAAAATATTTTAACAACTAATAACGAGAGCTTTTGGAAAAATAAGCTACTTCAAAAAGGTGGTAAATATAAAATTTGGGCAAATGCACCAAGCGATATTCAAATGAATTAACCAGTAATAGCTAATAATTTAAGGCTGCTCTTTATTTTATTAGTTATTTCTGATGTAAATACTTTTTTTCGATAATTAGTAACTGATTGAATACCAATAATAGCATTTGTAATAAAAATTTCATCTGCTTTTTGTAATTCAAATGGAGAAATAACGGTTTCTTCAACAGTATAGTTAGGATGTTTTTCTAAAATTTCTAACACTTTTTTTCTAGTAACTCCTTTTATACATCCCTCGGTTAAAGCAGGTGTTTTTATAACGCCGTCTTTTATTACAAAAATATTCCCGTTAGTAGCCTCAACAACTCCTTTTCGTTCGTTAAGCAATATACAGTTGTCTAAATCGTTTTCATCAGCAAAAACAGCCGACAAGGTATTTAGCATTCTATTAGTTGTTTTTATAGTTGATAACAACCCCGAATAATTATAAAAATCTTTATATAAATCTATTTTATAACTCGTTTTTTCTATCGGATGAAACTCACTTGCTTCAATTAAGTAATCAATATCATTTGATGCTGGGTTATACAAGCCGCCATCTTTTCTATAAACGGTTAATCGAACCCTATAATTTAACGATTTAGGAAGTTCATTTGTTACCTTTAAAATTTCTTCTTGTAAAAATTCAAGCGTAAATTTCATTGGAATTTTCATACGTAGCATTCTCATTGAAGCCATTAATCTAAAATAATGATCTTCCATAAAAACAACCTTTGTATTTAAAACTCTTACCGTTTCAAAAATAGCATCACCATATTTAAAGGCTCTATTATCGTTAGATAATTGTAGTGCTGTTTTTGGTATTATTTTTCCGTTAAAATTGATCATTTTTAAAAATTTGATTGCAAAATTACAATTTAGGTAATTAGTAGCCATAAAAAAACTCGACTAAATATCGAGTTTTTTTATAAAACGTAAAACACTACGCTCCTATACTATTTTTTAAGCTTTCAATTTGACTTTCCCATAACATTTTTGCTTCTTCTAGGTCGTCTTGATCATCAGCAAAATCAGTAACAATAACAGCTACGTCTTTCGTTAAAGCATCTACCTGTATTAAAAATTCAAAATAACTTTCATCACCTTCACTTTCAATCCATTTATATTTTATGCGTTCGTTTGCTTTTTTTGCTAAAATTTTAGCCTCCTCTTCTGAACCATCCCAAGTAAAAGTAATTAATTTTCCACGAGAATTAACACTATCAGCAAACCATTCTTCTAATCCTGAAGGGGTTGCCAAACTATTAAACAGCATACTTGGTGATGCGTGTATAGGAAATTCTAATTCGTATTTAACTTTTGTCATTTTTTTTTTCTTAGTATGGCAAGGTATATATATTTTTTTTAAAAAAAAATTCATTTTTATTACATTTTTTATTGTGTATCTAAAAAGAAGTTGTATATTTGCACCCGCAATGGCGAGATAGCTCAGTTGGTTAGAGCGCAGGATTCATAACCCTGAGGTCGGCAGTTCAAATCTGCTTCTCGCTACTAAAATCCCATGAAACCCTTTATTTTAAAGGGTTTTTTGTTGTTTTTATTCGCTACAAACACAAAACGCGTCAGAGGCTCGCCAAAACATATTCTTTTTACTGTTGATTTTACTCTAAAATTTAACGTAAAAAAAAAATGTCAAAACTTCAAAATAGTAATATCACACTACCTTTTATCGACTATATTCCTGCCGAATTAAAAGAAAATAAAGTTTGGGAAATTGTGTATTACGCCATAGACCCCTACGAAACAAAGGCAAATGATCGATTAAAAAGAAAAAGGCATAGAGTAAGACCTTTTAAATGTAAAAAAACAAGGAGGATATACGCCAAAGCAATTGTTATCAAATTAAACCAACAATTAATGCGAGGCTGGACACCTTTTTATTGCGGCAATAACTCGCCAATACAAGAACAAAAACCACTAAAAAAAGTAAAATTATTTGAAGTATTTGATAATTACCTACATCAAATAAATCAACAAACAAGAAAAGACTCTTTGCGACCAGATACGCTACGAGCTTACACCAGTTACGTTAAAAACCTAAAAGCATACTTAATTACCAAAAAACAAGAAAACGCTGCCGTTTCTTACTTTAATGAGAAATTTTGTCGTGATTTTTTAGATATGATTTTTTATGAACGCAAAAATTCAGCCAGAACACACAACAATTATTTAGGTTTTATATCGCTTTTTAATCGTTGGCTAATCAAAAGAGAGCATTTAAAAGTAGATTTTACAGGGGATATTGATAAAATTAGAGTTTCTGAAAAAATAAGAACTATTATTCCACTAAAAGAACGAACAGAAATTTTTAATCATTTAGAAGAAAACGATAAGCACTACTTTGCTTTATGCTATACCGCTTTTTACTGTTTAATCCGTAGAACTGAATTATCTAAATTAAAAGTTGCTGATGTTCTCTTAAAAAATGGAATTATTAGTATTTCTTCAAATGTGAGTAAAAACAGAAAATCGCAAATAGTAACAATTCCAAACCAATTAATACACGTTTTAATAGATCATTTAAAAAATGCTAATAATCATGATTTTCTATTTTCTGATGATAATTTTAAACCTGGAGAAACTCAATTAGAACCGAAAAGAATATCTGATACCTGGAGTAAATACAAAAAAAAGCTAAATTTTAGTAAATTTTACCAATGGTACTCTTTGAAAGATACAGGAATTACCAATTATTTACATTTAGGAATCCCAACAATTGACGTCAGAAACCAAGCAAGGCATTATTCAATTAAGCAAACCGAAGAATATTCACCCAAAACAATACTAAAAGCCAGTGGTACTATTCAATCGGCTAAACTTGATATTTAATTCGAGCATTTTACGTGAATATAATATCAAATTTTTACGAATTTTTAATTGTTTTGGGGTTTGGGGTTTTTAAAGTTATCATATATACAAACGCCCCCTTTTTCGGTCTTCCTTTTTGACGCTACATAAAAAGCGGTATTTAATTATGTTTTCTATCCAGTAGAACTAAACTTTATTGGAAAAACACCCTTTTTTTATACTCACTACCAAAAAACACGCTACAACCCTTGTTATTATTGGGTTTATTGTGAGTATAATATTTATACTCACAAATATTACTTTTTTTAAATTAATTGACTTTACACTACTTAAATCATTGATGATAAATAAATTACACTTATTTTTTTAAAGTATTTTATTGAGTAAAATTTTGTACTCAATCGCTGAAAAATTTTGTACTCACTACTAAAAACAAGGTTTATTCACTAAACAACGTGTTTAAATCACAAAAAACTGCTTGTCATTAAAAGATATTATGTAAATTTAAAATGAATAACTATGTTTACAATCTAAATCATAAAAAAATTGAATATTGGAAAATATTGAAAAATACAAACCTACATTTACTGACATAACTAATTGGAATAAAAAACCCTATTCAAGTACGGGAGGAACTCGCTCAAAAAAAATTTATACTAATCTAAATGAAGAAGAGTACTTCTTTAAAGGTTCAAAAAAACTTAATGATGATACATTTAAATATCCTACAGAATTTTGGAGTGAAATAGTTTCTTCTAAGATCGGGCAATGGCTTGGTTTTGATTTATTAGATTATAATATTGCTTACGACAAAAATGATGAACAACAAATAGGTTGTTTGTCTAAATCTATGGTTGAATATACAGAGAATAAACTATCCGAAGGAATAGATTTTTTAAGAGGTTATGATTCATCATATAATCCAAATGAAGATGAGTATAGATATACTTTTGATTTTATAAAAAAAACTTTGAATTACTTTAAGTTAACAAATTATGAGCCTAAATTTATTAAAATGTTAATTTTTGATGCTATAATTGGAAATTCAGATAGACATCAAGAAAATTGGGGTTTTATTTCAAAATATAAAGAAACAATTATAGAAATTGACGAAGAAATTAAAACCAAGAAATCTTTTTTTAGTAAAATTGAACCTAAAATGAGAAAATTTATAGCCAAGATAGCTTTAATAAATAGGGGAATAGAAGAGGGAAATAATATCAAAACTAAAAGAAGTACATTACTTAATGAAAGTTTAGTTGTACGAACAGAATTTTCACCTATATATGATAGCGGTTGTTGTCTTGGTCGAGAATTACTAGATGTAAAGATTGAAAAAATGGTTACTAATTCTCAAATGATGGAAGCATTTATAAATAAAGGAAGATCAGAGGTTCGTTTTAATGAGGGAAAAAAGCCACGACACTTTGATTTATTAAAAGCACTAAATAATGATTATGAAAAAATTTTTGTAGACACATTAAAAATAATAAATCACAACTATTCTCTAGAAAAACTATCTATAATAATCAATAATATTGATAAAGAATTGCCTATTCAGTTATTTAACTTTAAATTACCTGATAATCGCAAAGATTTGATGATAAAATTAATAAATTTGCGTATTAATAAATTAAATAATTTAAGTGAGTAAAATTGGAAACATATTTTTAGTTTGGCGTAAAGGTCCAGGTGCTAGAAGAATTACGGTTGGTAAAATCAAACAAAATTCATCTCATGGTACTCGATTTGAATACATTCAAGAAAATATCGAAAAAGCCATAGAAGAGGGATTCATACCATATACAGGTTTTCCTAAGACGGATAAAAAATATAATGAAAATGTTATTGAAATATTTTCACAGCGATTATCTAAAGCCGAAAGAAATGATTTAAGTGATTTTTATACGTTTTGGAGAGTAAATCCTTTAAAAAAAACTGATGCATATTATATGCTATCACAAACTCAAGGATTATTACCTATTGATAATTTTGAGTTTTTAACAAATTTCAATCCTAAAAAAGGATTAAATTTTGTTACTGAAATTGCAGGTTTAACCAAAACTAAAATCCCTTCTGAAAACGTTTCAGTTGGTGATTCTTTATCATTTAAATTAGATACCACTAATTCTTTTGATAAGTTTGCTGTTAAGCTTTATAAAAATAATCAATTAATTGGATATGTAAAACTAATTCACTCTATAGTCTTTCATAAAAGAAAAATGAATATAAATATAAAAGTTCATCATATAGAGAAAAATGGAATACTGAAAAGGGTTTTTATTGAAATAAAAATGTAGTTAATTATCTAAACATTACAGGGAAACACTTGGATATTAGTATAAAAACTATGATTAAACATTACCCATAAAAAATGCCCAAGTCTTCAAAACTTGGGCATAATAATTAAAAACTTTATTTTATTCTAAATCTTTTAAAACTCCTTCAAAAATATTGTATTTCAAATCAGTTAAATTTTTATTTTGATAACGATTTTTATCGGCATAAATATAATTATTCTGATAATTATCAAATTTTTCAGTAAACAAAATAATATCGGCATCAAATTGACTTTTTGAACCACCACGCATTTTACCATCCGTAGTTTGCTGAAATATTACAATAAATAATTTACCATCGTATTTTTTACGTAAGTCTTTATCTACTTCAAAACCTTTT
>NZ_OENA01000086.1 GCF_900239185.1 Tenacibaculum finnmarkense
TGGAGCAGGACTTTATTACTACACAAGTAATTGGTATGTAGGAGCTGCAATCCCAAATTTTATCAGCACCGATCATTATGATGATACAATTAATGGCGGTGATATTGCTACAGAACGTCAGCATTTATTTTTTATCGCAGGATATGTATTTAATTTAAGTGATAACATCAAGTTTAAACCCGCAGCCTTGGCAAAGGCAGTAAAAGGAGCGCCATTATCAGTCGATGTGTCAGCAAATTTTATGTTTAATGAAAAATTTATAGCAGGATTAGCCTGGCGATGGGACGATTCTGTAAGTGCCTTGCTAGGTTTTCAGGCAAGTAAAAAATTATACATAGGTTTTGCATACGATTTAACCACTTCAAATTACAGCAATTATAACTCAGGAACTTACGAGGTAATGCTTCGTTATGAGATGTTAAAAGAACACGCATTAAAATCGCCAAGATTCTTTTAAATCATTTTAGAAAGTGCTGAAAATGGCTGAAAATTACTGAAAATCCCTGAAAAAAATAAGACAGATGAAAAAAATACTATACATACTAATTTTATTAATAAGCACCGTAAGTTTTGGGCAACGTAAATATGCTGCCGATAGGTATTATAAAGAATTTGCCTATAAAAAAGCGGCTGAATTATATGAATCAATCCATGATAAAGGCGATAACTCTTATTTGGTATTAAGCCGTTTAGCAGACGCGCAATATTTCAATTTTGAATTTACAAAAGCGGAGAAAAATTACGCCAAATTAATGAAGTTTTATCAAAAAATAGCTTCCTCAAAGCATTTATTTAGGTACTCACAGGTATTAAAAACCAACGGAAAAATAGCCGAATCTGATGCATGGCTTTTAAAACTAAAAGGTGAAAATGCCACCGATAGTAGGGTGCAATCATTAGAAAGCAACAAAGATTATTTTGTAGAATATTCGAATACAAAAAAAACCTATATCAATATTCACAATGTATCAAGCAATACAAAATACTCTGATTTTGGAGGTTTTATTTATAATGATGAACTTTATTTTGCCTCCACCAAACCAAAGGCAAAAAGTGATAAAAAACTTTATAAATGGAATAAGCAACCATTTTTAAACATCTATAAGGCAAAGCAAAAAAATATAGTATCTAAAAAAATGCTAGATCTAGAAAAAGCTACAATGCTTGAAGGATTAAGTTCAAAATACCATGAATCGAATATAATTATCACCAAAAAAGGTAAAAAAGCCTATTTTACAAGAGATAATTACGATGGAAGAACATTAAAAGGAGATAAAGCACAAGTATCGCATCTTAAAATTTACAGTGCCGATAAAATTGGTGATTTATGGGGGAATGTTCAAGAATTACCATTTAATAGCGACGCTTTTTCATGTGGTCATCCAGCGTTAAGCATTGATGAA
>NZ_OENA01000091.1 GCF_900239185.1 Tenacibaculum finnmarkense
TCGGGTAATGACCTTTACCTTGGAGGTACATTTATAACAGATATTTATAAACATAAATAATTTATAAAAATCAATTCATAATGGCAAACTACCCAACATTTCAAAAGAAAATACAACGAGCAGAAGGAGGTTATCAAAAATTAAAAACTGATAGCGGGAATTACAACTCCTTAAAAGAATTAGTCGGAACAAATTTTGGTGTTTCGGCTAAAGTTTATGAACGAAATATCGGCAGACCACCAAGCATTGCCGATATGAAAAATATTACCCAACAAATAGCACATACTATCTTCAAAAATCAATTTTGGGATAGTATAAATGCAGATAAAATAACATCGCAAGCAATTGCTGAAACATTTGCAGACCACGCAATAAATGCAAGTCCTAAAAGAGCTACAATAATAATGCAACGTACACTAAACAACGCATTTAATAAAAAGCTTTTAGTTGATGGAATTGCAGGAGCAAAAACAATAACTGCAATTAATAGCGTAGATGCTAAAGAGTTATTTAATGCCTATTCACAAGCTCGTAAAAGTTATTACAGCAGTTTACGAGATTGTAAGCATTTTTGCTCTGTTTGGCATCGGCGAGTAGATGAATTAGCAACTGACCATAATATAAGTATCAATAAACCAGTACACGGTTTATCAAAAAAAAAAGCCTAAAAATAATTTTTGGTTTGATAATAATTGCTGGAGCAACATATTTAGCAACGAAAAAACCAACCTTACATAAAGCATTAAAATAACAGCATGACCATACAACAGCAATTTAAAAACCTAAACGGATCAACAGTTTCAAGAAGTCAATTAGAAGCAATTATCGCAAACGCAAAAAAAGCAAACGATACTGAAATGATTTACCGTTTATCAGGAATATTATTAGCCAATAAAGGCGTTAATAGATTTTATGTTTCATTACGTCAATATCCAACAGCCTTAGCAGGTTCAATGCACAAAGGAGCGTACAAAGAAGCATTGACAGAATGCGGGCGTTTGCGTAAAGGTTGGCGTTTTCACAAAGGAGGCGTATTAAAAATAGCTTCAGTAGATAAAAAAACAAAGCAAATTAAAATGGCTTTAAATGGTAAAAAGCCATGCAGTTGTGGTGGGAAAAAACGTGTGGTTGTAAAAAAAAAAAGTCTAAACGCTAATAATTTATCTTTTGACGAATTAGAAGGGTTAGGATTACCTTTTATCCCTAACCCTGAAAGCGTTGAAGCCCCTACGGCACTGGGTAAACCATTTACAAATGATGACATTTATCAGATGATTACCGATAAAATGATTTCATTAGTTGAAAAAGCATCAGGTAAAGGAGTTCAGAAAAAATGGGGTCAAAAAGAGTTTTACGAAAAAGACGGTTTTTTAATTCCAATTAATTTTGTTTCAAAAAATGCCTATCGTGGTGTTAATCCGTGGTTGTTAAAAGATGATTTTTTTAGCGTTATGGATAACCCTTATTTTATGACTTTTAAGCAAATAAAGGAGAAAAAAGGAACGTTAAAAAAAGGCTCAAAAGGTACGCCAATTGTATATTTCACATTACTTTATAAATTCGATAATCCGAAGACAAAAAAAGAATTTGGAACATACGATAAAGAGTATATGATAAAATACATTAAAAATTTCGGTTATTTAAAATCTGATTTTGATGATGTTGTAAATAGTATTGCAATTTTGAAATATTACAATGTTTTCAATGGTTCGGATATTGAAGATATTGATTTTAAATTAGATGAATTACAATTAGGTAGAGTTTTAAAATCTGATGAAAGTTTAGCAAACGAAAAAAACGAAATTGCCGAATTAATCGTAAAAAATTACCCAAAACCAGCACCAACTATTAAGCATGGAGGCAATGACGCATATCATCAAGAATCAGCTGATTTAGTTCAAATGCCAAGGTTACAATCTTTTGATACACCTAATGATTATTATGCCGTTTTATTTCACGAATTAATCCATTCAACAGGGAATAAAAAGCGATTAGCTAGAAAATTAGGTAATAAATTCGGTTCAAAAGAATACGCAAAAGAAGAACTTATTGCTGAATTTGGAGCGGTATTTTTATCAGCTCAATCAGGTATTATTTGGCATTCAAATAAAAATCATGCGGAATATTTAAAGAATTGGCAAAGTGTATTGAAAATAGCAAAAGACGACAATAAATTTTTGATGCGTGGAGCAAGTGCAGCACAAAAAGCTTCTGATTTTGTGTTAAATTTAGATGCCAACAATGTACCAGCATTTCACAAAGAATTAGGTAAAATAGTAACTGCAAAAAAATCAGTAAAGAAAACATCTACTAAAAAAATGGTTTCAATTCCTGATATTTCAGCGTATCCTGTGGCAATTCCTGAAACTAAAAAAACCATAAAAGCAAATGCCCCTTTTGATAGTTGCGGACGTTTACGCAAAGGTTGGCACTATAAAAAAGGTAAATTAACACAAGTTGCATCAAAAGTAAAAGCTACCAAAAAAGCCGAAATTAAAAAGGTTGTAAAGAGAGTTGTTAAACCAACTAAAACGGTAGTAAAGCTAGTAGTCAAGGAAGATAAACCTTTAGTAAAAAAAAGCATCAACAAACTAAATTACGAAGACCCAAAAACTTTTGAAAATGATTTAGATTACGAAACATCAAAAAGCAGTTACTATTGGATTTCTTTTAGCCCAGATAGAAGAGCTAAAACAGAACTTAATGACTGGAAAAATGGATTAGCTGAACAATATAAAGAATTAAAAGAATATGCAAAACAGGAGGGGTACAGCGTTGCTGATTTGAATAATGATTATGAGTATTTTCATAAAAGGTTATTGAAAGCAAAATTAGAGGTTATTAGTAGTCGTTCACGTACAGCTAGTTCTATGATTACAGGGAGTGCTAATTTTCCAACGGAAAGAAACCGAAAGAAAATAGGCTACTATCGTAATAAACTGGAAAAATATATTGCTATTCTTGATAAAGGTATAAATGCTATAAAAAAGAAAATATATCCCTTTAAACAGATAAAAAGTGGTGAAAAAAACACGATTGAAATGCTTAATCAAAAGGTGTTTAATTTAGAGAAACTAAGGGAAATTCAAAATGATTTTAATAAAAACATTCACCGTAAAACCGCAAATATTGATGATCGTAAATTGTTTTTTATAGAAAATAATCCTATTCCTTTTTACAAAAAATCTTTTCCTAATAAATCTATTTGCTTTGTTGAATCAAGAGTTGAAGAAGCTGTAAACGGAGATAAATTAGTAATAGACTTATACCTTTCAAAAACAATTTTAGATACTAAAAAAAGAATAAAGGGGGAGGAGCTTCGGAATAATGAAATAGGTTCTGATGGTTCTAAAATGTTTTTTGATGGTGGTTATTATATTCACAATTCAGAAGCAAATAGAATACAGGTTTTTTACGATGAAAAACCAAATGATGAAATTAAAAACCTTTTAAAGAAAAATGCTTTTAGATGGTCGCCAAGGAATAAAGCATGGCAACGCCAAATGACTAGAAATGCAATATATGTAGCTGAAAAATTATTTACAAAAAACACTAATAAAACTGCCGTAAAGCCAACACCTATAAAATTAGGCAATCCAAAAAATCCAAAAAAGACAAATTCTTTAGCTTATAAAATGGCAAATCGTCAAAATAAAGTTTCTGAAATTTATAAAATTAGAGATAAAAATATCAGTGA
>NZ_OENA01000076.1 GCF_900239185.1 Tenacibaculum finnmarkense
CTATATTTGTACACACATTTAGCTATAAAAATGAATACAAATATCACTACAAATATGAACTCAAATATAAACACAAAAATAGTCTTAAAACAAACTGTTTTAAAAAAATTATTAGTCAATAACCTTATTGCTCAAATCTCAGCCGATACTGGCATCCTTTACAATACGCTTAAACGTCAAATTTCTGTGAACCACGAATATTTAACGCTGTACGCTGTCCTTTTATCTATTTCAAAACATTTAGATATACCTATTAATGAATTAGTAGAAAAAAGCTCGTTATAATTATGAGTAACTACAAATACAATACCAAAGAGCTATATGAAGCCACTAATGGTGGTTTGGATATTTTAGAAAAACATTATTCGAGGGGTGCAAACAAAAAGCATTTTAAGTTAAATGATAATGAAAAAACGGCAAGTGCTATTTTTTATGATGCGAAAACGCATTGGGTTATAAAAGATTTTTCGAGCGGTAAAAGTTACGATGCTGTAAGTGCAGTTATGCTCTTAAAAGGTATCGAATTTAAAGAAGCTATACAACTTTTATATACTGAAAATAATTTAGCAGGTGCAAAAACGGTTGTTTCATCAAATATTACCTTTAAAGAAAATACCGAAAAATTACCGAAAACGTATTTTAAAATAGAGGTTCAAAAAGAATATACCAATTTAGATGCAATAGGTAAACACGTAACGCCTGAAATTGCTAAGGCGTATAATTTAGTGCAAATTAAAAGTTATGAAAAAATAACTTCTAAAGAGGGCAAATTAATGATTACCGAAGCAACGCCGAATTATCCGATTTTTGCGTATTCTGATAATCTTAAAAAATGGGCAAAAACCTACAAACCATCGGAATATAAAAAATTAGATAAAGACGGCAAAACCGTAAACTTTAAACACGGTTATTTAGGCGAAAAACCAAATACCTATACACACGGTTTGGAACGTATTTTAAAAGATGTAGATGAAGAAAAAATACTTGACCTTTTAGAAACTATACAACACCATAGGGATTCTCTTTATTCAACTACTGAATCGAGTGAAAAAAAGTTTCATACTGAAATGATAAAAGATTTTCAGCAGAAATTACAATTTGAAAAATTAGAAAACATTATCATTTGTAGCGGTGGTTCTGATGGCTTAAATCTTGCTTCAATTTCTGATGATTATTATCCTATTTGGTTTAATTCCGAGGGCGAGCAAATAAGTTATGATTTGTACCAGCGTTTAAATAAATTGTGTAAAAACTTTTACAATTTACCTGATATTGATATTGCAGGTAAAAAATATGCACACACTTTGTCGAATAACTTTTGGAATATTGAAACAGTTTGGCTTCCAGTAGGTAAAATGGGAACTAAAGGTAAAGATTTTAGAGATTGGTTAAAATATTACGGAAAAGCAGAAAAAGAATCGGTAAAACGTGCTTTTGATAAAATGCTAAATTATACCGTAAAATGTAATTTTATTGATAAAAATGATAAAAACCGTCCTGCTATAAATTTAGCAAACTTTCATTATTTTTTGAATTGTAACAATTTTTATTCATTTAAAGAGATCATAAATTTTGTAGAAAAATCAAACGATGATACTTCTTTTTTAATCAAAATTGACGAATATAAAGTTTCTGTGCCTGAAGTTGCTGAAATTAGAAATTTCTGTATCGAATACTTAAAAGAAAAAGGCGTTGATTTAAACGTTATCAATTTAATCAAAAGTTCTAAAGTATTTATTGTTTCTGAATTAAAAGCAATTGACCGAATTACACTTGATTTTGATAATTACACGCATAATAGCCAGCAATTTTATTTCAAAAATGGAATTGTAAACATTACAAAAGATGCTGTTTCATTTTCTACAAAAAACACTACAAATAAATTTGTTTGGGATCATAAAGTTTCTAATAATGATTTTAGAGTTTCAGCCGATTATTTCAACTATTACAAAGATGCTAAGGGCGAAAACCGTGTAAAAATTAACGATACATCATGCGAATTTATGGCGTATTTAATAAATGCAAGTCGTGTTCATTGGCGCAAAGAAGTAGAAGAACCTTATAAAACCGTAGAGGAACAAGAAGCGTACAGGTCAAAAAATATGTTTACGCTAAATGGTAAGAATTCAGGTTTACAAGAGCATATAACGCAGGAAAAACACTTTTTAAACAAATGTTTTGCGATCGGTTATTTGCTTCATAATTACAAACGTGAAGATTTTACCAAGTTTATTTATATGCTTGATGATACTGTAAAAGATAGTGAGGACGATGCCGACGGTGGATCAGGTAAAAGTTTGCTGGTTCGTGGCTTAATGGAATTATTAAGTGTTTTTACAATTGATGGTAAACGTAAGGATATTGAAACTGATCGCCACATTTTCGGAGAATTGCAACCTGAACACGATATTATAAATATTGAAGATGGAAATAAAAAGTCAATTTTTGAATTTTTCTTCGGGAAAATTACAGGGCAAATCACATCAAATCCAAAACATAAAAAATCGCATAATATCAGTTTTAAAGATGCAGGTAAATTTGTAGGTACTTTTAACTATGGAATGCCGAATAATTCAGGATCTGTAAGCCGTAGAATATTTTTTGTATCATTTTCTAACTGGTATCATGCCAAAACAAAAGATTTTACAACAGAACGTAAAGTTTCAAAAGATTTTGGGCATACTTTTTTTCAGCAATGGGATGAAAAGCAATACACCAAGTTTTATAATTTTTTGATGCAATGCTGCAAATTGTATTTAAACAATTTAGAAAATGAATTTCTGGCACCAATGGATAACATTACTCAAAATAATTTAAAGGCTGGTATTGGAGATGCTTTTATTACTTGGGCAGATGAATATTTTATAGGCGAAGAAAATTTTAATAGAAATTTATACCGTGGTAATCTTTGGGATTTATACAAGTCTAAAAACTCAAAATATCCATTAGGTAGCGGAAAATTTAAAACTGCATTAGAATCGTATTGCGTATTAAATGGCTATACATTTAATCCGAAGCATTTATTAAATAGTCAGGGTATTATTAAGGTGAACATTACAGAGGGACAAAAACGAAGCACAAAAGAGTGTTTTTACATTGAAAACTTAGAAATCCTTGAAGCCGAAAAACCCGAAATTATCGAAACTTTCGAGGATTTTAAAATAGAAAAACCCAAACTAGATGATCTGGAATATTAATGCAAAAAGATGGTGTTGGGATAATGGAATTAAAATATTTCCAAAACCAATGGTATCAAACGGCAGCGTTTTGAAAATCGTTATTTCTAATAATGGCGTTGAAAAAATCGGCAAAGATAATTACGATAATAAAGAAGTTTATAAAAAAATAAACGAGTTATATACTCAAATATATAATAAAAAATAA
>NZ_OENA01000095.1 GCF_900239185.1 Tenacibaculum finnmarkense
AATAAAAGCTCAAAAAACTAATTTATAGAATTATGAGCCTAGAATAATAATGTATAAACTTAATCAAGAAAAGAGTTGTTTTTTAGCTCAGTTCTTCTTAAGTTTTTTTAAGTCTCCTCCTGATACTTCCCATACTTTACGTTTTTGAGAAGGTGATTTTATATATCCTAATGATAAACTGTTAAGGTTAGAAAATTCATCTATCATTTCATCTGTCATCAATACACCAATTTGATATAGAGTAACTTCATTAAGAATAACATTGACTCTTTTATGTGTTTTAAATAAGGCCATTTTATTTATTACAAACTCTTTTCCATTAATTGTAGCATAAAACTCTGTAACATTTAAATACTTAAAAGCCCATTCGTTATATGTGAAAACTAACATTTTCATGTTTTCTTTATAACTATATCCAAGATGTACTTTATTGTATCCAGCTGTAATTATTTTTACTGGATTTGTATATAGCTGATCTTTATATTGTCGCTTTCTTATGAAGTTTTTACAATCTGAATCAACTTCAATTTTTATGACTTCTTCCGTTTGTGAATATGCCAACCCTGATATTGTTATGGCAATTAATAAGGATAATAATGATTTCATAATTATTTTTTTTGTAAAGTTATTGAATGGAGCGTAATTTTTGCGAATTACTTACAACGTTTACTGTATGGTTAGTGGCGTTTTAAAAGACTAAACTTTCAGGAAGAAATGAACTTTATAAAAAAGAACCTAACTTTAAGATTTGCTCTATGTAGCCATTAACTATACAGATTGTTGGCAACTGTTTCACCTCCCAAATTTGTTTTTCTCTTTTAAAGTTCTTATATCCCAGTCATTCAAATAGATTGTATGTGTTCTTTGGAAATCTCTACTTTTAGTTAAATTTCCAAAACCAGGACCAGTATATCCATAGTCAGAAGGATTATGCGTGTAAACAGCTCTATCATCAATAATTAATTCGTAAGCAGGGAAATCATTATGCCATCCTTTTACTTGCACATCAATAGACTTACTGGATAAATTTTTAAAAAGTTCAATTTCTAATTCAAAATCAATATTAGGCGAAAAAGGCTCAGCAAAAGGATAACCAGCAGAAGCAGAAACCTTAATTGTTGTGGTGTCATTTCCTCCATCAGAAAAAGAATGCTTTTTTGAATTACTAATTGATATATCTAAAGCATCTTCATCTGAACGGTCAGAATGCAATTCACTACAAACACCGATATACATATCTTTGTTTGATGCACGAGGCATATCATCATAAAAAGGAATCCGTTTTATATATGCTTTCACTTGATGACTTAAACCTGAGTGCTGATCATTGTTACCTCCCTGTTTTTTATGTCGTTTATGTTTAAAAATTTCGCTTTCAAAATTATAACTCCCAATTTTAGTTAAATCAATTTCTGCATTTATTGCTAAGCGAGTAGTATGTTCATTATGATGATTAAACATTTCTACATTATCAGTTGCGTAATAATTAGATAAAGAACCTGGCTCTGGAAGTCAAGCGTGTTTTTGAATATTAAAACTACTTAATTGTCTTATAAACTCTTCTTTATTGTCAAGTAACCTAAAACGAGTTGTGTTTTCAAAATAACTTAATAGAGGTTTTCCAAGTGACTTGGGAATAAATGCTTGAAATTTTATTGAAAGTGGAAACATTGGTTGTATTTATTTTGTTAATTCTTTATATTGATAATCTAATTTATAGTATTTCGCATATTTTTGATTTAATTCATGTTTATCTGGAGGGTAATTTTTATAGGGATTTTTATTATATTTTTCTTGGAGAATATTTTTTTCATCTTTATTTATAAAATAATTATCATAATTTTTAGGCTTTGTAATTACAAAAATTATTAATGGATAATAATCAAATCCTGTAAAATAAACATATTCCTTATTTCTATTATTCTCCCATTCAAAAAAAGATACTTTTTTAATCTCGCACCATAAATCATTTTCATAATAGATTTTTAGTCCACCTCTATTATGATAAGTTTGCTTTAGCCCAAGAAAAGGAATTGCATTATTGTGAAATTTAAATTGAGTCTTAGCTGTTCCTGTACTATCTACTTCTATTATTCGAGACGCTCCAATGCCTAAGAAGCCACCAACCCATTTTTCTGATTGCCCATAAGATCTATCATATTGTATGACAACTATACCTTCATAATTTCTTGGAAGAATAATTGTTTGATTATAAGGTCGCCAAACATACCAAGACACTAATAATATGTATATAAATGGCAAAATAACTAAAATGAAATCCCAAAATTGTAACTGTTGCTTAGTTAATTTTGTAACTATTTTTTTCTTTTTACATACAATTTTTAAGAAAAAATAAACTAAAAGTAGTATTATTCCAATTATAGATATTCTCCATAGATTAGTGAAAATAAAACTAATCATTAGTAAAATTCCAAATACGGCATAATATATCCCTATGTTTCTTAGTCTTTTCATTTTGTTTGCTTTGACTCAGAGTTTGTTTAAATAGTTGCCAACGTTTTGTATATGGTTTGTTGCGTTTTTGAAGCACTAAATTTAGTAAATAAAAACGGAATAGAAAATCCCTAAGGATTTTCGTAAGTAGGCGAGTACTAGCAATAAATTATATATGGTGTTACCTGGCGTTTTACTTAAATTCCATTGTAATTAAAAAGTAATGTGGGATTTTAAAGTATTCTCCAAGTTTTTCAGGTCGAATTTCTGATTGTACAACTTTACAATATGAACTAATACCATTATTTTGTTTTGTCGGGGTTATAATTGCTAATAAGGGAAATTCCTTATTTAAAGGATTTTTTATTTTTCTTTTATTTCCAAAAAAATCTTTTGTTACATACTTTGAATTATTCTCAATTAATTCAAATTCTTTTTTTGAACCAGCATATTTTTCAGTCCTTAATTGAATCTTTAATTTATTTTTTGATGTTTCAGTAAAAATTTTAAAACTAAAATCAGTTGAATTTATTTTAAAATATTCGAGTTCTGTTCCGTCAAATAGTATTTTTTTGTCAATTAGTTTTCCATTTTTAAATTCTTTTATGAAAGTTTTATAATATTTTCCGTTAATTTCAGGACTTTTAAAATCAAATTTCTGAATAGCTATATTTTGAAATTCAAAAATTTCTGCTAATTCAGAGTTTTTAACTCCATATTTTACTTCTGTTCTAACAGTTTTTTGCCCAAACATTAATTTCCCAAATAAAATTAATATTAATAATATTTGAATTTTTCTCATGGTATTTCTTTATTTTTAATGACAGGTAACGTTTCATGTATAAGAATAGTTGCGGTTTTGTGTGCGAGGATTTTCCGAAAGAAAATCAGATGTTACAAACACGCAACGACCTTTTAATTAAGTACTAGACCGCAATTATTTTTATACGGCTTAAGTTTGTCTTTTAATACATTTGATATATAATCAGAAAGAATAAAAGAGAGAATTAAGGTTACTATATACGGTGAAGCATTGA
>NZ_OENA01000096.1 GCF_900239185.1 Tenacibaculum finnmarkense
GTAGGGTAATACTGGTTCTATACCGTACTTACTTTTTTCTTTTCGAAGAACTACAAACCTATATTCTGCATTTACAGGGTTATCTGCATTTCCTACGACGAAATACCAAAGTCGATCAGATGAAGTGGCGGTTTTTGTAAAAACATCTACGGAATAACGACCGTTAGACTTGATAAAACTTTCAAATATCTTATCAAATATGTTTTTTATATCTCCTATGAATTTTAAAGAAATTGCCAACGTTTTACCTATACATTGATGATTTCCATTGTATGCAGCTTCACTTTTTAAATGTGCTATCCCTAGATCTAATTCTTTTAATATATTATTTAGAATATGCTGTATTCGTGGACGATTATTATATAGAATAGCGCTATCTAAATCATCTAATTCTTTTTCTAATTTTACTTTAAAATCTCGTTCAATTCTTAATTTTATTATTGGTAATTCGTATTGAGGTTCAGGACAGCCAAATAAATGCTCAACTAATCCTTGAACGGCTACATCTAAAACAGGTTTTAATGTTTCAAATAATCCTTTAACAAGTTCTCCTTGCCAAGTTCCAGCAGCTTGCCCACCTTTTGATTGTTGTTTTTGTAAGTGTTTTGGTTTAGCCACTCCAGCTAAACCATGATTATTTGTTTTAGCACTCATAAAAACATCTGATTTTTGATAAAAATCAGGTTCTTTAATTCCTGCTAAAGTTCCATCTATGGTATAATATCCTAATTTTAGATTTTTTGGATTTTTTTGATTTTTTGGAACAATTACATAAACGTGCGAATAACCAGCGGTTGCACTTTGTTTGATACGTCTTAAAAAATGATGTATTCCTAAATTTAAAAGAATTGTACTTGCAAAAATTGAGTAACTTTTACAGTCTATGCCGTTTTGACGACTTGCCCATGAACAAGCTGGACTTCTAAGCTCTTGATTTAATCCATCTATTTTGTATTGAAAATGATGGTATAAAAATGAGTGGATAGAAATAGCGGTTTCTTTGGTACTTTTACCTGCAAAAGTTACTGCAATGTTTTTTGTATGATTTTGATATTTCTTTGACCAGATAGCCATCTTATCAATTGCAGCTTTTGTATCTCCAGTAGTTAATTTGGTACTACTACAATTACTATAAGGCATTAAATGAGCGTATTCTTGCCCGCTTTTAATGTTCCTGTATAATGCTTGATTTATAGATTCTGCTTGACTCATTTACAACTATATCTGATTTGATACTGCAATAATAAAACAAGAAAAAAACATCATTTTTGTTCCGCAATGTTCCGAAGTATTAACACATAATTCAACTTCGATTAACTTCTATTAACTTCGATTAAAAAAGTTAAAATTGTTTAGTGTTTTTTGTTTTTCACAAAAAAAACCGCTAAAGCATAACTTTAACAGTTTCAAAAAAATGAACTATATATTTATATCATCAATATTAATATCTACTTCTTTATTAAAGTAATTTAATATTGCAGAAACCTCCCCAACATCTAAATTTCGAATATATTTAATATCGTTTATCGTCCGCTTTCTATTTTTAGAAACGACCAACCAAGTTACTTGCTGTAAGCGTTTTAGTTCTACTCCATTTAATTTAGCCCAAAGTTTTGCTTTAGTCATTTTTAATACCAATTATTAATTAATATAAGTTATATTTGTTTAGAGTTTTAAGAGTGTGTATATTCTTATTTTCTTTTTCATAGCAATTTTTAACCACTCGTTCGGGGTGGTTTTTTTATGCTTTAAACTATCATTGTAATTATTGGTGCTGCTGCCCAAAAAACAATGTTTATAATTAGATAAATTGACGAATTGTGTACTTTCCTATCATTTAAAATAGTTCCCTCTATTCGTTTTTTATCATCTAAAAAAACAGGTGTTATATTATAGAATATTCTTTTTTGAACATTGTCTAATTCCTTCCATTTTACCGAATTTTTAGAGCTTCTAAAATAAATAAATCCAATATATACAAATACTATAAACGCTGTAAAAGCGGTATAATATAGATGGTCATTGTCGAAAAATGCACCTATCATTACTAAACTAAAAGAAATGCTAAGAGGTGTAGCACCTCTTAACATATAAATTTCTTTTCCGAAAATTTTGGTTATATAACTTAACGCAAAATACTTTACTATTAATTTTCTTAACATAATTTCTAAAAGATTTTTTTTAATTAACAACTTCCCATTCATTCGAAAACAATTCGATTTGAGTTGGTATCCATGGAACGTTCCCAAAACGACTTTGTACATATAAATACGGAGCTGTCATTTTACTTTTTTCATCAGGATATTGAATTTTTATCATAACATCTTTACTCCAGTGAGCTAAACTCATTTTTAAAGAACCTTGACCAGCTTTTGTTTTTTTAAAAGCTTCTGAAAAACTATTTAATATCATACTTTCTAATTTTTAGTTTGTTTTTTATTTCGGTAATACGTAAGAATTACAGCACGATTTTTAGCATACCAATCGCAATATCCTTTGTTCATTTCTACTTCCATTTCATACTGTGAAGCTTCTTTTACCGTTCCTTTATAAAATACGTGAGACGTTATTAATCGTTCCGTTCCATCGACTATTTTATAAACGATTCTTGTTTCGTTATTTTCGGTTATTTTCGTGTCTGTTAAAAAATAAACGATGTTGTTTTGAATGTTGTCATTACTCATATTTTCTATTAGTTTAAATTAAAAAGAGATGAATTATTAGCTTTATATTTAATTATTTCTTTATTAAAATCAACGAAAATTTTATGTAATAATTCATTGCTTTTTTGTACAAAATCTTCGTTTTTAACGTTCAATGATACATAAGCTAAATTACCTATTGAAGTAGCATTTAATTTATCATATTCGTACAAGAAACTAGACCCTAGAAGTTCTTCAGGAGCATATCTCACTAAATTAACCGTAACTTCATCTACATATTTTGACATCCATTCAATAGGTAACATTATTATTGAAAGACCAATATTTCTTAAATGATTCATTGGATATTTTAAACCATTTTCATCAAACTCTTTAAATGGTTTTTTTAAAGTAATTCCATTTATTCCTGTCGTATATATTTCAGATAATCCTTTTTCCAAAGAAATTCTCTCTTCAGAAGATAAATCACTTAATCTTAAAAATGTGTTGTCATTACTCATTATTTCTATTAGTTTTTGGTTTATATAATTTTTTTTCCTGATTTACGATCAACAACATCAGAACCAATGTTAATATTATTATAATAAAATATATTAAAGCAATTATATGTAATACGTCCATTACTTAATATTTTTAGGGTTCATTTTACATTTACCTTTGTGAGAGTCTCTTGAGCGTTTACTAGGACAAACACGTTTACAATAAGGACAAGTTTTATCAATACTATCTAGTAAATTAGTTTGATTACCTGCTTTTACTTGGTCGGTATATAGTCGACCATGGTCAGCATCTGGTCGAACATGGTCGGTATATGGTCTGTTATGTTCCAATTCTGTTTCTGTTTTTTCAAAAGCAATTGAACGGTGTTCTAACTCTGCTATTACCTGTTCCGATTCTGTTCGTTTCTGTTCCAAAATAAATTTTTCTATTTTAACAAGTTCTAGCTCTGCTATTACTTGTTCCAATTCTGTTTGTTTCTGTTCCGATTCTGCTTTTTCGATTTTTTCGACTTTCACTACAAATACATGATTTAACCAATAACCGATATAAGTTACAAAACCACAAAAAATAAGATTATTTGTAATTTCTGTTGTATCTGTTTTGTGCATAATATCCACAATTACACAAAGCATCAAGAAGTCAAAAAACGCAATGGATACAATTACCCACTCTTTTTTTTCAGGAATATTAACAGCAATATTTAGCATTGCTTTTGCTACGAAATAACCAAAAAACAATGCAGGAATTACACGTAAATAATCGTTTGGAATTAAGTATTCAAAAAGCAAATAGAAAAAAGATGCTTGTTTAATACCATAAAAAATATTATAACTTTGAATAGATACAGCCAACGAACGCATAGAAGTTAGCGATTTATAAAGCGGTATTTTTGCCTGATTTTCTCGGAGTGTTTTTAGTTGATTTAACATGTTTTTTCAGCTTTAGAAAGGTAAATTTGTTGTTTTAACGAAGTAAAATGAAAACTTGAATAAATGAATTTCTATTGCTTTTTCTTCATACTCAATAATATCTGCATTTTCGTATTTTAAAAAATGATTATCTTTTAAACGAAATTCAATTTTCAGATACTTCTTACTAGGTTTAAAATGTTTTTGATATAATATCATAACTTCTTTTTTACTTATTTTTTATTATATATTTGAGTATATAACTCGTTTATTTTTTTATAAACTTCTTTATTATCGTAATTATCTTTGCCGATTTTTTCAACGCCATT